>NZ_MPKW01000023.1 GCF_009729415.1 Mycolicibacterium sp. CBMA 234
CAGGAAGTTCTTCACAGGACCCACGCAGTGCCATCCACGGGCAAAGCGGTCCGGCAGCGCGCCGGTATCGATCTCGCGAACCCCCGCGGTTTCGGTGCTCACCTTGGCCTCCCAATCTGTGCCTAGTAACTAGAACACGTTACAGTTTTTTCGGGGTGGAGCGCAATGCAAGCTTCCCGACCTGCGGTATATCTATGTCATGCCGCTTTACTCCTTCGAGGGCCGGAGTCCGGTCGTCGACCCCACGGCCTTCATCGCCCCCACCGCCACCTTGATCGGCGACGTCCGTGTCGAGGCCGGGGCATCCGTGTGGTTCAACGCGGTTCTGCGCGGCGACTACGCGCCGATCGTCATCCGCAACGGTGCGAACGTCCAGGACGGCTCGGTGCTGCACGCCCCGCCGGGAATCCCCGTGGACATCGGGCCGGGCGCGACCATCGCCCACCTGTGTGTGGTGCACGGGGCGCACGTCGGTGCCGAGGCGCTGATCGCCAACCACAGCACGGTGCTCGACGGCGCGGTGATCGGTCGGCGCAGCTTGGTCGCCGCCCATTCGCTGGTGGTCGCCGGCACCAAGATTCCCGATGAAGTGCTGGTCGTGGGATCGCCGGCAAAGATTCGCGGCCCGATCGCCGGGACCGGCGCCGAGACGTGGATCAACGCCAACCCACAGGCCTACCGCGAGTTGGCTGAGCGGTATCTGGCCGGGTTGGAAGCGCTCTAAGCGCCCGAGCCGACGTTCGGTCGTGCCAGACTGGGCCGATGAAGCGGACGGTCTTGGTGGTTGCTGGTGTTCTCACAGCCCTGGCCGGTGCGCCGGCCGCGACCGCGGAACCGCCCAACTTCCCCGACTTGTCGAACTTCGGTGTCGAGACCAACTCCCACCAGACGACGGACGAGGGCACCTCGCGGGTGCTGGTGAAGTTCTCCACGCCCGACGGCCTGTCCTGCGGCATGGGCGCACTCGGCGGTCTGGCGCCATCGGTGCGCTGCTACGGACCGGTGCCCGGCATCGAGGATCGGACGCTCAAGATCGACCCCAATGCAGCCACGCCCTGCGATTTCGGGGTGGCCGTGGTTTACACCGCCAACCGGGGAGCCATCAGCAGCTACCGCGGCGACTGTCCGACCGATCTGTCGGGTGGCGCCCCGCTGGCTCCCGGCCAGAAGGTGACGCTGGGGACGGCTACGTGCGGCGTCGTCCCAGGCGGCATCACCGCGTGTATCGACAAGGCCGACGGTGGCCATGGTTTCGTCCTGCAACCCGCGGGGTCTTGGGTTTTTTGATCGGCCTTTCTGGCCTTATGACGAGCGCGGAGCTTCCCAGAAGGCGCGTAGCGCCAGCAGCTGCCCCGCTTCGTTCGCCCGGTAGGTGAACACGCCTTCGGTTTTGAACTCGTGCCCGCCGATGTTGGTCACGATGCTGCCAACGTTGGCTTCCTCGTCGCCGCACTGGTACGTCGTCAGGAAGTTGAACTCCAGCTTGTCGGTCGGCGCAATCGCCTTGTCCCAGAACGCCGAAATGGCTTCCCGGCTGGTGTGCCCCTTGCCCTCGGGATCGAGGAACGACGGTCCGATCGGGTCTTGCACGATGGCGTCGTCGGCGAAATTCGCCAGCCAGGCTTCCTTGTCGCGGGCGGCAACGGCATCGCGTGAGCGCTTGCCGGCCAGGTGTGCCGGATGATTCGGGTCGGAAACTGTCATGTCATTCCTGCCAGCCGGAGTGGATGTGGATGTCGGCGTACCGCTTGAGTGAATCCTTCTTCTTTTCGACTGGTGCGTCAAAGGCCAATCCGTCGAAAATCCATGGGATGACGATGTTGTCGGTGACACCGGCCGCGGCCAGCTCCCGGTGCCCGTCGACCCCGAACTTGTCGATGCAGACCGCCTGAATCTCGAAAGGCACGTCGGCCCTGCCGTATTCGGCGCGCAGGGCGTCAAGCTGGGTGACTGTGACGGCGAGCTGGTCGCAGGTCATCATGGCGCTGGTCCAGCCGTCGCCGATTGTGGCGGCCCGCTTGAGGGCGACGTCGGTGTGACCGCCGACGTAGAACGGGACCGGCTGCGACGGCGCGGGGCTCATCTGCAGCCGCTCGAAATCGTAGAATTTGCCGTGGAATTCGACCATGCCGCCGGCCAGCACCAGCTTGATGACCTCGATCATTTCGTCGACCCGCGCGCCGCGCTTGGCATACGGCTGGCCACACCACTCGAATTCCTCCGGCGCCCAACCGATTCCGACACCAAAGCCGAACCGGTTGCCCGTCAGGTTGGCGACCGAGCCGACCTGACGGGCCAGCAGCAGCGGGTTCCGCGACCCCAACTTCATGACGTTGGTGTAGAAGCGGATCGTGCTCGTCACCGCGCCCATGGCGGCCGCGGCGATCAGCGGATCGACCCATGGCGTCTCGGCGTTCCACATCCGCGAACCGTCCGGGGTGTACGGATAGTCCGCGGCCTGCTTCTCCATGTAGAACAACGAGTCCGGCAGCGCGATCGCGTCGAACCCGACCTCTTCGGCGGTCTTGGCGATCTCGACGATGTCTTCGATCGGGCCCATCGCCACGCTGACGGTGTACTTCATACGACTACTTGGCCGGCTTGTCGCTGGAGACGACCCACATCGAGTAATACTGTGCGCCACCGCCATACGCGTGGCCCAGCGCCTTGCGCGCGCCCTCGACCTGGTGGTCGCCGGCCTTGCCCATCACCTGAATGGCCGACTCGGCGAACCGGATCATGCCGGACGCGCCAATGGGGTTGGAGCTCAGCACACCGCCCGAGGCGTTGAACGGAATCCTGCCGCCGATGGCGGTCTCGCCGGCCTCGGTCAGCTTCCAGCCTTCGCCCTCCGCGGCAAAACCCAAGTTCTCCAACCACATTGGCTCGAACCAGGAGAACGGCACGTAGACCTCGGCGCAGTCGATCTCGTCGATCGGGCTGGTGATTCCGGCGTCGCGCCACAGAGCAGTGGCCGCGTCACGACCGGCCTGCGGGTTGACCTGGTCGCGGCCCGAGTAGGCCAGCGGTTCGGTGCGCAGCGCGGTGGCGTGGATCCAGGCCACGGGCTGGCCCTCGGCGACACGGGCGTCCGCAACCTCTTCGTTGCCGATGACCATGGCGGCCGCGCCGTCCGACGACGGGCAGGTTTCATCGAAACGGATTGGGTCCCATAGCATCTGCGAGGACATCACCTTCTCGACGGTGATGTCGGGCTGGTGCAGGTGGGCCAGCGGGTTCCTGGCGCCGTTGAGCCGGTCCTTGACCGCGACCATCGCGCCGATATGACTCGGCGCCCCGGAACGACGGATGTACGCGCGCACATGCGGGGCGAAATAGCCGCCCGCGCCGGCGCCGACGGGCTTGGTGAAGGGCACCGGAATGCTCAACGCCCACATGGCGTTTGACTCCGACTGCTTCTCCCATGCCATGGTCAGCACCCGGCGGTACTTGCCGGACTTGACCAGGCTGGCCGCGACGATCGCGGTCGAGCCACCGACCGAACCGGCGGTGTGCACGCGGATCAGCGGCTTGTTGGTGGCGCCCGTGGCGTCGGCCATGAACAGCTCGGGCATCATGACGCCCTCGAAGAAGTCCGGTGCCTTACCGACGACGACGGCGTCGATGTCGGCCATGGTGCATCCGGAATCGGCCAGCGCGCGGTCGATGGCTTCGCGCACAAGGCCGTTCATCGACACGTCCAGCCGTTTGGCGACGTACTTGGTCTGCCCGGTGCCGAGCACGGCGGCGAGATTCTTGGCCATCAGTTCGAGCCCTCCAGGACGGCAATCAGATTCTGTTGCAGCGCAGGACCACTCGTGGCATGAGCCAGCACGCGGTTCGCGGAGCCGTTGAAGATGTGCTCGGCTGCAAAGCCGATGCGCTCCAGGCCGGCCGAGAACATCGGGTTGGCGGCCAGCGCGCCGCCTGACGGGTTGATCTTGGTCGACGAGCCCAGACCGATTGCCTCGGTGAGGATCAGCTGCTGGTGGCTGAACGGCGCGTGCAATTCGGCGACGTCAAACGCGGTGTCGCCGCCTGTGGCGACCTTGGCCGACGCGGCAGTCGAGGTCGACACGGTGAGGTCGCGCGCACCCAGGATCGGGGTCTCGATACGGTGCTCGAAACCGGTTATCCAGGCCGGGTTTTCGCGCAATTCCCGCGCCTTGTCGGCCGAAGCCAGCACGATTGCGGAGGCGCCGTCGGTGATCGGTGCGATGTCGTGGCGGCGCAGCGGATCGGCGAAGAAGGGGCGGTCCAGCAGCTCGGCGACGGAGGCCGCCGATTTCACCGAGTCGGTGCGGTCGGCAACGGCGAACGAATCCAGTGCCACCTGGGCCATCTGCTCGGCGGTCCACTTGCCTGCGTCGAGCCCGGCCCGGGCCTGCAGCCCGGCCATCGACACAGCATCCGGCCACAGGGGCGAGACGGTGTACGGGTCGGTCTGCAGGGCCAGCACCCGGCGCAGGTTGCCGGCGCTGCCCTTGCCGAAGCCGTACACCAGGGCGGTGTCGACCTCGCCGGTCAGGATTTTGATGTAGGCCTCATACAGCGCCCACGCCGCGTCCATCTCCACGTGTGACTCATTGATCGGTGGGATGGCACCGATCGAGTCGATGGCCGAGATGAACGAAAATGCCCGGCCGGCAAGGTAATCCGAAGAACCGGAGCACCAGAAGCCGATATCGGTCTGCTGCAGGCCCAGTTCGGCATACAGCTTTTGGAAACACGGCATCAGCATCTCGACGCCGTTGGTGGTGCCGTCGGTGCGGCGCACATGCGGGGCACGCGCGAAGCCGACGACCGCTACTTCACTGGAAGTCATTGGGTCCCTTTACAGGTGGTGCTTGTACGAGTCGTAGTCGGCGTCGGGTTCGCCGGATGGTTTGAAGTGCGAGATGTTGTCGATGCCAAGGCCCCATTCCTCACGGGCCTTCCACACCGCTTCCACCCGCATGCCCATCCGGACGTCGGCCGCCTCGATCTCGGTGACCAGGTGCAGGAACGGAATGTCGGCACCATCGAGCAGTACGTAGGCCGCGACGTAAGGCGGCTTGATGCGTTGCCCGGCGAACGGGATGTTGATGATCGCGAACGTCGTCACCGTGCCGCGGTCGACCAGCTCGACGAATTCGTCGAGCACCATGCCGGTGGCCGCGTCGGCCTCCCTCGGTGGGAACAACACCGGGCCGGGCTTGCCGTCACGGCCAACCTTGGTGCGGCCGCCGAGCAGCTTGCCCTCCTGCATTCCGCGCAGGAACACCGTCTCGGGATGCGAAGCGGTGTGCTGGATTTCGATGGACGACGGCACGACCAGCATGGTCACCGGGTCCCGGTCGTCGGCCGGCAATGGTTCAACAGTGTCCTCACCGGGCACGAAGTACGCGATGTCGGTGATGGCACCGACGGGCTCGTCGACCCAGTGCGCACGGACGCGGTCGCCGGACTTCAGGGAGCCCTCCGGAGCATCGACTGCGTGCAACAGCGGGGTATCGGCACCGTCGAGCTTGATCAGCGCCCACGCGAACGGCCGCTGCAGCGGCTGCCCTTCCAGGGGCTCCGGCTGCCAGGTCCACGACACCACGGTGCCGACGCTGGAAACCGGGACGACCTCGGTCAGGGCCTCGTAGGTGACAGGGTCATACTCGGCGGGAGGTACGTGTACCCGGCCGTCCGAACCGCGGGTGCCGACAATGCGTCGGCTACGGAGCGCGGTGAAGAACTGACTCAGGACCGGACCTACTGAACGGGTGTAGTCGAATGACAGCTTCAGCGGAGCTGAAAGGGGCGGCTCATGGCCTGCTATCTGGGCTGGGCTGCTTTGGCTAGCGCTCACGGCTTCGAGTAGAACAGGTTCTAACAATCGTCGCAAGGTCCGATCTGGACTCGCGAGAAAGGCAGTCGTAAATGAAGCTCGGCCTGCAGCTCGGATACTGGGGCGCCAAGCCGCCCACCGATCACGCGACGCTTGTCGCGGCGGCGGAGGAAGCTGGGTTCGACACCGTCTTCACCGCGGAAGCGTGGGGCTCGGATGCGTACACGCCGCTGGCTTGGTGGGGTCGCGAGACGACGCGGATGCGGTTGGGTACGTCCGTCATTCAGATGTCGGCGCGGACGCCCACGGCGTGTGCCATGGCGGCGCTGACCCTCGATCACCTGTCCGGCGGCCGGCACATCCTGGGCCTCGGCGTTTCGGGGCCTCAGGTAGTCGAGGGCTGGTACGGGCAGAAGTTCCCCAAACCGCTGGCCCGCACCCGCGAGTACATCGACATCCTGCGCCAGGTCTGGGCGCGTGAGGCCCCGGTGACCAGCGCCGGCCCGCACTACCCGTTGCCGCTTTCGGGCGAGGGCACGATGGGGCTGGGCAAGCCGCTCAAGCCCATCACCCATCCGCTGCGGGCGGACATCCCGGTGATGCTCGGGGCCGAAGGCCCGAAGAACGTCGCGATGGCCGCCGAGATCGCCGACGGCTGGCTGCCGATCTTCTACTCGCCGCGCATTTCCGGCATGTACAACGAGTGGCTCGATGAGGGCTTCGCCCGCCCGGGTGCGCGTCATACCAGGGAGACGTTCGAAATCTGTGCCACCGCACAGATCGTCGTCACCGACGACCGGCCGATGGTGATGGAGATGATGAAGCCGCACCTGGCGCTCTACATGGGTGGCATGGGTTCGGAGGACACCAACTTCCATGCCGAGGTGTACCGCCGAATGGGCTACTCCGAGGTGGTCGACGACGTAACCAAGCTGTTCCGCACCGATCGCAAGGACGAGGCGGCCAAGGTCATTCCGGACGAGCTGGTCGACGACTCGGCGATCGTCGGGAACCTCGACTACGTCAAGGAACAGATCAAGGCTTGGGAGGCCTCCGGCGTCACCATGATGGTCGTCGGCGCCAAGTCGGTCGAGCAGATCAACCAGCTGGCCGAGTTGGTCTAAGTACCTCGGAGCCGGTCGCCACGTCGAAAGCCGAAGTGGCGACCGGACCCAGGCATGGACCTGCCGACCGACTTCAGGATCCCGCGACGACGGGTGCCTCGGCCTTGTTGAACATGTAGTGCGCGATCTTCCACTCACCGTCGATGCGGTTGAGCACGAACACTTCTCGGTTCTGTTCGGCAGTGGTGATGCCTGGCTCCAGTACGGTTACCTGCCCCTCTGAACTCGTCGTCGCGAGCGCCAGATCTCCATCGACCACCACGTCGTGGATGGTGAAAGCGACGTCCAGCTTGATTGCGGCGAAAATCTGCCGATAGGACGTCAGGAGCTGGTCGGTACCGGCCGCCGTGGGCAGGTTGTACGGATAGAACACACCGTCGGCCGCGTACTGCGCCACTGCGGCGTCAGCATCGGCATTGACCAGCGACGTCGCGTAGCGAGCAAGCAGTTCTCGGATCTGCGCCTCATCGTCATTGCTCATGGTTCACCTTTCTTTGTATGTAAATAGTCCGCGTGAGGACAATCGGCATAACGAGTGTTCGGGCGTTAGTATTCCGTCATGACGGGAACGGACGAGGGTCTGTCGCCAGAGCATGAAACCGCCTGGCGGACTTGGTTGCGTGCCCACGCCCTGCTCGTCCGGGACCTCGACGCGGAGCTGCGGCGGAGGCACGGGCTGACGCTGCTCACGTACGACGCGTTGGTTCAGTTGTCTGAGGCGCCCGACCGACGCCTGCGCATGAAGGACCTGGCCGATGCGCTGGTCTACAGCACGAGCGGCCTCACCCGCATCGTCGACAACCTTGAACGCGAGGGCTATGCCCGTCGCGATACCGACCCTGGCAACCGCCGCACCATCTTCGTCACGCTCACGGATGACGGTTTCCGAGCGCTGACAGCGGCCTGGCCCACCCATCTACGTGGCGTGCGTCAGCACTTCGCTGACCACGCCAGCGTTAGTCAAGCCCGAACGATGGGCGCTGTGTTCCGGCGAGTCGTCGCCGACTTCGAGCCGCCGCGCTCCTGACGGCGATCCTCAGTGTTGACCGGTGACCTGAATTGAAGTCAGGGCGGTGTGGACGGTGAGCGGGAGCGATCCGCCGTGAATCAGCCAGTCGTCCAAGGCGATTCGCACAGAGGCCATGGCCAGCGCACCGATCAGCCGTGGCCTGGGGTCTTGCGGTTGTAGGTCGGGCAGGCGCGGCGCGATCAGGTCGGCGATCGCGTTCTCGTAGCGCACGTAAACGTTCAACGTCCAGGCGGTCAGCGGCGCCGACGAGCGGGTCAGGGTTGCCAAGTCGCGAATCTGGTCGGCGATGTCGTCGAACCCGTCGGCGAGTTGCCCGAACGCCGCGACGACGGCCTCGGTCGCGGTGAGGTCAGCGGGTTGCGCGGCGATGGCCGCCGTGATGGTGTCCAGCCAGCGGGCCGTGACGCCCTCGGCGACCGCGTCCTCCTTGGAGGCGAAGTAGCGGAAGAACGTGGCCCGGCCGATCTCGGCGGTTTCAGCGATTCTGTCGATCGTGGCGGCGCCCAGTCCATCGTCGGACACCAGCTGTGCGGCGGCGGCCGCGATGCGCTCGCGGGTGGCCGTGCGCTTGCGTTCCGACAGAGATACAGGCTCCGACATGGTCCGAACTATATCGGCAACCTGAGCCATTGTGATACTTCGTATCGTCTGATACTAAGTATCACCATGGAATCAAGTCACTCACAACTGGCGGTCGACGCAGGGCAAGCGCCGCTCGCCCTCGCCGGCTGGTCGCTCCTGGAACAGATGCAGCGCAACGCCGTTCAGGTGGTCACCGAGGACGCGGAGACCGAGCGGGAATACCTCGAAGGGCTCCGCGCCGTCGCGCGTATCTCGTCGCTCTGTGCTCAGATATCGGTCGAAGCCGACACGGACCAGCCGCGGTTCTTCGATATGTGCTCACCGACCCGAATGGTGGGCGGGCCGAATCCCGACGGCAACTACTACCTCGCGATGATCCGCGGTGACCGCACCTACCGCATCAGCGGAAGTCGCGGCACCACAACATATCTGGGCTTTCAGGTGCTGGCCGGTACCGGGCTGACGCCGCGTCGCATGGCGGCCTATGTCAGCGACACCGAGCTGCCGCTCAGTGGCGGCGAGTTCACCCTCGTGCTTGCGGGCGACGAACCGTCGCCCGAGTTGTTGGGCGACGCCCGCTGGGTGCAGATACCCCGGGATGCGTCGTCGATCGTGGTGCGCGAGTACATCGCCGACCGCGCTACCGAGCGCACCAGCAGCTTGCGAATCGAAGCGCTCGACGCTGCACCGGTCGCGCCGCTCACTGACGCCGAACTGGGCGAGCAGCTGACGGCGATGGCCTGGACGTTGCTCAAGCTGATCACCCTGCATCGGACCATCAAGCCCGAAATGCTCACCACGCCAAACGTATTGCTGACTGCCGAGGCGGCTGACCTCGGCGCGGCTGACACCACGCCTGACAACCTGTACATGATCGGCACCTATCGGCTCGAGCCAGATCAGGCGCTGGTGCTGGAATTCGAGCCCCCGGATACCCGCTACTGGAACGTCACGCTGGAGACCATCTGGCACGAGGTGCCCGAGCCGGGCCGGCGCAACGTCTCGGTGACCAACCGCGGGGTGGCCGTCGGCGATGACCGGCTGGTGCGAATCGCGATCTCCGCCAAGGACTTCGGCTACGGGCACTGGCTCGACACCGGCGGTCGCCATCGCGGCTTCGTGCTGTTGCGCTGGCTCGACAACCCGACCGCACCCGAAGTCCGGGTGTCGGTCCGTACCGAAGGGAACCTGAAGTGAGCCGATTCGACCCGGACACGCTGATCGACCAGGCGTGCGAGACCACGGGCTGTGACGATTTCGGCGGTGACACGTGGCGGGAAGGGCTGGACCGGCTGACCGACGGGCTGGTCGCCGAAGCGCGGCTGTCGCCGCTCGGTATCGAGATCGCCGTCCTCGACATCACGCGGGCCCTGGTCAATCGACTGCAGGTTGTCGCGCACCGCAAGACCCATCCGGAGGTGCGGGCCGAGCGGATCGAACAGCCGATCGTCATCGTCGGTCAACCGCGCACCGGCACCACCATCCTCTACCATCTGCTTTCCCAGGATCCGGACCTGCGTACCCCGCTGACGTGGGAAGTCGACATGCCGTGTCCGGTGCCGAAACCCGAGACGTACCACAATGATCCGCGCATCGCGCAGGTTCAGGCGAGCATCGAGATGTCCGAACAGATCGTGCCGGGCCTACTGGCATTCCACCCCATGGGTGCGCTGGTGGGGCAGGAATGCCTGCGCATCACCGCCAGTGATTTCACCAGCATGATCTACTCGGTCCAGTACCGGCTGCCGTCGTACTACCGCTGGTTGCTGCATGATGCCGACCATCGCGCCGCCTGTCAATACCATCGAATCTTCTTGCAGCACTTGCAGTCCGGCGTACCGGGTCAGTGGTTGCTGAAATCTCCGGGGCATTTGTGGCAGCTCGACACTCTTCTTGCCGAGTACCCCGACGCGCTGATCGTGCAGACCCACCGCGATCCGTTGAACGTGATCTCGTCGATTGCCGCGTTGACCAACCATCTGCGAGGCCTGGCCTCCGATGAGTCCACCGTCGCTGACTGTGCCGCCCAATCGGTGGAGGAGATCACCGTCGGCCTCGACCGGGAGATGGCATTGCGGGACAGCGGTGCGGTACCCGCCGATCGCGTCACCGATGTCCTGTTCCACGACTTCATGCGTGACCCGTGGACCACCATCAAGGCGATCTACGAACGGCTCGGGCGGGAACTGGCGCCGGCCGTCGAACAGAAGATGCGCGACTACCTCGCCGCCCACCCGGGCGACGGTGGTGGCAACCGCTACACGTGGTCGGACACCGGTCTGGACGCCGCCGAGGTTCGTGAACAGGTCGCGGCGTATCAAGATCGGTATGGAGTGCCGACCGAACGGTTGAAGTGATGCTCGGTCCGATGCCCGCTGAGTTGGTCTAGTTCCTCCGCGAGCAGACGTAAAACTGTCGCATTTGGCGTTCCAAAGTGCAGTTTTGCGTCTGCTCGCGGGGAGTCAGTAGACACTTCTTGCAAGTTGTCTAGAACCTGTTCTAGATTTGTGTTGTGACCGACGCCACCGGGCCTTCGCAACACGTCATCGCCGGCACCGTGCTGACCATGCCGGTGCGCATTCGCAAGGCGACGCAGCACATGGCGATGTTCTCTGTCGACGCCGGTGCCGCGCAACGCATGATCGACTACAGCGGCCTGCAGGTGTGCCGGTACCGCCCGCGCCGCGCGGTGGCCGTGCTGATGCTGATGCACTACATCGACGGCGACCTTGGCGAGTACTACGAGTACGGCACCAACATCATGGTGAACCCGCCCGGTTCGAATGCCTCGGGCCTGCGTGCCCTGCAGTCCGCCGGCGCGTTCATCCACCATCTGCCCGTCGACCAGCCCTTCACGCTCGAGGCCGGCCGGTCCATCTGGGGTTACCCAAAGGTGATGGCGGACTTCGTCGTCCGTGGAGCGGACAATCCGGCCGGGGCTCGCGATGGCCGTTCGTTCTCATTCGACGTCACCATCGACGGCCAATTCGCCGTCGGGATGGACTTTCGGCCGGGCTTTCCGGTGCCTGCGCCGTCCAAACCGCAGGCGCCCCCGACCTATTCGCATCTGGGCGGTGTCACCCGCGAGACCGTCGGCGTGATGAAGCCGTCCGGGGTGCGCTACCGGCCCGGCGGGGTGACGGTGCGCCTTGGCGAGCACCCGTACGCCCACGAACTTGCTGCCCTCGGATTGCCAAAACGCGCAATGCTTTCCGGTTCCGCTGACAACGTAGACATGACCTTCGCCGACGCTCAGGAGATCAAGTGACAAGTGTTATTACCCGGCCCGACGTTGACCTGACCGACGGCCGGTTTTATGCCGACGGCCCGGCAGCCCGCGAGGCGTACCGCTGGATGCGGGCCAATGAGCCGGTGTTCCGTGACCGCAACGGGCAGGCCGCGGTGACGTCATATCAGTCCGTGCTGGACGCTGAGCGCAACGCCGAGCTGTTCTCCAACGCCGGCGGCATCCGCCCCGATCAGCCGGGTATGCCGTACATGATCGACATGGATGACCCCGCGCACCTGGTGCGGCGCAAGCTCGTCAACGCCGGCTTCACCCGCAAGCGCGTGATGGACAAGGTGCCGTCCATCGGGCGGCTGGTCGATGCGCTGATCGACAACGTCTGTGAGAAGGGCGAGGCCGACTTCGTCAACGATCTGGCGGCCCCGCTGCCCATGGCAGTCATCGGCGACATGCTCGGCGTGGTGCCTGAAGAGCGCGAGATGCTGCTCAACTGGTCTGACGAGCTGGTGTCGGGACTGTCCTCGCACCTGGACGAGGCGTCGATCCAGAAACTGATGGAAACCTTTGCGGCATATACCGCTTTCACCATGGACGTCATCGCGGACCGGCGGGCCAACCCCACCGACGATCTGTTCTCGGTGTTCATCAACTCCGAGGTCGAAGGTCAGCGGCTGAGCGATGACGAGATCGTCATGGAGACGCTGCTGATCCTGATCGGCGGCGACGAGACCACCCGGCACACCCTGTCCGGTGGCACCGAGCAGCTGATGCGGCACCGCGATCAGTGGGACCGGCTCGCCGCCGACCCGTCGCTGATGCCCAGTGCGATCGAGGAGATGCTGCGCTGGACCTCGCCCATCAAGAACATGTGCCGCATCCTCACCGCGGACACCGTCTTCTACGGCACTGAGCTGAAGAAGGACGAGAAGGTCATGCTGATGTTCGAATCGGCGAACTTCGACGGCGATCAGTTCGAGAACGCGAACGAGTTCCACATCGACCGGACTCCCAACAGCCACTTGGCTTTCGGCTTCGGCACCCACTTCTGCATGGGCAACCAGTTGGCCCGCCTGGAGCTGCGCTTGATGACGGAGCGGCTGCTGCAGCGCCTGCCCGACCTCCGCTTGGCCGACGGCGCGACGATCCCGCTGCGCGCCGCCAACTTCGTCAGCGGCCCCGAGTCCATGCCGGTGGTGTTCACCCCGACGGCCCGGGTGCTCTGAGCCGGTCTACGCCACTGATTGTCGGTCAAGGGTTTTCGCCGGCACCGCGATAGATACGGCGGTGCCGGACGAGGCCGTGACCGCGAATTCACCGCCTGCGGCAAGCACTTTCGTGCAGATCGAGGCGAACCCGATGTGACCGTCCTCGACGCTTTGCGCAAGTCGGTCGGCAGGCATGCCGACGCCGTCGTCGGCAATGCGGAACTCGGCCCGACTACCGTTGTGCGCCAGCGTGAATCGCAGGTTATCGGCGTGTGCGTGTTTGATCGCGTTCGTCGAAAACTCGCGGGCCGCGCTGTAGAGCAGATAGTCGGCGTCGGTGCGCAGGCCGTCGGGCCAGTCGTCGGTGTCCAGGTGAACCGTGATGCTGGTACGGGCCGCAATGCCGTCGGCCAGGGCGGCGATCGCGGCCTTGAGGCCGGCGCGGGCCAACACCTCGGGATGCAATTCCCGCACCACGTCGCGCAGCAGCCGGGAAGACTCCGCCAACGCGAAGTCGACGCGGTCCATCCCTTCGACTGACCCGTCGCGGACCTCCTCCATGTCGTGCCGGGCCACCAGGACGTACTGGAGCGCGCCGTCGTGTAGGCGCTCCGAAAGCGATTGGCGTTCCCGCTTCTCCAGATTGATCACCTCTTCGAGCAGGCGGGTCCGCTCCTGGGCTAAACCGGTGATGGTCCGGGTTCTGGACTGCTGAATCCACGACAGCGTGACCGACCCTGCGGCCAGGCCGAACAACACCGCGGTCCGCAACAGGATCGAGCCCCAGGGCTCGTTGCCGTTAGGTTCCTGGTTGACCCAGCTGACGACGAGGAACGTGGCGACCGTGGGAATCGCGATCGTGGCGCTCACGGCAGGGTCGAGCTGGGCTGCTGCGATCAATGGGATCAGGAACAGTCCGTGCTGCATGACGTCTGACGTCCATGTTTCCGGCGAACTGAGTCCGGTGCCGACCGAAATAACCGCCACCGCAGTCAGATCCGCGCACAGGACTAACAACGCCGTTAAACGCTGGGTTCGCATCGCCGCGTGATCGGCAGAGCGCCGCGCCCACCATGCCCAGACCGCGACCACTGCGACGTAGCAGGCAAACGTGCACCAGTGCACCCACAAGGTCGCGGTCGGGGGCTCCAGTAGCAGGCCGACTGCGATGAACACCGCCAACAGCGCGCGCAGCGCAAACTGCAGCAGCAGGCCCCGCAGTAGCGAGACAGCAGTCGGCGCGGACACCGTCGGGCTACGGGGCTCAGACATGCGGCACTTCCTTCGTGATCTGTGCACGATTTTCCGCGATGACCGCGGGAAATCGTGCACAAATCACGCAAATGAGTCGGCGATGGACTCGCGGGGGTCGCGCCAGGTGAGGCCGAGATCGGCCAGGGTCGACGTGTCGTCGGTGGGCACCGCGGCCGTGAGCAGCAGGGCTGCTTCGTAGCTCAGGCCCTCGGCCAGCGGCAGCCAGCGTCCGGCGAAATCCGAAACCCGGCCGACACCGCGAAACAGCCTGGGTGACAGGGGAATCCGGCGGATCGGCTGGCCCAGTGCAGATTCGAGAGCGTCGACCATCTGGTCGAACGTCAGCATCACGCCGCCGCACACATAGCGTTTCGGCTCGCGGCCCGGCTGCATCAGCGCCGTGTGCACGCGGGCCACGTCGCCGACGTCGATCATCTGCATGCCGCCACGCAGTCGCGGGGCGACGCGGAACCGCACGATGGGGTCCCAACCTCGTTGCGTCACACCGACTGCCGTGTGAAAGGCCGGTCCGACTACCGATGACGGGTACGTCACGACGATGGGCGCGCCCTGGGCCTGCAGCCGCCGGGCCGCCAGATCGGCATACGCCTTGGTGCGGGCGTAGTCGCTGCGGCCCGGGGCCGGGGGAGTGTCCGGCCCGATGACACCGTCGGACGGTGGAAACAGCGAGCTGTAGGACGACACCGACACAATCGGGTCGAGCCCCAACTCGGTGGCCTGCGTCAGCAGGGCCTCGGTCGCATAGGCGTTGATCTCCCACATCAACTGCGTGCGCCGGCTGTCGGTGCCGACCACGCCCGCCGCGTGCAGCACGGCGTCGCAGCCGGTCAGCAACGCGGAAATCGTTGCCGGATTTCGGATATCGCCGGGTAGGACCTCCAGCGGCCCTAGTCCGCGCAACGCCGCGATCACCGCGTCGTCGACACCACCGGGAACCACCAACAGCCGGACCGCATGTCCGGCACCCAGCAACGCGCGGACGGTGTGGGCACCGACATAGCCGGTGCCACCCGTCACGGCAACGCGCATCAGCGCATATTGAACTGTGGCGCGCGCTTCTCCTTGAAGGCCCGCGGGCCTTCCTTGGCGTCCTCGGACAGGAACACCGGGATGCCGTTGGCGGTATCGGGCTTGAAGGCGTCCAGCTCGTGCATGCCTTCGGTCTCGCGGATGGTCTTCAGGATGGCCTGCACCGCCAGCGGTCCGTTGTTGTTGATCACCTCAGCGATCTCCAGGGCCTTCTCCAGCGCGGTGCCGTCCGGGACCACATGCCCGATCAGTCCGTACTCCAGGGCCTGCGCCGCGGTGATGTGCCGTCCGGTCAGTAGCATGTCGCACGCGATGGTGTACGGAATCTGGCGGACCAGGCGCACTGCCGAGCCGCCCATCGGGTACAGGCTCCACTTCGCTTCGGAGATGCCGAATTTCGCGCTCTCACCGGCTACGCGGATGTCGGTGCCCTGCAGAATCTCGGTGCCGCCGGCGATAGCCGGGCCCTCGACCGCCGCGATCAGCGGCTTGGTCAGGCGGCGGCCCTTGAGTAGACCGTCGATGCGCGACGGGTCGTAGCTGCCGTCCTTGAACGAATCGCCCGGCGGCTTCTTGGTGGCGCCCTTGAGGTCCATACCGGCGCAGAAGTAGCCGCCCGCACCGGTGAGGATGCAGGTGCGGATTTCCGGATCGCTGTCGACGCGGTCCCAGGCCTCAACCATTATCGAGAGCATCTCGCCAGAAAGGGCGTTGCGTGCCTCGGGCCGGTTCAACGTGACGATAAGCGTGTGTCCGCGCTGCTCAATGAGGGCGTCGGGGGCTTTTTCGGGTTCGCTCACGGGTACCAACTTCCGGGCTCGAGATCGTTAGACTTGTCACAAAATGTAACACGTTCTAGTTTATGTAACGTGGCTCTGAATATCGCAGATCTTGCCGAGCACGCCATTGATGCTGTGCCGGACCGCGTCGCCCTCATCTGTGGTGACGAAAAGCTGACCTACGCCGAGTTGGAGGAGAAGGCCAACCGCCTGGCTCACTACCTCCAGTCGCAGGGCGTCAAGAAGGACGACAAGGTTGGGCTGTACTGCCGCAACCGCATCGAGATCGTGATTGGCATGCTCGGCATCGTCAAAGCCGGCGCAATCCTGGTCAACGTCAACTTCCGCTACGTCGAGGGCGAGCTGAAGTACCTGTTCGAGAACTCCGACATGGTGGCGCTCATCCACGAGCGGCAGTACTCGGACCGGGTCGCCAACGTGCTGCCCGAGCTGCCGTTGCTCAAGACCATCCTGGTCGTGGAAGACGGTTCCGACGACGACTTCCAGCGTTACGGCGGTGTCGAGTTCTACTCCGCCATCGCCGACAGCTCGCCCGAGCGCGACTTCGGTCCGCGCAGCGAAGACGACATCTACCTGCTGTACACCGGTGGCACCACCGGCTTCCCCAAGGGCGTCATGTGGCGCCACGAGGACATCTACCGAGTTCTGTTCGGCGGCACCGACTTCGCCACCGGCGAGCCGATCGCCGACGAATACGACCTGTCCAAGCAGGCCGCCGCCAACCCGCCGATGATCCGGCTCCCCATTCCGCCGATGATCCACGGCGCGACCCAGTCCGCGACGTGGATGGCGATGTTCACCGGCCACACCGTGGTGCTGATGCCGGAGTTCGACGCGGACGCCGCGTGGCGAATGATCCACGAGCACAAGGTCAATCTGCTGTTCTTCACCGGCGACGCGATGGCGCGGCCGCTGCTGGACGCGCTGCTGGCGCACCAGGATGCAGGTAACGAGTACGACCTGTCGTCGCTGTTCCTGCTCGCCAGTACTGCGGCGCTGTTCTCGACCAGCCTCAAGGAGAAATTCCTTGAGCTGCTGCCAAATCGGATCATCACCGACTCGATCGGCTCGTCCGAGACGGGCTTCGGTGGCACCAGCATCGTCGCCAAGGGGCAGTCGCACACCGGCGGCCCGCGCGTCACCATCGACAAGAAGACCAAGGTCCTCGACGAGGACGGCAACGAGGTGGTCCCGGGCTCGGGCGTGCGCGGCATCATCGCCAAGTGCGGTCACATCCCGGTCGGTTACTTCAAGGACGAGAAGAAGACCGCGGAAACCTTCAAGACCATCAACGGGGTTCGCTACGCCATCCCGGGTGACTTCGCCGAGGTCGAGGCCGACGGCAGCGTGACCATGCTGGGCCGCGGCTCCGTGTCGATCAACTCCGGTGGCGAGAAGATCTACCCCGAAGAGGTCGAGGCTGCCCTCAAGGGGCACCCGGATGTGTTCGACGCCTTGGTCGTTGGAGTTCCTGACCCGCGGTTCGGCCAGCACGTCGCGGCCGTCGTGCAGCCGCGTGAGGGCACCAAGCCGGCGCTGGCCGACCTGGATGCGTTCGTGCGCAGCGAGATCGCGGGCTACAAGGTGCCGCGCAGCCTCTGGCTGGTCGACGAGGTCAAGCGGTCGCCGGCCGGCAAGCCCGACTACCGGTGGGCCAAGGATCAGACCGAGGCACGTCCGGCGGACGAGGTGCACGCGAAACACGCTGGCGTGCAGGCTTAGTAAGGATTAAAGAATGAAAACCGAACTCTGCGAACGCTTCGGGATCGAATACCCGATCTTTGTCTTCACTCCGTCGGAGAAGGTGGCGGCGGCGGTCAGCCGCGCCGGTGGGATGGGCGTACTGGGGTGCGTCCGGTTCAACGACGCGGACGACCTCGAGAACGTCCTGCAGTGGATGGACGCCAACACCGACGGTAAGCCGTACGGCGTCGACATCGTGATGCCTGCCAAGGTCCCCACCGAGGGCACCAGCGTCGACATCAACAAGCTGATCCCGCAGGCGCACAAGGACTTCGTCACCAAAACCCTGGCAGACCTCGGTGTCCCGCCGCTGCCGGACGACGAGCAGAAGAACGAGGGGGTGCTGGGCTGGCTGCACTCGGTGGCCCGCAGCCACGTCGAGGTGGCGCTCAAGCACCCGATCAAGCTGATCGCCAATGCACTCGGCTCGCCGCCAAAGGACGTCATCGATCAGGCGCATGCCGCCGGTGTTCCGGTGGCCGCCCTGGCCGGCTCGGCCAAGCATGCGGCGCGGCACGTCGAGAACGGTGTCGACATCGTCGTCGCTCAGGGGCACGAGGCCGGTGGCCACACCGGTGAAATCGGCTCCATGGTGTTGTGGCCGGAAATCGTTGACGCCCTTGATGGTTCGGCTCCGGTCCTGGCTGCCGGCGGCATCGGTACCGGTCGGCAGTTGGCCGCCGCGCTCGCGTTGGGCGCGCAGGGCGTCTGGATGGGTTCGGCGTTCCTGACCTCAGCCGAGTACGACCTGGGTGTGCGTCTCGAGTCGGGTGTCTCGGTGGTGCAGCAGGCGATGCTGAACGCCACGTCGGCCGACACCGTGCGCCGCAAGATCTACACCGGCAAGCCGGCCCGCCTGCTCAAGAGCCGCTGGACCGACGCCTGGGATGCCGAGGGCGCACCCGAGCCGCTGCCGATGCCGCTACAGAACATCCTGGTCAGCGAGGCCCATCAGCGGATGAACGAGTCTGCCGACCCGACGGCCGTCGCCATGCCGGTTGGTCAGATCGTCGGCCGGATGAACGAGATCCGTCCCGTGGCCGACATCATCGCCGAGTTGGTGGCCGGGTTCGAGGCCGCCACCAAGCGGCTGGACGCCATCCGCGAGTCCTGACAGTCCGTTGATCCCGTGTGTCCGACGCGAAATCGCGCCGGGCACACGGGATCACCTGTTTACGAGGTGATGGTGACCTGTTTGGCGACCGCGTCGGTGGCCGCCTGGATGATCGATGTCTGGTCGACCGAGCCATCCGAATTTAGTTGCAGCACATAGGTTGCGCTATTCGCCGGGAAGATCACCGTCTCCTGCGCGACGAACTTGGGCTTGCCGTCGGACATCCACGTGCCGGCGATCCGGTAGGCGGGGTAGTTGCGCACGGTGGTGGCGGTCCCGGGGCCCGAGGCGGTAAAGCCTGACAGGTTCTGAATTTCCCCGGGTGCGGTGGCCATCAGCGCCTTGGTGTCGACGTCGCCAGTCAGCTTTGACAGCAGCGCGATCACGCTCGGCGCGTAGTTCTTTGAGTCGACGGGCCCGGTGTAGATGATCGAGTCGTAGGCCCACGGTGGATTGTCGTCGCCGCTGGCCCGCCAGCCGTCGAGCTTCGGCAGGTCGACTTTCGGTTCGCCGGTGTCGGTGCGGTGCACCTGCTGTTCGGTGATCTTGTGGCCTTTGATGTAGCTGGCAATCGTCGGGTTGGGCCCGTCAGCTGCTTTGTCGGTGCCCGCATCTGATGCGGCTTTGGCGGTGGTCTGCGCGCCGCTGGATGGGGTGGCGGACGACTCGGTCTTCCCCTTGGCGGAGTCGCAACCGGCCAGCACCACAGACAGTGCAGTCGCAGCCGCGACGAGGCCGGTGATCGCGGACGTTCTCATGCGGCCGACACTAATGGAAGAAGCTTTGCCCGATCCTGTGAGGCGGTCCGGATTCTGCTCTAGCCACCGACGGGCGATCGAGTTCGGCAGGTTTGTCCGATCTGTTCACGACTGCACCGCCGACGCGGTCGTAGGGTTCGGATGTGCCTATTCAACTCACCTGTGTTGTCACCGAGATCGTCACCGCAGACCTGCGCCGCTGCGTGGAGTTCTACCGACTGCTCGGGCTGGCGGTGCCCGAACCCGACGGCCCGCACGTCGAGGTCACTTTGCCCGGAGGCAACCGACTGGCTTTCGACACCGAAGATGTGATCGCTGCGATGCATCCGGGTTGGGTTCCGCCGACTGGTCCGGGACGGGTCGCGCTGGCGTTCGGTCTGGCAGCGCCGGCCGACGTCGACGAGCTCTACGCACGGCTCACCGGAGCGGGACACCCGGGCACACTCAAGCCGTTCGACGCGCCATGGGGACAGCGCTACGCGACCGTCGAGGATCCCGATGGCACATCGGTGGATTTGTTCGCAGCATTGACGAGCTGACGAAGCGGGACCCCGCCCAGCGCCCGCGCATCCCGGTGCAGGTGCGGTTGGTCGGCATAGCCCGCGCGGGCAGCGACCACGGCCGGTGCGAGTCCGGCATTCAGCAGCCGCACTGCGCGCCGAAAACGCAGGATACGGCGCAGCTGTGCCGGGCCGTATCCGTAGACAGCCGAGCACTGGCGCTGCAGGGTGCGGCTGGACCAGCCGATGTGGCGGGCAGTCTCGGTGACGCTGGCACCGTCGGCCAGCCTCCGAGTCACCTCGTGGAGAACGGGCAGCGACCAGGGTGCGGTCTCGGCACTGGATCGTTCGCCGGCCAACGTGATCGCCACCTCGTCGAGCGTGGCATCGTGCCGAACCGCGCGCAACGCGCGCAGGGCCATGCGCGTGTCGCGGAGCTCAGCTGCCGGAACGCCGAGTAGCCGTGGTAGCGCCCCGGGGCGAAACCGCAAGCCCTGCACCGGATTCGGGCTACCTGTGGCGATGAACGCCGCGGTATCCGGACCCGCCACCAGAAGGCTGTCGTCCAGCATGATCAAGTCCATGCAGCCGTCGGGCAGCACCCGACTCGGTGCGACTGGGCCGTTGTGCGACCATCGGCACTCGACTAGTTCCGCGAGGCCTCGGGGTGGCGGGAATTCGTGGTAACCCACGAGCCTGAGGCTAGTTCACGGCCGCGATTGCGAACACCGGGTCCGTGCAGTCGGTGCCCTCGGCCGACAACTGCCGTTTGATCACCTTGAAGGTCTCGGTGCGGGGCAGGGTAGTGGCGACGCGCACGAACCGCGGCCACTGCTTGGGCCCCAGATCGTCCTGGGCGGCCAGAAACGCGCTGAAGTCGTCCGCGGAGAACGCCGCGTCATCGATGAGCACCAGCGCCGACATCACCTGATCGCCGACGGCCGGATCAGGAATCGCATAGACCGCGGCCTCAACGACGTCGGGGTGCCGCATCAGCACCTGCTCGATGGGCGCGGTACCCAGGTTCTCGCCGTCGACCCGCATCCAATCACCGAGGCGCCCAGCGAAATAGATGAAGCCGTCGGCGTCCCGGTAAGCCAGGTCGCCGGTGTGGTAAACACCGCCGACCATGCGCTCGGCCTCGGCGGCCTCGTTGTTGTAGTAGCCCCGGAACCAGCCGCGGCCGGCCGGGTTGACCAGTTCGCCGACGACACCCGGCGGGCACGGTTCGCCGGTGTCGACATCGACGATGGCCACTTCGGGCGTCAACGGGCCCAGCGCTCCGGCAGGGGTGTCCGGGGTGCGGGCGATGGCGACGCCGCCCTCGGTGGAGCCGAAGCCGTCGACCACGATGGCGCCGAAGCGCTGCGCGAAGCGGTTCAGGTCGCGCGGGGCACCTTCGTTGCCGTACATGAACTTCAGCGGATTGTCGGCGTCGTCGGGACGTGCCGGCGTGGCCAGGATGTACGACAGTGGCTTGCCGACATAGTTGGCGTAGGTGGCGCCGTAGCGGCGCACGTCCGGAAGGAAGCCTGAGGCGGAGAACTTGCGGCGCAAGGCAATTGACCCGGTCGCCGCGAGTGCCACGGCCCAGCCGGCCATCACCGCGTTGGAGTGGAACAACGGCATGGACAGGTAGAAGGTGTCGTCGCGACCGAGGCCGAATCGGTCGGCCAGCATCTGGCCCGGGAACGCCACCTTGTCGTGGGTGACCCGAACCGCTTTGGGGTCGCCGCTGGTGCCCGAGGTGAAGATCAGCATGAACAGGTCGTCGGGGTCGATGTCGGCGAACTGCACCGGGGTCCCGGTGAACTCGGCGAGTTCGGTTGCCCACGAAGCGGATTCGACGTCAATGACGGCGATGCCTGCGTCCTGCAGGCCGGCCGGCACCAAGTCGAGATTGTCGGCCAGTACCAGCTGGCAGTCGGAGCGCTCGATGTCACCGATCAGCGCGGCCCCGCGCCGGGTCGGGTTCAGGCCGACGGGAACCAGCCCGGCCAGGCCGGCGGCCACCAGTAGCGACGAGAAGAACGTCGTATTACTCAGCAGCACACCGATATGCGGCGGCTTCCCAGGGTCTAGTCGCGACTTCAACGCCGCAGCCAACTGGGCGCCGGCCGCGATGTGGTCGGCCCAACTGATCAGATCAGTTGGGCCGCCATCGACTTCGGTTTCGGTAGCACAGTCGTACAACCCGCGGTCAGTGACATCGACCAGCGGGCGTATCAGGTCGCTGACGGTCGGCCGAGTAGACATCAAATGAGCGTAGACATCGATCAAACGGGCGTATTGGCCAGTTCGTGCCCGATGCGCAGCAGCTGCCCGGTAGCACTGCCGACCGCGAACTCGGTCTGCTTGGCCGCCAGGAAGTACCGGTGCACCGGGTGGTCCATGTCGATGCCGACACCGCCGTGCACGTGCACCGCGGTGTGCGCCACCCGGTGTCCGGCCTCGGCGGCCCAGAACGCCGCGGTGCTCACCTCGACGTCGGCGGGCAAGCCCTCCGACACCCGCCACGAGGCCTGCGTCAGCGTCAGGCGCAGCGCCTTGACATCGATGTAGCCGTCGGCCAGCCGCGAGGAGACGGCCTGGAAGCTGCCGATCGGGCGGTCGAACTGTTCGCGCTCACGTGCGTACAGCGAGGTGAGCTCCAGTGCGCGCTCGACCACACCGAGCTGAAATGCGCTGCGGCCCAAGGCATTGTGCAGCGTCAGCCAGGAGACGGCGTCCGCGCCGCCGACGACACGAGCGCCGGCAACACCCACACCCTGCAGATCCAGATGCGCGATGCTGCCATGGCCGGTGGTGTCGAGCGAGGTCACGGTCACGCCGGCATCGCCCGCGGCAACCAGGAAAACCTTGACGCCGGAATCGGTTTCGGCCGGCACGAGGAAAGCGTCGGCGACCGGGCCGTAGGCGACCTGGGTACGGGTGCCGGTCAGCGTGTATCCGGACTCATCGGAGCCCGTGGCCCGCACTGGGCCTTCGCCCATCTCGCCGTCCAGCGCGGGCACGACGATCTTGCTGCCGGCCACGGCCGGGACAGCCCACTCGGATTGCAGTTCGGCAGAGCCGAATTCGGCGATGGCGCCGGCACCCAGAATGGTCGATTCCAGGTACGGCACCGCCGAGAGCTGGCGGCCCAGGGCGACGAGCACCGCAGCCTGCTCCAGCGCACCGAAACCGCCGCCGCCCACCGACTCCGGTGCGGTGGTGGACAGGATGTCGGAGTCGATCAGCTTGGCCCACAGCTCGCGGTCGAACCGCTCATCGAGTTTGTCCAGTTCCTTCTGGCGTTCCGGGGTCACCACCGATTCGGTGATGGACCGGACCAGGCCGCCGAGGTCGTCAGATGCTTCGGTTGTCTTGAAGTCCATTTCTCGGGCTCTCTCTTAGCGATTCACTCGGGGCAGGCCGAGCGCGACCATGCCGATGATGTCGCGCTGAATCTCGTTGGTGCCGCCGCCGAAGGTCAGGATCAGGCAGGACCGGTGCCAGCGTTCGATCCGGCCGCGCAGCAGCGCGCCCGGGGTGTCCCGACGCAGGGTCGCCGAGGTGCCGAGCACCTCCATGAGCAACCGGTAGGCCTCGGTGGCCAGCTCGGTGCCGTACACCTTGGCAGCCGATGCGTCGGCGGGGGAGGGGGCGGAATCGGTGGCCGACGCCAGTTCCCAGTTGATCAGCTTCAGCACTTCGGCCTTGGCGAGCACCCGGGCCAGGTTCAGCTGCACCCATTCGGAGTCGATCAGGCGCCTGCCGTGGTGGTCCTTGGTGTTCTGGGCCCATTCCCGAACCCCGTCCAGCGCAGTGAAAATCGGCTGCGCCGACACCAGCGCAACGCGCTCGTGGTTGAGCTGGTTGGTGACCAGCTTCCAGCCGCCGTGCTCTTCGCCGACCAGGCTGGTCGCCGGGACGCGGACGTCCTGGTAGTAGGTGGCGCTGGTGTCCACGCCGGACATGGTGTGCACCGGCGTCCAGGAGAAGCCCTCGGCCGTGGTCGGCACGATCAGCATGGAGATGCCGCGGTGCTTCTTGGCTTCCGGGTTGGTCCGGGCAGCCAGCCAGACGTAGTCGGCGTAGGCGATCAGCGACGTCCACATCTTCTGGCCGTTGATCACGTAGTCGTCACCGTCGCGGACCGCGGTGGTGCGCAGCGACGCCAGGTCGGTGCCGGCGCCCGGCTCCGAGTAACCGATGGCGAAGTGCAGCTGGCCCGCGGCGATCTTGGGCAGGAAGAACTTCTTCTGCTCTTCGGTGCCGAAGTGCATGATCGTCGGCGCCACCGAGTTGATGGTCAGGAATGGCACCGGGACGTTCGCAATGGCGGCTTCGTCATTGAAGATCAGGCCGTCCATCGGCGGGCGCGCCTGGCCGCCGTACTCCTTGGGCCAGCTCAGCGTCAACCAGCCGTCCTTGCCCATCTGCTCGACGGTCTCGCGGTAGACATTGCCGCGGCCCATCTCGCCGTCGTTGGACGCCAGCGCCTCCGCGCGCTCGGGGGTCATGAGTTTGGTGAAGTACGAGCGCAGTTCGCGCCGCAACTCCTCCTGCTCGGGCGTGTAGCCGATCCGCATCGAATTCATCCTTTATCAGTGGCTATTGCAGTACTTCGGTCATGTCTCGGGGCGCCGTCGGGCGACCCTTGCCTACTCAAACTTGTAACACGTTCTAGTCTTGGGGTCCAGAGCGTGCCAGACTGGCATCGCCATGGTGGCGTCGTATGGTGGGCGTCACTATCGAAATCAGGGCTCTGTAGGAGGGTTCATGCGGGTTGTAGTTGATCATGACCGCTGTGAAGGAAATGCGGTTTGCGTGGGAATTGCGCCGGACCTTTTCGATCTGGACGACGACGATTACGCGGTAGTCAAGGCCGATCCGGTGCCTGCTGACCAGGAAGCGCTGGCCGAGCAGTCCATCGCGGAATGCCCCCGCGCCGCCATTCTCCGCAAAGACTAGAGGCATTCATAAAATGACGTCGCGCACGCGAGGAGCAAGATGACAGAAGCACTGGACACGACCGACCTCTCCGGCAAGGTGGCTGTGGTCACCGGCGCCGCCGCAGGCCTGGGCCGTGCCGAGGCCATCGGGCTGGCGCAGGCCGGCGCCACTGTCGTGGTGAACGACATGGCCGCGGCGCTCGACAACTCCGACGTGCTCGCCGAGATCGCCGCCGCCGGCTCGAAAGGCGTTGCCGTGGCAGGCGATATCAGTGCCCGCAGCACCGCCGACGAGCTCGTCGCCACCGCGGACGGCCTGGGTGGGCTGTCCATCGTCGTCAACAACGCGGGTATCACCCGCGACAAGATGCTCTTCAACATGACCGACGAGGACTGGGACGCCGTCATCGCGGTGCACTTGCGCGGCCACTTCCTGCTGACCCGCAACGCGGCGACGTACTGGCGGGCCAAGGCCAAGGAGTCGGCCGACGGCACGGTGTACGGCCGGATCGTCAACACCTCGTCAGAGGCCGGACTCGCCGGTCCGGTGGGGCAGGCGAACTACGGGGCCGCCAAAGCCGGTATCACGGCACTCACCCTGACCGCGGCCCGCGGTCTGGAGCGTTACGGCGTTCGGGCCAACGCAATCGCCCCGCGGGCCCGCACCGCGATGACCGCGGATGTGTTCGGTGCGGCTCCTGGTGTCGGTGAGGTCGATCCGCTATCGCCTGAGCACGTTGTGAAACTGGTGCGCTTCCTTGCTTCACCCGCGTCGCAAAACGTGAACGGCCAGCTCTTCATCGTTTATGGTCCGACCGTGACCCTGGTAGCGGCGCCGACAGTTGAGAGCCATTTCACTGCGTCGTCCGCTGAGTGGGACATGACACAACTGAGCTCTACGTTGCGCGGATATTTTGCTGACCGCGATCCGGAACGGAATTTCTCTGCGACTGCATTGATGGAGTCGAGGGACTGAACGTCCCGGATCTAGTGCTGACGCGGCGCGGAAAGCGTCGCGTCGGCACTAGAACTTGTTACAGTGACGGTTGCGTCAAAATATTGCCTGAACTGCGATTTTGCATCAGTTTCGGGGGATTTGGCTGTTCTTTTGCCACTGGGAACGTGTTCTAGCTACTATGAGCCGGCTCACAAGAGCCAGGTATTACAACGTGGTGATCAGACCGCTGCGAAAGAGGGAATTCCCACTCTTCGCCGTATCTGCTCAACCCGGACCGTGAATGGAGTCGAAGGTTGATCGAACAGCTTGCGGCTCCGGCCCGGGCCGTTGGCGGGTTCTTCGAAATGGCCCTCGACACATTCACCAAGATGTGGCGTCGCCCTTTTCAGTTCCGGGAGTTCTTCGAACAGACCTGGATGATCGCCCGCGTATCGCTCGTGCCGACCGTGCTCGTCGCCATTCCGTTCACCGTGCTGGTGGCGTTCACCCTGAACATCCTGCTGCGTGAGATCGGTGCTGCCGATCTCTCCGGCGCAGGCACCGCCTTCGGCACCATCACCCAGCTGGGCCCCGTCGTCACCGTGCTGGTGGTCGCCGGCGCCGGTGCGACCGCCATCTGCGCCGACCTGGGTGCCCGCACCATCCGCGAAGAGATCGACGCCATGCGCGTGCTCGGCATCGACCCGATCCAGCGCCTGGTGGTGCCCCGTGTGCTGGCGTCGACGTTCGTCGCGGTGCTGCTCAACAACCTGGTCTGCGCCATCGGCATCGCGGGCGGATACGTCTTCTCCGTATACCTGCAGGGCGTCAACCCGGGGTCGTTCATCAACGGCCTGACGGTGCTGACCGGACTGGGCGAGCTGATGCTCGCCGAGATCAAGGCCGTGCTGTTCGGTCTGCTCGCCGGACTGGTCGGCTGCTACCGCGGCCTGACCGTCAGCGGCGGCCCCAAGGGCGTCGGCATCGCGGTCAACGAGACCGTCGTCTACGCCTTCATCTGCTTGTTCGTTATCAACGTGATCATGACCGCCATCGGCGTCCGGGTACTGGTGAGGTGATGCGGGGAATGAGCACCCAGCGAGTAGCGGAGACGGATCGCGCATGAGTTACGACGCAACACTTCGCTTCAAACGAATGTTCCGGGCAGTGCCCGGCATCTTCGACGGCATCGGTGAGCAGGCGCTGTTCTACGGGGAGTCCTTCCGGTACATCCCCAACGCGCTGACCCGCTACCGCCGCGAGACGATCCGGCTCATCGCAGAGATGACCATGGGCACCGGTGCCCTGATGATGATCGGTGGCACCGTCGGTGTCGCGGCGTTCATGACGCTGGCCTCCGGTGGCGTCATCGCCGTTCAGGGTTACTCCTCGCTGGGCAACATCGGTATCGAGGCGCTGACGGGCTTCCTGTCCGCATTCCTCAATGTGCGCATCGTCGCCCCGATCATTGCCGGTATCGCGCTGGCCGCGACCATCGGCGCCGGCTGCACCGCGCAGCTGGGCGCCATGCGCGTGGCAGAGGAGATCGACGCCGTCGAATCGATGGCCGTGCACTCGGTGTCGTACCTGGTGTCCACGCGCATCATCGCGGGCCTGATCGCCGTCATCCCGCTGTATGCGCTGGCCGTGCTCGCGTCGTTCTTCGCGGCCCGGGCCACCACGGTCTACATCAACGGCCAGTCCGCCGGTCTGTACGACCACTACTTCAGCACCTTCATGGTGCCCACCGACCTGTTGTGGTCATTCCTGCAGGCCATCATCATGTCCATCGCGGTCATGCTGGTGCACACCTACTACGGCTACAACGCCAGTGGCGGCCCCGTCGGCGTGGGCATCGCGGTCGGTCAGGCCGTGCGCACCTCGCTGATCGTGGTGGTCACCATCGTTCTGCTCATCTCCCTGGCCGTCTACGGCGCGTCCGGCAACTTCAACCTTTCCGGATAGGGGGTGTACGACGATGTCTTCTGGCGGCCCTAAAACCAGCCATGTGAGGCTCGCGGCAGCGGTGCTCATCAGCATGATGCTGGCCGCCGTGGTGTTCACTTATTTGTCGTACACCGCGGCATTCACCCCCACCGACACCGTCACGGTGTTGGCGCCCCGCGCCGGCCTGGTGATGGATCCCGACGCCAAGGTCAAGTACCGCGGCATCCAGGTCGGCAAGGTCAAGGACATCGACTACGCCGGTGACCAGGCCAAGCTGACGCTGTCCGTGCTGAGCGACCAGATGCGCTACATCCCGTCGAACGCCCGCGTGCGGCTCGGCAGCACCACGGTGTTCGGTGCCAAGTCGGTCGAATTCCTGCCGCCAGAGCATCCGAACAAGGACTCGCTGCGGCCCGGTGCCCAGGTGGCGGCCAAGGACGTGCAGCTGGAAATGAACACGGTGTTCCAGACGCTGACCGACCTGCTCGACAAGATCGATCCGGTCAACCTGAACGCCACCGTCACGGCCCTCGGTGAAGGCCTACGGGGCCACGGCGACGACGCCGGTGCCGCGGTCACCGGGTTGAGCAAGTACCTGGCGTACTTCAACCCCAAGCTGCCGACGCTGCAGCAGGACTTCAAGGACACCGCGACGGTCGCCGGCATCTACGGTGACGCCGCGCCGGACTTGGCAAAGATCTTCGACAACGCGCCGACCGTCAGCAAGACGCTGATCGACGAGAAGGACGACCTGAACGCTGCACTGCTCGCGTCCACCGGGTTCGCCAACAACGCCTACGCGACGCTGTCGCCGGCTGCTGACGACTACATCGCCGCCATTCAGCGGCTGCGGGCTCCGCTGAAGGTCCTGGGTGACTACTCGCCAGAGTTCCCCTGCCTGCTGCAAGGCTTGTCCAAGGCAGTTGACCAGTTCGGTCCGGTGTTCGGTGGCGTCAAGCCGGGTCTGTTCGTGTCCTCGAACTTCTTCCCCGGCGCGCCCAACTACACCTACCCGGAGAGCCTGCCGATGGTGAACGCCTCGGGTGGTCCGAACTGCCGTGGCCTTCCGGACGTGCCGTCCAAGCAGTACGGCGGCTCGTGGTACCACACCCCGTTCCTGGTGACCGACAACGCCTACATTCCGTTCCAGCCGAACACCGAGTTGCAGTTCGACGCTCCTTCGACCCTGCAGTTCCTGTTCTCCGGTGCGTACGCAGAGAAGGACCGCTACTGATGTCTGCGAGTGACTGGGGCCGCCCATGAAACACAAACGCGAAATGATCAACGTCTCGGTGTTCACCGTGGTGATGTTGCTGGTGGCCGGCGGCCTGGTGGTGGTGTTCGGCCAGTTCCGGTTCGCCGCGACGTCGACCTACCACGCGAACTTCGCCGACGCCTCCCGGCTCAAGGCCGGCGAGGACGTGCGCATCGCCGGCGTTCAGGTGGGTGCGGTCAAGAGCGTGAAGCTCAAGAGCGACAACACTGTTGACGTCAAGTTCACCGTGAACGAGCGCTACCAGCTGTACACCTCCAGCCGGGCTGTCATCCGCTACCAGAACCTGGTCGGCGACCGCTACATGGAAATCGCTTCCGGCCCGGGTGAACTGCGCAAGCTGCCCTCGGGCGGCACCATTGCCCTCTCCAACACGCAGCCGGCGCTGGACCTTGACGCGCTGCTCGGCGGCCTGCGCCCGGTGGTGAAGGGCCTGGACGGCAAGAAGGTCAACGAGATCACTGGCGCCATGATCGAAGCGCTGCAGGGGCAGGGCGGCACGCTGTCCGAATTGCTGTCTTCCGGTGGCTCGTTCGCTCAGACCCTCGGCGCGCGGGACCAGCTGATCGGCGACACCATCACCAACCTCAACACTGTGCTCGCGACCGTCGACTCCAAGGGCGCGCAGTTCAACACCAGCATCGATCAGCTGCAGCAGCTGATCAGCGGCCTGGCCGAAGGGCGTGACCCCATCGCCGGTGCCATCGGTCCGCTGTCGTCCGCCGAGAACGACCTGACCGAGATGCTGCAGAAGTCGCGCCGTCCGGTGCAGGGCGTCATCGAGAACACCCGGCCGTTCGCTCAGCGGATGTACGAGCGGCGTGGCGACGTCAACCCTGTCATCGAGAACCTCGCCGAAAACTACCTGCGGCTCAATGCCCTGGGCGCGTACGGCGCGTTCTTCAACATCTACTACTGCTCGGTCAAGATCAAGATGAGCGGCCCCGCGGGCAGCGACTTGATCGTGCCGTTCGGTGGTCCTGCTGATCCGTCGAAGGGCAGGTGCTCGGAACATGGCTAAGCCGGAGAAAGATCCGCTCCGCACCGGCATCCTCGGTGTCTTCACCGTGGCGTGCCTGGTCTTGATCTCGTTTGGTTACACGGGACTGCCGTTCTGGCCGCAAGGCAAGAACTACTCCGCGTTCTTCAACGACGCCGGCGGTATCACGCCGGGCAGTGATGTTCGAGTCTCGGGCATCAAGGTCGGCAAGGTGGGCGACGTGGAGCTCTCGGGCACCTCGGCCAAGGTGAACTTCACCGTCGAGCGCCAGATCCTGGTGGGCGACCAGTCGCTGGTGTCCATCAAGACCGACACGGTGCTGGGCCAGAAGTCCCTCTGGGTCACCCCGAAGGGTGCTAAGGAAGCAACGGTTATCCCGTTGGGCCGCACCACAACTCCGTACACGATCAACACCGCGTTGCAGGATCTGGGTGAGAACAGCAGCGAGCTGGACAAGCCGCAGATGGAGCAGGCGCTCAAGGTGCTGACCGACACCCTGCATGATGCGACCCCGCAGTTACGCGGCGCGCTGGACGGGGTGGCGACGCTGTCGCGGAGCCTCAACAAGCGCGACCAGGCGCTCGAGCAGCTGCTCGGCCACGCCAAGAAGGTGTCCGACACCTTGGCGCAGCGCGCCGACCAGGTGAACAAGCTCGTCACCGATGGCAACCAGTTGTTCGCCGCACTCGACCAGCGGCGTGAGGCGCTGGGCACCCTGATCTCCGGTATTCGCGGTGTCTCGCAGCAGCTTTCGGGCTTCGTCGCGGACAACAAGCGGGAGTTCGGTCCGGCGCTGAAACAGCTGAACCTGCTCATGGATCAGTTGCTGCAGCGCAAGGAACACATCAGCGAGGCGCTCAAGCGGCTGCCGGGTTATGCCACCGCGCTCGGCGAGGTGGTCGGCAACGGCCCGGGCTTCAACATCAACCTGTACGGTCTGCCGCCGGCAACCATGACGGAAGTGTTGCTCGACACCTACTTCCAGCCGGGCAAGCTGCCTGCCAGCCTCGGCGACATGCTGCGTGGCTACATCTCTGAACGGATCGTCGTGAGGCCGAAGTCACCATGATGAAGAACCTGAAGTCGCGTGGGGCGATCATCGCCCTGGTAGTGGCACTGGTGGCGGTCGTCGCCGGTGGCGCCTACCTGCTGTGGCCGTCGCGTGGCGGTCACAAGGTGGTCGCCTACTTCACCAACGCCGTCGGCTTGTACGAAGGCGACGACGTGCGGGTGCTCGGTGTGCCGGTCGGGACCATCAATTCGATTGAGCCGCAGCCTGGTTCGGTCAAGGTCTCCATGACCGTGCAGGACGGCGTGAAGATCCCGGCCGACGCGCGGGCGATCATCATCTCGCCGAACCTGGTGGCGGCACGGTTTGTGCAGTTCACCCCGGTGTACAACGGCGGCCCGGCGCTGGCCAGCGGTGCCGAGGTGCCGCTGAGCCGCACCGGTGTCCCGGTGGAGTGGGACGACGTCAAGAAGCAGCTCACCCAGCTCAGCCAGCAGCTGGGCCCGCAGGACGGTGCAGCGCAGGGCCCGCTGGGTGCCTTCATCAACCAGGCCGCGGACACGTTGGACGGCAACGGCGACTCGTTCCGCAACGCGTTGCGTGAGCTGTCGCAAACCACTGGGCGCCTTGGTGATTCGCGTGGCGACCTGTTCGGCACCGTCAAGAACCTGCAGATTCTGGTGAATGCGCTGGCGCACAGCAACGAGCAGATCGTGCAGTTCACCGACCACGTGGCCTCCGTGTCGCAGGTCCTGGCGGAGAGCTCGTCCGGGCTGGACCAAACGCTCGGCGCGCTGAACCAGGCGCTGGGCGATGTCAAAGGTCTGCTGAAGGACAACAACAAGGCCCTGATCGATCAAGTCGGCAAGCTGGCGGAATTCACTCAGGTGCTGACCGACAACAGCGACAACATCGAGCAGGTTCTGCACGTCACGCCGAACGGTCTGGCCAACTTCTACAACATCTACAACCCCGCGCAGGGCTCCCTGGATGGTCTGTTGTCGTTGCCGAACTTCTCGAACCCGGTGCAGTTCCTGTGCGGCGGTAACTTCGACGTCGGTGCCACTCCGGACAACTACAAGCGGGCGGAGATCTGCCGGCAGCGCATGGCACCGGTCCTGCGTCGTATCGCGATGAACTACCCGCCGATTCTGTTCCATCCGATCAACAGCATCACCGCCTACAAGGGTCAGGTCATCTATGACACCCCGCAGACCGAGGCCAAGGCGCAGACGCCGGTGCCGTACCTGCAGTGGCAGTCCGCGCCCGGTGTGGTTCCGCCGAAGGTCCAGCCGGACGGCACGCTCAGTGATCTGATCCTGCCGCCGCCGCCCGTCGTCGGCCAGATTTCGCCGGCCACTCCGCCGGTGGGTCCGGGGTCGACGCCGCTGAACGGCTCGGGCCCGCTGCCCGGACCGGCTCCCGCCCCGGCGCCCGTGGGCGCACCGCTGCCCGCTGAAGCTGGAGGTGGCAACTGATGAGGATGGTTGTGAAAGCGCGCAACTCCCGCGGTACCCGCAGAGTCGCTAAAGCGGTGGCCCTCGGATCGAGTGCCGTGGTGCTCGCCGGTTGCCAGTTCGGTGGCCTCAACTCGCTGAACATGCCGGGCACCGAGGGCCACGGGAGTGGTTCCTTCACGGTGACCGTGCAGCTGCCCGACGTCGCGACGTTGCCGCAGAACTCGCCGGTGATGGTCAACGACGTCACCGTCGGCAGCGTGTCGGGGCTGGACGCGGTACAGCGTCCCGATGGCACGTTCTACGCCGCGGTGAAGCTGTCGATCAACGGTGACGTGAAGCTGCCGGCGAACGCGACGGCGAAGGTCGCACAGACCTCGCTGCTGGGTTCGCAGCACGTGCAGCTGGCCGAGCCTGTCGGGGCGGCCCCGCAGGGCCGACTCAAGCAGGGTTCGGAGATTCCGCTGGCACACACCGGCCGGTACCCGACCACCGAAGAGGTGCTGTCGTCATTGGGCCTGGTGGTGAACAAGGGCAATCTCGGTGCGCTGCAAGACATCACCGATGAGAGCTACGCTGCGGTCGCAGGCCGGGCCGGCCAGTTCGCCGACTTCATCCCGCGGTTGGCCGAACTCACCAAGTCCCTGGACCAGCAGACCGGCGACATCATCGGGGCGCTGGAGGGGTTGAACCGCTTCGCTTCGATCCTGGCGAAGAGCAAGGACAGCCTCGGCCGCACCCTGGACACGCTGCCGGGTGCACTGAAGGTCCTCAACGACAATCGCAAGAACATCGTGGATTCGTTCACCGCGCTGCGAAAGCTGGCTGTCGTCGGTGCCAAGGTCCTGACCGCCACCAAGGACGATTTCGCGGCGGACTTCAAGGACATCTTCCCGGTCGTCAAGGCGTTCAACGACAACGCCGACGACCTCATCCACGACCTGGATCTGGTGCCGACATTCCCGTTCTCCAACAAGTACTTCAAGAACGCGGTGCGTGGTGACTACCTGAACGTGTTCGTGACGTTCGACCTGACGCTGCGACGTCTGGGTGAGACGGTGTTCACCACCTCGGGCGCCTTCGACCCGAACATGAAGCATCTCGATGAAGTGGTCAACCCACCGGACTTCCTGCTCGGCGCGCTGGCGAACCTGTCCGGGCAGGCCTCCGATCCGTTCAAGATTCCAGCTGGCACAGCGACGCAACATGGAGGGGTGAAGCCGTAATGTTGTTGACCCGTCTTGCGCGTTTTCAGCTGGCGATCTTCGGTGTCGTCACCATCATCTGCCTCGGCCTGATCACGACGTCCTACCTGCACCTGCCTGCCAAGCTCGGCTTGGGCACGTACAAGGTGAACGCCAACTTCGTGGTCGGTGGCGGCATCTACCAGAACGCCAATGTCACCTACCGGGGTGTGGCGGTCGGCCGGGTGCTGGACGTCGGCTTGACCGACAACGGAGTCCGGACCGTCATGCGGCTGAACACCGACACCCCGGTGCCGGACAACGTCACCGCCACGGTGAAGAGCGTGTCCGCCATCGGTGAGCAGTACATCGACCTGGTGCCGCCGGCGAACCCGTCCAAGAACATGCTGAAGGACGGCACGAGCATCGGTGTCGACCGGACTGCGGTCGGCCAGGACATTGTCGACCTGCTCAACCAGGCACAGTCGCTGGTCAGCAGCCTCAGCAACACGCGGTTGCAGGACCTGCTGCGTGAGTCGTTCAAGGCGTTCAACGGCTCCGGCCCGGAACTGTCGCGGATGATTCAGTCGTCGCGGCTGCTGGTGGACGAGGCCAACGCCAACTCCAACGAGATCAACCAGCTGCTCGACCAGGCCGGCCCGCTGTTGAAGGCGCAAATTCGCGCCGGCGCCGACCTCAAGACCATGGCGAGCAGCCTCGCTACGTTGACCGCAGAGGCCGCCCACGCGGATCCGCAGATTCGGTCGCTGCTGAAGACCGTCCCGGGCGCCGTCCAGACCGTCAACGAGACGTTCGACGGCATCCGCCCGACGTTCCCGATGCTGGCAGCCAACCTGGCCAACTTTGGCCGCATCGGCGTGATCTACCACAAGTCGATCGAGCAGGCCCTGGTCGTCTTCCCGGCCCTGATCGCCGCACTGCTTACCGACGCTGGCGGTCTGCCCATCGACGAAGGTGCCAAGCTGGACTTCAAGATCAGCCTGGGGCAGCCGCCTTGCATGACGGGCTTCATCCCGGCGCCTGAGATCCGCACGCCGGCAGATACCACGGTGCGCGATCTGCCCAACGACCTGTACTGCAAGACCGCGCAGAACGACCCGAGCACCGTCCGTGGTGCCCGCAACTACCCCTGCATGGAGTACCCGGGTAAGCGCGCTCCTACAGTCCAGCTCTGCCGCGACCCGCGTGGTTACGTGCCGATCGGCAGCAACCCGTGGCGTGGCCCGCCAGTGCCGTACGGCACTCCGGTGAACGATCCGCGGAACATCACCCCGCCGAACAACTTCCCGAACATCCCGCCGGGTGCCGACTACGACCCGGGCCCGCCGTCGGTGCAGTTGCCGCCGGGGGTGCCCGCCGGGCCGGGACCTGCGCCCAACGCGCCGTTCCCGCTGCCGTACCCGCCGAGCGATCCGAGTGGACCGCGGCCCGCGCCGTGGCCGTTCTTCGCACCGCCGGATCAGGTGACTCCGCCGTACGCGATCAACAACCCGCCGGCGCCTGGTCCAGACGGTCAGCCGCAGGCGAGCGGCCCGAAGAACACCACGTACGATGCGAGTACTGGGCTCTTCGCTGACCCTGCCGGTGGCACAGGAGTGTTCAACGCCGGCTCAAGTAATGGCGACGCAGGCGAGTCCTGGGTCGACCTGATGAAGGATCCAAGGCAGGTTTAATGATTGACGAACCGGCTGCGACGGACGAAACGTCGGAGCCGCCGGTGAGCCGTGGCGTGCGGCGGCGGGCCTCCAGGCCCGCCGGCAGCGCTGCTTCCACCGAGGCTCCAGCGGCCCTTGACATGGCCATTCCGTCCACCGCAGGTAAAGCAACCGCAGAACCCGGCAGTACCGCAAAAGCGGTGCGCGCGGCAGTGCAGGTTCCACGGCGGCAGCCGCACCGGACCCTTGTGACCGCCATCGGCCTGGCGGTGGCCGCCGTGCTGGTGGCCGCACTGGCCGGCGGCACGTGGTTCCTGTGGCATGGCAACGGAAAAATCGAGGCGACGCAGGACCGCGATCAGCGTTTCGTGGATACCGCGAAGCAGACCGTGGTCAACATGTTCAGTTACACGCAGAACACCATCGACGAGAGCGTGAACCGCTTCGTGGGCGGCATCGGGCCCGGCCCGCTGCGCGACATGATGAATCAGAACAACAACGCCGAGAACCTGAAGTATCTGTTCAAGCAGACCCAGGCCAACTCGGAGGCGGTCATCACCTCAGCGGCGCTCGAGAGCATCGACAACACGTCGAACGTCGCGAAGGTGCTGGTGACAGTTCGGGTGACCTTGGCCGATTTGAACGGGGTGAATCAGCCGTCGACGCCGTACCGGCAGCGGGTGTTCATCCGGGAGGACGACGGCGGACACATGAGCGCCTACGACATCAAGTACCCGGACGGGGGCAACTGATGAACCGGTTGACCACCGTATTGGTATCGCTGCTCGGCGCGGTGCTGGCTCTCGCTGTGGTGGGGCTAGGCGCGGCCGGGGGTTGGCAGTACTGGAACCACGTGCAGCTCAACGGCGAACAACAGACCGCCGCTGAGCTGCCGGACCTGGCCAAGGCCGAGATTCCGCAGATCCTCGGCTACGAGTTCAGCAGCGTGCAGCGCACCACGACGCAGGCGCTGACGCTCATGACCCCGGAGTTCCGGAAGCGGTACGAGGAGCTGACCGCCAAGAACAACATCTTCAACGACGCGGTCAAGCGCAAGCTGATCAGTCAGGTGAATGTTGTTGGTGCGGGCATGATTTCGTCGCACCGCGACTCGGGCTCGGTGCTGGCGTTCGTGAACCGGGTGATCACCGACGAGCGGAAGCAGCCCAACTATGAGGGCAGCCGCCTGCGGGTCGACTACCGCAAGATCGACGGCAAGTGGTTGATCGACGAGATGACGCCGATCTTCTAGAACAAGAATTGTTCAGGCCCCGGAGCTGCCGCTCCGGGGCCTGAATTTTTGTGTCTGGGTCCTTAGTCGCGGGTCTGTGCCAGGGCGTCGAGGAACGCCCGCGCCCAGCGGTCGACGTCATGCGCCAATACCTGACGACGCAGCGCACGCATCCGGCGCCGTCCCTCTTCTGGGGATTGCGTCAGCGCGTCGGCGATAGCGTCCTTGACCCCGTCCAGATGATGCGGATTGGTCAGGTACGCCTGCCGCAATTCTTCTGCGGCACCGGTGAATTCGCTGAGGACGAGCGCACCGCCGAGATCGCTGCGGCAGGCCACGTACTCCTTGGCGACGAGGTTCATGCCGTCCCGCAACGGCGTCACCAACATAACGTCCGCGGCGACGAAGAAGGCGATGAGCTCGTCCCGGCCGATCGCTCTGTGCATGTAGTGCACCACCGCGTGGCCGACTTCGCTGTACTCGCCGTTGATGTGCCCGACCTGACGCTCGATGTCTTCGCGCATGGCCTTGTAGCTGTCCACCCGCTCGCGACTCGGGGTGGCCAACTGGACGAGCACCGTGTCATGCCGGTTCGCCCGGCCTTCGGCGAGTAGCTCGGAGAAGGCCCGCAGCCGGACGTCGATGCCCTTGGTGTAGTCCAGGCGGTCCACGCCGAGCATGATCTTGCGCGGGTTACCCAGCTCATCCCGGATCTGTCGGGCCCGCTGCCGGATAGTGCGGCTGCGGGCCTGGGCGTCGAGCACGGTCGAGTCGATCGAGATGGGGAACGCGCCGACCTTCACGGTGCGGTCGCGGATGGCCACCTCGCCCAACCGGGACCGTACCCCGATGGTGTGGCGGGAGGTGTTGGCGTCCAGCAGCCGGCGGGCCAGCACCAGGAAGTTCTGTGCACCACCGGGGAGGTGGAAGCCGACGAGATCGGCGCCGAGTAGCCCCTCGATGATTTCGGTACGCCACGGCATCTGCATGAACAGTTCTACGGGCGGGAACGGGATGTGCAGGAAGAACCCGATGGTCAGATCGGGACGCAGTTCCCGGAGCATCTTGGGTACCAGCTGCAGCTGGTAGTCCTGCACCCAGACGGTCGCGCCAGGGGCCGCGGTGCGAGCGGCAGCCGCGGCGAACCGCTGGTTGACCTCGACGTAGCTGTCCCACCAGTGCCGGTGGTAGATGGGCTTGACGATGACGTCGTGATACAGCGGCCACAGCGTGGCATTGGAGAAGCCTTCGTAGTAGTCGGCGATTTCCTCGGCCGACATGCTGACCGGGCACATGGTCAGCTCGTCCTGGACGATGGGCTCCTCGTCGCTGTCGGCGATGCCGGGCCAGCCGATCCAGGCGCCGCGCTGCTTGCGCAGCAGCGGCTCCAGTGCGGTGACGAGGCCGCCTGGGCTGCGCTTCCAGGTGATGGAGCCGTCGGGCAGCCGTTCCATGTCGACAGGCAGCCGGTTGGCGACCACGACGAAGTCGGAGTTGCCGGCGATGGCGCTCTGGCCGGCCTTCTTGGCGGCCTTACCGCCGGTGGTGATTTTGGTGGTCGCGGTGGAACCCGCAGATGCGTCGGTGCCTCCGCGGGCCGTCACGCGTCGATCTTCGTGGGCCCGATACCCAGCATGGACAGGAACATCCGGCATTCATCGGCGTCGTTGGCGTATGCGGCGACCACGCGGCGGGCCTGACGGGCGGTGCTGTCGGCCAGGGGTTCGACGTCGCCGATTTCGGCGGGATCAGTTGTTGCAGCCATTACACAACTGTAGGCGACTGTTGTTACGGGCTGGAACTCACTGTGGAGTGCGGCTGCACCACACGTACCTGGTTCTGCTGGAGCCCGATGCAATCGCCGATGTTGCGGCCGGTGCAGGGAATTCCGTCGACCCACCCAAGGGCGTTGGACGGTGCCTGTACCTGCTCAGTTGCCTGATCGCCGCCTGTGAAGCATGAGCCGCTGAGGGCGTTCAACGTCATGCCCGGCGGGCAGGTGGTGTTCAGCTGCAGCGTGGTGTTGGACGGGCTGCTGAGTGCGAGGACGGTAGGTGCTGCGATCGTCGCGACGACGAAGCCACTGGCGATGAGGATGCGCTGGAAGATCGGATTGGCGGCCATGTCTTCAGCTTTCGTGAGAGTCAATGCCAGCGTACGCCCAGGCGAGACGGTTGGCGGCAATGATTTTTCACGCGCGTCAGCAGCGCGCGATTGGCCGCGGAATTGGCCCTGGACCAGCATTGTGTACAACTTTCAGAAAGTGTATACAGGACATGTCGTGTCGATCTGTCTAAGGAGTATTCGGTGCAGTTTTCAGTCCAGGGTTGGCTGACGGATCGGACCGTGTTGATCACCGGCGGTGGCAGCGGGATCGGCAAGGCCATTGCGCAGGCCGTGGTGGCCGCCGGCGGCAACGCACTGATCGTCGGCCGGACCGAGGCCACGTTGCAGTCGGCTGTCGAGGAAATTGAGGCGATTTCTGGCGAAAATCGGGGCGCCATTCGCTTCGAGACCGCCGACGTCACCAACGAGGACGACGTCGCCCGCGCCGTCGCGACTGCTGCCGGGTGGAACGGAAAACTGTCCGGCACCGTGCACTGCGCCGGTGGTTCGCTGACAGTCGGTCCGGTCACGCACCTGGATTCGGAGATGTGGCGGCAGACCGTCGACCTGAACGTCAACGGCAGCATGTACGTGATCAAGCACGCCGCGCGGGAAATGGTGCGCGGCGGCGGTGGCTCGTTCGTCGTCATCTCGTCGATCGCGGCGAGCAACACGCACCGCTGGTTCGGGCCGTACGGCGTCACCAAGTCGGCGTTGGACCACTTGGTGCAGCTGGCGGCCGACGAACTCGGCGCGTCCTGGGTGCGCGCCAACAGCATTCGCCCCGGCCTGATCCGCACCGACCTGGTGGCGGCCAGCATCTTCGAATTCGAGCCGCTGCGCGAGGACTACAAGCAGTGCACGCCGTTGCCGCGCGCGGGTGAGGTGGAGGACGTCGCCAACCTCGCGCTGTTCCTGCTCAGCGATGCCTCGCAGTGGATCACCGGCCAGCTGATCAACGTCGACGGCGGCCAGATGCTGCGTCGTGGCCCCGACTTCTCGGCCATGATGGAGCCGATGTTCGGCGCTGACGCCATGCGTGGTGTGGTCGCCGACTGAGGCCATTCATTGCGCCTTGCGCCGAGGTTTGTGGTCAGTATTTGGCGACAAACCTTGGCGTTGCCTGTGCTTACGATCGACGAATGACGCAGCCTCCGTATCCGCCGCATGGCTATCAAGGGCCTGGAAACCAGCCGCAGGCTCCTCCGTGGCCGACGTCGGCGCAGCCGTGGGCCGGCAATCAAGTGCCGCAACCGTATTGGCAAGCTCCGTATGGTCAGGCGCCATACGGTCAGGCCCCGCAGGGCCAGTGGCCGCAGTACCCGCCACCGCCCAAGAAGAGCACCGGTCGCGTACTCGGCGTCGTCGCCGCGGTGTTCGCCATACCGGTGGTCATCGCGGCGGTAGTCGGTATCACCGCGGGCATTCGGGGCGAACCGCCCACTACTGCGACCAGTGCGGACAATTTCAATGCCGTTTGCAACAACGGTTCGGTGAGTAATGCCGCCGACTACCAAAAGCCCTACAAGATCGTCGCCTTCTACGAGTCTGTGGTGCTCATGAGCAAGTGGGCAAAGGTGTCGATGTTGGACCGCGAAGCGACGTATTCCGGGGCTGATTTGCCGCCTTCGTCGATCAATGTCGTCGCGTGCCTTTCGCGGCAGACTGCCACCGAGAAGAAAGAGGGCACCTGTGAATACGAGAGCGGCGGCGACAAGGACCGCGTAAGTCGCTACTCGGTCGAGTATGACCTGGAGTTGCGGGAGGCCAAAACCGGTAAGCGAATCAAGAGTCTCGGTTCAGTGAGTGGCCCTTCGACCAGATGCCCGATCATGGCCACGTACCGCAGCTCGAGTCTCAAGATTTACGGTGACCCCGATAAAGACCAGCTGGATGCGAAGCTGAAGGAATTCGCCAACGGCTAGCAACTGGTGAGTGGGCGCTATTTCGGCGCGACAACGCCGTGGTCGTAGGCGTAGACGATCGCGGCCGCGCGGTCTCTCACATCGAGTTTGGTGAAGATGCGCCCGATGTGGCTCTTCACCGTCACCTCTGAGATGACCAACCGGTCGGCGATCTCGCCATTGGTGGCGCCCGATCCGATCAACTGCAGGACGTCGAGTTCGCGGGCGGTGAGCCGGTCGGCCGCGTCGTCGGACGGCGCACCGGGGGCGCGCCGGTAACCGCTGAGCACGCGGGCGGTGACGGCCGAATCCAGGTACGCCTCACCGCGTGCGACGGCATGCACGGCCCGGATCAGTTCCTCGGCCGGTGAGTCCTTGAGGACGAAGCCCGACGCTCCCGCGCGTAGTGCGCCGGACAACAACTCATCGTCGTCAAACGTGGTGAGGGCCAAGGCCGGTGGCCCAGCGGCGGTGCGCAGAATCCGGATGGCTTCGACGCCGCCGACGCGCTTCATTCGTAGGTCCATGACCACCACATCGGGCTGGTGCCGGGCCACCGCCGCGGGTACCTCGTCGCCGTCGGCGCATTCACCGACGATGGCGAAGCCGTCCTTGCGCCGCAGGATCCGGCGCAGGCCCGAGCGGACCAGCTCCTGATCGTCGACCAGTAGTACTGAGACGTCAGTCATGGTGAATCTCGCTGCGTAATAGCCCGATTCGCTGCATCGCACAGGCATGCGGGGTTGGCGTCTGGGCAACTGGAACGCGAGCCTGCACCGTCCACCCCGTCGGTTCTGGTCCGGCGTGAAACTCACCGCCGAGCATCTCGATGCGCTGACGCATCCCGGGCAGCCCTGCGCCCGGCTTCACCTCGGGCGCGTCGTCGGGCAGATCGTTGTGGACTGACAGGTCGGCGATGCCGTTGTCGTGGCAGAGCCGTACTTGGACGGCCGACTCCGGTGCGTGTTTGGCGATGTTGGCCAACGATTCCTGCGTGACCCGGAACAGCGCCAGTCCGACCCCGGCGGTGAGAACTGTCGGATCGGCGTCGATGCGGGAGTCCACCTTGAGTCCGGCGGCGGCGAAGCTGGCGACGAGGTCAGGGATGTCGGAGATGTCGGGTTCGGGGGTCGCTCGCAACGGTTGGGCTTCTCCTGCGCTGAGTAGACCGACGGTATGCCGGATGTCGGACATGGCCTGCCGGCCCAGCCGTTCGGCGTCGAGCAGGGCGTCCACCGCGTCGTCGACGTCGTCGTCTTCCTGCAGTGCCCGCCGGGCGCCGGTCAGGTGCAGCATGGTCACGGACAGGGAGTGGGCGATCACGTCGTGGATTTCGCGGGCGATGCGGCGGCGTTCGTCGGCGGCCGCCTGCTCGCTGAGTGAGGCTTGGCGCGCCCGTTCCTCCAGGACCAACCGCTGCTGCAGCTGCAAGATCCGGCCGATCATCGCGGCCAATGGCAGGAACACGACATACAGCATCGGCGTACCCAGATGCCCGGTGCGGGACGCTGCGAATAGCAGCACCGCCGATGCCGCCGCAACGATCAATCCGTCACGCCACGAGCCCAGCGCGAAAACCTCGCCGAGAACGAACAACAGCAGGCATGGCGCAGCGTCGTTGCTGATGGGCGGCCATGACAACAGCACTGCCACCGCGGTCACGCTGCAGGCCGCGGCGAGCAACGGGACCGGCTTCACTCCGGCGACGATGAACGTCGTGATCGGCGTGAGCGCCAGCGCACTGGCGACGATCAGTAACCAGGGCCTCGTGAAATCGCGCTGAATCGCCGCGGCACCGATGGCCAGCACGGTGCCGCTGTACATAACCATCGGCACCGTGAAGGGGTAGTCGTAAGGCACCAATGCACGACGACGCAGGGCGAAGTCGCGCAACGATTCCATAGCGCCAGCGTAGAGCCGGTGCCCGCGGTTGCACATCATTCGCGAGGCGGGCTCGGCGTCCTACTGCGGTAGGAGGCCGGGTCTCGCCCTCGGCACGACGCTTCGGGGCAGCTGTTGCCCGTAGCTTCAGATGCCATGTGGGACGCCATCGCACGATTTTGCAGCCGCTTCGCAGTCCTGATCATAGGGTTGTGGGTGCTGGCTGCCGCGGCCGGCAATCTCCTTGTGCCGCAAGTGGAAAGCACCGCACACAACCATGCCCGGGGGTTCCTCCCCGCGGACGCCCCGGTCAACGTTGCCGGTATTCAAATGGACCAGCAGTTCCACGACGGCGCGGGCGGCAACCTCAACTACCTGGTGTTGGAAAGCGATCGTCCTTTCGGCGCGCCGGAACGGGCCTACTACGACCACCTCGTGTCCATCTTGCGTTCTGATGCCGCGGACATCGATTCGGTCATGGACCTGTGGTCAGACCCGGTGACGGCGGCCGGTGCTCAGAGCACTGACGGCAAGGCTGTTTACACCATGCTGCGGATTCGGGGTGAGCTCGGCGCCGCGAAAGCTAATGCCGCGCTGGACTCGGTGCGGCGGATCGTCGCTGCCGCGCCCGCGCCGCCGGGGCTACACGCGTACGTCACCGGGCCCGGCGCGACCATCGCCGACGAGCTCAGCGCCATCGACAAACAGATGCTGATGATCACCGGCGTCACGGTGGTGCTGATCGCGATGTTGTTGTTCGTCGTGTACCGGTCCGTCGTCACCTCGGCGATTCCGCTGCTCACCGTTGGCCTGGGGCTCGGAGTGGCGCGCGCGATCGTGGCGTTCCTCGGGGAGCGGGACCTGATCGAGGTGTCGATCTTCTCGGTGTCCCTGCTGGCCGCGATGGTGCTCGGAGCCGCAACGGATTACGGCATCTTCCTGCTCGGCCGCTATCACGAACAGCGGCGGGCCGTGGTCGATCATGAGGACGCGCTAGCGGTCGCCAACCGCAGTGTGGCGCCGGTGATCGCGGCATCGGGTCTGACCATCGCGGCGGCGTTGTCGTGTCTGTTGTTCGCGCAGGTGGGCATGCTGCGCAGTGCCGGATTGCCGTGTGCCATCGGCATTCTGACCGGGATGCTGGCGTCACTCACGTTGCTGCCGGCGTTCATCGGGCTGGCCGGCCGGCATGGTCTGGCGCAGCCACGTCGTCGGGCTGCGGCCACGGTGCCCGGCCGGGGTTGGCGCCGCGTCGGCGCCGTCGTCGCGCGCTGGCCGGGTCCGGTGCTGCTGACCTCAGGCCTGGCCCTGGCGATCTGTGCCATCCCGGTGGCCGGGGTGCAGTTGGGGTTCGATGAGCTTGCCGCACAGCCTGATTCGACGCACGCCAATCGCGGGTACCAGGCCATGGACCGGCACTTTCCGCCGAACCGGCTGTTGCCCGAGATCGTCTCCATTCAGACCGATCACGATCTGCGTAATCCGGCGGGCGTCATCGCGGTGGAACGGGCGACCCGAAAGATCATGGAGATTCCGGGTATTCGCATGGTGCAGTCGGCGTCGCGGCCGTCCGGCGAGCTACCCCAGCAGGCGGCGCTGACCGATCAGGCCGGCACCATCGCCGACCAGCTCGACGATGGGGTGGCCCAGCTGAGCAAGCGACTTGGCGCCGTCAACCAGTTGTCCGCCACCTTGGACAAGTTCTCTTCGGCCATAACGCAATTGCAGAACGGGCTGGGCGGCAGCGTGCGGGGCCTCGGGCAACTCGGCTCGGGGATCGACGCCATGCACGGCGGCATGCAGCAGTTGCGGGACAACGTGACTCAGGTGTCGCAGTACATGGATCCGTTGCGCAACTTCACCAATGCGAACCCGAACTGCGCGGGTGACGGCATCTGTTCGCTGGTGCTCAAGGCTGTCGAACCGATGGACTCGGTGGTGGCAGCCACGAGCATGCTCACGGACAGCACCGTGAAGTTCGGCACCGGCACCACCGATATGGCGCGGTCGCTCAGCGGTGCTCAGGCGTCAGTGCAATCGATGCGGGCCGCTGTCGACCAACTCGGCGCGGTGACAACCCAGTTGACCAAGACGGTCGGCGAGACCCGCGGCATGTTCTCTGGTCTGACGGATTATCTGCGCGGGGTGCGGGCCGACTTCCAGGACAGCGGCGAGGGCGGTTTCTATCTGCCGCAACGTGCCTGGCAGGACCCGCGGTTCCAGCGGGCGGCCGGGTTGTACTTCGCGCCCGACGGTCGGTCGACGCGGCTGCTGGTCTACGGCGACGGCAAGGTGTTCGGCACCGACGGCGCGCTGCGCTCACCGGAGATCCTCGCGGCAGTGCGGGAAGCGACCAAGGAAGGCACGCTGCTGCGAAACACCGTGAATGTCACCGGTTTTGGTACCGGCACTGCCGAGCTGCGCGGCTACGTCGGCGACGATTTCCTGCTGCTTGCGGCAGTGGCGTTGACGCTGGTGTTCCTGATCGTCCTGATCATGCTGCGCAGCCCCGTGGCGGCCGCGGTGGTGATCGGCACGGTGGTGGTGTCCTACGCGTCGGCGCTCGGGGTCAGCGCCTTCATCTGGCAGGACATGGTGGGCAAGGACCTGCATTGGGCGGTGCCGTCGATCGCCTTGATCGCCTTGGTGGCCGTGGGCGCGGACTACAACCTGCTGCTCACCATGCGGCTGCGCGAGGAAGTGACCCGGCCCGATTCGGGCCTGAAGACCGGCATGATTCGAGCGTTCGGCGGCACCGGCGGGGTGGTGACTACCGCAGGAATTGTCTTCGGCATCACCATGTTTGCGATGCTGTCCAGCGATGTGCTGAGCATCGAGCAGGTGGGCACCACCATCGGCGTCGGCCTGCTCATCGACACCCTGATCGTGCGGACCTTCGTGGTGCCGGGCATCGTCGGGTTGCTCGGCCGGTGGTTCTGGTGGACCCCGGTGCCGTTGGTGCGGGGGGTGTTCGCGCGGACCTTCACACGTGGTCAGTCAGCACGGTCCCGACAGAACTTGCCGTCGATGGCCGGCTCGACACCGACTCGAGAAGTTCTGCAGGGCGCCGCGGGGTGAGCTCAGCGGCGTGCGCCGGTCAAGCGTTCACCTTCGCGGTCAATGAGATCAGTTGGTCCAGCAATGTCGTCAGTTCTCCGGTGCGCCGTTCCAGCGGGGCGAATCCGTCGGCACCGAACTCGGCGAACAGCGACAACGACACCTGTGCGCGGACGTCGAGCATCTGGAAGTTGACGATGATCTGTCGCCATTGCTCCACGGCCCGCACCCCGCCGTCGGCGCCGTAGGACACGAAACCCACTGTCTTGCGGGACCATTCGGAACCGAGGGAGTCGACCGCGTTCTTGAGCGCCCCTGGGACGCCGTGGTTGTACTCGGGGGTGACGAAGACGAATCCATCGCACGCGTCGATCGCGGCGCTCCAGCGCCTCACGTTGTCCGACTCGTATTGCTTCTTGGCCGCGGCGGGCACCGTCGCCGAGGTGAGCAGCGGGACGTCGAAGGACTTCAAGTCGATGACCTCGAACTGAGCGTCGGTGCGCTGCGCCGCACGTTCGGCAACCCAGGCGCCGACGGCAGCGCCGCTGCGTCCCTCACGGATCGATCCGATGACGATACCGATGCGCATGAACTACTCCCTGCTTCGTGATCCCGATTTCGGCTTCTGACAGCTTGCCGAAGTTGGTGATCGCGCGCGGAAGAATCGCAGATCAGCGCAGACCCAATAGGTTAATCGAACGCGACCGGCAGAGTCTGCGGTCCGCTGACCGCCATCAGTGGCTTCCATGGCGCCGGACCGGTACGGCGGATGTTCGGCATTCGCTGCGTGAGCACGGTGAGCGCTCTGACCAATTCCAGCCGCGCGAGATGCGAGCCGAGGCAGTAATGCACGCCGCCGCCGAAGGTAAGCATCGGCGGTGCGTCATGCCGGGTGATGTCGAACTGATCGGGGTCGTCGTAGACGTCCGGATCACGGTTGGCCGCAGCGGTATTGGCGATGACGAGGGAACCCCGCGGAAAGAGGTACCCGGCCAGTTCCACGTCCTCGGTGACGTACCGGGGCACATTGAGGACGATGGGCGCGAAGCGCATGACCTCATCGACCGCCTGCGGTACCAACTCGGGATGCGCTCCGAGGAGCGCCCATTGGTCCGGGTGCTCGCAGAGTACGTACACGGCGGCGGCCAGTTGATTGCGCGTCGTGTCGGTGCCCGCGGCGAGGATGCCGATGGACAGCATGAGCAGTTCGGAATGACTGAGCCGGTCGCCGTCGTCTTCTGCGCGGATGAGGTCGGACAGCAGATCGTCGGTCAGCGTAGTGCGGCGTTCCTTGATCATGGTGTCGATGTAGTCGTCGAATTGCTGCCAGGCCGTGAGGATTTCGGACTCATGCTTGGCCACGTCCCACCAGAACATCTTGAAGATGTCGTCGGTCCAATCCGAGATCATCCGACAGTCGGTTTGTGGCGCTCCGAGCAGTGCGCAGATCACCGGGATGGGATACGGCTGGGCAATGTCGGCGACGATATCGCAATACCCAACGGCGGCAACGGGATCGACCAACTCGGCAAGGACCGAGTCGATCAAAGAATCGAGCCGGCCGACGGCCCTGCCGGTAAAGGCTTTGCAGACCAACTTCCGGAGCCGGGTGTGCTCATCGCCATCGAGACTGAGCAGCGCACTGCCGACGCGGTCCCACAGCGGACCTCCGGTGACTCCTCGCGGCACCAGCCCTCGAACGCCGGGCTGATGAAAGCGCGAGTCGCGCAGGACCGTCCGGACCAATTCGTAGCTGAGCACTTCGGGTGCGTGAGGCCCGATGGCTACGGGTGCCTGCCCGCGGACCTCTTTGATCATCCGGTGGGCCGTCGCCGGGTCATCGACGGCTTCGTAATCAATGCTGGGGAGACTGCCGTCCAAGACATTGGCAGCGGAGTTCGTGGCAATGGTCATCGATGTCTCCCTCGGATCCGATCAGTGTCACTATCGGGCCGCGCGGGGCATAAAACATCAGCCGAATGGCGTAATTACGGGTTAGTCGAGCTGCACCGTCAGCTCGGCACCGGTGGCCGCGACGACGTCGTCGACGCTTACGCCGGGGGCGGTCTCGCGCAGGATCAGGGTGCCGTCGCCGGGCACGTCGATGACGGCGAGGTTGGTGATGATCCGGTCAACCACGCCCTGACCGGTCAGCGGCAGCGTGCACGCGGGCACGATCTTCGGGTTGCCGGCCTTGTCGGTGTGCTCCATCAGCACGATGACCCGAGCCGCGCCGTGCACCAGGTCCATGGCGCCGCCCATGCCCTTGACCATCTTGCCCGGCACCATCCAGTTGGCCAGGTCGCCGGTGCTCGACACTTCCATACCGCCCAACACAGCGGTGTCGATGTGCCCGCCGCGGATCATGCCGAACGACAATGACGAATCGAAGTACGCCGCACCGGGATTGACCGTCACGGTCTCCTTCCCGGCGTTGATCAGGTCGGGGTCGACGGCGTCGTCGGTGGGGTAGGGGCCCGTGCCCAGGATGCCGTTCTCCGAGTGCAGCGTGACGTGCACGTCGCCCGTCAGGAAGCCGGGGATCAGGGTGGGCAGGCCGATGCCGAGGTTGACGTACTCGCCGTCGATCATGTCGGCGGCGGCGCGGGCCGCCATCTGGTCACGGGTCCAACCGGTGGGCGCGGTCACTTGGCTGCTCCTTCACGCACAGTGCGCTTCTCGATCTGCTTGTCCTGCGCCCCGGTGTGGACGATGCGTTGCACGAAGACTCCGGCCAGGTGGACGTCGTCGGGGTCGATCTCGCCGGGCTGCACCAGCTCCTCGACCTGAACGATGGTGATCCGTCCGCACATCGCGGCCAGCGGGTTGAAGTTCTGCGCGGTCTTGTTGAAGACCAGGTTGCCCGCGGTGTCGGCGCGCAGGGCGTGCACCAGGGCGAAGTCGGCGTTGATCGACTCCTCCAGCACGTAGCGTTTGCCGCCGAACTCGCGAATCTCTTTGGGCGGCGAGGCAACTGCGACCGAGCCGTCGGCGGCGTACCGCCACGGCAGCCCGCCGTCGGACACTGGGGTGCCGACGCCTGCGGGGGTGTAGAAGGCGGGGATGCCGGCGCCGCCGGCGCGCATGCGCTCGGCGAGAGTGCCCTGCGGGGTGAGTTCCACCTCCAGCTCACCGGACAGGTACTGCCGGGCGAACTCCTTGTTCTCGCCGACGTACGACGCGGTGACGCGGCGGACGCGACCCAACCCCAGCAGCACGCCGAGGCCGACGCCGTCGACGCCGCAGTTGTTCGAGAACACCTCGAGGTCGGTGGCCGACGTCGCTGCGATGGCGTCGATGAGCTGATCCGGGATGCCACACAAGCCGAATCCGCCGACGGCCAACGTGGCTCCGTCGCCGATGTCAGCGACCGCTTCGGCGGCCGAGGCGTACACCTTCGAGGTCATGGCACTCCTGGGGTCGTTCATTCAGTAAACGCGGGAATCACTTTTCACGGACGTCGCTGACATGGCAAGTACCTGCTTTCACGCGCGGGAAAGTGCTCGCAGGATGAACAGTGCAGCCATGTACGTTCACTGAGTGAACGCCTAGAATGGGGCGATGCCGGGTCCGAACGTGGTCGCGCGGGTGGGCGCGATGCTGCGCGCGGTGGCCACCGCCGAACCCGACGGCGCGTCGACCACCGAATTGGGCAAGCTGTCCGGCCTGGCCCGGCCGACCGCGCACCGGCTACTGACCGCGTTGGCCGACGAGCATTTGGTCAGTCGCGACCCGAAAACCGGCCGGTGGTCGCTCGGGCCCGAGCTGTACCTGCTCGGTGTTGGTGCGGCCCAACACCACGACGTCACCGACCAGGCGCGCGCTGTAGTGACCCGGCTGGCCCGCGAATCCGGGGAGAGCGCCTTCTTCTCCGCCCGACGCGGCGACCAGACCGTCTGCGTGCTCAGCGAAGAGGGCAGCTTCCCGCTGCGCTCGCACGTGCTGCACGTCGGCATCCGGTTCCCGCTCGGGGTGGCCAGTGCCGGGCTGGCCATCCTCAGCCACCTGCCGCGCGCCGAAGTCGACGACTACTTCGCCCGCGAAAATCCTGAAACAGATTGGGGCCCCACGCATTCCGAGGTGGCCATCCGCAAGCGCATCGAACAGACCCGCCGTGCCGGCTACGCGACCAATCCCGCGCTACTTGTCGAAGGCAGCTGGGGGATGGCCGCCGCGGTGTTCGACCGGCGAGGCCTGCCCGGCTGGGCGCTGAGCCTGACCGGCGTCGAAACCCGGTTCCGCGCCGGCCGCCGACGCGAACTGGGGCGGCTGCTGCTGGAACAAGCGCACGAGTTGTCGGGACGGCTACAGAGCTGACCCGGCGTGCGGACCGGTGACTCGGTGGACGATTGTGGACCGGTGACCACCGAACGCGCACACATTGATTTTCCGTCCCGCATCGGCGTGTGGTGGGCCAGCGACAGTTGGGCCATGCCCGACGCGCAGGCCGTCGCCCGCGACATCGAGGCGATGGGTTACGGCTCGCTGTTCCTGCCGGAGACCGTGGGCAAGGAATGCCTGACCGAGTCGGCAGCCTTCCTAGCAGCGACCGACCGGCTGGTGGTCGGCACCGGCATCGCCAACATCCACGTGCGCATCCCGTCGGCCGCCGAGACCGGTGCCCGTACCCTCACCGCGCTGTATCCCGGCCGGTTCGTGCTGGGTCTGGGCGTCAGCCACGGACCGTTGGTGGAACGCGGCATGGGCGGTACGTATCAGAAGCCTCTGGCCACCATGCGCAGCTATCTGGAGCGGATGGCCGCGGTGCCGGAGATGATCGAGCCCGGATCCCGGGCGCCGAAGTTGCTTGCGGCGTTGGGGCCCAAAATGATCGAGTTGTCCGGCAGTCTTGCCGACGGTGCCCACCCCTACCTCGTGTTGCCATCGGCGACGCACACGACGCGGGAGATCCTCGGACCCGACAAGTGGATCGTCTCCGAGCAGGCGGTCGTGGTTGGCGGTGACGACGCGGAACAGCTGCGGCGCGCGCACGATCACCTGAACGTCTACAGCGGCTTGCCCAACTATCGGAATTCGTGGCTGCGCCAGGGTTTTGAGGAGAGCGACCTGGTGCGTGGCGGCTCGGAGCGGCTGGCCCGTGCACTCGTTGGGATGGGCAGCGTCGACGATGCGGCAGCCGCTGTGCGCGCGCACCTGGACGCCGGCGCCGACCACGTGGTCGTGCAGGTGCTGGGCGACACCCCTGTGTCCGACCCGCGTCCGAGCCTCCGGACGCTGGCCGCGGCGCTCGGGTTGTAGGTCCGGCACTAGTCCGGCCGCCCCGCTGCGGCCGGGGGGCACTATTGAGTTGTCAAGGTGCGCAACGTGTTCGGCAGTCGCCGGTCAGGCGGCTGCGTCGAGTCGCATGGTGCGGCGGTTGTGGGCCGGGATGGGTCGACGCTGACGGTCGACGCTGGTTGGTGGGATCAGCCACGGGTGCTTATCCAGGCCCATGACGACGTCCCAGCCGTCGTGGTGGATGTTGGCGTGACACGCCGGGCATAGCAGGCAGCCGTTGCTCACGCTGGTTTCGCCGTCGTGGGTCCAGTGCACGATGTGGTGGGCATGGGTCCGTCCGGGGGGTGCCCCGCATTTGATGCAGCATTGATCGCGCAGGTACAGGGCTTTGCGTAGGTGGGCGGGGAACAGGCGTTTTTCCCGTCCCATGTCCAGCGGCACCTGCTCGCCGTCCACGATCACCGTCGTGACCGTGGTGTCGCAGGTCAGCCGGTCCAAGGTCATGGCGCTGATCGACCCCATGAACTCCAACTCGGCCAGGTCCGGCGCGTCGGCGGGCACCGTCACCAGCAACTGGGTGCGCGGCGCCGACGCGATATCCCCGCCGCGGGCGGCGATATCCAACACCGCCTCCAGCGCATCAGCCCGCCGCCGCGTGGCAGTGCGGGCATCGGGGGTGCAATTGGGTTCGGGCCGCGGCGCGGACAGTTCCTCCATGGCGGCAACGAACTTGGCCCCGACTTCGGCATCCAGGTCTGCGCGGACCTGTAGTCGCCCGTCGCTGGTCACGTGGTGATCGACGGTGTTGATCGACCGGTCCTCCGCCGCCGGCAAACCACCGGTAGCGGCGGCGGCCCGGTTCCCCAACCGGCGGGCACGCTGACCGATCTCAGCAGGGGTAGCCCCGGAGAAGAACTGGCCCAACAGATCGCTGACCTGTCGGAACCGGTCCTCGTCGCTCACCGGATCGGGTGAGCGGGCCTGAATATGATTGATGCCCTTGACGATTGCGTCGACGTGCTCACCGGAGATCGCCCCATCGCCAGCGTGGGCGGCCAATGTCGGCAGCAACGGCAATGCGGCACCGACACGGACCAACCGCTCGGCGACTGTGGGCGCACACCCCAACGAGATCAACAGTTCCCGCAGCGTGCGCCCCTGTGAGGCTGCTACCCCCAACCGATCCAAGGCGCCGGTCACTACCGTCGCGAGATGATCAACGACATTCCGCAGTGCCAACAGACTTTGTATCGCCTCTAAGGCGTCATCCCCGGTGATGTCGTCCGGGACGATCAGGCCCCGGATGGTGCCGAGGCTGGTGGTGAGATCCTGCAAGATTCCCATGTCTCAGTGTATCGAACATATGTTCGAACAACAAGGGTGGATTCCCTGGGCGTCGTGTGTGGTTGCGACGCCACCTGCCTGTTGTGACCAGCGCAAACAGAGTGGCCAAAGTTTCTTGTGTGGTAACGCCGAGCAGGATGGAAGCGCCGGCTCGCGACGGCAGCGGGCCGGCGCCGGCCCGAACCCGTCAGCTCTCGGCGGCAGCCTTACGCCGCTTGTACCACTCCCAGATCATCGGGGACACCGACGCCAGCACGATCGCGATGAAGATCGGCTCGAGGAGGCTCTGGATAATGGCGAACTGGCCGAGCCAGTAGCCGAGCAAGGTCAGCCCTACGCCCCAGACGACCGCGCCGAGGACCGTGTAGATGGCGAACACGGCGAAGTTCATTTTGGCGGCCCCGGCCGTCAGGGGGGCCAGGGTGCGCACGATGGGCACAAACCGGGCGATGACGATTGCGAACGGGCCACGCCGCTCGAAGAACGCATGAGCCTCGTCCAGATACTTCTGTTTGAGGAACCGCGCGTTCGGCTTGAACATCTCGACGCCGACGAACCGCCCGATGAAATACCCGACGAAGCCGCCAAAGACTGCTGCGATCGGGATGAACGCCAGTAGCTGCCAGAGTTTGAAGTTGGCCTCATGCATCGCCGCGTCGGCGGTACCGGCGGCCAACTTGGCGGCGAATAGGCCGGCGACGAAGAGCAGCGAGTCGCCGGGCAGTACGGGGAACAGAACGCCGGACTCGACGAATATGACCACCAGCAGCCCGATCAATGCCCAGGTGCCGAACATGCCGATTAGATGGCTCGGGTCAAGGATGCCCGGCATGGCGGAGATGGTGGTCGTCATGAGGCCCCAAGATACCGGGGTTTGCCGAACGTCCGGCCAACGGCCGCGTCGGGTGTCCCCGGGTGCCGCACTTCAGCTTCACGTGACTGACATACTGGCCCAGACTGCAGGTTCGCCGAGAGGAAAAGCCATGCCCATCGCCACGCCCGAGGTCTACGCCGAGATGCTGGCCCGTGCCAAGGAGCACTCGTTCGCGTTCCCGGCTATCAACTGCACGTCGTCGGAAACCATCAATGCGGCGATCAAGGGCTTCGCTGATGCGGGTAGCGACGGCATCATCCAGTTCTCCACTGGCGGTGCTGAATTCGGTTCGGGCCTGGGTATCAAGGACATGGTCATCGGTGCGGTCGCGCTGGCAGAGTTCGCACACATCGTCGCCGCCAGGTACGACATCACCGTCGCGCTGCACACCGACCACTGCCCCAAGGACAAGCTCGACACCTACGTGCGCCCGCTGCTGGCCATCTCCGCCGAGCGCGTCGCCAAAGGTCTGAACCCGCTGTTCCAGTCGCACATGTGGGACGGCTCGGCCGTGCCGATCGACGAGAACCTGCAGATCGCTCAGGAACTGCTGAAGCTGTCGTCGGCGGCCAAGATCATCCTCGAGGTCGAGATCGGTGTCGTCGGCGGCGAGGAAGACGGCGTCGTCGGCGCGATCGACGACAAGCTGTACACCACGCCCGAGGACTTCGAGAAGACCATCGATGCGCTGGGCTCCGGTGAGCACGGCAAGTACCTGCTGGCCGCGACGTTCGGCAATGTGCACGGCGTGTACAAGCCGGGCAACGTGAAGCTCAGGCCCGAGGTGCTGGCCGAGGGCCAGAAGGTCGCCAGCGCCAAGCTGGGTCTGCCGGAGGGCTCCAAGCCGTTCGACTTCGTGTTCCACGGTGGTTCAGGCTCGCTGAAGTCCGACATCGAGGACTCGCTCCGCTACGGCGTCGTCAAGATGAACGTCGACACCGATACTCAGTACGCCTTCACCCGCCCGGTGGCCGCGCACATGTTCACCAACTACGACGGGGTGCTGAAGGTCGACGGCGAGGTTGGAGACAAGAAGGTCTACGACCCGCGCACTTATATGAAGAAGGCTGAGGCGTCGATGACCCAGCGCGTCATCGAGGCGTGTACCGACCTGCACAGCACGGGCCGCAGCGTCTCCGCGGGGATGTAACCAAAGCCGCCCACTGGCCAGTTATGAGACGGAAATTGCGAAATTCTGTGTCGTAGCTGGCCATTCGGCGTTCATGGCCGAGTGACCGCGGGTCAGCAACACCGTGCCCAGGACCGCGACCGCCGCGATGGCCGCGATTACCAGCACCAACGCGATGACCCAACCCCAGCTGCGTCGATCCTTTGCCGTCTTCGCGGTGCCCGGAATCTCTTGAGGTGAAGCCGGCGGCATCATCTCGGTCTCTGGGTCCGCCAGCGGGGCGAGGATCTGCGTCTTGCCGTCGAAGCTCGACGGCGCGGTGAAGCGCCGAACCGGGATGGTCGGGTCGGTGGCCGGGTCAGCGGGTTCGAAGATCTCGGTTGCTGCGGAGGCGTCTGCCTCGACGGCCCCGTCTGTCCGGGCCGTGCCCTGATCCGCGTCGCGACGGTTGTCCGGTCCCGTCGGGTTCGACATGGCGGCTGGGTTCGACATGGGGGTAGTTGTCCTCCCGATCAGGTTCGCGCACTGGGGCCGACGAGCCCTCGAAGGCCGCGGCGTCCTGCCGTGAAGCTTAATCTCCCGCCTGCGGTATCTCTGCGATCGGCTGCACGGCACAATGGCGGCCATGACGCGAATGGGTGATCTGCTGGGTCCTGAGCCGGTGTTGCTGCCTGCTAACCACGAGGCTGAGGACGACCTGGACGCCGGCAAAGACGCGAAGGAAGTTGCCGCCGCACATCCGTCGGCGTCGGTGGCGTGGGCGGCGCTGGCAGAGGGGTCGCTGGCTGAGGGGCAACCGGTCACCGCGTACGCCTACGCCCGCACTGGCTACCACCGCGGGCTGGACGCATTGCGCCGCAACGGTTGGAAGGGTTTCGGGCCGGTGCCGTTCGCGCACGAGCCGAACCAGGGTTTCCTGCGGTGTGTCGCGGCGCTGGCTCGCGCTGCCGAGTCGATCGGCGAGCACGACGAGTACCTGCGCTGCCTGGACCTGCTCGAGGACTGCGATCCGGCGGCCCGCGGCGAGCTGGGTCTCTAGCTAGTCCATCTCGCAGTGGCAGTCGCCGCTGGCCGGCGGCTCCACCTGAACGGTGGCGTGGTCCAGTCCGCGGGCGGACAGCACGGCGCGCGCTGATTCGAGTACCTGTGCTGCGTCCGCGGCGGACGTCAGGTGCGCGGTGGCCATGTCCTTGCCGGGCACCAGCGTCCAGACGTGCAGGTCGTGGACGTCGGTGACGCCGTCGAGGGCGGCCAGCGCGGTGCGCAGCTCGTCGACGTCGATGTGGCTGGGCGAGGACTCGGACAGGATGCGCAGCGCGGCGCGGGCCAGCGCGATGGCGCGCGGCAGCACCCACAGCGCAACCAGGACCGCGACGACGACGTCGGCGTAGGGCCAGCCGGTCGTGACGGTGACGATGCCCGCGATCAGGACGCCGAAGCTGCCGACGGTGTCGGCGACGACCTCCATGTAGGCGCCTTTGACCGCGAGGCTGCTGTCGGCGTCCGAGCGCAGCAGCAGCACGACGACCAGATTGGCCAGCAGCCCCGCGAGAGCGACGACGATCATCGGCACACCGGGGATCTGCGGCGCGTCACCGAGACGTTCGACGGCCTCGTAGAGGATGAACGCCGCGACGCCCATCAGCAGCACCGCGTTGGCGACGGCGGTGAACACCTCGGCCCGGTGCCAGCCGTACGTGCGGGCGGCTGACGTCGACCCGCGGCGGGCGAGCAGGACCGCGCCCAGGCCCATGAACATCGCGACCAGGTCGGTCAGCATGTGCCCGGCGTCGGCCAGCAGCGCGATCGAGTTGATCGTCAGCGCGGTCGTCAGTTCGATGACGAAGAAGACGCTGAGTACGGCCGCGGCAATGATCATGCGGCTGGCGCGCGTATTCGCGCCATGGTTGTGGTCGTGTCCGGCACCCATGTCAGCAATATATGCAGAACTACGCATATGTCGCAAGCCCTGCGCCTGCGGGGTGCTACCAGGCGGACCAGAAACGGGTGAGCGCGCTGCCGATCATCGCCAGCCGAGGCGGCACCCCGGCCAGGCTGACGGCGGAGTAGACCAGGTTGAAGAACAGCCGGTTCAGCTCCGGCACGATCAGCAGCAGCATCAGCACCAGGAAGCCCCACTGTCGGGCCGGCAGCAGCGCGCGCTGGGTATCGGGGCTCAGGTGCGGTTCGAGGGCGCCGTAGCCGTCCAGTCCGGGAATTGGCAGCAGGTTCAAGAACAGCGCGGTTACCTGCAGGAACCCCAGGAACGCGACGCCGGACCAGAACACGCCGTGGTTGGCGTCGAACATCGTCGCGGTCAGCGCCAGCAGGACCACCGCCAACACCAGGTTCGCGAACGGACCCGCCAGGCTGACCATGGTGCGCCGCCGGGGCGTCATGTACTCGGTGCGCACGTACACCGCGCCGCCCGGCAGGCCGATGCCACCGAGTGCGATGAACAGCGCCGGCAGGCCCAGCGACAGCAGCGGGTTGGCGTACTTCAGCGGGTTCAGCGTCAGGTAGCCGCGAATCTCCACGTCGCGGTCCCCGAAGCGCCAGGCGGTGTAGGCGTGGCCGAATTCGTGAAGGCACAGCGAGACCGTCCAGCCCGCGATGACGAACACGAAGACACCGACGTACGCCAGTGGCGGGACTTCGGATCCGACGGACCAGGCCACGGCGCCACCGCCCACGGTCAGGGCCACGATGGCCCAGAACAGGGGACTGGGGCGGACGCCGTGCCGCAGCGGCATACTCATGCCAGAAAAACTAGCCGACGCGCAGCCAACCTTGGATGTGGCGATAGAACGCGGAGCGCCGGGCCGGGCGCGCGGCCGCCACGCCGTCGCGCTCAATCAAAACTCCGGTGCTGCCGAGTTGCACCGCGCGGCCCGCCACCCAGCTTCGCGGGCCGGCCCCGAGCGACCGCGCGCGCAACCCCGGCATGCCGGGCAGTGGCTCGATCAGCACGCCCGTGGACTCGCCGTCGAACAGCACGGTGTCGTCGACGACGGCCTCGCCGGTGATGGCCTGGGCGCCCGACGGCAGCCAGCGCGCGGACTGGACGATCACCGCGCCGGTCTCGTCACGGATCAGTGGAACTCGTTGGGCGACACCAGCTCTGGCGCGACGGGCGGCGCCCAAACTGGCACGGATTCCCGGCGGCACGAAGCCGACTTCGACGTCGAGCCGGTCGTCGCGCAGCAGCCGGGCGAGGGTGGCGGACAGGTCCGCATGGCCACCGACGACGACCACCCGGACGACCCCGTCGGGGATCGTCAGCTCACTCGGAGACGGCACTGTGACGGCCGTCAAATCCGCCAGCGGGCGGGGCATCCGGCGGTCGCCGAAGAGGAGTACCACGGCGGCCTCGGGACCCCTGCCGGACACTTCTCTGGCGGTCAAGGCCATTCCTCTCGTCGTGCTGGGATAAGGTTGCTCACCGGCTGCCACTGTATTCAGGCAGGTAATGCGGGAGGCAAAACGATGCCGGCAATCGTGCTCATTGGAGCCCAGTGGGGTGACGAGGGCAAAGGAAAGGCCACCGATCTACTCGGTGGACGTGTGCAATGGGTGGTTCGCTACCAAGGCGGCAACAACGCCGGGCACACGGTGGTACTGCCCACGGGCGAGAACTTCGCTCTTCACCTCATCCCATCGGGCATCTTGACGCCCGGGGTCACCAACGTCATTGGCAATGGCGTCGTGGTGGACCCAGGGGTGCTGCTGACTGAGCTGTCGGGGCTCGAGGACCGCGGCGTGGACACCACGAAGCTGATGATCTCGGCCGACGCTCATCTGCTGATGCCGTACCACGTGGCCATCGACAAGGTCACCGAGCGATACGCCGGCAGCAAGAAGATCGGCACCACCGGCCGCGGCATCGGTCCTTGCTACGAGGACAAGATCGCCCGCATCGGTATCCGCGCGGCCGACGTGCTCGACGAGACGCTGCTGGCCGCCAAGGTTGAGGCCGCCCTGGAACTCAAGAACCAGGTGCTGGTCAAGATCTACAACCGCAAGGCGCTCGATCCGGCCGAGGTGGTCGAGAACCTGCTGGTGCAGGCCGACGGCTTCAAGCACCGCATCGCCGACGCTCGGCTGCTGCTCAACGAAGCGCTCGAACGTGGCGAGACGGTCCTGTTGGAGGGCTCGCAGGGCACTCTGCTGGACGTCGACCACGGCACCTACCCGTTCGTGACGTCGTCCAACCCGACGGCGGGCGGCGCGGCCGTCGGCTCGGGCATCGGCCCGACCCGGATCACCACGGTGCTGGGCATCCTCAAGGCGTACACCACGCGCGTGGGTTCGGGTCCCTTCCCGACGGAGCTGTTCGACGACCACGGTGCCTACCTGGCCAAGACCGGCGGCGAGGTCGGCGTGACCACCGGCCGCGCCCGGCGCTGCGGCTGGTTCGACGCTGTCATCGCCCGCTACGCCACCCGGGTCAACGGCATCACCGACTACTTCCTCACCAAGCTCGACGTGCTGTCCAGCCTGGAGACGGTGCCGGTATGCGTCGGCTACACCATCGACGGCAAGCGCATCAACGAGATGCCGATGACGCAGGCCGACATCACCCGTGCCGAGCCCATCTACGAAGAACTGCCAGGCTGGTGGGAGGACATCTCCGACGCCCGCGAGTTCGGCGATCTGCCTGCCAAGGCCCGCGACTACGTGCTGCGCCTGGAAGAGCTCGCGGGGGCCCACATGTCGTGCATCGGTGTCGGTCCGGGCCGGGAGCAGACGATCGTCCGCCGGGACATCTTGGCGTGACGGAAGGTTTCATCGACCAGCACGGCGGCTTCCCGCAATTCGAGGTTGCCGAGCCTGGCCCGGGCTTCGGCCGTTTCCTCGCGGGCATGCGGCGGCTGCAGGACTTGGCTGTCTCGGCCAATCCGGACAGCGACACCTGGGACGACGCCGCCGACCGAGTCGAGGAACTGGTCAAGCTGCTGGGGCCATTCGAGGCTCCGGAAGGCGTGGGCCCGGCCATTCGGGTGCCATCGCTGCCGGGCGCCGGCAGTCTGCTGATGCCGCCGTGGAAGGTCACGAAGTTCTCACCTGAGGGTGTCGAACTCGAGGTCACGTTCAGCCGGTACCACGTCGGCGGCAACTACGCGGTGCACGGCGGTGTCCTGCCGCTGCTGTTCGACCAGGCTTTCGGCATGCTGATCCACGCCGTCAATCGGCCGATGAGCCGCACGGCGTTCCTGCATGTCGACTACCGCAAGGTCACCCCGATCGACACGGTGCTGACCGCGAAGGCCCGCGTCACCGAGGTCGAGGGCCGTAAGACGTTCGTCGCGGCCGAATTGTTCGATGCCGAAGGCAATCTGCTGGCCGAGGCCAACGGCCTGATGGTCAGCCTGCTGCCCGGCCAGCCTTAGTTACGCGGTCGACGTGGCCTTGAGTGCGTCCACGTCCGCTCTGAGCGCAGCCACCGCGTCGACCATGGTCAGGTTCTGGCCTGCGGCGTTGTGCCCGAGCTGTGGCCAGCCCCCGAGGTGCGGCCCGCGCAGCTGGGTCTGGATGTCCTGCACGATGGCCAGGATTTGGTTGAGAGTGGCCGTAGTGGGATCGGGTGCGGTCATGGTGCCTCCCTGCAAGAGCGTGATGAGTTGATCGAGAGTGCCCTGGAATGCGTTGCAGTCCACCGCCAGATTGCCGATCAGTGCGGCGTCGGTGAACTGCAAGATTTGTGGCGCGGCCCCGCCGTAGGCGAACCAGTAGTTCTGATTGTCGTTGCCAGGGTAGAGGTTTGACGCATATCCGGTGCCGCCCACATAGTTCGACGCGATCAGCCCGGGTACCTGGGACAGGTCGGGGGAGCCGATCTGTTGCCAGTACCAGTGCGGGAGGTACGACAGTGAGATGGTCACACCGACGTTGTTGAAGGCGTTGACCACGGCCCAGAAGTTGTTGATGTCACCGGAATTCGCCTCGAAGTCCAGCATGGCGTGGGGGCCGCCGTTGTTGGCCAGCCAGGTCTGGGCCTGGGCGTTCGGGGCGTCGGTGGTGACGTAGTGGTAGCCGATGCACGGAAAGTGGTTCTGCTGGCACCATTGTGCGATCACCGGCCAGTACGGATCCCGGTAGTAGCTGCCTTCGGACACCTTCTGTTCGATCCAGGAAAATCCCTGGCCGGGCAACTGCGAGACGAAGGCGATGGCGTCACTGCTCGAACGAAAGTTGTTGTTCGACGTATCTGGTCCGTACAGGGTCATGGCGTCGACCCCTGTTCCGCCGGACTCCAGCTGGTCGTGCTCGCCAAAGCCTGTGTGGCGGAGCTGGATCCGTCACTCTGCTGCACGGTCCATTGCAGCTGACCGTTGCTATCCTGGGTCGCCGTGGCGATAGCGCCAGCTTGTTGCCACACCTCGCCGAGGGCCTCGGGTTTGCCGGCGCTGTTCATTGCGCGTTCTCGCCTTCTGCCGTGGAGGCCTTGTGCCGCTTCAACTCTCGTTGATGATGGGCACTTTCCACGATAGCGCGATCACTGCGCGAGGGTCCGGTCAGGCGTTCTCCAACTCGGCGATCACGATCTTCTTCTGCCGCATCATCGTTTGGATCTGTTCGGGGCGGCCCAGCAGTTGGTCCATGCGCGACGGGATGATCTGCCAACTGATTCCGAACCGGTCCTTGCACCAGCCGCATTGCTCGGACTCCGGCACGTGCGAGAGCTTCGACCAGTAGTGGTCGATCTCGTCTTGATCGGCGCATCGGATCACGAAGGAGATGGCTTCGTTGAAGGTGAACATCGGTCCACCGTCGAGGCAGGCGAAATCGATGCCGTTCAAGGTGAATCGCCCGTTCAGCACCTTGCCCGACATGCCGCTGAAATGTTCGTTGAGGGCTTCGTCCGGGTAGTTCTCCACCGAGATGATCCGGGAATTCGGAAACACCTCGACGTAGTAGTCCATGGCTTCGCGGGCCTGGTTGTTGAACCACAGGCACGGCCCGATTGCTTCAGGCATATTGTTCCCCTTGTCTCGTAATGGTTTTCGGTGTCAGGCCAGCAGTGCGTCGATCTGGCCGAGGGCGCCGGTCATGCCTTCGACCATGCCCATCGCGGCCACCTTCTCAAGCTGTTCGACGTCGGTGAACCGAGTCAGGATCGTCATGCGGGTGCCGGTGTCGATGGCATCGAACGACACCTCCAGGCGCATGGTCGGCATGTCGGGGTCGGGCTCGCCGTCCGGCTGGGAGAAGCCGTCCTCGATGAGGATGCGCGTCGGCGCGTCGACTTCGAGCGTGGTCCACCAGCCCGGTGCGATCTCCCCTTCAGGGCCGGTCATGTGGTACCGGGACTGACCGCCTGGAGCGAGGTCGTGCCGGGTGAAGGTGGCCGGCCAGGTCGGCGGGCCCCACCAGCGTTCCAGCTGGCGCGGGTCTTCCCACACCTGCCAGACCCGTGCGGGCGGAGCGGCGAATTCAGCCACGAAGGTCATGGTGAGGGCATCGGGGTCGGTGGCGCTGCTGATCACCGTCATCGGTGGTCCTTTCTTGTGTCACTTGGTGTTTCGCGTGGTGGGTAACCGTCTTCGGCGAGGATCGCCTCGATGGACGCGGCGCGGTCGTGCCAGAGTGCTGCGTAGCGCTCCAGCAGGACGCCCGCTCGGTTCAGGGTTTCGGGTACCGCCCGAACGAGTTGTTCCCGGCCGCGGCGCTCTTTATGCACCAGCTGCGCGGCGGCCAGGACCGCGACGTGTTTCTGCACCGCCGCAAAGCTCATGGCGTAGCCGCGGGCGAGGGTGCTCACGGATTGGTCGCTGCGCATGGTGCGGGCCACGATGTCGCGACGCGTGGCGTCGGCCAGCGCGTGGAAGATCCGGTCGATCTCCTCGTCGGTGAACGTATCTACAACCATTTGGTTGTAGATTAGGGCGCGTTGAGACGCGGGTCAAGGGCTGCGGAGTTCTACTCCCGGTTCAGCGCCGCTTCTTCCAAATCCAGCCCGTGCAGCACCGACCGCAGCACTTCGTCGTCGATGTTTCCGGAGTCGCGCTCGGCGATGAATGTCGCCCGCTCGGCAGCGAGCATTTCCAACCGCAGTCGCCGCATGGCCGCCGCCGGGCTTTCGCCGATGTCTTCGTCGCTGCGGCCCAGCCGCTCCCAGACCGTGTTGCGCCGCCGGTCATTCCAGTTCTGCAGCACCTCGCCGACATGCTGTTGGACGGTGGAATCCGCATTGCGAGCCAGCAATTCGTCCAACCGATCGGCGGCGGCCGCTGCCGCGCGAGTCGACGCGGCAGCCTGTTCCAGGGCATCTTGATGGGCCTCGGCCTCACTGCGGACGTCGAGCATGCGGATCAGCGTGGGCAACGTCAAACCATGCAGCAGCAGCGTCCCGATCACCACGACGAAGGTCAGGAACACCAACTGCGGCCGCCCCGGGAAAGGCTCCCCGGACAGCGTCGTCAGTGGCACACCGAACGCGGCGGCCAGTGACACCACACCGCGCATCCCGGCCCACGCCACGATGAACACCTGCGACGGCGTCGGCCGGGGCTCCCTGTCCCGGATGCGCGCCGACAGCATGCGAGGCACGTACGCCATGAAATAGACCCATACGATGCGCACCCCGATCACCGTCGCCAGCACCGCCGCCGAGGCCACGGCCAGCGTGACGGCGCGGATCCCGGTCAGCTCGTCGATGACCGTCGGCAGCTGGAGGCCGATCATCAGGAACGCGAACGACTCCAGCACCAGCTGGATCGACTTCCACACCGCGTCGTCCTGCAGGCGGGTGGCGTAGGTGGCGCGGGTGGCCCGCTGCCCGAGGATCAGGGCCGCGACCACCACCGCGATCACGCCGGAGCCGTGCGCCTCTTCGGCCAGCCAGTAGACGAAGTACGGCGCTACCAGGCCGATGGCGCTCTCCACCAGCGGGTCGTCGAGCCAGGTGCGGATGAACTCGATCAGCCACCCGATCAGGCCGCCGATCACCACGCCACCGACCGCAGCGAGCGCGAAGGTGCCCAGCGCGCCCTGCCACGTCGCCGCAGCGCCGATTGCGGCGGCCAGCGCGACCTTGTAGGCGGTGAGGGCCGTGGCGTCGTTGAGCAGGCTCTCACCGCCGAGCAGCGTCATGATCTGGCGCGGCAGACCGAGCCGGCGGCCGATGGCCGCGGCCGACACCGCGTCGGGCGGCGCGACGATGGCGCCCAGCGTCAGCGCCGCGGCCACCGTCAGCTCGGGGACGGTATGAAAGGCGACGAAGCCGACGACCAAAGTGGTGGCCAGCGGCAGCCCGACCGCCAGCAGCCCGATGGCGCGGACGTTCTTGCGCATGGCCAGGTAGCTGCTCTCCAGGCCGGCCGACCACAGCAGCGGCGGCAGCACCACGAACATGACCAGTTGCGGCTGCATCTCGATGGCCGGCACCCCGGGGATCAGCCCGACGGCCAGGCCCGCGACCACCAACCCCAGGGGCGCGGAGAAGTCGTAGCGACGGGCCAGCGCGGCCAACAACACCGAGGCCACCAGCACTGCCAGCAGTGGGGCACCCATGTCTTCAAACCTCCTTGGTCAGCCAGCCCTATCCTTGTTCAACATGCTGGGGAAACGGAGGCGGTCGCCGCGAAAGAGTCAGCGTCCCGACAATTCCCCCGCCACTTGCACGCACCTTGCCGACGCGGTCGGTCAACCCGAACCGGAGCCGCTGACGCCCGGCCGCTGTGGTGACTGCGAGGCACTCGGGGAGAATACGTGGGCGCACCTACGGATGTGTCTGACCTGCGGGCAGGTCGGTTGTTGTGATTCCAGCCCGCACCAGCACGCCAATGAGCATTACCGCCGCACTGGTCATCCGGTGATGCGGTCGCTGGAGCCGGGGGAGAGCTGGCGCTGGTGCTACGTCGACATCAGATTGGGTTGACGGGGCGAGCGGCGCGACGGGAAGGTTTGAACACTTGGTAGACCGCGCGACGGTGCTGGTACTCGGCACCGGTGAGCTCAGCAGTGAACTGGTGTTGTCTTTCCAGCGGCTCGGGGTGCGGGCGACGGCGGTCGCGTCGCCGGCCGACGCTGCGGCGCTGACAGCACTGATCGAGCGGCATGAACCGCAGCTGGTGGTGGTTCAGTCGACCGCGGTGGATGTCGACGCCGACGTCACCGACGGCCTGGCCGGGCTCGACGACATCGCGGTGTTTCCGACGCCGTCCGCGTTGCGGCTCGGGTGCGACCGCGAAGCCCTGCGCACCTTGGCCGCGCACGAACTCGGCTTGCCGACGGCGCCGTTCTGGTTCGCCGGATCGGTCGACGAGCTCACCGCGGTGGCCGAGCACGCCGGGCTGCCGCTCACAGTGGCACCGGCCGCCAACACCGAAGGTGCCGGACGGTCGGTGTTGACCCGGCTCGAAGACGTCGACGTGGCCTGGCATCGCGCCGTGGCCGCCGGCGGTGACCGGGTGATGGCAGAGACGGCCGTTGACGTGACGGCCGAGTTCACCCTGCTGACCGTGCGCACGCAGGGTCCCGCGGGCCCGGTGGTGCAGTTCTGTGAGCCGATTGGCCGGCGCCGGGACAACGGTGGCCCGCTGGAGTTGTGGCAGCCGCACCCGTTGTCGGAGTCGGCACTGGACGTGGCCCGCTCGATCGCCGCGCGGATCGTCAACAAGCTCGGTGGGACGGGACTGTTCGCGGTGGATCTGTTGCTGGGCACCGACACTGAGTCTTCGGCTGGGGCCGAGGAGGTCTACTTCTCGACGGTTCATCCGATGCTGACCGGCGCCGGGTTCGTGACGACGCGGTCGCAGCGGCTGTCGCAGTTCGATCTGCACGCCCGGGCCATCCTGGGCCTGCCGGTCGACACCATCATGATTTCGCCGGCGGCCGGGCAGGTCAGCCGTCCGTCGTCCGACAAGGCCGGCCTAGCGCGGGCGCTCCCCGATGCGCTGGCCGTCGCGGAAAGCGACGTGCGGCTCTCCGGCGAGGTGTGCGTGGCCTTGGCGACGGCGCCTGACGTGGTGCGGGCACGTGACCGTGCGCACCAGGTGGCAGCCGCGATCAACCAGACAGGGAAGTGACGATGACCGAACCGGACCCTCAGCCGCGCCAGACCATGGCGCCGTTTCTCGCCGCGGTGGCGTTCATCGTCGTCGTGCTGATCTTCATCGCGGTACTGAACATCCTCGGGGTGTTCGGCAAGGACGGGCCGACGCCGGACCAGGAAATCCGTACCGCCGTGGTTGGCCAGAACGACGGGCTGCAGCGTAAGGACTACGCGCGCTTTCAGTCGTTCACCTGCAGGGCGCAGGCCGGTACGCAGGCCGATGTGCTTGCCAAGCAACAGGATTCGGTGGCCAAGAACGGGCAGCGGTATGTCGACGGGGTTTCGGACATCAAGTTCGACGGCGACAAGGCGTCCGCCACTTTGACCTACCACTTCGACAAGACACCGGACCAGAAGCCGAAGGTGCCGGTGGAGCTGGTGCGTGAGGACGGCGCATGGAAGGTGTGCTCGCCGGTTCCCAGTTAGTTTGTGACAGACTCGGGCCGTGAGCTACGCGGGAGATATCACGCCGCAGCAGGCCTGGGACCTGCTCAGTGACAACCCCGAGGCGGTGCTCGTCGACTGCCGGACCGACGCCGAGTGGCGTTGGGTGGGCGTGCCTGACATCTCCAGCCTCGGACGTGACGTTGTGTACATCGAGTGGGTTGCCGGTGACGGCAGGCGCAACACCCGATTCGTCGACGATCTACTGGCGGCGGGGGTGACGCCCGGCGAACGGCCGGTGGTGTTCCTGTGCCGTTCGGGCAACCGTTCCATCGGTGCTGCCGAGGCGGCGACGGCGGCGGGGATCGCGCCGTCGTACAACGTGCTCGAGGGTTTCGAGGGCCATCTCGACGAACACGGCCACCGTGGGGGTAACGGATGGCGGGCCATCGGATTGCCGTGGGTGCAGTCGTGAGAGGCCTGAACGAGAACGGGGTGCCCTCGGTTCGCGTCCCGGCGCCGCTGCCGGACGGCGTCAGCCAGGCGACCATCGGGGTGCGCGGTGGTCTGCTGCGCTCGGAGTTCGACGAGACCGCCGAGGCCATGTTCCTCACCTCGGGGTACGTCTACGAATCGGCGGGCGCCGCGGAGCAGGCGTTCACCGGCGAGATCGACCGGTACGTGTACTCGCGCTACGGCAACCCGACCATCCAGATGTTCGAGGAACGCCTGCGGCTCATCGAAGGCGCCCCGGCATGTTTCGCGACCGCGACGGGCATGGCGGCGGTGTTCACCGCACTCGGCGCGCTGCTCGGTGCGGGCGACCGGCTGGTCGCGGCCCGCAGCCTGTTCGGATCCTGCTTCGTGGTCTGCAATGAGATCCTGCCGCGCTGGGGTGTGGAGACCGTCTTCGTCGACGGCGACGACCTGTCGCAGTGGGAAGAAGCGCTGTCGGTGCCGACCACGGCGGTGTTCTTCGAGACGCCGTCCAACCCGATGCAGGCTCTCGTCGACATCGCCGCAGTGTCCGAGCTGGCGCACGCGGCGGGCGCAAAAGTGGTGCTGGACAACGTCTTCGCGACGCCGCTGCTGCAGCAGGGTATGCAGCTGGGTGCTGACATCGTGGTGTACTCGGGCACCAAGCACATCGACGGCCAGGGCCGCGTGCTCGGTGGCGCGATCCTGGGCGACAAGGAGTACATCACCGGACCGGTGCAGCAGCTGATGCGGCACACCGGCCCGGCGATGAGCGCGTTCAACGCCTGGACCATGCTGAAAGGCCTTGAGACCATGTCTCTTCGGGTCGACTACTCGAATCGGTCGGCGCTGCAGGTGGCCGAGTTCCTGGAGGGTGTGCGCGGGGTGAACTGGGTGAAATACCCGTTCCTGCAGTCACATCCGCAGTACGACCTGGCCAAGCGGCAGATGCGTGGCGGCGGCACCGTCGTCACTTTCGAACTCGACGGCGGCAAGGACCGGGCGTTCGAGGTGCTCGACAAGCTGCAAATCGTTGACATCTCCAACAACCTGGGCGACTCGAAGACGCTGATCACCCACCCGGCGACCACCACGCACCGCGCGATGGGGCCGGAGGGCCGGGCGGCCATCGGGCTGGGCGACGGGGTGGTGCGCATTTCGATCGGGCTCGAGGGCACTGAAGACCTTGTAGCTGATCTCGATCAGGCACTGAGCTAGGGGCCCGGATGTCGAAGCAGAGCGCGTCCAAGCAGGCCCGCCGGAAGAAGCGGCAGTCCACCCGCAATGTAAACTGGTTGCCCGACGAGGTGCATGCCGAGGTCGAGGCTGTCGGGCGGCTCGCGGGTGAAATCCTGCCGCGCGGTTGGGTTTTCGACGACGAGTACTCGAACGACGAGTTCTTGATCTGGTACTACCCGCCGTCGGGATTCGAATCCACTGAGGACGATCCGCGTGAGTTGGTGACCCGGATTTGGCTGTCCGATCCGGACCACCCCCAGCTGATCCTGGTCGGCACCGAAGAGGACGGCTCGATCTACAGCCTGACCGTCGAGCAGCTGCTGGCCAACCTGGACGCCATCGAGGCGTACCGCGTCGGAGATCCTGCGCCGCAGTTCTAAATCCCGTTGACCCGACGCCTACGCTGGGGCAATGGAACTTCGGCAACTGCGGTACTTCGTCGCAGTTGCCGATGAATTGAATTTCGGCCGCGCTGCTGAGCGGTTGCACATCGCCGGGCCGTCGTTGTCTCAGCAGATCAAGGCGCTGGAGCGCGACCTCAAAGTGGACCTGTTCGATCGCGACCGCCGGTCGGTGAGCCTGACCGCGGCGGGTGCATCACTGCTGCCGTACGCGCGGGCCCTGGTCTCCCAAGCGGATGAATTCCGCAGGCGGGCAATCGGTTTGTCGAACTCGGAGCCCATTCGCATCGGCTACGTGAACTGGTGTCCGACTGACCTCGCAGAACGGGCGGCCGGGGTCGCGCAGTTGCGCGTCGACAGTTGGGTGATGCCGTCCCATGCCCAGGCGGCCCGCGTCGCCGACGGGATCCTCGATCTGGCCATCTGCTGGGTGCAGGACGACGACCTGTCGGAGCTGTCGCTGCAGGCGTGGCTGATGGGGGTGGACCGGGTGTATGCGTTGTGCGTCGGCACTGACGAGTCTCCGGTTCAGGCGAAAGACACTCTGGTGCTGGTGGATTCAGACACCGCGAGCTGGAAGTCGTGGAACCGTTACGGCGAGCAGTTCGCCGCGGACACGGGCGCGCAGGTCATGCGCACCGACGACGGCGGGGTCACCGGGCCGACGTTCTTCGAGCACGTCAGGCAGCTGGGTCGGCCGGTGCTCAACAATCCCAGAGGCCAGAGGGACGCGCTGCGGCGAGACCTGGTGCGCCGACCGGTGATTCAACCTGCACCCCTGTGGACGTGGTCACTGGTGTGGCGGCAGGGTGAGGACAATCCCGCGGTGCACGCCGTCGTCGACGCGCTGACTCGTGACGCCACCGTTCTGGGCGTTGACGACGACTCGGCGTGGCTGCCGTCCACTGATCCACATCGTAAAGGCGGCGAGGGCGGACAGTAGGACGACGGCGGCACCGGCAAGCAACGCCTGCTGAAATCCGTTGTGCAGCAGCGGGGACACCGCGATCGGCCCGACGATCTGGCCCACCGAGTAGCCCGTGGTCAGCAGTGCGACGGCACCCGGGAACTGCAACGCGCGGCCGGCGGCCAGGGCCAGGGTGCTGATGCCGATGAAGGTGCCACCGAACAGCACCGCCCCTACAAGTGCTGCGACGTTGTTTCCTGTTCCCGACCAAGCGATTCCGGCGGCCTGCATGAGCAACGCGGCAACGAGCAGTGCCGAGTAGGAGAAGCGGCCGGTGAACCGCGCCCACAGAGCAGCTGACGGCGCCGCGGCCAGGCCGACCAGCAGCCAGGCGGCGCTGCCCAACCCACCCGGTGAGTGCTGCGCGACAGCGGCCACCAGGAAGGTGCCCGCGATGATGTAGCCGACTCCTTCCAGGGCGTAGCTGATCATCAGCATGACCAGCGGCCCGCTGACGGTGCGTTGTCGCTTGACCAGAGGCTCGGCTGTTGCGTCGGGGGTCCCGGGCTGGATGAACCAGGCGACGGCGCTGAGCAGTGCCGCCAAAACGGTTGCCACCCACCACGCGTCCTGCCAATCGTTGGTGGCTGGTAGCGCCGCGGACAGCGCGATGCCGATCCCCACGCCGCTGAACGCCCAGCCGGCATGGTGCGCCGGATGGCCATGATCCAGCAGCGTGTTGACCGCGATCACGAAGACCAGTGCGCTGGCGACCCCGGCGATCAGTCGCAGGGCACCCCATTCAATGACATTGGTGCTCAAGGCCATTGCCGCCAGCGTCACAACCAGGGTCACCAGAGACGCGCGGCAGACGGCCAGCGAGCGGGCGAGTCGAGGCGAGGCCGCGGCACCCACCGCGCCGATCAAATACCCGGCGTAGTTGGCGGTGGCCAGCTGTCCCGCGGCCTGCGCCGTGAGGTTGGCGTCGGCGGTCATCAACGGGAGGATCGGCGTGTAGGCGAACCGGCCGATGCCCATCGCCGCGGCCAGGGCGGCCGCGGCGCGGGCAATCGACAGCCAGGCGGAACTGCGCATGGCCCATGGTGCGCGGTCGTGGCGACCGGTCGCCACGACCGATCTCCTTGCAGCTGCGAGGAATTGCCTCGCAGCTGCGGACGTCAGTCGGCGCTGCTAGCTCTTCTCGATCACACCCTGTGCGTCTTGCGCGCGGTCGGTGTAGCTCTTTCGCTTGGCGGCGTCGAAGCTCATGAAGACGGTGGCGATCCCCAACTTCTTGTTCAGCCAGCGGCGGCCGCGCGGCCCGAGCATCTGAGCGGCCTGCGCGACGAATCGCAGCGGCCCCGGCACCGACACGTGGGTCTTGGGTTTGTCCAGGGTCTTGACGATCGCGGCGGCGATCTCCTCGGGCTCGACGGGCTTGACCGCCATGGTTTCCGATGTGCCCGAGATCAATTCGGTTCGAGTGAACGGCGGCATGACCACTGAGACCTCGACGCCCTGCGGCGCGACCTCGTCGGCCAGCGCGGTACTCAACCCGACCACGCCGAACTTGGTGGCGTTGTAGACGACCTGTCCCGGCAATGCAATCAGGCCCGACAGCGACGCGATGTTGATGATGTGCCCGCGGCGACGGGCGACCATCTCGGGCAGCGCCAGCTGACACCCCGTGAGCACGCCGTACAGGTTCACTTCCATCGCGGACCGGATGGACTTCTCGGATTCGTCCAGGAACGGGCCGATCGGCATGACGCCGGCGTTGTTGATCAGCACGTCGAGGTGGCCGGCGCCGTCGCTGCGGGCCTTGTCCAGGAAGACGGCGAAGGATTCGCGGTCGGTGACGTCCACCGGGTAGCCGGTGGCCGAACCCAGTCGGCTCAGGTCATGGACCGCTGTTTCGAGCACCGCGACATCTCGGTCGCCGATGACGACGCGCGCGCCGCGGGCGAGAAGGGCCTTTGCAGTGGCGTAGCCGATGCCCCGGGCGGCCCCGGTGATCGCGATGGTCTTGCCGCGGATGTTGTCCATGGCGGCAAACTTTACACGTGTCAAGTTTTGATTTGAACCCCTGATTTGGTCATGTTGGCGGGCTACTGTCGGGAGCATGACGACCACGCTGCGGACTCAGGTCTGTGTTGCCGGGGGTGGGCCAGCGGGTCTGGTGCACGCACTGCTGTTGGCGCGCGCCGGGATCGACGTGGTGGTGCTGGAGAAGCACAACGACTTTCTTCGGGACTTCCGTGGCGACACCGTGCACCCCACCACGCTGCGGATCATGCATGAGTTGGGATTCGTCGACGAGTTCCTGAAACTGCCGCACACCAAGATCGACCGCATCTGCATCGACTCCGACGGCACCCTCCGGACGTTCGGCAACTTCGGCGCCCTGCGGCTGATGCGCTTCCCCGAGCCCTACATCGCGCTCATGCCACAGTGGGATTTCCTGGACTTCCTGGCCGAAAAGGCTTCGGCCTACCCGGAATTCACTCTGATCCGGAACGCAGAGGTGACGGACCTGATCTTCGAGGGCGACCGGGTGGTCGGCGTCCGCACACCCGAGTTGGAGGTGCGAGCCGACCTGGTGGTCGCCGCCGACGGTCGCAAATCCGTGGTGCGGGCCGCGGCCGGGCTGCAGGTGGCCAGTGCAGCCAGCCCGATGGATGTGTTGTGGTTCCGGCTGGGCTGGCGGCCCGGCGACCCCAAAGAGCTGTTCGCGGTGCTCCGCAAGGGCCTGATGATGGCGATGATCTACCGCGGTGACTACTGGCAGGTCGCGTACCTGATGCCCAAGGGGACCAACCCGCAGGGCGGATCCCTGGACGAATTCAAGGCCCGGTTGGTGAAGGTGCGACCGGAATTGAGTCAGCATGTCGAAGACCTGCAGTCCTGGGACGACACCAGCCACCTCGATGTGCGGGTCGACCGGCTCAAGACCTGGTGGCGCTCGGGGCTGCTGTGCATCGGCGACGCGGCGCACGCCATGTCACCGGCCGGCGGTGTCGGAATCAACCTGGCGGTCGCCGATGCCGTGGCCGCGGCGAACATCCTGTGCGGCCCGCTGCGCAATGGGCTGTTGGCCGATGCCGACCTGGCCAAGGTGCAGCGCCGTCGGGAGCTGCCGACGCGCGTCGTCCAGGCCGGTCAGGTGCTGATCCAGAACCGGGCCATCGAGCCGAATCTGGCCGGCGATCTGTCCACGATCCAACTGCCGTCGTTCGTGGGCAAGGGTCCGTTGCAGTACATCCCGCCGCTGATTGTCGGGCGCGGGCTGCGTCCCGAGCACGTGCGCACGCCGGACGTGCACGCCCGGTGATTGACTTGACCGGTGACTGACCCCGCGCTGGCCTTCGTGATTGTGGCGCAGGACGATCCGCTGGCCGAGCCGTTGCTGGCTGAGCTTGCCGTCGAGTACGCCACTCGATACGACGGGACGGTCGACGGGGTCGCCGCGTGGTTGCGCGACTATCCGGCCGCGGAGTTCGCCCCGCCGGCCGGGGCCATGGTGATCGGACTGCGCGACGGCGTGCCGGTCACGGGTGGGGCATTCCGTCGCTTCGACGCGGAAACTGCTGAACTGAAACGGATTTGGACTGACGCCGGATCTCGACGCCGGGGCTATGGGCGGGCGCTGCTGGCCGATCTGGAGGCGCGCATCGTCGACGCCGGCTACCGGCGCATCTACCTGACCACTGGACACAATCAACCTGAGGCCGAGGCGCTGTACCTGGCGGCGGGGTATCGCCGCATGGCAGAGCCACTGCCGGCCGAAGGTGAGGTCTATCCGATCGCCTTCGCCAAGGACATTGCGGAATCGGAGGTGTCCGAACCGTCGGCTGGATAGGCTTGCACGTGCTCTCGGGCTGGACTGTCGCATGGCTGCTGATAGCAGTCGGTGTGCTGGTGTTCGGGACGGGCCTTTTGGTGCGGTCCTACGTCACCATGTTGCCGGCCGAGCACCCGATCTTCCGGATGGCCCGCGCGGTGCGGTGCTCAGGTCCAGGGCTGTTGATTTACGGCCCGCTCGATCGTGATGCTCAGGGCAACAACATCTTTGACGACGAAGAGCTCCATCACATGGTGATGATGCCCACCGCGACAGTGAGCGGTGGCGTGCTCCTGGCCGGGGTGTTCCTGTTGCTCATCATGCTGCTCCTGCACTGACTTGCGAGGTGGTCAGCCCCGCGGCAGCGCGAGTTCGGTGATGTCGCGGACCGGCCCGCGCCATACGGGCCCGTGACCGGGCAACAGCACTTGGGTGTCCAACAGGGCCAGGGCGGCCACGCTGCGTTCGGCGGCGTCCTGGTCGTGATTGAACATCTGCGGCAGCAGTTGGGGGCCGCGTTTGGTGCTCACCGGATGACCGGTGATGACGGCGTCGCCGGCCACCAGGACGTCGCCGAACACGTATGAGCAATGCCCGCCGGTATGACCGGGACTGGGGATCAGGTGCGGGCTGCCCGGCAGTGTTGCCGCCGCGTCCTCGGTGAGTGCCTGCGCCGTCGGGATGCCTTCGCGCGTCAGCGCGCCCTTGCCGAGGATCGACATCGACCAGGTCAGGTACCGCGGATTCCAGGCTCGTGCCAGCAGGTCCGTCGGTGAAACCTGTTCCAGATACTCACGTTTGGCGTGGCCGACTTCAGTGCTGTGGCAGTACACCGGGGTGCCATGCGTTTTGGCGAACCAGATGGCGGTGCCGAAGTGGTCGACATGGGCGTGGGTCAGCAGGATCGCTCGCACGTCGCCGGCGTCGAAGCCCAGCTGACGGAGGGAGCCGAGCACGTCGTCGCGCTGGCCGGGGAAACCCGCGTCGATCAGCATCACCCCGCTGTCGTCGCTGATCAGGGTCCAGTTCACCAGGTCGGTCTGGGCGAAGTGAATGTTGTCGGTGATTGCGCTCAGGGCTGCCGCCATGTGGCGAGTGTAGGCAGAGTAGAAAAGGAATTGCGCACGCGAGGAGCAATAGGGCCGCGGCAGAGTCAACGAACAGGAACGGAACTCATGGCTGAACTGAGACTGGGCTACAAGGCGTCGGCGGAGCAGTTCGCGCCGCGTGAACTGGTGGAGCTTGCGGTGGCCGCCGAAGCGGCGGGCATGGACAGCGCCACGGTCAGTGACCACTTCCAGCCCTGGCGTCATACCGGCGGCCACGCCCCGTTCTCCCTGGCCTGGATGACCGCTGTGGGTGAGCGCACCGAGCGGCTGATCCTGGGCACCTCGGTGCTGACCCCGACGTTCCGCTACAACCCGGCCGTCATCGCCCAGGCGTTCGCGACCATGGGCTGCCTGTACCCGGGCCGCATCTTCCTGGGGGTTGGCACTGGCGAGGCGCTCAACGAGATCGCCACCGGTTACGAGGGCGAATGGCCCGAGTTCAAAGAGCGCTACGCCCGGCTGCGCGAATCGGTGCGCCTGATGCGTGAACTGTGGAACGGCGACCGCGTCGACTTCGGCGGTGAGTACTACAAAACCAAGGGCGCCTCGATCTACGACGTCCCCGAGGGCGGCATCCCGATCTACATCGCGGCAGGTGGACCGCAGGTGGCCAAGTACGCCGGCCGCGCCGGTGACGGCTTCATCTGCACCTCGGGCAAGGGCGAGGAGCTGTACAAGGACAAGCTCATCCCGGCCATGCGCGAGGGCGCCGAGGCGGCCGGTAAGAACCCCGACGACATCGACCGGATGATCGAGATCAAGATCTCCTACGATCCGGATCCTGAACTGGCCCTGGAGAACACGCGTTTCTGGGCGCCGCTGTCGCTGACTGCCGAGCAGAAGCACTCCATCGAGGATCCCATCGAGATGGAAGCCGCGGCCGACGCGCTGCCCATCGAGCAGGTGGCCAAGCGCTGGATCGTCGCCTCCGACCCCGACGAGGCCGTGGCCAAGGTTGCCGACTACGTCGGCTGGGGTCTGAACCACCTGGTGTTCCACGCACCCGGTCACGATCAGCGCCGGTTCCTGGACCTGTTCAAGACCGACCTTGAGCCTCGCCTGCGCAAGCTCGGCTGATTTCCGGTTGACCCTGGTGGCAGCGGTAGGCTATCGCCGTGCCAGACGCAACCGCGATCTATATCGCGTCGCCTGAAGGCGACACCGGCAAGTCGACGATCGCGCTGGGCATCCTGCATCGCCTGGCGTCGACCGTCGCCCGAGTCGGGGTGTTCCGGCCCATCACGCGCGCTGGGGACGGTCCCGACTACATCCTGGAGATGTTGCTGACCCACACCACCGCGGGTCTGGACTACGACGACTGCGTGGGTGTCACCTACCACCAGCTGCACGAGGACACGGACGCGGCGATCGCCGACATCGTCGACCGCTACCACCGGGTCGCTGACAAGTGCGATGCCGTGGTGATCGTGGGTAGTGACTACTCCGACGTCGCCTCGCCGACCGAGCTGTCGGTGAACGCCCGCATCGCGGTGAATCTGGGTGCGCCGGTGCTGCTTTCGGTGCGGGGTGCCGATCGCACTCCGGACGAGGTCGCCCATGTCGTGGAGCTGTGTCTGGCGGAGCTGGCGGTGCAGCACGCGCACACCGCCGCGGTGGTGGCGAACCGGTGCGCGCCCGATGAATTGTCGGCGGTAGCTGCTGCCCTGGCGCGGTTTGTGCCGAAAAGCTATGTGCTGCCTGAGGAACCGCTGTTGTCGGCGCCGTCGGTGGCCGAACTGCGGGACGCGGTGCACGGCACGGTGGTCAGCGGCGACGCGGAACTGCTGAGTCGCGAAGCGATGGGTGTGATGGTCGCCGGTATGACGGCCGAGCACTGTCTTGAGCGCCTGACTGAGGCCATGGCCGTCATCACGCCGGGGGACCGGTCGGACGTGGTGCTGGCCATTGCCAGTGCCCATGCGGCAGAAGGCTTTCCGTCGATCTCGTGCCTCATCCTCAACGGCGGCCTGCCGCTGCACCCGTCGATCGCGAAACTGGTTGCGGGCCTTGGGCTGCGACTACCCATCGTGGCCACCGACTTGGGCACCTATGACACCGCGCGTGCTGCGTCGACGGCCAGGGGCCGAGTGACGGCCAAGTCGTCGCGCAAGATCGACACCGCGCTGGCCTTGATGGACGCGCATGTCGATGTCGCGGATCTGCTTGCCCAGCTTGCGGTTCCGATTCCGACGGTCACCACGCCGCAGATGTTCACCCACCAACTGCAGGACCGGGCACGCGCCGATCGGAAGCGCATCGTGCTGCCCGAGGGCGATGATGACCGGATTCTGCGCGCCGCGGGCCGGCTGCTGGCCCGTTCGGTCGCCGATCTCACCATCCTCGGCGAGGAGTCCACTGTGCGGGCCCGGGCCGCCGAGCTGGGTCTGGACCTGTCCGCGGCCACGGTGCTGAACCCACGTACCAGCGAGCTGTGTGACCAGTTCGCGGTGCAGTACGCCGATCTGCGCAAGAAGAAGGGCGTCACTGTCGAGCAGGCGCGGGAAATCATCCACGACGTCTCGTATTTCGGCACCATGCTGGTGCACAACGGGTTGGTCGACGGCATGGTGTCCGGTGCCAATCACACCACCGCTCACACCGTGCGCCCGGCGTTCGAGATCATCCGGACCGCGCCGGGCAACTCGACGGTGTCGAGCATCTTCCTGATGTGCCTGGCCGATCGGGTGCTGGCGTACGGTGACTGCGCCATCGTGCCGGACCCGACGTCCGAGCAACTGTCCGACATCGCGATCAGCTCGGCGCAGACCGCCGCGCAGTTCGGGATCGAGCCGCGCGTGGCCATGCTGTCGTACTCGACCGGCGACTCCGGGACCGGAGTCGACGTCGACAAGGTCAGGGCGGCAACGGAATTGGTCCGCGAGCGGGCGCCGGAACTGTTGGTCGAAGGGCCCATCCAGTACGACGCGGCCGTGGACGCGTCGGTCGCCGCGACCAAGATGCCGAATTCCTCCGTCGCGGGCCGGGCGACGGTGCTGATCTTCCCGGACCTCAACACCGGCAACAACACCTACAAGGCAGTGCAGCGCAGCGCCGGTGCCATCGCCATCGGCCCGGTGCTGCAGGGGCTGAACAAGCCCGTCAACGACTTGTCCCGCGGCGCCCTGGTCGAGGACATCGTCAATACCGTTGCCATTACGGCGATTCAGGCTCAAGGAGCGAAATGAGCGGCCCAGTACTGGTACTCAACTGCGGCTCATCGTCGGTGAAATACCGGTTGGTGCAACCGGATTCGGGGGAGTCGCTGGCGGACGGCGTGATCGAGCGGGTGGATGATTACCCGCGGGCCCTGCAGCAGGTGTTCGACGCGGTCAGCGCCGCCGGGGTATCGGTCGACGAGGTGACAGCCGTCGGCCACCGCGTCGTGCATGGCGGCCAGCGGTTCTACCGACCCACTCTGATCGACGACGAGCTGGTCGCCGAACTCGAAAAGCTGGCCCCGCTGGCGCCGCTGCACAACCCGCCGGGACTGATGGGCATCAACGCAGCCCGCAAGCTACTGCCCGACGTGCCTCATGTCGCGGTGTTCGACACGGCCTTCTTCCATGACCTGCCCGCCGCGGCCGCCGAGTATGCGATCGACCGGGAGCTGGCCGCGCAGTGGCACATTCGGCGGTACGGCTTCCACGGCACGTCGCACCAGTACGTCAGCGAACAGGCCGCGAAGTTCCTCGGCCAGCCGCTGGAATCGGTGAATCAGATTGTGCTGCACCTGGGTAACGGCGCGTCGGCGTCGGCCATCGCAGGCGGTCGGCCCATCGACACCTCCATGGGGCTCACGCCGTTGGAGGGCCTGGTGATGGGCACCCGCTCCGGTGACATCGACCCCGGCGTGATCATGTACCTGTGGCGCACCGCCGGCATGTCCGTCGAAGACATCGAGACCATGCTCAACCGGCGGTCCGGGCTGCGCGGTCTCGGCGGTGCCACCGATTTCCGTGAGCTGCAAAGACTCATAGACGACGGCGACACGGAGGCCCGATCAGCGGCCCAACTGGCGTACGACGTCTATATCCACCGGCTGCGCAAGTACGTCGGTGGGTACCTCGCGCTGTTGGGCGGGGCCGACGTCATCACCTTCACGGCCGGCGTCGGTGAGAACGCCGCCAACGTCCGCCGCGATGCCTTGCGCGGTCTGGCGGCGCTGGGGATCGAGATCGACGATGACCGCAACACCGCCGCTGACCGGGGCCCGCGGCGCATCTCAACGGATGCGTCGAAGGTGACCGTGCTGGTCATCCCCACCAACGAAGAGCTCGCCATCGCGCGGGCCTGCGTCGAAATCTGTACGGCTTCCTGAAAGGAACCTGCCAGGTTCAGGGCGTAGTTTGCGCGTCGTGCACCCTTTGACCGGGACATTTGACCCTGTGGCTGTGGTGTTGATGCTGCTCGGCATCGGCGCCCTGCTCTGGACCCGTCGGCGCACCCCGGTGACACGGAGCCAGCTGTGGTGCTTCGGCCTCGCCACCGTGGTGTGGGCGGTGTCGACGCTCAGCTCCCTCGCGGTCTACGCGCCGGCGCTGTTCTGGGTGCGCGCGTTGCAGGTCCTGCTGCTGCTCTACGTCGTGCCGTTCTTCTTCGCGCTGAGCCGTCCGGTCGCGACGGTGCGTGCCGCGCTCAGTCCACCGGTGCAGGAGCGCGTCGACGCGGTGCTGAACTCCGCCCTCGCACGACTGATCCTGTCCCCGCCGGTGACCTCAGTGCTGATGCTGGTGACGCCGTGGCTGCTCTACATGACGCCGTGGTACGTCGCGTCGATGACCGGCCCGCTCGCCGCGGTCACCCGACTTCTGTTGCTGGGCATCGGTTTTGCCTACTTCTACGCGCGGCTACAGGTTGACCCCGTGCCGCGGCGCTACCCGCCGCTGCTGTCCATCGGCATCAGCGTGGCCGAAGGCTTGGGCGACGGCATTCTCGGGTTGGTGCTGTGGCTGGGGCCGGTGATCGCCTACGACTACTACGCCGGCCTGCACCGCGACTTCGGGCCCAGCATCCGTCTGGACCAGACTTTCGGCGCCGGCATCCTGTGGGTCCTCGGCGACGTGCTCAGCGTCCCGTTCATCCTGTTGCTGATGCGGGCCCTCGGTTCCGACGAACGGCGCAAGGCAGCTGAAGTCGATGCCGAGCTGGATGCGGCCGCTGCTGCGCCCTCGACCGCCCAGGCGTCAGCTGCTGCCTCGGACGTCGAACCGGCGGCCGAAGCGCCGTCGAGCGGCCTGTGGTGGCAAAACGATCCGCAGCTGCGGGACCGCTACCGCTGAGCTAGAACGTACTGATAGGCCGCACGTTGTTGGCCAGGTCCACCAGCGCGTACCGGTGTGCCTTGGTCGGCGCCACGCGGGCCAGTCCGCGCAGCGATGACTCCACGCCGAGACGCAGGCCGTACTCGGTGAACGGGAAGCCGAGAATATGGTTGGTGCTGGCGGTGTGGTCGGCCAGCCAGTCCAGCGCGGTACCGAGCACCAGCGTCCGGATCTGCAACACCCGCGGTTCGGTTTCCGGCAGCGCCTCCACTCGCCGTGCGGCATCGCGGATTTGACGTTCGGTGATCTCGGCGGTGGTCGGCGCCGACAGTAGCGTGACGGCACTGGTCAGCCGGGCAGTGGTGAAATGCCTTGAGGTAGCGGGTACTTCGTCGAGGGTGCGCACTGCACCCTCCCGGTCGCCGGCCTGGGCCAGGACCCGGGCCCGGCCGAATCCGGCTGCGATGACACCGTTGTCGGTGTTCCACACGGTCTGATAGAACGCCCGCTCGGCGATGGAGCCAGACAGTTCGGCGGTGGCGGCGAGGGCCACCTTGGGGGCCAGCTCGCCCGGCAGGGTATCGAGGACTTCGGTGAAATCCTTTGTCGCAGCGGCATAGTTGCCGGACAGCAGTTCGCCGACGGCGCGGAACCACACCAGACGCCAGTGCCAGCCGACCCGGTCGGCGAGGTTGTCCAGTTTGCGGTTGGCCTTGGCCACATCGCCCAGATCGAGCAGCGCCCGGACTTCCATCAGGGGCAGCTGCTCAGACTGCGACAGGTCCACGCCCTCTGAATCGAGGGAGCCCTCCCGGGCCGCGCGCAACGAATCCAGGGTCTGCACCGGCTGACTCAGCAAGGTGGACGACAGTACCGCGGCGCCGACGTCGGCCGGATCAACCAACGGCACTTGCAGCGCGCGGACAATCTCGGGCGCTGTGATTCGCTCGGTGTGGGCCTGGCCGTCGATGTACACGTCGGTGTGGGCCACCAGCATGTTGACCCCGAACGTCGACCGGGACGGGCTGAACACCGACGACAAGCCCGGTCGCGGCGTCCCGGTGTCCTGCGCGACGACCTCACGCAACACGCCGAGCAGCTGTCCCGACATCTCCTCGGCGCTGCCGAACCGCCGGCGCGGGTCCGGGTCGATCGCGCGGAGCAACACCCGGGCGAACGAATCATATTGGGCGAGAACCGGATCGTCGTCGGGCAACCCGTCGGCGTAACGACCGTTGTCGGTCCTCAGCTTCAGAGTCAACGAGGCCAGGGTGCGGCCGACGGTGTAGATGTCGGTGGCGATCGTCGGCCCGGTGCGCACGATCTCCGGTGCCTGGTAACCCGGTGTGCCGTACAGGAATCCGAACGAGTTGATCCGAGACACCGCACCGAGGTCGATCAGCTTGAGCTGCTCCTCGGGGAGCATGATGTTCTCCGGCTTGAGGTCGTTGTACACCAGGCCGATCGAATGCAGGTAGCCGAGCGCCGGCAGGATCTCCAGTATGTAGGCGATGGCTTGGGCCACAGGCAGTTTCGCGCCCTTCGCCTGTTTCAGCGAGGTGCCGCCGACATACTCCATCACGATGTAGCCGACGGGGTCGCCGTGTTTGTCGGCGTGCTCGACGAAGTTGAAGATCTTCACGATCGCGGGATGCGTGACCTCTGCGAGGAATTGCCGCTCCGCCATGGCGATTGCCTGTGCCTCGGCGTCGCCGGAGTGCACCAGGCCTTTGAGCACCACCGGTCGGTTGTTGACGTTGGTGTCCAGTGCCAGGTAGATCCAGCCGAGGCCACCGTGTGCGATGCAGCCTTTGACGTCGTACTGATCGGCCACCATGGTGCCCGGACTCAGTTGCGGCAGAAAGGAAAACGGGCTGCCGCAGTTCGGGCATGAGCCTTCCGATTGGCCGGGCTTGCCGTCCTCGGATCGGCCGACCGGCTTGCCGCAGGACCAGCAGAAGCGTTTCGCCTCTGCCACCACAGGATTGGTCATCAACGCTGCGAGCGGATCCTGATCCTCCACCCGCGGCACCTCAACCAGACCGCCGCCGAGTCGTCGGAAGGGGGAGACGCGGGTAGTCGCCGTCATGACACCCGCTGGGGCCGAATCACGTTCGGCCGGGACGGGCACCGGAATGCTGATCGAATCGTCGAACGCCGGCCGGAACACCGCCTGGGTGCCCATGGGCCGCATGGTGGCCAGCGAATCCCACGTCACCTCGGCGGCCTGGGTGCCGGGATCGGTGTCGGGACCAGAGTCGGTGTCGGCCCCTTGTCCAAGTACAGGTCCGGTTGTCGCTTCGCTTTCGGACATCAGTCGCTGTACCTCGGCACGGGTGGATACGGCGTCGAGCCCAGTACGGTCAACCACTTGCGGTACAACGTATTCCACGTTCCGTCGCGGCGAATCCGTTCCAGGGTCCCATTGACGAACCGGACCAGCCCGGTGTTTTCCAGATTGATCCCGATGCCGTAGGGCTCCTCGGCCATGTTGGGTCCGACGATGTGCAAGTACGGGTCCTGGGCCACCAGGCCGGCGAGGATCGCATCATCGGTGGACACCGCGTCGGTCTGTCGCTGTTGCAGCGCCACCAAGCAGTCGGCCCAGGTGACCGCTTCCACGAGGATGGGCGGCGGGGTGATGCGCTCCAGCCGTTCCTTCGAGGTGGTGGCCGGCACCACGCATACGCGCTTGCCCGACAGGTCCGATGGCTTGGTGATGTCGGAGCCCCGGGTGGTGAGGATCCGCTGCTTCGCGGAGAAGTACTCGGCCGAGAAGTTGACCAGCTTGCGGCGCTCGCAGGTGATGCTCATGGTTTTCACCACGATGTCCACCAGGTTGTGCTGGAGTGCGGAGATCCGGTCGTTGTCCGACAGAATCCGGTATTCCACCTGCGACGGGGTGCCAAAGATGTCGCGGGCCACCTCACCGGCGATGTCGACGTCGAATCCGGTGATCTGCCCGCTGATCGGGTCTCGGAATGCGAACAGGTTGCTGCCGACGTCCAGCCCGACGATCAGCCGGCCGCGGTCCTTGATGTTGGTGACGGCCGCCGCGGCGGCTTCCGGAGTGGGGAACGGCCGCAGGCTCGCGGTGCAATCGGACTTGTCCTCCGGGCCGGGCGGGGGCACCGCGGTCCGCACCTGCATGCCCGCCGGCGTCGGCGGCGCAACGGTGATGCTCGGCGGCGCGGCCCCCGGTGGGGCCTCGCCGCAGCCGGCGGCCACCAGCATCGCGGCCATCACTGGGGCCAGTCGGGTGCGCAACCAAAGACTCATCGGTATTCACTCAACCTCGGCCACAGGCCCAGCGCCACCGCGACTGCTGCGGCGAGACTCAGGGTCGCCGCGCCGACCGTCGCTCCGGACAGGGCTTGACGCCCGTTCAGGATGTCGTTGCGCAGCTGTTTGCGGCTCTCGCCCAGTCCCTTGGACAGGGCCTCGTCGAGCTTGTCGAAGGCGGGCGTCGAATCGTCTTCACTGGTGCCCAGCGCCACCTGGGTGGCGGACTGGTAGTTGCCGGTGGAGATGTAGCTGTTGATCCGGTCGTCGGCGGCGCGCCAGCGGCGGATCAGCTGATCCGCGCCGGCCAGATCGCTCTTGCCGATTGCGTCGGCGCGCTGCATGTACTCCGTCAGCTGCTGTTGGAGTTCGTCGATGCGCTGATAGTACGACTGCTTGCGGAGGCTCTCGTCGCCCCGGCGGATCAGCGACAGCGTCTCGTCCGCGCGGGCCTGCTGCGCTGTGATGGCCATGCTGGTCACGGTTTTGAGTGACGCCGCCGCGTTACGGGCGGAACGCGTGTCCGCGGTGGAGATGACGAGGGTGGCGCCGATCCATACGGTCATGATGAGGACCGCCATGCCGCCGGCGACGAACCCGATGTTGACCCGCCGGCGGGTGTGCCGGGCCAGCCAGCGGTTCGAGAAGAAGCCGAACAGCAGCGTCGCTGAGACCACCAGGATCACCGGCGCGGGCACCTGCGATGAGCCGCTGGTCTCCGAGTCCACCCGCGCCGACGTGTTCTCGTACAGCCGTTGCGCGTCGGGCAGGATCTGCGACTGCATCAGCGACGACGCCTCGGACAGGTACGACGAGCCGACCGGGTTGCCCGCGCGGTTGTTGGTCCGGGCCGTTTCGACCAGCCCGGTGTAGACCGCCAGCTCGGCGTTGATGTGCCCGAGCACTTGCACCATGGCTTCGTCGGTCAGGCCGCTGGACGCCGCGGTGACCGCGACGGCGGCGTCGGTGATGGCCTGTTCATAGCGCGCTCGGACGTCCTGCGGCTCCGAGCCCGCGATGAAGGCGGTGGCCGCGGCGGCGTCGGCGACCGACAGCGTGGTGTAGAGCCGGCCGGCCGCGAAGGCCAGTGGCTCGGTGTGGTCCAGCACGGTGGTCAGGCCCTGCTGGCGGGCGTGGATGGTCGTCGACGTGGCGAAGGCACACGCGATCACCAGGCTGGCCAGCATCAATCCGATGAGCAGGATGCGGCCGGGTGTGGTCCACATGAACCACCACCGAGAATGCGTAGGTGTTCCGGGGGACCGGGACACCAAGGGCTCGGTCGAAGGGTGCGCCAACTCCACCGTCACGTGTGCGCCAACCTCAACTTTCCGGAACCGCCGACCCTGCCGAACTCGTTTAAAGGAAGTCTAAGAGCTTGTGGGGCGGAGGGGGTGGATTCCCGGTCGGCCCGGTCCCAAATGTTCGGATATTCCAAGCCCTACGCGCCGACTGCGCCAACATCAAACTTGGCATCAATAGGAGGGTCCTATTGTGGGTTCCGTGCGTGGCGATGGTGACGGATGGGTGCTCGCCTCTGACGGCTCCCACTTCTGGGGCCGCCACGGCGCGGCCGGACTTCTGCTGCGGGCGCCGCAGCCCGGCGGTGGAACGGCGGTACTGCTGCAGTACCGGGCTCCGTGGAGCCATCAGGGCGGTACCTGGGCGCTGCCGGGCGGGGCGCGGGACAGCCACGAAACCGTCGAGGAGGCCGCGGTCCGCGAGGCCTACGAGGAAGCCGGGCTCAAGGCAGAACAGCTGACGGTCCGGACCACGGTCGTCACTGCGACGGCGATCGGCCAGGTCTGGACGTACACCACCGTCATCGCCGACGCGCCCGAACAACTCGAGACAGTGCCCAACCGGGAGAGCGCCGAACTGCGGTGGGTGGCCGAGGACGAGGTGGCGGCGCTGCCGCTACATCCCGGGTTCGCCGCGAGCTGGGAGCAGCTGCGCAGCCTGACGGCCGGTATCCCGCTCAGCTCGTAGCGGGCAGCGCCTGCTTGAGGGCACGGGCCGCTGCTGCCGGATCCTCGGCAGCAGTGATCGCCCGGACCACCACGATGCGACGGGCACCGGCGGCCAGCACTTCGGGCACGCGCTGCAGATCGATGCCGCCGATCGCGAACCAGGGTTTGGCGGAACCCGACGCAGTGACTGCTTGAGCCGCCGCCCGGACCAGGTCCAGCCCCGGCGCGGTGCGTCCGGGCTTGGTGGGCGTCGGCCAGCACGGGCCGACACAGAAGTAGTCGACGTCCTCGGTCAGGGAGACGGCGAGTTGCTGCTCATCGTGGGTGGAACGGCCGAACAACGGATCAGGCCCAACGATGTCACGCGCCACCGACAGCGGCAGATCGTCCTGGCCCAGGTGCAGCACGTCGGCGCGCGCGCCGCGGGCGATGTCGGCCCGGTCGTTGACCGCGAACAGCGCGCCGTGTCGCCGTGCCGCGTCCGCCAGCACCTCCAGCGCTTCGAGTTCCTGCTTGGCCTCCAGCGGACCGAACTGCGCTTCGCCGGCCGAGCCCTTGTCACGCAACTGGATGATGTCGACACCCCCGGCCAACGCCGCGTCGGCGAATTCGGCCAGGTCACCGCGCTCCCGCCGGGCATCGGTGCACAGATACAGGTTCGCGGACTGCAGACGCAAGGTGGCTTTAGACACAGCGCGACCGTAGCGACTACGGTGGACGACGCAAACACGGGAGTCCCAGGACCGGGGGCTGAGAGCGGGGTCGTGCCTACCCTTACCGTCACACCTGATCCGGATCATGCCGGCGAAGGGAGAAGAAGGATCGTGTCGTTGGACCTTGCCGTCGTTGGTGGCGGCGTCATCGGGCTGGCCGTTGCGCGTCGCGCGGCGCTCGACGGATGGTCGGTGCGCGTGCATCGGACCGAGGCGCGGGGCGCATCGTGGGTCGCCGGCGGCATGCTCGCGCCGCACTCCGAAGGTTGGCCGGGTGAGCAGGACCAGCTTCAGTTGGGCCTGGAGTCCCTGGCGCTGTGGCGTGGCGGATTTCTCGACGGCTTGCCCGACGACGTGGTGACGGCGCACGACTCGCTGGTGGTTGCGGTCGACCGGGCTGACGCGGCCGACCTTCGTACGGTCGCCGAGTGGTTGGCGGCGCAGGGGCATCCCGTGACGGTGACCACCGCGGCACGCGACATCGAACCGCTTCTGGCACAAGGCATCAGGCATGGGTTCCACGCGGAAACCGAGCTGGCCGTGGACAATCGGCTGGTGGTCGAGGCGCTGGAGGCGCACTGCAGCCAGCTGGGCGTGCAGTGGGCTGGGCCGGTCGACTCCTTGGAGCAGACCCGCGACGCGGCGATCACCGTGTTGGCGAACGGAATCGACGCGCCGACCTTGTGGCCCGGCCTTCCGGTACGTCCGGTGAAGGGTGAGATTCTGCGGCTGCGGTGGCGCAAGGGCTGTATGCCGCCGCCGGAGCGGGTGATTCGGGCCCGGGTGCACGGTCGTCAGGTTTATCTGGTGCCGCGCGCCGACGGAGTGGTGGCCGGCGCCACCCAGTACGAGCACGGCCGCGACACCGCCCCGGCGGTGACCGGTGTACGCGACATTCTTGACGACGCCTGCGCGGTGATTCCTGCGCTCGGCGAGTACGAACTGGCCGAATGTGCTGCGGGCCTTCGTCCGATGACCCCGGACGGGCTGCCGATCGTCGGCTGGCTGGACGACCGCACGGTGGCCGCGACCGGTCACGGCCGCAACGGATTTTTATTGGCTCCCTGGACTGCCCAACGGATGTCGGAGGTGCTGCAGGATGCCGCGAAAGAGAGGGTGGCACTGTGCTGATCACAGTCAACGACGAGAACGTGGAGATCAAGGAAGGCACCACGGTAGCCGAATTGATTGACACACTGGGCTTTCCGGACAAAGGCATTGCCGTTGCCGTGGACTGGGCGGTGCTGCCACGGTCGGAATGGGACGACGTGCTGACTGCGGGCGTCAAGATCGAGGTTGTGACGGCGGTGCAAGGTGGCTGAGCTGTCCACTGCCGAGCTGTCCACCACCGACGATGTCTTGCGCATCGCCGACCGCGAATTCGGTTCCCGCCTCATCATGGGCACGGGCGGCGCGGCCAACCTGTCGATCCTTGAGCAGGCACTCATCGCCTCGGGCACTGAGCTCACGACGGTCGCGATGCGGCGGATCGACGCTGAATCAGGCACCGGCGTACTGGATCTGCTGAACAAACTCGACATCGCGCCACTGCCGAACACCGCCGGCTGTCGCGGCGCGGCGGAAGCGGTGCTGACCGCCCAGCTGGCCCGCGAGGCGTTGCAGACCAACTGGGTGAAACTCGAAGTCATTGCCGACGAGCGCACGCTGCTGCCAGATGCGATCGAATTGGTCCGTGCCGCAGAACAATTGGTGGACGACGGCTTCATCGTCCTGCCGTACACCACTGACGATCCGGTACTGGCGCGGCGGCTCGAGGACACCGGCTGTGCCGCAGTGATGCCGCTCGGCGCGCCGATCGGCACCGGCCTGGGTATTTCCAACCCACACAACATCGAGATGATCGTCGCGGCCGCCGGGGTGCCGGTGGTGCTCGACGCCGGTATCGGCACCGCCAGTGATGCCGCGCTGGCGATGGAATTGGGTTGTGATGCAGTGCTTCTCGCAACAGCGGTGACGCGCGCCTCGGATCCACCCATGATGGCCGCCGCCATGGCCGCTGCCGTCACGGCCGGTCGGTTGGCCCGCCGGGCCGGACGCGTCCCCAAGCGGTTCTGGGCACAGGCGTCCAGTCCGTCGAAGTGAACGCGCGGTACGTCGCCCTCGGCAGTTCGATGGCGGCCGGGCCGGGAATCGCGCCGGGGGCTCCCGGTGCGCCGAAGCGATCCGGCCGGTCAGCGGTCAATTACGCACACCTGGTGGCCGCGCAACTCGGGTATGACCTTGTCGATGTGACCTTTTCGGGCGCAACTACCGCGCACGTCCTGTCCGACGAGCAGTTCGGCACGCCGCCGCAGGTGCACGCCCTCGATGGATCCGAAGCGCTGGTCACCATCACCATCGGCGGCAACGACGCCGGTTACGTCCCGATGCTGGCGGCGGCCTGCCTACCCCGATTCGTCCGATCCGTGCCATACGTCGGCGGGCTGCTGCGCGGTCAGCTCGACAGGGCGGCGCGCGATCGCGCACTTGACGCGGTGGCTGAATCATTGAAAACCGTTGGTACAGAAGTGCGTCGGCGTGCACCACGTGCCCGGGTGCTGTTCGTCGACTATCTGACGCTGTTGCCGCCGGCCGGTGAATCGGCGCCTCCGATCGGCGACGCCGAGGCCGCGCTCGGTCGGCACATCGCCGCCCGCCTGGCAGAGCTGACGGCCGCTGCCGCTGCTGAGACAGGTTGCGAACTGGTGCAGGCCGCGGCCGCGAGCCACGATCATCACGCGTGGTCCGCCGATCCGTGGACCACGGCTTTTCACTGGCCGCTGCCGGGCCGCGTGGCACCGTTGCACCCCAATGCCGCGGGCATGCGCGCCGTCGCGCAGATGGTGATCGACCGCGTATCGTGCGCGTGATGATCCAGCTGACCGGATTGACAAAGGTTTTCGGCCGGAAACGCGCCGTCGATGACCTGACCTGTTCGGTCGAGCCGGGCTTTGTCACTGGCTTTTTGGGGCCGAACGGCGCGGGCAAGTCCACGACTATGCGGATGATCGTCGGGCTGGACCGCCCGAGCGCCGGCAGCGCGACCGTGCTCGGCAAGAACTATCAAGACCTCAAGCATCCGCTGCGCAGCGTCGGCGCGCTGCTCGATGCACGTCAGGTGCATCCGGGCCGCACGGCCCGCGCGCACCTTCGGTGGCTGGCCGCCAGCAACAAGCTGCCGAAATCGCGCGTCGACGAAGTGTTGGAGATCGTGGGATTGACTGATGTCGCGGGGAAGCCGGCCGGCACGTTCTCGCTCGGTATGTCGCAACGGTTGGGCATCGCGGTGGCGTTGCTGGGCGATCCGGCTGTGTTGCTGTTCGACGAACCGGTGAACGGGCTGGACCCGGAAGGTATTCGGTGGATTCGGACGTTGATGCGCGATTTGGCGGCTGAGGGCCGCACGGTGTTGGTATCCAGCCACTTGCTGGCGGAGATGTCGAACACCGCGGACCGGCTGCTGGTGATCGGCCGCGGTCGATTGATCAGCTCGAGCACAATGTCGGAATTCCTGACCAGCTCGGGGAGCGACACCGTCCGGGTGCGGAGCCCGCAGCTCGACCGGCTGCACGAATTGTTGGCGGCGCAGGATGTTTCGGCACGTCGGACCGGCGATGTCCTGCTGGTTCGGGGAGTTTCGACGGAGCACGTCGGAGATCTGGCTGCCGGCCACGGCATCGTCCTGCACGAGCTGGCGGCGCAGCAGGCCTCATTGGAGGAGGCGTACTTGAGATTGACCGACGACGCCGTCGACTACCGGGCGGTTGGCGCATGACGACCATCAACGCCGAGCGGATCAAGCTGCAGACCACGCGGTCCCCGATCTGGCTCATCCTGGTCGTGGTGGCGGTGAGCATGGGGTTCTCCGCGATACAGGCCGCGGCACTGTCGCCGTACGGCGTGCTCGAGCCTGCGCGGGCGGCGATGGGCGTCAGCATGTTCGGCGTGCCGGTGTTGATGATCCTGTCCGCCTTATCGATTACCGGCGAATACCGCACCGGCATGATCCGCGCGACATTCCTGGCCACCCCGCGAAGAGCGTGGGCGCTGACGTCGAAAGCGATTGTGATGGCGGTGGTTTCCGCCGTCGTCACCGCGGTGATGGTGATGGCGGCCGTGGCGCTGGCCACTGCGCTGGTGAGCGAATCACAGCGCGCCAGTTTGTCTTTCGCCAATGCCGAGGTCTGGCGCGCGGTCGGGACGATGTCCCTTTACGCCGTGCTCGGTGCGGTGCTCGCCATCGGTTTGGGCACGTTGTTGCGGCACACTGCGGCGGTGGTCGCGGTGGTGTTATTGATGCCATTCGTGGTGGAGCCGGTGCTGGGAGCGCTTCCCGAGGTCGGCGTGCGGGTCGGTCCGTGGCTTCCGTTCGCGAATGCGTACACCTTCACGAAGACGCCGTGGTTCCAAACGTTTTCGATGACGTGGGGCGCGGTTGGTGCGGCCTGCTACTTCGCGGTGGTGGCGGGCGCGGTGTTCGTGCTCGCGATCGCGGTGGTCACTCGCCGCGACCCCTGAGACCAGACCCGCCCGCATCGCCGCGCGTTCAGGCTACGGTGGTGCCCATGGTCCGGACCTTCCTCGCGCTGTCGACGGTGCTGGCCGTTTCCGTCACGGGGTGTTCGCAGTCGACTCCGACCGTCGACCGGTTCGCCGATGATCTCGCCAAGAGCGTGACCATCGATGCGATGACCGGGCATCTGGCCAAGCTGGAGGCCATCGCCGACGCCCACGGCGGGAACCGGGCATTCGGCACACCCGGGTACGACGCGAGCGTCGACTACGTCGCTAATGCGCTGCGCGCCAAGGGCTTCGACGTGGCCACCCCTGATCTGGAAATCAAGGTCGCCTACAACGAAACACCCGAGCTCACTATTGCAGGCACTCGGATCCCGGCGCGGGCGTTGGAATACTCAACCGGCACCCCCGGCCTCACCTCGCCGCTGGTCCCCATTCGCGCCGGGGCCGGATCCGGCTGCAACAGCGCCGATTACGGCGGCCTTCCGGTCAAAGGTGCGGTCGCGCTCGTGGATCGTGGCACCTGTTCCTTCGCCATCAAAGAAGCAACCGCGGCGGCTCAGGGCGCGGCGGCACTGCTGGTGGCCGACGACAAGGACGACGTCGACGACGCGGGTGCTCCTGCGCGCAGCGGCACCCTCGGCGCGAAGACCGCAGTCCAGATTCCCGTCGTGCTGATCCCCAAGGCGGCAGGGGCGCGGCTGCGGTCCGCTCCGGCGCTGGCGACCCTCAAACTCGATGCCGGAGTGCGGATTCAGCACACCCGCAATGTGATTGCCCAGACCAAAACCGGATCAGTGCACGACGTCGTCATGGTCGGCGCGCATCTGGACAGCGTCCCGGAGGGGCCCGGCATCAATGACGACGGCTCCGGCGTTGCGGCCGTCCTGGAGACCGCGCTGCAGTTGGGCAGCGCACCGGCGATCAACAACGCGGTGCGGTTCGCGTTCTGGGGCGCCGAAGAAGAAGGGACCATCGGGTCCACCCGATACGTCGAATCTCTCGACTTCGAGGCGCTGAAAGACATTGCGCTGTATCTGAATTTCGACATGCTCGGCTCCGAGAACGCCGGCTACTTCAGCTATGACGGGGACCTCTCGGGCCCGCCATTGCCCGACGGCGCGGTGCCGCGCATTCCTGAAGGATCGGCGGGCATCGATCGCACCCTGACGAATTACCTGCACAGTGCCGGCAAACCGGCTCGGGACTATCCGTTCAACGGGCGGTCGGACTACGACACCTTCACTAAAGCCGGCATTCCCGCGGGCGGGCTGGGCACCGGCGACGAGGAGAACATGAACGACGAGCAGGCCCGACTCTGGGGCGGCATCGCCGGAAAGCCGTTCGACCCCAACTACCACAAGAAGACGGACACCTTGGCGCACATCAACCGCACGGCCATGGAGATCATGGGCCGGGGAGTGGCTTTCGGAGTCGGCTGGTACGCCCAGGATTTGGGTGGACGCAACGGTGTTCCGGTCCGGGGCGACCGGACCCGACACGTGGTTGCCGCATCATGAGGCGGGCACTGGCCGCGGGCCTGCTGGCCATCTGCGTGGCGGCGTGTACCCCGCCCGTGAAGGCTCCGGTGCCGCAGCCGGCGCCGGAGGACCCCGATCTCGGTCGTGCGCTGGCCGCCAAGGTCGTCCCCGACGGTATGTACGCCCACCTGAAGAAGTTCGCCGCCATCGCCGCGGCGAACAAGGGCACACGTGCCGACGGCACCCCGGGATTCCAAGCCAGTGTCGACTACGTGGCAAACCTGTTGAAGGACAAGGGGTTCGATGTCGAGACCCCCGAGTACGTGCGGGTGGCGCCGGGCGCGCCCGGCAATCCCATGCTGGATGTCGGCGGCCGCCAGTGGTCGGTGGTGCAGGCCTCGCTGCTCACACCGACTGCGCCGGGTGGGCTGAGCGGGCTGACGATGCACGCGGTCAAGCCGGCCGGCTGCGCGCCGGCCGACTACGGCACGCTCAACTTGCGTGGCGCCATCGCGGTGGTCGACGACACGGGTTGTTCGGTCGTCGACAAGCAGAACGTGGCAGTGGGTCGCGGCGCCGCTGCCGTGCTGGTGGTCAGCACGCCCGGCGCGAACGGCAGCCCGCAGGGGTTGTTCACCCCCGGCTATTACGAACGCCTGACCACGCCGGTGGGAATGATCGGCAAGGATGCGGACACGGCTCTGCTGCGCACCAACGTGCCCGTCAAGCTCGTCCTCGATGCGAAGAACAGCGCCGTGAAGTCGCGAAATGTATTCGCGCAGACAAAGACTGGTGATCAGCACAACGTCGTGATGGCCGGTGCGCATCTGGACAGCACAACGGGGAGTGCGGGCATCAACGATGCCGCATCGGGTGTCTCTGCGTTACTGGAAACGGCTGTCGCGCTTGGCGGCTCGCCGAAAATCGCGAACGCGGTGCGGTTCACCTTCTGGGGTTCGGGGGCTGTCGGCCACGAAGGTGCCACCAAATATGTCCGTGGCTTGGCGGCCGATCCGCTGAATGACATTGCGCTGTACCTGAATTTCGACATCCTCGGTTCGCCCAATGCGGGCTTCTTCACGTTGGACGGTGACCAGTCGGGTCAGCCCAACCCTGAGATTCCCGTTGATGCGGTGCCCCTCGGGTCCGCAAGCATCGAGCGCACGCTGGCCGGGTACCTCTACCTGGCCGGCAAGCGTCCCGCGGACATCGAGCTGGACCTCGGTACTGACTACGGCCCGTTCTTGACCGCCGGGGTTCCGGTCGGCGGCATCAGCACCGGGACGACGCAGCGCAAGTCGGCGCTTCAAGCCCGGCTGTGGGGTGGCCAGGCGGGCGTCGCCTTCGATCCGACGCGCGGCCCGTCGGGAGACACCGTCGAGGCCCTCAACCGGCCAGCGCTGGCAGCGACTGGACAGGCGGTGGCCTTTGCGGTCGGTGCCTATGCACAGTCGCTCGTCGGGCCGAATGGCGTTCCGCCCCGCGACCAACGCCACCGGCAGGCAGGCAAGTAGCGGGGTTCGCTATCTGCCCACCTCGAGCGCGCGACGGATCACGGAGTCGTCGTACATGGTGAGACCATCGCATACGCGTCCGTCGCGGAAGTGGAAGCGGTCGAGTCCCGTGAAGCGGACTGGTTGGCCATTGACCGTGCCGGTGGCGACGAATTCGATGAACACGACATCGTCCTCGGCGAGGAAGTCGATGACTTCGACTTGCACGCCGGCGATCAGTTCTGTCGTGTCGCGGATATGGTCCTGGTACTCGTTGATTCCGACGATCTCGCCCGGCCGGCCGACCCAGGTGCTCCGCAGATCTTCGGTACCGATCTGCGGGACGAGGTCTGGGTCCGGGGCTGCCCAGAATGCTTTGTAGCCGGGGATGAACCCGCCTCCGATGGTGGGCCGCAGCGATGCGAGCCGAATTCCGGTCTGCTCGCAGAAGGTCGCGACGTCAAAGTAGCCCACATCGGATACCAGCAGACCGTCACGGAAGGTGCACACGAAGGTGACCGGAATATCGACCGGTCGACCGATCTTTGCCCCCAACCCGAGGAAGTCCGCTGCGATTGTGCCGCGGAACCTGCCCCAGGCAACCGCCGTATCCGTGCCGTAGGCGATCCCTTCGAATTCGCCGTGGTAGTCGGGAAGCGCGGTAAACAGTGCCTGGTAGAAGCCTTTCAGCGCCTCGTGGCCTTGGATCGGCTCACCGAAGCCGATGCTGCGGTAGACACCGTCGGAGGCATAGGCGGCGGCTACGGCGTCTGCGTCGTGTGCGTTCTTCGCTGCGGCGTATGCCTCGGTCGCGGTCACCAGATCGGCTTGGTTCATGCCGCGTATGGTTCCAGCCAGATATCTAGATGGCGATTACCTACTGAGTAATTGTCAAAGCGAACGACGACTCGCTTCATAGCAACCTCATAAGTGGAATAGGGCTTTCTGTGTGCCCGGCTACCAGGTTGCTGGGCTAGTAATTGTGCCCATGAAAACCACTTATCGTCGTTGGTCGGCTGCTGCCGGCACCCTGACGGTCCTGGCCATGGGCGGGTTGACCGTCGCCTGTGGTTCGCAGAGCAGCAATTCGCCGACGACCGTCACGGTCACTCCGTCGAGCACCACAACCACCACGACCACGGCCAAGCAGCACCACAACGGTGGCGGTGGCGGCAACAACAACTCTGGCGGAGGTGGCGGCGGCGGTGGCCAGCAGCAGGCACCCGCCCCGCAGACGGTGACCAACACGGAAACCGACACCCAGACTCAGACTCAAACCCAGACTGAGACCTCGACGTCGGTGCAGACCTCGACCGAAACCGACACGTCGACTTCGGTCGCGACGTCAACCTCCGTCGCGACCTCGACCCAGACCGTGTACCAGAACCCGCCATGGCAGCACGGTGGATACAACCAGGGCAGCCAGCAACAGCAGCCCTCGCACTAACGCGGTCCCGCGACCCGGCCGGTGTCCAGTTGGCGGACGCCGGCCGACTCGCGGACTAGTTCGCACACCCGCCAACGGCCCGGGACGCCTTTGAGCTCGTAATCACCCCGGTCGGTGAAACTGTGGCGGGAGCCGGTGACGATGTCGCGCACCGTGGAGGAGACCAGCACCTCGCTCGGTCCGGCCAGTGCGGAGACGCGTGCCCCGATGTGGACCGCCATGCCGGCGATGTCGTCGCCGCGAATCTCGACCTCGCCCGCGTGGATGCCGACGCGGACCTCGATCCCGAGCGGCTGGACGGCATCGACGATCTCGTTGGCGCAGTTGATGGCGCCGCTGGGGCTGGTGAAGATCGCCACGAATCCGTCGCCGACGGTGTTCACCTCGATGCCGCCGAAACGCTCGAGCTCGTGGCGAATGATGGTGTCGTGGTTGTCGAGCAGGGCGTGCCACCGGATGTCGCCCATGGCGGCAGCGTGTTGCGTCGAGCTGACGATATCGGTGAAAACGATTGTGGTGAGCACCCGTTCGGAATCGGCACCGGCCCGCACACCCGTGATGAATTCTTCGATTTCGTCGAGGACGGGAGTGCTGTCGCCGACCCAGTAGAGCGTGTCTTCGCCGGGCAATTCGACGTATCGGGCCCCGGTGATGTGCTCGGCAAGATAGCGGCCGTGCGCAGCCGGGACGAACGTCGCATCCCTGCGGTGCAGCAGCAGTGTCGGAGCGGTGATGGACGAAAGGTGTTCTCGCACATCGCCGTCCACAATGTTTTGGCTCGCCCTACGGGCCATGCTCGGCGATGCCGCGCGGTTGCCCGCGGCATCCCACCACGTGCGGAACGCGTGGTCGCCGGAGACCGACGGCGCCACATGGTGCAGCACGTCGAAGCCCTGCTCGACGGCGTCGGGCTCCAGTGCCACCGTGGTGAAGGGGCTGGCGCCCTCCCGATGGGAACCCGGCTCGTAATCCGGTGCCCACAGCACCCGGGCGGCGCCGTTGACGATCACCAGGTTCTGTACCCGCTCCGGCCGGTCGCCGGCGAGCAACAGCGCGGCCATCGCCGTGAATCCCGACGCGAATATCGTCGCGCGTTCGATCTCGAGCGCATCCATGACAGTCACGGCGTCCTGGGCCCAGCAGTACTGGGTGATCGTGTCTGCTCCGATGCGCGACGACATGCCCATGCCGCGATGGTCGAATCGGATCAGGCGGCTGAAGGAGGACAGCCGCCGGAAGAAGCGGTACATCGACGGCTCGGCGTCGATCGAGTCGATGGGAATGAAGGGCCCGGGCATGACGACCATGTCGACGGGGCCTTCGCCCAGCACCTGGTAGGCGATGTCCAAGTCGCCGTGTGATGCGTAGCGAGTTCTGGGCGCCTGGGCCACCAGGTCAGAATAGCCCTGGTGTGATCTCGGCTGCACCTTGTATGCAAGGTTGCATGCAAGGAGCTACCGTCTACGGGTGGCCATCGAACAGACTCCCGCCAGCGAGCGCGCATACCGGGACACCAAGACCAAGATCCTGGTCGGTGCCGTCAAGGGCGGTCAGTTGCTCAGCGAGGTCGAGGTGGCCGCTGAACTCGGGGTCAGCCGCACCCCGGTTCATGAAGCCTTCCTGCGCCTGGCCGCTGAAGACCTGCTCGATCTGCTGCCGCGGCGCGGCGCGGTCGTCGTCCCGATTCCGCCGCACGAGGCCACCGACCTGCTCGAAATGCGCCTGGCACTGGAAGGCAGCGCAGTGCGCCGGCTCTGTCGCTCGGAGACCGCGGCTCGGGCTGCGTCAGCCGAACTTGCCGAGCTGATCGACCAGCAACGCGGCGCTGCGGCCGACCTGGCCCGCTTCGCCGAGCTCGACAACGCGTTCCACCGGCACATCGTGGACGCCGCCGGCAATTGCATTGCGCAGCGCTTCTACTCCTCGCTCGGTGACCGGCAACGCCGGATGATGGCCGACGCTGTGCACGCTGACCGCACCCTCGTCGAGCGCCTCATCGCCGAACATGTCGAGCTGGCCCACGCCGTCGGCGCCCGTGACGCGACAGCGTTTGACGCCCAACTGCTTTCGCATCTCGAGTCGACCTATGAGGTGGTGCTGCGATGAAGCCGTGGCTGGCTGTTGCCGTGAGCGTCTTCTGTATCGGTTGGGGTGGAAACCAATTCACCCCGATGCTGATCGAATACGTGCACCGCGCCGGATACTCCCGCGTGGACGTCGACGTCCTGCTCGGCGCCTACGTGCTGGGCCTGATTCCCGGGCTCCTGGTCGCGGCCGCGATGTCGAACCGGTACGGCCGGCGTCCGCTGATGGTCGCCGGACTGATCAGCTCGACGCTCGGCAGCCTGATCCTGGCAACCGGCGAATTAGGGGGATTCCCAGCACTTTTCGTGGGCCGCTTGCTGAGTGGGCTGAGCGTCGGCGTCGCCATGGCGGTCGGGTCGACCTGGGTCGCCGAGCTGTCTGTACCGCCCTATGACAACGCCGCTGCCCCGGGTACCGGTGCACGTCGGGCATCCATCTGGCTGTCGCTCGGCTTGGCGATCGGGCCGTTGTCCTCCGGGCTGCTGGCGCAGTTCGCGCCGTGGCCGCTGACCCTGACGTATCTGGTGCAGGCCGCGCTGTGCCTGCCCGCGTTGTGGCTGGTGCTGACCCGGACGGTCGAGACGCGGAGCGCGCGCGTCAGCGGAGATCTGTTGTCCCAGTTGCGGGTTCCGGTCGCGACGCATCGCCGCTTCGTTCACGTCGTGGCGCCGATGGCGCCGTGGGTGTTCGGCTCCGCGGCCATCGCCTACGCCATCGTGCCCGCACTGGTCGCCGACAAACTCGGGCCTTGGGCGCTGCTGTTCACCGCCGGCCTGACGGTGCTGACGCTGGCCTGCGGCGTGCTGGTGCAGCCGATCGCGCGGCGGCTCGATGACCACTCCAGCGCTCGTGCTGTGGTGGTCTCGATGGTGCTGATGTCGGCAGGCGTGTTCGCCGCGGTCGCTACCGCGGTCACCCGATCGCCGGGCATTGCGGTGCTGGTGGCCATGCTGCTGGGCAGTGCCTATGGCATCGCCATAGTGTCTGGGCTGCTGGAGATTCAGCGCATCGCCAAACCTCACGAGCTCGCCGGAGCGTCCGGCGTCTACTACTCGCTGGCCTACATCGGGTTCCTGCTGCCGGCGGTGCTGGCAGCGTTGGCCCACTACGTCAGCTACCCGGCGATGCTCACCGTGGTCGGCCTGCTGGCCGCAGGCTGCACCGTCGTCTGCGCCGTGGGCTGGTCAAAGCACCTCCCAGCCGCGGCTGGCTAGCGGTTGCGAGCGGCGTTGGCTCCGAGGTACGCGACGTAGCCGAGCACGCCGAAGGTCGCCAGCTTGCGGGTCTTGGGCACCATCAACCCGAGGCCCAGTGCGGTTTCGATCGATCCGTTGATCTGCAGGTGCTTGTCGGTGTCGCGGGGGAACGCCGTCGCGGTGATGCCCTTGAACAAGTCCGGCTTCATGAAATGCGCGATCCCGGTGAGGGCAAACACGATTCCGGTCAGCAGGCCCTTCTTGCCGGTCTTTTCGGGGGCGTCGTCAAAGGCGTCGGTCACCAGTGATCCTCTCTGATCAGTTGATTCGGTAGTCACTCAACGGAAATTCGGAGGCTTCCCGAATGGCCGTCTCGGTCGAGGATGGGCGCAGCAGCGTCGGCTCACCCGCGGGGTTGAAGTAGTACGAGTGGGCGCTGGCGCAATTGCCCAGGGTGAACAGCGAGTCGCCGAGCAGTTCGGTCATCCGGTCGAGGAACACGGTGTTGGCTTCCTCGGTGACCTCGAACGTCGTTGCGCCGCGCTTCTTCACTTCCGTGAAAAGCCGGTCCATCAGGCGCATTTGGTACTCCATGGTGTTGAAGAAGTTCAACCCCAGGAAGGCGTACGGACTGGCCAGGCTCAGGTAGTTCGGGAAGTACGGCATCGACACACCCTGGTAAGCCTGGAAACGCGTTTCGCGCCACCACTTTCCGAGATCGCGGCCTTCCCGGCCGATCACCTCGACGGCGGGGAAGTTGGCCTCCCACAGGTCGAAACCGGTGGCCAGCACCAACGTATCGATCTCGACTTTGGCACCGTCGTTGCCGATGATCCCGTCGGCGACGATGTGGTCGATGCCGGCGTCCTGCAGGTGCACGTTGGGCCGGTTGAAGGCCTGGTAGTAGCCGTTGCTGAAAGTCGGTCGCTTGCAACCGAAGTCGTAGTCCGGGGTCAGTCGGCGGCGCAGGTCCTTGTCGCGGATCACGAGGAACCGGTGCATCTTGGACAGATCGGATGCCGAGATGTTGAAGCGGCCCCGGAACATGCCGTAGTGCCGGACGCCGACGGACACCATCACCTCGTAGATCGAGTCGGTGAGCCAGCGAAGGACGCGCTGCGTCAACGGAATTCGGGCGAACAGCCGCTTGACTCGGGGGCCGAAGCGCGGATCGATCTTGGGTACGACCCAGATCGGCGTGCGCTGGAAGACCGTCAGGTCGGCGGCAGTCTTGGCCAGCTCAGGGATCAGCTGCACCGCGGTGGCGCCGGTGCCGATGACGGCTACGCGCTTGCCTGCCGGGCTGTATGAGTCGTCCCAGTCGGTGGTGTGGATGACGCGGCCGGCGAAGGTCTCGATCCCCGGAATTGTCGGGATGTTCGGCTGGGACAGGAAGCCGGTCGCGGTGATCAGGTAGCGGGCGCTGAGGGTTTCTCCGCCGTCGACACTGATGCGCCACAGCGAGGCGTCCTCGTCCCAGCGGGCCCCGTTGACCACGGTGTTGTACCGGATATGACGGGGCACGTCGTACTTGGCCGCGACGTCGTCGGCGTAGCGCTTGATCTCCGGGCCGGGGGTGAACAGCCGTGACCAGTTCGGGTTGGGTTCGAAGAAGTACGAGTAGGTGGTGGTCGGCACGTCGACCGCCAGGCCCGGGTAATGGTTGACGTACCAGGTGCCACCGAGGTCATCTTCGCGCTCGAGGATGACAAAGTCGTCGATCCCGAGGCGCTTGAACTGGATGGCCGCACCGATACCGGCGAATCCTGCGCCGACGATGACCGCCTCGAACTGCTGCGTCGTCATATGCAGACGGTACCTCAGGTACCGCTTCGAGCCATCAGTCCAAGGGCCGCCGCGACCGCCAACGCCGGCACGTCCAGGGTCTTAGATCCCAGGTCATGGCGGGCGCCGGTGATCTCGACCAGCTCGGTGGGGGCCGGAATCAGCGCGGCGGCGGCCGTGAGCTCGGCGATGCTGCCGAACGGGTCGGCAGTGCCGTGGGTGAAGACCGTCGGGACCTCGATCTGCCCCAGATGCTCGGTGCGGGCCCGCTCAGGCTTGCCGGGCGGGTGCAGGGGATAGGACGACAGCGCCAGGGCGGCTAGGTCGGCGCCTTGAGCCGCCACCATCGACGTCATCCGGCCGCCGTACGAATGACCGCCGGCGATCACCGGTCCCGAGGTCAGGGTGTGGGCCAGTTCGATGGCCTCGACGATGCCCTGTTGATCTGACGCCGCGGAGTTCGACGGTGGACCCTTCGGCCGGCGGCGCCGGTACGGCAGGTCGTAGCGGATGGCCAGCCAGCCGTGGCGGGCCCATTCGTCGCAGATCCGGATGATCAGCGGGGCATCGCGGTTGCTGCCCGCGCCGTGCGTCAGCAGGACCGTGCCCTTGGGCGTGCCAGAGGGTTCGTGCGCGACGCCCGCGATGGCCTCAAGATCCATGCGTCAACCGGAAGAGGGCGTTCACCGGGCCGTGGCCGTGGCCCAACGGATATGAGGCCCGCAGACATTCGGTCACCCAGCTCTTTCCGAACGCCACCGCGTCGGGCACCGAAAAGCCATGTGCCAGTGCGCAAGCCGTGGCTGCGGCGAGGGTGTCGCCGGCGCCGTGGTCGTGGCCGGTGTCGATGCGCTCAGTGGTGAATTCATAGAACTGGTCGCCGTCGTACAGCAGGTCCGGGCTGTGATCGCTGGACCGCAAGTGGCCGCCCTTGACCAGGGTCCACTTCGGGCCCAGGTCGTACAAGGCCTTGGCGGCGTCCCGCTGCGTCGACGTATCCACCACGTCGATACCCGTGATCAGCCGGACCTCGTCGAGGTTCGGGGTGACCAGCGTGGCGATCGGAAACAGTTGGGTACGAACCGAATCCAACGCGCTCGGGTGCAGCAGCGGGTCGCCGTGCATGGACGCACACACCGGGTCGACCACCAACGGAATGTCACCGTCGAGGCTTCGCCAGGTCTCCGCGACAGCGCCGATGATGTCAGCCGATGCCAGCATGCCCGTCTTGGCGGCCTGGATGCCGATGTCCTCGGTAACGGCGGTGATCTGCCCGCTGATGATGTCCAGCGGCAGTTCGTGAAAAGCCTTGACCCCAACCGAGTTCTGCACCGTCACAGCAGCAATGGCGACGCACCCGTGCACGCCGAGCATCGCGAAGGTGCGAAGGTCGGCCTGGATTCCGGCGCCACCGCCGGAATCGGAGCCGGCAATGGTCATCACCCGCAGGGGTGTTTGTCCCGGCGGGGTCAAGGGCAGCAGATTCACGACGTCAAGGGTAGATACACCCGGTTGCCGTGGTCGGCGAACTCCTGGGATTTCTCGGCCATGCCCTGCGCGATCTCGTCCGCGTAGTCGGGGGCGACCCCGTCCGGGTAGGCATCGCGGATGTCCTGCGTGATGCGCATCGAGCAGAACTTGGGCCCGCACATGGAGCAGAAGTGCGCGGTCTTGGCCGGTTCGGCGGGCAGCGTCTCATCGTGGAATTCCCGCGCGGTGTCCGGGTCCAGGGACAGCGCGAACTGGTCGTGCCACCGGAACTCGAAGCGGGCCTGGGACAGTGCGTTGTCGCGGTCCTGGGCGCCGGGGTGGCACTTGGCCAGGTCGGCGGCGTGCGCGGCGATCTTGTACGCGATCACCCCGTCCTTGACGTCCTTGCGGTTGGGCAGGCCCAGGTGTTCCTTTGGCGTGACGTAGCACAGCATCGCGGTACCGGCCTGGGCGATGATCGCCGCGCCGATCGCCGAGGTGATGTGGTCGTACGCCGGCGCGATATCAGTGGCCAGCGGTCCGAGGGTGTAGAACGGTGCTTCCTCGCACAGTTCCTCTTCCAGGCGAACGTTTTCCACGATCTTGTGCATCGGCACGTGGCCGGGGCCTTCGATCATCACCTGCACGCCATGGGATTTCGCGATCTTGGTCAGCTCGCCCAGGGTGCGCAGCTCGGCGAACTGGGCCTCGTCGTTGGCGTCGGCGATCGAGCCCGGGCGCAGGCCGTCACCGAGGGAGAAGGTGACGTCGTAGCGCTGCAGAATCTCGCAGAGCTCTTCAAAGTGCGTGTACAGGAACGATTCCTGGTGGTGCGCCAGGCACCACGCCGCCATGATCGACCCGCCGCGCGACACGATGCCGGTGACGCGCTTGACCGTCAGCGGGATGTAGCGCAGCAGCACGCCGGCGTGCACCGTCATGTAGTCGACGCCCTGCTCGCACTGCTCAATCACGGTGTCGCGGTACAGCTCCCACGTCAGCTGCGTGGGATCGCCGTTGACCTTCTCCAGCGCCTGGTAGATCGGCACGGTGCCGACCGGGACGGGGGAGTTGCGCAGGATCCACTCGCGGGTCTGGTGGATGTCCTTGCCGGTGGAGAGATCCATGATCGTGTCGGCGCCCCAGCGGGTGGCCCACACCATCTTGTCGACCTCTTCGGAGATCGACGACGTGACGGCCGAGTTGCCGATGTTGGCGTTGACCTTCACCGCGAACGCCTTGCCGATGATCATCGGCTCCAGCTCGGGGTGGTTGTGGTTGGCGGGGATGATGGCGCGGCCACGGGCGACTTCGTCGCGCACCAGCTCAGCCGGCATGCCCTCGCGCTCGGCGATGAATGCCATCTCGGCGGTGATCTCGCCATTGCGTGCGCGCTGGAGCTGGGTGCCCTTGTCGCGGACGACGCCGGGACGGCCGGACAGGCCCTTCTCCAGATCGATGGTGGCGTTCTCGTCGGTGTACGGACCCGAGGTGTCGTACAGGTCGAGGTGATCACCGGTAGTCAGGTTGACCCGCCGGAACGGAACCTTTCCGCCGTCGGGAAGCTCCCGGTAAACCTTGGAGCTGCCCTGGATCGGGCCGCAAGAAAGGTCGTTGAATACAGCAATTGCAGTCATCTGCATACTCCCTACGCCGGCATTACCCGGTCAGGTTCATACGGTCGACGGCACCACACAGCCGTCCTCTCAGCGCACCAAGGTGTGCGCTCCCGCGCGGACGTGTCCACCGTAGCTGATCGCCGCGGAAATGAAAGAGGGTCTGGCGGGGAATGCGCTTCGCACCGTTGTTGGTTTGGGCAGCCCGCCTGATGGGAATCGAATTGTCAGCGAGTCGTTTGTATAGCTAACATATGTTTTTCTGATATGGAGCGAAGACTGACTGATGACGACTGACACCGGGCTCACCGAGCGGACCGACTCCGCGCTTGCAGCAACTGCACGCCGCCGCGTCCAGATGGATCACGACCACCCGCACTACAAGTGGGTGGTGCTGTCCAACACCACGCTGGGCACACTGCTGGCCACGATCAACGCGTCAATCGTGTTGATCTCGCTGCCGGCGATCTTCCGCGGTATCGGCCTCAACCCCCTGGCACCGAGCAATGTCAGCTATCTGCTCTGGATGCTGATGGGCTACCTGGTGGTGACCGCCGTGCTGGTGGTGCCGTTCGGCCGGTTGGGGGATATGTACGGCCGGGTCCGTATCTACAACCTCGGTTTCGTGGTCTTCACGCTGGCTGCGGTCGCGCTGTCGTTCGATCCGTTCCACCTCGGTGGCGGTGCGGTGTGGCTGATCGCCTGGCGGGTGATCCAGGGCGTCGGCGGCGCCATGCTGATGGCGTCATCGTCGGCGATCCTGACCGACGCCTTCCCGGCCAACCAGCGCGGGATGGCGCTCGGCGTCAATATGGTTGCCGCCGTTGCCGGTTCGTTCCTCGGCTTGCTGATCGGCGGGTTCCTCTCTGAGTGGGAGTGGAAGGCCGTGTTCTGGGTCGGCGTCCCGATCGGCATCATCGGCACCATCTGGAGCTACCGCTCGCTGCATGAATTGGGGGCGCGCACGCCCGGCCGCATGGACTGGGCCGGCACCGTGACATTCGGGCTGGGTCTGACGGTGCTGCTGCTCGGCATCACGTATGGCATTCAGCCGTACGGCAATTCGCCAACGGGCTGGACCAGTCCCGCGGTGCTGGGATCGATCGGCGTCGGCCTGCTGCTGTTGGTTGCGTTCTGCGTCATCGAGCTCAAGGTCGAATCGCCGATGGTCGACATGCGGTTGTTCAAATCGTCGACGTTCGGCATGGGCAACCTGGCTGGCCTGATGTCGTCGGTAGGCCGTGGCGGTTTGCAGTTCATGCTGATCATCTGGCTGCAGGGCATCTGGCTGCCGTTGCACGGCTACAACTTTGAATCGACCCCGCTGTGGGCGGGCATCTATCTGCTGCCGGCCACGGTTGGCTTCCTGATAGCGGCACCCGTTGCCGGCATCCTGTCCGACCGGCTCGGCGCCCGGCCGCTGGCGGTCGGTGGCATGCTGCTGATGGCGGTGACTTTCTTTGCGCTGCTGATGATCCCGGTCAACTTCGACTACTGGCAGTTCGCCGTGCTGGTGTTCCTCAACGGCATCGGCGGCGGCATCTTCACAGCACCCAACGCTGCTTCGATCATGTCGAGCGTGCCGGCCGAACAGCGTGGTGCGGCATCAGGTGTCCGGTCGACGTTCTTCAATGCCGGCAGCTCGCTGTCGATCGGTATCTTCTTCTCGCTGATGATCGTCGGGCTGGCCAACACCTTGCCGGCCGCATTGACCAGTGGCCTTCAGCAGCAAGGTATTTCGGCTGACGTCGCGCACCAGGTGGCACAGTTGCCGCCGGTGGGCAGCCTGTTCGCGGCCTTCCTCGGCTACAACCCGATGGCTGAGCTGCTGGCTCCGTTCCATGCCTTGCAACAGCCGGGTGTGAACGCCGAGGCGCTGACCGGGCAGACGTTCTTCCCGCAGTTGATCACCGGGCCGTTCCACTCCGGGCTGACCGTGGTGTTCAGCGCGGCCGCGATCATGATGCTGCTGGGTGCGGCGGCCTCGATGTTCAGTCGAGGCGACTACGGCACTGCCCCCGACGCCGACAACGAGGCCTGACAAACCCGTCTAACGAGTGGCCATCTAGCGCACGGAATTCTCAAAACCGTGCGCTGGGTGGCCACTTTTCGCTGTTCAAGACACCGCCACTGACTGTGCCATTGACAAATGGCACAGTTGGTGGTGACCTATTTGCCGTGACGGAAACTGATCGGGCAACGCTGCCCGAGGTACCTGCCCGTGCGACGCTGCGAGCGGTCGCGTCGGCCACTGTGACGCGTTGGACGCTAGGGAACCTGACCAGCGTCATCCCGATGAACCGGCCCGGTGTGTGGTTCGGCCGCGGGCTGATCGCCACCATCATGGAGACCTTCGGTTCGATGCCGGGCGGCACCAGGATTATCCCGGTTCGTACGCCTGACCTGCGGGGTGAATGGGTGCTGGGCCCGGGGGTGGAGTTCGGCAACCGCGCCGGGTACTACATCCACGGCAGCGCCTACGTGATCTGCTCGGCGCGTACACACCGCAAGTTGGTGGCGCGGTTGTCCGAGGCGACCGGCCTGCCGATGTTCGTGGTGGACTACCGCCTGGCGCCTGAGCACCGCTTCCCGACTGCGGCCGAGGACGTTGAAGCCGGCTACCGGTGGCTGCTGTCCGAAGGCTATGCGGCGTCCGACATCGTGATGGGCGCCGACTCGGCTGGTGGCCACCTGACCTGCGACATGCTGCTGGCGCACGCCGGTGACGCGGACTTCCGGCCCGCCGGGGTGGTGTTGTTCTCGCCGTTGATCGACGTCACCCTCGGCATGGCGCTGGAGCAGGAGAAGGCGTCGTACCGCGATCCGGCGATGTCGGCCACTGCGGCCGGTCGCATGGTCGGGCTCTATACCCAAGGGCAGAACCTGGCCGATCCACGGCTGCGGCTCGATTTCACGAACGCGGATCAGTTGCCTCCCATGCTGATTCAGGTCGGCGGCTTCGAGATGCTGCGCGCCGACGCGCGTTATCTCGATGCGGAACTCCGCCGGGCGGGCGGCACCAGCACGCTCGAGGTCTGGCCTGGCATGGTGCACGTCTTCCAAGCTCTGCCGCATGTGGCGCCGGAAGCCGGGCCGGCCCTGCGCCGGGCCGCGGCCTTCATCGCCGATGCCTACAAACGCTCCGACGAACTCGAAAAGGTGGGCTGATGATCGGAATTGACACAGTGCTCAACGTCTTTCGCGGCAATCGCCGCTCCGACAAGGCAAAGGCGGTGGTGACGGGCGCCGGCAGCGGCATCGGACGGTCGTTCGCGCTGGAACTCGCCCGGCGCGGTGGCGAGATCATCTGCGCCGACATCAGCATGGAGCGGGCCAAGGAAACGGTCGCACTCATCGACCAGCTGCCGACCGGCAAGGGCCACGCGGTGCAATGCGACGTCTCCGACCGCACCGCCATCGAGCTGCTGGCCAAGCAGGCGCAGGAAATCTTCGGCGGCGCGCCGACTTTGGTGATCAACAACGCTGGCGTCGGTATCGGCGGAAAACCGGTGGGCGACATCGGCTTTGACGACTGGGACTGGGCGCTCGGCATCAACCTGTGGGGCGTGGTGTACGGCTGTGAGGTCTTCACGCCGCTGCTGCGGGACGGCGGCAAGGGCGGCATCATCAACGTTGCCTCGGCGGCCGGATTCGCCGCAGCGCCGTCGATGGCGGCCTACAACGTGTCCAAGGCCGGCGTCATGTCGCTGTCCGAAACCCTGGCCGCAGAACTCGACGGCACCGACATCGCCGTCACTGTCCTGTGCCCAACCTTCGTGAAAACCAACGTTTTTACCGACGGCCGCATCACCCCCGGCTCGATGAGCCTGAGCCAGCAGCTGGCCCGCTGGACCGGACTATCCGCCGACAACGTTGCCGCCCGCACCCTGGATGCGCACGACGGCGGCCGGCTCTACGTGGTGCCCCAACTCGACGCCACCGTCATCTGGCACCTGAAAAGACACTTCCCCGCCCTCTACGTCCGCGGCGCCGGACTGCTCGGCCGACTCCTGCCCGAAAACTGAAAGGAACAGATCATGGCAATGGATCTCGATGAGATGCTGCAGAAGATCAAGGACAAACAGTGGGCCTTGGTCGACATCGACTGGGACGCACCGGGAGCCGAGCTGATCGAACCCGAACTGTGGGCCAAGCTCAAGCCGTTCATGACCGACCTGATGTGGATCGAAAACGTCGGTGCGCGTGGGTTTGCCGCACTGGCGAAGAAGGCTCCGACTCCGACTCTGAAGAGCATCTACGAGCACTTCCACGCCGAGGAACAGAAGCACGCCAACGCCGAACTCGCGCTGATGCGGCGCTGGGGCATGCTCGACGATGACGAAATCCCGCCGCCCAGTGTGAATGTGCAGCTGGTGATCACCTGGCTCGACAAATTCGCCGATGGCATGTCTCTGTCGATCCTCGGCACTGTCATCCCGATGCTGGAAGTGGCGCTCGACGGTGCGCTGATCAAGTTCATCACCGACGAGGTCAAGGACCCGGTGGCGCAAGAGGTTTTCAAGCGCATCAACTCCGACGAATCCCGGCACCTCGCGGTCGATTTCGAGGTCATGGACATCTTGGGCCACGCCGATATGCGCAAGCTGGCCGTCGAGTTCGTCGGCAGCTGGATGAATCCGGCGCTCTTCATCGGCACATTGAGCTACTTCCCCTTGCTCAACAAGATGCGCGACAACATCGTGGCCATGGGCGTCAACGAGGAACGCCTGTACCAGGCGATGCGTCGCTTCCGAAGTGTCGGTGAGCGAAGCGAATTCGTGCACCGGGTACCGATGTACCGATTCATCTCGTGGCACAGCAAGAAGGTCATCGACCGCACCTCGAAGTACCACTGGCTGGCGGACTCGCTGGTGAAGGTCACCGGCGTCATCCCGATGCCGCTGGTGCGGTACACGCCGACGTGGTCGGACGAACTGACGTACGAGCCGGTCGCGTAGGTAAGAGGAACGATCACTGTGACAATCTCGACAGCCATCATCGGTGCCGGGTTCGCCGGCATCGGCGCCGCCATCCGACTCAAAGAGCAGGGCATCACCGACTTCGCCATCTTCGAACGCGGCACCCGCGTCGGTGGCACCTGGCGCGACAACACGTATCCCGGTGCGGCGTGCGACATTCCGTCGCGCCTGTACTCCTACAGCTTCGCGCCCAACCCGGACTGGTCACACACCTACTCCGGTAGCAACGAGATCCTCGGGTACATCGACAGCATGGTCGAATCCGCGGACATCGCGCCGCATATCCAGTTCGGGCACAACGTGACCGGCGTGGAATACGACGAGGTGGTGGGGGAGTGGACGGTCAACTTCGAAGGGCGTGAGCCGGTTCAGGCGCGCACCGTCATCGTCGCTTCGGGGCCGTTGGCGAACGTCAGCTTCCCGAAGATCGAAGGCATCGAGACCTACGAGGGCCACAAAATCCACAGTGCCCGTTGGGATCACGACTACGACTTCACAGGCAAGCGCGTCGCGGTCGTCGGCACCGGTGCCAGCGGCGTGCAGATCGTCCCGGAACTGGTCAAGGTCGCTAAGTCGGTCAAGGTGTTTCAGCGCACGCCCGGGTGGGTGATCCCGCGGGTCAACAGCTCCACCGGCGGTTGGCTCAAGCGGCTCTACAAGGACCTGCCGATGGCCGAGAAACTGGCCCGGTCCGCGTGGTTCTGGGGTCACGAGTCGGTCGCCCTCGGCGTGGTGTGGGACAGCCCGTTCACCCGGGTGGTGGAAGCCCTGAGCCTGGCGAATCTGCGCCTGCAGGTGAAGGATTCGTGGCTGCGCCGGCAGCTGAAGCCGGACTTCTCGGCCGGCTGCAAGCGGCTGCTGATGACCAGCGACTACTACCCGGCGCTGCAGGCCGACAACTGCAAGCTGGTCACCTGGCCCATTGCCCGGTTGTCGCCCAAGGGAATTCGCACCGTCGAGGGCATCGAGCACCACTTCGACGCCATCGTGTTCGCCACCGGTTTCGAGGTGTCCAAGGCCGGCACCCCGTTCCCCGTCATCGGCATCGACGGCCGGGAGCTTGCTGCCGAATGGAGCCGGGGCGCGTACGCATACCGCAGCGTGGCGGTATCCGGTTATCCCAACCTGTATTTCACGTTCGGGCCGAACTCGGGCCCCGGCCACAGCTCCGCGCTGGTGTACATGGAGGCGCAGATCGACTACATCGTCGAGGCCATCTCCAAGCTGTTGCAGTTCGGCTGGACATCTCTGGACGTGCGGCCTGAGGTGCAGGCCCGCTACAACGAGGACATCCAGCAGCGGCTGCAGTCCACCACGTGGAACTCTGGCTGCCAGAGCTGGTACCTCACCGACGACGGCTTCAACGCGACGATGTTCCCTGGGTTCGCGACTCAGTACGTCAACCAGCTGAAGGCGGTCAACCTGCACGACTTCAAGATCACCGCTGCACAGACCAGCGGCGCTTCGGTCCTGACCGCATAGAATCCGCTGGTGGCTGAGTACCGGATCGACGACCTCGCGCGTGAAGCGGGGACGACTACCCGGAACGTCCGCGTCTACCAGGAGAGCGGCCTGCTGCCCCGGCCTCAGCGCCGGGGCAGGGTCGCGATCTACACCGACCGGCACCTGAGCCAGCTGCAGGCGATCGTCCGGTTGCTCAGCGAGGGCTTCACCGTCAAGCACATCCTGAAGTTCATCACCGGTCTGCAGCGCGGTGAGGGGCTGGTCGAGGTGCTGGACTTGGCGGAGCTCGAGGAGCTGGTGATCTCGCCGTGGTCGAACCCCGAGTCGCAGACCATGACGCGCGAAGACCTGGAGATGCAGCTGGGTCGGCTTGACGGCGCGACGATACGACGGCTGGTCGCGGGCGGATTCATCGAGTCGACAGACGACACGGACTCCTACCTCGTGCGTGACCGCCGGGTGATCGACGACTTCGGCCGGCTCATCTCCCGCGGTATGCCGTTGGCGGCCATCCTGAAGACCACGACAGCCGTCGACAAGAAGCTCGACGACGCGGCGCGCGCGATGACCCGGGCCGGGCACACGGAAGTGGTCCGGCAACGGGGGACCGGCTGGTATCCCAGCAACGACGTCGAGCTCGCCTGGGCCGCCGACCTCATCGATGCCATGCGCCGCGTGTCTCGCCGTTCCGCCCACGCTAGCCTGGACCGCGCGTTAGATGAAGCGGTGCGCGCCGAGCTGCGGCAGTACCAGCAGGAGGCCAAGGACCATGGCGCTCCGGTGGAGCGGAAGGCATGACGTCATGGCTGGGGCACACGAGCGCGAAGAGTCCGTCAAGCAGCGGCGGCGCGGGCCGAGGACGCTGATCCAAGCCGTTTTTGCGCTCATGGACGACGTAGCCGAGCTGCGGAAGTCGGCGCAGTTCATCGCGGACAACATCGCCGCGCTGAGTGAGAGCGCCGCCGGTATTGACCGGCATGCGGAATTGATCGCCAGCCAGATCACCACTTTGACCGAGGCAGCGGCCGGGATCGATACCTCTGCCGAGAAGATTGCCTTCGGAGCAAACTCGATCGCCTCGACTCTGCCCAGCCTGCAACGGCTTGCTGAAGTCGTGGAGCCCCTCGACAACACCGTGGCCAGGCTGGGCTGGGTCATCGACCGCATTCCCGGCGGCAAACGAAGCTAGGGTCGTCGTCAATTTCCGTTCTGTCGGAACGTGTTTCGTGCGGTGCCGTCAATTTTCCCCGGCTGTTGCCACCAGCCGACCATCGGAGGAACGTATATCGGTGGACCGGCGGCGCCGCTGGGGCGCTGCCCCGATATAGAGGGGGTGGGTCGTGTACGCACGCTCTACCACTATTCACGCACAACCCTCAGCTATCGACGCAGGAGTCGCGCACGTCCGCGATGAAGTGATGTCCGCACTCCAAGGGCTCGACGGGTTCATCGGCATGTCGCTCCTCACCGACCGTGAGTCCGGTAGGTGCATCGCCACCACCGCGTGGGAATCCGAAGAGGCGATGCGTGACAATGCCGAAACGGTTCGACCACTACGCGAGCGGGCAATCGAGATGTTCGGCGGCGCCGCGACCGTCGACGAGTGGGATATCGCAGTGCTGCACCGGGCTCACCAAATGCCCGAGGGTGCGTGTGCGCGGGTGACCTGGGGACACGCCGACCCGGCCCACGCGGATGCCGCCATCGACTACTTCAGGTCGACCATCTTGCCCGACACTGAGGCGTTGGAGGGCTTCTGCAGCATGAGCCTGATGGTCGATCGGGCCACCGGCCGTGGCGTGTCATGCACGACCTTCGACAGCCGAGAAGCCATGGAGCGCAACCGGGCCGACGCCCAGACACTCAAGGCGTCGCGCATGAAGGAAGCGGGTGCAACCGAACTCGACGAGTGCGAGTTCGACGTGGCCTTCGCCCACCTCAGGGTGCCTGAACTGGTCTAGGCGCAACCTCTCTAGCGGCAGCCGGGAACGTCGGCGATCAGCGGAACTGGTCGCTGCCGCTTCCGGCTGGCTGAGCGCTAGAACGGTGCCGGTTCGTCGTATTCCGCTGCGGCCCGGGCCATTTCTGCTTCTCTGTGGACGCGCCAGGCTTCGTCGGCGATGCGTTCTTCATTGATCATGCGGGCCTGGTTGACCTGTTCTTGACGTTCCTGAGCGCGGGTGCGTTTGCGTTTGGGCATGCAGTATCCGCGTTTGGGCTTGCTCGCCGGCACTTCATCGACGGGCGGCGTACCTGTCGGCTTGTCGAGTGCCGGGAACCAGTGCACGCCTTCGGGTTTGGTGACATAGGTGTGTCCAGTCGGCGCGGTCCACACCACGGTGCCGTCCGGGAACTGATGATCGAGCCAGCCGTGGAACGTCTTGAGCAGATGATGAAACCGGCACAGACACTTCAGATTTGACGGATGCGTCGGCCCCGCCGGATGCGGCACCGTGTGGTCGATGTCGCACCGCTCAGCTGGCCGGTCACAGTCCGGGAACCGGCACGTCAGGTCCCGGCAGCGCACGAACTCCGCCAGCTTCGCCGACGGCCGGTACCTCGGCTCGACCGCATCCGCGGGCACTGCGACCTGTCGAATGGTGGCGCCCTCGGCCAACCTGGCGGCCTGCTCGGTAGGAATCTGCCCGTAGCCCGGCAGGTAGCCCGGCCCCTGGCCGTCCAGAGCCTCCGGTGTCGCGATTACATGAATCACCGCGCGAGTACCCACCGTCGGCGCCGGCCAGTCAGCGCTATCTGCTGCCGGACAGTCTGATTGGCCGCATTCACACCGCAGCTGGCCGCCGCGCGCCAGGACGTCGACCGCTGCCGCACGGCGCTGATCATGCGACCGCGGATCGCCCCGGCACGCGCCTTTGGCCAGGCTGTCGAGGACCGTGTTCAACGCCGCCGCGGTTGCCGCATCCAGGGCGCCGCACACGCTGGCGCTGCCGGGTCCGCTGGCACGGATGTCGAGGTAGCGCGCCTGCGATGGTGGCCGCGGCGCATGTACCCCCGCCTGATCAGACGCCGCGATGATCGCATCGATGCGTTGCTCCATCTTCGGCTTCGATAGCCGGCCCCACTTCACGATCTTGGCGGCCAGGTCGGCGTCGACCTGCTGGGCGACGTCATCGTCGATGATCAGATCGGTACGGGAGACGATCATCGCCACCATCACCGCATCAATCAGACCCTTGGCGTACACCGCCGCCACTTTGGGGAGGCGGGTGCGCAGCATGACCGCCCGATCTACCTGGGCCTGGGCCCGTTTGCGGGACACCCCCAACGCCGCCGCGACCTCCACGACCAGGCCGGAAAACCCGTCGATTGCCCAGCACTCCTTCTCCACATCGTCATCGGGGGCCCGCAGCTCATACAGATCCCCGATTGCCGCAAGCCGGCGCGCTCCGGCCGCGTTTTCCTCGCGGGTGGCGGTGGTGATCGCGTCGACCGCCGCTGCCGCGGCGTGGGGATCACTATTGGATTCGAACATGCGTGCGACTGTACGCGCGGCCACTGACAAGAAGCCGTCCCTGCAATCCCGCGCCATCGGCGACGGTTAGCGTGGCTAAGCGCAAGGGGTGCAGCAGGTTTCGCCACCGACTCGCGGACTGCACCCACCCTCGACGGTTAGGAGGCCTAACCGTCGAGGGTGGGGCGGGTAGTACCTACCGCGAATGACTAGACCGCCTAAGCGTCGACGGTGGCGGGAATGTGGCCTGAGGTCGTCGCGGGAGAAGTCCCGTCGGTATCTGCGACCCGAGCGGTCGGCTTGCTCGGCCACCAGATGCGGTTGCCGATCATCGCCATGGCGGCCGGCACCAGCACGGTGCGTACCACGGTGATGTCGATCAGCAGGCCGATGCCGATGGTGAACCCGATCTGCAGCAGATTGATCACCCGGCCGCTCATCAACGCGAACATGGTGAGCGCGAACACGATTCCGGCGGTGGTGATGACGCTTCCGGTGGTGCCGAAGCTGCGCATGATGCCGCGGATCATGCCGTCGCCGGACTCCTCGCGGATACGCGCGGCGAACAGCATGCTGTAGTCCGCGCCGACGGCGATGAGCGCCATGAAAGACACCGGGAACACCGACCAGTCCACGTCGACTCCGATGATGTGCTGCCACACCAACACACTGACTCCGGCGGCGGCGGCGAATGACAGGGTCACCACCGCGACCATGAACACCGGCGCGAGGATGCTGCGCAGCAGGGCGATCAACACCAATAGCACACCCAGGATCGCGACGATGCCGTAGAGGGCGAAGTCGTGCCACACCTGGTCCCGCATGTCGGCCGACAGCGTAGCCAGACCGGTGGTGGCGAAATGTGCTGTCTGCAATGAGGTTCCGGAGGCAGCCTGGGTCGCGGCCGGGGCCAGCGACCGTGATGCGTCCAGCGCCTGGGCGCTGTACGGATTGATCTTCCAGATCACCAGCATTCGCGCCGTTTTGCCGTCAGGGGAGAACAGCAGGTCCTGTGCGGCCCGGAACTTCGGGTCGGAAAAACCTTGGGGCGGAAGGTAGAAGCCTGAGGCCGGGCCGTCGGTGGTGTGCGTGCTCAAGGTCGTCAGATAGTCCGTCGCCTGGCCGAGTCCGTCGGTGAGCCGGCCGGACATGTCGACCACCCGGTCCACGCCGCCCTTGACCTGGTCGAGCCCGACCGCGAGGCGGGTCATCCCGGCGCTGAGCTGATCGGCGCCGCGCACCAGCTCGGTCAGCTGGACACGGGCCTGCGCCGGTGAACCGCCCGGCAGGTTCGACACCATTTTCTGCAACGTGGCCAACGCATCCCGGATGGCGGGCTCGGCGGCCCGAACCTTGTCGACGGTGACCTGCGGGATCGCGGTGAGGCGCTGGGCCTGCAGCAGCGCTCGGCTGACCGCACCATTGGAGATCGAGTCGAGGTCCGCGATGTCCGCGCGGGCTCGGCTGCAGACCGGGTTCAGCAGGCAGTCCGGCCCGGGTTGCGGCGAAAGCGCTGAGCCGAGTGCGGAACTCGCCAGTCGACCGGCTTCGGCGACCTGCGCATTGCCGTCGATGGCTTGCAACGCCGCATCGAGCAATCCGGTGGAGGAACTCAGATCCGCCAACGCCGACTGGACGTCCACAGTCCCGTCGGTCAGGGTGGCAAGCCCTGCGCCGGCGGACTGGTACCCGTCGAGGACCTGATGGGCCAGCCCGGTCACTTGCTTTATGCCCGACACCAATTGGGGGATCTGGGTTACCGCGGAGGCGGCGCCGTCGCGCAGCTGTGCCGCGCCGGAGTCCAGCCGGTGCATGTCCGGGACTGCCTTGTTGACCTGAGTCCGCGCGTCGCCGAGCCGGTCTGCCACGATCCCGGCCTGATAGCCGATGGTGGTCTGCGGCAACTGCTTTCCGGCCGGTCGCGTCATCGAGCGGACATACGCGATCTCGGGCATGCCGGCAATGCGCCCTGCGACCCGGTCCAGCGCGGCGAGGTCGTCGGTGTTCCGCATGTCATGGTCGGCCGAAACGATCAGGTATTCAGGCGCCGCCTCATTGACGCCCCAGTGCGAATAGGTCTTCTCGTAGCCGATGGCGCTCTCGGTGTTGTCGAGCTGCATGGAGTTCTCGTCGAAGTTCACCCGGAAGGTGGTGAGAACCGATGCGGCAGCGAGCAACAGCACCAGCGACGCGGTCACCAGCACGCCGGACCGGCGGATCATGGTCGATCCGATCCGGCGCCAGCGGCGGTCGTTGAGGGCCCGTGGTTCGGCCAGTCCGCGCCCGCCCAGGATCGACAGCAGGGCATAGGGCAGTGACATCGACACCGCCAAGCCGACGACGATCGCGATGGCGATCGGCGGGCCGGCGGCCTTGAACATGCCCAGCTCGGTGAATCCCATCGCCGTGGCGGCCGCGGCGATGGTCAGCATCGACGCGATCAGGATGCCCGAAACCCGCTGTCCGGCTTGCGCTATCGCATCGGCGACGGGCACCTGGCTACGCCGGGCTTCGTGATAGCCGGCCAGGATGAAGATGGCGTAGTCGGTGGCGGCACCGAGCAGCATCGCGGTCATCAGGGAGATGGTGAAGTTCGAGACGGTGAGGATCCCGGTCATGCCGAGCAGTGACACGATCGGGCGGGCCACGCCGAGGGCGATACCGATGGTCAACAACGGGACCATCGCAGTGGGCAGGGACCGATAGACCATCAGCAGTACCAGTGTGATCAGCAGGACGGACACCACGGTGATGATCAGCAGCGAAAAATCCATGGCGCTGAACAGATCTGCCAATGTCGGTGACGGCCCGGTGAGATATACCCCGACTCCGGGTGGTTTGGGCAGCGCCTGGAGCTGATCGCGGATCTGGATCGTGTTTTTGTGTGCCTTGGTCGACCCGACGTCACCGGTGCCGGCGATCACCAGGTTGATCGCCTTGTGGTCCGGGCTGAGCGCTATGTCGCGCAACTGCGGGTTGTCGTACGTGTCGAGCACGTAGGCGACGTTGGTCTTGTCCCGCTGCAGGGTGGTGACGATGTTCCGGTACAGGGCTTCGTCGGCGGCGTTGATGCCGCGCTCATCGACCAGCACCACGCTGCCCACGGCGGACGACCGGGGGACGCCGAAGGCGTCGGACATGTCGCGCAACGTCTGGGCGGCCTTGATGTTGGCAGGCATGAATGGCGCGGAGCGCTCTGCGACGGTCTGCTCGAGCTGCGGGATGGCCACGTTCAGGATGCCGGCCAGCGCCACCCAGAAGCCGATGATCAACCATGCCCACTTCGCACAGAAACGGCTGGTGGCGGCGAAAAACCTGCTGTTGTGTCCCACCCGGGTCCCCTCAATTCGAGACCGGAACTACACCGTTCGGTCTACTATTGGAGTGAGACGCTAGTAGACCAATCGGTATGCAAACAATGCCGTAGGACAGGGAGTTACGTCACATGAGTGCCCGGGATCGGCTCGTCGTCACAGCCATCGATCTGATCCGGCGTCAAGGCGTGGCCGGAACCGGACTCAGCCAGCTGCTCGAACGCAGCGGCGCCGCACGGCGCTCGCTGTACCTGAATTTCCCTGGGGGCAAAGCCGAACTCGTCGCCGATGCGACCGTAACGGCAGGTACGACGCTGGCCGACGGCATCGACCTGCTGTTCGCCGAACAGGGACCGGTTGGAACCCTGCGGGCCTTCGTCGCCATGTGGATTGCGAATCTGACCAGTAGTGACTTCGAAGTCGGGTGTCCGATCGTCGCTGCCGCGCTGGGCCGCAGCGAGGCACCCGCCGCGGCCGATGCCGCCGGCGAGGTCTTCCTGGACTGGGAGCGTCGCATCGCGGCGGGCCTCGAAACCGCCGGACTGTCGACCGATGACGCCGCGCGTCAGGCGACGCTGACCGTCGCCGCCGTGGAAGGTGCCATCGTCATGGCGCAGGCGACCCGGTCGGAACTGCCGCTGCGGCGGGTCGAGGAAGCGCTCGTCGAGACGGTGGAGCGGCTCCTGCGCTAAGCCGACTTCGCGGGCGGCACATCCTTGGCGGTACCCGCCAGGCATTCGGCGATGAAGGTCGCCATCCGCGCATATGCCTGACGGCTTTCCGGCAACCGCGGAATGATGGCGGGAAATGCGTGGAGCTGGCTGGGCCAGGTCATGACCTCGCACACGCGCCCCGCCCGGTGCAATCTGTCCTGCATGCGTTCGGCGTCGCACAACAGCGCTTCCGATTCGGAGGCAATGATGAGCGACGGCGGCATCGAGTCCATCGGTCCCGAGACTGGTTCCAGCTGGGCCACGAGATCGGCAGTGGGGCAAACCCGTTCGGCGATGACGGGCAAGGCAGTGGCGATCCCGAACACGTCCGTCTGTGCGTTCTGGTGCGCGTGTCGTGCGGTGTTGTCCAACTCCAGCAAGGGCGAGATGCCAACCACACCGGCAGGAACTGGAAGCCCGTGCTGCGGGGCGCGCTGCGCGGTCGTGAAAGCCAGGAATCCGCCGGCCGAGTCGCCCGCGATGATGACCTTCGCGGGATCGACTCCCTCGCTGAGCAGCGTGCGGTATGCGCCAAGGCAATCGGCGACAGTCGTCTCGAGATCGACTTCGGGGTATTGCCGATATTCGATGTGCACCACCGGCAATCGCGTCACGCGAGCGAGCGTGGCGACGCCGTGGATATGAGTGTTCAGGTCGCCCAGAACGAAACCGCCACCGTGGAAATACAGGATGACGCCGTTGTCGGTCGACGTGGGCAGGTCGCGCAAGGACACGGTCTCGATGGGCAGGCCATTCCACGTGGAGCTGACCAACCGGAATCGCCGGAACGGCTTGAGACGCTGCAGGCGGGCGATCCGATTCACGCGGCGTCCGATTCGCTCGATCCGTGCCGACGTGACCTCGTACCCCGCCGTGGTGAGCGCGCGAATCAGCATGCGCGCCAACAGTAACGATGCGATGAAGTGGATGATGCGGGCGCGCAGGCTGGCCGGTCCGGCGGCCTTGACTACCGCGCTCACTGGGTCAGCTCCACCAGCACCGGAGCGTGATCGCTGGGCTGCTTGCCTTTTCGCTCCTCGCGGACGATCTCGCCGTGCTTCACGCGCGCCGCGAATTCTGGTGAGCCCAATACGAAGTCGATGCGCATGCCCTGCTTCTTGGGGAACCGCAGCTGGGTGTAATCCCAGTAGGTGTAGACCCCCGGACCCGGGGTGAATGGGCGCACCACGTCCGCGAAGCCCGCGTCGTTCATGGCTCGGAATGCCGCGCGCTCCGGTTCGGAGACGTGCGTCGAATTCTGAAACTCCGCCATGTCCCAGACGTCCTCGTCGGTCGGGGCTATGTTCCAGTCGCCCATCAGCGCCAGCGGCAGCGACGGGTCGTCGGCCAGCCAGCCCGTCGCGGTGTCCCGCAGGGCGGCAAGCCAATTCAGTTTGTACGGCAGGTGCGGGTCGTCCAAGGTGCGGCCATTGGGGACGTACAGGCTCCACACCCGCACTCCTCCGCAGGTGGCGCCGATAGCGCGGGCCTCGTCGGCGTCCTGCCATTGCGGCTGGCCGGCGAAACCGATCTGCACGTCGTCGAGCCCCACGCGCGACGCGATCGCGACACCGTTCCACTGGCTCAGGCCCACGTGCGCGACCTCGTAACCCAGCGCCTCGAACGGCAACAAGGGGAACTGCGCGTCCTTGCACTTGGTTTCCTGCATGGCCAGCACGTCGACGTCCGCGCGGGACAACCAGTCCGTCACCCGGTCGACCCGGGTACGGATGGAGTTGACGTTCCAGGTGGCGATGCGCATGGGACTCCTCAGACGGGCTCGGGAACAGGCAGTTCCCGACGCAGGGCGGTGAAATCGGTGATGGTCTTGTGGGCGACGTTAGCGACCGGGCGGGCATTGCGGCCGGTGGCCTCAGACTTGGACACCATCACCACGCCGTCGATGTACGGCTGAATGGTGGTGGCGTTCTGCACTGTTGCCACGATGACGAGTTGGAAGCCGAACTTGCGGAACGCCTGTAGCGCCTGCGAGGCGAACTGCGGGTCGGACTTGGAGAACGCCTCGTCGAGCATCAGCTGCGCGAAAACTGGTTTGTTGTCGTCGCTCTCGGGGTTGGCCAGGTTGAAGCTGAGCGCGCCGGCCAGACAGAAGGCCATCAGCTTCTCCTGCTCGCCACCGGAGTTGTCGCCGGCATTGCTGTGCGTGCGGATCAACTCGTCGTTGGCCACGTCCCATTCGGCACAGTCGAACGTGAACCGGTTGCGCACGTCGAGCGCGTCGCGGGTCCAGGCCCGGTCTTCAGGATTGTTGCCGGCCAACCGGTTTCGTAGCCGCAGGATGTCGGCGTACTGCTCCAGGATGGCCTTCTTGTCGCCCAGACCCACCTCGGCGATGCGCCGGGAGATGGCCTTGACGATGTCGGTCAGCTCCGAGACAGCGGCCATGGCCCGCGGATTGGCGCGCAGCGTCAGCCGGGTGCCGCGGTTGAATTCCACTGCACCCAAACCGGTATTGACGCGGTCGATCTGTTCGCTGATCCGTCGCGTCTCCTGCTCGGCGACGCGGTGCAGCGTCAGGATCGCGTCGGGCGCCTGCTCGGTGATCAACCGCATCATGCGGTCGTAGGCGTCGGGCAGCTCGCGCTCGTCGATGTGGCGGCAGACTGCGACGTAGTCGTAGATCCGCTCGTCGAAGTCATCGGAATCGTTCGGCACGGCGTCCGGGAACGACGTGTCGAAGGTCGTCACGATGCGCGACAGTTCCTCATAGGAGCGCCGACGGCTCTCGGTGAGCTGGTCGCGTTCGCGCCGGATGGCGGCGAACAGCGCCTCGCGGTGCGGCTCGGGGTTGAGCAGCTCAAGCGGCACCGGCACCTCAGCGGCGTAGCGGCGCAACAGATCTGTGGCGTGCTCCGACACGTCGGCGGGGGACAGCCGGTCCTGCAGATCCATCAGCCGGGTGCGACGGGCGTCGAGGTCGTCGCGCCGGGTCTGGATGGCACCACGTCGCGTCATCAAGGTCTGGATGTCGACCCAGCACTCCTCGGCGCGGGCGCTCAATGCCTCGATATCGGGATGGTCGGCCAGCAGCAGCTCGTACTGCTCGCGCAGCCGGTCGGCGTGGCCCTCGGCGGTGTCGATGTCGATCTGGCTCCACTGCGGGAACTGCTCGTAGACGGCCTTGCACGCGGCCGCCCGGTCACGCCAGCGTTGCCGCCCCGCCGCAATCTCATCCGCGGCGCGTCGGGCCGTGCTGAAGGCCTCTTCAGCTTCGGTGAGTTCGGCGTGCAGCGCCTCCAGTTTCGCGCTGATGTCACCCTGATAGATGTACTCGGACGGCTTGATCGGGCGGCGATCGTCCTTGATGGCCAACCGATCCGAGTCCTTGTACAGACCCGTATCGGTGACGGCCCGACGGAACCGCACGAACACGTCGGGGGTGTCCACGCAGATGTGGTCACCGGCAGCGGCGATCACGTCGGCGGCCTCGGCCGCGCAGGCGTGCTTTGGCTTGACCAGGAACAGCTTGCCCGCCAACGTATTCGGCTCGGCCTGCCGCCCCGACGCCCCGGCCCGGACATGGTGCAGGGCCAGCCGTCCGCGCATATTGGTCTCGTTGACGAAGCGCAACACCTTGGCGTAGTGCTGATCCGGCACCAGCAACCGCAGGCCGACCGAGCGCAGCACCTTCTCTGCCGCGAGCCGCCACCGTGTGTGCTCGGGCTGCAGGTCGAAAAGCTCAGCGACATAGGGCAATTCGGCGGGATCGATACCGACACCGGCGCAGATGTGGTCCCGCATTGTCACCGCGGATTCGGGCAGTGCGGAGCCCACGTGCTCGACGCGCTTGAGCTCCTTGGCCGCGTTGTCGCGCAGGATGCGCGCCGACTTCTGCGCATACTCCGCGTCCGTGGAGGCGTCGCGGCCCCACTCCAGCTTGCCCAGCATCTCGGTGGCCTGCCGGGTCAATTCCTCGCGCAGGTTCCAGAATTCGTCAGCCGTGTCGGGGACCTCGACGCCCAACGCGGTGACCATGTCCTCGTAGCCGGCGCGCCGTCGGGCCACCTCGTCGGCCTGTGACTCGGCCGTCGTCACCTGAGCCTGCAGCGGGCCGACGTTCGCCGACGCGCCGTTGATCTGCGCGTTGAGCGAATCACCTTCTGCCTTGGCCAGATTCAGCTGCTTGGTCAGGTCGGCGTGCTCGTGCTCCAACTGATCGATGGTGGTATCGAGAGTCTCGATCTCCGCCGGGCAGTGCCGCAGTCGCACATGGTCGGTGTAGGCGCGCACCATCGGCAGGTCCACCAGATCGATGATGCCGAGGTCGGTCGACTCCGCCGCGTAGCGCACCTGGATGGCCTCGATGTCACCGAGGATCTTGCGCTTGCGCTGGGCTACCGCGAGTAGTTCGCGGGCCTCGACGAGCGGGTCGATCTGCTTGAGGGCTTCAGGCAGCCGGGCCAGGCTGTCGGGCTCGTCGAGCATGAACTCGCGGACGAACTGCTCCAGCCCACCAACGCTTTTCAGCGACTTGGCTTTACCGAGTAGCTGCTGCGCCGCATCCGAGGCGCGGATCCCGATCGACGCATACAGCTGCGCCAGGTACTGCGACTCGACCTTGGTGGTGAACCGCCACCCGTTGTCTTTGAACACGCCCGTGTCGAACCGGCCCGCGGCCCAACGGTTGCACACGTCCTCGATGTCCAGGTCGCCGTCGCCGATGACGAACCGGCTCGACGAATCCGAACGCGATTCTCCGGTAAGCCATTTGAGCACCAGGCCGGTAATGGTGCGCCCGGTGTTGCTGGTGTATGTGACCGCGACCGCGGACCAGGTGGTGCCGTCGCCGCGCAGGTACATGACCTGGCTGGTACCGGCGTCGCTGCGCTGGCCCCAGGCGCCGCGGACGTACTTGTCGACGGTGCGGCGGCCGGCGCTGGAACCGGCCGCGGTGTTGTCGCCGGAGGCGTTGAAGTTGCGCCGGTTGAACGGCAGGAAGCCCAGCGAAATGGCGTCCAGCAGTGACGATTTGCCGCTACCGGACGCGCCGGCCACCAACGAGCCGCCGGCACTGAACGGAATGGTGTGGTAGCCGTCGAACACGCCCCAGTTGATGATCTGGAGTCGGGACAGGTGGAACTGCTCAGCCATCAGTATCGGCACCTCCGCCGGTGAGTTGTTCGAACTGCTGCTGCAACTCGGTGATCACCGAGGCCGTCATCACCGCGGTGATCACCGGGCTGACGGTGTAGCTCTCTTCGTCATCGCGGCTGCGCCGCAGGATGTCCAGCCCCGTCAACCGGGCGATGGCCGCGTCGATGCGGGCAGTGAAAGTCACTGCGTCCCGGTCGGTTTCATTGAGCACGCCGCTGAACATGCCGTGCATCTCGTCGCGGGTGATCAGGAAGTTCTGGTCGCCGCCGGCGCGCATCATCTGGGCCAGGTGCAGCGCCAGGATCGAGTCGTAGGTGCCCAGCGGTTCGCGGCGCAGCAGCTTGATGCCCTTGGCCGACTCGTACCGCGCCTGCTCGATGAACGCGATGTCGACGCCTTCGGAAATGCGCAACTGTAGATCGAGTTCAGACAGCCGCACCGATAATTCGTTGCGGTACTCCAGGATCCAGCTGTAGATGTCGCGATCCGACTCGCTGCTGACGTAGCGGCGGGTCAGTAGGTGCTGCAGTGCCCAGCAGGCCCGGTCCGGCATGGCACTGACGTCACCGTCGAACCGAGGGCGACGCTGCTGCGCCGCCCTGCTGACGCTGTCGACCTCCGGCAGCGACGCGAAATCGATTGGGCCATCACTCATTTTTGGCCTCCGCCAAGGCTACTCATTTTTGGCCTCCGCCAACGCTAGTCATGTACCGCACCCGCCGTCGCGACCGGTTCAGTGAACATCAGATACGGAACCTCGATCTCGCGGTCCCGGCCGTCGAGCGAACGGAAGCGCACCGACATGGCGTCGCCTCCCGGCTGGGCGGGCTGCTTGAGGGCCCATGACCACAACACGATGACGTGGCCCAGGTACGCCGAATCGAGCAGCTCCACGGCCTCGGCCAGAGACACCGGGCGGCGGGTGACTGCCTTGTTGATCAACTCGGACATCGCCGGCGCGTCGACCTGCGTGGTGAGCGCCGCGAAACTCGACAGGTCCAGCTCACCGGAGGCCGCTTCGGCAGGTTTGGGGGCGGATAGGTCGCCGATCTTGAAGCTCAGCGCGCCGATCGAGCTGATCGCGTGCCGTGCCAACGGCACTTCGAGGTCCAGCCGCGAGTCGGTCAGCGACGATTTCAGCAGGGCACGTGCCGCCCCGATGGCCTCGTTGAGCTGGCGTGCCACGCCGCGGCTGGACTCCATGGTGCCGAACGCAGTGAACCGCTTGACGCGCTGTGCGCACCGCTGCTGGATGCGCTCCACCTCATCGATCTGGTGCCCGATCAACTCGAAGAACCCGGCCATCACCTTGCGCAGCGCGGGGTCCAGCTCTGGTAGTGCCGAGGCGACGGTGGCGATGTCGGTCTCGAATTCCGCGCGCTGGTCGGGATCGTTGATCATCCGCAAGAACGCGCGGTGGGAATCGCGGCCCGCCGAATCCCATGCGGCCTGGTAGTCGGCATACATCTGGCGCTGCCGGTCGCGGTACTCGAGGTTGGTGTCGATCGGATCGTCCAGCGCCTGGGTGGCCTGCTCGATCATGGTGCCGTACACGCCGATGTCGGTGATCAGCCGTTCCATCTGCAGGGCGATGGCGCGGGCCTCGTCGTACATGTCGGTGACGTCGGGCTCGGGCCGCAGACCGGCTTCCAGCTCGTTGAGCTCGCGGTGCAGCGCGGCGATGTCGGCTTCGATGCCGGTCCGGATCCGGTCGGGGTCATTGCCGGCGCGGGTCGCGATCTGACGCATCCGCGACGCGATGCCGCTGATCGAGCCACCCGTGGCAATGCTGTCACCCCGACGCATGCCCCGGACGAAGTCGAGGGCCCGGCGGGCATCCTGGGTGAGGTAACAGATGTTGCGCTCGGCCCCCACCTTCTGGTCCACGACGCGGTGCAACCAGCCTTGGCTGGCCCACGATTTGATCAGCGCGAGGCCGGACTGTCCGAGCTGGTCATCGGTGGCGCCGAGGGCCTCGAGGTCCCGCTCCAGGCGGACCACCAATTCGGTCTCAGCCACGAAGCCGTCACTGAGATGCCGTTCCATCAGGCTGGCGTACACGCCGAGGTTGTTGGTGGCCAGCAGTCGAACTGCCCGGGAGCCCTGAACTTCACGATTGAGTTCGAGCAACTCGGCAGCCGACATCGCCGCAGTCTCGTGCACCGCACGACGATACTTGGCTGCCCGGCCTGCCGGTTGCCCGGCCGGAGCTGCTCACAGATTGCCGTCGGGTGCGCCGGGCGCCTCGTCAGGCGGAAGGACCAGTGACTGGACGCGAAAGTACCGATCGGAGAAGTCGAGTGGATCGAGCGGTTCTGGATCTTCAACCAGCCATCTGATCAGTAGCGCTGTGCTGCCGCCGACGTACGTCGTGGTCAGATCGGCGATTGTGACGGCGTCGGCGGCCGCACCGAATCGCGCGACCATGCTGTCACGCGTGATGGGGGTCAAGAACGCTGCAATCTCGCGGCTGAGGGACAGGCCGCCGGCGCTGAGTAGCACGGGCCGGTAGAAGCCACGGTGTTCGGCGAAATGCCGGGCATTGGTCAGTACCCGCGCGGGACCGCGTGCCGATTCGAGGGACGGGAGCAGTTCGCGACGGATGAAGTCGAGCGCGGTCTGCAGGAGCAGCGCGTCGCGGTCCCCGAACTGCTGGTAGGCGGCCTTGCGGCTGACATTGGCGGCTTCGGCGATCTCCGACATGGTGATGGCGGCGGTGCCGCGCGCCGACACCAGGTCCATGGCCGCCTGCATCAGAACCGCGCGCGTGCGCTGCGCGCGGGGATCTCGGGTCGGCTCCGCATGAGCTGTGAGGACCATCTGTCGATTATGGGGTGTAACGACCGTTAGGTAACAAGTGTTACCTAGATCTGCTACATTTTTTTAGGTAACACATGTTACCGAACCTGGCGTTGATTCGAAGGAACCTCAGATGACATCGCAGCTCCCAGGCGTCCTGGACGACCTTGATTTCTTCCACGACTCGCGATTGGTTGCCGACCCGTATCCGATTCTCGAGCGCATGCGCTCCGCCGGCCCCGTGCTGCGCGAACCGACGCACGGCGTCATGGTGGTCACCGGATACGACGAGGTGCTGGCTGTGGTGGGGGATCACGACGCGTTCTCGTCGTGCAACACCGTGACGGGGCCGGTCCCCGGGTTTCCAGTGCCGCTGGACGGGCTCGGCGACGCGCAGGTCGGTGCGCTGATCGAGGCGCATCGTGATGAATTGCCGTTCAGCGACCAGCTGCCATCGTTCGATCCGCCGACGCACACCGCGCACCGATCGCTGTTGGCGCGCTTGATCACGCCGAAGCGGTTGAAGGAGAACGAGGAGTACATCTGGCGGCTCGCCGACCAGGTGCTCGCGCCCTACGTGGCGGGCGGCGGTGGCGAATTCATCCGTGCGGTCGGCACTCCCGTCGCGCTGCTGGTCGTCGCGGACCTCCTGGGCGTTCCCGAGGAAGACCGCCCCGAGCTCACCGAGCGGCTCATCGGTGACGTGTCGCTGGGCAGCACCGAGGACGGGGTCATGGAACATGCCCCGCTGGAGTTCCTCTACGCGCGCTTCGCCGACTACATCGAGGACCGCCGCCGCAACCCCCGCGGCGATGTCATGACCGAGATGGCGCAGGCGCATTTTCCCGATGGGTCGATCCCCGAGGTCATCGACGTCGTGCGGGTGGCGGCCAACCTGTTCTCGGCCGGTCAGGAAACCACGGTGCGGCTGTTGTCCTCGGCGCTGAAGATCCTGGCCGAGGACGCCGGCCTGCAGGCCCAACTTCGCCGTGAACCCGACCTCATTGCGAATTTCGTCGAGGAGACACTGCGTTTCGAAAGCCCGATCCGGGGGGACTTCCGGCTTGCCCGCACGACGACGACGGTGGGTGGGGTCGAGATCCCGGCCGGCACCACGGTCATGGTCCACTACGGTGCGGCCAATCGTGACCCCCGGCAGTTCGACAATCCCGATACGTTCGACCTCAACCGGCACAACGCCCGGCGGCACATCGGGTTCGGGCGCGGCATTCACAGTTGCATCGGAGCACCGTTGGCCCGAGCCGAAGCGAAAGCGGTTATCCAGCGAATCCTGTTGGGCACCAGTGCTATTGAGATCGACGAGACCAGGCACGGGGGCCCCGGGCATCGGCGCTACGACTATGTGCCGACGTACATCCTGCGGGGACTGACGGATCTGCACCTGACGGTGGCGACGTCATGAGGGTCACCGTCGACGATGACGCCTGCGGCGGCCACGGCGTCTGCGTGGGTCTGTGCCCCGAGGTGTTCGCCCTCGGTGACGGTGGCTATGCGCACGCCGTTGCCACCGACATTCGCGCCGAGTTCGAGGGCCTCGTTGCCGAAGCCGTCTCCCAATGCCCCGAACGGGCAATTCACGTGCACTGATCCCGGCTCACCGGTATCTCACCAAATCTCCGAAAGAGGAAACATGTCAATAGATTTCGATACTCAGAACCGCGTGCCATTCGACCTGTCGGGCAAGGTGGTGGCCGTAGTCGGTGGCGGGCAGATGCCCGGGCCCAAGTTGGGCAATGGGCGCGCCAGCGCGATCCTGGCCGCGCGTCACGGTGCCGAGGTGGTGGCCGTGGACATCAACCTCGCCGCCGCGCAGCAGACCGTGGACATGATCACCGCAGAGGGTGGCAGCGCCTATGCGGTGCAGGCCGATGTCGCGGAAAAGGAAGAGTGCCAACGGATTTTCGACACCGTCATGCAGCGCAGCGGCCGGGTGGACGGCATGGTCTACAGCGTGGCGATCAACCCGCCCTTCGATCGAGTGAACAACGCGATGACCACCGAGGACTTCAACCTCGGCATCAATGTGAACATGCTCGGCTGCTACTACTGCAACCTGTTCGCCGCGCAGTGCATGGAGAAGAACGATGGTGGCACCACTGGGAGCATCGTCAACATCTCGTCGATCGCCAGCATCAAGAACGAGCTGGGCCTGAACATCGGCATCATGCCCTACGCGCTGGGCAAGTGTGGCCTGAACTACGTCACCGAACTCACTGCGACGCAATACGCCGGAGCCGGTATCCGGGCCAACACCTTGATGCTGGGACCGATCGATTCCCAACTGTCGAACACCGACTCGCAGTCATTGTTCGGCTTCAATCCGGACGAGGTCGAAGAGGCATACCAGGACGTGGTGAAACTCAAGATGGGGCGAGCCAGCGCCTGGGAGACCGGGTATGCCGTGCTCTATCTGCTGGCCGACGAATCGCGGTTCATGACGGGCCAGCAGATCCGGCTGGACGGTGGCGCCACTTTGGTGCGGTAGGCGTGAGGCTGGCGTATCCGCCGAGGTTATTGGTGGCCAGCAGCCGGACTGCGCGCTAGCCCTGAACGTCACGGTTGAGTTCGAGCAACTCGACGGCCCACAGCGCCGCGTGCGTTCCGCCGACCGTCCGAGATACATGGCGAAGTGCCGGTCGTTGTACTCGGCGGACGGTCGAAGATCGATTGCTGATATTGCCGGGTACGTGCCGTCCCACCCGTCATCTCACAATGTGGACATTCGCCGGGACTCGGATCGCGGGTGAGGCGGCTCAGTGCAGCAACCGCTGCGGGGGGTCGGTCCGCCGTGTGCAGGGTTTGCTAGATCTGCCGCTGCAACGGGTACTGGACGTCCCGGTCGAGATCACAGACCGTGGCTGGCAGCAGTGAGATCCGAGTCACCATCGTTGCCTGATGTGGGACGCGTCATAACGGGAAAATCACGGCTGAGCATTACTAATAGGAATATATTCTGCTGCCGAGGTGGCGCGGCTGCCGGCTCGTGGAGTGTTGGCTTGGCCTCGTAAATGGGTTTGCCGACTGGCCATTTGCCTCAGTGGTTAGCCGGCCTATAAATGGCCGTTTACCGGCTAATACTCAGACCGCCTTTGTGGCGGCTGTTGGATGCCTTTGATCGCTATCACTCGTGACGAGTTCGTCAAAAACTCTGGATTTACTGAGTTACTCGTCGGTAAATTACTCGCCGGTAAGCACACACATTGAGGAGTTTGTTCATGCATGATGCGGTTCGTCTCCATACCAAGGTAGGTATCGGCGTAGTAGGCGCGGCGGCCGTTGTGCTCAGTCCGCTGTTGCAGTCGGCACCTGCCATGACCCATCTTCCGGCGCTGCCGGCCGTCAGTACCGCGAACGTGCAGCTGACCGCGGCGTACAACCCGCTGCAGCCGTGGATGGATGCGTTCAACACCGCGTCGGCGAATGCGCAGCAAATCGGTGCTGCCGTCTCCGCGGCGCCGGCGGTGCTGCTCCAGCAGTTCCTGAAGAATCAGATCACCCACGTTGGGGCGATCCTGCACAATCCCGGCAGCATCGGCTCGGTGCTCCAGGACGTGGGGCAGAACGTGAAGTCGGCGATCACCGCTGCCACGCTGCTGGGGACCGTCCCGAGCGATTGGACCATCGCAGGTTCGAATGACGCCTGGCACGGCCTTGTCGCAGGGATGCTCCCGAGCATGCTCCCGACGGCCGGTAACCCGCAGGCGTCCGCGATCATCACGCAGGTGATCAATGTGCTTGCGTCGCCGCTCAGTGGAGTCCTGATCGGTTTGGTGGGCCCAGGCATCAGTCCTGTGGTGGCGCTGGTCAACAGCCTCACCAAGATTGTCACCTCGATCGCCAAGGGTGACGCGATGACCGCGGCGCAAACCGCCATCAACATTCCGGCCAGCATGGTGAATGGCTTCCTCAACGGAGCCAATCTCAACTTGGACGTGCTGGCGCCGCTGCTCACCAAGACCATGCCTGCCGGTAACTCGCTGCAAAACCTCAACTTCCAGTTCGGCGGGCTGTTCACTGCCGGAGTGACCGGCATGGATCTCACCGGCATCGGTGGCTCGATCCTGAACTCCCTTGGGCTGACCGCCACCACGACGCTCGCCCCGGACTTCCCGTTGGAAATCACGGGGCAGGGTATCGGGCCAATCGGTGCGCTGGTGAACCTCAGCCATCTGTTGGCCAAGGCCATCGGTTGGAGCGGTACCGGTAACCCGCTGGCCCCGCCCGTGGCGAAGCCGGCCGCTGCTACTGAGCTGACGGTGACCAAGGCGGCGACGGACAACTCGATCACGTCGATCCCGGAGCCGACCCTGGCTGTGACACAGGTGAAGGCTGCGTCGGCAACCACCCCGGCTCCGGAGAAGGCCACGACGCCGGCGACCCCGGCTACCCCGGAGAAGTCTGCCGCTGCGGAGACCCCGGCCACGCCTGTCGCGACAACGAAGTCTGATGACACCAAGGCGGATACCCAGTCCGGCAGCACGAAGTCGGAAAGTCAGAAGCCGGAGACGACGAAGCCGGAGACGACGAAGCCCGACACGAAGCCCGCGTCGACGAAGCCCGAGACCAAGCCTGAGACCAAGTCGGAGACGAAGACCGAGACGAAGTCTGAGACCAAGTCAGAGACGAAGTCGGACACGAAGACCGATACGAAGTCGGAGTCGACGAAGCCGAGCAAGCAGAAGCCGGAAAAGCCGAAGCCCACTAAGTCGGGAGCGGCGACGAAATCCACTGCAAGCCAGGGTGGTTCGACTGGCGCCGGCTCGCATACTTCGGGCGGTTCGGACAAGTAGTCAGGCGTCGGTGGGTCTCCTCCTCGGGGAGGCCCACCGACTCCCGGCGGAAACTCGCCGTCTATCAACCGAGGACTTTCGTCCCACCCAGTCAATTTCTTTCCACCTCGAAAGGGGAGTTGTTTTCATGGATGTTGCGGTCCGTCGCCATACCAAGGCGGGCATCTGCGCAGTGACCACGGCGGCTATCGTGGTCAGCCCACTGCTGCCGTCGGTGCCTGCCGTTGCCCACCTACCGGCGCTTCCGTCGATCAGCACCGCTGCGGTGCAACTGACCGCGGCCTTCAACCCGTTGCAGCCGTGGAAGGACGTATTCGAGACGGCCGGTGCCAGTGCGCAGAGACTCGGCGTGGAATTCTCCGCGGCGCCGGCCGTGCTGCTCCAACAGATTCTGGCCAACCAGGTGACCCACCTCCGCGCGGTCCTGCAGAACCCGGGCAGCATCGGGACGGTGCTCGGTCAGGTGGTGAAGAATGTGCAGTCCGTGGTTCAGGCCGCCACGCTCCTGAACACCGACTACAACACCGGTCAGGTCTTCGGATCGCTCGATGGCTGGCACTACATGGCGCTCAATATCATGCCGAAGTTGCTCCCCACGGAGAACGACCCACGGGCGACGCAGGTGATCACTCAGGTCCTCAACGTTCTTGCTTCGCCGCTCAGCGGTGTCCTGATCGGCTTGGCGGGTCCGGCGATCAGCCCGGTGGTGGCGCTGGTCAACAGCCTCACCGCGGCCGGAGCAGCGCTGTCCAGCGGTGACGCAATGACCGCACTGCAGCACGTGATCAACATTCCGGCGAACGTGATCGGCGGTTTCCTCAACGGCGCCAACCTCAATCTCGGCGCGCTGGCGCCACTGATCAACGGCTCCGGACTCCTGACGCATGAGACGACCCTGCACGATCTGAGCATTCAGTTCGGTGGGCTGCTGACTCCCGGCGTCACAGGGGTGGACCCCGTGACCGGGGCCGCCAATAACATCGGCGGTTCGATCCTCAACTCGCTCGGTCAGGTCGTCACCACCGGCGTCATGGGTTTCCCGCTCGACCTGCCGATCGCCGGCCAAGGCGTCGGGCCGATCGGTGCGCTGATGTCGCTGGGGCAAATTCTGGCCAAGGCCATCGGCTGGAGCGGCACCGGCAACCCGCTGAACCCGCCCGCGGCGACCCCGGCTGCCGCTACCCCGGCTGCCGCTAGCCAGGTGTCGGTGACCAAGGCGGCCACGGACAACTCGATTACCGCGATCCCGCAGCCCACGCTGGCTGTGACTCAGGTGAAGGCCGCATCGGTCACCACGCCGGCGCCGGAGAAGGCCACCACCCCGGCCACCCCGGAGAAGTCTGCCGCTGCGGAGACCCCGGCCACGCCTGTCGCGACGACGAAGTCTGACGACACCAAGGCGGATACCCAGTCCGGCAGCACGAAGTCGGAAACTCAGAAGCCGGAGACAACGAAGCCGGAGACGACGAAGCCCGACACGAAGCCCGCGTCGACGAAGCCCGAGACGAAGACTGAGACGAAGTCGGACACCAAGACCGAGACGAAGTCGGACACGAAGACCGAGACGAAGTCGGAGACGACCAAGCCGAGCAAGGAGAAGTCGGAAAAGCCGAAGTCCGAGACGAAGAAGTCGGAGACCAAGAAGCCGAAGGCGGCGACGAAGTCCACGTCAGGCGAAGGCTAGCTAGTACCCGCTGAAACTACGGTTTCTTGTGCGAGTTCATGATTTCGCGCAAGAAACCGTAGTTTTCGCGTTAGAGCAGCACGTACCGGGCCCGGTGATGCAGCCGGAAGCCCATCGATTCAGCCAGCCCGTTCGCCGCCGCGTTGTCGTCGGGAACCTGCGCGTACGCGTGTGTCGCGCCGCGCGCCGCCGCCCAAGCCAACAACACGTCGCAGAGCGCGCGGCCGTGCCCCTGGCGGCGCCGATCACTGCGCACCGTCACTTCCGACAATCCCGCCCACTTGGTGCCGTCCGGCGCCGTCGTCACCGCGACGCGCCCGACCGCCGCGTCGGCAACCGTGGCAAACCCCACGTCGCCGTCGATGACGGCGCTGAGCACCTCGACTGGCACGTCCCGTCCGGAGATCTGCAGCCACCGGTCATCCGGGAGTGGCGGCAACGTGACGTCCAAATCACCTGACAACGCGACCGTGAGCACGCGATGTGGGTCGACGCCGTCCGCCCGCACCGGGAGCAGCCGCTCCGGTAACGCCAGCCACGGCGGCAACCCGCGTGCGCCGTACCACTGCGCGATGGCCGACAAGGCGCTCAGATCCGACGAAAACAGCAGGGGCACAGCCGAATTGGCAGCCTTGCCGGCGCCGCCCGCGGCTCGCAGCAGCCACCCATCGAGCCACTGGTGTTCGTTGCCGGGCCACGCCAGCGCCGCCGCATGCTCGACCGCGCGAATCTGCGAATTGCGCACCGGGGCGTGGGACAGCTCGCGCACCGACACCACATCAGTGGGGTTGATCTCCACCAGCTCACCGGATTTGGTGCGCACCACCACAACCGGGGACAGCGCCTCGAGATGGCCGACGACGTCGGTGAAGGCCTCGGCCCCCGACTCGGGCAACCGGTAGCGAAGCGATACGCGGCTACCGACCCCCGCGGGCGGTGGGGGCATCAGTGCCCGAACGGGTCGTCGACCTCGCCGGGCATCCAGCTCAGCCCGGGTACGCCCCACTTGTTCGACTTGACCATCCGCTTGGCGTCCCGCTTGTTGCGGCCGATCAGGCAGTCCAGATAGAGGAAGCCGTCGAGGTGGCCGGTCTCGTGCTGCAGCATCCGCGCGAACAGGCCGGTGCCCTCCAGCTCGACGGGATTTCCGTCGGCGTCCAGGCCGCTGACCTTGGCCCAGGTGGCGCGCCCAGTCGGGAACGACTCGCCGGGGACCGACAGGCAACCCTCGTCGTCGTAGTCGGGGTCGGGCATGGTCTCGGGAATCTCCGAGGTCTCCAGGACTGGATTGACCACGACTCCGCGGCGCCGCGCGGTCTGGCCGCGGTCGTCGGCGCAGTCGTAGACGAAAACCCGAAGCCCGACGCCGATCTGGTTTGCCGCCAGACCCACCCCATTGGCCTTATCCATAGTTTCGTACATATCGGTGATCAATTCGGCGAGATCGGAAGGGAGTGACCCGTCGGCGCCGACGGCCACCGGAGTGGTCGCAGCGTGCAGAACGGGGTCACCAACGATGCAGATTGGACGTACAGCCATGGCGAGCAATCTTAGTGATCCGACTCGCGGGTAACGATCACGGCTCAATACCGTTCGCCGTGGTTGAATGTTCGCCGAACCACCTAGCGCGTCCCAGAACCGTTGTGACGCACGAAACAGGCTGGCATATACCGAGATCAGAGAAAGGGTCCAGGGGCGAAATGGACGGCGCTATCGCGCGTACTGAGCAATCCGGGGACAACTCTGAGCCTGCCGACGGGTTGACCCGCCGCGAACACGACATTCTCGGTTTCGAACGCCAGTGGTGGAAGTTCGCTGGTTCCAAAGAGGACGCCATCAAGGAGCTGTTCTCGATGTCGGCGACCCGGTACTACCAGGTGCTCAATGCTTTGGTCGATCGACCTGAGGCGCTGGCTGCGGACCCCATGCTGGTCAAGCGACTGCGTCGGCAGCGCGCCAGCCGGCAGAAGGCCAAGGCCGCGCGTCGTCTCGGCTTCGAAATCACCTAGCTTTTCTGCCCTGAGGGTCCGCCTCGATAAGGTGGGGAACAATGAATCAGCGAGAGTCTTCCGGACTACCCCTGCGCGCCATGGTCATGGTGCTGCTGTTCCTTGGTGTTGTCTTCCTGCTCGTGGCTTTCCAGTCGCTGAGTTCGGATAGCACCAATTCCGAGTCCAGTTCGTCGAGCAGCTCGGCCAGCGCCACGTCCGCCGCGTCCACCACGTCGTCGGCGACGCCTGCGCCGCCCAAGGCCGACGTGAAGGTGTTCAACATCTCCGAGGTTGCCGGCGCGGCCCAGACCGTCGCCAACCACCTGCACGACGCGCAGTGGAACGTCGTCGAGACCGACAACCTCAGCGTGGACGCTCCGCCGCCCGTCACGACCGTGTATTTCGGCGACGCACCGGGGGAGAAGGAAGCCGCCGAAGCGGTGGGCAAAGTCCTCGATGCGCCGGTCGAACCCCGCCTCCCGGCACTGAATGACAAGGGACCGGGCGTGATCGTTCTGGTGACCGGTTAGGCTCTCGGGCATGCCGATCTCAGCTCCGATTCGCTTCCTCGCCGCTGCTGCGGTCATCGCCCCGGTCGTGGCGGCGTGTGCCCCTCCAGGACAGGTTGCCACGTCGCAGCCCGGCACGCCCCCCGCGGTGTGGACCGGCGTCGAGCACGCACCGCAGGCGCAGGGCGAAAAGGCTGAAGCGCCCAAGGCTGCCCCGATCGGCGAGAAGCTGGTCACCGAGCTGAAGACCCCCGAAGGGGTGACCGTCGCGACCGCTGAGTTCCTGTTCAATGGCGGATTCGCCACGCTGACGGTCAAGACCACCGAGCCCGGCGTGCTGGCTCCGGGCTTCCACGGCCTGCATATCCACTCCACCGGCAAGTGCGAGCCGAACTCGGCCGCTCCGACCGGTGGCGCGCCTGGTGACTTCCTTTCGGCCGGTGGGCACTTCCAGGTTCCGGGCCACACCGCGCACCCGATGAGCGGCGATTTGGCTTCGCTGCAGGTGCGTAGCGACGGCTCCGCGCAGCTCGTAACGACGACCGACGCCTTCACCGCCGAGCAGTTGCTGGCCGGCAACAAGACCGCGCTGATCATCCACGAGAAGGCGGACAACTTCGGCAACATCCCGGCTGACCGGTACCAGCAGATTCAGGGTGCCGCCCCGGGTGCTGACGAGGCTTCGATGAACACCGGTGACGCCGGTAAGCGCGTGGCGTGCGGTGTCATTTCTGCCGGGTAGCGCGGACAGCCACACCCCACCGCGGATCGATTTCGCAGGGTCGCCACGGCCGACCCTCGGTGTCGAATGGGAGTTTGCTCTCGTCGATGCCCACACGCGTGACCTCAGCAACGAGGCCGCTGCGGTCATCGCCGAGATCGGCGAAACACCGCACGTGCACAAGGAATTGCTGCGCAACACCGTTGAGGTGGTCACCGGCGTGTGCGATACCGCTGGCGAGGCCATGGACGATCTGCGGGCCACGCTCGGTCCGGTGCGCCGGATCGTGCGGGAGCGCGGCATGGAGCTGTTCTGTGCGGGGACTCACCCGTTCGCTGAATGGGAGAGCCAGCAGCTCACCGAAGGGCAGCGCTACGCCGAGCTGATCAAACGCACCCAGTGGTGGGGTCGGCAGATGCTGATTTGGGGCGTGCATGTGCACGTGGGGATTTCGTCGGCACACAAGGTGATGCCCATCATCACCTCGCTGCTGAACCACTACCCGCATCTGCTGGCGTTGTCGTCGTCGTCGCCCTACTGGGACGGTGAAGACACCGGCTATGCCAGTAACCGGGCGATGATGTTCCAGCAGCTGCCGACGGCGGGCTTGCCGTTCCACTTTCAGAAGTGGTCGCATTTCGAGCGCTTCGTCTACGACCAGCGCAAGACCGGCATCATCGATCACATGAACGAAATCCGTTGGGACATCAGGCCGTCGCCGCATCTGGGCACGGTTGAGGTGCGGATTTTCGACGGGGTGTCCAACATCGCCGAACTGGGTGCGCTGGTCGCGCTGACGCATTGCCTGATCGTCGATTTGGATCGTCGGCTGGACGCCGGCGAGCAGCTACCGACCATGCCGCCGTGGCATGTGCAGGAAAACAAGTGGCGCGCAGCGCGTTACGGGCTGGACGCCGAGATCATCCTGGACGCCGACAGCAACGAGCGGTTGGTCACCGACGATCTCGACGACCTGCTTAACCGGCTGGAACCTGTTGCGGCATCGCTCAATTGCTCCGACGAGCTGGCTCGGGTCGCCGACATCTACACCCTGGGTGGGTCGTATCAACGGCAGCGGCGGGTGGCCGAGGAGAGCGACGGGGACCTGCTGGAAGTCGTCGACCATCTGGTGTCGGAGCTGGAGTTGTAGCCGTGGCCATCACGCCGATGTTCCCGCTGGAATCCGTGCTGCTGCCGGGTGAGGAACTGCCGCTGCGCATCTTCGAGCCGCGGTACGGCGAACTGGTGCGGGACTGCATGGCCGCTGCCGAGCAGGTGTTCGGTGTGGTGCTGATCTCGGCCGGGCGTGAAGTCGGCGGTGGCGAAGCCCGGTGTTCTGTCGGGGCCATGGCCCACATCGACCGTTGCCAGCCGCAGGGGACGGGCCAGTACATGCTGACCTGCAGCGTGACCGACCGCATCCGAATCCTGCAGTGGCACAACGACGATCCATATCCGCGGGCCGAAATAGAACTGTGGCCCGACGAGCCGGGACCCGTCGTGGCCGCGTCGGCGATCGTGGACGTCGAGGACCGGATCATCGCGCTGTTCGAACGGATCGCGTCATCTCAGGGCGGACGGCTGCGGAACCGGGATGCGATCCTGGGCCGGACCGTGAAGCCAGATGTGGGACAACGGTTGTACGCCTTGGCCTCGCTGCTGCCGAGCGGCCAGGCTGACAAGTATTCGGTGCTGGCTGCGCCGAATGCGTCGGCTCGGCTAGATGCTCTGAACGAATCGGTGGAGAGCCTTACCGCGATGGTGGAGTTCCAGCTGTCGGGGGACTAGCGATTATTCTGAACGGCAGTGCACGTTCTGAACGGCAGTGCACGCGATTCCGGGGAGGACGCACGATGACGGGTTGGCAGGGCAGCGGCTACAACGGCCCAAACCCAGGCGGGGGCGCCGGTAGGTCGTCCGATGAAGAAGAAACGGCGATTCACCAGACCACGCCTCCGGCGACACCGCCGGCTGCGCCTCCTTGGCCCCCAGCGCCCTCGGCGCCCCCGACGCCACCGCCGCTGAGCCAGCCGCCCGCGCCGGGTTGGGGCCAGCAGGCGCAGACGCCGCCGCCGGCAGCGCCGCAGCCCACACCGCCGCCAGCGGCTCCGGCTCCGCAGGCCGGGGGCTGGGGTCAGCCGCCAGCTGCTCCCGGTGCCGTTCCGCAGGGATGGGGAACACCGCCGGCGACGCCTGGCGCGCCGCAGGGTTGGCCGGGCGCACCCGGTGCGCCGAGTGGTTACGGCGCCCAGCCGTTCGTCACGCCCAAGAAGAAGGGCAAGCTGCCGCTGATCCTTGCGGCCATCGTGGTGGTGCTCGCGCTCGTGGGTGGCGGGGTCTACTACGTCTACGACTCGTTCTTTTCCTCTGACGGCGGTTCGGGCAGCAGCAAGGCGTCGTCGCCTGGCGATGTGGTGAAGGGCTACCTGGAGGCGCTGTCGAAGGGCGACGCCGAGACCGCGCTGTCCTACAGCAAGGATCAGCCGGCGTCGAAGGACTTTCTGTCCAACGACATTCTGGCGAAGCAGATCGCGGAATGGCCGATCAGCGATATCCGAATCCTCAACGAGGACAAGGGGTTGGAGAGCATCGGGCGGGCTGACGTGCATGTCGCGGCCAAGTTCGGTGACAAGTCGTCGGACGCCACGATGACCGTGAAGAAGGACGGCGACAAGTGGCAGCTGGAGCACGCGACCATCAAGGTTGACCTGTCCATGGGTTCGTCGGACAATGCCGCGCGGAAGTCGATGACGTTCTTCGGCAAGGAGATCAGCGACGAATCGGCCGTCTACGTCTTCCCCGGATACCTCGATCTGGCCAGCACCAGCCCGTACGTGTCTGTCACTGCCAAGCCCCTGCTGCTCGACGAAATGAAGAGCTATTCGTCGGGTGCGTACCTGCAGCCGAAGTTCGCGCTGACCGATAGCGGTACCAAAGCCATTGCGAATCAACTCAATACGTCGTTCGGTAGCTGCCAGTCGTCGCATGCGCTGAACCCGCCGCTCCCGTGCCCGGCCAAGCTGGACAAGAATGACGTCATCGACGGCACGGTGAACTGGGGCGCGCCGGACATGAGCGCGGTCAGGATCGGCGACCTGAGCGAGTCCGACATGAAGGTCAGATTGTCGGGGCAGGTGACGTTCAACGTGAGCGCGCAGGGCAAGGACGGCCGGGGGAGAACCGGCACCATGACGGCGTACCTGTCGGGGGCGACGGCCGATGTGTCCAAAGACCCGATCGACATTCGCTACAGCTGATCACGCGCCGAACGAGGGGGAAGCATGACAGGTTGGCCGGGTGGGGGCCAAGGCCCGAATCCGCCGGGTGGGGTACCCGACGAGGAAAAGACGACGGTCTATCAGCGTCCCCCGGTGCCCGTCCCGCCGCCAGCGCCCGGCCCGCCTCCGGGCTGGGGCGGGCCTGTGCCGCCACAGTTTCCGCCACAGGGACCGCCTCCCGGCCCGCCGCCAGGTTGGGTAGGTGCGCCGGGAGGCTATGGCGCACAACCGAATCCATACGGAGTGCCGCCCAAGAAACGTAAGCGGTGGCCGCTAGCAGTCGGGGCCATCCTCGTCGTGCTGGTGGTAGTCGGCGCCGGCCTGTATTTCTTTACGCCGCTCGGGTCGAAAGGGTCGGGTGGATCGCTCAACCCGTTCGCCAGCGGACAGGATGACGGCAAGACACCCGGAGACGTGGTCAAGGGCTATCTGGAGGCGCTGTCGCGCGGAGACGCGGACGCCGCGCTGTCTTACAGCGGTGAGGAGCCGGCCTCCAAAGATTTTCTGACCAACGACATCCTGAAGCAGCAGATCGCCAAGATGCCGATAAGCGACATCCGCATCCTCAACGTGGACACGCGCCCGATGGGTACCTCGTCCACCGTGCATGTGGCGATGAACTTCGGCGGTAAGCCCTTGGACTTCAACATGTTCCTGCCGAGAACCTCGGGCGGCCCGTGGCGATTGAAGCAGGCGGCCATCAAGGTCGACTTCTCGTCGGAGAAGTCCGACTACCCGGGCGTTCTGAAGGGGATGACGGTCTTCGGCAAGGAGATCGGCGACAGCCCAGTCTCCCTGTTCCCCGGATATATCGAGATCGGGACCGCCAACCCGAATCTCAGGGTCGGCGCAAAGCCGTTGGGGTTCGACGAGGTTGGGAGCCCGACGAAATCCGGTATCACCATGGGATTCGGACTCAGCGATGCCGGTAAGCAGACCGCCAAAGACGCGGTGACGGCTGCATTTGCCAGCTGCGCGCAATCGCATGCCGCCAAGCCGCCGGCGCCGTGCCTGGCCGAGGCATATTCGAGTTACCAGGACGGCTCGTTGAACTGGGGACCGGCCGATATCAGTGGGCTGAAAGTCCTCCAGTTCGATCCGAAGACCATGAAGATCCGGATCGACGGCCAAGTGACCATCCCGATCAGCGGTCTGGATACTGATGGTCAGCCAGAGCAAGGCAATGCCAGGACGAGCGGCGCCTATCTCGTCGACATCAGCAAGACACCGCCGACCGTCGCCGACGCGTTCAGGTAGCGGTGGTGGTTCGGTTGTCGCGGGGCGGCCGTTGGCTTGTCGGTATCGGCGTGGTGATCGTGGTGGTGGTCGCCGGTGTCACCACAATCCGGGCGCAGCGGGGCGGCGACGACAGTCGATTTGTTGACGCCACCGCGGCGACGCCGACGGATGTGCCACCGAGCCCAGATCGTCTGGGGCAACGGGCTTTTACGATGCGCATCGACGACGTTGCTGATCGTCGGAATTGGCGTGTTGAGCGGGGCGGGGCTGGGTTCATTACGTATAGCGGGGAACGGGTAACCGCGTATGGGCCGGACGGTGCCGAACGTTGGCACTACCGACGCGCCGGACCTGGTCGCCTGGTTGTGGAAGACATGGCCGTTTTCGATCAAGGAAGCACCGTCGTCCTACGTGTCGGTGCGCCGAGCACGCTGGTCGGTTTGGATGCTATGACTGGCCAGCAACTTTGGTCGTCGACCGACCCTGGCTTGGTGGACGCCTTCGACCCCGGCGACTACACGCGCAGACCGTCGCCGTATCTGTTGGCGGCCAACAAGGATTTCAGCGAGTGGGCGCGCTATGACACTCGGACCGGCAAGCTGATGTGGAAAGTGCCGGCACCGTCCACTGAATGCGGCGGCTGGTATGGCGGACACCCCAGCTTGCCCGGTTCGGTGTATCGATGTGTGTCCGGTGGCCAGGCTGAAATTCGCTTCGTCGATGTCGATCCGGCGAGTAGTCAAATTCGTTGGAAGACAACGCTATTGTCGGGACTGCTCTACTCGGGCCACGACCATGACGCGATCCGCCCCAACGTCAGGCGGGCGGGTCGAAATGGATACGTGATGGGTGTTCAGGCCGAGTCCGGCGACTACGTAGGCACTTTCGTGAACGTTGCCACCCGGCACGTTCTTGATATTCGTGGCCTGGTCTTCGCGTACGAGACGCGCGACGATTCGGCAGATTTTCTGGCCACCGCACCTGGCCGGCCCTATGACTTCACGCTGCGGGGCCCAGACGGTCAAGTGCGATGCGCATTCCCGGATTTTCCGTTGACGGAACTGTTCACCGCGCAAGCGGTGATCCTCGGCGCTGAGGTGGTGTACGCCAAACAACAGCTAAAGGTGTTCAGCCGCAATGACTGCGCCTCCACCGGGTCTGTAGCGACAGCTGGCGCCCAGGCGATCATCGCGGCGCCCGGCGTCGTCCTCGTTGTTCGTACGGACGACAGCGGAACGTACGTCGACGGGTACCGCTGATTGGGGGCGCGCCGTCAGACCAACTTGCCGTCGACGAACTCGCTGCCCAGGTCGGGCACGTCGCCGGCGATCTGCGGTTTGTAGCGGGCGGTCACCTCGGCGGACGTCTCGACCGTGGTCTGCCAGCCGTGCCGGGTCAGCCACTCGGCGACGTCCTCGCGCGGTTCGACGTAGACGAGCTCGCTGATGTCGAAGGTGGGTTTGCCGGTGCGAACCGCCTCGGCGCGGACCTCGGCCATGCGTTCCTCGCGGACGCGCTGCTTCGCCTCGCTGAAGTATTCGGGTCCGAAACTCTCCACCGCGATCCGGCTGCCCGGCGCACTGAGCTCGTGGATGCGGTCGAACAACAGGTACTGGGCTTCGGCCGGGAGGTAGGGCAGCAGTCCTTCGGTCAGCCACGCGGTGGGCCGCGTGGAGTCGAATCCGGCCTGTCGCAACGCTTCTGGCCAGTCCTGACGAAGGTCGATCGGCACCGCGACGTGCCGGGCGGCCGGCTGCACACCATGTGCGGCCAGAGTGTCCTCCTTGAACGCCAACACCATTGGCTGGTCGATCTCGAAAACCACGGTGCCGTCCAGCCATGGCAGCCGCCACGCGCGCGCGTCCAGTCCGGCGGCGAGGATCACCACCTGCAGGATGCTATCGGCGCCAGCTGACGCGAAGAACTCGTCGAACCACTTGGTGCGCGACGGCACATACGCCATCAGCATGCGCATGCGTGCGGCCTGCGCCGGCCCCGGATCGGCGGCCGTGAACGGTGACGACCAGCCCCGCTCGGTGGCTGCTTCGACGAAAATCTGCGCACATGGATCCTCGAACAGCGGGCGCTCTGTTGCGGTTTCGGCCGCCCGAGCAGCGGCCACCCCGAGCGCGGTGGCGCCCACGCTCTCAGTGATGTCCCAAGAGTCGTCGTCAGTTCGGGCCATGGTCGTCCATTTCGTCGCGGATCAATAGGTCCTCGCGGAAACTGCGTTCACGATAGGCCAGTTGGCCGACGCGGTTGGCCACCACCGGCGCAGTGATCAAAGTGAACATCGCGGCCAGGATCAGCATGCCGACATCGGCATGCCCGCGCAGCCGCAGCCCGGCGCCGCCCAGCACCAACAGCAGTCCAAGCGTCTGCGGTTTGGAGGCGGCATGCATGCGTGACAGGGTGTCGGGGAACCGCACCACGCCGATGGCCGCGGTCAGTGCAAGCGCAGCACCGGCCAGGACCAAAGCCCCAGCGACAGCATCGATTACGGTCATCGCCCCGGCTCGGTTTCGGTATCGATGTCGGTATCACGAACGCGGAACCGGGCCACGCTGACCGAGCCGACGAACGTGATCAAGGCCAGTGCCGTCAAGCTGTAGGTCGCCGTGGTGTCGAGGCTGTACGCCGCCCAGGTGCCGATGCCGCACATGGTGACGGCGACGAACGTGTCCAGCGCGACCAGCCGGTCCAAGGTGCCGGGGCCGGCCAGCAGCCGGAACACCGTGATAGCCGCGGCCGTGACCAGCATGACCGCAGCGATGACCCAAATGGTATTCATGCGTGATCCGCTTCCAAAGGCTGCCAATGGGATTCGCGTTCGAATGAGGCGATCATCAACCGTTCCACTTCGGCGATCTGGCGGTAGAACTGCTGCATTGCGCGTTCAGACCCGACGTCGAGCACGTGGACGTAGATCAGTCGACGCGCCTGGTCGATCTCCAGCACGATCGAACCGGGGATGAGGTTGATGACGTTGATCGCCAGGGCCAGCACCAGATCCGACTTGAGGGCGAGCCGGGCCCGCAGCACCGCGGTCAGCGGTGGGGGACCGGGTCTGATCGCCAGCCAGGCTACTTGGACGGACGAAAGCACCAGGTAGTAGGCGACTTTCAGCACCAGCCAGGCCAGCGAGAGCGGGTGCAGCCGACCGGCGACCGGCACCGGTGGCAGCGGCAGCAGCACTGTGATCAACAGACCTACGGCGAGACCACCGATGATGTTGGCTGCGGAGACGGTGCCCCACAACAGGATCCACACGGCCGTCAGCCAGCACAACACACCGGCGCGGGGTAGCCACTGCCTCATGGTGTTCATGGCGTCAGCACCACCGAGATGTACTGGCTACGGTCGGCGATCTGGTCGGCGGCCCGCTCTGCGAACCCGAAGATGGGTCCGGCGAACACCGTCAGGGCCAGGCCCACTGCGATGAGGACGGCGGTCGGCGCCAGCATCCCGGCGGGCATCCGGCCGACGTCGGGCCGGTCGTCGACCGCGATGTCGGCTGTCGGCGCCAAGAGCCCGGCTGGGGCGGCCGCTACCAGGCCTTCGGGTGCGTCAGCGCGGGCGCGCCAGAACGCGAGCGTCCACACCCGCGCCATCACGTACAGCGTCAGCAAGCTGGTGACGACGGAGCCGGCCACCAAGGCCCAGGCGAGCACCGACGCGCTCTCCGCGCCCGCCTGCAGCAGCGCCACCTTGCCGATGAAACCCGAGAACGGCGGAATACCACCGAGATTCAGCGCTGGGATGATGAACACGAAGGCCAGGACCGGGCTGGCCGCGGCCAGCCCGCCAAGGCGCTGCAACGTCGACGCCCCCGCCTGCCGCTCGATCAGGCCGACCACCAGGAACAGCGTGGTCTGCACAACGATGTGGTGGGCGACGTAGTAGATGGCTCCGGCCATGCCGACCCGGTTGGACACCGCGATGCCGAATACCAGGTAGCCGATGTGGCTGACCAGGGTGAAGGACAGTAGCCGTTTGATGTCGCTTTGGGCCATGGCGCCGAAGATGCCGATCAACATGGTCAACAGCGCCGCCACCATCAGGACGTTGTCGAGCGAGCCGCCGGGGAACAACAAGGTGTGCGCGCGAATGATCGCGTACACACCGACTTTGGTGAGCAAGCCGGCGAACACCGCGGTCACCGGCGCAGGGGCGGTGGGGTAGGAGTCGGGTAGCCACGCCGACAGCGGAAACACCGCTGCCTTGATGCCGAACGCGACCAACAGCACCGCGAAGAGCGCCGCGCGGGTGCCGGGGGTGATGCCGTCGAGCCGGTTCGCCAGTTCGGCCAGATTCAGGGTGCCGGCGGCCGCGTAGATCAGCGCGATGCCGATCAGGAAGATCACCGACGACACCATGGACACCATGACGTAGCCGATGCCGGCCCGGACCCGTTCCTCGCTGGCGCCGACGGTCAGCAGTACGAAGCTCGCGGCCAGCAGCACCTCGAAGCCGACGAATAGGTTGAACAGGTCGCCGGCGAGAAACGCGATGCACACACCGGCCGACAGCACCAGGTAGGTCGGCAGGAAGATCGAGACCGGCTGCTCGTCACCGCCGTCGCGGATGCCCTGCCCGATGGCGTACCAGACCACCGCCAGCAGGACGATCGCCGAGACCACCAGCATCAGGGCCGAAAGCCGGTCCACCACAAGGACAATCCCGAGCGGTCCCATTCCGGGCTCAGTTTGGCCCCAGCCACCGACGTGGACGGCGATGGTGCCGTCATGGTCGACGACGTAGACCAGCGCTGCGCAGACCGCCGTCATCGCAGTGAGTGCCACCAGCGCGACGATCTGCTGCAGTCGCGGCTGGCGCCCGGCGATCAGCGTCGCGGCAGCGCCGAGGATCGGGATCAACACCGGCAGCGGCGCCAGCACCGCTCCCGTTGTCACGCTTGCTCCGCGGCATCGGCGGGCAGCGCATCGAGTTCGGCGGGCGCATTGGCGTCGGTGGTGACGGACGGTGCGGCGCGGTCTTCGTCGACCGATGGCGTGTCGGTGGACGACAGTTGCACCAGCCGGCTGTCCTCGGGGTCATCGCCGACTTCCTCGACGGTGGTCAGCCGGTAGGCGCGGTAGTTCAGCGCCAGGACGAACGCGGCGACTCCCATGGTGATGACGATGGAGGTGAGGACCATGCCCTGTGCCAGCGGATCAGCCGTCCCGGTCTGGCCGTGACTGGTGCGGTCGCGTACCGGCGGATTGCCGGAGTCGCCACCCATCACCAGGATCAGCAGGTTGACCGCATTGCCGATCAGCAACAGGCCCAACAGCATTCGGGTCAGGTTGCGCTCCAGTAGCAGATACACGCCGGTGCCGGTGAGCCCGCCGATGAGTACCAATGGCACGAGATAGGTCGTCATCGGGTGGCCGCCTCCCGTGGTGCGTACAGCTCTTCGTCGACTTTGGCGCCGAGGCTGCGCAGGATGTCCAGCACCAGGCCCACGACGATGAGGTACACGCCGAGGTCGAAGAACACTGCCGTCACCACCTTCACGGAACCCAGCAGGGGCAGCGTGAATTTCACCACCGCGCTGGACAGTACCGGCGCACCCAGCAGGAGCGACGCTGTCGCGGTGCCGGCCGATAGGGCCAGGCCCGCGCCCAGAATCTTCCCGGCGTCCAGCGGCAGCGTCTCGCCCAATTCGTAGCGGCCACCGGCCAGGTACCGCAGCACCAAAGCCAGGCCGGCTGTCAGGCCTCCGGCGAAACCGCCACCAGGCGTGTTGTGTCCGGCGAAGAAGAAGTACACCGACAGCACCATGATCAGCGGGAAGATCATGCGTGTCGCGACTTCGAGCACCAGGGAGCGGTGCAGCGGATCGCGAAGGTCGCTGCCCCGCAGCCAGGTGGTGTCGGGCGTCTGCGGGTGATCTTTGGGCACCCGGGGTGCGGACCCGAAACGCCTGTGCCGGAACACCATTGATGCCACACCGGTGGCGGCGACCAGCAGTACCGAGATTTCGCCGAGGGTGTCCCAGGCCCGGATATCCACCAGCAACACGTTGACGGTGTTGGCGCCGTGTCCGCGGTAGTAGGCAGCGTCAGGCAGCAATTCGGCCATGGGCCGGGTGTTGCGGGCAGCCATGGCGTAGACGGCCAGCGCGGTGACCGACGACCCCACCGCGGTGGCCAGCAGCGCGCGGGGCAACCGGTGCCGCTTCATGTGCGTCGCATCCGATTCCGCCGGCAGCGTCCGCAGCACCAGCAGGAAGACCACCAAAGTCAAAGTCTCGACCAGGAATTGGGTGAGCGCCAGGTCTGGTGCCCCGTAGAAGACGTAGAGCGTGCCGCAGCCGTAGCCGGTGACGCCGACCACCAGCACCGCGGCCAGTCGGTTGCGCATCACCGTGGCGCTGATGGCCGCGGCCAGCACGATGATGCCGACGACCACCTGGATCGGTGAGTTCCACAACTTCAGCTCTGGCTGATCGCGCGGGCCCAGCAGCAGCACCGCGATGGGCAATACCGCCAGGGTGGTCAGGATCATGGACTGCGTCGTCGGAATCGAGCCGCGCTGGGTCAAGGCCGTCAATCGGATGGCGAAGCGGTCCGCGCCGCGGATGGCTGCGTCGTACATCCGGTCGGCGTTGCCGAGCGGCAGGTAGGGCACCCGGAACCGCTCGAGCCGGTGCCGCAGGCCGAATGCCGCCCCGCCAGCCGTGATAATCACAGCTGACAACACCAATGGAAGGTTGACGCCGTGCCACAGCGCCAGGTGATAGCCGGTGCTGCCAGGCATGGTCGCGGTGTAGTCGGCGATGGCGTGGTCCAGCGCGTTGGGCAGCAGCCCGAACCCGAGGCCGAGGATGGCCAGGATGCCTGGCGGCAGCAGGAAGCCGACGCTCGGTCGGTGCATCTCGGTGACCCGAATGGTGGGTTCTGCTAACCCTTTTCGAGCGAACGCGCCGTGCAGGAATCGCAGGCTGTAGATGATGGTGAATACCGAACCGAATGCCACGGTAGCTAACACGAACGGTGCCGACGAGCCCAATGTCGGGCTGTGCCACAGGGTTTCGAAATCGGCTTCCTTCGCGACGAAGCCGAGGAACGGCGGCAGGCCGGCCATGCTGGCGGCGGCGGCCACGGCGATGCCCAAGAGCACTGGGCTGCGCCGGCCCAGCCAAGCCAGTTTCCGGATATCTCGGGTGCCGGTCGTGTGGTCGATGATGCCGACGACCATGAACAGCGCGGCCTTGAACATGGCGTGGGCGCACAGCATGGCCAGACCGGCCAGCATCAGGTCGCCGCCGCCGGCGCCCACCATGACGGTGATCAACCCCAATTGGCTGACGGTGCCGAAGGCCAGGATCAGTTTCAGGTCGTACTCACGCACCGCGCGCCAACCGGCCAGCAGCAGCGTCGCCAGGCCGAGCGCGACGACCGTTGGCCGCCACGGCGCGTGATCGGCGAAGCCGGGCGTCATCCGGGCAATCAGGTACACGCCGGCTTTCACCATGGCCGCGGCGTGCAGGTACGCGCTGACGGGGGTGGGCGCCGCCATGGCACCGGGCAGCCAGAAGTGCAGCGGCACGATGGCCGACTTGGACAGCGCGCCCACCAGAACCAGCGCCACCGCGACCGACGAGGCGGTACCGGTCGGCGCGTGCGCGACGAGGTCGGACAGCCGGTAGGTGCCCGCGAGCGTGCCCAGCATGATGATGCCGGTCAGCATGGCCAGGCCGCCGAATGTGGTGACCAGCAGCGCCTGGGTGGCGGCCCGCCGGCTGGCGGCGCGCTCGGCGTAGTGCCCGACGAGCAGGAACGACAGGACCGTCGTCAGCTCCCAGAACAGATACAGCAGCAGCGTGTTGTCGCTGCAGACCAGCCCGAACATGGCGCCGGAGAACGCGACCAGCTCGGCGGCGAAACTGGGCAGCCGTCGCTCGGTATGCCCGTCGGCGTGGTGGAAGTATTCGGCGCAGTAGAGCAGCACCAGCGTGCCGACGCCCAGGACCAGCACGCTCATGATCGCGGCCAGCGAATCCAGCCGCAGCGTGATGTCCATGGACAACTGGGGCACCCAGTGGATGTTCACGGTCTGTTCGCCGGTGCCAGGCCAGTTCGCGGCCAGCCAGAGGAGTGAGCCGGCCGGAGCCAGAGCCAACGGGTAAAACGCCTGTCGTCCCCAGCGTCGTACCAATAGAGGGGCGAGCACGGTGGCTATCGCGTGCACGTACAGAACGGTGAGCATGGGCCTCCGGCAGGTGTCGGGGACGGTCCGCGGCCAGCTTACGGGGCGCTAACGGCAGCGGAGGTGTGGCGGTTCTCGCAGGCCACAGGCCCGCTGCCCAAGCTGCACCGCACCGACTCCTACACTTTTCACTTATGGTGACGAACGCGACGGGGCGCCGATGAGTCTTCCGGGAATCGGATCGGTGTCTTTGTCGGGCTTCGCCCACCCCTGGTTGCTCCTGACCGCGCTGCTGCCCATCGCGTTGGTGGCCGGGTATCTGGCAGCTCAGCGCAACCGCCGTGCGCGGCTGCGCAGCTACGCCGGCGAGCAGCCTCGCGCCGATGTGGTGCCGTTGCAGCCGTCGCGTTGGCGGCACGTGCCGATGGTGTTCTGCGTGGTCGCTCTGCTGTCCCTGACTGTCGCGCTGGCCGCGCCCACCCACGAGATCAAGACCCCACGCAACCGTGCGGTGATCATGTTGGTGATGGACGTGTCCCGATCCATGCAGGCCGACGACGTCCAGCCGAGTCGGTTGGCCGCCGCCAAGGACGCGGCCAAGCAGTTCGCGCAGAAACTGACTCCCGGGGTGAACCTGGGGTTGGTCACGTTCTCCGGTAACACCAACCTGCTGGTGTCTCCGACGCCCGATCACCAGGCGACGTTGACCGCGCTCGATCACCTGACTGTCGATGACGGCACGGCGACCGGAGACGGCATCTTCGCGGCGCTGCGCGCCATCTCCACCCTGGCCGACGTGCTCGGTGGCAGCGGCAACACCGAGAAGCCGCCGAAACGCATCGTGCTGCTGTCCGACGGTGCCGAGAACCGGCCGGGCAACCCCGACAGCCCGCATGGTGCTTACACCGCGGCGCGTACTGCGAAGGACGACGGCACCCCGATCTCCACCATCGCGTTCGGGACCAAGGGCGGCAAGGTGAAGGTCGACGACCAGATGGTCAACGTGCCGGTCGACGAAACCACCATGAAGCGGGTCGCCGAACTGTCCGGTGGCCAGATGTACACGGCGACGAAGATCGAGGAACTGAACAAGAGCTACGACACCATCCAGCAGCAGATCGGCTACGAAACCATCCGCGGGCCCGGTGGGACCGCGTGGCTGCGGTTGGGTGTGTTTGCGCTGACCTGCGCGGTGATCTCGGCGCTGGTGATCAACCGCCGACTGCCGACCTAACAGGTCGCGCGGTGTGCCGTCGGGTTGAATAGGCTTGTGGACAACGAAATTCGCGTCGTCAGTGCCAGCCGTGACATTGCCGCTCCGGCCGCGCAGATCTTCGAGCTCATCGCTGATCCCGCGCAGCAGCCGCGCTGGGACGGCAACGACAATCTGGCGGAGGCGCCCGCTGGGCAGCGAGTCCACGCGGTCGGCGACGTGTTCGTCATGGGTCTCACGATGGGCGCGCAGCGGGAGAACCACGTCGTCGAGTTCGTCGAAGGCCGGCGCATGGCGTGGAAGCCGTCCGAACCCGGACAGCCGCAGCCGGGGCACTTGTGGGGCTGGGAACTTGAGCCCATCGACGACTCGCACACGCGCGTCACCCATACCTACGACTGGACCGCGTTGACCGACGAGAAGCGGCTGAACCGGGCCAGGAAGACGTCCGCCGACTGGCTGCAGGCGTCACTGGCCCGGCTCGCCGGGATCGCTGAAGGGCAGTGATTACTACTTGGGGGTGATGGTGCCCTTGAAGGTGCCGTCACCCTGGTTCAGCCAGGTGATGGTGCCCTTCTGGAACTCGCTGATCCAGCCGCCCTTAGGCGCGTCCGGACCGCCTGCGGTCTGCGCCTCGTCAGCGGTGGGGAAGCCCAATTCGCCTCCGGCACCGCCCTTTTCGGTGTACTCCCGCAGGATTTCGCCCTGCACCAGGTGCGCGCCGGTCGCCGGTGAGTCGAAGATGGTGCCCTTGGCGAACGCCTGCGCCGTACCGTCGCCGACCTTCTGCGGCTGAGCGGTCGGCTGGCCGAGCGCGGCCTCGCCACCGGCCTTGGTGTACGCGTCGGCGGTGGGGCCGTCGAGTTTCACATCGCCGACTCCAGGCACATTGATGGACGTCGGGGCGCCGGCGACCACGGACGACGCGGCACTGGACGCGGCGCTTGCCGCGGACGTGGCAGCACTGGCGCCGGCGCTGGCCGCTGATGATGCTGCGCTGGCACCCGCGCTGGCGGCTGATGAAGCTGCGCTCGCACCGGCGCTGGCGGCAGATGATGCGGTGGATGCCGCTTCTTTAGCCTGCGAGCAGGCGACGACGGCAGCCCCAGTTACGGCTGCGATACCGATGGCGGCAGCGGTACGACGAAAGAGCAATTCGTTGATCACTGAAACTTTCTCCTTCAATTTCGATAGCGAAACGACTTCAACAGCGAAGTCCGAACCGTTCTGACCGTATTGGCTAGTGGTACGTCACGTACTACTTCGGGTGAATGTTTGCCGTCGTCCGGCAACTGCCGTCGCACCAGCCTCAGGAGTCCCGCCGGTGTGGGCTTTCGAGAGCTCCGCGCGTTGTTTGCCAGCGAAGCGTCATGTCCCAAGACCGGGCTAGATATCCCAAATGTGAAAGGTGCCTATCGGTATGCTGTGAGAAGCGATTCGGGTTTACGATCGCGATGCCCGTTACTTCGTAGCTACGGCTGTCGGGGCGAACGGAATGGACTAAGGAGAATCGGTATGACCACCGTTCGTAACTCGACCCGCAAAAAGGTAGTGGCCGGCGTCGCCGTCACCGCCGGACTCGCTATGGGTCTGTTGTCCTCCTGCGGTGAGAAGGCCAAGGAAGAGCCGACCACCACGACTCAGACCACCACGACCACGACGTCGGCACCTGCCTCGTCATCGCCGGTGACTCCGAGTGAAAAGGGTGGACCCACCAAGGGTGGGAACTCGTTCTCCCCGTCGGTGAAGGCCCCGGGACCGCAGACGGCATTGCCGGGCAACGTCATCACGGCGCCGCACTAGATCGGATCGCTCCATCCCGGTAGGTCGCCGATGCGCCGTACGGCGCATCGGCGCAGTACTGGTTGCGGCCGGGCTGACGTTGCTCGCGTCCGCCGGCCCACCTGCTGAGCGGGCTGGACGTCTCGCCCTCACGGGTCCGCTGGCGCGGCTGCTGTCAGCCTCGGTGGACCTCGGACCGTCATCGGCACCACACGTCGAACTAACGGCCGCGCTGGCGAGCGCCGCCCGGCCTCACGGATTGATCGAATGGGCCAGGGCCGCAGGACTTTCGGTGCAGTGGCGCGTGGGCGACGATTGGGCCACCGTCGAGGGTCCGGCCCGTGCGATGGCCGCAGCCTTGGGTGTCGACGTCCGTGACTATCGCGGGCGGCGCGGCCAGATTTTCTATGCGGCGACCAGCCAACCGGAAGTGCCGCAGTCACTGGCCCCGGAGCTGAGTGAATTCGGCAGGCTCCTGGGCTACACGCCATTCCGCGAGTCGCGGCCCATGATCATGCCGCGCGATGTGCCTGCCGGTGGGCTGAGTGCGCAGGACCTTCGCCGGGCCTACAACGTCTTTCCGCTGACCGACCAGGGGTACACCGGCAAGGGCCGCACCATAGTCATCTTCGGTTTCGACGGCTTCGAACAGTCTGACCTCGACAAGTTCGCCGATCTGAACCAGTTGCCGCGATTCACCCCCATCGTGGTGGGCGACATGCCGTCCCAGCGCACCGGTGAAACGACCATGGACCTGCAGATGGCGCACGCCATCGCGCCCGACGCCCAAACCGTCTACGTCAACGCCCGGCCGACAGTCTCGGGCGACGGCGCCTACCGGAAGATCGGCGAGATGATGGCGGCCGCCGACCGCCGGTTCCCCGGCTCCGAGTGGAGCCTGTCGATCGGTTGGGGCTGCGACAAGATACTGACCGCCGCCGACCTGGCGCCGGTGCGCTCGGCGCTGGCTCAGGCACACCTCAGCGGCACCACCGCCTTTGACGCGAGCGGGGACCTGGCGGGGCTGGAATGTAAAGGCGGACAGGACTGGTCGGCGCCGCCGAGCATTGATGACATCGGATTGGATTCGGTCGCCTCACTGCCGGAGATGACGGCAGTCGGCGGCACGACGCTGTCCACCGATGAACGGGGCCAGTGGCTTGGCGAGCAGGCCTGGTTCGACGTGCCGTTGACCCACGGCAGCGGCGGCGGAACGTCCGCGTTGTTCGACCGGCCGGCTTGGCAACACGGTGTGCCGTCGGACCGCGGCCGCAACAAACGGCTCGTACCCGACGTCTCCGCGGTGGCGGATTTCTTCACCGGGGCTCGCATGGTCTTCGACGGTGACGTCGTATTGGCCGGTGGCACTTCGATGTCTGCGCCGATCTGGGCCGGGATGGCCGCGGTGATCGACGAGTACCTGCTGGATCACGGCGGCCGACTGCTCGGTGACTTGAATCCGCTGCTGTACCGGCTGCAGCGGGTCGGCCGACTGCCGGTGTTTCACGATGTCACCATGGGCGGCAATGCGGTGGCGATGGCTGGTCCCGGCTACGACGTCGTCACGGGTCTGGGCACGCCTGACGTCGACAAGTTGGCCCGCAGCCTGTTGGTGGCGCAGGGGACGTCCGGATGAGCGCGTTGCGATTGCGCAGTTATGCGGCGGCTCCGCGAGAACATGTCCTGCAGCCGTGGTTGGTGAGTTCGCTCTTCCCGCTACTTCCGGCGCGCACCCGCCGGTCCTTCCAGATCGGTCTGGCCGTGGTGGTGGCCAGTCTGGTGGTGGCGTCGGCGTTGCGGTTACCCGGTCTCTTCATCTCCACTGTGGCCGTAGGCATTCCGCTGTTGTTTGCGTTGTACATCCGTCAGCTGGACTACCGCGGCTTGGCGGCGGCTCGGCTGTTCGCCAGCGCGGGGCTGGGTATCGGGTTCGGTGTGGCGTTCGCCCTCGGGACCGGGATGATGGTCTCACGCGCGTACGGCGTCCCACTCGAAAGTGGCGTTGCCGCAGTGCATCTGCGCACGATCGAGGCGGGGCTATCGGCGCTGGAGGCGTTGGCGGTCATAGCGCCCATCGTGATGATCCGGGTATTCAGTCCGGGTAGTCGAAAGTCGTTGTACGGCTATGCGATCGGCGCTAGCAGCGCCCTGGGCGTGACGGGCGCAACCACGGTCGTCCGGATGTTTGCCCAGCTGGATTCGGGTCTCATCGACCGGGACCAGCCGCTGTCGGACTTCCTGATTGAGGCCGGCATTCGTGGCCTGACCATGCCGATCACCGCGGCAGCTGCAGCTGGAATGCTCGGTGCCGCACTGTGGTTCAAGTCCGACAAGGGGCCCATCCGGTGGCAACTGCTGCTGATCGGGATCGTGCCTGTGTTGGCTCACATGTGGCTCGGCGACGAGGACTCAGCAGGCATCTCACAGTGGGCGAAAGTGGCCTGGCACGTGGGGTTCGCCGTGCTGGGGGTGCTGCTGCTGCGGCTGGTCCTGCACCTGGCGTTACTGAACGAAGATGCTGGCGACGAGCCGGAATCAACAGCGCGCACCCTGACTGCGCGGCGGTTGGTGGCGACCTGGGTCGCCGTGATCGCGGTGCTTGCCGTCGGGCTGGTCGGAGTCAGTGCTGCGACAACCGAACCGGTGGCTCGGTACGAGTGCCCGCCGAATTGTGGTCACCCGCTGATGGGTAAGCCGGTGGCGATCAACCCGACGTTCACCGCTGCCGACGGTGCCTTCACCGTCTCCTATCCGGCACCCGGTTCTGCCTACAAGGTGAGCACCGACGACACCGGGGTGACGGCTCAATTCACCGGCGGTGGAGGTGGGGTGATGCGGCTGTGGGGCGAACCGGCGCTGGGGCGCGATGCCACGGCCATCACGAAGGCATTGCTCATGGATGCCTACCCCGACTCCCGGGTGGCCTACGAGCTGCCCAACGCGATGGTGGGCTATCACCCCGGTTACGGCGTCGCCGCCGACGACTGGCCGGACGGACAGAATGTTGTGGCCTCCCGGACCCGCATTCTGATCATCGTGGCAGTGAAAGATGACTTGGCGCTCGTCGCCGCGGCGGCCGGTCCGTTCCACGAATTCGGTGCCCATTCCGGTCCGCCGACAGGCGTCAGTCTGGAGTTGGCCGCGGATATGGGTAAGTACGTCAACAGCTTTCGATGGCGAGGAGACCCGCCGCGCTGACCGCGGCGAGGGTCAACTGCGCGACGGTGTCGGAATTAGTGGTGGTCGATATCGCGGTTGGCGAGGTCGATTTCGGCAGCGCGCGCATCTTCGGGGCTGGTGAAGGCGGTGTTGGCGATGAGCTCGCGTGCTTCGTCGAAGTCCAGGCCCTGCTCGACGAGTGATTGCACGGCCATGACGTGGATGACGGCCGTCGCTTTCTTCGCGGCAACGTCGGCGACAGCGCGGATCTCTTGTGCGAGTTGATGTTCGGATAGTCCGGTTGCGGTGGGCGCGAGACTGACCTGCGCGACCGAACCGTTCAGGTGCGCGGCAACGGTGACGGTTCCAGAAGTGTTGGCTGCGAATGCGACGGGAATCTCAGGGTCGTCCGCTTCCTCTGGCTCGCTGACGACGAGCTCATAGTCGCTGTCGGAAGTATCTGCAACATAAGCGAATTCGTCCGCGGTCTCGTGAATGGCGTCCGTGCCGAAGGCGGAATGCTCAGTGATGACATCCAATTCCGAATGCTCGCTGTGCGGTGAATGCTCTTCGGGATCGTCATCCCAGTCGCCGCCATCGTGCGTCATCGGTGCATCTCGCCGTCCAGTTCGTCGCCCCGCTGGGCGTCGGTGCCGGTGTATTGGGACGCGGCCGAATCCAGCTTCTCGGCAAGGCTGTTCGAGAATCCGCTCAGTGCTTCGGCAGCGGCAGTGCGCGCGTCTTGGGCTTTGTAGAGTGCTGAAATCGTGGCCATGCAAACGACGCCATGCGTCCTACCGACGGTGAAAGTGGCTCCGTCGGTAGCGCTGTGGGCCTTGTTGATGCTTGAAGCCACGTCGCGGTGGCTTTTCCCTAGGTCGTTGAGGTCTGAGGGGGTTACCTTGAGCGAGTCCGTCATACCTATGCCTTCGATGCCGAGGCGAGTTCGGAATAGCGCATGCAGGCCTTGTCGATTTCTGCCGAGTTGCGACCAGAATTAGCCATGAGGACAGCCATGCTCTCTGCTGCGGTGGCTAGAGAAGGGACGGTGACGCCGATTTGGAACACCTGCGAAGCCGCGGTCCCAACGGCCGGGGCGACGTTCATCGCTATGGCTATCGGGATGCACAACCCGAGAAAAATTGCCATATGATCCAACGTCTCACGGGTGCGCACAACCTGCCCGGCTTCGTCTGCGAGCGCCTTCTGCACGGCTTGGTCGGCCTCAGCGATAGCCGCTACCCGCTGCTGATGCTCTTCATTCCGGCTGCCGTAAGTGTCCGATGCGCCGCCCGCCCAACTGGCCGGCGGTTTGGTTCCGTCTAACGCCTCGGCTGCCTTCTTGAATCCGTCAGCGCCAGAATTGAATTGCCATCCGTCGTTGGGTTTGCCGAACCCGCAGGTGTTGGTCATGCCCATCAGCGCGAGCAGGCCGGCATTGATGACCGGCGTCGCTATGGACGCAGCGAACTTTGCAGCTGCTGCGCCTTCCGTCGCTCCAGCCGCGAGCGATCCCATCGTCTGCAGCCCGGAGACAAAGTCGGAACCCAAACCGGCGACCGCCCAACCGGGATGGTCTTTCATCGCAGGCACATGTGTCTCAGCTATGCCGTCAAGCCAATTCAAACCCGAGTACACATCAACTAGGCCCACGCAGTCGCCCCCTTTGGTACACGTTCCAACCCCGATATGAGTTTAGTGGCCGGTTCGTTTGGCACCGACACAAATTTCAGTGCTGCGACTGGGCGACCCCGTCTTCTCTCTGCATGGCTTGCAGCCGATTCAATGCTCGGTCGTCGGTCAGCTCGCCCCGATATTCGGGGTGCTGCCAGTAGAACTGGACGAATGCGAGGACCACCCGTCCGTAGAGCCCGAATACCACAGCGTTCTTGAACGCCTTGGGCTTGTCGTCGCGCATCTCCATGGTGATCGGGCACGGGGCCTGTACTCCTGCGGGCGCATTGTTGCTGATGTCGGTAACGTCGGCCCAGGTGCCACTCGTCGTTGTGAACCCCTCGGCGAAAGTGAATCCGTCGGGCGTAAGGCGGATGCTACAGAGCCCGGGACGCCGCAGCGCGATGACGATGCCGACGACAAATAGCCCGCCCATAACCCACCCGAGGGTCAATCCCCAGATCCGGCCAAACGTATTGGGAATGAGTATGGCGAGCTTGTTGAGCGCGGCAAACACGCCACCGACCGCGAATCCGATGCCGATCGCGCCGAAGCCCACCAGCGATGGGAATTCAACACGCTTGTCCATTCGGACCGTGGTACCCGTCGAATCGCTTGTGCCCCAGGCGATCGCAGTCGGCATGTTCTTCCACGCCCGCATGATGAAACCACTGAAGACAGCGACGCACAAAGCGACGGCAGCTGTCGCGTACTCGCCGTGCGTGATCAGACCGGCTGCCAGGACTACGCAGACGAGAGCGAACAACCCGAGAAAGCGCACAGAGAAGCCCTGGATCAGCCCGAGCTGCGAGGCGTTGTTCGAGGCGTCTATCGGTCGACTCCTTTATCGAGGCGGATTGGCCGCATGATCGGCCTCTTGCACGGTGCGTAACCGTTGCAGCGCAATGCCGTTGGTCAGCTCCGCCCGGGATTCGGGGTGCTGCCAGTAGAACTGGACAAACGCGAGGAGTACTCGACCTTCGGGACCGAATGTCAAAGCGTTCTTGAGCACTTTGGGTTCACTACTGCGCATCGAGACGGTGACGGGACAGATGGTGTTGGCGCCTGGTGGCGCGTCGTTGGTGATGTCAGTGACTTCGGCCCAGGTGCCTTTCCTGGCTGTGAACCCCTCGGCGAAAGCGAATCCGTCAGGTGTCAGGCGGACGCTGCCGAGCCCGGGGCGTCGCAACGTGATGACCAGTGGGGTCAGCAAGAACGATCCGAAAGCGCCGATCAGGGACCCCACGTAAATGCGTGCGAGGTCATTCGGAAAGGGCAGATGCATTCCTACTTTGTCACAGGCGATCAAAGCGCCGGCGCCGCCGATTCCAATGGCGCCAGCAGTGAGGCTGACGCATGTCAGTGATTCGATTCGCCGGTCGATCCTGATAGTGGTACCTGTCGAATCGCTTGTGCCCCATGCGACAGCGGTTGGCATCATCGCCCACGACCGCATTGTGGTACCCCACAATGCGGCTATGCACAGTGCGGTGATGCCGCTCAGGAACATGCCGAGAGCGATCAGGACCACGGCCGCGATCAGGAAGACGACGGTTAGGAACCCGAGTAGGCTCACGGCCCCATTTCTGAAGAACCTTACTTCCCGTGCGTTGTCCTCAGCGTCCATCGGCGAATTCCCGAAGTGCTTGCACCTGAGCAGGATCCAGTGACGGCCGCACCGTCTCGCGGGCGACCGCAACGTCCGCCGCGGTGACGTCGGCGGCGTCGATGGACCGACGCATGGCGGTCAGTGCCGCTTCGCGCAGCAGGGCGACGCAGTCGGCGGCGCTGTAGCCGTCCAGTTCGTCCGCCAATTCACCGAGGTCGACGTCGGCAGCCAACGGAATGGATTTGCCTGCGGTGCGCAGGATTTCGCGACGCGCATCGGCGTCGGGCGGCTCGACGAACACCAGCTTCTCCAGCCGGCCGGGTCGCAGCAGCGCGGGGTCGATCAGATCCGGTCGGTTGGTGGCACCCACCACCACGACGTCGCGCAGGGGATTGATGCCGTCGAGTTCGGTGAGCAGCGCCGCCACCACGCGATCGGTGACGCCGGAATCGAAGCTCTGCCCGCGCCGCGGCGCGAGCGCGTCCATCTCATCGAGGAACACCAATGACGGCGCGGAATCGCGTGCACGCTGGAACAATTCGCGTACCGCGCGCTCGGACGAACCGACCCACTTGTCCATCAGCTCGGCGCCCTTGACCGCGTGCACCGACAACCGGCCGGAGCTGGCCAGTGCCCGCACCAGGAACGTCTTGCCGCAGCCGGGTGGCCCGTAGAGCAGCACGCCGCGTGGTGGCTCCACGCCCAACCGCTGGAAGGTGTCGGGGTGCTGCAGTGGCCACAGCACGGCCTCGGTCAGCGCCTGCTTGGTGGCGACCATGTCGCCGACGTCGTCGAGCGTCACCGACCCGACCGCGACTTCCTCTGTCGCCGAACGGGACAGCGGTCGGATGACCGACAGCGCGCCGGTCAGATCGTCCTGAGTCAACGCGGGTGCGGCGCTTTGTGCGCTGGCTCGGGCCGCCGCCCGCAGCGCGGCCTCGCGCACCACGGCGGCAAGATCCGCAACGACGAATCCAGGTGTGCGCTCGGCGATTTCGTCGAGATTCAGATCGGTTGCCGGCACTGACCGCAACAGCACTTCGAGCAGGCCCTTGCGGGTGGCAGCGTCGGGCAGGGTCAGCCCCAGCTCGCGGTCGCAGAGGTCGGGCGCACGCAGCCGCGTATCGACACTGTCCGGCCGTGAAGTCGTCGCGATGAATGCCACACCCCGGCTGGCGACGGCCTTGCGCAGCTCGGTCAGGATCAACGTGGCGACTGGCTCGGCGACCGCGGGTAGCAGCGCGTCGATGTCGGTGATCAGCAGTACACCGCCGCCGTCACGGACCGAGGTCACGGCAGCGCTGACCCCGGCCAGCCGATCCTCGGCGCGCAATGCTCCGACTTCCGGGCCGTCGAGCTCGACGAGGCGCCGGGCGGCACATACGGCGCGCACCATCGTCGCCTTGCCGGCACCTGCCGGGCCGGAGACCAACACGCCCAGATTGGCTGTGGCACCGAGAGTTTCGAGCAACTGAGGCTGATCGAGGGCGAGCTTGAGCCATTCGCTCAGCCGCGTCACCTGGGCGTGCATGCCCTTCAGGTCGTCAACCGAAACGCTTTGGGCAGCAGTAGTTTCCGCTGGAGAAACCACTGGTTGTGCGGCAACGATCGGCGTCACTCCGTCGCCCCAACTCACCACCGAATTGGGCTGCACGCTGACCGGGCCGGCCGGGTCGACGCTGGTCACTGTCAGCAGTTCTGAGGTCCAGGTGATGCCGACCTGGGTCGCCAGCGCCGAGGTGGCCGTTGATGTCGAGGTGCCCGGGCCCAGGTCGCGCGGCAACAGCGACACCGTGTCACCGACCGTCATCACCTTGCCCAGCAAGGCCATTCGCAATGTCGCGGGCGATATCGAGCCGCTGGCCAGCCGCGAACCGCTCACCGTTACCGAGCGGGCGCCGTACACCGTCGCCGCGGACACCAGAACCGGGGCGTCGGCCCGCACCCCGGCGTTGGACAACGTCACGTCATCAAGCAGCGCGGTGCCCGGGGGAGTCCCGGTGGCAGCGACACCGACCACCGCGCACGTGGTGCGGGTACCGGTCAGCGATACCGCGTCCCATTCGCGAATGCCGAGGGCGGCAATGGCTTCCGGGTGCAGCATCACCACGCCGCGACGGGCGTCGAGTGCCGAGGTGTTCAGTCGGGCGGTCAGGCGCAGCTGACCTGGTGGTGGCTCTGCCGACCCCCCGTCGTGCAGACCCTGCGTCATCGTCGCGGCCCTGGCCTACGCAATCGGAGCCGGGCCGTGGAGCGGCGGTTTTGGCGGTCAGTGCGACGGGGTTGCGCGCGACGGATGGCCCGCCGCGCCTGCCGCTGTTCCTTGGGTTTGTCGTCCCAGACCTCGGGATGCTGCTGCAACCAGGCCTTGGTGCGGATGGCGAACGGAATGTGCATGACGTACGCGACGATGAGCACCAGGATCACGATGTAGCCGTACATCACTGAGGCAGCTACCAGGATGGCCAACAGAGCCAACAGCGGCAATGCCATGTTCGGCGGAATGGCGAAAGTGTGCACCTTGCGCATCGGCACGGTACTGACCACCAGCAGCGAGACGGCGATCATCCACACGAAGATGAAGATCTGGCCCCAGTGCGAATCCCACCAGGGACCGGGGAACTGCATCTTGGCGGCCAGCGGGCCGATGGCGCCGATGGCCCCGGCCGGGGCGGGCATACCGACGAAGAACTCTTTCTCGAACGCCGGGCGCTCGACGTCGAGCATGGCGTTGAAGCGAGCCAGCCGCAGCACGATGCATACGGCGTAGAACAGCACCACGATCCAGGCCAGCGGCGAGCTGTTGTGCTCCAGCAGCGTCGAGTACACGATGAACGCCGGTGCGACGCCGAAGTTGACCGCGTCGGCCAGTGAGTCGATCTCGGCGCCCATCTTGGACGTGGCGTTGAGCATGCGGGCGGCGCGGCCGTCGAGGGCGTCGAGGATCGCGGCGCCGGCCAGCAGTGCCATCGACTCGGTGGGCCGATGATCCAGCGCGAACTTGATCGCCGTCAGACCCAGACAGATCGCGGCGACGGTCAGCGCACTGGGGACCAGCTTCCGCAGGCTGACCTGCGGGGTTTTGATCCGGGGTTTCATTCCGGCGATCCGGCCGGCAGTTCCGCGAGAACGGTCTCGCCGCCGACGGCGCGCTGTCCGATCTCGACGCCGATCACCGAGCCCTTGGGCAGGTAGGTGTCCAGTCGTGAGCCGAACCGGATCAGGCCGTAGGTCTGGCCCAGCTCCAGGTGTTCGCCCGGATGGGTGTTGCACACGATCCGGCGGGCCAGCAGCCCGGCGAGCTGCACCGCGACGACGTCGTGCCCGTCAGCGGTGCGCAGCCAGATGCTGTTGCGCTCGTTGTTCTCACTGGCCTCAGCCTTATCGGCGGACAGGAACTGGCCGCGCTTGTGCTTGACGGTGATCACCTCGCCGGCCACCGGCGCCCGCTGCACGTGTGCGTCGAACAGGGACAGGAAGATGCTGATCCGCGGCAGCGGCTGATCCGAGAGGTTCAGCTCAGGCGGTGGGACCGCTTCGTCGATCAGCGTCACCTGGCCGTCAGCCGGGGCGACGACGACGCCGGGCCGGCTCGGTGGGGTCCGCGACGGGTGTCGGAAGAACCCGGCGCACGCGGCGGCCGCGGTCAATCCGGCTGCCCGGACCCACCGGTTGCGGTGACCGATCGCCGCGACGCCGAGGGCGCCACCGACGAACGGCAGGCCGGCCGGGTGGATCGGGGGAACGGTGGAACGGACCAGGTCGACCAATCGGGCTAGGTCGGACTCTGGAGTGTCAGCTGGGGGGCGCGCAGGTCTGGCCATCGGGACTCGATTCTACGGTTTACGGGGCTCTAACTGAGATCCCAGACGGGCACGGGTGATCCGGCTGCCAATTCGACCACGTCCTCGTCGATGTCCAGCAGGCAGTTTGCTGTTGCGAGCCAGCGCAGGTGGTGCGAAGCCGGCGGGCCGTAGCTGCTCACGTCGTTGTCCGACCCGAGGACGCCGCGGCGGAACTGACGTCGACCGGCGGGTGAGGTGATCGTCTCAGTCAGGGTTGCGGTGCGGCGCGGCCGATCGGCCGTCAGCCCCATCGCGGCGCGCAGCGGCGGCCGGATGAACACCTCGAACGACACCAGCGCGGAGACCGGATTGCCCGGCAGCGTGACGATCGGCGTGCCGCTCACGGTGCCTCCCAAACGGCCACAGCCCTGCGGCATGCCGGGCTGCATGGCGACTTTCACGAACTCGACACCGCCGGCGGTGCCGGCAATCGGATCGACGCCGGTGAGGGCGTCTTTGACGACTTCGTACGCCCCGGCACTGACGCCGCCGGTGGTGATGATCAGATCAACGCCTTCGGCGTAGCCGGCCAGGGTCTTGCGGAAGATCGCCACGTCATCAGAGCTGGCGGGCGCGGTGGTGACCTCGGCGCCGGCGTCGCGCAGGGCCGCGGCCAGCATCACGGCGTTGGACTCGTAGATCTGGCCCGGCTGCAGGGGCGTGCCCGGCGTGACGAGTTCCGTTCCGGTCGACAGGACCAGAACCCGTTGCCGTGGAATCACTTTCAGCTCGGGCAGGCCCAGCGCGGCGGCCAGTCCCAGGGCCGACGGGCTGAGCACCTCGCCCGCTGACAGCACCGTCATCCCGGCGGTGACGTCCTCGCCGGCGCGACGGATGTGCCGGCCTTCGGGGGAGGGGGAGAAGATCGAGACGACGTCCGTCGCCCCGTCCGTCGCCTCGACGGGAACAATGGCGGTGGCGCCGGACGGCAGCATCGCGCCGGTCATGATCCGGTGCGCAGTGCCCGGCGTCAGCGTCAGCAAGTCGGTGCGTCCGGCCGGAATATCTTCGGCGACAGGCAGTTTCACCGGGCTATCGGCGGATGCCGCGGCAACGTCGGCCGCGAGCACGGCATAGCCGTCCATCGCCGAGTTATCGAAACCCGGCAGCGACAGCGGTGCCACGACGTCGTCGGCAAGCGTCAGGCCCAGGGCGTCGGCAAGCGGCACGGTGATGGGCGGCCGTGCGCTGATCAACCCAGCGACGACCTTCTGGTGTTCTTCGACAGTCCGCATGGCGCTAGATGGAGAACGTGACGCCGGTGAGTTCTTCGGACACCGTCCACAACCGACGTTGGATGCCGGCGTCGTGCGACTGGGAGCTGGACTGGACCAGTACCGGGTGGCCGACCAGCTGCCGGAAACCCGAGGGGCCGTAGTACTCGCCGCCGCGCGCGCTCGGATCGGTGGCCGCCCGCAAGGTGGCCAGAGCGCCGACCTCGGGGCTGTTGGCCACCAGTCCGTTGATCTTGTCGAAGCCGGGCAAGCTCGAGCCAGGGATGTGGCGCATCAACTCAGTGTTGGAGATACCGGGATGTGCTGCGACAGAGATGGTTTCGGCATTGGTTGCACGAAGCCGGCGTTGCAGTTCGTAGGCGAACATGAGGTTGGCCAGTTTCGACTGGCCGTACGCCGCGACGCGGTTGTAGCGGCGCGTCTCCCACTGGAGATCGTCGAAGTCGATCTTCCCGAGGATGCGGTGGGCGATGCTGCCGAGTGCCACCACGCGTGACCCCGCGACGGGCAACAAGTTGTCGATCAGCAGACCGGTGAGCGCGAACGCGCCGAGGTGGTTGGTGCCGAACTGCAATTCGAAACCGTCGCTGGTCGTCTGCTTCGGCGGATACATCACGCCCGCGTTGTTGATCAGCAGGTCGATTCGTGGATAGGCCGTCCGCAGGTCGTCGGCTGCGGCGCGGACCGAGTCCAACGACCCCAGGTCCAGCTTCTGCACGGTGACGTCGGCGCCTCGGGTGACGGCCCGAAGTCGCGCTGCCGCTTCGTCGCCCTTGGCGGTGTCGCGCACCGCCATCACCACGCGCGCGCCCTTGCCCGCCAGTACCCGCGCAGTCTCGTAACCCAGCCCCGTGTTGGAGCCGGTGATGATGGCCACGCGCCCGGTCTGGTCCGGGACATCGGCGGCCGTCCACTTGGTGCTCATGCGCGATCCGCTTCGCTACTCGCTTGAGTGCTCATGCGCGATGACACTACCCAGCGGACCGTCTGAGTTGCGCGAGAGCGGCGGCGGTTTACTGTCGGCACCATGGCAATCGGCGGGGTCCTCTTCGACATCGATGGTGTCTTGGTGACCTCGTGGCGTCCTATCGACGGTGCCGCGGAGACGTTGCGGGCCCTGAGCGAGCGGCAGATCGCCCGGTCGTTCCTCACCAATACGACCACCCGGACCCGCCAGGAAATTGCCGAATTGCTTTGTGCGGCAGGCATGGACGTCGCTGCCGACGAGGTGATCACCGCCGCGGTGCTGACCGCTGACTACGTGCGGGACCGCTACCCGGGCGCCCGATGTTATCTGGTGAACAACGGCCAGATCGGCGAAGACATGCCGGGCGTCGACCTGGTTTACGCGGCCGACTTCGCTGGACCACAGCAGCCCGACACGCCCGACGTGGTGCTCCTCGGCGGTGCCGGCCCGGATTACACCCACCTGACGTTGAGCTGGGTCTACGACTGGATGGCTCGCGGCGTCCCGGTCGTGGCCATGCACCGCAGCAATGCCTGGAACACCAGCGACGGACTGCGCGTCGACACCGGCATGTACCTGGCCGGCCTGGAGCAGACGACGGGGTACCAGGGCACGGCGGTCGGCAAGCCTGCGCCCACCGGTTTCCTGGCGGCGGCAGCTCGGCTCGGCGTCGAGCCCGAAGAGATGTACATGGTCGGCGACGACCTCAACAACGACGTGCTCGCGGCACAGGTGGTCGGCATGGCCGGGGTGCTGGTGCGCACCGGTAAATTCCGGCAGGACACGTTGGATCGTTGGGCCGCAGACGAATTCGCGATGCAGCCGAATTACGTGGTGGATTCCGTCGCCGACTTGCCGGGGCTGCTCGGGTTCTAAGCAGTCAGCTCGCGCTGCATATTGCGGATCGCGGCGATGCGGTCCTGCAGCTGATCGCGGGTCGCGGCAGCCACCGGCGGACCGGGGTGCCGGCGCCGCAGCTCGTTGTGGATCCAGCCGTGCGGCTTCCCGGTGCGGTGGTGGAACGCCGCCACCAGCAAGTTGAGCTCCTTGCGCAGTTCGCGCAGCTGGCCGTGCGTCGTCATCGGCGGCGGGGGCGCCCCAGTGGCCGCGGCCTTGGCGCTGCGCTTCTGCAGCTGCTCATCCTGACGCTTGCTCAGCAGATCACGCATCTGGGTGGGGTCCAGTAGACCGGGGATACCGAGGTAGTCGGCCTCCTCGTCGCTGCCGGCCTCCGTCGCGGTACCGAACGACGAGCCGTCGAAGATCACCTGGTCCAGCTCGGCGTCCGAGCCGAGCATCTCGAAGCCGTTCTCCTCCGACTTCTCGTCTTCCTTCTTCTGTGCCTGCTCGAGAAGTTCGTCGTCAAGCCCGTCGGAGACGCGGTGCGGCTTCCCCAGCACGTGGTTGCGCTCGCGTTCGAGCTCGCTGGCCAGTTCCAGCAGGTTCGGCACCGACGGCAGGAAGATGCTGGCCGTCTCGCCCTTGCGCCGCAGTCGCACGAACCGGCCGATGGCCTGGGCGAAGAACAACGGGGTCGACGCACTCGTGGCGTACACGCCGACAGCCAGCCGGGGCACGTCGACGCCTTCGGACACCATGCGCACCGCGACCAGCCAGCGGGTGCTGCTCTGGGAGAACTGCGAGATGCGAGCCGACGCCGTCGGATCGTCAGACAGCACGATGGTGGCTTCTTCGCCGGTGAGCGTGCGCAGCAGCTTGGCGTAAGCGCGGGCCGTCGTCTGGTCGGTGGCGATGATCATGCCGCCGGCGTCCGGGATGCTCTGCCGAAGCTGGCCGAGGCGCTTGTCGGCGGCCGCGATGACGGCGGGCATCCACTCGCCCTCGGGGTTCAGTGCGGTACGCCAGGCGCGGGCGGTGTGTTCGGCGGTGAGTGGTTCACCGAGGCGGGCGGCGTGTTCTTCGCCGGCGCTGTCCCGCCAGCGAGCCTCGCCTGAGTACGCCATGAAGACGACTGGGCGCACCACGCCGTCGGCGAGGGCGTCGGAGTAGCCGTAGGTGTGGTCGGCGACCGACTGCTGGTGGCCGCTGCCGTCGGGTTCGTAGTTGACGAACGGGATGGGGCTGTCATCGGACCGGAACGGGGTTCCCGTCAGGCAGAGGCGGCGCGTCGCATCGTCGTAGGCCTCGCGGATGGCCTCGCCCCAGCTCTTGGCGTCGCCGCCGTGGTGGACCTCGTCGAAGATCACCAGCGTCTTGTGGTTCTCGGTACGCACCCTGTGCCTGGTCGGGTGGCTGGCCACCTGCGCATAGGTGACGACGATGCCGTGGTAGTCCGCGGAGGTCTGCCCGGTGGAGTTGCTGAACTTGGGGTCCAGCGACATGCCGACGCGAGCCGCGGCTTCCGCCCACTGGGTCTTGAGGTGTTCGGTCGGGACGACGACCACCACCTGGTCGACGGTGCGCTCGGTCAGCAATTCACCGGCGATCCGCAGCGCGAAGGTGGTCTTGCCTGCGCCTGGGGTCGCGACAGCCAGGAAATCACGTGGCTTGGCGGTCAGATACCGCACCAAAGCCCGACGTTGCCAGCCCCGCAAAGCCTGGGTGCTGGGCGCTGCGTATGCCCGCACCCGAAGACTCCTCCTTGATCGAAGGGCAGTTTAGGGCAACGGGTTTGGCGGATGCACATTCGTCCGGCGTGTCCCGATCAGGCGCGTCACCGCGTCGCAGACGATTGCCTTGCGCTGGGCGTGGTCATCGACGTCGATCACGGCCAGCAGGGTGGGGCTGAGGTTGTGCCACATCGACGCGATGGTGAGCACCAGTGTGAACAGCACCGGTGCCGGAAGCTCGTCGGTGAGCTTGCCAGCAGCCTGGGCGGCGGCGATGGATGCGATCTGTGCATGCATGGCGTCGCCGGGAAAGCCCGGCGACGAATCGTCGGCGCGCTCGAGCCGGTGCCAGGCGATCAGCCGGCCGACTTCGGGCTGGCTGGCATAGACGTCGATCAGATGGGCGGCGTAGCCGGGCAGATCGTCGGCAACCACCGGACTGTCCGCAAAGAATCTCTGGATCATCGCCGACCACACGGCGTCGAACAGCTGATCTTTGCTGCCGAAGTAGTGGTAGATCTGCGCTTTGTTGGCGCCCGCGTTGGCGGCGATGCGATCGACCCGGGCCCCGGCAATGCCGTACTGGGCGAATTCGTCGGTTGCCGCGCAGAGAAGCCGCGCCCGAGTGGCGTCGGAATCTCGCGGGTGTCCCATTTCGGAGATCTTAGACACCTGAGCAACGTTTGCTAACTAACCGGATAGTTGACAGCGAAGTGAGGCCTGCCTAACGTTCCGCATCAGGTGCGATGTGGGTCACAGGAGGTGGTGTGGTCGCTGAGTGCTTTCAGCAACGGTCGGCCGCTCCGCGGACACCGGAACTCGTCGGTCGCGGTGAACAACTTTCGAGGCTGATGGCCGCAATCAGCGATACCCCGCGCGGGCACACCGTGGTGGTGTCCGGCGCTGCCGGATCAGGCAAATCCGCACTGCTCGAGGTGGCCTGCAGGCATGCTCGGGCGGTTGGTTTTAGGGTGCTCTCGATCGCCGGAACCCCGGGCGAATCCGATACCTCGTTCGCGGGCGTTCACCAGCTCATCCACGCGCTCGGACATTGGGGTGGCGAGGCCGAGCAATACCAACACGTCATCGACGATGCGCTGCGGTCGCCGAGCGGGGAGCAACTCGACACCGTCCGGGTCGCCATGGCTCTGCTCGGACTTCTTGACGCTGTCGAGAAGCGCCAATCGGTCCTGGTCTGTATCGATGACGGGCAGTGGCTCGACGTACCGTCGCGCAACGCGATGATGTTCGCCGCCCGCCGCAGCGCAGGGCGGTCGCTGACCGTTGTGCTCGCGATCCCGGCCACGGCCGGAAAGCTGCTCAGTAGCGATGGCCGTGCTGTCGAGATCGAATTACCGCCGCTGGAGCGCGCCGATGCTGCGGTGCTGCTCGCTCGGCAGTCGTCCGTGCCGCGCGGCCTGCGGCGCGAGCAGGTTCTGACCGCGGCTGCCGGCAACCCAGCGGCACTCATTGCCTTCGCCGATCAGGCCGCGGCCGATGACCTCACGGTGGGTCCGGCCGCGGAACCGTTGGCGCTGCCCGCGCCCAGCCTCGGTATCTACAGCCGCCGGCTTGCGCTGTTACCCGGGACGACCCGGGCCGCGCTGCTCCTGCTCGCGACGGCGTCCGACCAGGATCTGCGGCATCTGATGCCCGCGGTGCTCGCCGATGCAGAGACCCTCGCTCCGGCCGAGGTCGCCGGGATCGTCCGGGTGGAACCGAACGGGGTGCGGTTCCTGGACCCCCTGATGCGGTCGGCGGCGTATCACCGGGCGCCGTCGGCGGCTCGCTCCGCGGCGCATCTTCGTCTGGCTGACGCCCTGGTGGCACTACCGCACCGGCAGGTGTGGCATCGCGCGCAAGCGGCGCTTAAACCCGACGATGCACTGGCTGCGCAGTTGGCCGACACCTGCGACGAGGTGTTGCGCCGGGACGGCTATCTGGCTGCCGCGACGGTCATGCAACGCGCGGCAACGCTGACCAGCGATGTCGGTGAGCGTGCCCGGCGTTTGGTGCGCGCGGCGCCCCTGGCTCGCAACGCCGGTGATCCGCACTGGGCCGCGGCAATGAGCCGCTGCGCCCTGAACGGTGTCGATGACCTCGCACATCAGGTGCGCGCCCATGCCGAGCTGGGGTCGGCGCGGTGCTGGGATGCCAACAATCAGCCGGTTCTAAACATCCTGCTCGAGGCGGCCGGCCTGGCAGTCGACATTGCCCCCGCGGTCGCCTGGGAATCGCTTCGGGTCGCCGCGACGGTCACTTTCGTCGCCGACGATGCCGCCGGGCGGTGTGGCGTCGCGCGCCTGCTGAGGCAGTTGGAGGACGCCGAGCGGCCCATCGGGGTGCCTGCGCTCGTCGACCGGATTTGGATCCGTACCGCCACCCAACTGCACCTGGCTCATCTGGAGCTGCCGGACATCGTCAGGCTGGCCGGTCAGGTCGACGACCCGGTCGGGCTAACCGCGATAGGTGCATCGGCCTGGCTGGCCGGGGAACCGGACCTGGCGGTGCGCTGTCTGCGCGGCGCGCACACCGGAGCCCTCGCGCCGCGCTTCGGAGGCTTGGCCTCAACCGCGCTGTCCTGGGCCTTTGTCGACTCGGGTCGCTGGGATGACGCCGTCGAAACGGCGACCGCGATGAGCTGTTCGGCGGCGGTCGCCGATGTGCTCGTCGTCGCACGGATCGCGGATCTGGTGATCGCCACGGTGGCTGCCCGCCGCGGGCAGACCGCCACCAGCCGTGAGCGCCTGAAGTCGGCCGCCGAGTCGGCGGATTTCCTGGACCGGCCCTTGCTGGCGGCGTGGCTGCACCACGTCGCGGGTTCGATCGCGCTGGCCGAGAATCAGAACACCACCGCCTACGCCGAATTGGCGCCGCTGTTCGGCGAATCCGGATTGCCGCTGCACGCGTACGCGTCGTATCTGGCGCTGCCGGATTACGCCGAGGCTGCGGTGTTGACGGGACGAATCAATCAGGCCCGCGAACAACTGACCCGGATTGTGAGTCATCTGCCCAGATCCGTGTCACCGCGGTTGACCCAATTGGTCGCTCACGCGGACGCCGTACTCAATCCAGATACAGCGGGTGCGCGCTACGTCGAGGCGCTGGCCGATCCGGCCGGCAACCGTTGGCCTTTCGAACGGGCGCGGCTGCGCATCAGTTATGCCGGATGGCTGCGCAGACACCGCCGGCGCCGGGATTGTCAGTATCAGTTGGCCGCAGCGCTGACCGTCATGCAGGATCTCGGCGCGGCGCCGTGGGTCGATCTGTGCACCCGTGAACTGCGGGCGGCCGGGGTGCGGCCGCCTTCGTCATCGGTGCAGACCGGCGCATTGAGCTCGCAGGAACATAACGTCGTCTACCTCGTCAGCGAGGGGTACACCAATCCGCAGATCGCGACCATCTTGAATCTGTCGGTGCGGACCGTGTCCAACCATCTGTATCGCTCGTTTCCCAAGCTTGGCGTCACCAGCCGTCATCAGATTCATGACGTGGCGCGCCCTGCGACCTGGACGATCGATCTTGCCGCTCCTAACTCCTGAGGCGATAGCCGCCACGAGGGGAGTGAGCGCCCCAAATGGAAAGTCGGCGGCGACGGAAAATCCGCCGCCGCCGACTGGTCTTACGCGTCAGGCCGCGCTGTGCGACTTCGACTGGCCCTTCGAGCCCGATTGCGAGCCCTTGGCGGAGCCGCCCTTGGCACCCGAGTCCGATCCGGAAGTCGAACCCGAAGCCGAGCTGGAACCCGAACCCGAAGCCGAACCCGCGGTCGAACCCGAGGTCGAACCAGCGCCCGAGTCGGAGCCCGACTTGCCCTGATGGCCCTTGCGACCGGGGGTGGTCGTCTTGGTGCCCTCGTTGCTCGAGCCCGAGCTGCTGGAGCCGGTGGAGCTGGTGGAGCTGGAGCCGGAACCGGTCTTGGTGTCACCGGCCTTGGTGTCACCGCCGGAGGTCGAGCCCGTGCCCGTCCCCGTGCCCGTGGTCTTGCTGTCGGTGCCCGAGCCCGTCGAGGTGCCGGTCTTGGTGGTGCTGTCGGCAGTCGAGCTGGTGGTCTTGCTGTCGCTCGAGGTTTCGGTGGCCTTGGTGGTGGCGTCGGTCGCCGAACCGGTGGCAGCGGTCGTCGAGCTGGTGTCCTTGACCTTGTCGGTGCCCGTGGTGTCCGTCGCCACGGGCTTGGTCGTCGTGGCGGTGCTCAGCGTCACCGTCGCGGCCGTGGTGGACGGCACGGAGGCCACATCGGAGACGGCCTTGGTGGCGGCCGCGGCGGCGGCAGCAGTCGCTGGCTTGGTGGGCGTGATGTCAGTGACGATCGACTTGATAACGGCGACCAACCCCTGCAGGGTGCCGGCGATGGTCATGCCACCGGGGACGGTCGCTCCGCCGCCGAGCAAGCCGCCGCCATAGATGCTGAAGCCGGGGATGTCGAGTCCCAGCAGGGCACCGAGGTTTGGTCCGTAGCCACCGTTGAGCAGGCCGTCGACGACGGTGGCCGGTGCCTGGATGACGGCGGTCGCTAGTTTGCCGAGGTCGCCGGCCTTCACCGCGTTGATGACGTTCTGGACCGCGGTGCCCACCGCGCCTAGGGTGCCGGCGACCGGGCCGATGAGCCCGACGCCGAGTTCGAGCAGGATGTTCGGCAGATCGTTGGCGATGTTGATCATGCTCTGCAGCGGCTGCGAGATGAGGTTGCCCAGGGCCTTCGGCAGGGGCCCGATCGGATTGATAGCGGCCATGACCGGGAGCAAGATCGCCAGCTGGAGGTTGTTCAGCGCACCTTCGACGTTGGCCTTGCCGAGGTCGCCAAAGGCGGCCCCGAGGTAGCCGGGCACCTGCGTGGTCAGCGCGGTGACCACGGCCTTTCCGCTGTCGCCGAGGGCGTTGACCAGACCGGTCATGGTGCCGACCTGGTTGGTCAGAATTTGGTGCAGGATCGGGAACAGGCCCATGTCAAGGTAGGACTTGACGTCAGCCTGCAGGTTGCTGGCGGCGGTCCCCAAAACCTGGCCATACAGGTCGAACGCGTTGCTGGTCAGGTTGACGGCCGCGGTTGACGTTGCGTGACTGATCGAGGTGATCGACGGCATGTGGGACAGCGGTTGGATCGGGGCGACTGCGATGGCTCCCGCCGTCAGCAGTGTGGCTCCCGAAAGAACGGACGTTCGAACGGCGGCGTACAAGATGGTTTCCTCTCATTCGCTGCATCCGGCCACGGCGCAGCGTCTACCTGACTGATCCGTCGGTTTGATCACAGATTGCAAACAATTGACGGCACCGCCAATCATGGGTTGCCGTGTTACTGGCCGGTAGAGACAAATGACTCAATATGCACAGCTTTATCTCAGGTTTACCCAAGAAACAGACGTGCACCCGAGCGTGCGAGGGAGGGGCCTGGCCGGCGGCGTTACTCCACGAAGAAATTGTCGTGCTTGATGAACCACTCGCGGCGCTCGTCGTCGGTCATGTCGGCGAGCTGGCCGAACCCCTCGAAATACGCCTCCCGCGGGGCTCCCGGAGCGAACAACATCAGGACCGACGCGGGATCGTCGGCCTCGTTGCGGAAACCGTGGATGCCACCCGGCGGGACGTAGAGAAAGTCATTGGGTCCGGCCGGCACCCAGTCGGTGCCGTCGAAGAGCGTCATGCTTCCCGACAGCACGAAGAAGGCTTCGGACATCGCGCGGTGGAAATGCGGCCCGGGGCCGCCGCCGTGCGGTGCGATGTCCACCCGATAGAGGCCGTAGTCGCCGCCGGTCTTCTTCTGATCCGCGAGGTAGTGGTACTGCACCAAACCGTGCGAGTCGTAGTCGGCGGGCTCGTCGCTGCGTCGCAGCGTGGCGCTGACCTCCGGCTTGTCTGCGGTGTAGCGGGCCGGGGGATAAGGCGGAACTACCAATGACATGCTCGCCTCCTGGCGGCTATCTCGTAGCGACCTGCTCGCGGCCAGGATAGGGCCTCTGAGCTGCACCCCGTGGCCGTGTGGGCGTACAGGAATCCTTGGCGAACTCACAGGTTCCGGACACCTCCCGTTCAGGGGGGCGGCTTAGCGTCCGACAGCGTGATAACTAGGCGGGCTTTCCTCGCGGCTGGGACGGCCGCCGTTGGTTCGCTGGCCTTGGCGGTCCCCGCCTTGGCGGCATTGGACCCCGCTGCGGTTGCGGGTCAGAACGCGCGCCGCGTGCCCAGCCAATGGGGGATGGCGTTACCCGGCATCGTGACGTCGTTCCCGGCGCGCGGGCGCCAGATCGCCCTGACCTTCGATGCCTGCCACGGCGGTATCGACGACGCGCTGCTCGACACCTTGCAGCGCAACAACGTGCCCGCGGTGCTGTTCTTCAACTCCCGGTGGGTCGACCAACATCCGGACCGCGCGGTGCAGCTGGCGGCGAACCCGTTATTCGACATCGGCAACCACGGCACCCGCCATGTCCCGCTGTCGGTGACGGGGCGGGTGGCCTATGGCATCGCGGGAACGCGGTCGGCCGCCGAGGTGGTCGACGAAGTGTGGGGCAACCAGACCAAGCTCACCGCGCTGACCGGTCGGGCGCCGACCTGGTTCCGCCCAGGCACCGCCCACTACGATGACGTCGCCGTGCAGATCGTGCAGGATCTCGGGTTGCAGCCGCTGGGCTTCAGCGTCAACGGCGACAGCGGCGCCACCCTGCCGGCCGCGCGGGTCCGTGCGAATGTAGTTGGCGCGCAGCCTGGTTCCGTCGTCATCTCGCATATGAACCGCCCTGGGTCGGGCACCGCGGCGGGATATGCCGGGGCGATCGCCGACATGCGTGCGGCTGGCTGGGAGTTCGTCCGGCCCGCCTAGCATCGGCGGGGTGGAGAAGATTGACGAACACGCGCGTGCCGCACACCTTCTGGATGCCCAGGGCAAGGCGGCGGAATTGTTCGTCGCGATCGAGGAACGTGGCCTCATCCGGCCCGGGGCTGGTGAGCGCCAGGTCTCCGGCGAGATCCGGGACCTCGCGGCTGACATGTTCGGCGTTTCCCGGCACTGGCACAAGCGGATCGTGCATGGCGGTGAGAACACCCTCGCGACTGCTCGCGACAACCCGCCGGACCGCTTGATCGCAGACGACGACATCGTCTTCATCGACCTCGGCCCCATCTTCGAGGAGTGGGAAGCCGATTTCGGCCGCACCTTCGTGCTCGGTGACGATCCGCGAAAGTTGGCCCTGCGAAACGACTTACCGAAAGTTTGGGAGGCGTCCCGGGTCTACTTCGAAGCGAATTCGGACATCACCGGTGCGCAGCTGTTCGACCATGTCGTCGAGTTGAGTCGAGCTGCCGGTTGGGAATTCGGTGGCGCCATCGCGGGACACCTGGTCGGGGAGTTTCCACACGAGAAGATCGCCGGCCACGAGATCGACTCCTATGTGGCGCCCGGCTCGGACCTGCCGATGCGTCGGGTGGATTCGCAAGGGCGGCAATGTCATTGGATTCTTGAAATCCATTTGATCGACCCCGGCAGGCAGTTCGGCGGGTTCCATGAGGAGTTGTTGGACCTGCGGAGGTGAATGCGGTGTGGCGCCGATTGTCGACGCCACACCGCATTGGCTACTACACCTAGATTCCGGTGCTGCCGGCCGGGTTTCCGGTGCCTCCGGTACCGCTGTTGCCACGACTACCGCCGGCGCCGTTGGCACCGCTGTGGGTGCCGTGGCCGCCATCGGCCCCACCTGAACCGCCGACGCCTCCGGCGCCGCCAGCAGGACCGTTGCCGCCGGCACCGGTCGTCGTACCGGTGCCGCCGTTACCGCCGTTGCCGCTGGTGCCGCCGACGCCACCGGCACCGCCGTCGCCGCCGTTGCCCCATTGGGTCACGTTGTCGTTGTACCCATCGCCGCCGTTGCCGCCGGAACCGCCAGCGCCGCCGACGCCAGCGTTGCCGCCGGCACCACCGACGTTGTTGCCGGAGGCTCCGCCGGTGCCGCCAGCGCCCGCGGCGCCACCGTGGCCACCCACACCGCCCGTGGCACCGGCGTTGTTGTTGATGAACGGAGTGCCGTGCGCGCCGGTTTGACCCGATCCGCCGATACCACCGTTGCCGCCGACGCCGCCGGAACCGCCAGCCCCGTCGGTGCCGTGCAGGGCCGTGCCGCCGGCACCACCGGTGCCGCCCACGCCGCCTGCGCCGCCGCTGCCACCGAAGCCGCCACCGCCGCTGATACCGGCCGAGTTGTCGGAGCCGAAGGCCGGGAGCCCACCGACGCCGCCGGACCCACCGGAGCCACCGGCTCCACCGGTCCCGCCCTTGCCGCCGTTGCCCGACAGGGAACCGCCTGCTCCGCCGATACCGCCATTGCCGCCTGCACCGGCGTTGCTGCCGGCCAAGCCGGTACCTCCCAGCGAGGCCCCGATCGTGCCGTTGGCGCCATTGCCACCGGTGCCGCCGCCGCCACCGGCCCCGCCGTTGCCGGTCACGCCGCCTGAGCCTCCGGCGCCACCATTGCCACCGCGGCCTGCGGTGCCGAGGACGGTGAGGGCATCGAAGCCGTTGCCGCCCTTACCTCCGATACCTCCGGCACCGCCTGCGCCGCTGACGGCCTGGTTGGCGCCGTTGCCGTTGAAGCCGCCTGCACCGGCGGTGCCGGCGGTGCCACCGGTACCGCCCGTGCCGCCGTCACGCTGGATCGACGAAATGCCATCGGAACCGGCGCCACCGGTGCCGCCGTTTCCGGCTGCGCCGCCCTTGCCGCCGCCCCCGACGGTGCCGTGGGCTGCGGTGCCGCCCTTGCCGCCTCCGCCGCCGTTACCGCCCGCGCCGCCGGCGCCACCGGTGTTGCCGCCGAGGACGCCTGAGCCGCCGCTGCCGCCGTTGCCGGCATTGCCGCCGCTGCCGCCGCTGCCGCCGTTGCCGGAGTTGGTGCCACCAGCGCCACCGGTGCCGCCGGCGCCGCCGTGACCGCCGTTGGGGCCGTTTTGGCCAAGTGCGGCAAGGCCATTGGCGCCGCTGCCGCCGGTGCCACCGGTGCCGCCGTTGCCGCCGTCACCATTAGTGCCGCCGGTGCCGCCGTTACCACCGGCGCCGCCGTTACCGGCGATGCCGATCGCGGTGATGGTGTCGAACCCGTTGCCGCCCTTGCCTCCGTTGCCGCCCTTGCCGCCGGTGCCGCTTGCCGCCTGGGTGGTGCTGTTGCCGTTGAAGCCGCCGGCACCCGCGGTGCCGGCGTTGCCGCCATCACCGCCCTTACCGCCATCGGGGATCAACGACGAACTGCCGTCGGAACCATTGCCACCGTCGCTGCCGTTTCCGGCTGCGCCGCCCTTGCCGCCGTTGCCGACGGTGCCGTGGGCTGCGGTGCCGCCCTTGCCGCCCGCGCCGCCGTTGCCGCCGCTGCCGCCGTTGCCGCCGCCGCCGAGGGCGCCGCCGCCCAGGACGCCTGAGCCGCCGCTGCCGCCGTTGCCGGCATTGCCGCCGATACCGCCGCCGCCACCGTTGCCGGAGTTGGTGCCACCAGCGCCGCCAGTGCCACCGGCACCGCCGTTGCCGCCGTTGGGTCCGTTTTGGCCAAGTGCGGCAAGACCATTGGCGCCGCTACCGCCGGTGCCACCGGCCCCGCCGGTGCCGCCGTTGCCATCGGTACCGCCGGTGCCGCCGTTACCGCCTGCGCCGCCATTGCCCGCGATGCCGATCGCGGTGATGGTGTCGAACCCGTTGCCACCCTTGCCGCCGTTGCCACCGGTGGCGCTGGCGTTGCCAGTAGCGGCTTGGTGCGCGCCGTTGCCGTCGAAGCCGCCGGCACCCGCGGTGCCGGCGTTTCCGCCGTTGCCGCCCTTGCCGCCGTCGGGGATCAACGACGAACTGCCGTCGGAGCCATTGCCGCCGTTGCCGCCGGATCCGGCCGCGCCGCCCTGGCCGCCGGCCCCGACAGTGCCGTGGGCTGCCGCGCCACCGCGGCCGCCGCCGCCAGCGGTGCCGCCGTTGCCGCCGTTGCCGCCGTTGCCGCCGCCGCCGAGCGCTCCGCCGCCGAGGACACCCGAGCCGCCGGAACCACCGCTACCGGCGCCGCCGCCGACGCCGCCGTTGCCGCCGTTGCCAGAGTTGGTGCCGCCAGCGCCACCGCTGCCGCCGGCGCCGCCATTGCCGCCGTTGGGCCCGTTTTGGCCAAGTGCGGCAAGGCCATTGGCGCCGTTACCGCCGGTGCCACCGGCACCGCCGCTGCCGCCGTTGCCGGCCGTCCCGCCGGTGCCGCCGTTACCGCCTGCGCCGCCGTTACCGGCGATGCCGATCGCGGTGATGGTGTCGAAGCCGTTGCCGCCCTTGCCGCCGTTGCCGCCGTTGGCGGTTGCATTGCCGGTCGCAGCCTGTGTCCGTCCGCTGGCACTGAAGCCGCCGACCCCCGCGGTGCCGGCATTGCCGCCGTTGCCGCCCTTGCCGCCGTCGGGGATCAACGACGAACTGCCGTCCGAGCCGTTGCCGCCGTTGCCACCGGCGCCAGCTGCGCCGCCGGTGCCGCCGGCGCCGCCTCGGCTGGCGATCATTCCGGACTTGCCGCCCTTGCCGCCGACACCACCCGTGCCGCCGTTGCCGCCGTTGCCGCCGCCGCCGAGCGCGCCGCCACCGAGGACGCCCGAGCCGCCGCTGCCGCCGCTGCCGGCGTTGCCACCGAGGCCGCCCTTGCCGCCGTTACCGAAGAAGTGGCCGCCGGCACCACCATTGCCGCCGTTGGCGCCGTTTTGGCCGTCGCCGCCGTTTTGGCCCAGTGCGGCAAGACCATTGGCGCCGTCAGCACCGGTGCCGCCTTTGCCGCCGGTGCCGCCGTTACCGATTCCTCCGCCGTTGCCGCCGTTGCCACCAGCGGTTGGGGTGAAGATGCCAAAGCCTGAGTAGCCGTCGCCGCCCTTGCCGCCGTCGCCGAATCCCCTGGCGTTGCCGCCGTTGCCACCGGTTACTCCGGGTAGACCACTCGAGTAGCCCCTACCGCCGTCGCCGAACCACACGCCGCCGTTGCCGCCGTTGGGGTTGATCACGTTGCCGTTGGAGCCGTTGCCGATCAGGTATTGCCCAGCAAGCAGGTTGATCACTCCGTCGACCACAAAGCCGAGCGGGCTGGTAATCCAGCCCTGCAAGCCGTAGTGCACGTTCCCATAGATCCAGCTGGCGACCAGCTGAGTCGGGTCGACGAAGGTGATGCCGGCCAGGGGATTGGCTGCAGCCAGCGGGTTGACGGCGGCCAGGGGATTGGCAGCTGCCAGCGGGTTGACGGCGACCAGGGGATTGGCAGCTGCCAGCGGGTTGACGGCGACCAGCGGATTGACGGTGGCCGCGGGGTGGGCGCCCAGTTGGCGGGCGCCCAGGGGAGAGGTCGCGGCAAGGGAGGTCGGGTGGCCCAGTTGCACTCGCTTGGTGGCGCCGTATTCGACTTGGCGGCGCACCCAGGCCATCACGGCCCAGACGTCGGGCATCTGGCCGGGGGTTGTCGGTGCGTTGGGGGCCAGCATGGTGCCCAGGCCGATCGCGGACAGCACGCCGGTGATCGGGTTGAACGGCCTACTCGTGGCGGCCGTTACGGCCGGGACGGTTCCCGGTGACGCCGGCGCGGACGGGGTTGACTGTCCGCCGGGAGCAGTCGGGGTTGCGGCGGCCTGGTTGCCGGCTGTGCTGCTGCCTCCGACGACGCCGGTGCTGCTGCCTCCGACTACGCCGGTGCGGGTCCGGTTGGGGCCGCCGGCCGCGACGGGATTCGCCTTACCCGCTGCGCCGGGCTTCGGGGCGGCCGTCGACCGCGTACCCCGCGAGGGGCGGGTGGCCGGGGCGTCGGTAGTGGTGTCGCCGCCGGCGGCGCCGGGGGTGCCGGGGGTGCCGTCCGTGGTGCCGGTGGAGCCGTCAGGGGTGTCGGAGTGTTTTGGCTTGGTACGCGGACCCGCGTTGGTCAGGGCTTTTCTGGCGTCGTCTGCGTACTGGCGCATGCGGTCCTGCGCCTGCTGGCGCGGGGTTCGCGGGGTGTCGGTCGTGGTGCCGGAGTCCTGCGTCTGACCGGGCTTGGGCTTGGTCGGAGGCTTGGGCTTGCCCTGGGATTTGGCTTTGCCGTCAGCGGCATTTGAGGTACCCGAGCTGCCCGGCTTGGAGCCGCTGTCGCTGGTCGAGCTCTCGGTGTTGACGAGCTTGATATCCGCGGTCACCGACTGCATCGTCGGCGAATCAGGCCCTAACAGCAGCATCACACCCGCACCGGCGAATGCCGCACTCGTCAATCCCGCAGCCGCGAGCGGCTTGGCCGCGCTCCACCAGCTATTGGTACCCACTGCCCTGTGCTTTGCCACGATCCTCCTTGCCAGGTCGGGTGTGAGATGTATACACCCCTGTCAATAAACGTCGGCGACACTAACAGCATTAGTCGAGCGCCGAACGCATTTCTGGCAAGTTGCTTTGAGGTCACTTCTCTGGCTTAATGGCCGGCTTGCGGACACGAAAAATCCCGCGATAGGCCTGCTTACCTGCAGTTAAGTCTGTCGTTGTCGATCGTGCGTGACGTGCTGGGTTGGGTCAGCGTCTCCGGGGCTCAGTGTTGAATGACTGGGCGGGATGGTGCTGAGAGAAGATCTAGAACACGTTCATTTTGGGCTCCCGGGTGTCCGCGACGTTTGCCGGCCCGCTTGCTGTGGCAAGGCTCCAGTCGACGTGATGCGGTCGGAGTTGGAGGATGCCACCCGCCCGAAGCTTGGCTTTCGGGAACGACGGCGTCACCGGTCCGTCGCGCTGACTGGATGATGGCGGCGCCGCATGGGGACAGTGCGCCTCGTGGAAGTTCGGCGGGTGCCAATAGGGACGTGCGGTGACGTCCGTCAGAGCCTGGTCGGCCAGCAAATTCCACGGTGCATCTATACGTGATGGAAATGCAAAGAAGCGTAAATTCTCATATTCAAGAATGCATTTGCCGCATATGTTGAAGTCGCGACGTGAAGCTGGCTGCGAGCGTGCGATTGTGGTCGAAAATTGATTGGTTTCGTCAATTTGAATGGCGGTGATTTCTATGAATCATGTTGGAAACAAATGATATTGATTGATCTTGTGATGCCCTGGGTCCAAGGACTAGTTCGCGATGGGCCCATGGATTCATATTTCGTGTTAAGTGGTGGAATTATTTGCCAAGGTACTTTCCAACGCGTTGCTAGCTGATTTATCCTTTGGCTCATCCACATTCAGGCTAGCGAAGGAGCAGGCAATGTCGATTATCCGTTCAACCATCCTTCTTGGGGCCTCCGCGCTCGGTGCAGGGGCGATCGCGCTCGTCGGCGCTGCCGCCGCTTCTGCCGACACCGGCATCAACATCACACCGGGCAATAACGGACTGCTCAACGGCGGAACGGCCAATACTGGCATCGCCAACAATCTCCTCGGCCCGGGCCTTCTGAACAGCGGTGTTGCCAACGGGCTTCTCGGCGGTTCCTTCAACCAGGGCGTCGCCAACCTTGGCAACTGCAATACCGGCGCGGCCAACATTGGCACCAACAACCACGGTCTGGTCAACATCGGCAATAACAACACCGGTCTGCTCAACATCGGCAATAACAACACCGGTGTGCTGGGCCTTCACTAGGAGCGCATAGCGCGGAAATACTTGCCCAGGGCGGCCCTGTGGATTGAGCGGAAACCCCCCCGATCGCACAATCCACAGGGCTTAGCCATGGGTGGAGCCGGTAGGCCGGCGGTGTAGCGGGTTTCACGAGGCGCGTCCTTGGCCAGCTGGCGGCCAAGCTTCTCCTTCGCTTGCTGGTGTGGGTCAACTCGGGACGTGGACAGCGGTCCGCGGTCAGTTGGGGCCGCGCCGTACGCGTCGCGACGTCAGGTTTTCAGCAAATAGATGGTGACCGCGCGAAGAGCTGTGGCTTGGCCATCAACGCTGATTCGCCGCGAACACAATATTTGCCAGGATAGTTGCATTTTTGCCAAGATGGTTTGCCAGTGGTCACGCGATTCGGTCGAAATGCGCTGGATTCGTCAATATCGAACGCCGGCTACCGCTATGAATGACGTTAGAAATACCTGATAGTGACGCAGCATGGATGAATGATGCGTGTCTTCGGCGCTGTGATCATGCGATCGTGACGCCACTTGCTCAAGATCAAGTGGAACGCCTGTAGCGTATTTGCTGTAGGTCTTCAAATTCGGTCGCAAACTGGCTACCCTAGCTACATCCACATTCAGGCTAGCGAAGGAGCAGTCAATGTCGATTATCCGTTCTACAGTCGTCCTCGGAGCCTCAGTGCTCGGTGCTGGGGCGATCGCGCTCGTCGGCGCCGCCACGGCCTCCGCCGACACGGGCATCAACCTCACGCCGGGTAACAATGGGGTGCTCAACGGCGGGACGCTCAACACCGGCATCGCCAACAATCTCCTCGGTCCCGGCTTCCTCAACAGCGGTGTTGCCAACGGGCTTCTCGGTGGTTCCCTCAACCAGGGCGTCGCCAACCTTGGCAACCTGAACACAGGCGCGGCCAATATCGGCAACAACAACCACGGTCTGGTCAACATCGGCAACAACAACACTGGTCTGCTCAACATCGGCAACAACAACCACGGGTTGCTGGGTCTCCACTAGGGCCACATAGCGCGGAAGTACCTGTCCACGGCAGCCCTGCGGATCTAGCGGAACCCTTCGCGCACGATCCGCAGGGCTGTGCCATGAGCGGGGCCCGTTAGACGGGGAATGTCACCCCGGTCAGTTCCTCGGACACCGCCCACAGCCGCTGCTGCAATGCCGTGTCGTGCGACTGGTCGCTCGAGCCCACGACCTTGGGGTGGCCGGTCTGCTGCAGGAGCCCATCGGGCCCGTAGTACTGGCCGCCAAAAGCAGCGGGGTCGGTCGCGGCACGCAGGGTGGGCAATGCGCCCATCGCAGCGTCCTGGAACAACCGCTCTACCACCGGTGTCAGGATGCCCGCGGCGGGCACGTGCCGCATCAGTTCTGTGCTGGACCCGCCCGGGTGTGCCGCGAGGGCGACGGTCTCCGCGCCGGTCAGTCGGCGCTGCAGTTCGTAGGTGAAGAGCAGGTTGGCGAGCTTGGCCTGACCGTAGGCCTCCACCCGGTTGTAGCGGCGCTCCCATTGGAGGTCGTCGAAGTGGATGGCGGCGCGAATCCGGTGCCCCATGCTGCTGACAGTGACGACCCGGGAGCCTTGCACCGGCAGCAGGTTGTCGAGCAGTAGTCCAGTAAAGGCGAAGTGGCCGAGGTGGTTGGTGCCGAACTGCATTTCGAAGCCGTCGGCAGTCGTCTCCTTCGGCGTCCACATCACGCCCGCGTTGTTGATCAGCAGGTCGATTTCCGGGTAGTTGGTTCGCAACGCCTCGGCGGCCTCGCGGATCGACTGCAGCGAGCTGAGGTCGAGTTCCTGCAGCACCACGTCGGCGTCGGGCGTGGTCTGCCGGATGCGATCGACGGCGCCTTTGCCCTTGTCGAGATTGCGGACCGCTAGGACGACGTGCGCGCCCTTTGCGGCGAGCGCGGCGGCGGTCTCGTAACCGAGCCCGGTGTTCGCGCCGGTGATGACGGCGGTGCGTCCGGTCTGGTCAGGAATGTTGGCAGTAGTCCACTTGCTCATGAGGGTTCCTCGGTAGTCTGGGCTAATCGGGGCGGGCGCCCCGGATGAAATCAATATACGGAACGTACGCCCCGTTTAAAAGATTCCCAGGAGTTTGTGATGTGTAAACCAGCCCGGCCACTGCGTGCCGACGCGGCTCGCAACCGGGCCCGTGTGCTGGAAGTCGCCTATCAAACCTTCGCCGACGAGGGGTTCTCGGTGCCCATCGACGAGATCGCCCGGCGGGCCGGTGTCGGCGCCGGCACGGTCTACCGTCATTTCCCCACCAAGGACGACCTGTACCGGGCGGTGATCGAGGATCGGTTGCAGTCCGTCACAGATGCCGGACGGGCATGTCTGGCATCCGATGCGCCGGGTGACGCGCTCTTCGATTTCCTGCGGTCGATGGTTCGGTGGGGAGAAACCGACCAGGGGCTGGTCGATGCGCTCGCCGGCCTCGGGATCGACGTGAACACCTTGGTGCCTGACGTGGAGGCTGAGTTCTTGGCGTTGGTCGGCGAGTTGTTGGCGGCTGGGCAACGCGCCGGGACCGTCCGTCCGGATGTCTCGCCCGCCGAGGTAAAAGCGCTGCTCGTGGCGGTTCAGGCCGCCCAGCGCTACAACCCCGACGCCGCTGAACGTGTGGTCGAGTTGATGATGGACGGATTGCGCCCGCGCTGAATCAATCGGCCGCGCGCACGGCGGGTGTCCGGCGTAGCGTCAGCGCCATGGAATTCGGGATCTCGACCTTCGTCGACGACGACAGCATTGACCCGGTCTCTCTGGCACGTGCGATCGAAGAACGCGGGTTCGCCTCGCTCATCGTCGCCGAGCACAGTCATATTCCCGCTAGTCGCGAGACGCCGTACCCGATGGGCGGCGACCTGCCGTCCTGGTACTACAACACTCTCGACCCGTTCGTCACCCTTGCCGCGGCGGCTGCAGTGACCTCCACGATCGAGCTGTTCACGGGAATCGCGCTGCTCATCCAGCGCGATCCGATCCATACGGCCAAGGAGGCCGCCAGTATCGACCTCATCTCGGGTGGTCGCTTCGTCTTCGGAGTCGGGGCCGGCTGGAACCTCGAGGAGATGCGCGACCACGGCACCGATCCCAAGACGCGCGGCACCCGGCTCGACGAGAGCATCGAAGCGATCCAGGCGCTGTGGACCGCCGAGCCCGCCGAATACCACGGCAAGTACGTCAACTTCGACTCGTCGTACTGCCGTCCCAAACCGGTCCAGAAACCGCACCCACCGATCTTCATCGGCGGTAATTCCGATGCCACCGTCAAACGCGTGGTCCGTCACGGTGCCGGCTGGATCTCCAACCCCTTCCCCAGGGATGTGCTGGCCAAGCGCATCGGCCAACTGCGCGACGCCGCCGGCCATGACGTACCGCTGGCGATGTTCGGTGTGCCCATCGAACCCGACTACTGGGGCGGACTCGAAGACCTCGGTTTCGGCCGGGTGGGGCTGATGCTGCCGTCGGTCGGCAAGGAGGAGTCGCTCCGTCTGCTCGACGAATACGCGGCGCAGGTGGCGCAGTACCGCTCGGCGCCCTGATTTCGGCTGCGCGTCGTCAGGGCCGGAGTGCTTCGCGGATGGCGAACGACCTTGCACTCGCCCTGCTTGAGTGCTAAAAACGACCTTGGCACTCTCGATAGGTGAGTGCTAGGTCGGGTAGGTGAGACCGGGGCCGCACCTGCGAGAGCACACCCCAGTCGTCCGTCGCGGGCACCGCACCTGACCACATACGTGCAGTTCCCAACCGGAGGAATCACTTCGCAATGGCCAAGACAATTGCGTATGACGAAGAGGCCCGTCGTGGCCTTGAGCGTGGCCTGAACAGCCTCGCCGACGCCGTTAAGGTGACGCTGGGCCCCAAGGGCCGCAACGTCGTTCTGGAGAAGAAGTGGGGCGCCCCCACGATCACCAACGATGGCGTGTCCATCGCCAAGGAGATCGAGCTCGAGGACCCGTACGAGAAGATCGGCGCTGAGCTGGTCAAGGAAGTTGCCAAGAAGACGGACGACGTCGCTGGCGACGGCACCACCACCGCCACCGTGCTGGCCCAGGCTCTGGTTCGCGAAGGTCTGCGCAACGTCGCTGCCGGCGCCAACCCGCTCGGCCTGAAGCGCGGCATCGAGAAGGCCGTCGAGGCTGTGACCGCTGGCCTGCTCGCTTCCGCCAAGGAGGTCGAGACCAAGGAGCAGATCGCTGCCACCGCCGGTATCTCGGCCGGTGACCAGTCCATCGGTGACCTGATCGCCGAGGCCATGGACAAGGTCGGCAACGAGGGTGTCATCACCGTCGAGGAGAGCAACACCTTCGGCCTGCAGCTGGAGCTCACCGAGGGCATGCGCTTCGACAAGGGCTACATCTCGGGTTACTTCGTGACCGACGCCGAGCGTCAGGAAGCGGTCCTCGAGGACCCCTACATCCTGCTGGTCAGCTCGAAGATCTCGACCGTCAAGGACCTGCTGCCGCTGCTGGAGAAGGTCATCCAGTCCGGCAAGCCGCTGCTGATCATCGCCGAGGACGTCGAGGGCGAAGCCCTGTCGACCCTGGTGGTCAACAAGATCCGCGGCACCTTCAAGTCCGTCGCCGTCAAGGCCCCGGGCTTCGGTGACCGCCGCAAGGCCATGCTGCAGGACATCGCCATCCTCACCGGTGGCCAGGTCATCAGCGAAGAGGTCGGCCTGTCCCTGGACACCGCTGACGTCAGCCTGCTGGGCACCGCCCGCAAGATCGTGGTCACCAAGGACGAGACCACCATCGTCGAGGGCGCTGGCGATGCCGACGCGATCCAGGGCCGCGTTGCCCAGATCCGTGCCGAGATCGAGAACAGCGACTCCGACTACGACCGCGAGAAGCTGCAGGAGCGCCTGGCCAAGCTGGCCGGTGGCGTTGCAGTCATCAAGGCCGGCGCTGCCACCGAGGTGGAGCTCAAGGAGCGCAAGCACCGCATCGAGGACGCCGTTCGCAACGCGAAGGCTGCCGTCGAAGAGGGCATCGTCGCCGGTGGTGGCGTGGCCCTGCTGCAGTCGGCTCCGGCTCTGGACGCCCTGTCGCTTGAGGGTGACGAGGCCACCGGTGCCAACATCGTGCGCGTCGCCCTGTCGGCTCCGCTGAAGCAGATCGCCTTCAACGGTGGTCTGGAGCCGGGTGTCGTCGCCGAGAAGGTGTCGAACCTGCCCGCCGGTCATGGCCTGAACGCCGCGACCAACGTGTACGAGGACCTGCTGGCCGCCGGCGTTGCCGACCCGGTCAAGGTCACCCGCTCGGCGCTGCAGAACGCGGCGTCCATCGCGGCGCTGTTCCTCACCACCGAGGCCGTCGTCGCCGACAAGCCGGAGAAGGCCGGAGCGCCCGCGGGCGACCCGACCGGTGGCATGGGCGGTATGGACTTCTGAGTCCAGCTCTTCACGGGAAAGCCCCGGCTCGCTTGGCGGGCCGGGGCTTTTTCATGTCTTCGTCGTTGACTGTGAATCCTCGCTGAACCCAACTGATTTAGATCTCGACGCAGTCGTGCAGGCAGCCGCTGGCCGCCTGCGCTGAGCCCGCCTCCGCCGGCCGATGCAGAACCGCTCGGCTTGGAAAGACCTGCAGCCGTGTGCCTTTCACTTCGCCCCGACCGTCGACCAACAAGGTGTAACCGCCCGGATCATGCGGCGGCCAGATGAGCGTGACGTCGGTGCGTTGCGCCAGGTTGCCGCTGGTGCGATCGCCGACGGCATTGATCTCGAAGACGCCGCCGACAAACTCCGGCCCGACGGTGACAACGTGCGCGCGGTGATCGTCGTTGACCGTCACCAGGTAGGCGAAGGTGAAGTCGGCCAAGGTGCCGGCCAACTGCTCGAGATCCACGTGTGCGCTCATCTAGTCAGGGTAGGCGGGCGGTGTCGGTGGCGGGGTTTTATTGTGCCGGAACAGGATTCGGTACCGGTGCCACTTGCCCTCCCGACAGTTGTCGATAGGTGACGACGTGCATCAGACCCATGATCGAGACCATTGCGGGAATGAGCGCCAGGCCGCCGAAGCCGCACGTCAGGACGGTGCCGAACTCGGTCACGAACACCGCAGCCATCCCGATGAGATACACCAGAATCGTCGTGCCGACGTTCTCCCGCACCAACGTGAAGCTCGCCTTGATCGCTGCCACCGGATCCATCTGACGGTCGACGACGAAGTAGGGCGCGTATTGGGCGAGGAACCCGAGAATGATGCCCGGGACGATGCAGGCCAACGTTCCCACCGCTGTCATGAGGAATATCAGCATGGACACACCGAGGAACGCGCCCAAACGGCGTGGCTTGAAGAAGGTCCCAAGGGTGACCGGTTTGGCGTCGCCGACGTCGAGCTGGGTGGCCATCAGGCAGTTCGACATGACGAATGCGATGGCGAAGATCACCGCGTACAGCAGAATCATCGACACGACAAACGTGGGCGAGACCGGCTGCTGGCTCACATGGCCGTCGGCGTCCCTGGTCGATTCCGGCCCGAACACAACCGTTCCGATGATGAACGGGGCCATCGCGACCGTCAAGATCGCCAGCCAGGCCAACGGTCCACCGATGAGCAGTCCTATGCGAGCGCGGAATTGGCCCCACGCCCAGTTCCAGGCGTCGCCGGCAGTGAAGGCCGGCGGGGCAGCGTAGGGATATCCCGAGTATGGGTAACCGGGCGGGGGCCCGTATCCCGGCGGCCCGTAGCCCGGGGGCGGTGGGTAGGCGCCGTAAGGTGCGTAACCCGTTGGTGGGAACGGCATTTCGGCGCCGGGTTGGTGGCCTTCGGCCGACGGCTGGGGCTCGTATGGCGATGGGCCTGATGGCGGATACGTCATTTTCGAAGGTTAGCAACGCGACCAGGCCTGGTCCGTCGCCTCTTTCAGCCGTGCTCGTCACCTACTGCATACCCGGCGAAGTGATACCGTCGGGACGCTGACGCAAGTCGGCACGGGGACAGGGGGAGGTTCAATTGGTGACGATTCGTAGCGGTGGATTTCGCGCGTGACGCAGCCGCCGCAGTCGCCTTTCGGTGGGCCGAATCCGCTTGACGGGCAGCCGCCGCAGCATCCCGGTTATGGACAGCCGCCGCCCCAGCCGGCCCCGCCGCAGTGGGGCGGCCCGGCCCCGGTCGGTGCGCCGCAGCCGACAGGCGCCCCGCCGCAGGGCCAGCAGCAGGGTCAGCCGCCTTCGGGCTGGGCCGGTGCGCCGCAGCCGCAGTTCCCGAGCTTCCCGCAGTCCGGATATGCGCCGCCGCCGAAGGCCAAGAACAAGAAGGCGTTGTTCATCACCGGGGGAGCCACGCTCGCGGTGCTTCTGGTGGTGGGCATTGTCGTGGGGATCGTGTCGTTTTCTGGTGGCGGGTCGAGCGGACCCGGTGGTGGCGCGAGCTCGGCCGAGGCTGCGGTCAAGGGCTACCTGGATGCGCTGTCGAAGGGAGATGCCAACGCCGCGTTGGCATTCGGCGCTGACCAACCGGCATCCAAGGACTTCCTCACCGACGATGTGCTCAAGCAGCAGACGGCCAAGTGGCCCATCACCAACGTGCGGATTCTGAGCGCCAACGAGAACGGTCAAGTGGCCCAGGTGCACGTCTCGGTGAACTTCGGTGATCAGACCTCCGATCAGACGCTGATGGTCAAGAAGGACGACAGCGGCTGGAGGCTCGCGACTGCCAGCGTCAAGGTCAATGTCGGTGTCGGCGGCGGTATTCGGATCAACGACCCCACCACCGGCAAGCCGACCCCGGCCGCGCCGCTCACGTTATTCGGCAAGCCGGCGCCGAGTACCTCACCGGTTTATGTGTTTCCGGGCTGGCTCGACCTGGGCTCGGCCAGCAAGTACCTGACCGTGACGACGGCCCGGCCGGTGCTGCTCGACGGGTTGATGACTCCCGGCGTCGCCCTGCCCGTCGGCACCCAGATGCAGCTCAGCGACGCGGGCTCGGCGGCGGCCAAGCAGGCCGTCGCCGCCGCTGTGGCCGAATGCGCCAAGTCCACGGCTTTGGCACCGCCGGGCTGCCCGAACGCCATGCCGAACCCGATGCTGGCCGACGGCAGCGCGCATTGGGAAGCGCCCGCCGATCTGAGTCAGATCAATTACACATTCACGGCCTTCGACCTGTCGGTGCGCACCATCGGGACGTCGCAGTGGACGCTGACCGCGACCCGCACTGGCGGCGACACCGTGCAGGCCAAGTCGTTCGTCCCGCTGATGGGACAGATCGATATGACGCAGGATCCGTTGACAGTGAAGTGGTTTGGCCGATGAGTGTCACGATGCAGCCGCAGCCGCAGCCGACGCGGGAAGAACTCGACCGGGCCCGGTCGGTGGTGCACGCGGTGTCCGGCGCCTTCGCCGCCAAAGTCGTGGGCCAGGCCGGGCTGCAGCAGAGTCTCTTGATCGGGTTGTTCACCGGCGGCCACGTATTGCTGGAAAGCGTTCCGGGACTTGCCAAGACGACGGCCGCCCGCGCCGTCGCCGACGCGGTGCAAGCGAAGTTCCGGCGCATCCAATGCACCCCGGACCTGCTGCCGAGCGACATCATCGGCACCCAGATCTTCGACGCATCGAAAGGCGTTTTCCATACCCAGCTGGGGCCGGTGCACGCCAATATCGTGCTGCTGGACGAGATCAACCGGTCGAGTGCGAAAACTCAGAGCGCCATGCTCGAGGCCATGGAGGAACGGCAGACCAGCATTGCGGGGGAGGTCTACAAGATCCCCGAGCCATTCCTGGTGCTCGCCACCCAGAACCCGGTTGACCAGGAGGGCACCTATCCGCTGCCTGAGGCGCAGATGGACCGGTTCATGTTCAAAGAGATCCTGACCTACCCGAATCCTCGTGAAGAGGCGGAGATGGTTTTCCGGATCGACGCCGGCGTCTACACCAACCACCGGACCGCTCCGGTGGCGTCACTCGACGACATCCTCTACATCCGCGACGTGGCGCGGCGGGTGTATCTCGATCCGGCGATCGTCAACTACATCACCCAGATCGTTGCGGTGACCCGCACTCCGCAGCAGTACCTTCCGGCGAATCTGGCCCGGCTCATCGAATACGGCGCCAGCCCGCGCGCCACGATCGCCTTCTGTAAGGCGGCCCGGGCCCTGGCGTTGTTGTCCGGTCGCAACCACGTGCTCCCGGACGACGTCAAGGCGCTGGCGCACCGGGTGCTGCGGCACCGGCTGATTCTCGGATTCGAGGCCGTGGCGCAGAACGTCACTCCGGAAGTGTTGATAGACCACGTCATTCAGGCAGTCCGAACCCCGTAGTCGCTATGGGCGTGCTACTGCAGGAGGTCAAGGCGCAGACCCTGGCCGGTAATCGGCTTTCGGGTCCGAACGGGGTGGCCCGTGGGCTGCTCGAAGGCGAGCACCGTTCGATGTTCCAGGGACGCAGCCTGGAATTCGATGATCTGCGTCCGTACATTCCCGGCGACGACGTCCGCGATATCGACTGGAAGGCGTCGGCGCGGTCACCCGAGGTGCTGGTCAAACGTTTCGTGTCATACCGGCAGCAGCGCGTCCTGATGGTCACCGACCTCGGCCGAAATATGTTGGCGCTGGCGGCCAGCGGTGAGGTCAAGCAGCGGGTGGTGCTCAATGCCGTTGGCCTGGTGGGACTTATCGCCATCAGCAAGGGCGACGAGATGGGCTTGGTGTACGGGGATGCCACAGGCTCGGCGCACATGCCCAATCGGCGCGGTGAGGCGCACCTCGAACACATTCTGGAGCGGGTCAGCCGGCATCACGTGGCGGACAGTGGTCGCAGTGACATCTGCAGCCAGTTGGACTATGTGCAGCACCATTTCCGGCGCAGGCACATCGTTTTCGTGATTTCCGATGAGCCCGACGTCGGGGCCCAACTCGACGAGCAGCTCCGCAAGGTGGCGGCGCGGCACGACGTGTACTGGGTGACGGTGCGGGATGCGCCACTGATCGGGGCGCCGGGATTCGGCGGCGAGGGCTACGACGTCGACTCCGGCAGAACCCTGCTGCGCGAAGAGATTCTGGGCCATCGGGTGCTGGAGGCGTACCGCAAGGCAGAGGCCCAGCGAGAGGCCGCATTCGAGCAGTACGTCAACAGCTCCGCGATCCCGTGTGCCCGGGTGTCCGGCAGCAGTGAGTTGTTCAATGCCGTCACTTTGATGTTGAAGAAGGCCGGCCGTGGCAAGTGACTTTCTGAAATGGATTGTGGCGCCGCTGCCGTATTCGGCGCTGTGGCTGGTGCTGGGGGTGCTGCTGGTCCTCGGGGTGGTCGGCTGGTTCGTCGGTGTGCTGGTGTGGACGCTGCCCGTCGAACGGTTGCGCACCATGCCGGTGATTCGGGATATCAGTAACCGGGTGCTGCGGCGCAAATTCAGTGCGGCAGTCAGCCGGGTGACTGACCGGCACCGCACCGGCGAGTTGAGCAGCCGGCAGGCGTATGCCGAAATGAGCCGAATACTGCGGAGTTTCGTGTTCTACCGCACGGGTGTACGCGCCCAGTACATGACGTTGGGCGAGGTGGCGCACGGGCCGGCCGCCGCAGCGGCACCCGTCGTGCAGGCCTTGTATGCGCGACAATTCGAACTCGACGAGAAACCCGATGTGGCTGCCACGGCAGCGCAGGTGCGGAGCGCGATCCAGTCATGGAACTGAGATGGTGGTGGGTCGTCGTCGTGGGCGTGACGGCGTTGGTGGTCATCGTGGCCGGTGCGTTCCTCTGGCCGCTGCGCCAGCAGCAGCGCCGACTGCGCCCGCTGGCCTGGACAGGGCGCTTGACCCAGCTGCCCGAGTACGCGCGCGCGTATCGGCGGTACCGAATCCTGTTGGCGGCCATCGCCGCAACGACGGTGGCCGTGTCGTTGTGCGCGATCATCGCGACCGCGCGGCCCGTGAGCGCGCAGGCGACGACTGCCGAGATCAATCGAGCACATCCGGAAGACATCATGCTGTGCCTGGAGGATGATCCGGCCTCCCACGACGCGTCTGTCCTGCTGTCCTATTTCCGAGATCAGGCCGCGAAGTTCGAAACCCAGCGTCTCGGCTTGACGTCCCGCGCGATCCGAGTGATCCCGCTGACCCGCGACTATCCGTATCTACAGGAGCAGCTTGGCCGCTACGCGGGCCTGGAACGGCTGAAGTCCGAGCAGAAGCCCGCACCGGAAGACACCGCCGCATTGCAGCGCGCGCAGCAGGAATTCGGCCGTGCGGTCACCTATTCCGATTACAAGCTGACGGTAAACGATGCACTGGCCTTGTGCATGAAGGGTTTTCCAGGAGTGGGAAAGACGTCGGATGCCCGGCGTTCGGTGATCTACTTGGGCCCCGCCGGCGGCTCGACTGCGCCCATCTACTCCGACACCGCGCTCTCCGCGCTGGCGAAGTCGTCGGGCATTCAGCTGAATGTGTTGACTCGGACCACACTTGATGCGAGCGGTGCCCTCAGTGGCATCGCCGACGCCAGCGGCGGACGGTTCGTCAGCTACGTCGCCGCAGATCCCAAAAGCGGCAACAGCGCAACGCAGCGAGAGGCCATGGATGCCGCACTGCGAAGCCACCTCGACGACATCCGTTCCCACCCGCCGAAGCTGACCCGTTCTGACGGAACGATTTTGGTACAGCAGGTGCGCGATCGGCCCAATACGGTGCTCATCGTTGGTTTGGCCATGGTGATCGTCTTCTCGATCAGCCTTGCGGGGGTGCGGCGATGACGTTCGAACCTGTCGTGACCTGGTGGGTGTTCCTGCTGCTGGCCGGGCTGACCCTGGTGTTGCGCATGTACACGCTCTACCGGGTGTTGGTCGTCGTGGGGAAGGGCAGCCAGCGCAAGGTGGTACTGCGCTGGAGCTTGTTGACCCTGGTCATCGTCTGCCTGTTCGCGGCGGCTGCGCGGCCGGGAATCGAAGGCGACAAACATGTTTCGAGCCAGACCGTCGCGACGACCGGCAGCAACGTGAATGTGTTCTTCGTGGTCGACCGTTCGCTCAATTCCCGGGCCGAGGACTACGGCAACAACCAAACCCGGATGGCCGGTATCCGTGCGGACATGCAGTCGATCGTCGATCAGTACCCGTCGGGACGGTTCTCGATCACGTCGTTCGCGACGAAGGCCCGCGTCGACTGGCCGTTGTCCGACGACGTGTGGAGTCTGCGGGCGCTGCTCAAGGGGTATTCGGCCTACGAGTCGGGCTTTGATTCGGTGTACCAGGTCGATGCCGGCGCGGCCGACGAACAGTTGAAGCGCCAGTTGGAGTTGGCGCACAAGCAGTACCCGGGAACCAGCAACGTGGTGTTCTATCTCGGTGACGGCGCCGGAATTTCGAAGCGGGCGGCGACCAAGTTCGACCTCCCCGAGGGATTGATCGCCGGTGGCGCCGTGCTCGGATACGGCACGCCCGGCGGTGGACGGGTGGCCGCCAAGATCGCAGCCAACGGGGACGTCTCGTATTTTCCCGACCCGAACACTGGTGGCGGACAGTTCCTCTCGATGCCCGACGAGGCGTCATTGCGGACGGTGGCAAGCCAGTTGAAGTTGCCGTACTACCATCGCGCGGCCGGTGATTCGACGGCCACCATCATCCCGGCGCTCGACGGGTCGAAATCGGCGGAGGCGCAGCAGGACGTTTCGATGCCAGGTGAGCGCACCGAGTTCTACTGGATTTTCACGGCCATCGCGATGCTGCTGATGGGCTACGAGCTCTTCGCCATGGCGCGGGAGTATCGGGTTTCCCGCATGACGAAACTGCGGAGCGAATAATGCAGATGTCAGCGTTATGGCAGGCCGTGCGCTCGTCCACCGTCGCGTACTTCTCGTCCGGTCCGAGCCGAAAAGTATTGCGGCGCAAGCTGGTGGTGTTGTCGCTACTTCCGGCGCTGCTGGTGCTGGGGATCGCCGTTAAATTGGTGCTGATGGTGGCGTACGGGGAGTCCGCGCGGTCCGACTTTCTCAAGTACGACTCCTACGGCATGGACCGCGATGTGCGGATGCTCAAGGCGTTCAACGTGATCGACTCGTACAAGGCGTATTTCACCGCAGGCGACCGCTATCTGCTGGAAGGCAAGCTGGCTGACGCAGAAGTGGAGTTCAAGAAGTCGTTGGAGCTGGTCGATCAGGACGAGTCGTGCCCCGTGCGCATCAATCTTGCCGTGGTGCTGGAAGCGCTGGGCGATGTGAAGAACGCCGGCAAGCATCGCGACCAGGCGAAGCCGTTGTGGCAAGAGGCGCTGACCGTGGTGCAGCAGGCACCCGCGGGCTGTTTCAACACCACGACCGAGCCCAACGAAGAGCAGCGCAAGCACCGCAACGAAACCGAGAAACGGTTGCAGGACAAGCTGAAAGACCCTGAGCCCAAGTCCTCGGATGGGCAAGGCGGTCAGAACAAGGGCGGCGGCCAGGGTGACTCGGGTCAGGGTGATCAGCCGCCGAGTCCAGGGAATCCGCCGCCGAGTCCGGGGGAGCAGCCACCCAGTCCAGGGAATCCGCCGCCGAGTCCGGGGGAGCAGCCGCCGAGTCCGGGGGAGCAGCCGCCGAGTCCGGGAAATCCGCCGCCGAATCCCGGGGATCAGGGGCAGCCGGGTCAGAGCGGCCAAGACACTGGTCAACCGGGTCCTGATGGCCAGATTCCCACCGGCGAACCCACCACGCAGGGCCCGGATACCGTTGGCGCAGACCGGGTTACGACCGAGTCTGGTGGGACTGCGACGCACGAACTGAATCCGCGTCAGGGCGATCCGGGCGATGTGCTCAAGCGCCTGCTGGAGGATTCAGGCGCTACCGGTATTGATCGGGAGTGACGGTTCTCAGTGGCCGTGTCGGCCCGGGCGGCTGCGAGTTGCTGGATAAAGAGCTATGAAGTAGCTGGGAATCTGGTAAAAATGACGAATAAGTCAATAGGCGCCGCAGCGCGGCGCTGAATCGTCCAATTACCCGTCACGCCTCCGGGGGTTTGCTCTTATGAATGCTGCTGTACGAATGATGCCGACCAAATTGGCGGCGGCGGGTCTGACCGCCGGCGTGATCGCGGCCGGCTTATCAATCGGCGCGGCGGAACACGTGCGGCCGACCATCGAGGTCAACGTGGCCAACACTTCTGCGATCACCGACGTGCTCGATCGAGCGGGCTGGTTTGTCGACGGGGTTGCCATAGGCGCTGCTCTTTCGTTCGACGCGGTGGTCTCGCTGCCGTTCGACGCGCTGACCGTCATCGCCATCACCGTGGAACACCCGAACTTTGCCCCTTCGGCGTTGAGCTGGCTGGTCAATCGGTACGTCAACCCCGCTGACGAGGCCTCGTACCCGTATTACACGTACCCGTGGGATTTCAAGACGAACGCCGTCGCCAACATCGCGTACGCGCTGCCCTATCCGTTAGGTCCGAGCGCCACTGCGCCAGGCCTGATCAACGGACTCGCCGACGGCCTCGCGAACATCATCGGCCACGCCCTTGCCGGGCTGCCCGATGCGACCGACGGCGTCGATGCGACCGACGCCTACTGGGGGACTTTTAACGGGGCCATGCTGAAGTCGGTGAATAACGCACTGGTTGCTCCGGCGTGGGGCCTGCGGGATGTGGCCAGCTATGTCGGCTTTCTGCCTTCCAACGTGGTGGCCACCATCGAGGCGGCCATGAAATCCCCGCAGAACGTCCCCGGCTTGGTCAGCAATTTGGTCTACGACCTGCTTGGTTCCGCAGATCAGTACGGACTGGCGGGCTACCTGGTCCGCGATCTCGGCCACCCGTTCACCACCCTCCCGGGACCCGTTGGCCAGTTCTCGACGAACTTGGTCGCGAATATCCAGCACGGGCTCGAGAATCTGCTGGCGAACCTTCCGACGCCGATATCGCCAACTCCCGTGGCTGAGAAAAAGGCTGCGGGGGCAATGCCGACTGCCGCGGTCCACGGTGTCGGTGCCGGCGACATCCCGGCGATCAACGGGCCAAGCGCGAACGTCGTGACGTTGACGGTGTCGGACACCCCGGATGTCCCGAAGGCTCCGGAGACTTCGAAGGTCGCTGAGGCCCCGAAGGCTCCGGAAGCCCCGAAGGTTGTGGAGACCCCGAAGGCTGCGGAGACCCCGAAGGCTCTGGACATCCCGAAGGCTGTGGAGACCCCGAAGGCTCCGGAGGGCAAGCCGGCCGCGCAGGGCGATGCCACCGGTACCGGAACCCCGGCAGCCGGTCCGTCCGCCACCGGACACGATGGTGGCGACAACGCTGCCGCTGGCACCGCCGGCAAGTCCGATAAGCCAGCCGAAAAGGTCAAGTCGGACAAGAAGATCAAGTCGGGCAACAAGGTTCAACCGGGTACCAAGTCCACCAAGGGGCAACCCGACAAGTCAACGACTCCCGGCGGGGCCGACAAGCCGTCGACGTCCGAGGGCGCCGATAAGCCTGCCGGCAGTGGCCATTCCGATTCGAGCGGCTCGGGCTCCGGGTCGGATCACTCGGGCGCAGCTGCCTGATCTGCTGGCAGGAACATCGGTGTGGAGTCGTCAGGCGGGCGCGGCCTGACGACCCCGCACCAACCGCCCGGGCCGGGCGTCGGTCGGCATGCCGTTCTCCGCGATGACTTCGCCGGAGACGATGGTCGCGACGTAGCCGTCGGCGGTCTGATCCAGGCGACGCCCGCCGGCGGGGAGATCGTGCTCGATGGTCGGCTTGTGCAGCGTCAGCGCGTCGTGGTCGATTATGTTCAGGTCGGCCTTGTAGCCCACCGCAATTCGGCCGCGGTCGGCCAGGCCCGCGACGCGGGCCGGTACCGAGGTCAACTCCTTCACCGCGTGCGCCAGATCCAGGCGGCCCGATGCGCGGTCGCGCACCCAGTGCGTCAGCAGGTAAGTGGGAAATGAAGCGTCGCAGATCATTCCGTAGTGGGCGCCGCCGTCACCGAGTCCGAGGATGACGTCGTCGCGGTGAATCAGCTCGGCCACAGTGTCGAGCGAACCGTCGCGGAAGTTGGCCAGCGTCACCAGCAGCATGGCGTGACCTTCGTCGTCGAGCACCCGGTCGTAGGCCTCTTCGAGCGGGCTGACGCCGCGGGCCGTGGCCCGCGCTGAGATTGAATCCGACGGTGCCGGTTCGTAATTCGGGGGAGTGCCGAGCGGGAACATGTAGTCCCAGGCCTGCGACGCGAACATCAACGGATGCCCGTCGGCGGCTGCGGTGTCATTCAGGATGCGTTGGCGTACTTCAGGTTTACGCATCTCCGCGACGCGTTCGGCCAGTGGTAGATCGGCGATTTCGCGATACGACGGGTACAGCACGAACGGATTGCCGGACAGCTCCAGGCCGATCACCAGGCCGATCGGGCGCGGGAAGATCTGTGCGCTGACATGGCCGCCGTCGGTGTTGGCCTTCTCGACCATCCGTAGCGCGTCCTCGAAGTAGGCCGGTCCGGCGTTGCCGACCGCGAGAGTGAAGGTGACCGGCAAGCCGACGTCGACCGCGACGTCGAACACGGTTTTCAGCGCGCCTTCATAGTCACCGGCCATCAGGTCCGGTACGAATTGGATCAGCCCGCCGCCGCCGTCTTCCACGCCGCGGGCTATCGCCTCGATTTCGCCCTGCGCGGCATCGTGGCTGGGAATGGGTTGGCCGCCGGAGGTCTTGTGCAGCGTCAACCGCGATGACGCGAACCCCAGCGCGCCGCACTGCACGGCTTCGGCGGCCAGCTTGCGCATCAGCGCCAGGTCTTCCGGGGTGGCGGGCTCGCGGTCGACGCCGCGCTGGCCCATGACGTACACCCGCAGCGGGGAGTGCGGTAGGAACGCGGCCACATCAATATCGCGGCGTCCCGCGTCGACGGCGTCGAGAAACTCGGGGAAGGTCTCCCAAGTCCAGGGCAGGCCGTCGACCATGACGACGCCGGGGATGTCCTCGACGCCGGCCATCACGTCGACGAGCACGTCGTGATCAGCGGGTCGGCACGGCGCGAAGCCCACGCCGCAGTTGCCCATGACGGCGGTGGTTACGCCGTGAGCGGACGACGGGGTCATTCGTTCCGACCAGATGGCCTGGCCGTCGTAGTGCGTGTGTAGGTCGACGAAGCCGGGGGTGACGAGCAGGTCGGTGGCGTCGATCTCGCGGGCGCCCGTTCCCTCGACGTTGCCGACCGCGGCGATAAACCCGTCCTGAACTGCGACGTCGCCCCGGAAGGGCGCTCCGCCGAGTCCATCGACGATGAGTCCGCCACGAATGACGATGTCGTAGGCCGCGCCCGCTGCGTTCATGTGAACAACGTACGACTCAGGCCGTCGTCAGATCTGAGAGTTGGCTTTGAGTTGAAGATTAGAACGGCTAGGCATTGCGAAACCGATGTATCGTGATAGATAGAAGATGCATCGAATCGACGAAAGGAATTGCGATGTTCTCAGCTGGTTTTGGCCCCGGATTTGGTGGGGGCTTCGGCCCGGGCTTCGGTGGCTTCGGCCCCGGCGCGGGTGGTCCTGGCGCCTGCGGCCCGGGCTTCGGTGGCGGTTTTGGCGGCGGTTTCGGACCGGGTGCCGGTCACCACTTCTTCCGGGGTCGTATCAAGCGTGCCGCGATTGCGGCGGCCGCGCTACTACAAGAAGGTCCGGCCACCGCAGAGCAGCTCTCTCAGCGGGTTTCGGAGATCACCGACGGCGCCTTCGCCCCGCCGGTGGACAAGGTCGAGTTCGTCATCTCGCTGCTTGCCGCTCGTGGGGTGGCCACGGTCGAGGACGGCGTCGCGACGCTGACCGAGTTCGGTGAGCAGCTGCTCGCCTGGCGCGGCGTCAGCAGCGAGACTGTGCAGGCGTTCCTCGGCCAGGCGGGGAAGTTCGGCGACGTCATCAAGTTGCGCAAGGATTTGTTCGAGCTCGCCGGTCTGGCGCGCACCATCAAGTTCACCGGCAATGACGCGCAGAAGGCCGACCTGACGGCAGCTGTCGCGACGCTGTCCGCGGCAGTCGCCGAAGCAAAGAAGGCGCTCTACCGCACCCTGGCAGACAACTGAACGCCTAACTGAAACACCAAATTCGGAGCGGCGGGCCCAGCACGGGCTCGTCGCTCCGATGTTGTCGGTGCCCCGTGGCACGATCGGCTCATGATCGACCACCTGGGTATCAACTGCAGTGACTGGGCCAAGTCCCAAGAGTTCTATGACACCGTGCTCGGCGTCCTCGGATACAGCCGGCAGATGGACTTCGAAGTCGCCATTGGTTACGGCCTCGACGGCAGGCCGGAATTCTGGATTGCCGATGCCAGTGCGGGCGAGGCATCCGGGCCGAACCGCGAAGTGCACGTGGCCTTCCATGCCGCTGATGCCGATACGGTGACCGCCTTCCATGACGCGGCGGTCGCCCTCGGCGCAGAGTCGTTGCACGCGCCCCGGCTGTGGCCCGAATACCACCCGGAGTACTTCGGTGCGTTCGTGCGGGACCCCGACGGCAACAACGTGGAAGCGGTGTTCCACGGCTCCGCCAGCGACCGTCAGGTCGGGTAGCGTCGGAAGCATGTCTGACATCGCCGCGGCGCGAGAACTGTTGCGCGACTCGTTCACCCGGCTCATCGAGCATGTCGACGAGGTCGCCGACGGTCTGACCGATGACGTGTCCTGGTGGCGTCCGACGCCGGAGGCCAACAGCATCGCGTGGCTGCTGTGGCACAGCGCGCGCTGTCAGGACATGCAGTTGTGCGACATCGCGGGCGTCGAGCAGGTGTGGACGAGTGAAGGTTGGGAGCAGCGGTTCGCGCTCGATCTGCCGCACAGTGATGCGCCCGGATACGACATCGGGTACGGCCACACAGCGGAGGACGTCGGCAAGGTGCGGCCGCCTGTCGAATCGTTGGTCGGCTACTACCGCGCGGTCCACAAGGTGACGCTGGAGTACGTCGCGACCGTGACGCCGGAGGAACTCGAGCGCATCGTCGACCGGCGCTGGAATCCGCCGGTCACCGCGAGCGCGCGGCTGGTGAGCATCGTTGATGACTGTGCGCAGCACCTGGGCCAGGCCGCGTATGTGCGTGGCATCGCCACGCAGCCATGACGGTCGGCCAGCTGTTCCGTTGGTGGCCGCCGGTGGGACTGGTTTTGACTGTGCTGCTCGGAATCGGTGTCGGCACGGCATCCACACCGCTGGACGACGACTTCCAGCAGGCCGGCCAAGACACCTGGCCGTACTCCGGGTGGCTGTTGTTCTTCACTGACCCTCGAACAATGTTTTCGATGCTGGCGATTGCGGTCGGAATCACCTTGTGGCGCAAGCGATGGCGCCTGGCGGTGGCGATGGTGCTGTGCCCGATGGCGGCGCTGCTCATCGAGCGCGTCGTGAAGCCGCTGTTCGGCCGGCACAAGGGCGGTTCGCTGGCCTATCCCAGTGGGCACACCACCCTGATGGTGACGGTCGTGGGCATGATCGTGGTGGCGGCCGGCGCGGTGCTGTGGTCGCGAATACTGGCGGGCATCTTCGTCCCGCTCGGCATGCTCGGCCAGGCCATGACGTACCACTACTTCACCGACACGGTCGGTGCGTTGATGTTCGGATCCGGCGTGGTGTGTCTGGCGGCCTGGGCTGCGGGTGTCTTACCGGCCGGACCCAAAGCAGCTGATCTCGGCGGGGACGGCAACAGGTTCACTGCTGCCTCCGGGTGACTGACGCGGCTCGATTTGACAGCCGTCAAGGTAGGTGCGACCCGCGTCACACCCCGCCGTTACCATGGCCGTATGACCGCAACGTCTGACGTCCAATCGCCCGGCTCTGGCACCATTTACGACCCTGCCACCGGGGCTATCGCGGGCACTGTGCGCTGGACCGACCCTGCTGACGTCCCGCGGATCGTCGCCGGTCTGCGCGCTGCGCAACGCGAATGGGAGGCCCGCGGACCGCAGGGGCGGGCAAAGGTACTGGCGCGGTTTGCGGTGTGGCTGAACGACCATCGCGATGAGATCGAGGCGCTGTTGGTCCGCGAGACCGGCAAGTCGATGGTCGACGCGAAAGCCGAAATCCCGATGTCGATCATGATCATCTCGTATGTCGTCAAGACCATGGAGCAGGCCTTGGCCCCGGATACCCGGCCGGCGCCCATGCCCATGTTGGCGGTCAAGAAGATCACCGTGCACTACCGCCCGCGCCCGGTGATCGGCGTCATCGCGCCGTGGAACTACCCGGTGGCCAACGCTTTGATGGATGCCGTCGGCGCGCTGGCGGCAGGCTGCGCGGTGCTGCTCAAGCCGTCCGAGCGGACCCCGCTGACCGCGGAGCTGCTGCTCCGTGGGTGGACCGATTCCGGAGCGCCCGAGGTGCTGGCTCTGGCACAGGGTGCGCGCGAGGTGTCCGAGGCGGTCATCGACAACTCCGACTTCATCCAGTTCACCGGCTCGACGGCCACCGGTCGCAAGGTCATGGAGCGCGCGGCCCGCCGCCTCACGCCCGTCAGCCTGGAACTCGGCGGCAAGGACCCCATGATCGTCCTCGAGGACGCCGACGTGGAACTGGCCGCCAACGCCGCGGTCTGGGGCGCGATGTTCAACGCCGGTCAGACCTGCGTGTCGGTCGAACGCGTCTACGTCCTGGAGCCTGCCTACGACGCGTTCGTCGCCGCCGTGGTCAAGGCCGTGGAGAACCTCAAAGTGGGTGCCGGCGAGGGCTATCACTTGGGTGCGCAGATAGACGCCAGCCAGGTGGACATCACCGAACGCCACGTCAACGAGGCGGTGGCGGCCGGGGCGCGGGCGCTGACCGGTGGGAAGCGCCCTGACGGACCGGGCAGCTTCTATCCGCCGACGGTGTTGGTCGACGTCGACCATTCGATGGCGTGCATGACCGAGGAGACGTTCGGTCCGACGCTGCCGATCATGAAGGTCGCCACGGTCGGTGACGCGGTCCGGCTGGCCAACGACAGCCCCTACGGGTTGAGCGCCGCCGTGTTCTCCGGCGACATCAAGCGGGCCAAAGATGTTGCGCTGCAGCTTGATTGCGGTGCCGTCAACATCAACGACGTGCTGGCGAATCTGATGTGCACCACCGCTCCGATGGGCGGCTGGAAGACGTCGGGCATCGGTGCGCGGTTCGGCGCGGCGGACGGCATGCGGAAGTACTGTCGCCAGGAGACTGTTGTCGAACCGCGGACCAGTAAGGGCACCGGCGGCAACTACTACCACAACTCGATGAAGGCGCTGGCCCGCATGAACAACGTGCTGACCAAGGTGTCGTTGATCCGGTCGAAGCGCACCGCTAAGTAGCACCTGTTGTTTACCGCGACGTCACCGCCAGGTTCGGCCTGCCGGTTACGTTCAGCCGGTGATCCTGGACGCTTCCGCCGCTGCTAGCTACACCGTTGGCGACGACGACGATGACGATCCCGAGCTGGTCCTGCTGCCCAGTGGGGAGGTAGTAGACACCTGGCGCGAGGGCTACCCGTACGACGAGCGGATGAACCGAAACGAGTACGAGGAGCAGAAGCGGCTGCTGCAGATCGAGCTGTTGAAGCTGCAGAAGTGGAGTCAGGCCAACGGCCTGCGGCACGTGATCGTGTTCGAGGGTCGCGACGCTGCGGGCAAGGGCGGCACCATCAAGCGGTTCATGGAGCACCTCAACCCGCGCGGCGCCCGCATCGTCGCGCTGGAGAAGCCGACGGAGAAGGAACGTACCCAGTGGTACTTCCAGCGGTACGTCACGCACCTGCCGGCAGGTGGCGAAATCGTGCTGTTCGACCGGTCCTGGTACAACCGGGCCGGCGTCGAGCGCGTGATGGGGTACTGCACACCCAAGCAGCACGCCGAATTCGTGCGCCAGGCACCGCTTTTCGAGCAGATGCTGGCCAATGACGGCATCAGCCTGACCAAGCTGTGGTTCTCGGTGACCCAGGCTGAGCAGCGCACCCGCTTCACCATCCGCCAGGTCGACCCGGTGCGGCAGTGGAAGTTGTCGCCGACGGATCTGGCGTCATTGGACAAGTGGGATGCCTACACGTTGGCCAAGGAAGAGATGTTCGCCTGGACGGACACCGAGGTCGCGCCGTGGACTGTGGTGAAGAGCAACGACAAGAAGCGCGCCCGGATCAACGCCATGCGGCATGTTCTCGGTAAATTCGACTACGACAACAAGGACCATGAGGTGGTCGGTCACGCCGACCCGCTGATCGTGGGACGGGCGCTGTCGGACTGAGGCGGCGCCCACCGATCTAGGAGGGGCGCTTGCGATTCGTCGCGACTCTGCTGTTGTGGCTGGTCACCACCGTCGCTGTGGCGGTGGCTGTGCCGGTCTGCTGGGCTCAGCACACCATCGTCGACCGCGGCGGCTACGTCGCGCTCGCGACCACGGCAGCCAAGAACCCCGAGCTGCAGAAGGCCGCGGCCAGTGAGCTGGGTATCCAGATCAACAAACTGGCGACCAGCGCCGGCTACGACCTGAGCACCAGCACCATGTCGAATGCCGCCGGCATCTACACCTCCAGCTCGGAGTTCCCGGGCCAGTTCGGCACCGCCAACGGGTTGGCGCATGACTGGCTGTTCACCGACACCATGGCGCATTCGGACGCGTCCGGCCGCTGGACTATCGACCTGTCGCCGATGCTGTCGGACCGGTCGTTCAAGGCCACGTTGTCGGTCCTCGGCGTGCACGTCCCGTCCAAAATCGAGGTACCCCTTACTGATTCGGCCCAATCTTTGCGGCCGGGCCAGTTCCGTGCCGCGACGACGTGGGGTCCGTGGGCGCGCGTCGGCATCTGCGTGCTGACCGGCTTGTTCGCGCTGCTGACGCTGGCAATGGCCCGCTCGCGCGGAAAAACCCTTGCCGCCCTGGGTATTTCGACGATGATTGTCGGTGCTGCCGGCTGGGCCGGCATCGAGGTGGGTCGACGCTACATCAACGACGGCTTGAACCGCGCCACCGGAAACGTCCGCCAGGTGGCGGACATCATGGTCGACCAGGCCATCGCGAACGCTCACCAGTGGCTCAACATCACTCTCGCCGTCGGCGGCGGGTTGGTTGTCGCGGGCGTACTCGTGACGCTGCTGGGCAGCGTCGGCCGACGGGTGGTCCGCAAGTCCAAGCCCGCCGCCAACCCCGCTACCTGAGCCCTCGCGAGCAGTCCCCCAGAGGGAGGTGCCCCCAGTAAAACTGTCGATTTTCCAACGAAAACGACAGTTTTGCGTCTGCTCGCGAGGAACTACTGAGCCCCGACGGTCCGCTCCAGGAACGAGTACACCAGCGCGGCTTTGAACGCCGCCTGCGAATTGTCCGCAGCCCCGCCGTGGCCGCCCTCGATGTTCTCGTAGTAGCTGACATCGTGGCCGACGGCTTCGAGGGCCGCCGTCATTTTCCGGGCGTGGCCGGGGTGCACCCGGTCGTCGCGGGTCGACGTGGTCATCAGCAGCGCCGGGTACTTCCGGTCAGCCGAAATATTCTGGTACGGCGAGTATTTCGAGATGAACTCCCAGTCGTCGGGGTTGTCCGGGTCGCCGTACTCGGCCACCCACGAGGCCCCGGCGAGCAGCAGGTGGTAGCGCTTCATGTCCAGCAGCGGCACGCTGCACACCAGCGCGCCGAATAGCTCCGGGTACCGGGTGAGCATGACGCCCATGAGCAGTCCGCCGTTGCTGCCGCCCTCGGCGGCGAGTTGTTCGACCGTGGTGATACCGCGGCGCACCAGATCGGCTGCGACAGCGGCGAAATCCTCGTAGACCAGGTGGCGGCCCTCGCGGATGGCCTGGGTGTGCCAGCGCGGACCGTATTCGCCGCCACCGCGAATGTTGGCCTCCACGTAAGTGCCGCCCCGTGTCAGCCACAACCGGCCGAGTACCCCGGCATAGCCGGGCAGCATGGACGACTCGAAGCCGCCGTACCCGCTCAGCAGCGTCTTGCGCGGCTCGGTGACACCGCGTTGTCCCACAACGAAATACGGAATCCGGGTGCCGTCGTCAGACGTCGCGAAATGCTGGGACACCTCAACTTCGGAGGCGTCGAAGAATGCCGGCGCGCGCTTGATCTCGGTGACCGCGCTGCCGGCGCGGCCCCACAGCAGGCGCGACGGACTGTCGAATCCGCTTGAGTCCAGGAAGATTTCGTCGCCGTACTCATCGACGTCGACGATCACGGTGGTGGCGTGCTCAGGCACGCCGGGGATGTCTTCACGCTCCCACGTGCCGGGGGTGACGAGCTCGATGTGGCCGATGACGTCGACCAGCGTCTGCAGCAGCAGCCTGTCCTTGGTCCATGCGAAGTTCTGCATGCTGCTGTGCTCATCGGGCTCGAAAACCACACTGATATCGCGGTTTCCGGCCAGGTAATCGTCGTAATGGGTGGCCAGTAGCGTCCCCGCCGCATAGGTCTTGGATATGGCCCCAGCGCCGACCGTCCATTCGACGCGCGGCCGGATCAGCAGCCATTCCCGGTGGATCGAGATCGCGGCATCGGTGGGCACGTCGATGCGGATCAGCTCGTCGCCGCGGACTTCGTAGCGTTCGCGATTGAAGAAGTCGGTGGACTGCGACACCAGCAGCCGCTCGAAACCCGTTGTGCTGTCGAAGCCCGCGCCGACACTGACGTCGGACGCGGTGCCTTCGAAGATCGTCACGGCCTCCGTCAGCGGCTGCCCTCGGTGCCACCGCTTGACGATCCGCGGGTAGCCCGAATCGGTCATGGCGTCGGGGCCGAAGTCGGTACCGACCAGCACCGTCTCGGGCGTTTCCCAGGAGACGCTGGACTTGGCTTCCGGCAGGTTAAATCCGCCTTCGACGAATTGCCTTGTCTCCATGTCGAACTCGCGGACCACCGTGGCATCGGCTCCGCCGCGCGACAACGCGATCAAGGCCAGGTTCAGCCCGGGCTCGATGACGTCCGCGCCGGCCCAGACCCAGTTCTCGTCTTCGTCGGCGGCCAGCTTGTCCAGGTCGATCAGCACGTCCCACTCGGGGACATCGGTGCGGTAGCTGTCCAGCGTGGTGCGGCGCCACAGCCCGCGCGGGTTCTCGCCGTCGCGCCAGTAGTTGTAGAGGTACTCGCCGCGCCGCCGGACGTAGGGGATGCGTGCGTCGGTGTCCATCACCTCAAGGGCGTCGGTGCGCATCTGCTCGAAGCGCTCGCCGCCGAACTCGGCGACGGTCGGCTCGTTGTGCTCGCGCACCCAGTTCAGGGCGTCGTCGCCGGTGACGTCCTCAAGCCAGAGGTGGGGATCATCAGCTGGGGCGAGGGAATCAGAACTCACCCGAACATTCTTACCCTGCGGCGTAGGGTGGCCGTATGCCATCACGGGCACTGATCACCGCCGATGCCGCCGAACTGCTGCGTGCGCTGCAGAACCAGCACGGGCCGTTGATGTTTCACCAGTCCGGCGGATGTTGCGACGGGTCGTCGCCGATGTGTTACCCGGACGGCGATTTCATCGTGGGGGACCGGGACGTCCTGCTGGCGGTCCTCGACGTCGGGGCAGGAGTCCCGGTGTGGATCTCCGGACCCCAGTTCGAGGCCTGGCAGCACACCCAGCTGATCATCGACGTAGTGGTCGGCCGAGGGAGCGGGTTCAGCCTGGAGGCTCCCGAAGGCAAACGCTTCCTGTCGCGGGGGCGGGTGTTCACCGAGATGGAGAACGCCGAACTCGCCAGCCAGCCACCTGTGACCGGTGCGCAGTACGCGCAGGGCGCACGGCCCGTGCATGACGGCACGTTGATCGTCGACCACGTCGAAGAAGCCTGCCCAGTACCGGGCAGATGAGCGGCCTACTTCTCTAGCGTGAACTGAACGACGTCGGCCTGCTTCTTGCGAAACAGCTCCGCACACCCGGTCAGGTACTTGCGATAGCGCTCGTGCACTTCGTCGGACTGGCGTGTGGGTCCCCGGCATTCGCCCGGTTGAATCGGTCTCCCGGCATCGGGGGTGCTGTCGCCTATAAGGTGTGCATGTGACTCACTATGACGTCGTCGTTCTCGGAGCCGGTCCCGGCGGTTATGTCGCCGCCATTCGCGCAGCCCAGCTGGGGCTGACCACCGCCATCGTCGAACCGAAGTACTGGGGCGGCGTCTGCCTGAATGTGGGATGCATCCCGTCCAAGGCGCTGCTGCGTAACGCGGAGCTTGCGCACATCTTCAACAAGGAAGCCAAGACCTTCGGCATCAGTGGCGAGGCCAGCTTCGACTATGGCGCGGCATTCGACCGCAGCCGTAAGGTCGCCGAGGGCCGCGTTGCCGGCGTGCACTTCTTGATGAAGAAGAACAAGATCACCGAGGTGGAAGGCTACGGCACCTTCACCGGTCCCACCTCGATGAGCGTCGCGCTGAACGCCGGCGGTACCGAGAACATCACCTTCTCCAACGCGATCATCGCGACCGGTTCGTCGGTGCGCCTGGTGCCCGGCACGGCGCTGAGCGACAACGTCGTCACCTACGAGACGCAGATCATGACGCGCGAGCTGCCCGGCTCGATCATCATCGCCGGCGCGGGCGCCATCGGCATGGAGTTCGCGTACGTCCTGAAGAACTACGGCGTCGACGTGACCATCGTCGAGTTCCTGCCGCGTGCACTGCCCAACGAGGACGCTGAGGTCTCCAAGGAGATCGAGAAGCAGTACAAGAAGCTGGGCGTCAAGATCCTGACCGGCACCAAGGTCGAGTCCATCACCGACCACGGTTCGGCGGTGACCGTCGCGGTCAGCAAGGACGGTGTGGCCCAGGAGCTCAAGGCCGACAAGGTGTTGCAGGCCATCGGTTTTGGGCCCAACGTCGAAGGATTCGGGCTGGAGACGACGGGGGTCGCGCTCACCGACCGCGGGGCCATCGCGATCGACGACTACATGCGCACCAACGTGCCGCACATCTACGCCATCGGTGACGTCACCGCCAAGCTGCAGCTCGCGCACGTCGCTGAGGCGCAGGGCGTGGTGGCCGCCGAGACCATCGGCGGGGCCGAGACCATGACGCTCGGTGACTACCGGATGATGCCGCGTGCCACGTTCTGCCAGCCGCAGGTCGCCAGCTTCGGCCTGACCGAGGAGCAGGCCAGAGAAGAAGCGACACGACGAGGGTCCGACATTAAAGTCGCCAAGTTCCCGTTCACCGCCAACGGCAAGGCGCACGGCCTGGCGGACCCGACCGGCTTTGTGAAGCTGATTGCCGACGCCAAGTACGGCGAGCTGATCGGCGGGCACCTGATCGGGCCCGACGTGTCCGAGCTGCTGCCGGAGCTGACCCTGGCGCAGAAGTGGGATCTGACGGTCAACGAGCTGGCCCGCAACGTGCACACCCACCCGACGCTGTCGGAGGCGCTGCAGGAAGCCATTCACGGCCTGGCCGGCCACATGATCAACTTCTAGGTCGGTTTTGCGCGCGAATGTCGTTGCCGCAATAGGCGGTTTGGTCGTCGGTCACATGTTGTGGCTGCTGGCCATCTCGCTTGCGATGGACACCACCAGCATCAGTTTCTGGGTGCTGGTGATGTCCGGCGTAGTTTTCGTGGCGGCCGGTGTCGCAGTGTTTTTCGCTCGAAAGTTCCAGGAGCGCAAGGCTTTTACGAAGTCTGCGTTCCTATGGTGCCTGCCCGTCGCGCCGGTGTTGATGACGCTGGCGGTGCTTGGGGTGACGTACCTCTAGCTAGTCGGGGAAGTCGAGCGGGACGCGGAGCGTCGCGATGGTCGCCGCCAGCCCGTCGTATTGTGCTGCCAGTAGGCAGAATTCGATGAGCTGCTTGCGATCCAGGTAGGACGCCAACGCTTTCCACGTCTGGTCGGACACCGACCGGGTGATGACGAACTCGTCGGTGGCGGTGATCAGGACGCGCTGCCGGTCGGTCAGGCCCTCGGCGTCCGGTCCTTCGAAAATCCGGGCCTGGGTCTCGGCGTCGACGCCGCGGCTGCGGGCGAGCCGCCGATGCTGCTGCAGTTCGTACTCGCTGCCGCGTAGATGCCCGACACGCAGGATCACCAACTCGGCGTCTTTGAGGCCTAGCTTGCTGCGGCCCAGCAGCATGCCGGAATAGGGCAGGAACGTCAGGAACAGCAGGTGATGCTGGCCGAGGACGTTGAACAGGCTGAACCGCGGCGCGCGGATGGTCTTGGCGCCGATCTTCGCGATGACCCAGTTCAGCGGGCCGAGCTCACGGAATCCGCCGGGTTCGATGCGGGCCGGCTCGATGGTGTTCACAATTCCCGAGTCTGGCACAGGCGACGGCGCCATAGGGTCCACCACGTGCAGCGGGCGCAATGACGTCTTGGTGAGGTCGCAAATTGGTCGCAAGTTGCTGGTAGCGGCGACCGACGACCTATCGTCTATGACGTGTTCACCGAACATTCACCCTTTCTTAAGGAGGGTGTACCGCCCCGGACGAAGGTCGCGATTGGCATAGCGCTGGTCGCGATCTTCATGTGCGCGCTGCAGATCACCGCGATGCTGTACGGATTCCGGGGCCCGCTTGAGCGCTTGATCAGCGATTACGTCGGAACTCCGGCGGGGTTCACGGTGCCCTGGGCGGCCCTGGTGGTGGCTCTGGTCGCGGTGCCGCGCCAGTACCGGCTGCCGGCTGTGGCCGCCGCGTTGGGGCTCGACGTGGTCTTCGTTACCGGCCGGGAGTTTCTCGGTCTTCCTTCGGCGATGGGCAGCGGCGCGCTGGTCGTGCTCTCCGGGCTGGGTGTGTTCGCCCTGCTGCGGTGGACCGGCCCGCAGCGCGACACCGCGTTGAAGGGCGTCGCCACAGGTCTGCTGCTCGTTCTTGCCACCAAGGCCGGTGACGCTTGGCTGACCATCACGTCGTTGACACGTCCCCAGGTTCTCGACGAATTCGCGGTACGGGCCGATCACGCCCTGGGGCAGCCGTCTTGGGTGCTGGGCCAGTTGGTGCATGGCCAACCTGTGCTCTCCTTCGTCCTGCACTGGGTGTACCTCGAGCTGTCCGCCGCCGCCACCGTGGTGGCTATCTATCAGCTGCGGAACGTGACGACCGGTGGATGGTGGCCGCGGCACTTCGTCGTCCGGACCTTCCTGGTGCTCGGTCTGATCGGCCCGTTGATCTATCTGATGTTCCCGTTGGTGGGGCCCACCTATGCCTTCGGTTCGGCCGGCGGCGGATTTTCGGCCGGCGACTTCTGGCCGGCGCTGCTGCCTCCGGTCGACGGGTCAGCGGTTCCCATCGCATTCGACACATCGACGCCGCGCAACTGCATGCCGTCGCTGCACACAGCGTGGGCATTGGCTGTCTTCATCCATTCGCGGTCGGGTCCGCGTTGGCTGCGCATGGGCGGCACCTGCTGGTTGGTCGGCACCCTAGCGGCGACCCTGGGCTTCGGCTTCCATTACGGCGTCGATCTGGTGGCCGGTGCGGTGCTGTGCCTGACGGTGGAATCGGCGCTGCGGGAACCCATTAGACCGGGGACCACTGCCCGAATGCGCTTGGTTGCGGGCGGCACCGGGATTCTCGTCGGTTTGATGTTGTGCGTCCGCTATCTGTCCGAATGGATGGCGCGGTACCCGATCGTGTTCGGGCCGCTCATCATTGGCGCGCTTGCGACGCTCGCCTACAGCTTCTACATCACGTTCTTCGCGCGTCCGGGAGCGTCTGCGCCGGCAATCGAGCAGTTGCCCGGCGAGGCGTCAGAAAGTCCAGCTGCGTGACGGCTGCAGGACGAAGCCATGTTTCTTGTCGTTGATGCACGCGACGAGGTTGGCGTCGGCTGCGCACGTGAAGTACGTGACGCCTTGAGCGTCGTAGTTGATCTTGCTGCCGTTGGGGAGCTGCTTTTCCAGCGGGCCTGATGTGCACGAATTGTTGGACTGCCGGAACCCATACGGCTGCGGGTCTCCGTCCCGCAACGGCACACTGCTGGGTCCGACCGACGTGCAGCTGCTATCGGTACTTCCCGATGTCGTACCGGGCAGCGCGAACGGTGTCGAACAACTCATTTCGGTGTATCCGTTGATGCTGCAACGGATGCCATCCGCCGTTGAGAACTCCTCGGTGGTCCCGGTGTGCTCCGCGACGTCGTAGTCGCGACTGTTGACCAGAACGTAGCTGTCCAAGTTTGGGAAACTCGTCAGCTCGGCGCGGGAAGTGGTCGGCGCAGGCCTGGCCGGGTGGCTGGCGCACGCGGCGCCGAGGTACGCAGCGGCGAGCAGCGGGATCATCATGCGTTGCCTGGCAGTCATGTTCGGCCGGCCCGTGGATCGCAGTTGTCGCATCGGCCTAGAACGTCCAGCTGCTTGATGGTTGCAGGACGAAGCCGTGATCGTGTCGATCGATACAGGCGACGAAGGTGGAGTCGGTGGCGCAGGTGAAGTATGTCGTGCCGTGCGCGTCGTAGGTGATCTTCCTGCCCGGGGGCAGGAGTTTGTGGTTGTCGTCGGACGGACATGGGTTCTGCTGACGTTTGAATTGATACGGGCGGGGGCTATTGGGATCGGCAGGTATGGCGTTGCCGGCCACGAATGTGCAATCCGGACCGGTGGTGCTGGGTGCCAAATCGGGCACCGCAAACGGAACAGTGCAACTCATTCCTATGTAGCCGTTGATGTCGCAGCGTATTCCGCTGTCAGCTTTGAACTCTTGGGTACTTCCCGAATGTTCCATGACGTCATAGGGGTGGCTGTCGACTGAATTGAAGTTGTTCAGATCGGGAAAACCAGGTGGCGGTGCTGTAGCCGCGGTCGGGGCTAAGGCGAGGGCGATCGGTAGGGACAGCAGTGTCGCCGTCGCTGAACTCACGGCCGGTTTCATAAGCGCCTCCGTCAATGCTGAATACCGAAAGTAGTGGTAAATGTCTTGGGGTTGTACGGATGTCCGGGATCTACGACGCGGTCCCACGTGCTGACCCGCACGTCGAGTGTTTCGACATGCGTGACTGGGTCGACATGCGTGCCGACTATCGTCGGTCCGTAGGGCGCGCCGCCCGGGAAATTTTGTGGCGGGATCAAGACGGTCGGGCGCGCAGTCAGTAGCCCCTCTGGCGTCGACGCGGTGACCGCCGAAACCGCTGGGTTTGCTTGCGGATGCGCCGGGTCGAAATTGTCAGATCCAACCAAGGCAAAGCCGCCGCCCTGTAGTGCGACCAATTGATTTTCGCGCGCGCCGGGCAATCCCTGAACCGTCCCAACCGGATGCAATGACTCCAGCCATTTGCCTGGAGGGTCTCCGGGCTTTATGGGATCGGACTCCCAGAGGACGCGCTGGGTGTCGATGTTCTTGGGGCCGGTGTTTCCGACAATCGCCATGCGGCCAGTTTTGGGGTCGTACGCGCCACTGGCTTGGTAGATGAGGTTGCCACCCGTGTCCTGCAACGGACCGAGCATGGTCGGATGATTGGGGTCGGTGAAATCCCATGCTTTGCCCGCTGTGCTGAACGGGTTGTTTCCTGGCGGAATGTGATCGGCGTCGGGATAACTGAAGAACCCATACCTCTCGCCGTTCGGGCCGAGCGCCGTGCCTGTTGGGATCGGTCGGGTACCGGGTTGGCTTGGGTCGTTGGCCCTTTCGCTTTCAGGACTCCTCGGCCCTGGCGGGTACTTATGACCGTCGTCGGTGGCCGACCGAGGATCGCCGCCGAACGTCGGCCCCTTTTCATCGGGATAGCCGTCTTGCAGGTCGTATTGGCTTTGTTCGTATTTCAGCGGACCGGCCGGGCCAGTGATCGTTGGCTCGGTTGGACCGGCACCTTGGCCCGGGCCGGTTCCGGCCCCGCCACCGAGTTTGAAGCGCTCGAGGTCCGCGGCGCACCGCTTCAGCTCGGCGGCCCACTGTTGGTCCACTGCTGCGAGCTTCATCGCGTGGCCGCGGATCGACACCTGGTGAAGTTGAATCGCGTAATCGCGGAGCACCCGCTGTGGACCGTTCGGCAGCTGCGTCAACTCATCCGTGACTACCAAGTCCTCAGTGACTGAAAACATCTCGTCCTCGGCGTCTTGAATCGCCTTGACCGCATCGCGCTTTGCGCTGCCGATCGCCTGCGCGCCTTTGGTCGCCGTCGTCTCGGCGTGCTCGATCTGCTCCAGAGCCGCGCGGACTTTGTCAGCATCTGCCTTCATTCGCGTGCGGGCTTGATCCCCCGCGGTGCCGGTCCACTCGGCATTCTCGAGTCCGTGCTGCGCCTTGTCGTAGGCGTCTTTCAACTTCGTGGCGCGCTGGCCCCACGCCTTCGCCGCAGCCTCCAGCGAATCCGTGTTCCATGACTGGACCTGCGACTTCGTCGGCATCGGCACTGGTGCGGTCAAGACCTCTACCGACCCGGCATCGCCTGCGACACGGCCGCGCCACCGGCTGCGTCGGTGGCTTCGTAGGCAGCGGCGGCCTTGGTCAGGTTGCCGCCGAATTCGGTCAGGGCTGTCGAACATTCACCGTCGACGTGATCAATCCCGGCTGACACGTCACCCGCCGCTGCGGCACTTGGTTGCCACGACGGTCCGGCGGCGACCGGCGCCGGTGCGGCTTTCAAGCCGGCAGCGACGTCGCTCAATTCTCCGGCGAGCGACCGCAGGCCGGCTGGATCGACCTTCAGGTTTGAGGGGGCCACGGAGCAAGCCTATGCCCGTATCGGCGCCCGCCCGGTCACTAATTCGCACGTTTCACCACATACGGCGTCACGGTGCTGCGGTGCTCGTCGAGGTCCAGGGCCCGGCCCAGCGCGGGGAACGCGCGCTGCGGGCAGTTGTCCCGCTCGCACACCCGGCACCCCGACCCGATGGGTGTCGCGGCCCCGCCTGACAGGTCCAGCCCCTCGGAGTAGACCAGCCGATTGGCATGGCGCAGTTCGCAACCCAGTCCGATCGCGAAGGTCTTACCCGGCTGGCCGTAGCGCGCGGCGCGTCGTTCCACGGTGCGCGCCACCCACATGTAGTTACGGCCGTCGGGCATCTGGGCGATCTGCACCTGCACCTTGCCGGGGTTCGAAAACGTCTCGTAGACGTTCCACAGCGGGCAGGTTCCACCCGACGATGAGAAGTGAAAACCGGTGGCAGACTGACGTTTTGACATGTTCCCAGCCCGGTCCACCCGGACGAACGACAGCGGTACACCGCGCATCGACGGACGCTGTAGCGTCGACAGCCGGTGCGCGATGGTCTCGTAACTCACCGAGTAGTACGCCGACAGCCGCTCGACGTCGTAGCGGAATTCCTCTGCGACAGCGTGGAATTGGCCATATGGCAGCACCGTGGCGGCGGCAAAATAGTTGGCCAGCCCCATTCTGGCCAGCTTCATCGACTCCTCGCTGGTGAAATTGCCTGCGGCCACCAGGCTTTCCAGCAGATCGCCGAATTCCAGATAGGCCAGTTCGGCGGCGAGCTTGAAGACGTACTGTCCCGACGACAGGTGCCCGCCGATCTCCAGGGTCTTGGTCTCGGGGTCGTAGCGGTGCAACACGTTGTCGCCGAGCTGAAGTCGCTGCACGATCCGCACGCCGTGCACGCGGCTGAGCCGCTCGGCCAACTCGCGGGACAGCTCGGACCGCCGCATGTGCATGCGGACGATGAACTCCTCCGCCGCGGTGTCGAGCTCATGCAGGTAGTTCTGCCGGCTGTAAAAGAAGTCTCGGACTTCTTCGTGCGGCATGGTGATGGCCCCGCTGCCGCTGCCGTCGGAGAACCGGTCTTCGGTCGCCGCGGCCAGCTGCGCGGTGGACAGCCGGTAGCGCCGGTGCAGATCCACCATCGCGCGGGCCATTGTCGGGTGGGTGCTGACCAGATCGGCGATCTCCGGGATGTCGACGTCGACGCCGAGGTCACGGTCCATCAACGCTTCTCGCAACTCGGCGACCAGCCGGGTGTCGTCCTGCGAGGCGAAGAACGTCGCATCGACCCCGAAGACCTCGGTGATACGCAGCAGGACGGAGACGCTGAGTGGCCGCACGTCGTGCTCGATCTGGTTCAGGTAACTGGGGGAGATGTCGAGCATCTGTGCCAGGGAGGCCTGGCTGAAGCCGCGTTCGCCGCGGAGCTGACGCACCCGTGAGCCAACGTATGTCTTCGGCATGACAACCAGCCTAACAATCGTGTGAATACTATCTTCGCATTATTGGCAAAATGGTGCTGTGGCAGGATCGGCCACGCGGGTGAATTGGGCAATCCAGCCGAAATGACCCGCTTGGGAAGGGATGTCATGAGCACTGCGGAGACCGCCGAAAAGACCACCGCCACACCGACAACGGGGCTGGTCAAGGTCATGATGCCGGTCCCGGAAGGGCACCCCGACGTCTTCGATACCGGCTGGCCGCTGCGGATGGCCGATATCGACCGGACCGGGCGACTGCGGTTCGACGGCGCGTGCCGGCACATCCAAGACATCGGTCAGGACCAACTGCGCGAGATGGGATACGAAGACGTCCACCCTGCGTGGGTCGTTCGGCGCACCGTGGTGGATTTGATCCGGCCCATCGAGGGCGGCGACATGCTGCGGCTGCGGCGCTGGTGTTCGGGCACGTCGAACCGCTGGTGCGAGATGCGGGTGCGGATCGACGGCCGCAAGGGCGGTCTGATGGAGTCCGAGGCGTTCTGGATCAACATCAACCGCGAGACCCAGGGACCCTCTCGAATCACGGACGACTTCCTGGCCGGCCTGAAGCGAACCGCGACCACCGACCGGCTGCGTTGGAAGGGCTACCTCAAGGCCGGCGACCGCGACGATGCAACCCGGATCGTCGACTACCCGGTCCGGGTCAGCGACATCGACCTGTTCGACCACATGAACAACTCCGTCTACTGGTCGGTGGTCGAGGACTACCTGCAGACCCACCGTCCCGAACTGCTGAAAGCTCCGCTGCGGGTCACCATCGAGCACGACGCCGCCGTGGCCCTGGGAGAGCGGCTGGAGATCATCACGCACGAGCATCCGGCCGGATCGACCGAAAAATTCGGCCCGGAGCTGAGTGATCGCAGTGTTACAACGCTCACATATGTCGTCGGTGACGAGGTCAAAGCCATCGCCTGCGTCTTCCCGCTGTGAGTGCGCCGATTTAACAGTACGAGCGTACTGACCAGCGCATTTCGGTTACCAGTCAGTAGCTACTGAACCGGTCAAGCACAACAGCAAATTAGCAATCTTCGCAACTTGGCTACGAGTGTTGGCGAAAGTTGGCACCTGTAACCGCTGGACCTGCGGGTATGTGCTGTGTCATCGTCGTTAACAGCACACAAGCGAAGTCGCCAAAGCGTTAACAATCAGCTTGATTTTGGCGCCCACGGCGACGCGGCCTCACGAAGGAGCATCAATGTCCAACGTCGGAAAGCCACGTACCGCCGCTGAGATTCAGCAGGACTGGGACACCAACCCCCGCTGGAAGGGCATCACCCGCGACTACACCGCAGCTCAGGTTGAGGAGCTGCAGGGCAGCGTCGTCGAGGAGAACACCCTCGCGCGTCGTGGCGCCGAAATCCTGTGGGACGGCGTCACCAAGGGCGACGGCTCGTACATCAACGCGCTGGGCGCCCTGACCGGCAACATGGCCGTTCAGCAGGTCCGCGCCGGCCTGAAGGCCATCTACCTGTCGGGTTGGCAGGTCGCCGGTGACGCGAACCTCTCCGGCCACACCTACCCGGACCAGAGCCTGTACCCGGCCAACTCGGTGCCGGCCGTCGTCCGCCGCATCAACAACGCCCTGCTGCGCGCCGACGAGATCGCCCGCGTCGAGGGTGACAAGAGCGTCGACAACTGGCTCGTGCCGATCGTCGCCGACGGTGAGGCCGGCTTCGGTGGCGCCCTGAACGTCTACGAACTGCAGAAGGCCATGATCGCCGCGGGTGCCGCCGGTACCCACTGGGAGGACCAGCTGGCCTCGGAGAAGAAGTGTGGCCACCTCGGTGGCAAGGTGCTGATCCCGACCCAGCAGCACATCCGCACCCTGACCTCGGCTCGCCTGGCCGCCGACGTCGCGAACACCCCCACCGTCGTCATCGCGCGTACCGACGCCGAGGCCGCCACCCTGATCACCTCGGACGTGGACGACCGCGACAAGCCGTTCGTCACCGGTGAGCGCACCGCCGAGGGCTTCTACAACATCCAGAAGGGCATCGAGCCCTGCATCGCGCGTGCCAAGGCCTACGCCCCGTACGCCGACATGATCTGGATGGAGACCGGTGTGCCGGACCTCGAGGTCGCCCGTAAGTTCGCCGAGGCCGTCAAGAGCGAGTTCCCGGACCAGCTGCTGTCCTACAACTGCAGCCCGTCGTTCAACTGGAAGCAGGCGCTGGACGACTCGACCATCGCCAAGTTCCAGAAGGAACTGGGTGCCATGGGCTTCACGTTCCAGTTCATCACCCTGGCCGGCTTCCACGCCCTCAACTACTCGATGTTCGACCTGGCCTACGGCTACGCCCGCGAGGGCATGACCGCCTACGTCGACCTGCAGGAGCGCGAGTTCGCGGCTGAGGCTCGTGGCTACACCGCCACCAAGCACCAGCGTGAGGTCGGCGCCGGTTACTTCGACCGCATCGCCACCACCGTGGACCCGAACACCTCGACCGCGGCTCTGAAGGGCTCGACCGAAGAGGGTCAGTTCCACTAAGTCGGCAACGAATGTGAGTGCTGTGTACGCATCGACTTCGATTTCCGTGCACAGCCCTCACAGCCGCGACAGCTAGATACGACAGGCCCCGCTCAGGATCTGGGCGGGGCCTGTCGCATATCTTCAGAAGTAATCACGAGGAGAGGACAGCGGTGAGCAACGCAATCGAACGAGTTGGGGTCATCGGAGCCGGTCAGATGGGCGGCGGTATCGCCGAAGTCTGCATCAAGGCGGGCGCGCAGGTCCTGGCGTTCGAGCCGACCGAAGCGTTGACCACCGCCGGCCGGGAGCGCATCACCAAGTCGCTCGACAACGCGGTCAAGAAGGGCAAGCTGTCCGAGGCCGACCGCGACGCGGCGCTGGGACGGCTGAGCTTCACCAATGACCTGGCTGACATGGCCGACCGTCAGCTCGTCATCGAGGCCATCGTTGAAGACGTCAACGTCAAAGCCAAGGTGTTCGCTCAGCTCGACGAGGTCATCACCGACCCCGACGCCGTGCTGGCGTCGAACACGTCGTCCATCCCGATCATGCGTATCGCCGCGGCTACCAAGAACCCGAGCCGCGTGCTGGGTCTGCACTTCTTCAACCCGGTCCCCGTGCTGCCGCTGGTCGAGCTCATCTCCTCGGTGACCACCAGCGGTGAAGCGGCCGCGCGCGTCGAGGCCTTCGCCGGCGAGGTGCTGGGTAAGAAGGTCGTGCGGGCAGCGGACCGCTCGGGCTTCGTTGTGAACTTCCTGTTGGTTCCGTACCTGCTGGCGGCCATCCGGATGGCCGAGTCGGGCTTTGCCACGGTCGGGGACATTGACACGGCAGTCGTTGCTGGTTTGTCGCATCCGATGGGTCCGCTGAAGCTCGCCGACCTGGTGGGCCTGGACACCATGAAGCTCATCGCCGACTCCATGTACGACGAGTACAAGGAGCCGTTGTACGCCGCGCCGCCGCTGTTGCTGCGTATGGTTGAGGCCGGACAGCTTGGAAAGAAATCTGGCAAGGGTTTCTATACGTATTCATAGCTTGTCTGCCGGTCCCGAGTTGGAGCCTGGCAGAATTTTTCGTTAACCTGGCGTGCAGGCTGTTTTCGCTGGGCCTAATGGGCTTGCGCACGTGCGGCTATTCCAGCTGGCCCGCACAAGGCGGTAGCGCCGCCCGCCGCCGGCGGATGTAAACGCAAAGGATAGATACCGATATGTCTCAAGCCGACATCGATTTGACCCCCCATTATGAGGAGTCGCAGTCGATCTACGACATCTCGAATGAGTTCTTCGCCCTGTGGCTCGGGCCGACCATGGGCTACACCTGCGGTTACTACGAGCGCGAGGACATGACTCTCGAGGAGTCGCAGAACGCCAAGTTCGATCTGGCGCTGGGCAAGCTCGACCTCAAGCCGGGCATGACGCTGCTCGACATCGGCTGTGGCTGGGGCGGCTGCCTCGAGCGCGCCATCACCCAGTTCGACGTCAACGTCATCGGCATCACGCTGAGCAAGGAACAGTCGGAGTGGGCCCGCGCTCGGCTGGGCAAGATCGACACCAACCGCAGCGTCGAGATTCGGATGCAGGGCTGGGAAGAGTTCGACGAGCCCGTCGACCGCATCGTTTCGATCGGCGCATTCGAGGCCTTCAAGCAGGAGCGTTACCCGATCTTCTTCGAGCGGGCCTACAGCATCCTGCCGGAGAACGGCGGCCGGATGCTGCTGCACACGATCCTGGCGCACACCCAGCAGTTCTTCCGTGAAAACGGCATCAAGCTGACCATCAGCGACCTGAAGTTCATGAAGTTCATCGGCGACGTGATCTTCCCCGGCGGGCAGCTGCCCGCGGTCGAGGACATCGAGGTGCTCGCCGCCAACTCGGGCTTCACCCTGGAGCGCACCCACCTGCTGCGTCCGCACTACGCGCGCACGCTGGACATGTGGGCGACGAACCTCGCGGCCAACAAGGAAGCGGCCATCGCCATGCAGGGCCAGGACATCTACGACCGGTACATGAAGTACCTGACCGGTTGCGCGGACTTCTTCCGCCGCGGCATCACGAACATCGGCCAGTTCACGCTGGTCAAGTAGTTTTCAAGAAAGCCGCCCCCGACGTTGTCGGGGGCGGCTTTCTTTTGTCTCGAGATGAGGATCAGGCCGACTCCAGCCGCTTCTTCTCCGCCTCGACATCGAAATCAGCTGCGGGCCAAGATAATTCGAGACCCTCGAGGGCTTCGATCAACAGCTCGGTGATGGCCAGCCGCGAGTACCACTTCCGGTTGCAGGGCACGACGTGCCACGGTGCGTAGTCGGTCGAGGTGCGGTCGAGCATCGCCTGGTACGCCTCCTGATACTTGGGCCACAGCAGCCGCTCGTCGATGTCGGCGGGGTTGTACTTCCAGTACTTGTCGGGCCGGTCGAGGCGTTCGGCGAGCCGCTTCTTCTGTTCGTCGAGCGAGACGAACATCGCCACCTTGATGATCGTGGTCCCGGCGTCGACCAGCGCGCGCTCGAATGCGTTGATCTCGTCGTACCGGCCCTCCCACTCCGACGGAGGCACCAGGTCGTGGACCCGCACGATCAGCACGTCCTCGTAGTGCGAGCGGTCGAAGACGCCGATGTGCCCGGCCGGTGGCACCGCCTTCTGAATTCGCCACAGGTAGTGGTGGGACAGCTCTTCCGGAGTCGGCTTGCCGAAGGCGGAGTACCAAATGCCTTGCGGATTGCCAGCTCCCACAACATGTTTGACGATCCCGCCCTTGCCGGCGGTATCCATACCCTGCAGCACCAGCAGCACGGATCGTCGGTCACCCGACCGGCTGGAGGCGTACAGCATCTCCTGCAGCTCGGCGAACCGCTCGTTGCGTTCGGTTTGCAGATCGGGGGCGTCGGCCTTGGTGCCGCGGAACCCGGGGGTGGCATCGGGGTCGATGTCGACAACCCGGTGGCCGGGTTTGAACTCCAGGTGCTTATGCGGTTCGTGGGTCCACAGCGACGGGAGATCGGAGGTCACACAGATCAGTCAAGCAGATGCTTGGGCGGAGCCGGGGAAGGATGCGGTTGCGAATTGAACACCTCAAGGGACCCGCCGACTTCGACGACGCCGCGCAGCGCGCTCCAGGACAGCATGGTCAGGTAGTCGATAAGTTGCTCTGCCGGCATCCGGGGATTCGACATCCATGAGTGGGTGGCCAGCTGCACACCGCCGACGGTGTGGAACGCGAAGGCGTCGACGCCGGCGGTGTCCAGGCCGGCGTGCGCCATTCGTCGGCGCAGGACGACGGCAAGCATGCGCGCGATGATCTGTTCCGAGTCGGCGATGGCCTTGCTCTTGCTGGCCGAGCTGTTGGCGAAGACGAATGGATAGATCTCCGGTTCGGCGGCGACGGTGTCGACGTACACCCGGATGATCTCGCGGGTGAGTTCGAAGCCGTCCAGATTCGACGACAGCGCCGATGCCATGTTGGGGATCAGGGTGGTCTGCGCGAAGCGCATCATGACTGCGGTGGTCAGGTCGTTCTTGTCGACGAAGTAGCGGTACAGCACGGTTTTGGACACGCCGATCTCGGCCGCGATCTCATCCATGCTGACGTTGCTGCCCTGGCGGCGGACGGCTTCGAGAGTGCCGTCGACCAGCTCGTTGCGCCGGTCGACCTTATGTTGATGCCAGCGTCGTTTACGCCCGTCGGCTTTCGCCGCCGAGGGTCCGTTCTGCTGTGCCACTTTTTCGCCGTGTGTCCATTCCGCTAGGTCTGCTTAATAGTACGGGGCAAGGACGACGCATAGTACGGGGCAAGGATGACGCTCATAAAGGATGATGGAGGCGTGGCACACCGACCCAGGCCGGGAACTGAACCTCACCCGAGGCATCAGGGACCCCCCGAACCGCATGTCAGTCTCGCGGAGTCGATCGCCGGCGCCGACCAGACTGCCGACGACGAGCGGCGTCGTAATCTGCGCCGGATGAAGGCGGTCGCGCTGAGCTTTCTGCTCGGCGCGACAGTGCTGTTTGCGGTGTGTACCTGGTTGCAGGCCCGGGGCGGCGCCTACAGCTGGACCGGCCCGTGGGTGGGATATGTGCGGGCCGCTGCTGAGGCCGGCATGGTCGGCGCGCTGGCCGACTGGTTTGCCGTGACGGCGCTGTTCCGACATCCGCTGGGCATCCCGATCCCGCACACTGCGATCATTCCGCGCAAGAAAGACCAGCTCGGCGAGGGTCTCGGCACCTTCGTGCGCCAGAACTTCATGTCGCAGGAAGTGATCGAGACCAAGCTGCGCGACGCCCAGGTGGCCAGCCGGCTGGGCAAGTGGCTGTCGGAGCCCGTCCATGCGGCGCGGGTGGCCGCCGAGGCGTCGACAGTGCTTCGGGTGCTGGTAGAGCTGCTGCGCGACGAGGATGTGCAGCACGTGCTGGACCGGATGATCGTCAAGCGGATCGCCGAGCCGCAGTGGGGCCCGCCCATCGGTCGGGTGCTGGAGAGCATGTTGGCCGAGCGGCGACAGGAGGCGCTGCTGCAGCTGTTGGCGGACCGGGCATTCCAGTGGTCGCTCAATGCCGGCGAGATCATCGAGCGGGTCATCGAGCGGGACTCGCCGACCTGGTCACCGCGCTGGGTGGATCACCTGGTCGGCGACCGTATTCACCGCGAGCTGATGGACTTCACCGACAAAGTGCGGCGTAACCCCGAGCACGAACTGCGCATGTCGGCCACCAAGTTCCTGTTCGACTTCGCCGACGACCTGCAGAACGACGAAGACACCATCGCCCGGGCCGAACGGATCAAGGAACAAATCCTCGCGCGCGACGAGGTGACGCGGGCAGCCGAGACAGCCTGGAGCGCTGCCAAGCGAATCATCCTCGAATCCGTCGACGACCCGTCATCGGTGCTGCGCACCCGAATCGCCGATTCGGTGGTGCGGATCGGGGAGTCTCTGCGCGACGACGCGGACCTGCGCGACAAGGTCGACGACTGGCTCGTCAGGGGCGCAAAACACCTTGTTGCGCAATATGGGACGGAGATCACAGCGATCATCACGGAGACCATCGAGCGCTGGGACGCTGACGAAGCGAGCCGGCGAATCGAGCTCCACGTGGGCCGTGACCTGCAGTTTATCCGGATCAACGGCACGGTCGTCGGATCGTTGGCCGGCCTGGTCATCTACACGATCGCGGAGCTTTTCGTCTGATTGTGCTAGCGAGCGCTTGCTACCGCTTGCAATAGTTAGCACCCCCCCTTACCGTTTGTTTGGTACGGAACGCTCAACCAAAAGCGTCCGACGAAGTTAGGGGAAAGACATGGCGCAGGACGCAGATATCGCCGCCGTCATGTCGAATGCCGCGCAGGACATCGGCAGCTTTATCCGTACTCAGCGGGAGGCCGCGCAGGTCTCGGTCCGGCAGCTTGCCGAGAAGGCCGGCGTCAGCAATCCCTATCTGAGCCAGATCGAACGTGGGCTGCGCAAGCCGTCGGCCGATGTGCTGAACCAGATCGCCAAGGCACTTCGCGTTTCCGCCGAGGTGTTGTACGTGCGGGCCGGAATTCTCGAGCCCAGCGCGGCCGGCGAGGTGCGCGACGCCATCATCGCCGACCTCTCCATCACCGAGCGGCAGAAGCAAGTGCTGCTCGATATTTACACATCCTTCCGGCAGCAAAACGATGCCGAGTCCAAACCGCTTCCTGACCAGCCTGAATTGGAAGCCGCAAGTGAGGAGCAGACAACGACGACTGACACTCACCAAGTAGCGAACTGACCAACGCAGTAACCGAGAAAGGAAACAACGAACATGGCAGAGAACAAAGACGCAATCCAGCCCACCATCGAGGACCTCAAGGCCCCCCTGTTCGCCGCTGTCGGCGCTGCAGACCTGGCCCTGGCCACCGTCAACGAGATCGTCGCGAGCCTGCGTGAGCGTGCCGAAGAGGCTCGCACCGACGCCAACGCCCGCGTCGAAGAGGGCCGTGCCCGCCTGACCAAGCTGCAGGAAGAGCTGCCCGGCCAGGTCGAAGAGCTGCGCGAGAAGTTCAGCACCGAAGAGCTGCGCAAGGCCGCCGAGACCTACGCCGAGAACGCTCAGAACACCTACAACAAGCTGGTCGAGCGTGGCGAGGCTGCCCTGGAGCGCCTGCGCAACCAGTCGTCGATCGAGAGCGTTCGCGAGCGCGTCGAGGACGTGCGTGAGCGTGTCGAGAACTACACCGAGCAGGTCAGCGAGCTGACCCAGGATGCGCTGGGCAACGTGGCCAGCCAGACCCGCGCCGTCGGCGAGCGCGCCGCCAAGCTGGTCGGCGTCGAGCTGGACAAGGACGAGGACGCCTCGGCCGCCAAGGCTCCGGCCAAGAAGGCCGCTCCGGCTAAGAAGGCCGCTCCGGCCAAGGCTGCTGCGGCCAAGGCTGCTCCGGCCAAGGCCGCTGCCAAGGCTCCGGCCAAGAAGGCCGCTCCGGCCAAGAAGGTCACCCAGAAGTAGCTAGGTTCGACGTCAAGGACGTAACCCACCTAGGCTGAAGAGCGTGTTGCTCGGAAGCCTGGTGGGTTACGTCCTTTTCGCGTTGAAGATCGCGGTGTTTGGCCTGGCCGGCTATGCGTTCGCGCACGCCGCCTTGCAACGCTCGGATGCCTACACAGCCGTCGACAAGCTGACCAAGCCGGTGTGGCTGGCGATTCTGGGCGGCGTGGCCATCGTTGATTTGTTCTTGATCCCGCCGCCGGTGGGTGCGGCGATCGCGGCCTGTGGCGCCGGCGTGTACCTGGTTGATGTGCGGCCCAAACTCCTTGACGTTCAAGGGAAATCCCGGTAGTCGGTGCGATCGATCCTGTGCGGGGTGCTGGTTGCCGCGGCGCTCGCGCTGGCCCCGCAGGCGGTAGCGGACCCTATTGAACCCGTTACCCCGCAACCGATTCCGGCGCCGCCCTATATTGACCACGCCCGGTGGACGCAGTGGAATAGCCAGTCGAGTCTGCAGGTCTATCCGACGCCAGCCGGACGGCACGCCTCCGGGCTCGGCATGACGCCCCAGGGCGACGAGGCCTGGTCCGAGGTCCTGACTCTGGTGCCCGACGCCGATACTCCCGGCATGCGTTCACAATTCATGTGCCACTGGTACTTTGCCGAAGCCGCCGCGCCCGGCAAGACCAGCTGGAATTTGGAGCCATGGCGGCCGGTGGTCGACGACGCTGCGATGTTGAAAGCGCATTGCAATCCCGGTGGCGCAGAGGAGCCGTTCTGATGAGTTGGACCCGCGAGCAGGTGGCCGCACTGGTCGACCACACCCTGCTCAAACCCGAAGCCACCGCCGCGGACGTGGCGAGCTTGTGCTGGGAGGCCGCCGATCTGGGGGTCTGCGCGGTCTGCGTATCGCCGTCGATGCTGGCCGCGGTCGAAGTGCCCGAGCGCGTCAAGATCGCCACTGTCGTGGGATTCCCGTCAGGCAAGCATGATTCGCAGATCAAGGCGCGCGAGGCCCAGCTGTCGGTCACCGCGGTCGACGGCCGGCGCGGCGCCGACGAGGTCGACATGGTGATCGACGTCGGCGCAGCCATCGCAGGGGATATTGCGGCGGTGTACGCAGACATCCTGGCGGTCCGGCAGGCCGCCCCGACCGCGGTGTTGAAGGTGATCGTCGAATCCGCCGCGCTGTTGAACTTCGCCGGCGCACCTACGCTGGCCGATGTGTGCCGCGCGGCCGCCGACGCCGGTGCCGACTTCGTCAAGACCTCCACCGGGTTCCACCCGTCTGGTGGCGCGTCAGTGGAAGCCGTACAGATCATGGCCCAGACCGTGCCGGCGCTGGGCATCAAAGCCAGCGGGGGCATCCGAGCGGCTGCTGACGCCGTGGCGATGCTCAACGCGGGCGCGACCCGCCTCGGTTTGTCCGGTACCCGCGCAGTCCTCGACGGACTGGCTTAGTCAGCGATTTGTGCACGAAAATCCGCGGTCAGCGCGGAAAATCGTGCACAAATCGCAGTGGGCTCAGAGCCCGGTGAAGCAGGTGTTCTGGTTGCCCAGCGGGATGGTCGCGTTCTTGGTGGAGAACTTGGCGGTCACACCGGCGCCGGTGACCTGCAGGCTGTCCGGACGGATGCCCATCGGGTAGTCCTTGGTCAGCTGCGAGGCGAACATGTTCAGCGCGGGCTGGATGGCCTCGTGCGGCAGCAGGAAGCCGAGCCCGGTCAGCTGCTGCACCTGCAGCGTCAGGTCGCCGTCGGAGATCGTCGGCTTGGCCACGATCTGGGTCATCGGCGCGTCCAGCACGATGGTGCCCGACGACGGATCGGTGGTGACGTCGGAGACCATCCCGCCGAGCACGGGGACGGTGTCCGCGATGGTCTGCTTGATGCCGTCGGCCGACCAGGTCACGGTCGCCTCGAGGGACCCGATGGTGCCGGCCGACTTGTCCGTCTTCTGGAGCTTGACGTCGTCGATCGAGATCTGGGCCTTCATGCCCTTGGCGAAGCGCACCTGGTTGCCGGCGGTGGTCACCGTGATGTGGTCGTAGTTGCTGTTGGCGACCTGCCACAGGAACGGGGTGGCGCCGAACGCCACGTCGACCTTGTCCTGGACCACACACTGAACGGCCTGGGAGACGACGCTGGTGCCGCGGCTGCGGGCGTAGAACTCACCACCGACGACGCCAGCAGCCGACAGGGCCAGCGCGATCACGATGATCAGGATCAGAGACATCGGGTCGCGCAGCAGGTCCATGATCCCGCGGCGCTTCTTCGGGGGGTCGGTGGCGGGCACCTGCTGCGGGGCCGGGTAGGACGTCGTCGGCGCGTCCATGGCGGCGTAAGCGGGCGGGGCCGGGGCGTCGGATCCGTACGCGGGTGCGGCCGGTGCGGGCTGTGCTGGTGCTGGTGGTGCTGCTGGTGTTTCCATGGCCGTCAGAACCTCGGTGGGCTGGGCACCCGGAGCCTCCGGCGCCTGCGGCGCGGGCTCGGCGGACGGTGCAGCTTCCACATTTTCGGGGCGGGCCCAGGGGTCAGTCACCCTTGCGATTGTGCCTTACTCGGAATAGTGGTGCGGTTGCGCAGCACGGCGATGGCCTCGCGGGCCCGGTCTATGGCGGCCAGGTCGACGTCGACGACCAGCAGCTCCGCGTCGAGGCCGGCCTGCGCCACGATGTCGCCGGTGGCGGACGCCACAAGGCTGCCGCCGCTGCCGGTCGGTCCCTTCTTGGCAAGTTCGTCGCCCGGGTACGGCTGATCGACGGCGGCGACGACACACGTGGTGTCGAGGGCACGGGCGCGGGCCAGCAGCGTCCACTGCTCCAGCTTGCCTGGGCCGGACGCCCACGACGCATGGACGGTCAGCAGCTTGGCGCCGCGTTCGGCGAGTTCGAGGTACTGCTCCGGAAACCGGACGTCATAACACGTGGTGAGCCCGACCGGGACGGCCCCGTCGGGAGTGGGCACGTCGATCACCAAAGGTTCGAAACCTGGTGCCACAGTGTCGGATTCGGCGAATCCGAAGGCGTCGTACAGGTGCATCTTGTGGTAGTGCGCGTCAAGGTCCGGGCCGGTGGCGATCAGCGTGTTGGTGACCCGGCTGTCGTCGGCGGGGCAGAACATCCCGGCGACGACGGTGACGCCGGACCGTTTGGCGATGTCGCGGACCGCGTTCGCCCAGGGGCCGTCGAGCGGCTGGGCCACCGGGGCCAGCGGCACGCCGAACCGGCACATCGTCGCCTCGGGGAACAACACCAGGTCGGCCCCGGCGTCGGCGGCGCGAGCCGTGTGGTCAGCCACCAATTCCAGGTTGGCGTCGGGGTCGGTTCCGGTACCGATCTGAGCCAGCGCAACTCGCATGCGCCCAGCGTAGTTGCGGCCACAGCTGATCTCAGCCCGTGCAGAGAGTGGGGTTCTTCATCAGGGCGACGTGGCGCACTGCGTCGTCGACGCGCTCCGGGGGTAGTTCGTGGGTGTCGACGGCCTGCTGCAGCCGGTCGAGGACGTCCGGCACCTCTTTGGTGGTGATCCACAGCGCACTGTCGGCGCCTGCTTGCAGGGCCTTGAGCACCGCCTCGGGCACGCTGTAGCGCTGGGTGATGGCGCCCATGCTGGACAGGTCGTCGGTGAAAATTGCGCCGGCGAACGGATGGCCGCCGGGGTACTTGCCGCCTCGCAGTAGGTCGTACGCAGCCTTGGACAGGCTGGCTGGATCGGTGTCGGTGAGGTCGGGTACCTCCATGTGCCCGACCATCACGGCGACCGGGGCCTGCTGGGTCAAGGTCTGGTAGGGGATCAGGTCCTGTGTCTCCAGCTGCGCCAGAGGCGGGGTGCGCACGGTGCCCTTGTGCGAGTCGCCCGACGCGTGGCCATGGCCGGGAAAGTGCTTGAGCACCGGCAGCAGACCGGCGTCGCGCAGGCCGTCCGCATACGCCCCGGCGTACGTGACGACGTCAGCGGCATTGGCGCCGAAGGACCGGTCGCCGATGACGGTGCCATCGGGCGCGCTGGTGACGTCGACGACGGGCGCGAAGTCGATGGTGATGCCCAGCTGCTTCATCGCCAATCCGCGCTTCTTGGCGATGGCGCGGATCTGCTCGGGTGTGTTACCTGCCGCGACCAGTGCACGCGGTGACGGTTGCGGGCCGATGAGGCCTTTGAGCCGCTGCACCCGGCCGCCCTCCTCGTCGACACTGACCGCCAACGGCAGCGGGTGTGCTTCCTTCTCCAGAGCGAGCAACGGGGCGCCGAGCATCGAGTAGTCGGTCCAACTGGTGATGAAGATGCCGCCGACTCCGTGGGTGCGGACCACATTCTGGGCGTCGTCAAGGTTCTTGACCCCGACCGTCAACAGCTGCGCCAGCTTCTGTCGCGAATTGAGGGAATTCACCGCGGCGTCGAGCTGCTGGCAGGGGGGCGGGGCTGCGGCAGCCACGGCGGACGGGACGGCCGGCTGCTCCGGAGCCGTCGGGGCGGGCCGCGACTTGCCCGTCATCACCACGGCGATGGTGCCGACGACAGCGATCACCACGGCGGCGGCCGCCGGGATCAGCACCGATCGTTGGCGCCGGGCTGGGGCTTCGGCCGTGGCGCGGGGGCGCATCCGCTCGGTCTGTCGGGGTGCGCTCGGCTGCGGCGCGTCGTGTCCAGCGGGGGGCCGGATGGCCGCGGCCAACTCCCGGCACGAACCGAATCGTGCCGACGGATCGAACGCGAATGCCCGGGCGAAGGCGGCCTGCAAGCCGTCGGGGGCGTGTTCCAGCTCAGCCAGTGCGCCGGTGTTGAACTGAAGGTGGCCGGCGCTGGTCACCGTGCGGGTGGGGTTGCTGAAGGCCTGGTCTCCGGTGAGCAGGTGGAAAACCGTTGCAGCGAGTGCGAATTGGTCGCTGCGGGCGTCGGCGGGGTGGCCGGCGAGCACTTCCGGTGCGGCGTACCGGAACGGCTCGGCCTCGGGGGCGGGGTAGCCGTGCCCGAAATCGGTCAGTCGAATGCGGTAGTGCGTGGAAAATGGTTCGGAGAGCAGGACATTCGCAGGTTTGACGTCGCCGTGAGACACGCCGTTGTCATGCGCGGCGTCGAGGGTTGCCGCCACTTCGTCGGCCACCCGCCAGGCGCCCTTGTGTGGCATGCCGGATGGAAAGTGTTGGTGCAGCAGGGTTTCGACGTCGATGCCGGGGACGTACTCGGTCGCCGACCAGAGTCGCTCGTCCAGCTCGCCGAAGTTCACCAGTTGGGCGCTGCCCGGGACGGCCAGTTGTGCCACCGCTTCGCTCGTCCGGAGGAATCGGCGCCGGAAGTCGTCGTCGGCAGACGGCGCCGCATGCACGATTTTCAGCGCGACGTCATCGCCTGTCACGGGGTCAATGGCCAGGTAGACCGTGCCGGTGCAGCCTGTACCGAGCAATCGGACGATCCGGAATCCGGCGTATGTCTCATCGCGCGCCAACCGCATGGGCCGAACCCTAGCCCGATTGGCCGGCGTGCGGTTGCATCTCGTTCGGTGCCGCACCGGCCGGCCGTGAGACGTCCGTCATTCAGTGGACGCCAGACCCGGTCAGATCGGCGCGACCGCCGCCCACGGCACGGTCAGTACGCCGTCGCGCCGTCGCCGCCGCGGCGGCTCCAGGGGATAGCCCTCGTCGATCAGGAAGTCGAGCATGGCGCGCCACCGCACCCGCGGCCCGAACACCCCGTGGCCCGCGGTGGTAGCCCAGGCGCGGTCCGCGGCCTGCAGCAGCCCGTAGATGGGCTGGCCCGGAACATTGTGGTGGATAAGCACTTTCGGTAGTCGCTCCGCCAGATCGGAGGGCCGGTCAATCGTAAAGGGGTCGCACGACAAGGTCAGGCTCACCGGACCCGTCGCGTCGAGCAGGACCCAGCAGCAGCGCCGTCCCAGTTCGTCGCAGGTGCCGTCGACCAGCAGCCCACCGGGCGCGAGTCGACCGGTCATCTCCGCCCACGCGGCGGGCACATCGGCGACGTCGTACTGACGCAGCACATTGAAGGCGCGTACCAAAACCGGTGTGAGCCCGGCCAATTCGAAGCCGCCGAGACCGAATTCGACGATGTCGCCGGCGAGTTCGCGGGCCAGCCGCACCCGTTCGGGGTGAATCTCCAAGCCGACTACGCGAACGTCGGGCCGCACCGTCCGCAGCCGGCTGGCCAATTCCACGGTGGTCACCGGCAGCGCGCCATACCCGAGGTCGACGACCAGGGGATCGGTCGCGCCGCGAAGGAGGGCGCGGACCTGCGGCGAGTGCACCAGCCAGCGGTCGCTGCGGCGTAGGCGGTTGTAGCCGGTGGTGCCGCGCGTCGGCTGGCCGACAATTGGACCCCGTAGCTGGCCAAGGGGAGTGCCCTGTGACCGGCCGGCGGGCGACTTCATGGCCATGAGTTTATGGCTCGATCGGGCTACGACCTGGCCGCGATCCAGGCGCTGGTGAATTTCTGCTCCAGCTCGATCAGGTACCGCATCTGCTGGCCCAGCATCTCTTCGAGCTTGCCGCCGAGCAGCGGGATGCGGACCTCGACGGTTGCGGAAAACTTGAGTCGCGCGCCGTCCGCGGTGGAAGTCAGGACGCCGCTGCCGGTGATGGAGCCGGGGACGCCCGGGACCCGGCTGCGCACTGCCGCGACGGCCTGCCCGTCGGTCAGTGGGCCCCAATGCTCTTCGCGCACCAGGGTGAGGTCGCCGCGGTGGAACTGAGCGGCGATGGCGGGCAGCCCCGCGGCGAACACGGTCTGGACGGTCGTGATGTCCGTGCCGCCCTGACCGTCGTCGGCGAAGGAATCCAGGCTGGACACGTCGGCGCGGGCCTCGGCGAGCCGGTCCAGCCAGTAGTCCTTGGTGCAGAAAGCGCGGTGTACTTGCGCCACAGTGCCGAGGTAGTCGGCAACCATGTCGAAAGTACGGGGCATAACGCGTCACGCTACCGTTAGCGGTCGTGGTCAGTTCGGATATCGGGGGCGCGGCGGTCGACTATGGCGTGCCGTTGGCACCCCTGACCTCGTTCCGTGTTGGACCGGTGGCAGCCCGCCTGATCACCTGCGACACCACCGACAAAGTGATCGGTGCGCTGACCGCGGTCCGCGATGAGCCGGTGCTCGTGCTCGCCGGTGGTTCGAATGTGCTGATCGCTGACGATCTGGCTGATCTGACGGTCATCCTGTTGGCGAACACCGAGATCACGGTGGAGGGCAACGTGCTGCGGGCCGAGGCGGGCGCGTTGTGGGACGACGTGGTCGTGACCTCGCTGGCGCACGGGCTCAGCGGGCTGGAATGCCTGTCCGGTATCCCGGGCTCGGCCGGTGCCACGCCGGTGCAGAACGTCGGCGCGTACGGGGCCGAGGTGGCCGACACCATCAGCCGGGTCCGGCTGTTCGACCGGATCACCGGAACTGACAGCTGGGTCAGCCCGGAGACGCTGGAATTCGGCTACCGGCACAGCGTGCTGAAGAACTCAGACCACGCCGTCGTCCTGGAGGTGGAGTTCACTCTGGACGTTGACGGACGCAGCGCGCCGCTGCGCTACGGCGAACTGTCGACGCGGCTCGGTGTCGAGCCCGGGACGCGCGCCGATCCGGTCGCGGTCCGTGAGGCGGTCCTGGCGTTGCGGCGCGGCAAGGGCATGGTCGCCGACGAGTCCGACCATGACAGCTGGAGTGCCGGGTCGTTCTTCACCAACCCGGTCGTCCCGGTTGAGGTCTTCGAACGCATCAGGGACACCAGCGACGGCCCGGTACCCAATTACCCGGCGCCGAACGGGGTCAAATTGGCCGCCGGCTGGCTGGTCGAACGGGCCGGTTTCGGCAAGGGTTACCCGGGTGACGGGGCGCCGGCCCGGCTGTCCACCAAGCATGCGCTGGCTCTTACCAATCGCGGATTTGCTGGTAGCTCGGACGTATTAGCCCTGGCCAGGACGGTTCGGGACGGGGTCAAAACCGTTTTCGGGATAGATCTCACACCGGAACCGTGCCTAATCGGTTGTTCGCTGTAGGTAAATTCAATACCTGTGAACGTCAACCGGCGACTAATGCTGACGGCCCTTGCGGTCGGTACGTCAGGCGTGCTCGCCGCGTGCTCGGAGAAGTCCAGCGAGCAGGGCTCATCGGGCCCCGCCAAGGAAGCCGCAGCCCCCGTCATCACCTATCGGCCCGCCAACGGCGCCTCCGACGTGGTGCCGACCAGCAGCGTCGGCGCGGACGTGGCCAACGGCTGGTTCCAGAAGCTGACTCTGACCAACTCCGACGGCAAAGTCATCGCCGCGGCGTTCAACAAGGACCGCACGGCGTTCAACGTCACCGAACCGCTCGGTTTCGGCGTGACGTACACCTTCGCCGGTTCGGCCGTCGGCAAGGACGGCAAGGCCGTGCCGGTGGCCGCCACCTTCACCACCGTGAACCCGACCAAGCAGGTCAACGGCCAGTTCCAGCTCGCCGACGGGCAGACCGTCGGCGTCGCGGCGCCGATCATCCTGCAGTTCGACGCTCCGATCACCGACAAGGCCTCGGTCGAGCGCAACGTCAAGGTCGTTACTGATCCGCCGGTCGAGGGCAGTTGGGCCTGGTTGCCCGACGAGCGTGAAGGGTCGCGCATGCACTGGCGCACCCGCGAGTACTACCCGGCGGGCACCAAGGTCCACGTCACGGCCAAGTTGTACGGGGTGGCGTTCGGCGACGGTTCATTCGGTGCGCAGGACAGCACGCTGGACATCGCGATCGGCCGCCGCCAGGTGGTCAAGGCCGACGCGACCAGCCACCGCATCCAGGTGATCACCGACAGCGGCGTGCTGTTCGACTTCCCGTGCAGTTACGGCGAGGCCGACAAGCCACGCAATATCACGCGCAGCGGCGTCCACGTGGTCAGCGAGAAGTACGCCGACTTCTGGATGTCCAATCCGGCCGCCGGATACGACCACGTCCATGAACGCTGGGCGGTGCGGATCTCGAACAACGGCGAGTTCATCCATGCCAACCCGGCCAGCTCCGGGGCGCAGGGCAACACCAACGTCACCAACGGGTGTATCAACCTGTCCACAGACAACGCTGAGCAGTACTTCCAGACCGCCATGTACGGCGACCCGGTCGAGGTCACCGGAACGTCCATCCAGTTGTCCTACGCCGACGGCGATCTCTGGGACTGGGCGGTCGACTGGGCAACCTGGGTGTCGATGTCGGCACTGCCGCCGCCAAACGCTGCGCCGCCGGAGACGTCCATCCCGCAGAGTGCGCCGGCCACCCCGACTGACGCACCCACGTATTCGGGCACCCCGACCACCACGACCACGCCGCCGCCGCAGGGGCCGGCCACGTCGTCCACGACATCGACATCGACGTCGTCGACCACCTCGACGACGACGTCAACCTCGACATCAACCTCGACTGCGGTGGCCCCGACGACTACTTCGGCTGCCGGTTAAAGCGGCTGTACGGCGCCTGATCGCGCGGCCGCATGACGATCTGATCCAGATCGACGTGCGGCGGCCGTGACGCCACGAAACCGATCACCTCGGCGACATCCTCGGCCACCAGCGGTGTGATGCCCTGGTAGACGGCGTCGGCCCGCTCGGCGTCCCCTTCGAACCGCACCAGAGAGAACTCCGTCTCCACCGCGCCGGGCGCAATCTCGGTGAGCCGCACCGGTTTTCCCAACAGCTCGCCGCGCAGCGTGCGGTGCAGGGCGCCCTGGCCGTGCTTGGCGGCGATGTACCCGGCGCCGTTGTCGTAGGTCTCCAGCGCCGCAATGGAGGTGACGGTGACGATCAGTCCGTCGCCCGACGCGATCAGCGCGGGCAACAGCGCGCGCGTGACGCGCAGAGTGCCCAGCACATTGGTCTGCCACATCCAGTCCCAATGCTCCAGATCGGCCTCGGCGACGGGGGCCAATCCCTTTGCGCCGCCGGCGTTGTTGATCAGGATGTGCACCGGCCCGAGGCCTGAGACGCGGGCCGCAAGGGCATCCACGGAGGCCTGGTTGGTGACGTCCGTCACAACGGCGGTACCGCCGATCTCTGCCGCCAGTTCGGCGACCCGGTCGGCGCGGCGCGCTGCGCACACGACGTGAAAGCCAAGGGCGGCAAGGGTTTTCGCGGTGGCGGCGCCGATTCCGGAGCTGGCGCCGGTGACCACGGCGACACGGACGCGGCGTTGATCTGCTGACATGTGACCGACCTTAGTCACTGACCGCACGTCTCAACGGGATCGTTGTGCGGCGCCGTCGCCGTGCTAAGTTCCTCTCGTGATCATCAGTCAGGCATCCGGCGTCGCTGTGCGGCGTTCGTGTTGTTGTTGTCGCGCTTCGCGCTGCGCCTGACTCACGACACGGATCTCTTCGTCCTAGCTGTCGGCAGGTGTGGCCTCAGAACCCACCAGCCCGACTTCTTCCCTAGGACCCTCACATGCCTGCTTCTATTTCCACCGTTGCCGCCCCTGCCGTTTCCGGTGTCCGTTCCGCCGCCCATGCCAAGCGCACGCTGCTGGCTCGGCACCACATCGTCGCGCCGTCGCTGCGGGTCGCCGACGCTGCCGCCGGCTCCGTTTTCGGCGCGGCCCGGTTGCGCGGCCCCATCGCTCGCGACGTGATTGCGCAGGTCACCGGCCTGAGCATCGCCACGGTGAACCGCCAGGTGACCGCGCTGCTGGACGCCGGGATGTTGCGCGAGCGCGCCGATCTAGCGGTGGCCGGGGCCATCGGCCGGCCGCGGATTCCGGTCGAGGTGAACCACGAGCCGTTCCTGACCTTGGGCCTGCACGTCGGTGCCCGTACCACCGCGATCGTCGCGACCGACTTGTTCGGCCGCACCCTCGACGTGGTGGAGACGCCAACGCCGCGCGGTGATCAGAACGCGGCGCTGGCGTCGCTGGCCGGCAGCGCGCAGCGGTACCTGAGCCGCTGGCACCGGCGTCGTGCGCTGTGGGTCGGGGTGGCTGCCGGTGGCGTGGTGGACAGTGCCACCGGACATGTAGACCATCCGCGGCTGGGTTGGGTCGACGCTCCGGTTGGCCCGGTTTTGGCGCAGACGCTGGGGCTTCCGGTGTCGCTGGCGTCGCACGTCGACGCGATGGCCGGCGCGGAATTGCTGCTCGGCGCACGACGCGGCTTGGTGGGAGCCGAGGCCGCGTCCGGATCGGCGACCAGCCTCTACGTTTACGCCCGCGAGACCGTCGGCTACGCGCTGTCGATCGGCGGCAAGGTGCACTCGCCGGCTAGTGGTCCGGGCACCATCTCGGGACTGCCGGCGCATTCGGAGCTGCTCGGCGGCAGCGGCCGGCTCGAGTCCACGGTCAGCGACGAGGCGGTGCTCGCCGCGGCCCGCAAGCAGCGGATCGTGCCGGCGGACGGCCCGTCGTCGACCATTGCTGCGGTGCTGCGGGCAGCCCGGTCCGGCAACGCGGCAGCGGCCGAGCTGCTGGCCGAGCGGGCCCGCGTGCTCGGGTCCGCGGTGGCCCTGCTGCGCGACCTGCTCAACCCAGATGACCTGGTCGTCGGCGGTCAGGCGTTCAGCGAGTACCCCGAGGGCCTGCCGCTCGTCGAGCAGGCGTTCGTCGAGCGGACCGTGCTCGGCAAACGGGAGATTCGGGTGACGACGTTCGGTAACCGGGTGCAAGAAGCCGGCGCGGGCGTGGTGTCCCTGGGTGGGCTGTACGCCGATCCGATCGGGGCCATGCGGCGGGCGCTGCGCGCCGCCTAAAAGGGAGTCTCGCAATGCTCCGCCGCGGGTTGTTGTCCGTCACATCTCACCACCATCGCGCGAAAAACTTTGGTCACTTTGTTTGCGCTGGTCACGGTAGTTAACTAGCGTCACAGGCCCGGCGGTTTCTTGTCAGTGATTCGAACTAGTGTTCGAATATGGGATTGACCGATCCGGCCGTGATCGAGAAGGCGCACGCCGACCTCGAAGCTGACGCCGCCCGGATCGCATCCTTGGACTACAGCGGGTTGTCGGTGCGGGAATTGTTGGAGGTGCAGTCCCGCCGCGAACGGTTGAGGTGCGCCGCCGAGGCGGTCGATCACCGGATCCTGGCTGCGTTGGCGGCCCAAACCACCCCGAAAGAGATCGGCGCGAAAAACTGGGCCGAGGTCCAGCGGATCCGACTGCACATCTCTGCTGAGGAAGCTCGCCGGCGGGTGCGGGACATGGAAAAACTCGGCCCCCGCACCGGGCTGACCGGGGAGGTGTTGCCTCCGTTGTGGGAGGACGCGGCCCGTGCCCAAGCCGCTGGGGCGATCAATGGCGAGCACATCGGTGTGATCGGCCATTTCATGGCGCATCTGCCGGCCTGGGTGGACCCCACAACACGCACCCAGTGTGAGCAGTCGTTGGTGGCCGGGGCTCGGCACCAAACCCCGGAGGAGCTGCGCGCGGCGGCCAAAAACCTGCTGTACCAGTTGGATCAGGACGGGCCCGAGCCCGACGATGCGGAACGGGATCGCAAACGCGGCATCCGGATGGGCAACCAGCGCTCCGACGGCACGAGCGAAATCAGCGGCACCCTTGATCCCGAAGCCCGTGCCTACTGGGAAGCGATCTACGAAAAACTCGCCGCCCCCGGCATGTGCAACCCCGCCGACCGCGAACCGTGTTTGTCTGGGACGCCCACTGCCGAGCAGATCGCCAACGACACAAGGACTGTCGCCCAGCGTCAGCATGATGCGCACAAAATGGTCGGCCGCATGGCCCTCGCCTCCGGCATGCTCGGCGAGCACAACGGGCTCCCCGTCTCAGTAGTAGCCACCACCACACTGCAAGAGCTCGAGCGCGGCGCCGGACTCGCGGTCACCCACACCGGGTCGAAACTCCCAGTGCGGGACCTCATCCGCATGGCCGCAGACGGTGCCTACCACTACCTAGCGGTCTTCAACCAACACGACAACCTGCCCCTGTACCTGGGCCGCACCCGCCGCACCGCATCGGCCGCGCAACGCCTCATGGCATTCGGCCGCGACCACGGCTGCACCCGACCCAACTGCACTGCCCCGGCCTCGCGCTCGCAGGCCCATCACGTCGATCAGGACTGGCGTGATGGCGGGAAAACGGACATCACCAACCTCGGCCTGGCCTGCGGCTGCGACAACCGGCTCGCCGACACCGGCGGCTGGACCACCACCATGGGCCCCGACGGCCGCGTCCACTGGACCCCACCACCACTACTCGACGTCGGCCAACCCCGAACCAACCACTACCACCACCCGACCCTGTATCCCACCGAGAGCGGAAACGATGGCGGGGACGGTGATGGTGAAAGTGACAGTCCGGCAACCTGATTGGCAGACGGCGCGAGCATGACGCCCCGCGCTGCCGAGGGCTGCCCACCGGAGCCCCAAGCGGCATACCTGCCGTCCAAGCTCAACCGTTGCCTGCCAAGCGCGTTCGGCGTCGAAGTCCACACCTAACCCGTCCCGAACGCGCTGACGACGTGCAGGGCCAGCTCCACGTAGACGCGGCGGTGGTCGACGGAATGGCCGAGCAGCTGCTCGGCCTGCCGGACCCGGTACCGGACCGTGTTGGGGTGCAGATTCAGGATTTCGCCGACGGCTCTGGCGTCGCCCGCGTGTGCCAGATACAGCCGGAGGGTGTCGCGCAGCCGCGCGGTCGACTCGTCTGCCGCGCCCAGCGCACCGAGTTCGCGGCGCACCAGCGTGGTCATGCCTTCTTCGCCCGCGATACCTGCTGCCAGACAAGCTAATTCGACGTCCGCATAGCGGACCGCGGGGGCTCCGCGGCGATGCGCGACGACTTGTGCGGCGAGGGCTTCGGCGTGGCTGCGACGGAATCCGTCGACGCCGGGATGGCAGGTGCCGACCGATACGTGGACGAACTCGGGTAGTGCAGCGATGACGTTGTCGGGCAATGGTTTTGATGCGCCCGACGTGGCCGACCAGCACCACACGGTGCGGGCGCCGCTGCTGATCGTCAGCGGTCGCTCGCCGCCGAGCGCGGAACTCACTGCGATGGGCGTGGCGTCGAGGAGCCGTTGGATGTCGGTGTCGGCCACGTCCTCGTCGACCCGCACGGTGAACGCGGTGTGGTGCAGCCGCAGCGGATACGACAGCGCGGTGGTGGCGTCGTCCATATCGATGGCCTGGTTGGCCAGGAGGGCCCGGACGGTTTCGGTGCGGCGGGCGCGCGCACCGCGTTGCCATTGATCACGTTCGCTGGCGAACGTGATGATCAGCGTCTCTACGGCGTTGTCCAGCCAGTTCGATAGCCGCGGCCAGAGCTTCATCAGCACCGCCGCACGCAGTTCCGGGTCCGGGATGACCGCGATGTGCGTTTCGGTGATGTACTGCCACGCGGAGCGCTGGCCGATGCGGTAGACCGCCAGCAGCACAGGGAGCTCAAACCCGCGGCGGGCCAGCGTCCGCGCCAGGTCATAGGCCTCCGGTGCCGGACGCACCTCGACGGCGTCGCGGGTCGCCACCGACAGAAAGCCCTTCCAATGCGAGCGGGTGCTGGCGTCGAGCTCGCGGCGCAAGGTCGGATCGGTGAACTCGGGCAGCGCCTCGACGATCTCGTCGTCGACCACTTTGACCAGACGGTCGAGGGTCTCCCGGCTTTCCGACGCCAGGACGAACTGCGCGAGCCATCTGGTCACGGCCGCTGCGTCGGTGGGCATCGGTGACTCCTGGGTTTGTTCGCGCGAACAATGCCGCGCGATTCGTTGTCATGTCGGACCAAGAATATGGCGGCCATCACATCGCACCCTGGGAATGGCATAGGTCGCAGCGACAACCAGGGAGGTCCGAGCGGATGCACAAGATGGTCGAACACGACTCGCACTACATCGACGGCCGGTGGCAACCGTCGAACGGCACGGAGCGATTCGACGTCGTCAACGCCGCCACCGAGGACGTCATCGCGATCATCCCACTGGGCGACGCCGAGGACGCGAACGCGGCGGTGGCCGCAGCTCGCGCTGCGTTTCCCGGATGGGCGGCGACGTCGGTGGCCGAGCGCGTCGGTTATCTGAAGCTGGCCGCCGAGGAGCTGCAGCGTCGCCAGACCGAACTGGCCACGCTGATCAGCCAGGAGGTCGGCATGCCGTTCGCGTACAGCAACGTGATCCAGGCCGGCCTGCCAGTGCAGTCGTTCGTGTCGATCGCTGACCTGGCGCTGAGCTTCCCGTTCGAGGAGCAGGTCTACAACTCGCTGGTCGTTCGGGAGCCCATCGGCGTCGTCGTGGCGATCACGCCGTGGAACTACCCACTGCACCAGATTTCAGCCAAGGTCGCGCCGGCGCTGGCCGCGGGCTGCACCGTCGTGCTCAAGCCCAGCGAGGTCGCGCCGCTGAACGCCTATCTGCTGGCCGAGGTCTTCGACTCGATCGGGCTGCCGCCAGGCGTCTTCAACGTCGTCACCGGGACCGGGCCGGGCGTCGGCGAGACGCTCGTCGCGCACGAGCAGGTGGACATGGTGTCGCTGACGGGGTCGACGGTCGCTGGTCGCCGCATCGGCGCGGTGGCCGCCCAGACCATCAAGCGCGTCGGCCTGGAACTCGGCGGCAAGTCCCCGTTGGTGGTGCTCGACGACGCAGATCTGGTCGAGGCCGTCAGCGACGGTCTGCGCAAGTGCTTCCTCAACTCAGGCCAGACCTGCATCGCGCTGACCCGAATGATCGTGCCGCGCAGCAGGCTTGCTGAGGTCGAAGCCATTGCTCAGGCCGGTACTGAGGCGCTGCGGGTCGGTGACCCCTTCGACCCGACCACCGAACTGGGTCCGCTGGTGTCGGCGGTGCAGCGCGACCGCGTCGTCGGCTACATCGAGCAGGGCATCGCCGAAGGGGCGCGGCTGGTCGCCGGCGGCCCGACCCCGCCCGAGGGCCTGGACCGCGGCTTCTACGTCCGCCCGACGGTGTTCTCCGACTGCACACCCGATATGGCGATCGTGCGGGAGGAGATCTTCGGCCCAGTGCTGGTCATTCAGGCCTACGACGACGAGGACGAAGCCGTCCGCCTCGCCAACGACACCGTCTACGGGCTCAACGCCGGCGTCTACTCCGGCGATCAGGAACGTGCCGTGCGAGTGGCGCGTCGGATCCGGTCCGGCCAGGTGCAGATCAACGACGGCACCTTCAACATCCACGCCCCGTTCGGCGGCTACGGCCAGTCCGGCAACGGGCGGGAATTCGGCAGGTGGGGTCTGGAGGAGTTCCTCGAGACCAAGTCCCTGCAGCTGCCCTGAAACTTCCTGACCGACAACACCTTTCGAAAGAGACCATCGTCATGGCCAACGCGTTCACCGCCAAGCAGCGCACGACCCTCACCACCATCGTGGACACCTATGTCGCATCGGTGCCCCGCGACGACGACCCCACCGGATTCTTCGCCGCGAAGGGCAGCGACCTGGGCACCGACGCGGTGCTGGAGCAGTACCTGATCGGCAAGCTGCCCGCGGAACAGTTCGCGGGCCTGCAGCAGCTGCTCGACACCGCTGAACTCGTCGGGCTGAACAACCAGCCGCGCAGCGTCCGGGAGGTCATCGTCGATAACCTGTCCCGCATCTCGCCGGAAACCAAGGCGGCAATGACGGCGCTATACACCCTGTCGGTCCTGTTCTCGTACAGCCTGCCCGGCGCAGACGGGAACCCGCTCTGGGCTGGCATGGGCTATCCCGGCCCCGCGCAGATGCCGCCGCAGACTCCGAAGACGCTGTCGGTGATCACCCCGTCCGGCGATATGACGCTGGATGCGGACGTCGTCATCGTCGGGTCCGGCTCCGGCGGTGGCGTCGCGGCCGCGGTGCTGGCCGAAGCCGGCAAGCGGGTGATCGTGCTGGAAGCCGGCGGGTACCGCAACGAATCGGACTTCGTGCAGCTTGAGCCCGTGGCTTATCACAACCTGTTTCTGCGCGGCGGTTTCTTTCCGAGCGCCGACGGCATGGTCAGCATCGCCGCCGGGTCGACGGTCGGCGGTGGCAGCACCGTCAACTGGTCCAACTCGTTGCGGACGCCCGCGACGGTGCGCAAGACGTGGGCTGATGAGTACGGGCTCACGGACGTCGCGGGGCCGGACTTCGACGAGCACCTGGACGCGGTGTTCGAGCGCATCGGCTGCTGCGACAAGGTGGCCCTGCAGAACGAGCCACACCACCGGCTGTCGGAAGGTGCTGCCGCACTGGACTATTCGTACAGCCTCGCCCAGCTGAACATCGACCCCGAACGCTTCGACCCGGCCCTCATCGGCTACAGCGGCATGGGCGATCAGACCGGGGCCAAGCAGGGCACCATGCGGACGTTCCTTCAGGACGCCTCTGACGCCGGCGCCCAGTTGCTGCCGGGCACCCGGGCTGACCGGATCGTCACCAAAGACGGGGTGGCCGCCGGTGTCGAGGCCACCTACACCGACCCCGCGACCGGACAGACGTACCGCATCACGATCAACGCCCCACAGGTCGTGGCTGCCGCAGGCAGCCTGGAAACCCCCGCGCTGCTGCTGCGCTCAGGAATCGGCGGCCCGGCCGTCGGCACCGGATTGCGGCTGCACCCGGCGACCCTGGTCAGCGGGATTTACGCCGACCGGCAAGAGCCCTGGTTCGGCCCGGCCATGGCGGGCATCATGAATGAGTTCGCCGAAGCCCACGAAGGCCACGGCTACCTCATCGAATGCGTGCAGCACCTGCCAGGGCTGTTCAGCACCACCGTGCCGTGGCTCTCGGGGGCGCAGCACAAGGAACTCGCGCAGCAGTATCAGAACCGCGCCGACTGGGTGGTGCTGGTCAAGGACCGCGGCGCGGGCAGCGTCACCGTCGACGCCAATGGTGAAGCGGTGCACTGGTACCCGTTCACCGACGACCTCGACCGGCGCCACTTCCGCGAGGGCATCGAAACGTCGATCCGCATGCACGCCGCCGCGGGCGCGCAGCAGATTTACGCCGCGAGCCAGCCGTTCGCGCCGTGGCAGCGCGGCGAGGACCTCGAGGCGTTCATCGAGAAGGTCAACCAGATTCCGATCGGTCCCGGCGGCACCCCGGTGTTCAGCGCCCACCAGATGAGCAGCGCGCGGCTCGGCAACGACCCGCAGAACTCCGTCGCCAACCCGGCCGGCGAGCTGCACGACACCCCTGGCGTGTGGATCGCCGACGCCAGCGGCATGCCCACGTGTTCCGGGGTGAACCCCATGATCAGCGTCATGGCGCTGGCCCGTCGGACCGCCGTGAACATGCGTGGCTGACGGTGCCCAGCGGGTCCGAATTCCCAGCTCGGGAGACCGGACCGGCTGGCACTTCAGCGGCGGTGTAAGGATGGAGGGCGTGCGTGTCGCCGTCTTGTCGGTCCATACCTCGCCGCTGGCCCAACCCGGCACCGGCGATGCGGGCGGTATGAACGTCTACGTCCTGCAGAGTGCTTTGGAGCTCGCCCGCCGCGGGGTCGAGGTGGAAATCTTCACCCGGGCCACGTCGTCGAGCGATGCGCCGGTGGTGCTGGTGGCGCCCGGCGTCCTGGTGCGCAACGTGGTGGCCGGCCCATTCGAAGGCCTGGACAAGTACGACCTGCCGACCCAGCTGTGTGCGTTCACCGCGGGCGTGCTGCGCGTCGAGGCCAACCATGAGCCGGGCTACTACGACATCGTGCACTCGCATTACTGGCTGTCCGGACAGGTCGGGTGGCTGGCGTCGGACCGCTGGGCGGTGCCGCTGGTGCACACCGCCCACACCCTGGCCGCGGTGAAGAACCTGTCCCTGGCAGAAGGCGATACTCCCGAGCCCGCGTTGCGTGCAGTGGGTGAGCAGCAGGTGGTCGACGCCGCCGACCGGCTCATCGTAAATACCGAAGACGAAGCGCGACAACTGGTTTCGCTGCACCAAGCCGATCCGGCCCGCATCGACGTGGCATATCCCGGCGTCGACCTGGACACCTTCACGCCGGGGGACAAGGGCGCAGCCCGCGCGGCACTGGGTCTTTCGCCTGACGAGCAGGTGGTGGCCTTCGTCGGCCGGATTCAGCCGCTCAAGGCGCCCGACGTGCTGTTGCGGGCGGCCGCCAAACTGCCCGAGGTTCGCGTCCTGATCGCGGGTGGTCCGTCGGGCAGCGGGTTGGCGAGGCCCGATGGTCTGGTGGCGTTGGCCGAGGAACTGGGCATCACCGACCGGGTGACATTCTTGCCGCCGCAGTCGCGCGAACAGCTGGTGAACGTCTATCGGGCCGCGGATTTCGTTGCGGTGCCGAGCTATTCAGAATCGTTCGGACTGGTGGCCGTGGAGGCGCAGGCCTGCGGTACTCCGGTGGTGGCCGCCGCCGTCGGCGGGCTGCCGGTGGCGGTAAAGGATGGCGTCAGTGGGGTTCTGGTCGACGGCCATGACCCGGTCGACTGGGCCAATGCCCTCGGACAGGCCCTTGAGATGGGCCCGGAATCGTTGCGGGAGGGCGCAATCCAGCACGCGGCGACGTTCTCCTGGGCGCATACCGTTGACTCTCTGCTGGCCGGGTACACCCGCGCGATCGCCGATTACCAAGGGCGTCGACCCCGGCGCGATACCGGAGCACGACGGAGTCGTCGTTTCACCATGCGACGGGGCGTGCGCTTGTGAGCACACCAAATGCCGTGCGGGAGTTGATCGAAGACACCCTGCGCGGGCACGAACTCGATTTCTCGCATCACGGCGGGGGAGTTCATGAACGGCCGGGAATCGTGGTGGCGCTGCCGGGGGAGCGCCGGCTGATCACCAACACGCTGCTGAGCATCGGCGAGCACGGCGTGCGGCTGGAGGCGTTCGTCTGCCGCAAGCCCGACGAGAACTTCGAGGGCGTCTACAAATACCTGCTGCGGCGCAACCGTCGGCTGTACGGCATGTCGTACACGCTGGACAACATCGGGGACATCTACCTGGTGGGGCGCTTGTCGCTGCACGCGGTGACCACCGATGAGATTGACCGGCTGCTGGGCCAGGTGATCGAGGCCGTCGACTTCGATTTCAACACCCTGCTCGAGTTGGGCTTCCGCACGTCGATCGAAAAAGAGTGGAAGTGGCGGCTGTCCCGCGGGGAGTCGCTGAAAAACCTGCAGGCGTTCGAGCACCTGCGGCCGGACTAGCCGTCCCGGGTGCGGCGAGGGCGACAAACCCGCACGTGAGAAGATCAGCCGATGTCGACCTTGATCCTGCTGCGTCACGGCGAGAGCCAGTGGAACGAGAAGAACCTGTTCACCGGCTGGGTCGACGTCGACCTCACTGACAAGGGCCGGGCCGAGGCCGTCCGCGGCGGAAAGCTGCTGGTCGAGCAGGGTGTACTTCCGGACGTGCTGTACACGTCGCTGTTGCGCCGGGCCATCAACACCGCCAACCTGGCACTCGACGCCGCCGATCGGCACTGGATTCCGGTACAGCGCGACTGGCGCCTCAACGAGCGGCACTACGGCGCTCTGCAGGGCCTCGACAAGGCCGAGACCCTGGCCAAGTACGGCCAGGACCAGTTCATGGAGTGGCGCCGCAGCTACGACACCCCGCCGCCGCCCATCGAGGTCGGCAGCGACTACAGCCAGGACGGCGACCCGCGGTACGCCGGTATCGACGCGCCGCTGACCGAGTGCCTCGCCGACGTCGTCAAGCGCTTCGTGCCCTACTTCGAGCAGACCATCGTGCCCGACCTCAAGGCAGGCAAGACGGTGCTGATCGTGGCGCACGGTAACTCGCTGCGCGCGCTGGTCAAGTACCTGGACGGGATGTCCGACGACGAGATCACGGGCCTCAACATCCCGACCGGCATCCCGCTGCGGTACGAGCTGGACGACAACCTCAAGCCCGCCGTCCCCGGTGGCGAGTACCTGGACCCCGAGGCCGCAGCTGCGGGCGCCGCGGCAGTCGCTGCGCAGGGCGCTGCCAAGCACTGATCCGGGATAACTTCCGGTGAACTCCGGTAAACAGCAGTCGAACACCTGGATTTGTATGTGTGACTTGTACGGATCTGGCCGCTCACTGCTGGGATGGCGTTCACCTGAATGCGTACGATTTGCCCGTGAGCTTGTCGTCCGCGCTGCCATTGGTGGCCGTCTCGGCGCTGCTCGCGTTGGCTGTGGGCATCGTGGTCGGCTTGCGATGGGCACCGCGGCTGATCGAGCGCCGCGAGCGTCGTGCCGCGGAGCAGTCGGGTTTGACGGTGTCCGAGATGTTCGCCCACATCGTGTCCATGTCCCCGCTGGGGATGGCGGTGGTCGACACCTATCGCGACGTCGTCTATACCAACGCCCTGGCCAAGGACCTCGGCCTGGTGCGTGACCGCCTGCTCGACGACCGGGCGTGGGAGGCCGCGCAGCGGACCCTCGCGACCGGGGAGGACGTCGAGTTCGACCTGTCGCCGGCCAAGCGCGCGAACCCGGGTCGGACCCGGCTGGCGGTGCGCGGACTGGCGCGTCAGCTGACCGAAGAGGACGGCCGGTTCGCGGTGGTCTACGTCAACGATCAGTCCGAACAGGCCCGCATGGAGGCCAGCCGCCGCGACTTCGTCGCGAACGTCAGCCATGAGCTGAAGACGCCCGTCGGGGCCATGGGTCTGCTGGCGGAGGCCCTGCTCGCATCCTCGGACGACCAGGCGACGGTCAACCGATTCGCCGAGAAGATCGTCACCGAGGCGGGCCGGCTGGCCAACATGGTCGGCGAACTGATCGAGCTGTCCCGGCTGCAGGGCGCCGAGCCACTGCCCAACCTGGACGATGTCGACGTGGATTCGGTTGTGGCTGAAGTGGTTTCCCGGCACAAGGTGGCCGCCGACAGCGCCGACATCGCGATCACCACGGATGCGCCGCGCGGCTACCAGGTGCTCGGCAGCGAGACTCTGCTGGCGACCGCGCTCGCGAACCTGGTGTCCAACGCAATCTCGTACTCGCCCAAGGGTTCCCAGGTCTCGATCAGTCGGCGCCGCTACGGCGACAACATCGAGATCGCGGTGACCGACCGCGGCATCGGCATCGAGAAAGCCGATCAGGAACGGGTTTTTGAACGATTCTTCCGCGTCGACAAAGCGCGGTCCCGGGCCACGGGTGGCACCGGGCTCGGGTTGGCCATCGTCAAACACGTGGCGGCCAACCACAACGGAACCATCCGGCTGTGGAGCCAGCCGGGGACCGGATCGACGTTCACACTGTCGATTCCGGCTTATCTTGACTCGGACGACACGGATGTCGACGGGCTGGATGATCACTCATTGCCATCACAAGGAGGGCGACAGAACAAATGACCAGCGTGCTGATCGTGGAGGACGAAGAGTCCCTGGCTGATCCCTTGGCGTTCCTGTTGCGCAAAGAGGGATTCGAAGCCACCGTCGTCACCGACGGACCCTCGGCGTTGGCCGAATTCGACCGGGCCGGGGCCGACATCGTGCTCCTGGACCTGATGCTGCCGGGCATGAGCGGCACCGACGTGTGCAAGCAGCTGCGCTCGCGGTCCGGCGTCCCGGTGATCATGGTGACCGCGCGGGACAGTGAGATCGACAAGGTCGTGGGCCTGGAACTCGGCGCCGACGACTACGTCACCAAGCCGTACTCGGCCCGTGAGCTGATCGCCCGGATTCGTGCGGTGCTGCGCCGCGGCGGCGAGTCCGACGACGTCGTCGGTGCCGACGGCGTGCTTGAAGCCGGCCCGGTCCGGATGGACGTCGAGCGACACATCGTGTCGGTCAACGGCGACGCCGTGACGCTGCCGCTCAAGGAGTTCGACCTGCTCGAATACCTGATGCGCAACAGCGGCCGCGTGCTGACCCGCGGACAGTTGATCGATCGTGTGTGGGGCGCCGATTACGTCGGCGACACCAAGACCCTGGACGTCCACGTCAAGCGGTTGCGCTCCAAGATCGAGTCCGACCCCGCCAACCCGGTGCACCTCGTCACCGTTCGCGGATTGGGTTACAAGCTCGAGGGCTAGCTTCCCCTCGCGGTTACTTCTCGGCGGCCGCAGCGGCTTGGGTGGCCGGGTGGACGGCGATGAGCCCCAGTCCGGCCCGCCGCCGGCACAGCGCGGCCAGCTCGGCGTACACCTTCGCGCCCAGTAGTTCGGTCAGCTCGGGCCCGTAGGACTCCCACACGGCCTTGGCGCCGACGTGCGCGGCCGGATCACCCGTGCAGTACCACACCAGGTCGTGGCCGCCCTCGCCCCAGCCGCGCCGGTCGTACTCGGTGACGACGGTCCGCAGGATCTCGGTGCCGTCGGGCCGGGTCACCCAGTCCTGGGTCCGGCGGATGGGGAGCTGCCAGCAGACTTCCGGCTTCATGGTCAGCGGCTCGACCCCGAGCTTGAGCGCCTTGCTGTGCAGCGCGCAGCCGACCCCACCGGCGAACCCCGGGCGGTTCAGGAAGATGCAGGCGCCCTTGTATTTGCGGGTCCGCAGGTTGGGCTTGTCGTCGTACTCGTCCATCTCGAGGTAGCCCTTGCGGCCCAGGCCCTTCTCCCGGAACTGCCAGTCCTCGTCGGTCAGGAGCTTGACCGACTCCTCGAGCTGCGCGACGTCGTCGTCATCGGCCATGAAGGCGCCGTGGCTGCAGCAGCCGTCGTCGGGCCGTCCCTCGACGGTGCCCTGGCACGCCGGCGTACCGAAGACACAGGTCCATTTCGACAGCAGCCACGTCATATCCGCAGCGATCAGATGCTCCGGATTGTCCGGATCGAAGAACTCCACCCACTCGCGGGCGAAGTCCAGTCCGACCTCGTGGGAACCAGGCTTCGAGGGCTCACCGGGACTGATTTGCGATGCGGTCACAGCACGCAACCGTAGACCCGTTACCGTGGTTTCCGTGCGATTGGGCGTCCTCGACGTGGGCAGTAACACCGTTCATCTATTGGTAGTCGACGCGCGCCGCGGCGGGCACCCGACACCGATGAGTTCGACCAAGGCCTCGCTACGGCTGGCCGAGGCGATTGACGACTCCGGCAAACTGACTCGCAAGGGCGCTGACAGCCTTGTCGAGACGGTCGACGAGTTCGCCAAGATCGCCACCAACTCGGGCTGCGTCGAATTTATGGCATTCGCCACATCCGCGGTCCGCGACGCCACCAACTCCGAAGCGGTGCTGGCTCGCGTGCGGGAAGTGACCGGCGTGCAGCTGCAGGTGCTCTCGGGGGTCGACGAATCCCGGCTGACGTTCCTGGCGGTGCGCCGCTGGTATGGCTGGAGTGCCGGCCGGATCATGAACCTCGACATCGGCGGCGGATCGCTGGAACTGTCGGGCGGTATCGACGAAGAACCGGACGTCGCGCTGTCATTGCCGCTGGGTGCGGGCCGTTTGACCCGGGAATGGCTGCAGGAGGATCCGCCTGGCCGGCGCCGCATTGCTGTGCTGCGGGACTGGTTGGACAACGAGCTGTCCGCCCCTGCCGCCAAGGTGCTCGAGTCGGGCACCCCGGCACTCGCGGTGGCCACGTCGAAGACGTTCCGGTCGCTGGCCCGGCTCACCGGTGCGGCGCCCTCGGGGGCGGGACCGCGGGTAAAGCGCACGTTGACCGCCGCTGGCCTCAGACAGCTCATATCTTTCATCTCTAGGATGACCACGGCCGATAGAGCCGAGCTGGAAGGGGTGAGTGCCGACCGCGCGCCACAGATTGTGGCCGGTGCGTTGGTGGCCGAGGCGACCATGCGGGCGCTGTCGCTCGACGCCGTTGACATCTGCCCTTGGGCGTTGCGAGAGGGTGTCATTCTGCGGAAACTCGACAGTGAAGCCGATGGAACCGACTTGGTGGAAACGTTCGCGGGCTTAGCTCCCGCCAAAGGCGAGACACAATGACAGATTCAGACGACTTCGCTGGCACCCGGCCGATCTCGGTCGCCGAGCTGCTGGCGAAAAACGGCACCATCGGTGCGCCGCCGGTCGGTGGCCGCAGGCGCCGTCGGCGGGGCAACAGCGACGCGGTGACCGTCGCCGAGCTGACCGGCGAAATTCCGATCATCAGGCCGGACGCGCTGCAGACGTCGCCGCCGGCAGCAGAGCCCGAAGCAACTCCTGAGCCCGAACCCGAACCCGTCGCCGTGCAAGAGGCACCGCACGCGGTTGTCGAGGAGGCACCGGTCGAGGAGACGGTCGTCCCAGCCGCGGACGAGACGCCGTCCGCTGCCGACGACATGCAGCCCGACGACACCGGGGCGATGTTCATCGGCCTCGACACCGAACTCGTCGACGCCCCGCCGCCTGCTGAAGCCGCGGCGGTCTCGGACTACGAGGCTCACCTGCGCCAGCGCGAGGCCGACGCAGATCCCGTGGATTTCGTGGCGCCGACGCGCAAGCCCGCCTTCCGCTGGTCATTCAAGCCGGTGCGGGGCGCCGAGGAGATGAGCCCCGACCCCGTCGTCGACGACGACGTGCTGGCCAACCCGGATATCGACGATCTGCGCGCGCTCGAGGGCGCGGAGCCGGTCGCCAAGCTCGACACCGGCGCCATCCCCGTCGTCGACGGCCCTGAAGCCCCGGAAGCCGCCGCGGTCCCCAAAGCCCCCGAGACTGCATCTGTCCGCGAGGCCTCGCGGACCGAGCGGAGCGCGAGCTACGACGCGCTGTTCGGCGGTTTCGCCGCCGATGAGGACACCCGTCGGGACGACACCGCGAGGGACCTTCACGGCGACGTGGACCACGATGTCCACGATGTCCACGAGCACTACGACGAGCACGAGGACTACGACGAGCACGACGAAGCCGTCGGCGAGGACGAAGAGTCCGGGTCTGGCCTGAAGCGCGGTGCCTGGGTCGTCGGCCAGAGCCTGCTGGCCGTCGGGTTCGGTGCCGGCATGTTCTTCGCATTCGACCAGCTGTGGCGCTGGAACCAGATCGTCGCGCTGATGCTGTCGATGCTGGTGATCCTCGGCCTCGTCGCCGGTATCCGGGTGATCCGCAAGGACCACGACCTGGCCAGCACGCTGATCGCGATCCTGGTCGGCGGTCTGGTGACCTTCGGTCCGCTGGCGTTGCTCTACTCCGCTTAAACTCTGCGCCTGTGCGCCCCGCCATCAAGGTAGGTCTGTCCACCGCCTCGGTCTATCCACTGCGGACCGAGGCTGCTTTCGAATACGCCGCACGCCTCGGCTACGACGGTGTCGAGCTGATGGTGTGGGCGGAACCCGTCAGTCAGGACATCGACGCCGTCGAGCGGATGTCGCAGCGCTGGGGCGTCCCGGTGCTCAGCGTCCACGCGCCGTGCCTGCTGATCTCCCAACGGGTGTGGGGGTCCAACCCGATCCCGAAGCTGGAGCGCAGCGTGCGGGCCGCCGAGCAGCTCGGTGCGCAGACCGTCGTCGTGCACCCGCCGTTCCGCTGGCAGCGCCGCTACGCCGAGGGTTTCAGCGATCAGGTCGTCGAGCTCGAGGCGAACAGCGACGTGCTGGTCGCGGTCGAGAACATGTTCCCCTTTCGGACTGACCGGTTCTTCGGCACGGGCCAGCCGTCCATCGAGCGGATGCGTAAGCGCGGTGGGACACCAGGACCAGGGATCTCGGCGTTCGCGCCGTCCTACGACCCGCTGGACGGCAATCACGCGCACTACACGCTGGACCTGTCCCATTCGGCGACCGCCGGCACCGACGCCGTCGACATGCTGCGCCGGATGGGCAAGGGCTTGGTGCACCTGCATCTGTGCGACGGCAACGGCGCCTCCACCGACGAACATCTGGTGCCGGGCCGCGGCAGCCAGCCGACAGAGCAGATCTGTCAGATGCTGGCCGCCAGTGAATTCTCCGGCCACGTGATCTTGGAGGTCACCACGTCGGCGGCGCGCAACAACCTCGAGCGTGAGGCGTTGTTGGTCGAGTCGCTGGAATTCGCCCGCCGCCACTTGTTGCGCTGAGACCGCCCGGCTGCCGTACGGCGCCGGCCGTGACCACAGACACCCCGCGCCGAGCGCCAACGTCCCGGCGTGTCCTGGCATGCTGTCGGCGTGGCGAGAATTGCGATCATCGGTGGCGGAAATATCGGAGAGGCCTTGCTGGCCGGGCTGTTGCAGGCGGGGCGGCAGGTCAAGGATCTGGTGGTCGCCGAGGCATACCCGGCGCGCGCGGCACAGCTGTCCGAGAAGTATTCAGTCCGGGTCACCGACGTCGCTGATGCGGCCGAGAACGCGGCCTACGTGATCGTGGCCGTCAAACCTGACGCCGTAGAGGGCGTCGTCGAGACTTTGGCGGAACTGGCCGTCGACGCGGACAGCAGCAGCGTCGAGCAGGTGGTGGTGTCGGTGGCCGCGGGCGTGCCGACGGCCTTCTTCGAAGCCAAGCTGCCCGCTGGGGCACCGGTGGTGCGGGCCATGCCCAACACCCCGATGCTGGTCGGTGCGGGCATCACAGCGCTGTCCCGGGGCCGCTTCGCCACCGACGAGCAGCTCGCCGAGGTGTCGGCAATCTTCACCGCTGTCGGTGCGGTCTTGACCGTGCCCGAGAAGCAGATGGACGCGGTCACCGCGGTGTCCGGTTCCGGGCCGGCGTACTACTTCCTGATGGTCGAGGCAGTGGTGGACGCCGGGGTCGCAGCAGGCCTCCCGAGGACCGTGGCAACCGAGTTGGCGGTCCAAACAATGGCTGGTTCGGCCGCCATGTTGCTTAATCGGATAACTGAATCGGACACCGGTTCGGGACCGGCTGCACTGGACACCAGCGCCGCCGAACTGCGGGCTTCGGTGACCTCTCCGGGTGGCACTACCGCCGCTGGTCTGCGGGAACTCGAACGGGGTGGGCTGCGCTCGGCCGTTGCAAGCGCGGTTGAAGCCGCAAAAACACGGTCTGAGCAGCTAAGAATTACATCTGAGTAGTTCTAAGATTTCAGATTGATTACCCCACACCCGTCGCAATAACCACATTGGCCACGCTATTCTCCTTCTCGTAAGCACGCGTTGGTGCCAGCGGAGGGGAAGCCGCTGGGGCTGGCCGTGCCTGATTGATTGGGTTGCGATGACGTCTATGAACGGGCCATCGGCGCGTGACGGTGGCGATCAGCCACGAACGCAGTTCCTGACTGTTGCCGAGGTTGCGAGTCTGATGCGGGTAAGCAAGATGACGGTATACCGGCTGGTGCACAACGGGGAGTTGCCCGCGGTGCGTGTCGGCCGGTCATTTCGCGTGCATGCCAAAGCGGTGCACGACCTGCTCGAGTCCTCGTACCACGACGCGGGTTAGCCGCCGCGCGCCGAGCTGAGTCGTCCGCGTGACGCGGCGGCATCAGAGCGCCCGGTCGACGACCGCTGCGCACCCGCACAGGTAGCAATACCGACCGGGTTGGGCAGCGTCCGTGGACCGGGCATCTGGGCCGTGCATATGTCCTCCGGCGGCGCGATCCAGCAGGCGTTTTCGTGGCTGCAAACCCGGCCGGGTAAAGTGGCGGGGTTGGTTTCACACCGATCTTTACGGATCGACGTCTAGTAGCGGAGACTTCAAACTCTATGGGTTCAGTCATCAAGAAGCGGCGTAAGCGCATGTCGAAGAAGAAGCACCGCAAGCTGCTTCGTCGTACACGGGTTCAGCGCAGAAAACTCGGTAAGTAGTTCTCAGCGCGCCATTGCGTCGCCCACTAGGCTGACCAAATGGATGCCGACGGACGCACCGGAAGCCGGCCCACTGTGTCGGGCGGAAGCGATTCCGGCCCGGACATCCCAGAGACCTTGCACCACCCCAAGGTGGTCCTGGTCACTGGGGCGTGCCGGTTCCTCGGTGGCTATCTGACAGCCAGGCTGGCGCAGAACCAGCTCATCGAGCACGTGATCGCTGTTGACGCGATCACGCCGAGCAAGGACATGCTGCGCCGCATGGGCCGTGCGGAATTCGTCCGTGCGGACATTCGGAACCCCTTTATCGCCAAGGTGATTCGAAACGGCAACGTCGACACTGTCGTCCACGCCGCGGCGGCGTCGTATGTGCCTCAGTCAGGTCGCGCCGCGCTCAAAGAGCTCAACGTGATGGGCGCGATGCAGTTGTTCGCGGCCTGTCAGAAGGCGCCGTCGGTCCGTCGGGTGATCCTGAAGTCGACGTCGGAGGTCTACGGGGCCAGCGCGCGCGATCCGGTGATGTTCACCGAGGACAGCAGCGCCCGCCGGCCACCGGGGGAGGGCTTCGCCCGGGACAGCATCGACATCGAGGGCTACGCGCGCGGTCTCGCGCGTCGGCGTCCGGACATCGCAGTCACCATCCTGCGACTGGCCAACATGATCGGTCCGGCCATGGACACCGCGCTGTCGCGGTACCTGGCAGGGCCGCTGGTGCCGACTGCCTTCGGGCACGACGCACGATTACAGCTCCTGCACGAGCAAGACGCCCTTGGGGCGCTGGAACGTGCCACTTTGGTGGGGCGGGCCGGCACGTTCAACATCGGAGCGTCGGGCGTCATCCTCATGAGCCAGGCGATCCGTCGCTCCGGCCGGATCGGATTGCCGCTGGCCGGGCCCACGATGTGGGCGCTGGATGCGTGGCGACGAGCCACCGCGGGCGTCGAGTTGGACCGCGAACAGTCCGACTACATGCGCTTCGGCCGGGTCATGGACACCGCACGGATGTCGAGGGAACTCGGCTATACCCCAAAGTGGACCACCATGGAGGCTTTTGACGATTACGTTTCAGGCCGCGCGCTGACGCCCATTATCAGTCCAGGGTGGGTAGGCTCAGTGGAGCGTCGGGCAGTGGCCGCAGCGCAGCGGTGGGGACGCTGATTTCGCAAGTTTGATGGTGGGAGATATTGACGTGGCGGGCGAATCAAAAGCCAAAGTCATTCCGCTGCACTCGAATTCGACACGCGCTTCTGCGCAGCGTCGTGCCTCGAGGCGGGATGCAACGCTGCGGCATCCTTCGTTGTTGACTGACCCCGGGACCCGCGCATCTGCTGAGCAGATAGCTGCCGTGGTCCGCGAGATTGACCAGCATCGGTTTGCTGCGTCCGGCTCTTCAGCCGGAGATGGGCCTAATGAACTGGCCCAACGTATCGGTGCCGCTTCGGATTTTATGCGAAAGCGGATGACCGGTGACTACGTCGTCGACGAGTTCGGCTTCGATCCGCATCTCAACAATGCGGTGTTTCTTCCTTTGCTGCGAACGCTTTTCAACTCGTGGTTCCGAGTTGAGGTGTCCGGTATTGAGAACCTTCCTAACGACGGTGCCGCGCTGATTGTCGCGAACCATGCAGGCGTCTTGCCGTTCGACGGGCTGATGACGTCGGTCGCCGTGCACGACAAGCACCCCAAGCACCGGGACCTGAGGTTGCTGGCTGCTGACCTCGTCTTCGACCTGCCGCTGGTGGGTCAGGCGGCACGCAAGGCCGGGCACACCATGGCCTGCACGTCCGATGCGCACCGCCTGCTGGAGGCCGGCGAGCTGACGGCCGTGTTCCCCGAGGGATACAAAGGCCTGGGTAAGCCGTTCAAGGACCGGTACAAACTGCAGCGGTTCGGCCGCGGTGGCTTCGTTTCGGCGGCGTTGCGCTCCGGTGCGCCCATCGTGCCGTGCTCGATCGTCGGCTCCGAGGAGATCTACCCGAAGATCGGTGACGTGAAGTTGCTGGCCCGGTTGCTCGGGTTGCCGTACTTCCCGTTGACGCCGTTGTTCCCGCTCGCAGGCCCGGTCGGACTGCTGCCTTTGCCGTCGAAGTGGTACATCCAGTTCGGTGAGCCCATTTCGACAGCCGACTACGACGAGTCCGCCGCCGACGACCCGATGGTCACCTTCGAACTCACCGACCAGGTGCGCGCGACCATTCAGCAGACGCTGTACCAGCTGCTGGCCAATCGTCGCGGCACGTTCCTCTAGGCCTTCACCGCTGTAGGCCTTTCGCCGCGAGCCGTGCTGGGGGTACCTCCCGCGAGCGTGCGTGTTTGTCGCCGACGCGCCGGGTTATGTGTGCAATTTCGTAGCGCTCAGCGCTGACGAGCGGCACGTTGATGCTCGGAGCTCACCGCGTGTCGCGTGTAGACACGCACGCTCGCGGGGAGCGGGAACCGCTAACCCTTTTGTGCCGCAACCATTTTCGCGACGGCTGCGTCGCGGGCGGCCGCGATCTGCGCGCTGATCTCGCCGGCCTCGCCGTCATGCTGCGCCTCGCCGAGCATGGTGACGATGCTCGTCATCACCGGCTGGCCGTCGTCGTCGGTAACCTCGGCGCGGACCTCGCTGATCACGGTGCCGTGCGACTCGATCACCGAATCCAGGTACGAGTCGAACCACAGCCGGTCGCCGACCTTGATCGGGCGGTGGAAGATCAGCTTCTGGTCGCGGTGTAGGACGCGCTCCAGGTTGATCGGCACGTCGAACTGGTTGAACAGCTCAAGCTGGACCCGGCGCCCGGCCACCGCGATGAACGTCAGCGACGCGATGAGGGTGTCCGAACCGCACTCACCGGCTGCGTCCTCGGAGAAGTGGGCCGGGTGGTCGTCCTGGACCGCTACGGCGAATTCCTTGACCTTCTCGCGGCCGACCTCAAAGTAATCCGGGTACCGGAAGTGGGTCCCGATGATGTCGTCCGCAATGCCCATGGCGGGTGAGCCTATCAGCGTTCGGCTTGCGGACCGGGCTGGCTAGTTGCCCTTGCGTGACGCCATGGCGGCCAGCGCTCCGCCGACAGCGCCGAGCGCCAGCGCCGAGGGCACGCCGATGCGGGCGGCCTTGCGGGCGGTCCGGAAATCGCGGATCTCCCAGCCGCGTTCGCGGGCCACGTCGCGCAGCGCGGCGTCGGGATTGATTGCGACGGCGGTGCCGACCAGCGACAACATGGGCACGTCGTTGAAGCTGTCCGAGTACGCGGTGCAGCGACGCAGGTTCAGGCCCTCACGGATGGCCAGCTGCCGGACCGCGTGCGCCTTGCCGACCCCGTGCAGGATGTCGCCGACCAGCCGACCGGTGAACACCCCGTCGACCGATTCGGCGACGGTGCCCAAGGCCCCGGTCAGCCCCAGCTTGTGGGCGATGGTCTGGGCCAGCTCCATGGGCGTCGCGGTGACGAGCCAGACCTGCTGGCCGGCGTCGAGGTGCATCTGGGCCAGCGCTCGCGTGCCCTGCCAGATTTTGTCGGCGATGATCTCGTCGTAGATCTCGTCGCCGAGGGCTTCCAGTTCCGCCGTCTGCCGCCCCTCGATGAAGGACAGCGCCTTACGTCGGCCGGCCGCGACGTCGTCGCTGTTCTCCTTGCCGGTCACCTGGAACTTGGCCTGCGCGTAGGCGAAGCGGGCCAGGTCGGAGTATTTGAAGTAGTCGCGGGCGGCCAGGCCGCGGGCGAAATGCACCAGCGACGAGCCGTGCACCAGTGTGTTGTCGACGTCGAAGAACGCGGCCGCGGTGAGGTCCGGAGGGGGCGGCAGCGGCGGGGCGGCCTGATCGTCGGCTGCGGATTCGCGGTCGAGGGCGTCCTGCTCGGCAGCGTCGTCAGCGCCGGAGGGCACGGGTGTGCCCGTGGGCTCGTCGGCGGTCACGGGGCTGGATTCGGACACGGTTCAACACTAGTGCCCGGTGGCCGCACTCCTCAGCGCGACTCGTACCTCGTGGCCTGATCGTCGTGCGGCTGGGTCACGCCATACTGATGCGCGTGGATCGATCAGGGAACAGCCATCGCGTGACGTTGCTCACCCGCGCCGGGTGCAGCATGTGCGAACGTGCCGCGGCGCAGCTTGCCGAGCTGTCCGAAGAGCTCGGTTTCCTCGTGACGAGCACGGATGTCGATGCGCTGGCCGCCGCTGGAAACCCTGCGCTGCGTGCTGAATTCGGCGATCGGCTGCCCGTGGTGCTGCTCGATGACGTCGAGCACAGCTACTGGGAGGTCGACGAGGATCAGTTGCGGGCGGACCTCGCCAGCTAGCCCCGGTCGGCTGACCAGCCAATCCGGCCGCTCAGCGCGCGTGCCCCGGGGTCCGGCAGACGTATAGCAAATTTGGTCGCCGGGCTGGTGAGCGGCTAGCTTTATTTGCATACCTGCGGCTAGACGAGGCCCGGGAAACGTTCCCTGGTGCGACGGGGGTGTGACAGAGGTGATGAGGCCGTGAGCGTACTGCTGTTCGGTGTTTCGCACCGCAGCGCGCCGGTTTCGGTGTTGGAGCAACTCAGCACGGACGAAGCCGAACAAGCCAAGATTATCGAGCTGCTGCTGCAGTCCTCTTTGGTAACCGAGGCCATGGTGCTCTCCACCTGTAACCGGGTCGAGGTGTACGCGGTGGTGGATGCGTTCCACGGCGGGCTCTCGGTGATCGGTTCGGTGCTGTCCGAGCGGTCCGGCATGTCGCTGCACGATCTGACCAAGTACGCCTACGTGCGCTACGCCGAGGCCGCAGTCGAGCATCTGTTCGCGGTCGCCAGCGGTCTGGATTCGGCGGTGATCGGCGAGGCTCAGGTGCTGGGCCAGGTGCGCCGGGCCTACACCTCCGCGGAGGCGCACCAGACCGTCGGCCGCACGCTGCACGATCTGTCCCAGCGGGCGTTGTCGGTGGGCAAGCGCGTCCACTCCGAGACCGGAATCGACGCCGCCGGCGCCTCCGTGGTCTCGGTGGCGCTGGACATGGCCAAGGCCAAGCTGACGTCGCTGGAGGGGCTGACGGCCGCTGTGGTCGGCGCCGGCTCGATGGGCGCGCTGGCCGCTGCGCATCTGACGCGCGCCGGGATCGCCCGCGTCGAGGTGGTCAACCGCTCGCTGCCGAGGGCCGAGCGCATGGTCGAGAACTTGAGGGCCCAGGGCGTCGAGGCGGCCGCGCACTCCCTGGACGACATCGCCGTCGCGCTGGGCAGTGCTGACGTGGTCGTCACCTGTACCGGCGCGGTGCGTCCGGTGGTGTCGCTGGCCGATGCGCACCGCGGATTGATGAGCCGCCCGGAGTATCGCCAATTGGTCATCTGCGACCTGGGCATGCCACGCGACGTCGACGGCGCGATTGCTGGCCTGCCGGGTGTGCACGTGATCGACATGGACCGCATCCAGCGCGAGCCGTCGGCCCGGGCTGCCGCCTCGGACGCCGAGGCGGCCCGCTCGATCGTCGCTGCCGAGGTCGCCAATTACCTGGCGGGCCAGCGGATGGCCGAGGTCACCCCGACTGTTACCGCGCTGCGGCAGCGCGCCGCCGACGTCGTCGAGGCGGAGTTGTTGCGGCTCGACAACCGGGTTCCAGGACTCGATGCAACCCACCGCAATGAGGTTGCCAACACCGTCCGCCGGGTAGTGGACAAGTTGCTGCACGCGCCGACTGTGCGCGTCAAGCAGTTGGCCAGCGCGCCCGGCGGCGACAGCTACGCCGAGGCCCTGCGTGAGCTGTTCGAACTCGACCCCCAGGCCATCGATGCCGTGTCCGCGGGCGAACTGCCCCTGGTGGCAAACGATTTGACGGCCGGCGAACCGAAATCCAATCACGACAAAGGCTGAGTAATCCGGTTGGTAACCACCATCGACAACGTTATCCGGATCGGTACCAGAGGTAGCCTGCTGGCTACCACACAGGCTGGCACCATCCGTGACGCCCTGGTAGCTCTGGGGCAGCCCGCTGAGCTGGTCATCATCAGCACCGACGGCGACCGTTCGCAGGCGCCGGTCGCCGAGATCGGCGTCGGCGTCTTCACCGCCGAGCTGCGGTACGCCATGGCCGACGGTCGCATCGACGTCGCCGTGCACTCGTACAAGGATTTGCCGACCGCACCCGACGAGCGCTTCGTCATTGCTGCCGTGCCGCCGCGGGAAGATGCGCGGGACGCGTTGGTGGCGCGCGACGGAATGGTGCTGGGAGAGTTGCCAGTCGGCTCCGTGATCGGCACGTCGAGCCCGCGACGGGCGGCACAGCTTAGAGCACTGGGTCTCGGTTTGGAAATCCGCCCCCTACGAGGCAACCTAGATACCAGGTTGAACAGGGTAAGTAGTGGTGATCTCGACGCAATCGTCGTCGCCCGAGCGGGTCTGGCCCGCATCGGACGGCTCGATGTCGTCACCGAGAGCCTCGAGCCGGTGCAGATGTTGCCAGCGCCGGCGCAAGGCGCCCTCGCGGTCGAGTGCCGGGTGGGTGACACCGAGCTGGCGGCGCTGCTGGGAAAGCTGGACGATCCCGACACGCGTGCTGCGGTCACCGCCGAACGAGTCCTGTTGGCTGAACTGGAGGCGGGTTGTTCCGCGCCGGTGGGTGCGATCGCTGAAGTGGTCGAGTCCATCGACGAGGACGGCCGAGTCTTCGAGGAGCTGTCGTTGCGCGGTTGCGTGGCGGCGCTGGACGGATCCGACGTGATCCGGGCGTCCGGGATCGGGACACCCGAACGGGCACGAGAGCTGGGGCTCTCCGTGGCTGCGGAGTTGTTCGATCTGGGGGCGCGCGATGTGTTGGATCAGCGGACTGTAGAGCGGGAGTGAGAGATGACGACCCGAGTGCGTAAGCACAAGCCCGGCCGCATCACCTTTGTCGGTTCCGGCCCCGGTGACCCGGGACTGTTGACGACGCGGGCGCGGAACGTTTTGGCGCACGCGGCATTGGTGATCACCGATCCTGACGTGCCCGAGGCCGTGTTGGAGCTGATCGGCACCGATCTGCCGCCGACCTCCGGGCCGCATCCGGCCGAGCCTGACGCCGAGCCGGCTGCCGACACCAAGACCGACGAGACCACGGCTGAGAAGGCGCCTGCCGCCACACCGGCCATGACGTTCCCGCACGGCGTCGACGTCCGCCCCGCGCTGGGCGACCCGACCGAGGTGGCCAAGCTGCTCATGGCCGAGGCCAAGACCGGTGTCGACGTGGTCCGGCTGGTGGCGGGCGACCCGCTGTCGGTCGACGCCGTGATCACCGAGGTCAACGCCCTGGCCAAGACCGCGGCGCACTTCGAGATCGTGCCGGGCCTGCCGTCCTCGACGGCGGTGCCGGCCTATGCGGGCCTGCCTGTCGGCTCGGCGCACACTGTGGCCGACGTCCGCGGTGACGTCGACTGGGCCGCACTGGCCGCCGCCCCCGGGCCGCTGATCCTGCACGCGACGGTGTCGCACCTGCCGGACGCCGCCCGCACCCTGATCGAATACGGCCTCACCGACAGCACCCCGTGCGTCGTGACGGCCAACGGCACCACCTGCCAGCAGCGGTCCATCGAGACCACGCTGGCCGGGCTGCTGGACAAGGCCGTGCTGGAGAAGCCGGTCGGCCCCGAGCCGGTCGGTCCGCTGGCGGGCCCGCTGGTCGTGACCATCGGTAAAACGGTGGCGCACCGCGCCAAGCTGAACTGGTGGGAGAGCCGCTCGCTGTACGGCTGGACCGTCCTGGTGCCGCGCACCAAGGACCAGGCCGGCGAGATGAGCGATCGTCTCGTGGGCCACGGCGCCCTGCCGATCGAGGTGCCGACCATTGCGGTCGAGCCGCCGCGCAGCCCCGCGCAGATGGAGCGGGCGGTCAAGGGTCTGGTCGACGGCCGCTTCCAGTGGGTCGTGTTCACCTCCACCAACGCGGTGCGTGCGGTGTGGGAGAAGTTCAACGAGTTCGGTCTGGACGCCCGTGCGTTCTCGGGTGTGAAGATCGCGTGCGTCGGTCAGGCCACCGCGGACAAGGTGCGTGCCTTCGGAATCAACCCCGAGCTGGTGCCCGCCGGTGAGCAGTCCTCGCTCGGCCTGCTGGATGAATTCCCGGACTACGACGAGATTTTCGACCCAGTGAACCGCGTGCTGCTGCCGCGTGCCGACATCGCCACCGAGACGCTGGCCGAAGGGCTGCGCGAGCGCGGTTGGGAGATCGAGGACGTCACGGCGTACCGCACCGTCCGTGCGGCACCGCCGCCAGCGCACACCCGCGAGATGATCAAGACCGGCGGTTTCGACGCGGTCTGCTTCACCTCGAGCTCGACGGTGCGCAACTTGGTCGGTATCGCCGGCAAGCCGCACGCCCGGACCATCGTCGCCTGCATCGGCCCGAAAACCGCTGAAACCGCAGCTGAATTCGGCCTGCGCGTAGACGTGCAGCCGGAGACCGCCGCGGTGGGCCCGCTGGTCGAGGCGCTGGCTGAGCACGCCGCCCGGCTGCGTGCCGAGGGTGCCCTGCCACCCCCGCGCAAGAAGAGTCGGCGCCGCTAAACTCGGCACTATGGCATACCCCAGGCATCGGCCACGGCGACTTCGTACCACCCCGGCGTTGCGCCGTTTGGTGTCCGAAACGTCGTTGGAGCCACGGCATCTGGTGCTGCCGATGTTCGTCGCAGACGGGCTGTCGGAGCCGCGTCCCATCGCGTCGATGCCTGGTGTCGTCCAGCACACCCGCGAGTCGTTGCGCCGCGCTGCCGCCGAAGCGGTGGAGGCCGGTGTCGGCGGGCTGATGCTGTTCGGCGTGCCGTGTGACGGTGACAAGGACGCCACCGGCTCCGAGGGCGTCAACCCCGACGGCATTCTGAATGTCGCGCTGCGCGACCTGAATTCGGACCTCGGTGACGCGACGGTGCTGATGGCCGACACCTGCCTGGACGAGTTCACCGACCACGGGCACTGTGGCGTGCTGGATTCCCACGGCCGGGTCGACAACGATGCGACCAACGAGCAGTACATCAAACTTGCTGTGGCCCAGGCTGATTCGGGCGCACGCGTCATTGGCCCCAGTGGCATGATGGACGGACAGGTCGCCGCCATTCGCGACGGGCTGGACGGCGCCGGGCACACTGACGTGGCGATCCTGGCCTACGCCGCCAAGTTCGCGTCGGCGTTCTACGGTCCGTTCCGCGAGGCCGTGGGCTCCAGCCTGCAGGGGGATCGTCGTACCTACCAACAGGATCCGGGTAACGCGCGGGAGGCAGTACGCGAGATCGAGCTGGACCTCGCCGAAGGCGCCGACATGGTGATGGTCAAGCCCGCCATGAGCTACCTGGACGTGGTGCGTGCCGCTGCCGAGATTTCACCGGTACCCGTTGCGGCGTATCAGATTTCGGGCGAGTACGCGATGATCAGCGCCGCCGCGGCCAATGGCTGGATCGACCTGAAGTCCTCGATCCTGGAGTCGCTCATCAGCATTCGCCGCGCGGGCGCGGACATTGTGCTGACCTACTGGGCAACCGACGTCGCGGGTTGGCTGCGGTGAACCCGCAGAATCCGCAGAACCCGCCGTATCAGGCTGCGGGATCAGACGGTCCCGGTTCCGGACCTCATGAGCGGCCGCATGACGTCGTCACCGGCTTCTGGCTGTGGGCGGCAGCGCTGCCGCTGGCGCTGGTGGCCTACGTGATCAACTTGATGACGACGCCGGAACGCGCCGTCTCGGCCTACGCCTACGCGGTGTCCGGTCTGACGCTGTTCATCGTCGTAGTCCTGGTCGCGACGTTCCTGGTGCTGCTGTGGCAGGGCTACCGCTGGGCGCGCAGCATCCTGACGGGCGGCTCGGCCGCCACCATCCTGTACCTGACCACCAATCTCTTCGGGAATTACCACGGCGCGCCCGCGGCGCTGGGTTACGCGATGTGCGCCATCGCGGCCTCGGTGCTGATCGGCGGCGGCGTATATCTGCTGCACCGTGCCGATTCGAACGCGTATTTCGTCCGCTGACCCCTGCCGCGAGCGTGCGTGTTTGCGCGCAACACGCCGTGGGATGTGCGCAGGAAGGTGCCGCTCGTCAGCGGCCGGGGCGACGTTCATGCTCGTCCGGCCCGCTAGGCTGGCCCGGATATGACTGAGCCCACACCTTCCTTGCCCGCTCGACCCCAGGCCGTGACGGTGGCGTTCTGGTGCTGGATGGTGGCCGCGGTGCTGCTGATGGTCGGCGGAATGCTGACTGCCGCCGCGGAGGTGCCCCCCGAGTACCAGACCCTGGTCCGCGGCTTCGGCGCCATCACCGCCGTGGCCGGCGCTGCCATGGCGTTCTCTGCCGGCCGGGCCCGGCTGGGCGACAATAGGTTTCGTCGAGCCGCGACAGGTCTATCCATGGCGATTGTGGTTGTCATCGGACTCGTCGCGCTGTTGGGTCTGGGGCAGCCGCTGAGTCTGGTGGCGCTGCTGCCGTTGATTGCCGGGACGGTCTCGATCACCCGACCGCCGGCCCAGTCCTGGTTCGACGGAAAGGCCGATACGTGATGGATGCGCCGACAGACGCCGACGCCGAGCAGATTCTTTTCCACGAAGTCGGGGCGAGCTGGTGGTGGCTGTTGCTGGGTCCGTTCGCCGGCGGCTCCATCGCCGCGATGCAGTTGTGGTCGTCTCACCGGCTCGATCCGCTGGTGCCGGCGGTCTTCCTGGTGCTGGTCACCGGCTTTCTTGGGCTGCAGGTCAAAGCCGCGCGTCTACACACATCGGTCGAGCTGACGCCGGAATACCTGCGCCAGGGCACCGAGTCGGTCCGCGTCGCGGACATGATCGGGATGTACCCGGAAGCCAAAGGCGCCGACGTGCCGCTCTGGCAGTCCTGCCGGGCGCTCGGGGAGCTGACGGGTGTCCCGCGCGGTCGTACCGGCATCGGCGTGAAACTGGCAGGTGACCGGACTGCGCAGGCGTGGGCGCGGCGCCATCGCGGCCTGCGCGCCCAACTCGAGGCGTTAGGTGTGCGGCAATTCGGTGAGGACGACGACGAATGACCTCCACCAAAATGGTGGCCGCCGGGGTCCTGGCGGTGGCGCTGCTCGCGGCCGTCGGCTCGGTGGTGAGTTGGCTGGCCGCGTCGTCGGTGGCCGACGTCGCACCGGTGATCCCGGGTGAGTCGGTCAGGACGTCGGTGCTCTACGACCCGTCGTATCTCACGCTGTCGTTGTTGCTGGCGACCCTGGCAGGGGTGCTCGCCGTAGTGGGTACCGCGAGGTGGCGGCGCGCCAAGTAGGGTGTCGCCCATGTCTTTTTCGCTAGAACTGTCCGCTGACGTCTGTCACGTTCGAGATTGGGTCCACGAGTTCGCTGCCGACGTTCTCCGTCCGGCTGCCGAAGAATGGGACGAGCGCGAAGAGACGCCATGGCCGATCCTTCAGGAGGCGGCCAAGGTCGGCCTGTACTCCATGGAGTTCTTTGCTACCCAGACCGCCGAGGAGACCGGGCTCGGCATGCCCGTCGCTGTCGAAGAGTTGTTCTGGGGCGACGCCGGAATCTCGATGTCCATCATGGGCACCGGTCTCGCGGCGGCGTCGCTGGTGGCCAGCGGCACCATGGAGCAGATGGGTGAGTGGCTGCCGCAGATGTACGGCGACATCAACGAGCCCAAGCTCGCGGCATTCTGTTCGTCGGAACCCGGTGCGGGATCGGATGTTTCGTCGATCATCACCCGTGCGCGGTACGACGAGGCCACGGACGAATGGGTCCTTAACGGCACCAAGACGTGGGCCTCCAACGGCGGAATTGCCAACGTGCACATTGTCGTTGCGTCGGTGTACCCGGAGCTGGGCTCGCGCGGTCAGGCGAGCTTCATCATCCCGCCGGGCACCAAGGGTTTCAGTCAAGGGCAGAAGTTCAAGAAGCACGGCATCCGGGCGTCGCACACCGCCGAGGTGGTGCTTGACGACGTGCGCCTGCCGGGCCGGCTGATCGTCGGTGGCCGGGACAAGTTCGAGGAGCGCGTGGCCCGCACTCGCGAAGGCAAGAGCTCGGCGGGCCAGGTGGCCATGAAGACGTTCGAGCGGACCCGGCCGACCGTGGGCGCCATGGCGCTGGGCGTGTCCCGCGCGGCGTACGAGTACGCGCTGGGATACGCACAGGAGCGCGAACAGTTCGGCCGCAAGATCGGCGACTTCCAGGCCGTCGCGTTCAAGCTGGCGGACATGAAGTCCCGGATCGACGCGGCGCGGCTGCTGGTGTGGCGGGCCGGTTGGATGGCGCGCAACAACAAGCAGTTCGAAAATGCCGAGGGGTCCATGGCCAAGCTGGTCGCCAGCGAGACGGCGGTCTACGTGACTGATGAGGCCATCCAGATTCTTGGTGGCAACGGCTACACGCGCGACTACCCGGTGGAGCGGTGGCACCGCGACGCCAAGATTTTCACCATCTTCGAGGGCACCAGCGAGATTCAGCGGCTCGTGATGTCCCGTGTGATCACGGGCCTGCCGCTTAAGTAGCTCATTCCCCGCGCGAACGTGCGTGTCTGCACATGACACGCAGATACTCGCGTACACGATGCGCACCTTCGGGCGCCGTGAGCGCGACGAAGCTGCACGGCCGCGGCGGCATGTCGCCGGACAAACACGCACGCTCACGGGAGGTGCCCCCAGCGCGGCTCGCGGGAAACCAGGGGTTGTTACAGAGTGCAAAATTTGTAACACTGTTCCGCATGACCGAACTTGCGGAACAGTCCGAGCTGGTCGACGCCCTGCCGTTGGGGCCAGACTCGCTGGTGTGGAAGTACTTCGGCGATAACCGAATGTTCCTGATCGGCCCTCGGCCGGCGGTGTTGCAGAACATGCTGGCGCAGCTCGGCCAGGGTGTGCTGGACCATTCGGTGTTCTTCGCCGACACCTCGGCTCGGATCAAGCGGTCGCTGCCGCCGATCTTCCGCACCGTCTACGGCAGCGACTCCGACAACACCGGTACGCAGGTCCGTGACTTCCACACCCAGATCAAGGGCGATATGCCCGACGGCTCGCGGTACCACGCGCTGGACCCCGACACGTACTACTGGGCGCATGCCACCTTCGTCGAGCAGGTGCTGTACTTCGCGGACACCTTCGTCAAGCGGCTCAGTGACGCCGAGAAGGAACAGATCTACCTCGAGTCCAAGACCTGGTACCGCCGCTACGGTGTGAGCGACCGCCCGATGCCGGCCACCTACGCCGAATTCGAGGAGTACTGGGACCGGATGTTGAACGACGTCGCGGTGCCGCACAAGACGGCCCGGTACGGCGTCGGCTATGTGACCAAAGGCTTTCCAGCGCCCAAGAGCGTCAACCCGGCGGTGTGGCGGGTGGTTGCATCGGTGTTCAATCCGGTCGCGGCGTTCCTGACCACCGGCGGGCTGCCGCCCCGCGCACGAGATCTGCTGGAGCTGCCCTGGACCGACCGTCAGGAGCGCGCCTATCAGGTGTTCGCCGCGGTGTGGCGCACCAAGCCGGTGAACTGGGCGTGGGATCGGCTTCCTATGTCGGTGCGCTACAACAAGTTTGCGCAGCACGGTTATGCGCGGGTCTAGAGATACCGCCGTGCCCAATACGTCGCCCACGTCGCCCACGACGGCTGCGATCCTCGACGCCGCGCTGCTGGAGTTCGAACAACACGGCTTCCGCCGGGTTGCGCTCGACGACGTGGCGCGGCGGGCCGGGGTCAGTCGCACCACCATCTACCGCCGGTTCGCGAACCGTGATGAGTTGGTGGCTGCCGTCGTCGAGCGGGAGAACGTCGAACTGTTCGACGACATCGCGGGCGAACTGAAAAACGCTGGGCCACAATCGAATCTGTACGTCGAGGCGTTCACGCTGTCGATCCTGCGATTCCGGCGGCACCGGGTGCTCAACCGAATGATGACCGACGAACCCGCGCTCGTCATCGAACTCATGCAGCAGCACTACGGTGCGGCGGTCGGCCGGATGGCGGCGGCGCTGCGCGTCATCTTCCCGGACGGCTTCGCCGACCGGATCGGTGAGCAGGCGGTCAACGACTTGGCCGACACCATCTTGCGTTACGCCGCAATGGCATTGCTGTTGCCGAGCGTCGAGGCGCTGGACACCGCCGATGACATCCGGTCTTTCGCCGCAAGGCATTTCGTGCCCAGCCTGCCTGCCGCGTTGCAGAGTCAGTCGGGCAAGCCGGTCGCTGGTTCGATGCGATAGATCCGCATGTGGTAGCTGTCCGCCATGATTTCGTGGTCCGGTGGCCGGCAGATGGTCATCGACATGGCCGGGGCCTGCGCTGATGACTGCCTGACGTTGGGCTCGCGGAAAACCAGGCATCCAGCGTGGTCGGTGCCGTCCGCGCGGACGGCGACGTAGTAGCTGACCCCGTAGCGTTTGAACGCCACCGACAGCGGGCGTTGGTCGCGGATCAGTTTCAGGAACGAGTGCGACATCATCAGCCCTTCGAGGTGAACGACGGGTTGATTCATCAACCACGCGGGCGCCCCTGCGGCGTCGCCCATGGCGTACACGCCGGGATGCTGGGCTGCGAAGTCGCGAAGCTGGTGCGCCGCTTGGGAAATCCCCACCTGCACATGGGCCGGCCGCGATTCGCCGGCCACCACCACACAGAGCGCTACCGCGGTCAGGACGCCGACCGGAACCCCGATGCGTCTGGTCCGCGATGCGGACCGGGTCAACTCGGTGGCCACCAGCGCGGCGGCCACGCCCAAGCACATGTTGTCGAAGTACAGGTACCACCCGAACCTCATCCAGCCGCTCAGCGTCGCGTGCAGCGCCATCTGCATGACGGGGGCCGCGGCCAGCGCCAGGGCGATCCGTCGGGCATCGCGGTTCTGTACCCGGCGGGCCAGCACGATGATGACGGCCTCGATGATGGTCAGCTGCATGGCCGCGCCGCCCGGGATCGGGACGTCGACGGCCAGGAAATGCAGGTTCGGGGGCAGATAGACGCGCATTGACTTGGCGGCCATCGACGTCGTGGACAGGTGGCCATAGATGGCGATGTTGACCGCGCCATACACGGCGAGCGGGATTGCGCCGGCGGCTGCGGCCGTCACACGGCGCAGCCCCCAAGTGGGCGCGATGGCGATCAACAGCAACGGCGCCAACACGATTGAGTCGAGACGAGCCAACGCCATCAGCGCGCACAACAGCCCTGCGACCGCCGCGTATTTCACGGTTTGCTCGGCGAGCGGCCGGCGCGCCAGATGCATCAGCAGAGCCGCGGCCAGGCACACGGTCAGGGCCATCTCGAGGCCCCACGCGGCGAACGGTGCGATGACCATCGTGGCGACGCCGGCACCGACCGCGGCCGGCAACCGACGGCCCGTCAGTTGGTGCAGGAATCGGTTGAATAGGAAGAAAAAGCCGAGCATCAGAATCGTTACGCTGACGTCGACGCCGGCAAAGAACGCCGGGCCGCGACCGGTGATCGCGTACAGCAGCGCCAACCACAAGAACCACAGCGGGTGATAACCGTTGGTGGGTTCGCCGGGGAAGAAAGTAGACCCGGCGCCGTCCACCCAATTCTGTGCGGCCTTAACGTAATAGAAGAAATCGTCGGTGAACCGCAGCGTCGGATCGACGGCGCCGACGACGCGCCAGAGGCAGAGCGCGATGAGCGTGGCCGGAACAATCCGGTGGATTGCCTTGGTTATTACGTGCTCATTGGTTTTGACGCCGGCAAACGTAATGATGTTCCCCACCCCCGTAGGAAGTGCAATAAATTGCGCGCACAGCCATTACTGATCAGGGATAACCTAACCACAATTCGAGCGGCGCGGTGCACGTTTGGCGGAGGTGAATCACGTTGTGCTGGTTGCCTTCTCGGCTTTCGCGCGCGTGAATATTTGCTGTATTCGCGTTTCTGTGAATGCGTAATTTGCCGATGATTATGCAGTTGTCTGTGCCGTATGGCGGAATTCGAATTCCCGCGCCGAAGAGGGTCTTCGCCATTTCTTCGCTGGCAGATGGGGTGGTGGTGGCGACAATGGGCATGGCTGTGGGCCTGGCTGCGCCTGCTCGATCGCTTGGCGCTGGGCGTACGGTCGCCCGATGACCAGCGAATCAGATTCGACAGCTTCGGCATTCGACACCGGAATGGCCACCCGGCGCCAAGTCATGGGCGACGACTTCGTCGACCGCGCACTGGACCGCACCAGCGGCACCGAATCGGAACTGATCCAGCGCTTCGTCACCGAGCACGTCTGGGATGCGGTGTGGAACCGGCCCGGCCTGAGCCGTCGTGACCGCAGCCTGCTGAACCTCGGCATGCTGACGGCCCTTCGCGCGCACGAAGAACTTGCCGGCCATGTGCGCGGAGGGCTCAACAACGGACTCGCCCGTGAGGAGATCGTCGAAGCGATCATCCATGCCACGGGCTACTGCGGGGCGCCCGCAGCGCTGAGCGCGATGCGGGTGGTTCAGCAGGTGCTCGACGAAACTCGGCCGGCTTAGGCCGTCCTATATCGTCAGGTTCGGCGCAGCAGTACCGCCTGCTCAAAAGGCAAGCGCGGGAACACCTTACGCAAGGACCCGGTGATGAGTGGAGCGGCTTCCTCCTTGCTCACCACGCGCGGCTCGACGACGTCGAACGTCTGACCACGCCGGGTTATCCGGCCGCCGCCGGACTTGGTGATGTTCTTCAGCCAGTCGCGGTCGGGGCCATAGGTCAACAGGATCGCGAAGCCGTCGGCGGTGGTGAACACCGTCAATGGCGTGCGGAACGTCTTGCCCGACTTACGCCCGACGTGCTCGAGGATGCCGAAGGTAGGCGCGCGGCCTGCCCACAGCCGTTGGATGGGGTTGGTGACTCGACGGTTGAAACGGGCGACCGATTGCGGAATCTGCATGGCCCCATCGTCCGCCATCGTGACGGGGGTAGCCAGGCGAGCGAGTAAAGTTACCGAGCGGTAGCGGCGATGACGCCGTGCCGCACACAACCTGTAACCCGCTGATTTCATCTTCGAGGAGGAATGCATGCCTGCGCCCGCCAATGCCGACGCCCGCCGGATCTATGACCTGGAGCGCAGCCGCGTATTCCACTCGTGGTCGGCCCAAGGGAAGCTGGACCCGCTGGTCTTCACCGGCGGCGAGGGCAGCTACCTCATCGACGGTGACGGCAACCGGCTGCTCGACTTCTCCAGCCAGCTCGTCTACACCAACATCGGCCACCAGCACCCCAAGGTCGTCGCCGCGATCGCCGAGCAGGCCGCCAAGCTGTGCACCATCGCGCCGCAGCACGCCAACGAAGCCCGCGCCACCGCCGCTGACCTGATCTGCCAGGTCGCGCCCGAAGGCTTCAACCGGGTGTTCTTCACCAACGGTGGCGCCGACGCCGTCGAACACGCCATCCGCATGGCCCGCGTGTACACCGGCCGCTACAAGACGCTGTCGACCTACCGCAGCTACCACGGCGGCACCGCGCTGACCATCAATCTGACCGGCGACGTCCGTCGCTGGGGCAATGACTATGGCAGCGAGGGCACCACACACTTCTTCGGCCCGTTCCTGTACCGCAGCCAGTTCGGCTCGCAGACGCCGGAGGAAGAGGCGGAGCGCTCGTTGGCGCACCTGCGGTCCGTCATCGAATTCGAAGGCCCCGGCGCGTTCGCGGCGATCATCCTGGAGTCGGTGCCCGGCACCGTCGGCATCATGCCGCCGCCGCCCGGCTACCTGCAGGGCGTGCGGGAACTGTGCGACCAGCACGGCATCGTGATGATCCTCGACGAGGTGATGGCCGGCTTCGGGCGGACCGGCAAGTGGTTCGCGCTGGACAACTACGACGTCACCCCGGACCTGATCACCTTCGCCAAGGGCGTCAACTCCGGCTACGTGCCGCTCGGTGGCGTCATCGTCAGCGACAAGATCCTGGAGCGCTTCCTGGAGCAGCCGTACCCCGGCGGCCTGACGTACTCCGGACACCCGCTGGCCTGCGCTGCGTCGGTGGCGACGCTGACCGCGATGCACGACGAGAAGATCGTCGAGAACGCCGAGCTGATCGGCACCGACGTCTTCGGACCCGGCCTCGCGGCGCTGGCCGAGAAGCACGACATCATCGGCGACGTGCGCGGTCTGGGTGTGTTCTGGGCCGTCGAGCTGGTCAAGGACCGGGCCACCAAGGAGCCGCTGGCTCCTTACGGCGGCAGCTCGCCGGAGATGGGCGCCATCAACGCGCGCGCTCGCCAGAACGGCCTGCTGCTGTTCATGAACTACAACCGCTTCCACCTGGTGCCGCCGTGCAACATCAGCATCGACGACGCCAAGCGCGGGTTGGACATTCTCGACGATGCGCTGAGCGCCGTATAGCCATACGCTTGGCCAATGGCCTACCTGAAGCCCCCGTGGTTCGTGACGAATGTCTTCAACCGCATTGCCCGAATCACCGGGGTGGGCGGTAGCGAGACGCTGACCGTCACGAAGCGGACCAGCCACGAGCTACAGCACATTCCGGTGGTAGTGCCGGTCGTCGACGGGGTCCGGTATCTGGTCTCGACGCGCGGTGAGTCGGAGTGGGTGAAGAACGTCCGGGCCAACCCGGTGGTCTCCCTCAACAAACTGAGCTTCATGGCCATCGAGGTGCCGGTCGCCGACGCCGGGCCGATCATCGCGGCGTACCGGCCGCTGGCCGGCAAGGTCGTCGAGAGCTACTGGGAGCAGCTGCCCGACGACGCCGACCACCCGGTCTTCAAGCTGACGCCGCAGGACTAGCCGCCGGACTGGGGGAGTGCGCCCGGGTCACGCCCGGCGCTCCAGCCTCACTAGTCACTTCAACGTGGTGGTGCTGCGACGAGTGTGCGGCCAGCGCGTGAAAATCGCGATGAAGCCGCGCTAGCTGCACATTCGTGGACGCGAGCCTGACCAGATGGCGGAAATCCGCCCCGAAAATCGCCCAGTTGTCAGGCTCGTGAATGCGGGCGCGCCGCCAGCCTGGTTTGGGGCTGATGAGGCGCCTGGGGCGCTGGTCTGGGCGGCCGAGGCCTGCCGTTACCCAACCCACTACACCCTGTAGTTGGTCCATTTGCGCCGGGCTGGGACACTGGTGGCCATGCGCTCTACCGACGTCTCCGCGAAACTGTTCGCCGACGCGTCGACCGTGATCCCCGGCGGGGTCAACTCGCCAGTGCGGGCCTTCAGCTCGGTCGGCGGTACCCCTCGCTTCATCACGTCGGCCAACGGCTATTGGCTGACCGACGCCGACGGCAACCGCTACGTCGACCTGGTGTGTTCGTGGGGTCCGATGATCCTCGGCCACGCGCACCCGGCCGTGGTCGAGGCCGTGCAGTCCACCGTGGTCAATGGCCTGTCCTTCGGGGCGCCGACGCCCGCCGAGACGGAACTGGCGCGCGAGATCATCGACCGCGTCGCTCCGGTGGAGCGGATCCGGTTCGTGAACTCCGGCACCGAGGCCACCATGAGCGCCATTCGGCTGGCCCGCGGGTTCACCGGCCGGCCCAAGATCGTGAAGTTCTCCGGCTGCTACCACGGCCACAGTGACGCGCTGCTCGCCGCCGCCGGCTCGGGCGTCGCGACGCTGGGCCTGCCGTCGTCGCCCGGTGTCACCGGTGCGGCCGCCGCCGACACCATCGTGCTGCCGTACAACGACCTCGACGCCGTGCGCCAGACCTTCGCCGAGCACGGTGACCAGATCGCGTGCGTCATCAGCGAGGCCGCCGCGGGCAACATGGGCACCGTTGCCCCGCTGCCGGGCTACAACGCCGCGCTGAAGCAGATCACCGCCGACGCCGGCGCGCTGCTGATCCTCGATGAGGTGATGACCGGCTTCCGCGTCAGCCGCGGCGGTTGGTACGGCGTCGATCCGGTCGATGCCGACCTGTTCACCTTCGGCAAGGTGATGAGCGGCGGCCTACCCGCCGCAGCGTTCGGTGGTCGTGCCGAAGTGATGGAACGCCTGGCGCCGCTGGGTCCCGTCTACCAGGCCGGCACGTTGTCCGGGAACCCCGTCGCCATGGCCGCCGGCTTGGCGACGCTGCGCGCCGCCGACGACGCCGTCTACCGCACCCTGGACGCCCACGCCGACCGGCTGGCCGGGCTGCTGACCGATGCACTCACCGAAGCCTCTGTGGCGCACCAGATTTCGCGGGCCGGCAACTTCTTGACGGTGTTCTTCGGCGACGCGCCCGTCACCGACTTCGAGTCCGCCAAGGCCACCGAGACCTGGCGCTACCCGGCCTTCTTCCATGCCCTGCTGGACGCCGGGGTGTACCCGCCGTGCAGCGCTTTCGAAACCTGGTTCGTCTCGGCCGCACTCGACGACGCTGCGTTCGACCGGATCGCCGACGCGCTGCCCGCCGCCGCGCGGGCCGCCGCCCAAGCTCAGGAGCCAGCTTGACCGAGAAGACGATCGTGCACGTCATGCGCCACGGCGAAGTGCACAATCCCGACAAAATCCTCTACGGCCGCAAGCCCAATTTTCACCTGTCCGAGCGTGGCCGTGCGCAGGCCGAGGCCGTCGCGGGCTGGCTGGCTGAACGCGACATCGTCTACGTGGTGGCCTCGCCGCTGGAGCGCGCCCAGGAGACCGCGACGCCCATCGCGGCCCGGCACGGCCTGCCCATCGACACCGATCCCGAGCTCATCGAGTCGGCGAATGTGTTTGAGGGACAGCGGGTTTCGCCCGGCGATGGCGCGCTGCGCAACCCCCTCAACTGGTGGCACTTGCGCGACCCGAAGACCCCGTCGTGGGGCGAGCCGTACAAGCACATCGCTGAGCGCATGACGGCCGCCGTGGACCGGGCCCGGATCAAGGGTGCGGGTCACGAGGCGGTCTGCGTCAGCCACCAGCTGCCGGTGGAGACGCTGCGCCGGGCCATGCTCGGCCGCAAGCTGCACCACTTCCCGACGAAGCGGATGTGCAACCTGGCGTCGTTGACGTCGTTCTACTTCCATGGCGACGAGATGGTCGGCTGGGGATACGCGGAGCTGGCCGGACAGTGACATCGTTGGTGGCCCGTACCGGGGCGGTAGTGGCGGCCGTGATGACGGCGGCCGCGCTGCTGGTCGGCTGCTCCACCGGCGACGACGCGGTTGCTCAGGGCGGCACCTTCGAGTTCGTGGCGCCGGGCGGCAAGACCGACATCTTCTACGACCCGCCGGCCAGTCGCGGCAAGCCGGGCGCGGTGCACGGACCGTCGCTGACCGACCCGTCGAAAACCCTGTCCCTGGACGACTTTTCGGGCCAGGTCGTGGTGATCAATGTGTGGGGTCAGTGGTGCGGCCCGTGCCGCTCCGAGATCTCCGAGCTGCAGAAGGTCTACGAGCAGACCAAGGCGCAAGGCGTCGCCTTTCTCGGCATCGACGTGCGCGACAACAACCGGCAGGCCGCCGTCGACTTCATCGTCGACCACAAGGTGACGTTCCCGTCCATCTATGACCCGGCCATGCGCACCATGATCGCGTTCGGCGGCAAGTACCCGACGACCGTCATCCCGTCGACGCTGGTGCTGGACCGTCAGCACCGGGTGGCCGCGGTGTTCCTGCGCGAGCTGCTGGCCGACGACCTCACGCCTGTTGTCGAGCGACTCGCCAAAGAGGGCAAGGCATGACCGGATTCGCCGAAACCGCCGCGGCCGGACCGCTGCTGGTGGCCATCGGGGTGAGCGTGCTGGCCGGCCTGGTGTCCTTTGCCTCTCCGTGCGTGGTGCCGCTCGTGCCGGGGTATCTGTCGTATCTGGCCGCGGTCGTCGGCGTTGACGATGCGCCCGATGCCTCGGGTGCCACGAAGGTCCGCACCGCTCGCTGGCGGGTGGCCGGCGCGGCGATGTTGTTCGTCGCGGGCTTCACCGCGGTGTTCCTGATGGGCGCGGTCGCGGTGCTTGGCCTGACCACCACGCTGATCGTCAATCAGATGCTGCTGCAACGCATCGGCGGTGTCATCACGGTGTTGATGGGCCTGGTGTTCATCGGCCTGGTGCCGGCGCTGCAGCGTCAGGTGCGGTTCACCCCGCGCCAGGTGTCGACGGTCGTTGGCGCCCCGCTGCTGGGCGCGGTGTTCGGGCTGGGCTGGACGCCGTGCCTGGGCCCGACGCTCACCGGCGTCATCGCGGTGGCCTCGGCCAGTGACGGGGCCAGCGTTGCGCGCGGCATCGCGCTCGTGGTCGCGTACTGCCTGGGGCTCGGAATTCCGTTCGTGCTGTTGGCCTTCGGCTCAGCCCGCGCGGTGCAGGGGCTGGGCTGGCTGCGCCGGCACACCCGCGCCATTCAGATTTTCGGCGGGCTGCTGCTGATCGTGGTGGGTACGGCGCTGGTCACCGGCGTTTGGAACGACTTCACCTCGTGGGTGCGCGACGCCTTCGTCAGTAACGTGAGGCTCCCGATATGACCGATGTCGCTTCGCAGGACGACGTGTTAACCCCAGAAATCCGCCGTCCCGGCCCGATCTCGCGGGTGTTCGCGCTTTTCCGGAACACCTGGCGGACGCTGACGTCCATGGGCACCGCGCTGGTGCTGTTGTTCCTGCTGGCCCTCGGCGCGATCCCGGGCGCACTGCTGCCGCAGCGCTCACTGAACGCCGGCAAGGTCGACGAATACCTGGCTCAGCATCCGCTGATCGGCCCGTGGCTGGACAAGGTGCAGGCGTTTTCGGTGTTCTCGAGCTTCTGGTTCACCGCCATCTACGTGCTGCTGTTCATCTCCCTGGTGGGCTGCCTGACGCCGCGGATGCTCGAGCACATCCGCAGCCTGCGCACCGTCCCGGTGCCCGCGCCGCGCAACCTGGCCCGGCTGCCCAAGCACACCGAAGCCAGCGTTGCCGGTGACGCGTCTGCCGTCGCCGACCAGATGACGGCCAAACTCAAGGGCTGGCGCAAGACCACAAGGAAAATCGACGACGGCAGCGGTGAGATCACAGAGATCTCCGCAGAGAAGGGCTACCTGCGCGAGTTCGGCAACATCGTCTTCCACTTCTCGCTGCTGGGCCTGCTGGTGGCCATCGCCTTCGGCAAGATGTTCGGCTACGAGGGCAACGTCATCGTCATCGCCGACAGCGGGCCCGGTTTTTGTTCGGCTTCCCCGGCCGCCTTCGACTCGTTCCGCGCAGGCAACGTGGTCGACGGCACCGCGCTGCACCCCAGCTGCCTGCGGGTGCACGACTTCGACGCCCGGTACCTGCCCAGCGGGCAGGCCACGGCGTTCGCCGCCAACATCGACTACCAGGACGGCGCCGACCTCGTCAGCGGCACCTGGCGGCCGTACCGGCTCGAGGTCAACCACCCGCTGCGAATCGGTGGCGAGCGCATCTACCTGCAGGGCCACGGCTACGCGCCGACCTTCACCGTCACGTTCCCGGGTGGGCAGACCCGCACCTCGACCGTGCAGTGGAAGCCCGAGAACGCGTTGACGCTGCTGTCGTCGGGCGTCATGCGCGTCGACCCGCCGGGTGGCACCTATCCCGACGACCGCGAGCGGCGCAAACACCAGATCGCCATCCAGGGCTTGTTCGCCCCGACCGCCGAGCTGGACGGCAAGCTGCTGTCCTCGAGTTTCCCGGCGCTGAACTCGCCCGCGGTGGCCATCGACATCTATCGCGGTGACAGCGGCCTGGACAGCGGTAAGCCGCAGTCCTTGTTCTCGCTGGACCCCAGCCTCATCGAGCAGAAGCGGCTCACCAAGCAGGCGCGGGTGAACCTGAAGGCCGGCGAGCAGACCAAGCTGGACGACGGCACCATCGTGAAGTTCGACGGCGCGGTGCCGTTCATCAACATCCAGGTCTCGCATGATCCGGCGCAGGCGTGGGTGCTGGTGTTCGCGCTGACCATGATGGGCGGGCTGGTGGTGTCGTTGGTGGTGCGCCGCCGCCGGATTTGGATTCGGATCGTGTCGGCCGGGCCGGGTACCGTCAACGTCGAGCTCGGTGGCCTGGCCCGGACAGACAACTCAGGGTGGGGTGACGAGTTCGAGAAGCTCACCGCGCGGTTGGTGGGAGGAACGGAAAGCATGAACGGTCAGCGAGCAGCGAAGGCGGATCGCGCATGAACACAGAGCACATTGACGTAGACCTGGCCCGGTACTCGGACTGGGCTTTCTTCAGCTCGTGGTCGGTGCTGTGCCTGGCGTTTGTCCTGCTGGCTGTGGAGCTGGCATCCAGCCGCGGCAGGAAGGTCGAGAACCGGGAGCTGGTCGGCGCGGGCGTGGGCGCCAATAGCGCCACCCCGGGCGTGATTGTTGACGCACCGGCTCGAACGGTTGATGAACGGATCGGCCGTGTCGGGCTGTCGCTGGTGTACGTCGGCATCGCGATGCTCTTCGTCTGCATCGTGCTGCGTGGTGTGGCCACCATGCGCGTGCCGTGGGGCAACATGTACGAGTTCATCAACCTGACCAGCTTCTGCGGGTTGGTCGCGGCCGCCATCGTGCTGCGTAAGCCCCAGTTCCGGGCGCTGTGGGTGTTCGTTCTGGTGCCCGAGCTGATCCTGCTGGCGGTGTCGGTCAAGTACCTGTACACCAACGCCGCACCGGTGATGCCCGCGCTGCAGTCGTACTGGCTGCCCATCCACGTCTCGGTCGTCAGCCTCGGTTCCGGGGTGTTCCTCGTCGGTGGTGTCGCGAGCATCCTGTTCCTGCTGAAGATGTCGCCGCTGGCCGAGCAGGACAGCGGCTTCGGCCGCATGATCCAACGGCTGCCCGATGCCCAGACGCTGGACCGCATCGCTTACCGGACCACCATCTTCGCGTTCCCGATCTTCGGCTTCGGTGTCATCTTCGGCGCCATCTGGGCCGAAGAAGCGTGGGGCCGCTACTGGGGCTGGGACCCCAAGGAGACGGTGTCGTTCGTCGCCTGGGTGGTCTACGCCGCGTACCTGCACGCCCGATCCACCGCGGGCTGGCGCGACAAGAAGTCCGCGTGGATCAACGTCGTCGGCTTCGTCGCCATGGTGTTCAACTTGTTCTTCATCAACCTGGTGACCGTCGGCCTGCATTCGTACGCCGGGGTCGGCTGAGCTTGCAGCAGTCGTTCCGGGCGCAGGGCCGCTTCACGGAGCCGGCCGGCCCAGCTGACGCCGTCAGGCCCGTCGCGGAGCCGTCGGCCCGGATCGTCATCGCGCATGCGGTGACGCCCGTAGTGCCGCTGAAACCTGCCAAGCCGCGGAGCCTGGATCCCGCGACCGTCGCACTGCTCAGCCGGCCGAGCCGGGGTCCGTCGTCCGGCTGGCGCAAGTGGGCGTACTACGCGTCGGGCACGCTGCTCAATCTTGGCGAGAGCCGGCAGACGCTGCACCGCACCAAGCTGACCGCTCAGATCGACCGGCCACTGCGGGACTGCTACCGGATTGCGGTGCTGTCGCTCAAAGGCGGGGTGGGCAAGACCACCATCACCGCCACGCTCGGTGCGACGTTCGCGTCGATCCGCGGTGACCGGGTGATCGCCGTCGACGCCAACCCGGACCGCGGCACGCTCAGCCAGAAGGTGCCGCTGGAAACCCCGGCAACTGTGCGTCACCTGCTGCGTGACGCCGAGGGCATCGACAGCTACAGCGACGTGCGCAACTACACCTCGCGCGGCGAGAGCCAACTCGAGGTGCTGGCCTCGGAGAGCGATCCGGCGGTGTCGGAGGCGTTCAGCTCGGAGGACTACACCCGCACCCTGGCGGTACTGGAGCCCTACTACCGGCTGGTGCTCACTGACTGCGGCACCGGCATGTTGCATTCCGCGATGGGTGCGGTACTCGAGCACGCCGACGTGCTCGTCGTGATCAGTTCGGGCTCGGTCGACGGGGCACGCAGCGCGGCGGCGACGCTCGACTGGCTCGATGCCCATGGGCATCAGGACCTAGTGCAGAACGCGGTCGCGGTGGTCAACGCGGTGCGCCCACGGTCGGGAAAGGTCGATCTGCGCAAAGTGGTCGATCACTTTGGCCGCCGCTGCCGGGCGGTGCAGCTGGTGCCGTTCGACCCGCATTTGGAAGAAGGCGCCGAGATCAGCCTGGACCGCCTCCGGCCGGACACCAGGGACGCGTTGCTGGAATTGGCCGTTGCGGTGGCCGACGGATTTCCGTTGTCGCTGTAAGCGCGCGCTAGGAACCGAGCCGACGCAGAAATTCGGGATCGTCGTCGGGACCGATGACCCGTTTCGTCGGGCGCGCCGCTGTAGCGCGAGTGGCGCGCCAGCCTACGTAGGCCAACAGCGCCAACAACATGATCAGGAGCAGGAACTGCACGTAAACCTCCTTTGTTCGAATATACGCGTCCGTCGGTAAGCTCGCGGGCGTGTCTGATACGCCGTCCTGGCCGCGTTTGCTGCTTGATGTTGTGCTCTATGCCCTTGCCCGGGTGCTCCTCGTAGCAGCTATTGCGGGTGCAATCTACGGTGCCGCGCAGTTGCTGGGCATCCAACAGTTCCCTGCCATGGTGGCGCTGCTGTTCGCCCTGGTGCTCGGCATGCCGCTGGGCATCTGGCTTTTCGCCCCGCTGCGCCGGCGGGCGACTGCCGGAATCGCCGCCATCGACGAGCGTCGCCGTGCCGAGCGCGAAGAGCTGCAGGCCCGGCTGCGTGGAGACGATTCCACCCGCGACTGACGCCCGTCCTGGGGCGTTTTAGTGGCCCAGTACCAGCACCGCGGCCACCAGGGCAGACCACACCAGCATGGTCAGCCCGGTGTCCCGCAGCACGGGGATCAGCTCGCGGCCCCCGAGCCCCGAGCGGACTGGTTTGACCGCCCGCACCGCCAGCGGTGCCGCCGCGAAACCGACCAGGCACCAGGGCGTGGCCAGCGTCAGGAGCACCGTCAACAGGAACGGCAGCGTCACCAGCCCCTGGAACAGCCAGCGCGTCCGCGCATCGCCGAGCCGCACCGCGAGCGTGATCTTCCCGGACACCTGATCTGTCGGGATGTCGCGAAGGTTGTTGGCCACCAGCACCGCTGAGGACAACGCACCGACGGCGACAGCCAGCACGAGTCCGACCCAGTCGACCCGCAGGGCCTGCGTGTATTGCGTGCCGAGCACCGCGACCAGGCCGAAGAACACGAACACCGCGACCTCGCCGAGTCCGCGGTAGCCGTACGGATTGGCCCCGCCCGTGTACAACCAGGCCCCAGCGATGCACGCCGCGCCGATGGCGATCAGCCACGGCTGGCTCACCAGCGCCAGCGCCAGGCCGGCCCCGGCGCCGATGCTCATGCTGATCACCGCCGCCGCCAGCACGGCCTTCGGTGAGGCCAACTTGGCGCCGACCAGGCGCACCGGCCCGGCCCGATCGTCATCGGTGCCGCGGATGCCGTCGGAGTAGTCGTTGGCGTAGTTGACGCCGACGATCAACGCCAGCGAAACCAGAAGCGCCAGAGCCGCTTTCCACCACACCTCGGCGCCGAGCCAGGCGGCGGCCCCAGTACCGGCCAGCACCGGGGCGACGGCGTTCGGCAGGGTCCGCGGTCGGGCTCCCTCTATCCACTGCGCAACACTGGCCACGCGCGCAATCGTCGCACGCCCCTACACTTATCGGCATGAAGGATCGACTCAGCAAGAACGAGATTCGCAAAGACGTCGTCCAAGAATCCGTCGAAGCGGTCGCCGGCACCGTCGGTGAGGTCACCAACATCATCGTCACCGCCGTCAAGGACGTCGCGAGCTCCATCGGCGCCCTGGCCACTGACGCATTCGAGATCCGCGACGGGGCCCGACGCGCCCGCGCACAGGCGCAGCTGGACCGTGAGGCCGAGGCCGACGACAGCGACGAGAGCGTGGACGAGACCGGGCCCGTGCCCGTCACAGCGGTGAAGCCGGAAACACCGGCGCCGGACGCACCCGAGACCGACGCACCCAAGACTGACGCCGAGTAATCGCTGCATGCTCGGAGTCATCGGCGGCAGCGGTTTCTACACGTTCTTCGGGGATGACGCGAGCACCGTCAGCGTGGATACGCCCTTCGGTGCGCCCAGTGCGCCGATCACCGTCGGGACCGTCGGCGGACATGACGTGGCGTTCCTGCCGCGGCACGGCGTCAAGCACGAGTTCTCGCCGCACACCGTGCCCTACCAGGCCAACATGTGGGCGTTGCGGTCGTTAGGGGTGCGCCGGATCTTCGCGCCGTGTGCCGTCGGCAGCCTGATCGCAGACCTGGGCCCGGGCTCCGTCGTGGTACCCGACCAGCTGGTCGACCGGACCCGCAGCCGCGCAGACACCTACTTCGATTCGGGCGGCATCCACGTCGGGTTCGCCGACCCGTACTGCCCGAGCCTGCGGATCGCGGCCGCTGAGCAGCCGGGCGTCGTCGACGGCGGCACCATGGTGGTGATCCAGGGGCCGCGGTTCTCCACCCGGGCCGAGAGCCGGTGGTTCGCGGCGCAGGGGTTCACCCTGGTGAACATGACGGGCTACCCCGAGGCGGTGCTGGCTCGCGAGCTCGAGATGTGTTACGCCGCAATCGCTTTGGTGACCGACCTGGATTCAGGTATCGAAGCGGGGGAGGGCGTGACGACGGTCGACATCTTCGCTGAATTCGAGCGCAACCTGCCCATGTTCAAGGCATTGGTGCAGCAGGCCATCGCCCGGGTTCCGGCCGACCGGACCTGCACGCAGTGTCTGGCTCACACCGGGGTCACGCTGCCGTTTGAACTGCCCTGATCAGGTAGGTACTTGACACCCGTCAAGTCGGGGTGGCAAAACTGACGGGGTGACCTCCCGCATCTGCGAACAGCTCGGCATCGACTTTCCGCTCTTCGCCTTCAGCCATTGCCGTGACGTGGTTGCCGCGGTGACCAACGCCGGCGGCTTCGGCGTACTGGGCGCGACGGCCTACACGCCCGAACAGCTGGACCGGGAACTGGCCTGGATCGACGATCACGTCGGCGGCAAGCCCTATGGCGCGGACATCATCGTGCCCGCCAAGTTCGAGGGCAAGGGCGAAAACCTGTCCGACGGGCAGCTCGCCGACCGAATCCCTTCGGAATATCGGGAATTCGTCAAACAGCTGCTCGCCGACCACGGGATCGAGCCGGAGGAGCGGAGCCGCACCGGCGGGTCGGTGTTGTCCGGAAACACCGGGCACGAGTTGTTGGACGTGGCGCTGAGCCATCCCATCAAGCTGATCGCCAACGCGCTGGGCGTGCCGCCGGATTACATGATCGAGGCGGGCCGGGAGCGGGGGATTCCGGTCGCTGCGCTGGTCGGCGCCAAGGAGCATGCGGTCAAACAGGTTGCGGCCGGGGTGGATCTGATCGTCGCGCAGGGCACCGAGGCCGGCGGGCACTGCGGTGAGGTGTCGACGCTGGTGGTGGTGCCGGAAGTTATCGAGGCCATTGATGACGCGGTCCCCGTGCTGGCGGCCGGTGGCATCGTCACCGGGCGGCAGATGGCGGCCGCGGTCGCGTTGGGCGCCGCCGGCGCGTGGACCGGTTCGGTGTGGCTGACCACCGAGGAGGCCGAGACCGCCCCGGCCACCAAGCAGAAGATGCTGGCCGCAACCTCACGGGACACCGTGCGGTCGGCGGGCCGCACCGGAAAGCCGTCACGGCAACTGGTTTCGGACTGGACCGATGCCTGGGCGCCGAAAGACGGTGGCCGCAAACCACTTCCGTTGCCGCTGCAGAACATGCTGAGCGAACCGGCCCTGCGCCGTATCGATCGGCTTGCGGCTCAAGGCCATCCGGGTGCCCAACAGCTGGCCACCTACTTCGTCGGCCAGGGCGTCGGGCTGATGAACAAGGTCAAGCCTGCGCGCGAGGTGGTCCGCGAATTCATCGAGGACTACCTCGCTGCCACCGAGCGGCTGAACCGGTCGCTGCCCTAGGGCTCGGGCCACACGTTCGGCGGGTCGGCTCTCCCTGCGGCACTTGCGATCTGAACCTGTCAGCTTCTGCTGACAATGTCACGTTTTGTGACAGCTCTGGACCGAACATTGCGTGGTGGCAGAAGGCTCATGCGTTGACTTTGCGCTGACGTCGCAAAAGGTCGAGGAGGCCTGGGCCTCGATTCAAAGTCAACGCCAAAGACATCGAGCCGGGTTACGGCTCGATGGCGCGGCGGCCTTCACCCAGCTGACGGCGCTCGTCGGCGGCGTCGAGGGTGGTGGTGTCGCTGCCGCGCAGGGCGGTGTGGTCGACGCCCCGCAGCGGCGCGTTCGGCGTGAACGTGGCGTTCATCTGCGGTGCCGCCCACTGCGGTTCGACGCGCGGCGGGATGCCCTGCCCCAGCGCCTGGCTCTGATCCGCAGGGCGCGGACCCGACGACTGTTCCTGCTCGGTGTCGTGCACCGTGGTCCGGGCCGTGCGACGCAGCGTGAAGGTGATCTCCTCGAATTCCTCGATGACCTTCTGCGCCGAACGCAGCTGCTGCACCGAGGTGTCGATCACGCGGTCGACGACCGGTGCCACCGGCGCCATCAACGGACGCAGCAGGCGCGCGGCGACCTTGGTCAGATCGGGCAGTTGCGGCAGCGACAAGCCGCCGGATGGCTGCGACGAGGCGGGGACCGGCAGGTTCTGCGTCGCCTCGTCGTCCATCCGCACCAGTTCGGCAGTGACGATGGGATCGGCTGGGGCACTGTCGGTTTCCGGTTTGGGCACGACACTGGCGGTCAAGGATCGCGGCTCGGAGTGGGGGAACGCCATGAGCTCATCCCAGTCCGAGTACTGCGGCTGCGGAGTGGCGGGCCGCAGGACCTCGGCGGTGGGGGCTGCCAGCGCGGGCTGCGCGGGTTCGCCGGTGAGGGCCGGGTTAGTGAGGCTGGCCACGCGCTGCCGGTGGAATTCGCGGTTGATCTCGGCGTCGGACTCCAGCGCGACGCGCACGGCGGCCAGCTGGTGTTCGGCCTTCAGGATCTCGGCTTGGGCCCGCACCTCGGCCTGCTTGACCGCGATGGCGGTCTCGGCGCGGAGCTCGGCCCGGAGCCGGGATTCGTTGTGGCGTTCGCGGATGGTCCGGTCCTGTCGGGAGTGCAGCAGCATGGGCAGCAGGTACAGCAGAACGCAGACACCAATGACGGCGATGCGCGCGACCAGGGCCGCGGCCGTGCTGACGGTGTAGCCGTTCATCGCGACCCACCGCGCGCCGATGCCGCGGTCCGCGCCGACGCCGGCCGCGGTGCGGGCCGCCGTGACGGCGTGTTCGGCACCGGCGATCTGCGTGTCGAGGGCCGGGGCCTGCTCGGTGCGGGCCGTCAGCGCCGCGTCCAGCTCCTGCTGGTCGTGCGCGAGGGTGTCCTGAGTGTTCTGCGTGATCTGGCCGTCGCCGGGCACGCCGGTGACAGGCTGCTGGGCGCACGCCGGCGTCGGGTGGTATTCGCACCGGGCCACGACCTGGGCGTCGTCGCGGCGCTGCCGGGCCGAGTCGACGGTGGCGTCGAGCGTGCCCCGGGCGGTGCGCAGTGCAGTCAACTGCCCTTGGGCGGTGGCCACCGCCGGAGTCGTCGCAGCGCGGGCCGCGGCCTCGCTGTCCATGCGCTGCGTGATCGCATTACTGAACAGGGTCATCGCGGCCAGTTCACCGACCAGCAGGCCGATCGCGACGGCCAGGGCCACCCGGCCGGCCATGCCGCGGGCGCTGGAGACCGTGCTGCGGATGGCCACGACCACGATCAGACCGAAGATCAGGGTGGCCGGCACTACGACCGCAACCGGTAGACCTGTGGACGGGATCGCGACGGCAGCGGCGACCAGCCAGGCCAGCACGCCTCCTGACCAGGTCAGGGCGGTTACTGCGGGGTTATTGTCGGGCTGTCTGTGGGCAGGCATGGAAACTCCAACTCTTCCGGTCCGTCTTCAGGGTCCCAGAGAGCCGGCTTCCCCACCGCATCAAGGGCCGGTGCTGTGACCGGCATCACGGGGCGCGTCAGGCGCCGTTCTGGTACCGAACGGCCAGTGCCCGACGGTCCAGCTTGCCGATGCCGCGGCGGGGGAGTTCGTCCACCACGTGCACCTCACGCGGGGCGGCGGTGGCGGCCAGCGCCCCGCTGACGTGCTCCCTCAGCTCAGCGACGGTCGGCGTACCCGCGCCGGGATTGAGGACGACAGCCACCGCCACCCGTTGTCCCAGTCGTTCGTCGGGCACCCCGAACACCGCGCATTCGGCGATGGCAGGGTGGCCGGCCAACGCCGATTCGACCAGGGCGGGCAGCACTTTCAGCCCGCCGGTGGCGATGGCATCGTCGATCCGGCCCAACACGCGCAGCACACCTGAATCATCAACCGCGCCAATGTCATCGGTGACGAACCAGCCGTCGACGAACGGTGACGGCTCGACCGGATTGCGGTAACCCGAAGCCAGGGTGGGCCCGCCGAGTGCGATCCGCCCGGTGTCGTCGATCCGCAGCTGAACACCGTCGAGCGGTATTCCGTCGTATATGCAGCCGCCGCAGGTTTCGCTCATCCCATAGGTGCGCACCACGGAAACCCCTGCGGCCGCGGCTTTTTCGCCGAGTCCGGCAGGCATCGGGCCGCCGCCGATCAACACCGCATCCAGGTCGGCCAGGGCCTCGGTCGCTGCCGGATCGGCCAGAATCTTGGCCAGCTGCACCGACACCAGCGACGTGTATCGCCGACCGGAGCCCAAAGCCGCTACTGCGGAAGGGAGTTCGCTGACGTCGAATCCTGCGGCCAAGGCGACCGGGGTAGTGCCGGCCCGCAGGCTCCGCACCAGCACCTGGACCCCGGCGACGTGGTAGGCGGGCAGCGCCAACAGCCAGCGGCCGGGGCCGCCGAGCCGGTCATGCGTCGCGTCGGCGCTGGCTGCCAGCGCAGTGGTGGACAGCAAGGCGCCTTTGGGGATGCCAGTCGAACCCGACGTCGAAACCACAAGTGCCACATCGTCTATGGGCTCGCCGACCCGCAAGGTATCGGTGAGGAGGTCGGTCTGGCGGGCGTCGTCGGCCGGGACCGGCAGTAGCGCACCGCGGCCATCCAGGGCCTGCGCCAATTCGGGAATCAACGCCAGGGCTGCGTCGCCGGAACCGACCGCAACCGCGCGTAGGACGCCTATGCCACGCCTCCGTCGCCAGGATCGCCGTCGGAGCTGTCGGGACCATCAAAGCTTTCAGGGCCATCGGAATTACCGGGGCCGTCGGAACTATCGGAAGGGTCTCGGGGGTCATCGAGGGGCCAGCCCTTGGCGGCCAACCGTTCCCGCACACGCTCGACATCCTCGTCGCGGGGCAGTTCATCGGTGATTCGGGTGATCACGACGCCGATGTCGACGTGGTCGAACTCGCCGCGATCCATCAAAACCCTTGCGACAGCTTTGACTTCGTCATTGGTCAGGCGCCGGGCCAACAAGGCCAGCAGTGGTACTCGGTCGGTGGCGGGGATGCCTTCGGGATATCCGGCCTGCAGCCACGCCACGATCTTGTTCAAAAAGGCATTCATGGCGTCACCTCCAGATATCGGGGACGATCCAGCGTCCACCTAGATTGCCGCAAAACGCGCACGCAAATGGTATGTCCGCCTTGCGGCGGCTTAACCGACACGGTAGCTCGCAGCATCGCACACAGCGCGTTGGCAGCGTAATTAGGCGAAGCTAACAGGTGAACACTGCATGAACACCTCCGTCAATACAGCAAAGTGCCAGGTCGCGGTTGGAATTTGGGACTTCCGTAACTGGTCAAAATCGCGGCCGTTACACCAGAATGAGCGCCATGAGCGAAACGATCGTCATCCTGGCGTTGCTGGTCGCAACAGCCCTGGCCTTTGATTTTACGAACGGTTTTCATGACACCGGTAACGCCATGGCGACGTCCATCGCTACCGGCGCCCTCAAGCCGAAGGCCGCGGTGACGCTCTCGGGCATCCTGAACCTCGTCGGTGCCTTCCTTTCGGTCAACGTGGCCGTCACGGTGGCGACCAACGTCCTGAAGATTCAGGACCCTAAGACCGGTCACCTCAAGCTCGACGCGACCGTCGCGCTGACCGTGATCTTCTCCGGCCTGGTCGGCGGCATCCTGTGGAACCTGCTCACCTGGCTGTTCGGTATCCCGTCCAGCTCGTCGCACGCGCTGTTCGGCGGCCTGATCGGCTCGGGTATCGCTGCGGCCGGCTTCGCGGGCGTCAACTGGGACGGCCTGACCAGCAAGGTGCTGATCCCGGCCGTGGCATCGCCGTTCATCGCCGGTGTGATCGCCATGACCGGCACTTGGTTGGTTTACCGGATCAGCAAGAACGTCACCAAGAAGCGCCGCGAAGAGGGCTTCCGCTGGGGCCAGATCGCCACCGCTTCTCTGCTGTCCCTCGCTCACGGCACCGGTGACGCACAGAAGACCATGGGCGTGATCGCCCTCGCGCTGATCAGCACCGGCCATCTCACCGGTGACGTGAAGAAGGACGGTCTGCCGTTCTGGATCATCGCCAGCTGCGCCCTCGCCATCGGTTTGGGCACCTACATCGGTGGTTGGCGCGTCATCCGCACCCTGGGGAAGGGCCTGGTGGAAATCGAGTCGCCGCAGGGCTTCTCGGCAGAATCCGCATCGGCTGCGGTCATCCTGACCTCCAGCGTCGCGGGTATGGCGCTGTCCACCACCCACGTGGCCACCGGCTCGATCCTGGGTAGCGGCATCGGTAAGCCGGGCGGCGAGGTGCGATGGAAGGTTGCGGGCCGCATGGCGGCAGCGTGGTTGATCACCCTGCCGGCCGCTGGTCTGGTCGGTGCGCTCTCGTTCCTGCTCGCCAACGGAATTGCCAGTGCGAGCACGCCGCTTGTCGGTGACGTTGTGATCTTCGCGATCCTGATCGGGCTGTCGGGCTTCATGTACTACCGCGCCCAGCAGCAGAAGATCGACCAGAACAACGTCAACGCCGATTGGGACGAGACGACCAACTCGACCGTTCCGGCCGACGTGCGCGCCGCGTCCAAGAGCGACACCGCGTCGGTCTGACGCCGGTAACCGAAGCATCTCCAGCGAAGAATAAGGAATCGTTCGATGCACTATTTGGAAGCAATCTTCAAAGTTCTGGTCGTGGGTCTCATCTTCGGTGCGGGCCTGCCAGCAGTGTTCGCCGGCGGGCTGGTCGCGTACTCCAACGGCGCCGGGGGCATCAGTGACGACGGCGCCACCATCAGCCCCAACCCCGTGCTGAAGGCACTCGGCCTGCTGCTGTTCGTTCTGGTCGGGGCCATCGTGCTGCTCGCCATCCTGTGGATCACCAAAGACGTGATCGCTCACCACACCGGTATCAAAATCTTCGAACCGCTGGGTCTGAAGTGATGAACGAGCCGATCGTCGTACCTCAGCCGAACAACACTGGCGCCCTGTTCCAGAGCATTCTGAACTGGCTCCGGGCGGGATACCCGGACGGGGTGCCGCCGAAGGATTACTACCCGGTCCTGGCGTTGCTGAAGCGCTCACTCAGCGAGGACGAGGTCGTCGAGGCCGCGCGGTCCATCCTGCGGACCAACGGCGGCGAGGTCCCGGTCACCGAGGCCGAGATTCAGAACGCGATCGAGCAGGTCACCGCACAGGCGCCCAGCCCCGAAGACATCCAGCAGGTGTCCGCGCGGCTGGCGTCGGTCGGCTGGCCGCTGGCCTCGCCGCAGAGCTGACGACGCCGCAGTACTAATTACCCCGCGACACCCGGAGTGCTAACTCCGGGTGTCGCGTCGTAGTGGATGGGTGTCGGGTACCTGGACGAAGATCAGCGTGACCCGGTCCGGGTCGGTGACGTGCATTTCGTGCAGTCCCCACGGTTCCTGTTGCGCGGCACGGGAAATCGGCACGCCGCGGCCTTCGAGTTCGGACTGGGTTCGGTAGACGTCGCGCACCTGGAGCCACAGCGCGCCGGGGAACTGCCCGTCCTCGCCATCGGAGCGGCCGTGGCCGGCGAGTTCGATGAGCGACTGGCCCGCGTAAAACACTGTGCCGGCACCGTATTCGCGCGCGACGGCAAGGCCGATGGCGTCCCGGTAGAACGCAACCGAGGTCGCGTAGTCGCGGGGTCGGATCAGAATGCGGCTGGCCAGGATTTCCATGGCATCACTGAACCAGTTGCGGGCGTTGGCGTTTCATCACTTTGTCGACCGCCGCAGGCACAAAGCTGTTCAGTGCGTGCGCTGTCACCGCCATCCTCGGTGCGATCCGGACCGGGCGGGTCTGGGCGGCGGTGATCATCCAGTCGGCGGCCTCGTCGGCGGATAGGCCGGGCAACCCGTCGTAGGCCCGAGTCGGTGCGATCATCGGCGTCTTCACCAGGGGATAGAACAACGTCGTCGAATGCACTCCCTTTGCGCCCCACTCGGTTTCGATGACGCGGCTGACGGCGGTGAGGGCCGACTTCGAGGCGTTGTACACCGCGAACAGTGGCGACGATTCATTCATCACGCCCCAGGTGGAGACGTTGATGATGTGCCCGTCGCCGCGCTCGAGCATGCCGGGTGCGAAGCCGCGGACCAGGCGCAGCGGCGAGTAGTAGTTCAATGCGATAGTGCGTTCGACGTCGTGCCACCGTTCCAGTGACTCGGCCAGTGGCCGCCGGATCGAGCGGCCGGCGTTGTTGATCAGGATGTCGACGCCGCCCAGCTCGGCTTCCACGTCGGCGACCAGTTTGTCGACGGCGTCGAGGTCCGAGAGATCGCAGGCCCGCGCGATCGCGTCGCCGCCGCCGGTGGTGATGCGGGCGGCCACCTTGTCCAGCAGGTCGGCCCGCCGGGCCACGATCACGACCGTCGCACCCAGCCGCGCGAACTTGGCCGCGGCCGCCTCTCCGATGCCGGACGACGCGCCCGTAAGCACAATGCGTTTCCCGGTTAGGTCCACCTCGCTGCGGCTGGATAGCCGCTCGATCAACGACGGCCGCATGCCGGCGAGCAGCAGACTCTCGGCGAACCGGCGCATCGGATTCCTACTCACGCCCCTGAGCTTAGGGCGCGCGACGATCAAGCGGTGAGGGACGAGCCGCGACCGCGAACCTCAGTCTGATCCGGTGACCGGCCAGACGTCGGTGTACAGCAGCTCGTCGAGGGGGCGGGCCGTCTTCCAGCCCACGATCTCGAGTTCGGGCCGGTCCGGGAATTCGGGCACCGGGCCGATGCACAGCACCGCGATCGGGTCGGCGCCGTCGGGCATGTCCAGCAGCTCGGCCAGTTCGGCAGGCTCGAACAACGAAACCCAGCCCAGCCCAAGGCCTTCCGCACGTGCTGCCAGCCACATGTTCTGGATGGCGCAGGACACCGACGCCAGATCCATGTGCGGCATGGTGCGGCGGCCGAAGATGTGGCGTTCGCGATGCTCACCCAGCGCCACCACGAGCAGTTCGGCGCAGTCACCGATGCCTTCGACCTTCAGCGACAGGAACTCCGCTTCCCGTGGGCCGAGGGCCTCGCCGGTGCGGATCCGTTCGGCGTCGACCAGCTCCTTGATCGCGGTCCGAGTGGCAGGGTCGATGATCCGCAGGAAACGCCACGGCTGCATCAGGCCGACACTGGGCGCCATGTGTGCGGCCTCCAGAAGACGACGCAGAACGTCTTCGGGCACCGTGGAATTCGGGGTGAAGTGCCGCATATCTCGACGCTCGGCCATGACGCGGTAGACGGCGGCGCGTTCGGTGTCGGAGTAGCTTGGCTCGCTCACGCCCCGGAGGCTAGCAGCGCTCAGTGGGAGCCGATCGCGTCGGACTGGCGCCGCGGGGATCGGCGGGGCGACTGCTCCCCGGTTGCGGGGCGGGCCGGGATGGCAAACAACACGGCCAGCGCCAGGTTGTAGGCGGTGAGAAGGCCGTACAGCACGGTGTCGCCGGTATCGAACCCGAGCGGTCCCGGGGTGTGGCTGGCGGTCCCGATCGCGCATGCGATGGTGACCGCCAGCCAGCCGACGGTGGCGATTCTGCTGAACATCGGGGCGGTGCGTCCCAGGGACGCGAAGATGGTTACGACGCCGGTCACCAGCATCAGGGCGCTTTCCGGCGGGGTGACGAACAGCCACATGATCGGCGCCCCGGTGGGGCCGGAATGTGGGTTCGCCATCGACCAGGCCAGGCCCGCGCCCCCGAAGATGCCGAGCGCCATGCCCTCGGCCCCCAGCGCTCGCTGGCCGATTCGCGCACGCGCCCCGACGATCACGTGCCAAGTGTGCCGTGTGCTACCCGGTGGAGAGAATGGACTCAAGCGGATACACAGCTCATTCTTGGCAAAGCGCACAGTGAGGTGTCGTTCATCTGACGGACACACTCAGAAGTAGCGCGGGAACTCGCTCCAGTCCGGATCGCGCTTCTGCAGGAATGCATCGCGGCCCTCGACGGCCTCGTCGGTCATGTATGCCAACCGGGTGGCCTCGCCGGCGAATATCTGCTGACCCACCAAGCCGTCGTCGATCAGGTTGAACGAGTACTTCAGCATCCGGACTGCCTGCGGCGATTTGCCGTTGATCTCGGCAGCCCATTGCAGCCCAACGGTTTCCAGGTCCTTGTGGTCGACGACCTCGTTGACGGCGCCCATCTGATGCATGGTCTCGGCGTCGTAGGCGCGGCCCAGGAAGAAGATCTCGCGGGCGAACTTCTGCCCGGCCTGCCGGGCCAGATACGCCGACCCGTAGCCGCCGTCGAAGCTGCCGACGTCGGCGTCGGTCTGCTTGAACCGGGCGTGTTCCCGGCTGGCCAGGGTCAGGTCGCACACCACGTGCAGGCTGTGGCCGCCGCCGGCTGCCCAGCCGTTTACCAGGCAGATCACGGGCTTCGGCATGAACCGGATCAGTCGCTGCACCTCGAGGATGTGCAGTCGTCCGGCGCGCGCCGGGTCGACGGTCTCGGCGGTCTCGCCGGACGCGTACTGGTAGCCACTGCGGCCGCGGATGCGCTGGTCGCCGCCCGAGCAGAAGGCCCAGCCGCCGTCTTTGGCGGACGGTCCGTTGCCGGTGAGCAGGATGACGCCGACGTCGGAGCTCATCCGCGCATGATCGAGCGCCCGGTAGAGTTCATCGACGGTGTGCGGCCGGAAGGCGTTACGGACCTCGGGCCGGTCGAAAGCGATCCGGACCGTCGGCTGCGGCTTACCGGCCAGCACATGGCGGTGGTAGGTGATGTCGGTGAGCTCGCCGAGCGCGGTCACCGGCTGCCAGAGCTGTGGGTCAAACGGATTGTCAGCATTCACGCCTTGACCTTAGAGCCGACCGGGTTTCACAGGCACCATCCAGGGGTGGGACATCGCCCACAAGGACTGTGCACGACGCACTTTGGACGAGAGGACCTCGATGAAGCGGCCAGTAGGAGTGGTGATGGCGGCCCTGACCGCCGGACTGGTGCTGGCTGGATGCTCGCCGGCCGTTCAAGGCGGCAACACCAAGTGCAGTGATTTCGTCGGTGCCGACGAGAAGACGCAGAACGCGGCGGTCAACAAGATGATCAAAGATCTGAAGGGGGTGAGCCCGTCGTCGCTTGAGGTGACGGGCACGCGCGCAGCTATCCAGGTGTGGTGCCAGACCGTGGGGCAGCAGGACGCTCCGATCAAGAACGCCCCGCATCTCTAGCTGACCGGCTGGGCGGTGTCCGTTAGACGGTGTCGAACCGGAACACCGCGCAGCGCCCGGCCAGCGCTTCGAACTCGTCGGGGTGGGGGCCGCTCACCAGCCCGGAGCTCTTCATGAACCCCACGCCCGTCGGCACCAAGATGGGGAATTGGCGCAGCAGCGGGCGGGCCTCGTCGGCCGACACTTCGACCAGTCGGACCTGTTCGTGGTGCCGGCCCTGGGTCACGGTGCCGGTGCCGGCAGCCCGTACGTTCCGGACCCAGTCGGCATTGGGGAAGCCACCCACCACGTAGCGATGGCCGTCGACCTCGAACGGGGTGATGGGCGTCGACCGCGGCTCACCGGACTTACGGCCGGGGACGGTCAGCACCACCGGGCCCTTGATGGGGACCACCTTCATGACGACCATGAACGCCTTGTTCATCGGCTTGAGCCACCACGGTGGCTTGATGTTCGCGTTGCTTTCCAGGCCCATGGTTCCGAGGCTAGCCCGTGACTCAGACGTAGCGGTTGCGGCCGGCGAACCACCCGGCCGTCAACTGCACCGCGTACACCGAGAAGAACAACACGAACGGGACGTGCCAGCCGCCGGAGGCGTCGTGCAGCAGCCCGAACAGGAACGGACCGGTGCTCGCCAGCAGGTAACCGAAGCCCTGCGCCATGCCGGACAGTTGGGCGGTGTCCTCAGCGTTGCGGGCGCGCAGCGCGATGACGGTCAGGGCCAGCGAGAAGGCGCTCATGCCGATGCCGACCAGCAGGCTCCACAGGACCGGGGCCGCGCTCGGCGCGAAGAGCAGGCCGATGGCGCCGGACACGCCCAGCACGCCGAGGCCGACGTTCCACAGGCTCTGGTGGGTGCTGCGGGCAGCCAACGGCGAAATTAGGAGCGCGATCGGGACGCCGACCAGCGACATCACTCCGGACATCGCGCCGGCAGTGGTCTTGTCCATGCCGTTGTCGATGAAAATCTGTGGCAGCCAACCCATCATGATGTAGGCGAGGAACGACTGGCTGCCCATGTACAGCGTCACGGTCCAGGCCAGCGGGCTGCGCAGCAGTGAGCGGCGCGCGGTGGTCTTGGTTGCAGTCGTGGCCCAGTCGGCGCGATGTTGACGGGCGGCCGGGAGCCACAAGAGCAGGGCCGCCAGCGCGAGCGCCGCCCAGATGGCCAGCGACGGACGCCAGCCGCCGACGCTGTGTTCCATGGCCGGGGTGACGGCGGCTCCGAAGGCTCCGCCGGCCTGCAGTGCGCTGGTGTAGATGCCCGTCATCAAGCCGACGCGAGCCGGGAACGAACTCTTGATCACCACCGGAATCAGCACGTTCGCCAGCGCGATGCCCGACGAGGCGAGCAGGGTGGCGCCCAGCATGAGGCCGCCGTCGCCGTACGGCCGGACCGCCAGTCCGGCGGCCAACACCAACAAGGCAACCGTCACGGTCCGGCCCAGGCCGAGTCGTTTGGCCAGCAGGGGTGCGGTGGCGCCGGCGGCCGAGAAGCACAGCACCGGCAGGGTGGTCAGGATTCCGGCCCAGACCGACGACACCCCGAGCTCGGTGCGCATCTCACCGAGCAGAGGAGCGACGCTGGTGACGGACGGCCGCAGGTTCAGGGCCGTGACGACGACCGCGGCGGCGAGCAGCACACCGTTCGCGAGACGGGTGCTCGGGCTCGGGGGGACGTCCGTGATTTCGATGGCGCCGTCGAGCTCGAGTGCCAGTTCGTCCTCGTAGCGGGCGTGTTCGGATCCGTTCACGGCAGCACTCATCCTGCTATGATGGCATACATCCTATGATTGGGTGAAAGGACGATTGCGTGGCGCTGAACACAGCCCGCCGTGCCGGTTTGGTGGAGCAGGTCATCGAGCAGCTCCGCGGTTCGGTCGCGGACGGCGAATGGCCCGTCGGGCATCGCATACCCAACGAGAGCGACCTCGTCGAAGCGCTCGGCGTCGGCCGCAACACGGTGCGCGAAGCGGTCCGGGCGTTGGCGCATGCCGGGCTGTTCGAGGTGCGGCAGGGCGACGGCACGTACGTCCGCGCCACCAGCGAGGTGTCAGGCGCGCTGAGTCGGCTGTGCAACGTTGATCTGCGCGACGTGCTGCAGGTACGCCGGGGCTTGGAAGTCGAAGGCGCCCGCCTGGCCGCCGCCAACCGGACCGACGACGACATCGCCACCCTGCGGGCGCTGCTGGAGGGCCGCGACAACGAGCAACGCGCCGGCCATCACGACGAATTTGTCCACGCCGACACCGAATTCCATTGCGCGGTCATGCGGGCGTCGCGCAACACCATGCTGATCGACCTGTACCTCGGCATCATCGAGGCCGTCACCGCGAGCGTGAATGTGATGAACGAGTCGCCGGTCGAAGACGTGCTCCAGGACCATCACCGGCTGCTCGATCGCATCGTCGCCGGCGAGCCGGAGTTGGCCGCCCAAACCGCGGCGGTGTTGTTCGACCGGCTCCTCGCCGGCCTGCCGGAGTGATCCCGCGAAAAGACGCAAAACTGTCGAATTCCCTTGTGAATCGACAGTTTTGCGTCTGTTCGCGAGGGGAAACTAGCCGACGGAGCGGGTTGAGCCGGCCCAGAACTGCGCCCGGACGGCCTTCTTGTCGGGCTTGCCGAGCGCTGTCACCGGCACCGCGTCGACCACGACGACCTGCTTCGGCGACTGCACCGAGCCCTTGCGTTCCTTGACCGCGGCCTGGATTTCGGCGGTCATCTTCTCGACGGCCGCTTCGGAACTGTCGGCATCCGGCCGCAGCACGACGACGGCCGTCACGGCCTCGCCCCACTTCTCGTCGGGGGTACCGACCACGCAGACCTGGGCGATCGAAGGGTGTTCGGCCACAACGTCTTCCACCTCGCGCGGGAAAACGTTGAAGCCGCCGGTGACGATCATGTCCTTGGTCCGGTCGACGATGTACCAGAACCCGTCCTCGTCCTCGCGGGCCAAGTCGCCGGTGTGCATCCAGCCGTTCTTGAAGGTGTCCGCGGTGGCCTCCGGCAGGTTCCAGTAACCGCCCGACAGCAGCGGCCCGGACACGCAGATTTCGCCGACCTCACCCTGGGGCACCTGGTTGCCGTCGGAGTCCAGCAGCGCGGTCCGCGCGAACAGCGTGGGTCGGCCGCAGGACGTCAAGCGCTTCTCGTCGTGCTCGCCCTTGGCGAGGTAGGTGATGACCATCGGCGCCTCGGACTGGCCGTAGTACTGCGCGAAGATCGGGCCGAACCGGCGGATGGCCTCGGCCAGGCGCACCGGGTTCATCGCGGAGGCGCCGTAGTACACCGTCTCCAGCGATGACAGGTCGCGCGTGTGCGAATCGGGGTGATCCATCAGTGCGTAGATCATGGACGGCACCAGCATGGTGGCGGTGATCTTCTGCTCCTCGATCACCCGCAGCACCTCGGCCGGATCGAACTTCTTCAGCACGATCAGCTCGCCGCCCTTGACGATGGTCGGCGTGAAGAACGCCGCACCGGCATGCGACAGCGGCGTGCACATCAGGAACTTCGGGTGCTCCGGCCATTCCCATTCGGCCAGCTGGATGGTCGTCATGGTGCTGATGGACTGCGTCGTGCCGATGACGCCCTTGGGCTTGCCGGTGGTGCCACCGGTGTAGGTGAGCCCGCCGACGTGATCGGGTGCGAGGTCGGCGGCCTTCAGCGGCTGCGGCTCGAACTTTGCCGCTTCGGCAGCCAGGTCGATACCGACTTCGGCGAGCTCGTCCGGCACGGGCCCGAGGGTCAGGATCTGCTTGAGCGACGGCACCTTCTCCAACAGGCCGACGGCCCGTTCCACGAACGCCGGGTTCGGGTCGATGATCAGGGTCGTGACGCCGGCGTCGGTCAGCACATACGCGTGATCGTCCAGTGAACCGAGAGGGTGTAGTGCGGTACGGCGGAAGCCCTGGGTCTGGCTGGCGCCGATGATCATCAGCACCTCGGGCCGGTTGAGGGCCAGCAGGCCGCTGCTGGCGCCGGAGCCTGCACCAAGTGCCTCGAAGGCCTGAACGTACTGGCTGATGCGGTCGGCGAGCTGGCCGCCGGTCAGCGTGGTATCACCCAGGAACAGGACGGGCTTGTCCTTGTTGCGCGCCAGGGCGCCGACGGTCAAGTGCCCGGAATGCAGGGGATGGCGCAGCAGCTCGTCACTCATGACCAACAGACTAGAACGTGTTCTAGTCTGTTGGTCAAGCCCTGAGAGATTCCCCTGATCACGTGCTGCGCGCCGAAAGCGTCTCGAAGCTGTTCGGATCGATGACTGTCCGCCAGCAGCCCAAGCCGAAAGAATGCCGATGAGCGACACCGTCCAGGCCACTGCGACTCACGAGTTCTCAGCATCCGCTGAGCGCGTCTTCGATGCCTGGACCAACCCTGCCGACGTCCGAGCCTGGTTGAGCCAACCGATCGACGGCAACGCCGGGGTCGACGTGCATACGGTTGAGATGGATCCGCGCGTCGGCGGTCGGTTCACGTTCTCCGACATGCGCGCACAGGGCGAGGCCGTGCACTGGGGCTACTACCGGCAGGTCGAGCGGCCCGGGACGCTGACCTTCACCTGGTTCATCTCCGAACAGGAAGAGCGGGACGACACTTCCGTCGTGACGCTGACCATCGTGCCGACGGCGCACGGTTGCCGGGCGACCATCGTGCACACCATGGACGCGCAGTACGCGCAGTGGGCTGAGCAGACCGGGCGCGGCTGGACCACGTTGCTGCGCAAAGTTGGCCTGTCTCTTGGTGAGTGACGCCCGACCCGCAATCCTCGCCGCCTGATCGTCGTACCGCCTAGCATCCACGTCATGGCCAGCCCTGCCGATCTCGTCATTGTCGGAAACATCGTCACCGTCGACCCCGAACGACCTACCGCGGAGGCGCTCGCCGTCACCGACGGACGGATCGTTGCAGTCGGCTCGCGGGGCGAGGTGCAGCCGTGGATCGGCGACGACACCGAGGTTCGGGAAGTCGACGGCTGCGTGCTGCCCGGCTTCATCGAGGCGCACGGTCATCCGCTGATGGAGGCCGTGGTGCTCGGCGGCCGGATCGTCGACATCCGGCCGGTCACGATGCCCGATGCTGGTGACGTCATGGCTGCGATCCATGGCGAGGTCGCCGCGCGCGGTGCCGACGGTGCCTACCTGAACGGCTGGGATCCGCTGCTGCAGCAGGGCCTCCCGGAGCTGACGCTCGCTTGGCTGGACGCGGCGGCACCCGACACTCCGCTGGTGATCGTGCACAACTCCGGACACAAGGCGTACTTCAACACCGCAGCAGCCGCCACGGTCGGGCTGACGCGCGACACCCCGGACCCGCACGGCGCGAAGTACGGCCGCGACGCCGACGGTGAGCTCGACGGCACCGCAGAGGAGACGGGCGCGGTGTTCCCGCTGGTGACGGGCGTGATCACGCCCGATGACTATCCGCAGCTGCTGCTCGCCGAGTGCGCCCGGCTGAACCGCGCAGGCCTGACCACCTGTTCGGAGATGGCGTTCGATCCGATGTTCCGGCCCGTCCTGGAGCAGATGCGCGACAAGCTGACGGTGCGCTTGCGTACCTACGAGATGTCGACCGCGGCGCTGCACACCGATGCGTCGCCGGACAACGGCGACGACATGGTGCGTCAGGCCGGCATCAAGATCTGGGTCGACGGGTCGCCATGGGTCGGCAACATCGACCTGACGTTCCCGTACCTGGACACCGATGCCACGCGCACCATCGGCGTGGTGCCCGGGTCGTGCGGGCATGCCAACTACACCCGCGAACAGCTCCGCGAGATCGTCGGCACGTTCTTTCCACAGGGCTGGCAGTTGGCCTGTCACGTCCACGGCGACGCCGGCGTCGACACCATTTTGGACGTGTATGAGGAAGTGCTGCAACAGCATCCACGCGATGACCACCGGCTGCGGCTCGAGCACGTCGGGGCCATCACGCCGGCGCAGCTGCAGCGCGCCCACAATCTCGGCGTCACCTGCAGCGTGTTCGTCGACCATCTCCACTACTGGGGTGACGTCCTCGTCGACGGGTTGTTCGGCCCGGACAAGGGGGCGCGGTGGATGCCGGCCGGGTCCGCGGTGGCCACCGGCATGCGCATCTCATTGCACAACGACCCCCCCGTGACGCCCGAGGAGCCGCTGCGCAATATCAGCGTCGCAGCGACCCGCACCGCACCGAGCGGACGGGTCCTGGCGCCACAGGAGCGGCTCACCGTCGAGCAGGCCATCCGGGCCCAGACCATCGACGCGGCGTGGCAGTTGTTCTCCGATGATGCTGTCGGTTCGCTGGAAGTAGGCAAGTACGCGGACCTGGTGGTGCTGTCCGCCGACCCGCGCACGGTGCCGGCGGAGGCCGTCGCCGATCTGGAGGTGCTCGCGACTTACCTGGCGGGACAACAGGTTCACGCCAAAGTCGACTGAGCGCGCGGCAGACGTGGCAGGCTTCAGCGCATGACTGAACTGTCGGCACCCCGATTCCTCGATGAGCGTGTTGCCCACTGGGCGGCGACCAAGCCAGACGAAGAAGCGATCACCTACCTGGGCCGCACCTGGACCTGGTCGCAGTGGAACGACCGCGTCCGCCGATTGGCCGGTGCGCTGTCGGCCTGGGGCATCAAACGCGGTGACGTCGTGGCGTTCATGGACAAGAACCATCCGGCCTGTGTGGAGTTGACGCTGGCGGCGGCATCGTTGGGTGCGGCCAACGCCATCATCAACTTCCGGCTGGCTGCCAACGAGCTCGACTTTGTGCTGAATGACTGTGGCGCAAAGGTTCTCGTCGTCGGAGCCGAACTGAGGCCGGGCATCGACAACATCGCCGACAAACTCACCGCTGTCGAGCACATCATCAGCGTGACGCCTGAGGGTGGCGACGGCGACGAGTATGAGGCGCTGCTGGCCGGTGCCACGCCGCTAGACCGTTCGCCTGATGTCCAGCCCGACGACGTCTGCATCATCATGTACTCGTCGGGCACCACGGGCCGTCCGAAGGGCGTCGCGCTGACTCAGGCCAACATGATTGCCCACACCATCAACGCCTTCGACGGCTGGGAGAGCACCCCCGAGGACAAGAACCTCGTCGCGATGCCGCTGTTCCACGTCGGCGGCTCGTCGTACATGCAGTACGGGCTGCACAACGGGGTGCCGAGCTACATGACGCGTGACGCCGACGGGGCCTCGCTGGCCGGCGGCATCCTCGTCGGGGCCAACCGGACGTTCCTCGTGCCGGCGGTGCTGGCCAAGGTGCTCGAGACCGGCCCGGATGCGGTGAAGTTGTTCAGCGCCCTGAAGACCTACGCCTACGGGGCGTCGCCCATGCCGCTGCCGCTACTGCGTCAGGCCTTGCAGGCGTGGCCCGAGACGGAATTCATCCAGGTGTACGGGCTGACCGAGGTGTGTGGTGTGGTCAGCCGGCTGATGCCCGAAGACCACCGCGCCGACAATGAGGAGCGACTGGTTAGCGCCGGCGTGCTGATTCCGCAGGCCGAGGTGCGGGTCGTCGACCCTGACAGCCTCGAAGATGTGGATTCGGGCGCGCAGGGCGAATTGTGGTTCCGCACACCGACTTTGATGAAGGAGTACCTCAACCGGCCGGACGCCACCGGCGAGGCGATCACTCCCGAGGGCTGGTTCCGCACCGGTGATATCGGCCGCGTGGACGCCGACGGATACATCTTCGTTGAGGACCGGCTCAAGGACATGATCATCTCCGGTGGCGAGAACATCTACTCCATCGAGGTCGAGCGGGTGCTGGCCGAACACCCGGCGGTGTCCGAGGTCGCGATCATCGGGGTGCCCGACGAAAAGTGGGGCGAGTCGGTGAAAGCCGTTGTGACACTTGATAGTTCGGGGGATGGTGTGACGGACACGGACCTCATCGCCTTTGCCCGGGAACGGCTCGCCGCGTACAAGTGCCCGAAGACTGTCGACTTCGTCGATGACATGCCCCGCAACCCCACCGGCAAGATCCTGAAGAAGGAACTTCGAAAGCCGTTCTGGGATGGTCGAGACCGCGCCACCGTGTGAGGTGCCGGAACCGGGTTGGGTGCGTCAAACATCAAGTAGCGCTGGCTGGTTCACTCCTGGTGTGTGGATGCACGGCCAACGTTTTCCGCGATCACCTGGATCGACTGCATCATTCGTTGTGGGGTAAACGATGCGGGGTGTTCGAGGAGCAGTCTGGCTAGTGCCTCCGCAGCATCGCGGGTGAGATGTGAGATCAGTTCGACGTCGAGGTCGCCGGCGCCGATGCGCTCTAGCTGATATTCGAGGGCGGCCTCGATCTGGCGGCGTATTCGTTCGCGTCCATCACGGATAGCCGACTGTACGCTGCTCGGGGCGCCGTCGATCGGAAGCAGGACGAGCCGCGATATCTCGGGTTCCTGCAGCACGCTCTCTAGGTAGGTGCTCAAAGCGGCGGCCACGGCCCCGGGCATGGTGTCGATTTCGGTGGTGGCCTGGAGTGCTCTGGTGACGCGGTCCGATGTGACTTGCTGTGCCCGTTGCATCAGGGCCAGTTGCAGTTCGGCCTGCGAGCCAAAGATCTTGTAGCTCACCGATTTTGCGACCCCGGCGCGCTCGGCGATGCGTTCCATCGCCGTTCCTGGCCAACCGACTTCCGCGACGAGGCCGGCCGCGGCATCGAGGATCTGCGCGCGGCGGACCTCGACGGGTTGGCGCGCGGCATACCGCCGTCGCGGAGCAGCATCCGGTTGAGCGACCATCACGGAAATGAATATACCCTACCGAATATTCTATACGGTACATTCATGCGGGTGGTCTTGCTGAGGCCGCTGCGAGCGTAAATCGAGGAGAGAAATGGCGATGTTCCGCTGGGAAGGCCTATCCATCGCGTACGACCATGCCGGGTCGGGCGATCCGATCGTTTTTCTGCACAATCTCGGCGGAAATCGCACCATCTGGCAGGCCCAGTTCGACGCCCTCGCCCAAACGAACAGCGTGTACGCCGTGGATTGGCCCGGCTATGGCGAGTCCGACGTCCCCGACGACGGCTACACCATCGAGAACCATCAACGGCTGCTGGCTGCGTTCATCGAGAGCCACCAGCTGCGCGGCTTGACATTGGTGGGCAACTGTTTCGGCAGCGCGATGGCGCTGATCTACGCACGACGCAACCCGGGCAACGTCCGGGCGTTGGTGCTGATGAATCCGCTTACCGCTGCCACTCTGCGGCCGACCAGGACCGGCTGGGCTGCCCGGCTGCTGCGCCCGATACCCCTGGCCTCGGTCGGCGGAGCCATCCGGCTGCCTGCCGCGGTGGCCGCACTCGTGCTGCGCGAACAGCTCGGGGTCCGCGGGCGGCGAATGAGTCCCGCGACGTTCGCGCCCCTACGTCAGCGTTGGACCAAAACCGGTGCGCTGAGGCCCATCGCCGCGATCCTGCCCGAATTGCCACGCCTGGCCGAACTCGACGGCTTCATGCCGGATGACGGCTTTCCGCCGATCACCACCATCTGGGGCGAGAAGAACCAGGTGTTGTCCGCATCGGCAGGCGCGCGGCTCAACACCACGCTGGCTCCGCAGAATGCGATAACCCTTGCCGGGTCGGGTCATCTCGCCATGATCGAGGACCCCGAGCCGATTATCCGGGCGATCGAGGCCGCGTCCGGCTCCCGGCAAGCCGCACGCTGAGATCGCGTCAGCGCTTTCGTCGGGCCGCAAGTCCCGCGAAGGCGGAATGACATCACGTGTGAGGCAGGATGAACGAATGCCGCCGCACTTGGACGAACTGCTTGAGCGGCTGCACGTTGTCTCGCTGCCCATGCGGGTTCGATTCCGCGGCATCGACGTTCGTGAAGTTGCGCTGATCGAAGGTCCGTGCGGCTGGGGCGAATTCGGCGCGTTCGTCGAGTACGGCCCAGCCGAGGCGGCGGCATGGCTGGCGTCCGGTATCGAAGCCGCCTACCGGCCGTCGCCCGGGCCAGTGCGGGACCGCATCCCGATCAACGCGACCGTGCCTGCCGTCGAGGCGGCCCGGGTGCCCGAGGTGTTGGCGCGATTCCCGAGTGCGCGGACCGCCAAGGTCAAGGTCGCCGAACCGGGGCAGACGTTGGCTGACGACGTCGCCCGGGTGAACGCGGTGCGTGCCGCGATACCGGTGGTGCGCGTGGATGCCAACGGCGGCTGGACCGTCGCTGAGGCGGTGGCCGCCGCGCGCGCCCTGACTGCCGACGGGCCACTCGAATACCTCGAACAACCCTGCGCCTCAGTGCCGGAACTGGCCGAACTGCGCGGCTTGGTCGACGTCCCAGTAGCCGCCGATGAATCGATTCGCAAGGCCTCGGACCCGCTGCGGGTGGTGCGGGAGCGCGCTGCCGACATCGCGGTAGTCAAGGTCGCGCCGCTCGGGGGAGTGGCACGGCTGCTGGCGGTGGCCGCCCAGATCGACATCCCGATTGTGGTGTCCAGCGCTTTGGATTCCGCGGTCGGTATGACGCGCGGGCTGCTGGCCGCCGGATGCCTGCCGTCGCTCGAGCACGCCTGCGGGCTGGGCACCGGCGGGTTGTTTGTGGAAGACGTTGCCGACGTGCCAGCTTCGGTCGACGGGTTCCTGCCGGTGGGTCCGGTTGCGCCGGACCCGGCACGGCTGGTGGAGTTGGCGGCAGCGCCCGCACGCCGGGACTGGTGGATGGACCGGGTCCGGGAGTGCTACCCGTTACTGGGCGTCGGCTGACTGCGGACCCGGCGCACCCGCTCGACGCGGTTGAAAGTGCTGTCCATCAACCGAATTCGACGACAGTCACGGGCGCTCGGAAGCGAGCCAGCTGAGGCAGTCGGTACGACTGACGGGTGGCCCACGGCACGATCTTGCCGCGCCCGTCGGGGTAGCGCAGTTCGCGCACCGCGCGGACGCCGGGGATGGACTCCACTTGCGGGTATTGATCGGCGGTGAACCAGAACGGCATCGGCGGCGACGTGTAGTCCTTGCTGAGCTTGAAGCCGCGGCGTTGTGAATGGGCGCTGACGAATCGGGGGATGCTGTCAAAGGCCAACTGGCCGTTAGGAAAACGATTGGCACACGCGGCGATCAGGTCGAATACGGCTGCGGAATCCAGATACTGGAACAAGCCTTCGGCGGTGATCAGCACACCGCCACGGTCGTCTACCTGGTCCATCCAGGACGTCTCGAGTGCGGACTGAGCGCACTGGCCGAGCCGCGGCGAGGTCGGAAGCAGACACTGCCGCAGGTGGATGATCGGTTCCAAATCCACTGACAGCCAAGTCATCTCGCCGTTGTCCACGCGCCAGAAGCTGGTCTGCAATCCCTCCGCCAAGGCGACCACCGTCGCGCGCGGGTGGTCATCCAGGTATTCGCGGGTGACTCGGTCGAATACCAGCGCGCGCAGCGCAGTGGCCTGGTGGGTACGGCCGAAGTTTTGATAGTCGTAGCCGAGGGTGTCCCGCAGCGCTATCGCCATCGGGTCGTCGATGATGCCGTCGGGCCGCGCAGCCTCGGTCGCCCGCTGATGCAGGGTCAACAACGCGGTCTCGGATATTCCGTCCAGGTGACGGGCATCGATGGTTGGCATGGCGCCACCGTACGTCGACGGCTCCGGTCACTGTCAAAACCGGCCCGAAGAACCGCTCGCATTGCGATACCGCGATATCCGGCTGCCGCATAGGCGATTTCGGCCGGCTCCTCGGGCTGGGAACTTTCTCGATGTGTTGGCCGACTAGCTAGAGATAGGGGTGCCGTGGGGGTATCCAGGGGTCGCGCCGGAGCGGGTGAGCGGCCTGTCGTGCCGTGCGAGGAGACCGCAAAAGTGACAGTGCCGATCTGGATGGCTGTGCCACCCGAGGTGCACTCGGGGTTACTGGCTGCCGGTCCGGGGCCTGGTTCGTTACTCGCCGCGGCCGCGCAATGGCACGAACTCAGCGGGCAGTACAGCCAAGCGGCCGCCGAGTTGTCGGCCATCGTGGCCGACGTGCATGCCAGCAGTTGGGAGGGCCTCAGCGCGGTGCAGTTCGTCGCCGCGCACGTGCCCTATCTTGCATGGCTGGAGCAGTCTGCGCTGGCCTCGGCTACCACGGCGGCGCAGCACGAAACGGTGGCGGCCGCTTATGGCACTGCCGTCGCGACCATGCCGACATTGGCGGAGTTGGCCGCCAACCACATCGTGAATGCCGCGTTGGTGGCCACTAATTTCTTCGGACTCAACACAATTCCGATCGCCGTCAACGAAGCCGACTACGCGTGCATGTGGATACAAGCCGCCGACACCATGGCCATCTACCAGGCTGTCGCCGGCGCGGCCACGGCGGCGGTTCCGCCCACCCAGCCGGCGCCGCCCATCGTCGCACCCGGCGGTGAGGGGCTGCACCTGCAGTCGAATGCGCCCACCACGCCAAGTCAGCCGCTGGCCGACTTGTGGCAGTTCATCTCGCAGCTGGGCACCACCGGCCAGGTCGACCAGATGCTCGAAAATTTCAAGTACTTCTTTCAGCAGCTGGGCTTCAATCCCGCCACGTCCGCCGTGCTCGCCTTTGTGGCGCTGTGGCTTTACGACATGCTCTGGTACCCCTACTACGCGTCCTATTCGCTGCTGCTGGCGCCGTTCTTCGCGCCGGCGCTCAGTGCGCTGGCGGCGCTGGCGCTGGTGAATTCGTCGGTACCCACGACCACGGATCCCGCAGCGCTGCCCACCGCAGGCCCCGTCGCTCAGCCTGTGGCCGCTGCTCCGCAAGCCCAGGAAATGCCGGTTGTTGCAGGCGTTCCGGCCGGTGTCACGCACGTCTCTACACCGTCCAGCGTGACAGCGACCGCTGCTGCCGGCCCAGCCGCCCCGGCGCCGACCGTCGTTTACGCCGTGCCCGGGCTACCCCAACCTGAGGTGGGGCCGGGACCTGAGACCGATAGTGAATCACCCGACACCACTGTCGCCAGCCTCAATGCGGTGGCGGCCGCTCGCACTGCTACTGCCACCCGTAGCCGCGCCAAGCGGATCCGTCGGGCAGCGCGGGGATCGCGCGGCTACCGCGACGAGCTGCCCGAGATGGCCGCCAAAATGACTGGTGGCGCTGATAATCCATCGATCGCGACGGCCGGTGACAGCGGTGCCGGTCCGATGGGCCGCGCTGGTGCGATGCGTACTGCGACCAGCGCACCGGCCGGAATCGTGGCATGCACGTCCGTCGACGAGAGCGCATCAGCGCCGCTGCTCCCCGCCAGTTGGCGCGCTTCCTCCGAAGATCAACCGCGATAACACGAATTATCTACGGGCGCGGAACTTTTCTGGATATCGGGCCGACTATCTCAGTTGAAGGCATCAAATTGAATGGCATTCTGCGGTGCGCGGCAACGGATTTCGAGGCCGCCGCACCGTAGTGCAGCAAACTGGGAAGAGGCACATCGATGACGCTCAATGTGCAGGGCCACGGGCTCGGCGCGCAGGTCACCGGAATCGATCCAACGAATTTGGGCAACATCTCGACTGATGAACTCCGCGAAATCGTCTACGAGAACAAGCTTGTCGTCCTCAAGGGCGTCAACCCGTCGCCGGCGGAGTTCATCGAGCTCGGCCGGATCCTGGGTGAAATCGTCACGTACTACGAGCCCGTGTACCACCACAAGGAGCACCCGCAGATCTTCGTCTCCTCCACCGAGGAGGGGCAGGGGGTGCCGCGCACGGGCGCGTTCTGGCACATCGACTACATGTTCATGCCGGAGCCGTTCGCGTTCTCCATGGTGATGCCGCTGACGGTGCCCGGAGCGGACCGCGGTACGTACTTCATCGATCTCAACAAGGTGTGGGAATCCCTTCCGCTGGAGCAGCAGGAGCCGGTACGAGGAACGTTCAGCACGCATGATCCACGCCGCCACATAAAGATTCGCCCCGGCGACGTCTATAAGCCCATCGGCGAGGTGTGGGATGAGATCAACCGCACCACACCACCGATGAAGTGGCCGACGGTGATCCGGCACCCGCAGACCGGCCAGGAAATCCTCTACATCTGTTCCACGGGCACCAGCCAGATCGAAGATGGCGACGGTGCGGTGCTGGATCCGTCGGTGCTGCATGAGCTCCTCACCGCGACCGGCCAGCTCGACTCAGAGTTCGCGTCTCCGTTCATCCATACCCAGCACTATGAGGTCGGCGACATCATTTTGTGGGACAACAGGGCCCTGATCCATCGAGCAAAGCACGGCACCGCGACGGGAACGTTGACGACCTATCGGCTGACGATGCTCGACGGCCTGGTGACTCCGGGGTACGCGGCATGACCACCACCGACCTGCGCGTGACCGACGCGGAATCGATTGTCACCGAACAGATTCCCGAGGATCTATTGGCCCAAGTGTTGGAGCCGTACTCCTACAAGGGCTGCCGCTACCTGACTGACGCGGAGTACCGCGCCACGGGCGACTCGATGTTCGCCACCGGCAATTTCACCATTCCAGAGTCGGTCTACATCCGCAGCACGGGCCATTTCAACGCCGTCGAACTGGTGCTGTGCTTCAATCAGCTGGCGTACTCGGCCTTCGCGCCGGCGGTTCTCCATGGCGAGATCGAGGGTTTTCGGGGTTGGTCTATGGCTGACTATTTCGAGAACCAGTTGTCCAGCATGCTGATTCGGTCCACCTCATCGCGCTACAAGCGACAGATCGATGCGCGCAAGTTCTCCGCGCGATTGACGTGCGAAGGCATCGAAGTCGTCGACCGGACCTGGCGGTACTTGAAAGTCCCTTGTGCCATCGAGTTTTACGACGACGGCGGTGGATCCGCGTTCGGCGAATTCGAACTCGCGATCCTCAACATTCCGTAACCAGCTGCCAGGGAGCACTTCTCAGTGATGTCCGATCAACCATCCACCGTGTTGGCGCGGGTCTTTGCGCAGGCCCGGCGGCGATCCACGGCAATTGCGTTGCGCCGCTGCGACGGAACCAGCGTGGTGCGGTACGGGCAGCTGATCTCTGAAGTGGACCGCCTGGCTGCCGCACTCGGTAGTCACGGGGTATCCAGCGGATCCCGGGTTCTCGTGGTTTCGGACAACGGGCCCGAGACCTACCTGTCGGTGTTGGCCTGCGCCCGACTCGGGGCCATCGCGGTGATGGTGGACCGGAATGTGCCGCCGGCCGCGGTCCGGCGCTTCGGCGAGGTGACCGAGCCCAGCGTGGTGCTGCTGCCACCGGCAGTTGAACCGGCGACCGTGGCTGAATCCTTGCCTCAGGTGCCGGCCATCACCGTGGATATCGGCTCGGGGACAACGGAATCGGGCGGCGATGCCGCCCCTGTGGTCCGTCAGGGCGAGCTGGGTGAAGATGATCCACTGGCGATGATCTTCACCAGCGGGACCACCGGTGAACCGAAAGCCGTGCTGCTGCCCAACCGCACGTTCTTCGCCATCGCCGACATCCTGGCCCGTGAAGACCTGAACTGGATCAGCTGGGTCGCTGGTGAAGCCACGTATTCGCCGCTGCCGGCCACCCACATCGGCGGACTGTGGTGGATTCTGAACTGCCTGATGCACGGTAGTGAATGCGTTACCGGCGGTGAGAATTCCACGTCATTGGCCGAGATCCTCACCACGAATCAGATCGCGTCGACCTGCCTGGTGCCCACCCTGTTGACCCGGTTGGTGGCAGAGGTGAAGTCCGGTGCACCGCTGCCACCGTTGCGCATGGTCGGCTACGGCGGATCTCGCGCCATCGCATCCGACGTCCAATTTGTCGAAGCGGCGAGCATTCACACGGCGCAAGTGTTCGGGCTGAGCGAAACAGGTTGTACGGCCTTGTGTCTCCCGACGGCGGAGGGATCGATCGCCAAGATCGAGGCGGGCGCAGTGGGCCGGCCCTATCCCGGGGTCGAGGTCTATCTGGCCGGAGGTGACGGTAGCGTTCCGCCGACCGTCGGCGGCGTCAGTGCCGAGTCGGGCACGCTGTGGATCAAGTCTCCGGCAAACATGTTGGGGTACTGGAACAATTCCGAACGAACCAGCGGTGTGCTCGTCGATGGCTGGGTGAACACCGGCGACATCTTCGAGCGGCACAGCGACGGGTTCTTCTACATCAAGGGGCGATCATCCGAGATGATCATCTCGGGTGGAGTCAATGTCGCCCCCGACGAAGTGGACCGGATCGCGGAACGCGTGCCGGGGGTGGTGGCGGCCGCGTGCTACGAGATACCCGACGCCGAGTTCGGTGCGCTCATCGGATTGGCAGTGGTCCCGGCAGCAGACCTCGACGAGGCGCAGACGCGCAAGCTCAAGCAGGCGATTGCGGCGCGCTATCGCGCTGAGTCCGAATCGATGGCGCGGCCGTCGACCATCGAGATGGTGACCGAGATCCCGAGAACACAGTCCGGCAAGGTGATTCGGACCTCGCTGGCCGTCCAAGTCCATGGCTGACGGGCTCCGGCAGCGAGTGCTGGCCGAGGTGTCGGAGGTGCTGTACATCGACGAATCCGATCTGTTCGACGGTGACGCCACCGATCTGCGGGAACTCGGGCTGGACTCGGTCCGGTTCGTGCTCCTGATGAAACGCCTTGGGGTGGAACGGGAATCGGACTTGCCATCGCAGCTCGCGGAGGACCTGACCATCGCCGGGTGGGTGCGGGAGTTGGAGCGCCACGGTGTCGCCGACTGACCGGATCCCGCTGAGCAGCGCTCAGCAGAACATCTACCGCGGCGTGCTGCAGGACCCCGATCCGGCGTTGTACCTGATCGGCAAAAGCTACAGGTTTCACCCGATGGAACTACCGTCGTTTCTTTCCGCGCTCGAGGCGACCGTTCTGACCTACCCTGCCCACCTGTGCGTGCTGCAGTCCGAGGTCGGCAGCCCCTATCCGGATCTTGTTGCCCGGCTGCGATTTCAGGACATCTTTCACATCCACCCGCCCGCCGGACCGGAGGAGAGGACGCTCTCCGACCTATGGCAAGACGGAATCCTGGATACGCCGTTGGTGCTGTACACCGTCCACACCGATGGCGCCGGCCACGTGGTGGGCATGCAGGCGCACACCCATCACATCCTGTTGGACGGCGCTGCCATCGCCATCATCGAAGCCGATCTGGCCCGGAACCTCACGGAGGCCGCGCAAGCTGCCGGCTCGGCAACGGCATCGGCAACGGCGGTGGCGGCGCTCGATCAAGCCCACCGCTACGAGCGGGCGAAAGTGGCCGAAGCCGGTGAGCGCTTGGCCGGGGCGGTACGTCGCGAGTTGACCGAACACGACCAACGCGGTGGGCCGGGAGACGCTCTTCCCGGAACTGCCGGCCGGGGAGTACTGCGAGAGTCCGTACAGGTCGGCGACTCGGTGTACCGCGAGATCATCGCACTCGCCGAGGCCAAGCAGGTGCCGCTGAACATACTGGTGGCTGCGGCGGCCGTCGCGGTGCACGCCAGTCTGCGGCAGAGCACCGAGAGCCTGCTGGTGCATCCGGTGGACAACCGCTTCGGCACTCCGGAGCTGAATGTCGCCACCTGCCTGGTCAATTCGGTGGCCCAGCCGGTTCGGTTCGCGCCGTTCGCATCGGTCAAGGATGTGGTCACCGCGATCGACCGCGGCTACGTCAAGGCCGCGCGACGTCGGTGGTTCCGCGAGGAGCTTTACCGGCGAATGTATTTGGCCATCAACGGCAACTCCCATGCCGAGGCGCTGACCGTCAACTTCATGCGTGGGCGCTGCGCACCGGAACTCGGCCCGCACCTGTCCGAACCTCCCGTGGTCACCGATATCGGTCCGGTCGAAGGCATGACCGTGGCCTGCGTTCACGATGAAGCCCAGCGCACAATCGATTTCGCGATCTGGAACCGTGACGACCTGCCTGACCGCGCAGCCCAACCGGTCGCGGAGCGGATCGTCGCGGCACTGCAAGCTATGGCCGCGCATTGGGATGAACCGATTGCACTGACCGTCGGCGAGTGGCTCGGGCTCAACGCTCACGGGAGTCTCGTCACCGGCACCAGTCTCTTTACCGATATCGATGTGCCTGCGCCGGAGTCGGCTGCAGTGCGCGCCTGGTTTTTGGACGAGGCTGTGGAGCTGAGCCAGTGCCGAAGCCCGGGTGTCGACCGCTGGATCGCTGAGATCGTCTGCGCGGGTATCGATCCTGGAGATGTGCTGGTCTTCGTTGACGACGATTCCCAAGGTGCCATCGAGTTACTGATCGCGTGCCATCTGGCGGGTTGTGGCTACAGCGTCTGCGCGACGTCCGGCGAGGTGGCCTTGCGGATCAACGCAATTGCCGAGCACTGCGCTGTCACTGCACACGCGGTCGACGTCGCCACGCCGCTGCGCGAATTGGACGTGCGGCAACTCGTCGACGACCGGATCGACCACGTAGCTCATGACAGCCGGCTCGCGGACCGGTTGGCCTACGTGATGCCGACGTCCGGGTCGACGGGCCAACCCAAACTGGTGCCGGTGACCCACGGCGCGTTGGCGATCTTCTGTGCCGCGGTGCGCGCCGCGTACGGTTGGGGCCCAGCCGACACCGTCCTGCAGTGTGCGCCCCTGACGTCGGACATCAGTGTGGAAGAAGTGTTCGGAGCCCTGTCCTGCGGATCGCGAGTGGTCCGCTCGGCCGCCATGCGGGCAGGTGACCTGCGATCGCTGATCCGTGACGTCGCAGCTGAGTTGGCGACTGTTCTCGACCTGCCCACCTCCGTCTGGCACCTGCTGTGTGAGGACGACGAGGCACTGGTTGCGCTCGGAGGCACGGCGCTGCGCCAGGTGATCATCGGTGGGGAGGCAGTGCGATCCACCGCTGTCGACAAATGGCTGGGTTCTGCTGCCGGCCAAGGGATATCGCTCGTGTCGACCTACGGCCCGACCGAGACCACCGTGGTCGTCACCCAATTGCCGATCGGCACCGACGAACCCGCCGTCGCCGCGCAGACCCGGACCAGGCTGGGCAGTCCGCTGGTCCCCAATTCGGTGTTCGTGGCATTCGGTGAAGTCATCGTCGTCGGGGAGACGGTGTCGTCCGGCTACCTGGGTCTGGAGAGCACGAGTTTCGGTGCGGTGCAAGCACATGACGGCGCCTCGTATCGGGCATTCGCCACCGGCGACCGGGTGACCAGAGACAGCGCCGGCTTCCCGGTGTTGGCGGGACGCCGCGACGCCGTGGTCAAGATTGCCGGTCAACGTGTTGATACCGCTGAGGTGTTGCGGCGCGTCGCGTCGGACCCCGAGATCGCCGACGTTGCCGTCGAACTCGCCGGCAACGGTCTGGGTATCTGGTTCACCACTATGAAGTCTCGAAACGGAATTGACGATCCGGTGGCCGCGGCACGAGTCCGGGCCATTGTTCGGGGGCTGGGTGTGCCGTCCTTCTCGGTCGCGAGCGCACCGGATATCCCGAGAAAGCCCAATGGCAAAGTTGACCGGGAAAAACTCCCGGTCGTGTCCGGGTTTTCGGTCGCCGGGTCCGGGGGATCGGGTGATCGAGCCTCTGCTTTGGCTGCTACCTGGAGCCGGCTGTTGGATCGGGTGATCGGGCCGGATACCTCCCTGCTGGATGAAGGCATCGGATCGCTCGAGCTGATCAGGATCCTGCCTGTCACCCGTAGCTTCCTGGGTTGGCAACTCACCATTCTCGACCTGATCACTGCCGATAGCGCCGTCAATGTGGTCGACTGCCGACCGGACATCGACGCCTGGATGGACCCCGGCACCGCCACCGAGATAACGCACGATCTCGCCACGCTGGATCACTCGTCCAGCGTGGCGCCTGTGCCGCAGCGAGTTTCACAAGAGCGTGGCAACTCGATCGTCATTCTCGGCGCTTCCGGAATACTGGGTACCGGTTTCGCGCGGGCCATTCTCGACCGCAAACAGTCCGGGCTCCGCTGTCCGGAGGTGGTGTTCGTCGCGAGATCGCCACTGCCTGAACATGACCCGTGGTCCGTCCTGCAATCGGTCGACGGTGTCACGATCATTGAGCGAAACGCAGGATTCGCCGCGGCAGACCTAGGTGCGCTGCTGGCGGACGTCGGCGCCGGCACGGTGGTGAACTGCGTCGGAAACACGAATGTATTGGTGCGGTACGGCGACCTTCGAGCGGCCAATGTCGATGCGGTGTCGTCCATCGCTGACGCGTGCCGGCAGCACGACGCCAGGCTGGTGCACTTGTCGACCTTCGTGGTGAGCGCGGAGGTGACGGCGGCCAGTGTGACGGACCCGCGCTTCGCGCCGTATCCCTATGCGGCGTCGAAGTCGTTGGCGGAGTTGGCCGTTACGGGTACTCCCGGGCTGGACTTCACCGTGGTGCGGCTGCCCCGAGTGCTCGGCGACGCTCACCAGCTCGAGCAATCTGCCGACATTTTGGTCTCGATTCTCGATGCCTGCATCGCGCTGCAGCTCTGCCCGCGCGTGCCCTTGACTGAAGAGGTCACCACCGGTGTCGCGGCAGCGCACGCCATTCTCGGGCTGGTTCCCGAGGCGTCGCCGGCGGTCGCTTTTGGCCGCGGCATGACGGTGCTGCGTGGCGAAAAGGTCCACTACACAGAGTTTCTCGGCAGTTTCGGATTCGACGCGATCGATATCGAGGAGTGGAAGTGCCGGCTGGATCGCAGTGAGTGGGCTGCCCGAAATCCGTCGAAGTGGGCGGTGATCGATGCCTGGGTCGGCCTGGGCGCGAGGTTGCAGGGCCGTACGTATGCCGACTACCTGGCCGAATATCCCACTGTCGACGTCGATTTCGAAGGCGTCGCGGAGTGCGTCAGCACCCCGCAATCGCTTCGTACGGTCCTCGCCCGCGGCGGCGCGGAGATTGTCGGGAACTGACCGGCGCCGGCCGGCGACTGGTTGGAGAGGCGCCATCGGCGCCAGATTGTGAGGAAATGACGTTGACGGATGTGGCTCAACCGCAGAATCACGCACCGATCTATCTCGACATCACGGGCATGTCGTGTCTGATGTGTTCCGGCAAGGTGCAGAAGACGCTCAACAAGATCGACGGGGTTCGCGCTTCCGTCAGCTTCGCCACCAAGTCCGCCACCATCGAAACCGACGGTGGCACGAGCGCAGCGGAGCTGTGCGACGCCGTCCGGGCGGCCGGATACGACGCCCAGCCGCGAGACACTGCACCTGAGGTCGTGCGCGGTCCACTACAGCGCCTTGCGGACGGTGTGCTGGGCCGGACCCGGTAGTCACCTCGCGTCCTAATTCGTGGGCACCATGGCCTAGACGCCACCGCGATCGCAGCACACCATGAATGGGTGACGCGATCTGTGGTGATTCTCGGGTTCCCCGGGGTGCAGGCCATGGACATCGTCGGGCCCCATGACGTCTTCACGGGTGCGGGGCTACATCTGGCGGCCCAACCGCAGCTCGGCGGCTATGACGTCAGTCTGGTCGCGCTGGATTCCGGACCGGTCAGGACATTGACCGGTCTGGAATTCTTCGCCTCCGCGGCACCGGAACCGGGTACCGCGATCGACACGGTGATCATCCCGGGCGGCTTCGGTACCGAGGCGGTGCGCGGTGATCGGGCAGTGATCGAGTGGATTCGCGCCGTGGCACCGAACACCCGCCGGATGGTCAGTGTCTGCTCCGGCGCATTTCTGCTCGCCGAGGCCGGCCTGCTCGACGGCTGCCGTGCCACCACTCACTGGGCCTCGGCCGAACACATGGCCCGCGAATTCCCAAGCGTCGTCGTCGATCCGGAGCCGATCTTCATCCGGAGTTCCGAACGGGTGTGGACGGCGGCCGGGGTCACTGCCGGGATCGACCTGGCATTGAGCCTCGTCGAAGAAGACCACGGCACCGAACTGGCCCAGACCGTGGCGCGGTGGTTGGTGCTGCCCCTGCGCCGGCCTGGCGGCCAAACCCAGTTCGCCGCGCCGGTCTGGATGCCCCGCGCCAAGCGCGAACCGATCCGCGATGTGCAGCAGCTCATCGAGGCCGAACCCGGTGGCGCGCACAGCATTCCGGAACTGGCCCGCGCCGCGGCCATGAGTCCGCGACATTTCACCCGCACCTTCACCGCCGAGGTCGGTGAGCCGCCCAGCATCTACGTCGAGCGGGTTCGTACCGACGCGGCCCGTCGCCAACTCACCGAGACCGACGACACCGTCACCGCCATCGCGGCCCGGTGCGGGTTCGGCAGCGCGGAGACATTGCGGCGCAGTTTCATTCGGCGCGTTGGGGTTTCGCCAGACCAGTACCGCAAAACGTTCGCTTAGAGGAGAGATCATGCAAGTTGCCGTCGTCCTGTACCCGGGTTTCACCGCCCTCGACTTCATCGGTCCCTACGAGTCGCTGCGCTGGCTGCCCGACACCGAGGTCCGCTTCGTCTGGCACGAGCCGGGTCCGATCGCCGCCGACTCCGCAGTGCTGTTGGTGGGCGCCACGCACTCGTTCGACGAGACGCCGACCCCGGACATCATCTTGATCCCCGGAGGATTCAGCACGCTCGAACACGCGCGTGACGAGAAGTTGTTGGACTGGCTCCGGCGGGCCCACGAGACCACCACGTGGACTGCGTCGGTGTGCTCGGGTTCGGTGATCCTGGGCGCCGCAGGACTGCTGGAGGGCAAGCGCGCGACGTCGCATTGGGCGGCTGTCCAACTGCTGCGCACCTTCGGCGTCGAACCGGTCACGGACGAACGGATTGTGCAATCCGCGGACCGCATCGTCACCTGTGCGGGCGTTTCGGCCGGCATCGACCTCGGATTGTGGCTGGCCGCGCAGATCGCCGGCGAAGACAAGGCCAAGGCCATCCAGCTGTCCATGGAGTACGACCCGCAGCCGCCGTTCGACTCCGGACATATGTCGAAGGCATCGGCGGCCACCAAGGCCAGCGCGACCGCGATGATGTCTCGCGAGCTGTTGAAACCCACCCAGCTCAAGGCCACCACCGCGCTCCTGTGGGATCAGGCGCTCAAGCGGGTCCGTTCCCGCCGCTGACGGGTCCAGTAACCTCGGCCGGGTGAATCTGGCATACGACGACCGCGGCGGGACCGGCGAGCCGGTGCTGTTCATCGCAGGCCGAGGCGGCGCGGGCCGCACCTGGCACCTGCATCAGGTGCCGGCGTTCAAGCGGGCCGGCTACCGCTGCATCACGTTCGACAACCGCGGCATCGGTGCCACCGAGAACGCCATCGGCTTCTCCACGGACCAGGCGGTCGCGGACACGGCGTCGCTCATCAACAAGGTCGTCGGCGGCCCGGTGCGCGTCGTGGGTGTCTCGATGGGGTCGTTCATCGCCCAGGAGCTCATGGTCGCCCGTCCCGAGCTGGTGTCCTCAGCGGTGCTGATGGCCACCCGTGGTCGGGAGGACCGGGCCCGCACGTTCTTCCGTGAGGCGGAGCGGGCATTGCTTGCCGCGGGTATCGAGCTACCACCCGAAGTGGACGCGAAAAACCGTCTGCTGGAGAACTTTTCACCCAAGACCCTGAACGACGACCGCGCCGTCCAGGACTGGATCGAGATGTTCACCATGTGGCCTACCAAGCCCACGCCAGGGTTGCGCGCCCAGCTGGCGGTCGCGCCGGAAACCAACCGGCTGCCGTTCTATCGGCAGGTTGCTGTGCCGGTTCAGGTGATCGGGTTCGCCAATGACGTGGTGTTGCCGCCGCACCTGTCGAAGGAAGTGGCCGACGCCATGCCGCTGGGCCGCTACCTGGAGATCCCGGACGCCGGCCACCTCGGTTTCATCGAGCGTCCCGACGAGGTGAACGCCGCCGTGCTGGAATTCTTCGCCGCCAACCCGGTGTGACACGCTGTAGCCATGAACCCGTCGACGATTCAGGCGCGGGTCGTCGTCGACGAGCTGATTCGCGGCGGCGTCCGCGATGTGGTCCTGTGCCCCGGCTCGCGTAACGCGCCACTGGCGTTTGCCCTGGCCGCCGCAGACCGCGCCGGCCGCCTGCGGCTGCACGTCCGTATTGATGAGCGCACCGCCGGCTACCTGGCCGTCGGCCTGGCGGTGTCCGCCGGCTCGCCGGTCTGCATCGCGATGACGTCGGGCACCGCGGTGGCCAACTTGGGCCCGGCGGTGATCGAGGCCAACTACGCCCGCGTGCCGCTGATCGTGCTCAGCGCCAACCGGCCCTACGAGCTGCTCGGCACCGGCGCCAACCAGACCATGGAGCAGCTGGGGATTTTCGGCACCCAGGTACGCGCCACCATCAGCCTCGGCCTGGCTGAGCCGACGGCCGATGTGGCGGCGTGCAATGCCCAGTGGCGGTCGGCGACGTGTCGAGTTCTGGTGGCAGCCAAGGGTTCTCGCACCGCCAACGCCGGCCCGGTGCAGTTCGACATCCCGCTGCGGGAACCGCTGGTGCCTGACTCCGAAGATGGAGCGGCTGACGGCGCCGAATATTCACCCGACGGCCGGCCCGACGGCCGGCCGTGGACCTACACCCCGCCGGTGATGTTCGATCAGCCGCTCGAGATCGACCTGACTGCCGACACCATCGTCATCGCCGGTCATGGTGCGGGACGCCACGACAACCTGGCCCATTTGCCGACCGTCGCCGAACCGACCGCGCCGCCCGCCGACAACCCGCTGCACCCGCTGGCGCTGTCGCTCGTTGCGCCCAAGCAAGTGATCATGCTGGGCCGGCCGACGCTGCACCGCCCGGTATCGGCGCTGCTCGCCGACCCGCATGTGCCCGTCTATGCCCTGACCACCGGCCCCCGCTGGCCCGATGTGTCAGGCAACTCGCAGGCCACCGGCACCCGCGCGATCACCTCCGGCACGCCCGATCCGGCCTGGCTCAGCCGCTGCGCCGACGCCAATGCGCGCGCCGAGAACGCGGTCCGCGACCAGCTCCGGGCCTATCACCTGACCACCGGCCTGCACGTGGCGGCCGCGGTCGCCGACGGGCTGCAGCCGGGCGATCAACTGGTGCTCGGCGCGTCCAACCCGGTGCGCGACGCCGCGCTGGTCGGGCTGAACTCGCACGGCATCTCGGTGCGGTCCAACCGCGGCGTGGCGGGGATCGACGGCACGGTGTCCACCGCGATCGGTGCCGCGCTGGCCCACGAACGCCATGAGGACAGCGGCAAGACCGTCGCGCTCATCGGCGACCTGACCTTCGTCCACGACAGCTCCGGTCTGCTGGTCGGCCCCACCGAGCCGCTGCCGAAAGCGCTGACCATCGTGGTCTCCAACGACAACGGTGGCGGCATCTTCGAGCTGCTGGAGCAGGGCGACCCCCGCTTCTCCGACGTGTCGTCGCGCATCTTCGGCACCCCGCACGACGTTGACGTCGCCGCCCTGTGCCGCGCCTACCACGTCGAATGCCGTCAGGTGGAAGCCGACGGACTGGCTGCCGCACTCCGCGAGCCGTTCGAGGGCATGCGCGTGCTGGAGGTCAAGGCGGACCGGTCCACGTTGCGCTCCCTGCACGCTTCGATACGGGCGGCGATCAAGGCCGCTCCTTGATCGGGGCCGCCCTCATCAACCGGGCCAATGAGCTGTGGGACAGCCTGCTTCCGCATGTGTTCGGCAATTGCGAAGAGACCCGGTCGCAGCGGATCATCCGCCGTATCCGAGTGGGCGTCGTCATCATGGCCTGCCTGGTGACGCTGCAGTCGGTACTGCTGGTGCTCGGCGCCTGGCGCAATGACCAGCAGATCGAACACAACATGGGTACCGCGGCTGCCGAGGTGCTCTCGGCGGGTCCGCGGCGCTCCACCATCGAGTTCGTGACGCCCAACCGCGTTACCTACCGGCCTGAGCTCGGCGTGCTGTATCCGTCCGAGCTGGAGACCGGGATGCGCATCTACGTCGAGTACGACCGCAGCAACCCGGACCTGGTACGGGTGCAGAACCGCAACGCGTCGCTGGCTGTCATCCCGGCCGGCTCGATCGCCGTGGTGGGATGGTTGATGGCAGGCCTGGTGCTGGGTGTTCTGGCCCTGGTGCAGCGTCGAATCGACCGGTCCGCCGATTAAGCGGTCGGCTGGCCGCCGATCAACTTGGCCAGCCAGCCCGCCTCTTGGATGTCGACCACGGCATTGCCGCCCAGATCGAACACGGTCGGAGTGCCCGCGTCACCGCCGCGGATCTGTTGTAGCCGGGCTTCGTTGGCGCTCGTCATGTCGTCGGTGTTCAGCGCACGTTGGCCGGACTGGATGGCGGCCACCGCGGCGGAACTGACGCCGCTGTCGGTGGCCCAGCCCGCGAGCTGTCCGTCGGACGGCGGCGAGCCACCGGGGTTTTGGTGGCCCCACAGAGTCTGGACGTACGCCTGCAGCGCCGGGGCTGACGTGCCGTGCGCCGCCGCCAGGAACAGCGCGCCCGCGACCTTGGCGGAATAGGGGTAGTCGGTGTCCAGGAAGGTCACCGGGCGGTACGTCACCGTCAGCAGCCCGAGGGCGATCAGGCCCTTCATCTCCGGTCCGTCGGTGTCCTGCAGGTGTGCGCAGTGGGTGCACTGCGGCTCGGTGTACACCTCGATCTGCGCAGGCGCGTCGGGCCGTCCCGCGATGATGCCGAAGCCGTCCGCGGTGACTGAAACACCCGGCATGTCGGGGTCTTGCACTGCCGATCCGGTGACGGTGCGGCCGCAGCCGGTGAATACCAGGAGGGCCACCAGCGCGTGGCCAAAAACAAGGATCAGCCGAGGTAGACGCATGCTCGCCTCTTTTCTCGCCTGGTGCGAGAGACGATACCGGCGGTAACCCGAGTTGTGCGGGTCTTCGCGTCGCGTACCCCTTTCGGCAACCTAACGGTCAAACGGCGCTGCCAGCCTGCAGATGTGCGGGTTGCGATCGTGGCGGAGTCCTTTCTCCCGAATGTCAACGGCGTCACCAATTCGGTGCTCCGGGTGCTGGAGCATCTGCGCCGGAATGGGCATGAAGCCCTGGTGATAGCGCCGGATACCCCGCGCGGCGAGGAACCTGCCGAGGGCGTCTACGGGGATGTGCGCGTGCACCGTGTCCCGTCCCGGATGTTCCCGAAGGTGACGTCCCTGCCGCTGGGGGTGCCCCGGCCGCGGATGGTGCGCGTGCTGCGCGAATTCCGGCCTGACGTCGTGCATCTGGCTTCGCCCGCGCTGCTCGGCTACGGCGGATTGCACGCGGCGCGCTTCCTCGGGGTGCCGACTGTCGCGGTGTTCCAGACCGATATCGCCGGATTCGCCAAGAGCTACGGCGTCGGCATGATGACCAATGTCGCGTGGGCCTGGAACCGGCATCTGCACTCACGTGCAGACCGGACTTTGGCGCCGTCCACCGCGACGATGGAAGACCTTGTCTCGCATCGGATTCCGCGGGTGCACAAGTGGGCCCGTGGGGTCGACGTCACCGGCTTCGCACCGTCGGCGCGCAGCACGGCGTTGCGGGCGCAGTGGTCGCCCGAGGGCAAGCCGGTGGTGGGCTTCGTCGGCCGGTTGGCTCCGGAGAAGCACGTGGAACGCCTGGCGGCGTTGGCCGACCGGGATGACCTGCAGCTGGTCGTGGTCGGTGAGGGCATCGACCAGCCCAAGCTCGAAAAGTTGCTGCCCACAGCAGTTTTCACTGGTGCGCTGTATGGCCAGGAGCTCGCGACGGCGTACGCCAGCATGGATGTGTTCGTGCACCCGGGTGAGCATGAGACGTTCTGTCAGGCCGTGCAGGAGGCAATGGCGTCCGGCCTGCCGGTGATCGCGCCCGACGCGGGCGGCCCGCGCGACCTGGTGACACCGATGCACACCGGATTGCTGTTGCCGGTAGCCGATTTCGAAGCGTCGCTGCCCGCGGCGGTGACTCACCTGCTCGACGAGCGGAGCCGGTACTCGCTGGCTGCGCGCCGCAGCGTCCTGGGCCGGACCTGGCCCGCCATCTGCGACGAGCTGCTCGGCCACTACGCCGCAGTGCTCGGCGAGCGGCGCGCCCTCGCCGCTTAGCCCTCTCCCGCGGGGCTTTCTGCCTCGAGCTCCCCACTTCCGCGAGCGTGCGTGTCTGCACCCGACACGCCGCAATTGGCGTGCATTAACGCGGCGCTCGCGACCCCGGCTGGTTGGTCGCGCCCGCTGCTGCTGATCTCCCGGCACCGAGGATCGCACCGTTCCGCTCAAGGTCGCCCAGCAGGTGTGCAAGATGTATTCGAAGGTGCAGTCGTTCCACGAGTTCGAAGGTCGCGTGCATTCCCTGACCGTCGGCGCGGGCTGGCGCGACGTGGCCGACGTGGTCCTGAAATGTTTCGAGGACAAGGGGTTCTGAGATGACGACCATGACCGCCCTTCGCGCGCATCACCGCGGCGGCCCCGAAGTACTCGTCGTGGAGCAGGCGCCGGTCCCGGTGCCTGCTCCCGGCGAGGTGCTCATCGCGGTAAGCGCAGCCGCCATCACGTTCGACGAATTGACTTGGGACGAAACCTGGTTGCGCGACGGTGTCGACCGCACGCCGACCATCCCGTCGCACGAAGTGTCGGGCGTGGTGGCCGCTGTCGCCGACGATGTCACCGATTTCGCCGTCGGTGACGAGGTGTTCGGGCTGATCCAGTTCGACCGGGACGGCGCTGCCGCCGAGTACGTCACGGTGCCCGCGGCAGACTTGGCGCCCCGGCCTCGGACCGTTTCGCACTCGGTGTCGGCGGCTCTGCCGCTGGCCGGGCTGACGGCCTGGCAGGCGCTGGTCGATCATGCCCGCGTGCAGCCCGGTGAACGGGTTCTCGTGCATGGCGGCGCGGGCGGCGTCGGCGCACTCACCGTGCAACTGGCCGTCGCACTCGGCGCAGATGTCACCACCACAGTCCGCAGCGACGAGGCCCGCGACGTCGCCGCGAGCTTCGGCGCCCGGCGCGTCATCGACACCCGCACCGAGCAGTTCGACGGGGAAGGGGTCGAGTACGACGTCGTCATCGACACCATCGGCGGACAGACGCTCGAACGGTCCCTCGGGATCGTGCGGCCCGGTGGCCGGCTGGTCACGTTGTCGGCGCCACCGCCACAGGGGCGTGCCGAGGCGCTCCAGATCGAGGCCATCTTCTTCATCGTCGTGCCCGACCGCGGGCAGCTGAACCGTCTCACCGAGCTCGTCGACGGCTCGAAACTACATGTCGCGATCGCCGCCAGCTACCCGCTGACCGAGGGCCGCGCCGCCTTCGAAATTGGTCGCGCGCCGCGTCGCCGACCCGGTAAAACTGTTATTACCGTTCGTGATTGAGCAAGGGACCACATGTACGACCTGGAACAGGCCATTACTGACCGTCATTCCACCCGGCTGTTCCTGCGTGACAAGCCGGTGCCCACAGAGCTGGTGACGGAGTCCCTCGAACTCGGCGTCCGGGCGCCCTCGAACTCCAATGTCCAGCCCTGGCATGTGGTGTTCGCCTCCGGGCCGGCGCGCGACCGCCTAGCCAAAGCGCTGCTGGCGCAGGCCGACACCGCGAGCCCCATCGTGCCGCCGCTACCTGAATCGTTCGCGCACCAGCGTCGTGAGCTCGGCGCGCTGCTGTACGGAACGATGGGGGTGCCGCGCGACGACAAGGAAGCCAGAAGGATTGCCGTGCTGCGGAATTGGGAGTTCTTCGGAGCGCCGCTGACCGGCATCGTCTGCATGCACCGAGACCTGGACCATGTTGATGCACTGGGGGTCGGCATGTTCCTGCAGACCTTCCTGCTGGCGCTCACCGCGCGCGGGCTGGGCAGCTGTGTCCAGGTTTCCGTCGCAGGCTACCCCGACGTCCTGCGGGAACAGCTCGATATCAGCGACGACTACCGCATCCTGTGCGGGGTGGCCATCGGTTACGAAGATCCCGACTTCGCCGCCAATTCCCTGAACGTGCCGCGAAATCCGTTGGACCACAACTTCGTCTTCAAGACCGACTGACCTGGTCCCCGCGCCCGTGAGTTCCTCACTCCCGCGAGCGTGCGTGTCTGCACCCAACACGCCGCGTCCGTAATGCGCTACGCGCACGCTCGCGGCCGGCGAGCGTGCGCGAATTGCACGCGACACACCGCAAGAGCCCGTACAGACACGCACGCTCGCGGGAGGTGAGGGTCAGCCCTGGGCGAGCTCTGACACCGGCTGCCACTCTTCCCAGGTGCGCAACCGGTTTTCGTAGTCGGCCTTGGCCAGCTGTAGCGGCGCGCTACCGAAAAAGACTCGCAGCGGCGGGTTTTCGGAGTCCACGATCTTGAGCACCGCGGCCGCCGACGCCTGCGGGTTGCCGGGTACCGCGTTGCGTTCTCCCCGCCAGCGCGCGACGTCTGCCCGCAGCTCGTCGTACGCGGCCAGTTCACTGGTCCGCTTGGCCGAGTCGCCGCCCCAGTCCGTCGAGAACCCACCCGGCTCGATCAGCGTGACGTGGATGCCGAACCGCTCCACCTCCGCGGCCAGCGACTGGGAGAAACCCTCCAGCGCCCACTTCGACGCGTGATAGGCGCCCAGCCCCGGGAACGCGCTGATGCCGCCGATCGAGGACACCTGAAGAATGTGACCGCCGCCTTGCGCGCGCAGATACGGCAGCGCTGCCTGGGTGATCCACAGTGCACCGAAGACGTTCGTCTCGATCTGCTCCCGGGCCTCGGTTTCGGACAGCTCCTCGATGAACCCGAACTGGCCGTAGCCGGCGTTGTTGACGACGACGTCCAGGCGTCCGAAGTGATCGTGTGCCGCTTTCACCGCGGCGAAGTCGGCGTCGCGGTCGGTGACCTCGAGCGCGATCGGCAGGAGCGCATCGCCAAACCGGGCCACGAGGTCATCGAGCGTGGATATATCCCGCGCCGTCGCGGCCACCTTGTCCCCGCGCTCAAGCGCCGCGATCGTCCACTCCCGGCCGAAGCCGCGCGAAGTACCCGTAATGAACCACACTTTTGCACTCATGCCGCTTACAGCTCCCGCGGTGGCCACTCCATTCCCGGGGCCGCCGCGCGGGTGGGGAGCAAGGCAAACCGGTAGCGTCATTCCGGTGAGTCGCGCGTCATTGGAGAAGGATCCGCACGAGGTTGCGTCGATGTTCGACGGCGTGGCCCGCCGCTACGACATCACCAACACGGTGCTGTCGCTGGGGCAGGACCGGTTCTGGCGGCGGGAGACGCGCGCGGCGCTCGGTATCGGCCCAGGTGACAAGGTTCTGGACCTGGCCGCGGGCACCGCGGTGTCGACGGTCGAACTCGCGACCTCTGGCGCGTGGTGCGTGGCCTGCGACTTCTCGGTCGGCATGCTGGCCGCGGGAGCGGCCCGCGACGTCCCGAAGGTCGCCGGTGATGCCACCAAGCTGCCGTTTGACGACGGCGTGTTCGACGCCGTGACCATCAGCTTCGGGCTGCGCAATGTCGTCGACTACAGCGCCGGCCTGCGTGAGATGGCCCGGGTGACCCGGCCCGGCGGCCGCCTTGTGGTGTGTGAGTTCTCGACGCCGACCAACCGCATGTTTGCGACGGCCTACAAGGAGTACCTGATGAAGGCGCTCCCGACGATGGCCACGGCGGTGTCGTCGAACCCCGAGGCGTACGTCTACCTCGCCGAGTCCATCCGCGCCTGGCCCGACCAGGACGACCTGGCCCGCAAGATCGAGGCGGCCGGCTGGTCGCAGGTGCGGTGGCGCAACCTGACCGGCGGCATCGTCGCACTGCACGCCGCGGTGAAACCGTCAACGGGCCTCCCCGTCAAGCCTTGAGCATTCCCGTCCTGGCCGTCGCCGGCTTCCTCGGCGCAGGCAAAACCACGCTGTTGAACCACCTGCTGCGCAACGGCCGCGGCGTGCGAATCGGCGTGCTGGTCAACGACTTTGGCTCGGTCAACATCGACGCGATGCTGGTCGCCGGGCAGGTCGACGCCATGGCGTCGCTGTCCAACGGGTGCATCTGCTGCGTCACCGAGGACGGTGCGGTCGTCGGAATGCTGGGCAAGCTGGCGGCGGTGCGTCCGGCGCTTGATCTGATCGTCGTGGAAGCAAGCGGCGTCGCCGAGCCACCCGCGGTGGCACGCACCATCATGACCGCCGACGACGACCACTTTCACTACGCCGGCCTGATCCTGGTGGTCAACGCCACCGAGCCGGACTTCGGACACGGACTGCCGGTCGCTGATCTGGTGGTGCTCAACCGCGCCGGCGACGCCCCCGACGTCGATGACGTGCTGGCCCGGATTCGCGCGCAGAATCCGCGAGTTCCGGTGCTGCCCACCGATTTTGCGCGTATCGACCCCACGCTGCTCATCGACGTTCCCGAGCGCGCCCCGCAGGCGCAGCTGTCTTTCGACGAGCTGCTGCACGACGATCACGACCACGAACACCCCGTCTACCAGAGCGTCGATTACGCCACCGACACCGTGCTGAATCCGCGCCGATTGCTGGCGCTGATGCGAGACCGCCCTGAAGGTCTTTATCGCGCAAAGGGTTTCGTCGATTTCGGGGCGGGGCACCGGTACCTGCTGCAGCTGGTGGGTGGTTCGCTTCGGCTGCAGAAGCGCCGCGGCGCCGGTACGCAACTGGTGTGCATCGGCACGGGTATGGATACCGACGCCGTGCATGCGGCGCTGCACGAGTGCACCACCGAGCCCGCGGACGAGAACGCGATCCTCGGGGTGCACAAATACGTGGTGCTTTAGTCGCAGGACGATCAAGCGGCGAGGAACGAGCCGCGTTGAGGAATGCGACCGTCGGACCTGGTCCGCACTGGCGGTCCAGATATCCTGACCCCTCACCTGAGTTCGAGGAGTCGTGTTGTTCAAGGTCAATGAGTACTTCGATGGCAAGGTCGCTTCGATCGCCTTCGCGCCCGCCGAGGGCCCCGCGACCGTCGGCGTCATGGCCGTCGGCGAATACGAGTTCGGCACCTCCAGCCTGGAAATCATGCACGTGGTGTCCGGCGCGCTGACCGTCAAGCTGCCCGGCAGCGACGAGTGGGAAACCTTCGCCGCCGGAACGCAATTCACCGTGCCGGCCGATAGCAAGTTCGGCGTCCGCGTCGAGGTCGAGACCGCCTACCTCTGCGAGTACCGGTAGCTTTCCGCCCAAAGTGAACGTGGTCGCGACTTTTCACAAAGTCGCGACCACGTTCACGTTCGGCACCAAGATGGGGGCCATGCCCTATGGACGCCTCGCTGACCCTGACTGCACCATCGGCACCGACCGCCGCGCTGATCCGCGCATGGCCAAGGCACTTGCCGTGTTCGGCATGGATGGCCGGCTCCCGGATCCGGATCTGACGGTCGACGCGCCACTGGCCCAGCGCCTGGAGTTCGCCACGTTCGCTGAGGTGGGGACCGGCGCCATCCTGAAGATGTTCGGCGAAATGGCGCCTACAGCCGACGGCGTCACCACCTCGACCACCACTATCACCGGCGTCGACGGCAACGACATCACGCTGTACATCAGCCGTCCTACCGCGGTCGACGGCCCGCTGCCGGCCTTGGTGCACCTGCACGGTGGCGGCATGGCGATCTGCAGTGCCGCGGATATCCAGTACGTCCGGCTGCGCGAGAACCTGGCGGCCGCAGGGCTGGTCGTCGTCGGCGTCGAGTTCCGTAATTCCGGCGGCGAGTTGGGCCCGCACCCGTTCCCGGCCGGGCTCAACGATTGCGCGGCCGCGGTCCGCTGGGCCGCTGCGCAAAAAGACGAACTCGGGATCAGTCACCTGATCGTGTCGGGGGAGTCCGGCGGCGGGAACCTGACGCTGGCGGTCGCGCTGAAAGCCAAGCGGGAGGGCTGGATCGACGAGATCGCCGGCGTCTATGCCCAGTGCCCGTTCATCTCCAACCGCTGGCTGGACGACGCCGACGACCTGCCGTCGCTGCGCGAGAACGACCAGTACTTCCTGAGCCGTCTGCAACTGGCGTTGCTGGGTTCCATCTACGACCCGGACCAGCAGCACGCGCAGGACGGCACCTGCTGGCCCGGGGTGGCCACCGATGCGGAGCTGGAAGGCCTACCGCCGCATGTCATTTCGGTCAATGAGCTTGATCCGCTGCGTGACGAGGGCCTGATCTACTACCGCATGCTGGCGGCGGCCGGAGTCAGTGTCGTCGGCCGGATCGTCGCCGGCACCTGCCACGCCGGTGACGTGCTACTGGCCGGCGCCATGCCCGATGTGTTCGCCGCGACCATCCGCGACATCGTCGGGTTCGCGCGGTCGGTCAGCTGAAGGGTTTCCGCTGATCCAGCCGGCGTGATCCGCGGCCGGCCCGGCGCCAGATGCGGGCGATCATGTCGGTGTCCTCTTCGGTCACCAGGTTGCCCATGGCCCGGACAGCGACGTTCATCAGGAACTGCGACCGCATCGCGACGGGCCCGGCCAGCGGCAGGAACTTCGGCACCGTCAGCAGGATCGCCAGTCGCCGCGCCACGGAGAACCCTGCGGCGTAGTGCTCCTGCAGCACGGCCGGCCAGGCTGCGCTGAGATCACCCGAGCCCAGCAGGTCAGCGGCCAGCCGCCCGGTCTCCAGGCCGTAGTCGATGCCCTCGCCGTTGAGCGGGTTCACGCACGCCGCGGCATCGCCGACCAGCATCCAGTTGGGCCCCGCGACCCCGGACACCGCGCCGCCCATCGGCAGCAGCGCCGACTTGGCCAGCCGCGGCTGACCGGCGAAGCCCCATTCGTCCCGACGCAGGTTGGTGTAGTGCGCGAGCAGCGGGCGCAGCGCGGCGTCCGCCGGACGTTTCTCGGTGGCCAGCGCGCCGACGCCGATGTTCACTTCGCCGTTGCCCAGCGGGAAAATCCATCCGTAGCCGGGCAGGACTTCGCCCTCCGGCGACCGCAGTTCCAGGTGCGACGTGATCCACGGCTCGGCGTGCCGCGGCGTCTCGATATAGGCGCGGATGGCCACCCCGTACACCGTCTCCTGATGCCACTCGCGGCCCAGCACGCGGCCGAGCGTCGAGCGGGCGCCGTCGGCCACGATCAGTTCGGTGCAGCCCACCTCTTGCCCGTCGTCGAGCTTCAACGTGCGTACCCGCCCGCTGGCGTCGTGCTCGACGCCGACGGCCTTGACACCCAGCAGCATCTTGGCACCGGCCTCCTCGGCGACCTGCCGAATCCGGTCGTCGAGTTCGGTGCGCGGCACCGCGCTGCTGGTGTCAGGGAACGACGGACCCGGCCAGCGCACCTCGCGGTCGGCGCCGAAGCCGGCCATGCGCAGCCCGTAATGACTGATGTGGCCGTCGAGCCACTTGCCGAGCCCGAGTTCCCGCAGTTCCGCGATGGCCCGCGGCGTCAACCCGTCGCCGCAGGCCTTGTCGCGCGGGAACGGCGCGGAATCGATCACCAGGACGTCGCGGCCCCGGCGTGCTGCCCAGGCGGCAGCCGCCGAACCTGCCGGCCCGGCCCCGACCACCACCACATCTGCGTGCACGACCATGCCGCCCAGTATGTTGGACCCATGAAGACACCAGCGACAGTGGTCGCGGGCGTGGACTTTGGCGACGCCGCCTTCGCCGCGCAGGTTCGTGACGCCGTCGCGCGTATCGAAGACCTGATGTCGACGGAGCTGGGCAAGGCCGACGAGCTGATGGCCGAGGCGGTTCAGCATCTGTTCCAGGCCGGCGGTAAGCGGTTCCGTCCGCTGTTCACTGTGTTGTCAGCGTCGTTGGGGCCTGATCCCGACAACAACGACGTCGCCATCGCTGGTGCCGTGATCGAGTTGGTGCACCTCGCGACGCTGTACCACGACGACGTCATGGACGAGGCCCAGGTGCGCCGCGGCGCCGACAGCGCCAATGCGCGCTGGGGCAACAACATCGCGATCCTCGCCGGTGACTACCTGTTCGCCACCGCATCGCGGCTGGTGTCCCGGCTGGGCCCGGACGCGGTCCGGGTCATCGCCGACACTTTCGCTCAGCTGGTGACAGGCCAGATGCGCGAGACCCGCGGCGCTGTCGAAGGTGCCGATCCGATCGAGCACTATCTGAAGGTCGTGTACGAGAAGACCGCCTGCCTGATCGCGGCGTCCGGACGGTTCGGTGCGACGTTCTCGGGCGCTGACGAGGAGCAGATCGAGCGGCTGAGCCGGCTCGGCGGCATCGTCGGCACCGTCTTCCAGATTTCCGACGACATCATCGACATCGACAGCGATCCCGATGAGTCGGGCAAGGTGCCGGGTACCGACCTGCGTGAGGGCGTGCACACCCTGCCGGTGTTGTACGCGCTGCAGGACACCGGAGCCGACGCCGACCGACTGCGCGTACTGCTGGCCCAGCCGATCGACAACGACGCCGACCTCGCCGAGGCACTCGGATTGCTGTGCGCGTCACAGGGCATGGTCGAGGCCAAGCGCACCGTGCATCGCTTCGCCGCCGACGCCCGGGCCGAGCTCGACAACCTCCCGGATCTGCCGGGCCGGCTGGCGCTGCTCAATCTGGTGGAGTACACCGCTGACCGCCACGGCTGACCGCCGATCGGGATGCCGCGGAACCAGGCGCTAGCCGCCAAGCGTTAATTTCAGTGAGTTTGACTGTGCTGAGCACTGACTGCGCTTGGAGGAGGTAGCTGATGACGTGGAATCCACACGCGAACACCGCGAAGACGTTCGCGCTGCTGGTGGGCTTCTCGACGCTCATCGTGTTGATCGGCTCGTTGTTCGGCAAGAACATCATGTATCTGGCGGTGCTGTTTGCCGTCGGCATGAACGCGTACGTCTACTTCAACAGCGCCAAGATGGCGCTGCGGGCCATGCACGCGCAGCCGGTCTCCGAGATGCAGGCACCGGCGATGTACCGGATCGTCCGGGAGCTGGCCACGACCGCCCGGCAGCCCATGCCGCAGCTGTACATCAGCGACACCGCCGCCCCCAACGCCTTCGCCACCGGGCGCAACCCGCGCAACGCCGCGGTGTGCTGCACCACCGGCATCCTGAACATCCTCAGCGAGCGCGAGCTGCGCGCGGTGCTCGGCCATGAGCTTTCGCACGTCTATAACCGCGACATCCTGATCTCCTGCGTGGCGGGCGCCATGGCGTCGATGGTGACCGCATTGGTGAACGTCGCCTACTTCATGGGCATGTTCGGTGGCGACCGCGACGACCGGCCCAATCCCTTTGTCCTGCTGCTGCTTTCGATCGTCGGCCCGCTGGCTGCGACGATCATCCGGATGGCGGTCTCGCGGTCGCGCGAGTACCAGGCCGATCAGTCCGGCGCCGAGCTGACCGGCGACCCGCTGGCCTTGGCCAGTGCACTGCGCAAGATCACCGCCGGCGTACAGCAGGCGCCCTTGCCTCCCGAGCCGCAATTGGCCGACCAGGCCCACCTGATGATCGCCAATCCGTTCCGGGCCGGCGAGAAGATCGGCAAGCTGTTCTCCACGCATCCGCCGATCGAAGACCGCATCGCCCGCCTGGAGCGCATGGCCGGGCGCTAGTCGCCAGCTGTCAGTTCACGCGCGCCAGCCCGCGCCGAGATGCGCCCGTCCCGCGTGTCGAATGTGCAAGGAGACCGCCAGAAATCGCAGATCCGTGATCTGTACGCACGCTCGAAGCTCACCACTCACGAACCTGATCGCAGGGCGATTTTCGCAGCGCAATTCCGCCACCCGGTCAGGATCGGCGTGCCCAAAAATATACCCCCCAGGGGTACTTGACGACGCCACCGTCGCTGCGTAACGTCTGCTTTGTCAGATACCCCTAGGGGGTATAAACGGAAAGGATTCAGCGATGACGGTTGCAGTGACTCCGAAGGCCGATTGGCACCTGCGCGGCGAATGGTTCGATGTGTGCAGCTGCAAGCTGCCCTGCCCGTGCAGCTTCGCGCAGGAGCCCACGCACGGTGACTGCCTGTTCACGCTCGTCTGGCAGGTGCACGAAGGGCATTACGGCACAACGGATTTGAGCGGCATCGGGGTTGTTGCGCTGGGCGAGTTCGCCGGCAATATGTGGGTCGGTGACCCCGACGCCACGATGAAGCTGATGTTCTACATCGACGAGAAGGCCGACGCCGATCAGCGCGTCGCGCTGGAGCGAATCTTCCGCGGCGACGAGGGCGGCTGGCCGGGGCAGTTCGGCAGCCTGATCAGTGAACTGCGGGGCATCGAGTACGCACCCATCACCTTCGCGGCCGCCGCCGACCTCGCCTACTGGCGGGCCGAGATTCCCGGCAAGGTAGACGTCCGGGTCGAGGCGTTGACGGGGCCGACGGCCGATCCGAACCGCCGAGTCACGACCGCCAACGCACCGGGTGCGGAAGTGGGGCCGGGGCAGGTGGCGACGTGGGGCGTCGTCAAGAAGGCGGACGCTGTGGGCTTCGACTTCTCCCACGAGTACCTCGGCGCATCGAGCAAGCATTTCCCGTTCGACTGGCGGCCCGACGGTGACGTGCCTGACGCCATCCAGGTGTCCGGCTCGTGCTGCTGCAACTAAACGCGACGGCCCGGGTGCGCACTGCGCACCCGGGCCGTCATCGGCAATCAGCTCGTCGGCTACTCAGCCACTTCGGCCACCTCGACCAGGCGGTCCACGCCGTCCGGCGTCACTCGCAGCGCCGCTGCGGTGCCGATGTCGTAGAACAGCCCGATCACTTCGAGGTCGCCGGCGCGGTACCGGCTTCGCACCAGCGGGTGCGCCGCCACCGTCTGCACCTGCAGGGCGACGTTGACCATCGACAGCTGGTCGACGACGCCGAAGCCCTCGGTCGCGGCCGCCTCTGCGACGGGGTGCCGGCCCTGGTCGAAGGCGTGCAGCGTGGCATTGCCGTGCTCCAGCCAGGCATGGAGGTGCTGATCGCTGTCGACACTGCCGGTGTGATCGTCCTTGAGCAGTGTCGTCATGGCGCCGCAGCTGGAGTGGCCGCACACCACGATCGACTTGACCTGCAGGACATCGACGGCGAACGCGATGGCCGCTTCGATCGAGGCGTCAGTCCGTCCCTCGGGGACCAGGTTGCCGACGTTACGGACCGTCAGCAGGTCGCCGGGGCCGCTGCTGGTGATGACGTTCGGCACGACTCGGGAGTCGACGCACGTGATGAACAGCGTCTCCGGCTTCTGGTCGTGGGCCAGGTCCTCCATGTGCGGACGCAGCACCGGGGCGGTGCGGCGGTGGTAGGTCGCCAGGCCGTCCATCACGGAGGTGGTCTGCGACTGCGACTTCCAGGGGAAGACACCGGACCGCTTGTCGAACGGGTTGAAGCTACGCGCCGGCGGGCCGGCGGCGGCGCTGTGCATTTCGACGGTGCCGTGCTCGTGGATCTCCACCGTGCCGCCCGCGGCCTCGTGCTGCCGCTTCCACTCGTCGATGGTCTCGTGCGCGGCGTGGTCGATGAAGTCGACCGACAGCTCGACCGTGACGTTGGAGCCCGTCGGGACCGACGTCAGCGCCGAGGTGAGCCGCGGCAGCGCCAGGAAGCTGACGGAACCCTCGATCACGATGCGCCAGTCGTTGCCGGCGATGTGCTCGGTGACGATCTTGGCGCGCATCACGCGCCACACCGTCAGGGCCACGGCCAGGCCGAGTCCGATCAGCACGCCTTCGAGCAGGTTCAGGAAGACGACGCCGAGCGCCGTGACCACATAAACCGCGATATCGCCTGTGCGGCGGGCAGTTTCGATGTGTGCCTTCTTGACCAACTGGCAGCCGATGACGATCAGCAGGCCGGCGAGCGCCGCCGTCGGGATCAGCTGTGCCAGGCCGGCGAACGGCACGGCGAACGCCAGGATCCAGACCCCGTGCAGGATCGCGGAGGCCCGGGTCTTGGCGCCGGCGAGGACGTTGGTGGAGCTGCGCACGATGACGCCGGTGATCGGCAGGCCGCCGACGGCGCCGGAGACGACGTTGGCCGCACCCTGGCCGATCAGCTCACGATCGAAGTTGGTGCGCGGACCGTTGTGCATGCGGTCCACCGACACCGCCGACAGCAGGCTCTCGACGCTGGCGATCAAGGCGACGGTCAGGACACCCGCGATGACGCCGTCCCAGTCGCCGCTCGGCATGGCCGGCAACGACAGCGAGTCCAGCAGCGAGCCGTTCAGCTGAATGCGTTTGACGTCGAAGGGCAGCAGGACCGACAGGGCGGTCACACCGACGATGGCCACGAGCGGACCGGGGATGCGGTTGACCGGCGCCGGTACCCAGCGCCATGCCACCAACGTGACGATGACGAGCATGCCCAGCACGAAGCCGGGTCCGTGGATGTTCGTCAGCTGTGCCGGCAGCGCTTCGATGTTCTCCCACGCGCTGCTGTTGGACTTGCCGCCGAGCAGCACGTGCAGCTGCTGCAACGCGATGGTGATGCCGATGCCGGCCAGCATGGCGTGGACGACGACGGGCGAGATCGCCAGCGCGGCCCGGGCAACCCGGCTCAGGCCGAACAGGATCTGCAAAATGCCGGCGCCGACAGTGATGGCGCACGTCACGGCCCAGCCGAATTCAGCGATCAGTCCGGCCACAACAACGGTCAGGCCGGCGGCCGGCCCGCTCACCTGAAGCGGAGAACCGCCGATGGCGCCGGCGACCACGCCGCCGACGATCGCGGCGATGACGCCGGCCAGGATCGGCGCATTGGAGGCGACGGCGATGCCGAGCGACAACGGCAATGCCACCAGGAAGACAACGAGTGACGCCGGCAGGTCATAGCGCAAGATGGCGCGCAATCCCGTTGCCGGTGGGGCGTTTTCTAGCATGCCTGGGGTTCCGTTCTCCGAGAGTTGTCCGGTGGACACATGTGCAGATTGCGCTGCGCGAGAGTCGGCTCGTGCGGACCGTCGACCTCATTGTCGATCAAACACGTTGCATAGCAACATGTTTCATATTGATTTGACGCCCGCGAAAGGACGTTATCCCAATTGCTATGTGCGAGCGTATTTATCGCGATAACCGGCGGTCAAGGAAGATTAGAGTTCCCATATGGAACGCAAATAATTTCCAGATCGGCTGACCAAAATCTGTGCATGGCAACACTTCTCGCCGTGTCACACTGGCGCAAATAAGTGACGCGAGTCATATTTTGCGTTTATATTTGAAGTCGGTATGAACGCAGTGACAAGTTTCTGTGGGCTCATGACAATGGAAGAATGACCACGATGTCGTTACCACCTCGCGAGCGTCACCCCCGGGCCGCGGTGCTCGGCCAGCTGCCGCGCATGGAACGCGCCGACGGGTCACCGATCCGGGTGCTGCTGGTCGATGATGAGCCGGCGCTGACCAATCTGGTGAAGATGGCCCTGCACTATGAGGGGTGGGCCGTCGAGGTCGCACACAACGGCCGCGACGCGGTGACCAAGTTCGGCGAGATGGAACCGGACCTCGTGGTGCTCGACATCATGTTGCCCGACACCGACGGCCTGCAGCTGCTGCAGCGGGTGCGCGCGGCGGAGGGGTACACCCCGACGTTGTTCCTGACCGCGCGAGATTCGGTGATGGACCGGGTGACCGGACTGACCGCCGGCGCCGACGACTACATGACCAAGCCGTTCAGCCTCGAAGAGCTGGTGGCGCGGCTGCGTGGGCTGCTGCGCCGCTCGAGCCATCTGGCTCCGGAGTCCGATGAAGTGCTCAGGGTCGGCGACATGGTGCTCAACGGCGCCAGCCGGGAAGTGACCCGGGCCGGTGAACCGGTCGCGTTGACCGTCACCGAGTTCGAACTGCTCCGCTACCTGATGCGTAATCCGCGGCGCGCGATCGCCCGGGCAGAGATCCTCGATCGGGTGTGGAACTACGGATTCGGCGGCAAGTCGAGCATCGTCGATCTGTATATCTCCTACCTACGCAAGAAGATTGACACCGACCGGGAGCCCATGATTCACACAGTTCGCGGCGTGGGCTACATGCTGCGGCCGGCAGATGCCGAAGACTGAACCGGGCACGGACGAGCCGTCTAATCTGGCGCGGTGGGGACCCAGGATGACGCACCGATGATCCGGGTGCCGTGGTGGCGAGCGCGGACCCTGCGCAGTCGACTCGTCTTCGGTGTGACCTCGGTGGTGACCGTGGCGCTGCTGACCGTCGGCGTGCTGTCGGTGTACAGCCTCAACAGCTACGTGTCGGCGATGAGCGACGGCGAACTGGCCCAGTCGATGGACGCGCTTGCGCATTCGTACGACCGGCTGCAGATCAAGCGCGGGGATCCGGGCCATCCGATCGACGCCGGGGCGGACGGGCTGACCGCTTTCGCTGGTCAGGCCCCGGGCAACCTCATCGCGGTGCTGCACAACGGCGTCGTCGTGCAGTCGGCGGTATTTCCCGACGGTGAACCCAAACCGCCCTCGGCCGACGTCGTCAAGGCGGTCGCTACCCAGCGGTGGGCGAACCTGGACCCGAGGACCGTCGACCTTCCGCAGCTGGGCTCATACCGAATCGCGGGCTGGGATGCCGGCGGTGGAGACGTGCTGGTGGCGGGCGTTTCGCTGGAGCCGGCGATGACCGTGGTCGCCCGGAAGACGGTCACGGTTGCGATCATCACGCTGGTGGCCATCGTGCTGACGGCTGTCCTCACCGTCGCGGTGGTGAACTACGCGCTGCGGCCGCTGAGCCGCGTCGCCTCGACTGCCGCCAAAGTGGCGACCCGGCACTTCGACCGGGAGGACCACCGCATCACCGAGCGGGTTCGGAAAGAGGACACCGATCCGCGCACCGAGGTCGGCATCGTGGGGGAGACCCTGAACAAGTTGTTGGACAACGTCGACAGCGCGTTGGCCGAACTCGCCGCGTCGCATCGCCGGACGCGCCAGTTCCTCACCGACGCCAGCCACGAACTGCGGACTCCGCTGGCCGCCATCCGCGGGTACGCCGAGCTGACCCGCCAGGACAGTGCCGCACTGCCGGAGACCACCGAATACGCGCTGGCTCGCATCGAGTCGGAGGCGCATCGGATGTCCGGCCTGGTCGAGGATCTGTTGCTGATTTCGCGTCTCGAAGAGCGGCAGGACCTCGAGACCGACGACGTCGACCTGTGCGACCTGGCGATCAACGCCGTGAACGACGCCGCAGTGTCGTCGCCCGGGCACCGCTGGCGCACGCGTATCCCAGACGTGCCGGTGTGGGTACGTGGCGACCCGGCTCGGCTACATCAGGTGATCGGTAATTTATTGGCAAATGCGCGTGTCCATACACCCCCGGGCGTGACGGTCACCACCGGCATACAACCGGGTGATGGATATGTGGAATTGACCGTCGCCGACGACGGGCCCGGAATTGAGCAGGAATTGCTGCCGAATTTGTTCGACCGATTTGTGCGGGCCGACAAGGCGCGGTCCCGTGCGCTCGGCAGTACCGGGCTGGGTCTGGCCATCGTGGCGACCATCGTCAGCGCACACGACGGTCGGGTGAAGGTCGAATCCAGCAGTGCTGGAACCATTTTCCGCGTCCGTCTGCCGGTCGACCGGGAAGTTGGAGAGTACGTCACGGTGAGCGAGTCGTACACGCCGCCCGCCCCGGAATCGACTCTGTGAATTCGGCCTGAATTTCGGCATATTCATGCGGATGGGCATATGCGTTCGGCCTGAGAATGCATTTTTGAACCTTTTTCCCGGTTATCGTTGACCTTATTGATTCGGCGCCAGTGGCACTGAATTCGCCGAAAGGGGAAACCGTGAAAAATGCCGCCCGTGGAATCGGTATCGTCTTCGCGCTGGCGGTCGGTCTGGCTGCACCCGCTGCGGCCCTCCCGGTGTCACCGCCCGCCCCGGGGGAGTCCGCGCTGCAGACGATTCACCGGCTGCGCAGCGAAGGCTTCCGGGTAATCGAGTCACGGGTCGGCAGCGCTGCGACCGACAAGTGCACCGTCACCGCCATCCGGCACGGTCAAGAGCTCACCCCGCAGCAGGGCAGGCTGCGAGGGCAGTTCACCACGGTCTACGTCGACCTCGGCTGCAAGTGATTTGCAGCTGACGCTGCGGGGCCCGGCCGGCGGGTTCTACGCTGGGCGGATGTTGAGCAGATTCCTGATCGGTGCGGTCGCGGCCGCTTGGGCGATCTCGTTGGTGCCGGGCGTTGCCGCGGCCGCTCCGCCGCCGGAGCCGGTGCCCCCGCCACCCGGGCCCGCCGCGCCGAACCTCAACGGATTCAAGCCGGTCACCCCGTCGAGCTACGCGGGCAAGGACGGTTCGTTCTACATGTTCCAGGCGCCCGGCGGATTGACCTGCGTGATGCGCCGGAACGAAGGCGAATACGGCTGCAGTGGCCCGCTGCCGGGCGCCCCGGACGGTGCGAACGTCATCGTCGGGAATCAGGTCGGCGCGCCGCAGTTCAACACCTTGAACGGACCGAAGTACGTCGGCGAAATGTCCGGGCCGGTGCAGACGCTGCCGGCCGGTTCGCGGATCACCTACCGCAACATCACTTGCGGCACCGACGGCACCATGACCGCGTGCGTCAACAGTTTCGACCAGTCGGGCTTCGTCGTGAGCCCAGGCGGCAGCTACATCGTCAACGAGTCGAACCCATTGCTGGACAGGCCGAAAGACCGCAACCCCTTCATGAACTAGAGGTCAGAAGCCCGAGCCGTGCACCTCGTGGCCGGCCGGCTCAGCCGCCAGGCCTGCGTAGGCGTCCTCCACTTTGGCGCCGTGATTGACCACGCGGTCCACCTCACGGGCGATCGGCATGTTCAGCCCGAGCTTCTCGGCGAACTCCATGATCACGCTGGCGGCCTTGACGCCCTCGGCGACCTGGTTCATCGATTCGATGATCTCCTCGATGGTCTTGCCCTGACCCAGCTGTTCGCCGACGTGCCGGTTGCGGCTGCGCTGACTGGTACAGGTGACGATCAGGTCGCCCATGCCGGCCAGGCCCGCGAAGGTGTCGCGGTTGCCGCCCATCGCTACGCCCAGGCGAGACATCTCGGCGACTGCCCGGGCCATGACCAGCGCCCGGGTGTTCTCGCCGATACCCAGTGAATACCCCATGCCGACGGCGATGGCATAGACGTTCTTGAGCGCCCCGGCCATCTCGACGCCCACCACATCATCGGTGGTGTAGGTACGAAAACGCCTGGTGCGGAACAACGTTGCGAGATTGGCGGCCAGGTGCTGGTCCGGCATGGCCAGCACGGCGGCGGCGGCGTAGCCCTCGGCGACCTCGCGGGCGATGTTGGGCCCGGCCAAGATTCCGGCCGGATGCCCGGGTAGCACCTCGTCGACGATCTCGCTCATCCGCATGTTGGTGCCCTGCTCCAGGCCCTTTACCAGCGACACCACCGGGACCCACGGCCGCAGTTCCTTGGCCAGTTCGCCCAGGACGTTACGGAATCCGTGCGACGGCACGCCCATCACGATGACGTCGGCGCAGTTGGCTGCCTCGGAAAAGTCGGTTGTTGCCCGCAGGGATGGCGGCAGCGCCACCTCATCGCCCAGATACCGGCTGTTGCAATGTTTTTCGTTGATATCAGTGGCGGTCTCTTCGGACCGCACCCACTGCAGCGTCGGGCCGCGGCGCGCGCAGATCGAGGCCACCGTGGTTCCCCAGGACCCGCCACCGAGGACGACGACGGTCGGTTCGCGCTGCGCTGATGCCATGGCGACCAGGTTATGTCGGAGTACCGGGCCGATGGTGGGATTTCCGTTCAGTCGGCCGCGACCTCAGCGACCGACCGAACAGCGACTCCCGAGTGCTACCGGTAGTTGACGAACTGCACCGCGAAGTCCAGATCGGCGCCACGCACCAGGGACTGGACTGCCTGCAGGTCGTCACGGCTCTTGCTGGAGACGCGGATCTCCTCGCCCTGAATCTGCGTCTTGACGCCCTTGGGGCCCTCGTCGCGGATCAGCTTGGTGACCTTCTTGGCCTGCTCGCTGGTGATGCCCTGCTGCAGCGTGCCGGACACCTTGTAGGTCTTGCCGCTGGGCTGCGGGTCGCCGGCGTCGAAGGCCTTCATCGAGATGTCGCGACGGACCAGCTTCTCCTTGAAGACGTCGACGGCGGCCTTGACGCGCTCCTCTGTCGAGCTGACCAATTCGATGACCTCGTCGCCCTTCCAGGCGATGGTGGTGTCGGTGCCGCGGAAGTCGAAGCGGGTGGACAGCTCCTTGGCGGCCTGGTTCAGGGCGTTGTCGACCTCCTGCCGATCGACCTTGCTGACGATGTCGAACGATGAATCCGCCATTGGATTACTGACCTCCGTGCATAAGGCCCTGGCTAGGGGCGCGTTTTCGTCTTTCGTACATCTTCGTTGTACTCTGCTACTCGCGCCAAACCCGGGTACCCCGGGAGGCGACAAACCCGGCAGATTGCCCGAGCGGCCAATGGGAGCGGACTGTAAATCCGTCGGCGAAAGCCTACACAGGTTCGAATCCTGTATCTGCCACACTGATCAGGCCCCCTTTCGAGGGGGCCTGATTGCGTTCGGGAGCACATCGTCCGCAGCCGAATCGGAGGCGGTCGTTAGGATCTGACGCATGGTCGAGCCTGCTTCGGATCGTGACGTCGTGCTCGACGTCGAGGGTTCTGGTGTGCAACCACCGGTAGAGCCGGATATCCGCAGGAAGTTCGCGCTGCTGGAGCGGTTCGCGCCCGCTATCGGCTCCAGGTGGGCCACCGAACTGTGGTGCACCCCGCCGATCATCGAGCAGAGCCTGCGCATGCCGCCCGGTATCGGGGCGGGCACTCCGTTGGAAGCGCACTGGGATGGCCACCGCATCGCCGGTGAGTCCTGGGGCGACGGGCCGCCGGTGTACCTGGTGCACGGCTGGGGCGGCCGTCGCCCGCACCTGGGCATGTTCGTCAAGCCGTTGGTCGCGGCGGGGTACCGCGTCATCGCGTTCGACTTGCCCAGCCACAATGAGTCCGATCCGGGCGCGCTCAAGCCAGGACGCACCACCGCCATCGAATGCTCCGATGCGGTCGCGGCTGTCATCCGCGAGCACGGGCCCGCCCACGCGGTCGTGGCCCACTCGCTCGGGGCCAACGCGACCACCATGGCTGCGGCGATCAATGGCGCGAAGGTCGGGCGACTGGTGCTGCTTGCGCCGATGGGCGATTACCCGATGTACCTCGATTTGTTCGCCGCCCGCCACGACTTCGGCCGGCGGATCCGCGCGGGCCTGCAACGGCGTCTGGTGCGCCGGATCGGCATGTCGCTGGAAGACACCAACATGGTCAACCTTGGCGCCCGGGCAAACCACCCGCCGCTGCTGCTCGTCCATGACCCTGACGACCCTGACAGCCCGTACTCGTCGAGTGAGAAGCTCGCCGCTTCGTGGCCCGGCGCCCAGCTGCTGACCACCAAAGGGCTGGGGAAGCTGGCGCACTACCGCATGCTGCGGCACCGCCCGGCGATCACCGCCGGCATCGAATTCATCGGCAGCTCCGCTTAGGCCGCGTCGAGCGTGGGATCTGTCGAGCGTGGGGGATGACGAGAGAATCGGGCCGATTTTCCGCGTAAACCCACACGCTCGATGACCGGGACTAACGTCACCCCCGTGGACGCCGCAATCGCCGCGATCGGTCACGCACTGGCGCTGGCCGGTTCGATGACGTGGGAGATTGTGTGGGCGCTGATCCTCGGGTTCGCGCTGTCGGCGGTCGTGCAGGCCGTCGTCCGGAAATCGACGATCGTGCGGCTGCTCGGCGACGACAAACCGAAAACGCTCGCGGTGGCCGCGGGGCTGGGCGCGGCCTCGTCGTCGTGCTCGTATGCGGCGGTGGCGTTGGCTCGCTCGCTGTTTCGCAAGGGCGCGAACTTCACTGCGGCGATGGCTTTTGAGATCGGCTCGACCAACCTCGTCGTCGAACTCGGCATCATCTTGGCGCTGCTGATGGGCTGGCAGTTCACCGTCGCCGAGTTCGTCGGTGGCCCGATCATGATCGTGGTGCTCGCGGTGCTGTTCCGGTTGTTCGTCCGGACCCGCCTTGTCGACGCGGCCCGCGTGCAAGCGGATTACGGCATCGCCGGCTCGATGGAAGGCCATGCCGCGATGGACATGTCGGTGCAGGGCGAGGGCTCGTTCGCCAAGCGCCTCTTGTCGGCGCCAGGGTTCACTTCTGTGTCGCATGTGTTCGTCATGGAATGGGCGGCGATCCTGCGAGACCTGATCCTCGGCTTGCTCATCGCCGGGGCCATTGCTGCTTGGGTGCCAAGCACGTTCTGGGAGAACTTCTTTCTGGCCGGCGACCCGGCCTGGGCTGCGGTCTGGGGACCCATCGTCGGCCCGATCGTGGCCATCGTGTCGTTCGTCTGTTCCATTGGCAACGTGCCGTTGGCCGCGGTGTTGTGGAACGGCGGCATCAGCTTCGGCGGGGTGGTCGCCTTCATCTTCGCGGACCTGCTGATCCTGCCGATCCTCAACATCTACCGGAAGTACTACGGCACCCGAATGATGCTGACGCTGCTGGCCACCTTCTATACGTCGATGGTTGCCGCGGGGTATTTCGTCGAATTGGTTTTTGGAACAACCGGTCTTATCCCCACCCAGCGCAATGCCATGGTGATGGAGGGCGGAATCTCGTGGAACTACACCACCTGGCTCAACATCGTCTTCGTGCTCCTGGCCGCGGTGCTGGTGGTCCGCTTCGTCACGACGGGCGGCATTCCGATGCTGCGCATGATGGGCGGCTCACCTGACGCGGCGCACAGCGGCACCCACGGCGACACCCACGGTTAAACGCCCCGTTTGCGCCGGGCCGGAGCCGACGACACGGCGAGCAGCTGTGCCGCATCGACGAGCAGTTGGCGATCAACGGTGGAGTAGAAGCCAGCCGGTGTCGACTGCAGGATTCCTATACAACGGGCGTGGACTTGGTCTACCCGTAGCCCGAATTCGGCGAAACTCTCCTCGTCGGGTGCCTGGCCGTAGGGCGCCCACTTGACCAGGAAGGCGAGCATGCGCCGGTCGACAGACCCAAGTTTGCGGTGCTCCCCGGGGGTCGGCGCACCGAGCTGTATGACGGCCGCATCCTGCGACGAATCCATTACCGGCGGGCACGTTTGAGTTGTCGATTGGCTGGTTGGCATGGGTCCTCCAGCTAGAGCGGTCAGGTGGTCATGGGCGCGAGTTCGGCGCCATTGATGAAGCTAGCCCCGAGATACCCCACAGGTGCGGTGTCGCAGCTGCGGGCCGCGAGGACTCGTCGGGGCGCCAATCACCCGGGCGGCGCATAGCCCCGGGCCGTGACCAGGTCGTGGGTGATCCGGGCGAAGGCAACGGCGGCCGCGCTGTGATACCCCGCCGTTTTGCGCAGGAGGGCGACGGTGCGCGTCGGGATGGGTGGGTCCAGTGGCACCGGCGTCAGGTACGGGTGGTCGTGGGTGACGGCGTCCGGCAAAACCGTCGCGAGCGGCGTCCGTTGCACCATCTCGGTGAGGGCCTGCACGGAGTTGGCTTCCACCGTGATCCGCGGGTCGACGTGGTGCTCCGCGAAGTAGGTGTTGATGTGGGTGCGGGTGAGGAAGTCGCTGCTGAGCAGGGCCAGGTGGACGTCGTCCAGGTCGCGGGCCGGCAACGGGTCGGGCAGCGTTTGAGCCCGTGGGCCGCTGGTCACGAGGCCGAGGTGCTCGGTGAACAGCGCGGCGGCATCGATGCCGGGGACCGCAGCCCCGACGAAGGCGATGCCGATGTCGAGGTCGTCGTCGAGGAGTCCTGCTTCGATACCGTCCTGGGACATCTCGGACACCGTGAGGCTGATTCCGGGATGACGGGCGTACAGCTCGGCCGTCAGCGGGCCGATGAGGTACGTGATGAACGTCGGGGTGATGCCCAGGCGGATGTGACCGCGCGAGAGGTCTTGGACGTCCTCGATGGCCCGTTCGGCCGCGGCCAATTCACGCAGCGCACTCCGGGCGCGCTCGGCGTAGGCCGCGCCGGCGTCAGTCAGTCGCACCGTGCGCCCGCTGCGGTCGAGCAGCTGGACGCCGAGCGTGTTTTCCAGTTGCTTGATCTGTTGCGAAAGCGTGGGTTGCGACACATATAGCTCTTCGGCGGCCCGCGAAAAGTTGCCATTTTCGGCGACGGCGAGGAGATATCGCAGGTGACGAAGCTCGAGTCCGGCCATGCCTGCCAACTATAGATGGCATCTATGGAAAAGGTGAAGATTGTCTATTGGACGTTATACCTGCTGTTCCTGCATGGTGAATTCAACACGACAGAAAAGGAAACATCTCATGAAGAAGAACATCGTCGCCGCCGTGACAACAGGACTGGCTGCCGGCGCATTTGCCGCGGTCGGCCTGGGCCTGGCCACCCCGGCGCTGGCGGACACCGCAGGCACTGTGGCCATACCGGGACCGGTGGCGGTCTACCCGCAGGACGCCATCCTCGGTGGCGCCAACCCGTACGTGCCGTTCGGTAGCAACCCGATGGTGCCGTACGGCGTCTGGAACCAGCACTGAGCCGCAGACTGAAGCAGACCCCACCCTCTGGAAGGAAGCGCGCAAGATGATCCACGCTCAGTTCGACCCCACCGCCCGTCAGTTACTCGCCGCCACCGCCGTCGAGGCGAAGACTCGCAAGGACCTGTCCTGGCAGCAGATCGCTGACGCCGCCGGACTGTCGGTCGCTTTCACCACCGCGGCCGTGCTCGGCCAGCACGCGCTGCCGGAAGAATCCGCCAAGGCGGTCGGCGCACTGTTGGGGCTGGACGACGACGCCGTGCGGCTGCTGCAGACCATCCCGACGCGGGGTTCGATCCCCGGTGGCGTGCCCACCGACCCGACCATCTACCGCTTCTACGAGATGCTGCAGGTCTACGGCACCACGCTCAAGGCGCTGGTCCACGAGCAGTTCGGCGACGGCATCATCTCGGCCATCAACTTCCGGCTCGACGTGAAGAAGGTTGCTGATCCTGACGGTGGCGAACGTGCCGTCATCACCCTGGACGGCAAATACCTGCCCACCGTGCCCTTCTGATTAGTGCCGGTGACGGCCTATCATGGTGGGGCACGTCACAAAAATTTTCGCAATAGCAAATTCTCGTGGCAAACTAGACACAGGCCTATGACGGCCGGCTTCGAGAGGATGGACGCGGCGTGGCTACGCACCTACGGATTGCGGCGGTGACCTGGTTGGTCGCAGCCCCGGTAATTGGTGCCGGGGTGGCCAATGCGGCTCCGCACGACGTTCCCCTTGCGCCGGGAACATCGACTGATTCTGGCGGCAGCAGCAGCTCGGGCGGTACGCGCCCGAGCTTGCCGTCGATCGGCAATCTGCCCAAGACCTTTGGTGGGTTGGCCACCAGCGTGGTCACGGCCGGAGCTGGCGCCCTGACCGGTATCGGAGCCCCGTCTTCGGTCGGCCAGCAACTTATCCCCAAGTTCGGCAACGGCCGCAGCGGGCCGAATCTCCCGACTGTCAACGCTGCCCCGAATACGTCGTCCGGCGCGTCGACGGGCGTTGCCGGCGGGTCGAACAGCGCGCAATCTAGCGAATCCGACAACATTGCCGGAACCCCCGCGCCGACGCCGTCGACGGCCAGCAACCCGGTGGCGACCACCTGGTGGTCGGACGGCGCCAGCGCTGTCCAGGCGGTCGGCCAGACCATCGCTGCGGCTGTGGATGCGCCGACCGTTCCGGTAACGGCGTTGGCAGATCTATTGCCCCCGGTCGTTGGGGTGCCCATCAGTACCGTCGCTGCACTGCCGGGATTTGCTATCGCGCAAGCGGCGGACATGCTGACCGCGACGGCTGCGTCGCTGCCGTCGGTTGCTGCCATCCCGTTGGCGGTCGGGCCCAACGCCCCGTCGTCGGTGCACCCGCTCGGAATGCCTGTCCAGGCGTCGGCATCTCTTGGTGTGCAGCCGGATTCGCGTCTGGCGGGACCCGTCGGTGGTTCCGGCTACCTGCCTTTGCGTGGGCCTGAGCCGGCAGATCGGACCTTCGCTGCCGACAACCCGATCGTCGCGGGACCGCAGTTCCGCGCCGGGTACTCCGATGATCTTCGTGCTGCCGGTATTAGCGAGGTCGCCGCCGTCGCCGTGCCCGGCTTCACCGGCATCCTGGTGCTGACCGGAGCCGGTGGGCTGATCGGCCTGCGCCAGGCCCGCGCTGGTCGTGCCATGCATGGCGGGTCCGGCGCCCGCTTCATCGGTCAGTAGGCCGGCATTCGTCAGTGAACTCACGACGTAGAGTGCGCTCTACGTCGTGAGTTTCGTTGTGACTGAATGTGTTTAGCGGCGATGATCGTGAATTGCATGAAAGATGTTGGTGTGCAACGCCTTTGGTGAATTCGCTCGATTGACCCGCCGGTGGCTGGCGCCGGCCAGACGACCTCGAATTTGCGCCTACCACACCTTGGCGGCAGTTTGCCAGCCGACACGCCGAGCGGGTGCTGCGGCTCATTTTGGGCGCCATTCATCCGAGGTGCAAAAAATGGGGGAGACCGCCTAGTCTGATGCGGTACCTCGAGTACGCAAATTCAGACAATCCCTGGCCGACGCCGAACTTTGGAGCCGTGTTGACCTCATCCCGCCGTGTTCGTGGCGCCTGGCTGGCCGCTGCGCTGGCCGTTCTTGCCGTGCTCGGTGGGACCGTGGTGTCGTCGACGTCGCGCTGCCAGGAGGGTTGCAAGGTCGTCGCTGCGGCACGTGATCTGTCGGCATCGGAGCCCGCGGCACCCGAGCCCGCCGCGCTGCGCGTCACGCCGGCCGGCGGGTCGTCTGACGTCAGCCCGGCCACGCCGGTCAATGTGACAGCTGCCAGCGGCACCATCACCGCCGTGTCGATGGTCAACGGGGCTGGAAAAGAGATTCCCGGGACCCTCGGACCCGACGGCAAGACCTGGACGCCCGCCGAGCAGCTGGGCTACGGGCGCAAGTACACGATGACCATCGAGGCGCGCGGCCCGTCGGGCATGCCGTCGCGGCAGACGTCGAGCTTCACCACGCTGGACCCGACCTACCAGACCGCGGTGTACCTCAACACCGTGTCCGGGGCCTCCCTCAAGGAGGGCGAGACCTACGGCATCGGTACGGTCGTGGTCGCGCACTTCGACGAGAAGATCGAAGACAGGGCCGCCGCCGAGCGCAATCTCGTGGTCACCACGAACCCGCCGGTGCCCGGCTCGTGGCACTGGGTTGACGACGCCAATGCGCATTGGCGGCCGGAAAAGTACTTCGCACCAGGTACCACGGTGAACGTCGCGGCCAAGATCTACGGGATCCGGGTCGGCGACGGAACGTACGGCCAGCAAGACGAGCAGGTGTCCTTCCGGATCGGCAACGCCCACGTCTCCGTCGCCGACGACCGCACCCACCAGGTCAGCGTCTTCGACAACGGCAAGCTGGTGCGCACCATGCCGACATCGATGGGTATGGGCGGCACCGAGACCGTCGGCAACACTGTCATCTCGTTCTGGACCCCGCCGGGCGTCTACACCGTGATGGACAAGGCCAACCCGGTGATCATGGACTCTTCGACGTTCGGATTGCCGGTCGGTAGCCGCCTCGGCTACAAAGAGACCATCCCGTGGGCCACCCGGATCAGCCATGACGGCATCTACCTGCACCAGCTGAACGCGACCATCTGGGCGCAAGGGAAGCAGAACACCTCGCACGGCTGCCTGAACCTCAACAGCGAGAACGCTAAGTGGTTCTTCGACTTTGCCGTACCGGGCGACGTGATCGAGGTGCGCTACACCGGCGGCCCACCGCAGATGCTCAGTCAGAACGGCGACTGGAGCATGCCGTGGGATCAGTGGATGCGCGGCTCCGCGCTGCCGCACTAGCTAATTTCGAGCGGCCGGACGAATCCCTCCGCGAGGACAAGCGGGCCAAGTGTGAACTATCTCACTGTGTCCGGTATTTGGGCGTAGCCTTAGGGGCATCTTCGGCAAGGAGGGAGATGCGAATGAAAGGCGCGTTCCACGATCCGGTGGATCATTCCCGCACCACGCAACCACACGCCGGTGAATCCTTCATCGACACTTTGTGGCTCCCTGGCCTGGGCCTGATCGCACTCGGCATCGTCACCATCGCCGGCTTCGTGTTCGCAACCGCGTTCGGCCACACGGGGCTTGAACTGCCGCTTGGCCTGATCGCCGGTGCGCTGGTCACCGGAGGGGCTCTGATCATTACGTTCGAGCACTTGCGGGTAAAGAGGGTCGAGCAGCGGTGGCTTGCAGACCATCCCGAACGGCGGCTACACGCAGGCTGATCAGTGCGGCAGGAGCCGCAGAATCTCCGGCGTCCGCGGGTCAAGGATGTCGTCGAAGTCATGGTGCTTTTCGACGTATGCCTTGACCATGGGGCAGATCGCCACGATGCGCTTGCCCTGCTCGCGGGTGGTCTTCAGTGCTTGGGCGATGAGCACGCTGGCCAGCCCGCGTCCGCCGTACGCCGGGTCGATTTCCGTGTGGTAGAAAACCCGCTGTTCGCCGTGTTCGATGAAGGCGGTGAGCCCCACGGACTTTCCGTCGACGCCGATGCCGAACCGATCGGATTCCTGGGTGACCTCGACGGGTGCGCCGTTCTTGTCGGTGAGCATTACGCGGACCTTTCCGGTGGTGGGTGGCTGCCGGGGGATCAGGCGGGTGGTGGGTAGCGGGGGAGCGGGCAGCCGAGCGGGCTCACCTTGATAGCCGATGACCTCGCCGAATCGCTCCGACTCGGCCTGCCACTGATTCCGGAACTCGACGATTTCGTCGTGCGTGCGCCCCACGAAGTTCCACCACATCAGCAGTTCTTCGGTGAACGGCGTACCGCCCAACACGACGGCACGCGCCGGTTCGGTACCGGTGTTGGTGAGGGCCAAGTGCCTGAATCCGACGCCCTGATAAGCCATTTCGTACGGACGGACGGGCGTCCCCGCGACGGTCAGCGTGCCCTGGTCGAGCAGCACGGCGTGCTCGAAGGTGGGGTCGACCTCGAACTCGACCGTATTGCCGCCAGGCAGATCGACCTGGGCGCCCAGCAGCGGCGTGTGCGTGTGCACCGGTGACTGCTGCCCGGCGAGTTCGCCGAGAAACACCGACACGATGGCGCCTCCGAAGGAAACCGGTTGTGGCGCATAGTGATCGAAGTGGCGCGGGCCGTGGCGCGCAGAGTCGGGCAGAGCCACCCACAGCTGCACGCCGTGCAGGATGGTCGTTGCCGGGGTGGAGACCTCGGAGTGACAGATACCGGCGCCGGCCGACATTAGATTGAGCTCGCCCGGCCGCACCATCTCGTGCACACCGTGTGAATCGCGGTGCTCGATCTCGCCGCTGAACAACCAGCTGACCGTCTGCAAGCCGGTGTGCGGGTGTGGCGCGACGTCCATTCCCGGCCGGGTACGCACGTCCTCAGGGCCGTAATGATCGACGAAACACCAGGCGCCGACCAGCGAGCGTTCCCGCTGCGGCAGGGTGCGACGGACCTGCATGGCGCGCGGTCCACCCAACGGCACCTCGCGTGGTTCGAGAATCTCGATGCGTTTGGGAGGGCCCGCCGCGCAGTCGAATTCGACGGGTTCTGCCTCAAGATTGCTCACGATTCGCCTTCCCGCCTGCGTACCATCGTCGCGTTCGTTCCGACCATACCCGCGCCGTCCTGGCCCCAACCTGAAAGTAAGCAATGGACACCACCGCCGCGGACCTCGCGCACGTGCATATCGACAAGCAGTCGCCCCACGCCTACCGGACGCTGGTGGCCGTGGCGACCGCCGTCACCAAGACCGCCGCGGAGGCGGGATTGCCGCCGGCTCTGGTGGAGCTGATCAACACCCGGGTGTCGCTGATCAATGGCTGCCCGTCGTGCCTGGACATTCATCACCGGCGCGCGGTGAAGGCGGGCGTGACCGACAAACAACTGGCGACGCTGCGCGCCTGGCGCGACACCGAGCTGTTCTCTGAGCAGGAACGCGCCGCGCTGCGGCTGGCCGAGATCACCACGACACTGCCCGACCACGACACCGCAGAACGCGAGTATGCAAGGGCGCGTGCAGTTCTCGCCGATGACGAGATATCCGCGGTGATCTGGGTGGCCACCGCGATCAACGCCTTCAACCGGGTGTCGATCCTGAGCCGTCACACGGTGCGGCCGTAGGTCCGGGAGTCAGCTGCTCTGCCGCAACCGGTCCCGAAGGCCCGACGCTCGTACTGCTTGACGTTCGACGGCGGCCCGTACCTCGGCGGCAGATCCGACGATGCGCACCTTCTTCTTGGCCCGGGTGACGGCGGTGTAGAACAGTTCGCGGGTCAGCAGCCGGGACTCTGCGGGCGGCAGGATCACCGTCACCTCACCTGCTTGGGAGCCCTGGCTCTTGTGGATGGTGAGCGCGTACATGGTCTCGACATCGACGATCCGGCTCGGCGAAAACTGTTGCGTCCCAGTGGCACCGGCGATGCTCACCTGCACTCCGTCGGGTCCCGCGGCGACCAGGCCGGTATCGCCGTTGTAGATGCCCAGCGCATAGTCGTTGGCAGTGACCAGCAGTGGGCGACCGGGATACCACGGCGACCAGGTGGCCTGCCCGGTCTCTTCGCTGATCCACCGCTCCACCTGGCGGTTCCAGTACCGAACGCCGTGCGGCCCGTCGCGGTGCGCGCACAGCAATCGGTGCTCATCCATCGTCGCCAGCCCGAGGTCCCCTGCACCCAGCAAGGCGCACTCGCGCACGCGCACGGCGTGGCCCACCAGCGCGGGACGCAGCGCTACGGCGGGATCGGCATCTTCAACGAACTCGACGGCCGGGTCCCCGGCGCGCAGCAGGTCCAGCACCTGATCGGCGTCGCCGCACCGAATGGCCTCGGCCAGCCCGCCAATCGCCGCGCCGAACCGGTGTGTGGTGTGCAGCGCCGCGATCCGAATGGACGGGTGGCCGGCCAGCCCGTCGACCAGATCGGCCAGCACCGCGCCGGCCTGCACCGACGTCAGCTGGTCGGGGTCGCCGACGAGCAGCAACCGGGCCTCGGGTCGTACGGCCTCGAGCAGCCGGGCCATCAGCGTCAGCGACACCATCGAGGTCTCGTCGACGACGATCACGTCATGCGGCAGGCGGTTGCCGCGGTGGTGGCGGAACCGCGAGGAGTTGTCCGGGCGCCCACCGAGCAACCGGTGCAGCGTGACAGCCCGTAGGCCGCGCAACCGTTGCTGGTCGGCGGGCTCGAGCTTGGCGACCTCCGCCGTGACTGCCTCCTGCAGTCGGGCGGCCGCCTTACCGGTGGGGGCGGCCAGGGCGATCCGCAACTGGCCGGGGTGCGCGGCCTGGGCCAGCAGGGCCAGCAGCCGGGCCACGGTCGTCGTCTTCCCGGTGCCGGGACCGCCGGTCAGGACCGTCACCGGCTGGGTCAGCGCGAGCTGTGCGGCAGCCCGTTGCTCGGCGAAACCCGGTGGTGGGAAAAGTCGTTCGAGATCGGGATCGGTGACGACCGCCGACCCCCGCCCTGACAACGCGAGCAGGTCGTCACACACCTGCTGTTCCTCGCGCCAGTAGCGATCCAGGTACATCAGGCGACCGTGATCCAGGCGAATGGCCGTGCCGTTCAGCGGGCTGCCTGCCACCGCCGCGATCAGTTCGTCGGCGGCCGGCCACGGCAGGTCACCACCGATGTCACCGGCGACCGACGTGAGGTCGATGCACACCGAGCCTTCCCGTAGCGCGCGCACCGTCAGCGCGACAGCCAGTGCGACGACGTCGCTGGCCTCGTCCGCCAGCGCGCAACACCTTTGGGCGACATGGACATCAGCGGCATTGACGACGTCGGCGGCATTGAACGCGGCCAGTAGACCGCTCGCTGCGGGTACCTGCCGCCAATCCATCGGGTCGGGTGTCGTCTCCAGTGTCGCGGTCATGACTGCGTCCCTCGGTCCAACAGGTCGGACAGTCTGCTCACCAGCTCGACCGGCGGCTGCCAGCTGAAGACGCCGCACGGGTTGCCGTCAACCACAGGGGTTTCCGGTCCGCACATGCCTCGCACGAAGAGGTAGGCCACGCCGCCCAGGTGCCGCTCCGGGACGTATCCGGGTAGACGCCAGCGCAGGAACCGGTGCAGCACAACCGAATACAACAACGCCTGCAACGGATAGTCGGAGTGCATCATGGCCTCGGCAAGCCGCGGAGCGGTGTAGTCGGCCGCAGTGCTCTCGGCCCCGAAATCGCCGAGCCGGTTGGTCTTGTAGTCCACCACCAGATACCGATGGTCGTCGCCGGCCGGTACCCGCAGCACCGCGTCGATGGAACCCGACAGATACCCGTGTAGTCGTTGGTGTCCTAGCGACTGCGCCTGCAGGCGGGTGCCATACGCCGACAACGGATCCGACGCCGGCAGCAGCTCTGTCACCAGTGCCCCCACATCGCCGAGCCGGATATCAAGCGCCGCGGCAGACCGGTCCTGGCCGCCACCCAGCGGCATTTCGAAATCCAGCTCCCGCAGCCGGTCTTTCAGTCCGATCTGTCGCAGCGTCAGGCCGGGCGCCAGGGGACCCAACGGGGTGTCATGCAACGGCACCATGGCTGCCGCCAACTCATCCGTCGGCACCTCGACGTCCCACAGCCCAGTCTGCTCATCGATGCGGGCGGCCAGCTCCGCGGTGAGATCAGCCGCCCGCGGGTCGGCGAGTTCGAGCACCGCGTGCACCAGCGAACCGAAGGCGGCACCGGCCGGGAGCTGCGCCATGGGCGACGGCAGATCGCCGGCGAGCGGCCCGGGTGGTGCTTCGGTGATGACGTCGGATTCGTCGTCCCGCAGTGCGGAGTCCGGTTCACTGCTGACGGCGTGCCCGTCGTCGTGCACGATGCGCACCAACGCCGAGTACGACGTGCGCCGCCAGTGGGTGTCGATGCTGCGGTGGAAGTGCCGCACATCCAGGTCCCGCGGTGGCGACTGCATTGCCTGAGGCGCCGGGGCGACGGGCTCGGCCGTTTCGATCACCGGACCGCCGGCTTGTTCCCACGCGGTGAAACAGGCCATCGCGTCGTCGTCGGAAATGGTCTGCGGGGCAACCACATCCGGCACCGCGGGGGCGCCGGCCTGACGGCCCCGCAGCAGCCGGGACAGGCCGCCGTTCTTCTCATCCCACGACGGTGCCCACCATGCCACCACCTGCGACTGTGCTCGCGTGAGCGCGACGTAGGTGAGCCGAACGTTGTCCCCGGCGATCTCGGCCAGGCCGGCCTCTTCGGCCGCGGTCCGGTCGGCTGCACCGGCGCCGCCCACATGCAGACAGCGGGTGCCGTCGGCGTCGTGGAACCGCAGCACCTTGTCGGTCTGGACGTTTCGGTTGAACCCGAACGGCAAGTACACCACCGGGAACTGCAGGCCCTTGCTACGCCACACCGTCATGATCTGCACGGCTGCGGCGTCGCTGTCCAGGCGGCGGTTGCGCTCGGCCGGGCCGCCGCGGTCCTGCAGCTGACGGCGTAGCCAATCCCGCAGGGCTGGCAGGTGATACCGCTCGCGGTGCGCGGTTTCGTGCAGTAGCTGCCCGACATGCGCCAGGTCGGTCATGTGCCGCTCGCCGCCCCGGTGTCCGAGGACCCGTTCGCTCAGCCCCAACCCTTGCGCGGCCTCGAACACCGCCGCGATACCTCGGTCCCGGGCCAGCCCGGCCCATTGCCGGATGGTGGTGGCGATCTGGTCGGTCAGCTCGTCGCCGCCGGTGGCCAGGTCCGCGGCGCCGTAGCCGAAGAACATCGTGGTCGACGCCGCCCGCACCACGCCGCTGCGGTTTGGAGTGTCGAAGGCGTCGAGCAGCCGCAACCACTCGGCTGCCGCCGCCGAGGCGAACACATCGGTATCACCTGAGTAGACCACCGGAATACCCAAGTCCAGCAACGCATCCCGGCACGGCTCGGCGTCGCGGGCGCCGTCGACGATCACCGCGATGTGTCCGGCGGTCAGCGGTCGGCCATCGAACGTGGCGCCGCTGGCCAGCAGCACCGAAATGTCGGCGGCCAGATCTTTGGCGATGTAGGTGCGCAGCGGGCCGATCGGAATGGTCCGGCGCTGCGGGGTGCCGAAGTCTGTGCGGGGCACGACGCGCAGGCGGAACGGATCGTTGCGCGGCGCGTTGGCGAGCCGGTGGTGCTCGGTGTGGGCCGCGATCGGATGCACCACGATGTCCTCGTCGCCGAGGGCCGCGCCTTTCAGTACGGTCTGCAGCCGGTCCACCAAAACCTTGTCACTGCGCCAGTTCTCGGCCAGCGTCAGCCGTTGATCGGCGCTGCGTGCGGCCTCCAGATACGTGACGATGTCGCCGCCGCGGAACGCGTAGATGGCCTGCTTCGGGTCGCCGATCAGGACTACCGCGCTGTGCCCCACGAACGCCCGCGAGATGACCTGCCACTGCACCGGATCGGTGTCCTGGAATTCGTCGACCATGACGATGGGCCAGCGTCGGCGCATCCGGTCGCGGGCTGGCGCATCGGCTTCCTCCAGGGCGGTCGCGAGCCGGCTCAGCAGGTCATCGAAGCTCAGCACGCCGAGTCGGCGCTTGCGCCGTTCGAGTTCGCCCTGCACAGCGGTGGCGAACGATAAGCGTTGCGCGGCAACGCTGTCAGGGTCGGCGGTCAGGGGTCGCAATTGTGCGCTGGGATCCCCGACGACGCGCTTGGCCAGGTCCAGCGCGTCGGCGTAGCTCAGTGCGGGCTCGTCGCGCTGGTCTCCGTACGTGGTCAGATATAGGTCCGAAACGATCTCGGCCACCAGGTCATCGAGGCTCTCGACCAACTGGGCGCCCGAATCGGTGTCGCCGGCGATACCGAGGGAACGCAGCACCAGCCCGCAGAACTCATGCGTGGTGGCGATGGTGGCGGCATCGAAATCCGACAGGGCGTCGCGCAGGCGGTCCCGACGCTGGGCCAGCTCGTCGGGTGCGGCGTTGGCCAGGTATCGGATCAGATCATCGGCATCAGCGGGCGGATCATCAAGTGCCGCAGCGGTCTTGACCAGTTGCGCGCGCACCCGCTCCCGCAGTTCCCGGGTGGCCGCCCGGCTGAACGTGATCAGCAGCATCTGGTCCAGCGTGGCCGCGCCCTCGGCGAGATACCGCGTGACCAGACCTGCCAGCGCGTAGGTCTTGCCGGTGCCGGCGCTGGCTTCCAGCACTGTGGTGGTGGCTGGTTCGGGCAGGGGACCGAGCAGATCGAAGGCGTCCATCAGCACCGCCGTTCGGCATCGAGCAAGGGCGTCCACAGTCTGGTCGCATATGCGCCCAGCCGGGTCGTCTCGCCGGGGACGGCGATGTCATCGGGGCGCAACGGGTCGAGCAGCACACTCAGCGGCGCAGCCGGTCCCCAGACTTCGAGGTATTCAGCGCTGTCCCGCTCCCACTTCCATTCGCTCTCGGCGCCCTTCTCCGGCACGGGGTCGTCGAATTGCCGGGCCCGCGCCCATTCGAGAGACGTCTTCAGTGGCAGGGGCAACGGTTCGCGCCGGCCCGCGTCATAGATGGCGACCAGTTCGCGCAACACCGAAAGTGGTTGCTCGGGCGCGCGATAACCCAACGCGTGCACCGCATCCCGTGGGCCGCGGCCGATGCAGTATGCCTCCCAGTCGCCCTCCGGCGCACCCGCGGTCAGCGCCACCAGGGTGACCCAGGCCTGCAACCGGTGCTTGGCCGCCAGCTTCGAATAGGTGACCGTGACCGCCCGGTTCTGCCACAGCGGAGTGATGGTGCCGGTGAGCCTGCGGCCGCCGAGGTCCACATCGATGTCCAAAGCACTGGAGTCGCCGCGCTGCAGGGTCCGTGCGGCGGCAGCCAGTTCGTTTGCCTCGCCGCCGATCTCGATGGCCTGCCGCCAACCGAGCCGTCCCGGCGGCAGCGTGCCGCGGCGCCATTCCGCGCCGAGGACGAAGTCGGGAACGCGTCCGGCCATCAGATCGTCGAGCATGCGCTCGCCGACCGCCCACCTCCCGAGGCCGTCGATGGCGACCGGCATGGCATCGGACAGCTCGTCGGCGTCCCACGGCAGCGTGTAGTCCAGCGCCCGGAAGAAGCCCCGGACCGGATTCGCGAAGAATCTCAGCAAGTCCGTCAATTCGACATCACCGCTGGGCAATGCATCAAGTGGGCCGTCGATCAATCGAGGTTTCGGCTTACGTTCGCCGAGGACGGCCTTGGCTCCGCGCAATGCTGCCGGGTCATAGGTGAACGGCTGATCCGGTACCAGCCCATCCGGCGCGGTGCTGACGGTGCGAATGTCGAAGGGCTGCAACGGGTGGTCGGCCACGATGCGCCGCCGGACGGGCTCCGCGGTTGTCTGGTCCACAGCGTCGAGCAGTTCCTGCACCGGGACAGCGGGTGGACGGTGTTCACCCGAGTGCTCGTCGGTGCCGGTGTATGTGATCACCAGTGTGTCGGCGGCCGAGCAGATGGCGTCGAGCAGCAATTGCCGGTCCTCCGAACGGATATCGCGCTCGCCGGTCAGCGGGTGCCGGGCCAGGACGTCGTCGCCGTCGGCGATGTTGGTGCGCGGGAAGACGCCGTCGTCGAGGCCGACCAGGCACACCACGCGGTGCGGCACCGAGCGCATCGGGACCATGGTGCACACCGTCAGGGTGCCGGTCCGGAAGTTGGCCCGGGTGGGACGGCCGGCCAGCTGCCGTTTGAGCAGGGCCCGGACATCGGCCAGGCGCAGCGTCGTCGCGGACCGAGAACCGGCGTGGGTCAACACTTTTGCCAGTTCGCGGTCCAGCTGCGCCTGTTGCCACTGCTCGTCAGAGCCGACCCGGGTCAGCAGCGCGATGGCGTCCCGCAGCACGTCGACCCACCGCTGCAGGGGCTCCGCGCCGGTGAGCCGATCCACCACCGTGCGCAACCGCTGCACATATTCCGCCAACCGGCCGGCCAGTTCGACGCGGCCCGAGTCGACGTCGTCGAGCGGCAGCGCGGTGCCCAGCCAGTCTTGCGAATCGTCGGACATCGCGGCGCCGACGAGCAACCGGTCGACCCCGAACTGCCACGTGTTCTGCGGGTACCGCGCCAGGTCGAACGGAGCGCGGTGGGCCGCGTCGAAGCCCCACCGAATGCCTGCTGCACCAACCCATTCGGTGATGGCGACCAAGTCGTCGTCGCTGAAGGAGAAGCGGCGGCGTACCGGTTCACTGTGCGCCAGACTCAGCACCGCGGTGGCGGTGGCGCGGCCGTCGGCGATACCCAGTAGCTCGGACAGCCCCCCGAGGAGTGGATTGGTCTGGGTCAGCGCGCGGTCGGCGAGCCGGACCCGCAGGCCCTGGGCCGGGTGACTGTGGTCGGCCTGCTCGCCGGCCCCGAACGCCGCGGTGATCAGGGGTGCGTAGGTGTCGATGTCCGGGCACATCACCAAAATGTCGCGCGGTTGGAGAGTCTCGTCGTCATCGAGCAGCCCGAGCAGTACGTCGCGCAGGACGTCGATCTGCCGGGCCGCGCCGTGACAGCGATGGATCTGCACGGACCGGTCGTCGGGCTTGAGGTGGCGCGTGCCGGGCCGCACCGTGTTGGCCGAGATGTCCGACTGCAGCCAGCCCAACAGCGTGTCGGGAAACCCGCTGCGGGAATGGAACTGGTCGGATTGCGCTGCGGGCAGGCCGCGTTGCAGCTCCCGCAGATCGCGGCCGAGGGTCTGCAGTAGTGGATTGTCGACTCGCGACCGGCTGGAATCCGCGCGTCGGGACTCCTGTCCATCTAGATCGGACAGCGCCCGCCACAACGGGTCACTGGGATGCGGCAGCCACAGATGCAAATCGTGATGGGTGGCCAGCGCGCCGAGCAGATCGAGGTCGGCCGCGGGCAAGCGGGTGTGCCCGAACAGGGACAGCCGGGGTGGCAGCTCGGACGGCGAATCAAGCAGCCGAGCAATGGTTTTCGCATATCGGGTCGGCGCAGGATCCGCGTCTATCCGCGCGGCCGTCGCGCGCCACAGCTCCGGCTGCCACCGCAGGTCGTCGTCGAGTTGGCTACCTGCGCCGTCGGAACTTCCGCCGGCCAACCAGTCGGCGAGCATGGCCGGCCGGGCCTTGGCATAGGCGTCGAACAGGCCGGCCAGCCGCCGCGCGACCGCGTAGCGGCGGCCCTGGCGCAGCTGGGTTTCTTCAGGGCTGCCCAGCTCGGTGTAGCCGAGGTGAGCGGCCAGGGTCCCGGCCCAGGTGTGGCCGGCGCCGAGATGGTCCAACACCTCGAGCAGCGGCCACACCATGGCATCCGGATCCCACGGGTTGGTTTCGGCGGTCCCTGACAATTCAGCGAGAAGCGATGTGGGGGAGCGGAATTCGATGCCGGCGCAGACCCCGTCGGTGGCCTGCCCGTTGCCGAGCACATGGGAAAGCTGCTGGCTGAGCCAGCGCTCCATGCCGCGCGCAGACACCAGCACCAGTTCAGTGGCGAACGGATCCGCCAGGGGCTCGGCCAGCAGCGCGCCCAGCCCAGCGGCCAGCGCGCCGGTGTCCTCGGCTCGGTGCAGGTGTAGCGCCATCGGCTAACCCTAGGACGGGCGTCCGACAGCTCTGTCGCGGCTGGGTACTACCCGCCGAACTCGGCGGCCAGGCCGTCGAGGCCCGCCTGGATCGCGGCCAGCGATTCGGCGCGGGCCTTGAGCTTGCTGGCCAGGTGGTGCTGGGTGTGCAGCGTCGCGGCGAATCCGGCGGCCACCTGCTGGGCGCGGCTGAGCACGTTCTCGGGCGCGACGATCTCGTCCAGCCAGCCGGCGGCCCGTGCCTCTTCGCCGGTGAACGTCGCGGCCAGGCCGACGGCCCGCTGGAAGGCCGAGTTGGTCAACCGCACGCGGAGGATTTCGATGCAGGACTGCGGCACCGTCATCCCGATGGCCACCTCGTTGGCCTGACAGCGAGTCTTCTCCGAACCGACCCTGTGGTCACCCGAGCACAGCAGGAACGATCCGCCGGCGACTGCCGGTCCGGTGGCAGCGACGACCACGGGGACGGGGAAACGCAGCAGCCGCACCATCAGTTCGATGCCGTCGCGCAGCATGGCGAACCCGGCGGCCGCGTCCCCGGAACCGAAGATCGCGAGGTCGAACCCGGCGCTCAGCACCCGGTTGTTGCCCGCGAGCACGATGGCCTTGACTTCGTCTGCCTGCTCGGCCTGATCCAGCGCGGCGTGGATGTTCTGCTGCATCGTCGGGCTCAGGACATTGACCTTGCCGTCGTCGAGCGTGATCGTGGCGACCGCGTCGTCCACGGCGTAGGTGACGGTGCTCATGGGCTCTCCCTTGATAGGTCCCGGGGACGGGAACTGAATTGAGCCGATGCTAATCGGGTCGAGTCCGCTCACCGCCCACGAGCGGCCCCATAGTGCTCGTGACACGCCGCACCGACGCGTGCAAACCCGGCCGTTCGCGCGACGGGTGGGCTAGTGCACGCCGTTGCGGTGGCGACCCTTGTTGCCGTTGTCGACCCATTGGATTTCCAGCTCGGTCGTCTCGTCGAATTCCCTACTGCGCCAACGGTCCTGGGTTTCCCGGACGGCCCGGTTCATGCGGTCGATCTCGGCCCGGAACACCTCGGGCTGGGTCTCTTTGGAGGCGTAGTGGAAGTAGGTCAGCACGCTGCGCAACAGCTCAAGCTTCTGCTTCTCGCGCTTGGCCAGATCGTGCGTCGTCATCAGCTCTAGTCGCTGCACGGGTTGCAGCGTGGCCCAGTCGAGCACCACCTTCGACTCGAACTCGTGGGGCTTCGGCCCGAACCGGGAAGCCTTCTTGCCGGGGGCCGGAGCTGGCATGTCGTAGTAGGTGAGCGTGCCCTCGAATCGGGAGCGGATGGACCCACCCAACTCCTCGCGACTGATCGCGGAGTCCCAGATGGTTCGCCACTCCTGCCCGGGAGCCAGGACTGACAGTTCGCTGGGCAGCCGGAGCTCGGTGACGTCGAGCTCGCCGTCGTGGTCGGAATCCTCGTACAGAGCGACGGTAGGGTGGTTGGTGAAGTCGAACGAGATGTTGTGCGCCGCGGTCTGTCCGAAGTTGCGGACCACGAGTTCGATCAGGTGCCAGTCCGAGGCGTGCGGCTCCATGAACATGGTCACCTGCGGGCGGACCTGATCCTGTTTGAGCTGGCGGTTCTTGGACAGCTGGCGATTCACGAGGACCAGCACCACAACCCCGAAAGCCAACGCGGCCCAGGCGGCGATGGCCAGCCAGGTGCCTGATCCCAGGCCTGTCAGGTCGTCCCAACGTTGAGATATCCAGTCCACTGCGCCATCCAGTCGCTCAGAGTCATCGAACGGTGTCGAATCCGACAATAATGTTCGCTGGCGAACTTGTACAACGGAGAATGGCAGGTTGCTGCGTGGTTACGGCAAGACGACCGTCCGGTCAGCCGCCCATCAGCATGCGCCACTGGTCCAGCTCTTTGGCCCGGTAGACGTAGTTGGTACGACGGACATTGTCCAGCGGCGCGCTGGGTTCGGCGGAGTACCAGTGCCCGGGGAACACCGTCGGATCGCCGGGGAGCGCGGCGAGTGCCTGCAGGCTGCGGAACATGTCATCGACGTTCCCGCCTGGGAAGTCCGTGCGGCCGCAGCCTTCGAGGAACAGGGTGTCGCCAGCCACCAGGCGGCCGTCGAGCAGGAAGCACTGGCTGCCCGGGGTGTGTCCCGGAGTGTGCAGCAACTCGATCGGGACCGCCCCGACCTGCACGATGTCGCCGTGCTGATGGGAGGTCAGCTCCGACTTCGCGATGCCGGTGACCCGGGACACCCAGTCGGCTTCATGTGCATTGACGTGCACCGGCGCGCTGACGCGGTCCAGAAGTTCGGCCAGCCCCTTGAGCTCGAAACCCATCATCGAGCCGCCGACGTGGTCGGGGTGGTGATGGGTGACCAGCACTCCGGACAGGTGCATGCCGTCGGCCTCGAGGACGTCGACCAGATCACCCGCGGCGTACGCCGGGTCGACCACCACACAGTCGCCGGTGTCCCGGTCGCCGATGAGGTAGGCGAAGTTACGCATCTGCTGCGCGATCGGATCGGTCGCCGCGAAGTCGCGGCCGGCGAGCAACTGGCGGAAGTACAGGCGGTCTGGAGCCGTGTTCATGGGTTCAGAGTAGGGCTCTGGGATTGCGCTTTGGGCCCAGGCTAAATGCCGGATGTCCTCGCGGTTTGGTGTCAGAAACCGCGAGACTGTAACCTCGTTAGGGCCCACGGGGCAGACGGTCGTCAACCGGCAGTTCGAACCCGAGGGCTAGGCCCCCTTAGCTCAGTCGGCAGAGCGTTTCCATGGTAAGGAAAAGGTCAACGGTTCGATTCCGTTAGGGGGCTCGGTGGACATAGGGCGAGCGGAGCGACGGAAGTAAAAATCCGTCGCTGCGCCGCCTGTGTCTGTCGGGGCGGTGTAGCTCAGCTGGTTAGAGCGCACGACTCATAATCGTGAGGTCGGGAGATCGAGCCTCCCCACCGCTACCAGCACAACAGAGATTTCGAAGCGAAAGAGGCAGAAACGTGGCGTCGAGTACCGACGTACGGCCGAAGATCACCTTGGCCTGCGAGGTGTGCAAACACCGTAACTACATCACAAAGAAGAACCGTCGTAACGACCCGGATCGGCTCGAACTGAAGAAGTTCTGCCCGAACTGCGGTACGCACCAGCCGCACAAAGAGTCGCGTTAGCCACTCGTCGTGGGTCTGTCGGCGGATATTGTCGGATACCACTACCGGCATCCCGAGTCCTATGAGGTCGGGCGCGAGAAGATTCGTGAGCACGCGATCGCCGTCCAGAACGACGACGCGTGCTTTCACCGTGAGTCGGCGGCGGCTGAGCTCGGCTACGACTCGTTGCTGGCGCCGCTGACCTTCATCAGCATTTTCGGCTACCAGGCACAGCTGGCGATGTTCGAGGACGCGGGCATCGCAATTTCCGATGCCCAGATCATTCACGTCGACCAAGAGCTGAGGTTCCTCGCCCCGATTATGGCCGGCGACAAGCTCTACTACGACGTGTACATCGACTCGTTCCGCCAGGCGCACGGCACCGACATCATCGTGACCAAGAACATCATCACAAACGAGCGTGGTGAAGTTGTGCAAGAGGCCTACACGACCCTTGCGGGTCGGTCGGGTGAAGACGGAGATAAGGGGTTCTCAGATGGCGCTTCGTGAATTCGGATCGGTCAAGGTCGGCGACGAGCTGCCCGAGAAGATCATCAAGCTGACCCGGCAGGACCTGGTCAACTACGCCGGCGTCTCCGGCGACCTGAACCCCATCCACTGGGACGACGAGATCGCGAAGCAGGTCGGTCTGGACACCGCCATCGCCCACGGCATGCTGACCATGGGTCTGGGTGGCGGCTTCATCACCAACTGGGTCGGTGACCCGGCTGCCGTCACCGAGTACAACGTCCGCTTCACCTCGGTCGTGCCGGTGCCCAATGACGGCATCGGTGCTGAGCTGGTGTTCACCGGCCGCGTGAAGTCGGTCGACGAGGACGCCAAGTCGGTGACCATCGCGATCTCCGCCACGACCGGCGGCAAGAAGATCTTCGGTCGCGCTGTCGCGACCGCGAAGTTGGCGTAGCCCATGGCGCTGAAAGCCGACATCCTCGGGATGGTCCACAAATACCCCGAGGTGTTCACAGTGGGCCGCGAGCAGGTCCGCCAGTTCGCCAAGGCGATCAAGTCGGAAGATCCGGCTTCGATGGACGAAGCGGCAGCGGCCGAGTTGGGCCACGACACCCTGGTCGCCGGACCGACGTTCGTGTCGATCGTCGCGCTGCTGGTTCAGCAGGACTTCTTTCGTAATGTCGATGTCGGCATGGAGACCATGCAGATCATCCAGGTCGACCAGAAATTCGTCTACCACCGCCCGATCAAGGTCGGCGATCGGTTGCACGCGACCGTCGAGTTCATCTCCGTCGACCACAAATTCGGCGCAGACATCGTGGTGACCCGCAACACCCTCACCGATGACGATGGTGGCGTGATCATGGAGGCGTTCACCACGCTGATGGGTCACGAGGGCGACAATTCGGTAGGGGTGCATTACGACCGCGAGACCGGGCAGGTCCTTCGGTCGGCGGCAAAGGCGGATTAGTAACTCAGACTTGGGCCGATGTACACTCGGTCCTCGGGGAATCACCCATATCAGCGCGCTGTCCGTCGGTTACACATCGACCGATCGGGGAGCGCGCAAACTGTGTGAAGACCCAGCCAGAAGTGCCGACACCATCGGCGCTGAAGGGGCGTAGCTCAATTGGCAGAGCAGCGGTCTCCAAAACCGCAGGTTGCAGGTTCAAGTCCTGTCGCCCCTGCTCAACTGAATACCGATGTGGACACTGGAAATGTGACCACCTGGAACAGACGAAAGGCATGCGGTGAGCGACGAGCGCGATAGTGCCGGCTCCGCAGGCGCCGGTACTGATGCGGGCACCGACGCGGGCGACGGCGAGTCGCAGGGCCAGACCGCAGTTGTGACGCGCCCGGCGCGTCCGACCGGAAAGCGGGCCCGGCGGGCCGTCGAGGTCGATGAGTCCGAGTCGGACATCGAAACCGACGACGCGGACTCTGACGCCGAAGACGGCGTGGCCGATGCTGACAAGAAATCGAAGAAGAGCGACAAGCCGAAGAAGGCCGCCAAGACCGGCCCGTCTCGGAACCCGTTCGTGTTCGTCTGGAACTTCCTCAAGCAGGTTGTTGCGGAGCTGCGGAAGGTCATCTGGCCGAACCGCAAGCAGATGATCGGCTACACGACCGTCGTGCTGGCGTTCCTGGTCTTCATGGTGGCGCTGATCGGTGGGGTCGACTTCGGTCTCGCCAAGCTCGTCATGTGGGTGTTCGGCTGACGCCGGTACGCCCGCCCGTGACGAGCTCAAGAACGTAAGAGAGGACTGACTACCGTGACTTTCGATGGCGAGACACCTTCGGATGAGTCCGACGTGACCGCCGAGGCAGTCGAGTCGGTGGAGACCTTCGAGGAAACTGAAGACACCGTGGACGCTGAGGGCTCTGCAGACGCGCCCGAGGCGACCGACGAGGTTGTCGATGAGACGGTGGCAGCCGTCGAGGAGCCGGCCGCTGACGAACCTGAGGACGAGGACCCCGCGGTCGCGCTGAAGAAGCAGCTGCGTCGCCAGGCCGGCGAGTGGTACGTCATTCACTCGTACGCCGGTTACGAGAACAAGGTGAAGGCCAACCTCGAGACCCGCGTGCAGAACCTGGACGTCGGCGACTACATCTTCCAGGTCGAGGTGCCCACCGAAGAGGTCACCGAGATCAAGAACGGCCAGCGCAAGCAGGTCAACCGCAAGGTTCTGCCCGGCTACATCCTGGTGCGCATGGACCTGAACGACGAGTCGTGGGGCGCCGTGCGCAACACCCCGGGTGTGACCGGGTTCGTCGGAGCGACCTCGAAGCCGTCGGCGCTGTCGCTCGACGACGTCGTGAAGTTCCTGCTGCCGCAGGGTGCGGCGAAGAAGCCCACCAAGGCGACCGCGGCTGCTGCGTCGGGCGCTGACAGCGAGGCCACCCTGGCGCGTCCGGAGATCCTGGTCGACTTCGAGGTCGGCGAGTCGGTCACCGTCATGGACGGCCCGTTCGCGACGCTGCCCGCGTCCATCAGCGAGGTCAACGCCGAACAGCAGAAGCTCAAGGTGCTGGTGTCCATCTTCGGACGCGAGACGCCGGTCGAATTGACCTTCACGCAGGTCAGCAAGATTTAATCGCGAGCTTCGGCTCTCGGTTAGCAGGACGTAGTCGCGCCGCGACTACCTAGAAAGGAACACCACACCAATGGCCCCGAAGAAGAAAAAGGTCGTCGGGCTGATCAAGCTGCAGATCCAGGCCGGCGCGGCCAACCCCGCCCCGCCCGTGGGTCCGGCGCTCGGCCAGCACGGCGTCAACATCATGGAGTTCTGCAAGGCGTACAACGCTGCGACAGAAAGCCAGCGCGGAAACGTCATCCCCGTCGAGATCAGTGTCTACGAGGACCGCACGTTCACGTTCGTCCTGAAGACCCCGCCGGCTGCTCGGCTGCTGCTCAAGGCCGCCGGTATCCCGAAGGGTTCGGCCGAGCCGCACAAGACCAAGGTCGCGAAGATCAGCTGGGATCAGGTGCGCGAGATCGCCGAGACCAAGAAGGAAGATCTCAACGCCAACGACATCGACGCCGCTGCCAAGATCATCGCCGGCACTGCCCGGTCGATGGGTATCACCGTCGAGTAATCCCCGATTCGCGCAGCTGCGTGAATCACCCCGTGGAAGAGCCCGCTTCGGCTCGCTAACCACACCTCTGAACTGGAGATTCAAATGAGCAAGAACAGCAAGGCATACCGCGAAGCTGCCGAGAAGGTGGACCGCGACAACCTGTACACCCCGCTCCAGGCCGTCAAGCTGGCCAAGGAGACGTCTTCGAAGAAGCAGGACGCAACCGTTGAGGTGGCGATCCGGCTGGGTGTTGATCCTCGTAAGGCAGACCAGATGGTGCGTGGCACCGTCAACCTGCCGCACGGCACCGGTAAGACCGCCCGCGTAGTGGTGTTCGCGGTTGGTGAAAAGGCCGAGGCCGCTGTGGCCGCCGGCGCCGATGCCGTCGGTAGCGATGACCTGATCGAGCGTATCCAGGGTGGGTGGACCGACTTCGACGCCGCGATCGCGACGCCGGACCAGATGGCCAAGGTCGGCAAGATCGCCCGCGTGCTGGGCCCGCGTGGCCTGATGCCGAACCCGAAGACCGGCACTGTCACCCCGGACGTGGCCAAGGCCGTGAACGACATCAAGGGCGGCAAGATCAACTTCCGCGTCGACAAGCAGTCCAACCTGCACTTCATCATCGGCAAGGCGTCGTTCGACGAGGCCAAGCTGGTCGAAAACTACGGTGCCGCGCTGGACGAGGTGCTGCGGGCCAAGCCGTCGTCGTCGAAGGGCCGTTACCTGAAGAAGGTCACCGTCTCGACGACCACCGGCCCGGGTATCCAGGTGGACCCGGCTGTCACCCGTAACTTCACCGAAGAGGCCTAGGCTTCACCGCCTGCACTCTCGACTGACGGACCCCCGTACGACTCAGGTCGTGCGGGGGTTTGTTGGTTGCGGGCCGCCCACCAGCACCACCGTGCGGGTTCGGATTGCGCGCCGTGCATGGCGGGCGAGTGCGGGCGCTATCGCAACGACCACCGCGTGAGTCAGTGGAAGAGCTGGTTCCGTGTCGCGGCACCCCGGCATAACTCGGATGCCTGATCCGGTGGTTATCCGGCGTTGGGATCTGGCAACCTCGACTCATGTTCGTGCGAATACTCGCCGTCACGCTGGGCGCCCTGCTGTCGGTCAGCAACTTCGGGCCTGATCTGAGCGCCGCGTCGGCAGCACCTGCGCCCGCCCCGCCGGTGTCGCCGCAGGCCGCCGCTGCCGGGTTGATAGACGTCCGGACCGTCGTTCCCGACGCGGTCATCGATCTGCGGTACGCCACCGCCAAGAACTTTGTCGGGTTTCCGCTTTATCCGGCCGATGCCCGGTGCCTGATCCATGAATCGATGGCACCGGGACTGGCCACCGCCGCCCGGATTCTGCGCGCCCACGGCGAGGTGTTGACGTTCTGGGACTGTTACCGGCCGCATGAGGTGCAGGTCCGCATGTTCCAGGCCGTTCCGGACCCGAACTGGGTGGCCAAACCCACCCAGTTCGCCCGTAGCCACGAGTCGGGCCTATCGGTGGACGTGACCATCACCGGCGTCGACATGGGCACCGATTTCGACGACTTCAGCCCGCGCGCAACGGCCTACGCGACCGCAGGAGTAACCCCGCAGCAGCAGGCCAACCGGGCTCGTCTGCGCGACGCCATGGTCGCCGGTGGGTTATCGGTATACGACGGCGAGTGGTGGCATTTCAACGGACCCGGCGCCTCGGAGCCGCGCCCGATCCTCGACGTACCGGTGAACTGATCAGCCGGCGACCAGCTGGGCCAGCAGCGCCCGGTGGTCAGTCCCGGAAATCCGCAGTGTCCGAACCGATGTCGCGACGTAGCCGCGTGTCAGGATGTGGTCGACGGCGAACACCGGGGGAGCGAAGATGTCGGCCGGATGGGTGCGCACCACCCCGGCGCCGGCCTGCGCGCCGGCATCCCGATAGCCCTGCCGCAGCAGCCGCCGGAACTCCAGCATGTCCGGGGTGGCGTTCAGATCACCGGCCAGCAGCACCGGGCCGGCTGTTGCCCGTGCGACCTTCCGCAACGTGTTGGCCAGCCGGGCCAGGTCGTCGCGCCAGCCCTGGAGTGGATCGGGCCACGGTGCGGACAGGTGCACGGACATCACGGTGGTCTCGGCAGGGGTTCCCGGGACGTGGATGCCGACGCTCACCATGCCGAGCCAGAAGCCGTCGTCGATGCTGATCCGGTTGATCGGATAGCGGCTCCAGATGCCCACTCCGCCAGGCTCATCCATCTCCCGCAGGGCGCAGTATGGGAACATGCGGTCCAGGCCTGCGGCGCTGAGCCGTTCCAACGCTTGCGGGGTAAGTTCTTGCAGCGCAACGATGTCCGCGCTCGACTCGGCGTACTCGACAAGCGGTTCCGCCTCGGCCCGCCCGTAGCGCAGATTCGCCGAGAGGAACCGCAACGGGGAGCCTGACGGCGCCTTCGCGCGCCGGAACAGTGGCAGTTGCACCACCACTGCGGCCACGGTGACAGCGCCCGCGACGGCCGTCAGCGGCCAGTTCCGCTGTGCGCCAAACAAGACCGCAGCCACGGGCGCGCCGACGACCAGATACGGCACGCTGGCGGCCAGCCCTAACAACAATCTGTTGACGACCGGAATCCAGCGCACCGCGAGCCCCACCACGGCTGCGCACAGCGCGATGGTGCCCACGTAGGTCAGTACTGCATGCCACATCGGGATGATTCGCCCTTCATCAATCTGCCCTGCGAAGCTCGCGGGTCGGGTGCGTGCGCGGAACGGGGCGTCCCAGTGGTCGCCAAGCCATGTCCAGGAAAATGTACCGGAGGTATATTTCCGGTCTGATGACGTGAGTTTGGCAACGCCTATTTCTATTTGCTGCAGACGATCGTTGTATGTGATATGGAAAGAATTCTGGGTAATAATTTAGAATTATCTGTCAGAACGCTCGAAATGTACTGTGAGCGAATTATAGCTTCCAACCTGGTTATTAACCATAGGTATTATTTTTCCTGCGTTGATTATCCCGATTGTGTTTGCCGATAAAGGGTAGTGTCTCCGCCATTCGTAGACGACGGCGTAATAGTTCGCCAGATGGCTGATCTTGAACAAGGGGACACACATGAATACGTCGTTGCGCGGGTCGCTCCGCGCCTGCACATTTCGGGGAACCATCGCGATACTCCCAATGGCGATGATTTGCGCTTACTCGACTCCGTCGGTCCTGCCGATGGGTGCTACGTCACCCCAGATTGAGTACACCGCGGACATTGTGTCCGCGCCGTCGACTATCGGGATCGCTGATTCGGGCCTGTACGGCGAGACGCAGGCGCAGATCAATCAGACGCTCGACACCCTGCAGTCGATCGGGGTCCAGGACGTCCGCGTCTTCGTCCCGTGGATCTACGTCGAACCCCTCAACGGCGTCTACAACTGGTCCAGCATCGACATGGTCATCCAGGCCGCCAAGGCCCGGAACATGGGCGTCATGGCCGAGGTCGCAAGCACGCCGGTGTGGGCAGCGCCGTCCGGCACCCTCCCCGGCGCGGGCACGCCCGACCCGGCCACCTATGCCACGTTCGTCACCGCCGTGGCCCAGCGGTACGGCACCGCCATCTCGGCGTACGAAATCTGGAACGAGCCGAACTATGCGGCGTCGTCGGACCCCATCGACCCCGTCGCCTACGCGGCCCTGCTGAAAGCCGCCTATCCGGCGATCAAGGCCGTCGACCCCAGTGCCACTGTGGTGGCCGGCGCGCTTGGCAGCGTCATCAGCTTCGGCGGTGTCACGATGGACCCGGTGACGTTCGTCCAGCAGATGCTGGCTGCCGGCGCGGCGAACTACTTCGACGCGTTGTCGTTCCACCCGTATCAAGAGTCGTTGCCGTTCTCGCAGGGCCTTACCGTCGCGAATTCGCCTCTGCAGCAACTGAATGCGATCTATCAGTTGATGACCCAATACGGCGACGGTCTCAAGAAGATCTGGATCAGCGAGTTTGGCGCCTCGACCACTGACGTGAGTCAGCAGACCCAGGCCGACCTGATCAAGAACCTGCTCGACACCTGGCAGACCATTGCCTACGCCGGTCCGGTCTTCATCTACACCGCGCAGGACGGCGTCCCGGGCGCCAACGGCTTCGGCATTTGGAATGCCGACTGGACGCCGAAGCTCGCGGTAGCGGTAGTCCAACAAGCGATCGCGCAGTACTCCAGCGGACTGTTGGGTGGCGTCGGGTCGGTGGTCGGAGGCGTCACCTCGGTCGTCGCCGCGTTGGTGCAGTCGCTCTCGAATCTGGTGCAGGCCATCGGGCAGGCAATCCAGGGGGCGCTGCAGCAGGTGGGGCACGCGATTTCGGCTTTGGTCAGCGCCATTACTTCGGCGCTGACAAGTGCGCTGTCGCCGGCCGCGGCCACACCCGCGGCCGCGACGCTCAAGACCACCGCGTTGAAGACCGCGGCGATCACCACCAAGTCGACCACCGCCACGGCAACCGGCACGGCAACGACAGCAACCGCGGCGACCGTACCGACCTCGGGCGCGACCGGAACCACCTCGGGCACGGGGAAGCCGACGACCACGGCATCGACGACGGAGAAATCGACAGTGTCGGTGTCGGCGTCGGCGTCGAGCACCCCGGCAGTCACCAGCGCGGCAGCGACCTCGACGTCGCCTACCTCGTCCAGCTCGTCGACCGGAGCAACAACCGGCACGTCATCGGCGTCCGGTACGGGAACGGCAGCTGACCCGTCGGACGCGACCGCGGCTACACAGAGTGAGTCGTCGGGTACGTCCACCAAGTCGGCGAAGTCTGGCACCGGAGCCGCGTCCGACACCGGCTCGGCAGGGAAGTCGACCGAACCCGGCAAAACTGGCAAAACGCCGGCGGGCGCAACCAAGAAATCGCATGACGGTCACAGCGGATCGGGGTCCGGATCGTCCGGTTCTGGTCAGTAGCCGGGCACCGGTGGAATAGCGGTCACGCGAGGGCTGTTGGCGATCGTTGTGGCAATCATTCCCGACGGTCATCAAGACCTTCTTCGACGCTCGCTCTTCGGGCATCTGGCAACCATCCGTCCTGATGGGGCCGTGCAATCCAACCCGGTCTGGTACGTCTGGGACGGAGAACTCGTGAAGTTTTCGTTCTCCACGAAGTCGCAGAAGCACCGCAATATCGCAGCGGCCCCGCACGTATCTCTGTCGATCCAGGATCCCGACGACGCGTACCGATACCTCGAGGTCAGAGGCGAGGTCGTCGACATTGCGGATGACTTGAACAACGGCGAATTCTTCATGCACCTCAATGCCCGCTACGACGGCCCGTTCGACAAGTCGTTGTACCCGGAACACGGTGGCATTTACAGCATGAGGCCCACGAAAATCAGTCACCAGGGAGCGAGCCGGGCATAGCGCGCGGCGCCGTCGCACCAAGCAACAAAACCAAGCGATAAAGCAGTAGCGCCCCCGACCTCAGGTCGGGGGCGCTACTGCATCAGGAACCGAGTTTTAGGCGGTTTCCTTGTTCTTGGTGTAGGTCACAATGCTGACGTCGAGGATCTCGTTCAGGAAGTAGTACTGGCAACCGGTCAGGTACTTCATGTACCGGTCGTAGTTCACCTGGCCGGAGATTTCGATGGCCTTCTCCTTGGCATGCTCCAGGTTGGCGGCCCAGACACCAAGCGTCTTGATGTAGTGATTACGCAGCGACACCGGGTCCAGAACGTTGAAGCCGGCCTTCTCGCCGTGATCCACCATCATCTGGGTGCTGGGCAAGCGCCCACCGGGGAAGATGTCGGTGGCCATGAACTTGATGAACCGTGCCATTTCGAACGTGAGCTTTTTACCCCGGGCGGCCATGTCCATGGGGTGGTAGCTCACGCTGCTCTGGATGGTCATCCGGCCGTCGGCGGGCATGATGTCGTAGCAGCTCTTGAAGAAGTCGTCGTAGCGCTCGAAACCGAAGTGCTCGAAGGCCTCGATGGACACGATCCGGTCCACCGGCTCGTGGAACTCTTCCCAACCCTGCAGCAGCACGCGATGCGAGCGCTCCGACGAGGTGTTGGTCAGCAGTTCCGTGCAGAACGCCTGCTGGTTCTTGCTCAGCGTCAGGCCGATGACGTTGACGTCGTACTTCTCCATAGCCCGCTGCATGGTCAGGCCCCAACCGCAGCCGATCTCCAGCAGCGTCATACCCGGCTTCAGGTCAAGCTGTTCGAGGTGCTGGTCGACGTTGGCGAGCTGCGCCTCTTCCATCGTGACGAACGGTCCGGTGAAGTAGGCGCAGCTGTACTTGCGGGAGTTGTCCTGGAACAGTCCGAAGAAGTCGTCGGACAGGTCGTAGTGGGCCTGGATGTCCTCGAAATGGGGCCGCATGTCCTTGGCCTCTGTGGACTCCTGAATCATCTGTAACACCTAACTTGACCTTCCTCACTCGCTGGTGATGCCGGTCACTAAATCACAATTCTGACCGCACAATACCTGGCTGCCAACCAGATCTTTCACGTTGTAGCGACGCGTCGTCATAGTCAGCCCAAGCAGCAAAGGTAGCCGTCGGCTCACCACACGCTGCAGCCATCCACCTGCGTGGCGGCATCTGTAACCGGACCGAAACGTTTAGCGGACTTCGGCAAACGTCGTGGCCAGTTCGCTGGCGATGTTCTCCCAGAGCGGCGCGGGCAAGTCGTGGCCCATGCCGTCGATCAACACCAACCGGGCGCGCCGGATGGCTTTGGCCACTGCTCGACCACCACTCGGCCGCATCAGTTTATCGGCCCGACCATGGATGACGACGGTCGGTGCCGTGATCTGCGCGTCGTAGTGCCGCAGGCTGCCGCTGCCCAGGATGGCCCCGAAGTGCCTGGCGACACCGATGGGGTAGTACGAGCGGTCGTAGCTTTCAGCGGCATCGGCTTCGGCCTGATCCTGCGGCGCCGGGTATCCGGGGCTACCGATGATGCGGCCGACGCTGACCGCATTGGCGATGACGCCGTCGCGTGACGTGTCCTGCGGCCGGCTGGTGATGGCTTTGAGCTGCTTGGGACCGGGCGGCGGAAGCAACGGCTGGTTATTGCTCGAGAAGACGACGCCGAGGGTCTTGGTGCGGTGCTGGTAGCGCGCCGCGAACACCTGCGCGATCATGCCGCCCATCGATCCGCCGACGATATGGGCCCGGTCGATCTGCAGGTGATCCAGCAGCGCGGCAGCGTCGTCGGACATGTCCTCCAGCGTGTAGACCGCGTCGCTGCGCAGCCCGGCATACGACCGCAGCATCCTGGGCAGTAGTCCCGCACCGGAGTTCTTGCCCTCGATCTTGGTGGACAGGCCGACGTCGCGGTTGTCGAACCGGATGACCCGGTAGCCCTTCTCGACGAGCTTGTCGCAAAAGCCCTTCCGCCACAGCAGCAGCTGCGCCCCGAGGCCCATGATGAGAAGGACCGCAGGATCGTCGGGGTTGCCCATGTCTTCGTAGGCGATGTCCAGGTCGCCCGAGCGGGCGAAGCCGGTCCGGACCTCGGCGGCGGTGTCTCGTTCGGGGTGCATGACTGCTTACTCCTCGGGTTTCATGGTCGGATTCGGCCTCCGGCCTAGTCCTTGGGCTTCATCGTCGGATTCGGCCTCCGGCCTACTCCTCGGCGTTCTTATGGTCGCGGCCGATGTCCACCATGAAGTTCGCGAAGTAGCCCTTCAGCTGGGGATCGTTCATCATCTGCCAGCGCGGCGCCAGCAGCTTCATGTACCGCTCGACGTAGAGGAACTGCTTGCCTATCAGCACGAGTTCGCGGGGCAGCTTGACGTCATACGCGTCGGCCAGGGCGGACAGTTGCTTGCCGATCTCGGCGTACGACAGGTCGCCCAGGGACTTCGTGGTGAGCGGCGTGGTGAAGGCTTCCAGGTCCTTGGCTGCCTGCCCTTCGGGCTTGACCGTCCCGACGGCGCCCATCATGACGACGATCCGGCCGGCGGCGGCATGATCCTTCGAGACCAGCAGCGCGTACACCAGTTCACGCAGCAGCCATCGGGTCCGCGGATCGATGCGGCCCATGATGCCGAAGTCGAAGAACACGATCCTGCCGTCCTTGTCGACGTGCAGGTTGCCGGCATGCAGGTCACCGTGGAACAGGCCGTGCTTGAGCCCGCCCTCGAACACACTGAACATCAGGGCCTTGACCAGCTCTTCGCCGTCGAACCCGGCTTTGCGGATGGCAGGCGCGTCGTCGATGCGGATGCCCTCGACGCGTTCCATGGTCAGCACGCGCTCGCTGGTCAGATCCCAGTAGACCTGCGGCACCCGGATGTTCTTGCCCAGCGGCGAGGAATGCATGTGCGCCACCCAGGCGTCCATGGACTGTGCTTCGAGCCGGAAGTCGAGTTCTTCGGCAAGGTTGTCGGCGAAGTCGGCGACCACGTCCTGCGCCGACAGCCGCTGACCCAGCTTGGCCAGCTCGGCGACCTGTGCGCCGCGCTTGAGAATCTGCAGGTCGGCAGCCACCCGGCGGCGGATGCCCGGGCGCTGAATCTTCACCACGACCGGTTCGCCGGAGTGCAGCGTGGCGTAGTGCACCTGGGCGATGGACGCCGACGCGAACGGCTCGTCGTCGAACGTCTCGAAGAGGTCGGTCGGTTCGCCGCCGAGCTCTTCGCGCAGCAGCCTGTGCACCTCGTCTTTGTCGGCGGGCGGCACCCGGTCCAGCAGACTGCGGAACTCGCGGCTCAGGGGTTCGCCGAACGCGCCGGGGCTGGACGCGATGATCTGGCCGAGCTTGACGTACGTCGGGCCGAGGTCCGCGAACGTCTTCGGGATCTGCTTGATCACCTTGTGCTGCAGGCTGCCTTTGGAGAAGACGTTCCCGACGACGCGCGCGCCGGTCCGCGCAAGCTGCCAGCCCGTGGCCCCGATGCGGGCGGCCTCGACCGGCAGCGGCACCCGGGCCAGGCTGGCAACCTCGCGGTTCGGTGACTTGCTCATCGGATCAGTGTCTCAAAACCGGCGGTACCGCCAAAAAGGTGTGTCCCGCGTCACTCTCGATCACGTCTCGCCGAAACTGCATTCCAGCAGGCGGGTACTCGCACTTTCTCTGCTGGAACGCAGTTTCGGCGGGGTGGTCAGACGAAGACGCTCTCGACATCGGCGCGGCTGCGGACGGGGTCGCTGCCCGGTACATACGTCGGGACGGTGTGCGGCGCCAGCGCGGGATCGATCCCGCCCTTGACGCGGGCCTGCGCCTGACGGAACTCCGGGAACGGTCCGGCTGCAGTGTGTAGGCCGTTGATGATCGACCACACGACGGCACGGCGGGCAGTGCGCTCGATGGGGTTGGGGTCGGTGTGGCCGAGCAGCTGCTTGGCCCACTTGGGCATGGTGTCTCGGACCGCCCAGTCGACTGCGCTCTGCGGCATCGGCAGATTGGGCCCGGTGGCCATGGCGGCGCCGTGGGTCAGCGCCAGCTTGGGGAGGTAGGACCGCAGGCAGTCCAGGGTCTCGGCCTTGGTGGTGGGCAGGTCGGTGCCGCCGAGGGCGTGGCCGACGCGGATGAACTCGCCGTAGTAGCGGTCAAGTTTCTTGCCGCGCAACGGGTTCGGGTGATAGAGCTCGTGCGCCGTGGCCAGGCCCCAGACCACGGTCGCGTAGTTCCAGCGCAGCCAGTCGGGGTCGTCGGCGTCATACGCGGCACCGTCCGGGCGCACCCCTTTGATGGTGTGGTGCATGGCGCGCACGGTCCTGGCCAGGTTCTCGGCGGTCTCGGTGTTGCCGTATGCGGTGCCGATGAAGAACGCGATGGAATGGCCCAATCGCACCGCGGCACCCTTCGGATCGACGACCGGAATGGCGGTGCCGTTCTCATCTCGCTTGACCAGCCGCGAGTGGTGCATGCCCATCCAATAGATGGACGGGTCGAGGCGCTCGATGAACGCGGCGCACTGCAGGCCGAAGACCAGCGCCTCGGTGTGGGAGTGCACGTGCCACACGGCGCTGCCGGGGCCGAACCAGCCCGGGTCGCCGGCCGGGCCGGCGAAGTCCATGCCGCGGAAGTAGTTCTGCCGGATGGTCTGGTCGAACTTGTGCTGGAGCTGGTGCTCGATGAACTGATGCGGCAGGTACACGCCGATCCCCTTTCTGGTCACGCCTGTAGCCAGATTATCAGTTTGGCTACAGGCGTGACCAGACCTAGGCTTGAGCGATGTCGACTCCGACCCGATGGGCGGGTGTGCCATTGCACGACCGCCGCGCCGAACGCCGCGGACTGCTGGTTGCCGCGGCGTTCGCGTTGTTCGGTGATGGTGGCGAGGCGGCGTTGTCGGTGCGGTCGGTCTGCCGGGAGTGCGGTTTGAACACCCGCTACTTCTACGAGAGCTTCGCCAACACCGACGAGCTTCTTGGCGCGGTCTACGACATGGTGGCCCTAGAACTGGCTGCAGCGGTGGAGGCTGCGATGGCCGCGGTGGGGGATTCGGTCAAGGTGCGTACCCGGGCCGGAATGGCCGCGGTGCTGGGCTTCAGTTCGGCCGACCCGCGCCGCGGACGCGTGCTGTTCACCGACGCCCGCGCAAACCCGGTGCTGGCGGCTCGTCGCGCCACCACCCAGGACCTGCTGCTGGGCGCCGTGCTGGCCGAGGGTGGGCGTCTACACCCCGACTCAGATCCGACTGCCGCCCGCGTGGGTGCGGCGATGTACACCGGGGCCATGGCCGAGTTGGCTCAGCAGTGGCTCTCCGGCTCGTTGGGTGCGGACCTGGACCCGGTGGTCGACGCCGCATTGGCCCTCGTCCTGCGCTGAACCACAGCATCGAGCGTGCACTCAGATCGCCGACATATGATTTTCGTGATCTGAGCGCACGCTCGACCAGTGCTAGACGGTGGCCGGGCGCCAGCGCTTGAGCCACGGCGTTTCCGGCCATTCCTCGGCTGCGGCCAGCAGCTCGTACATGGTGGCGCGGTCGATGGTCTCGCGGATGATGTCGGCGTGGCCGGCATGCCGCGACAACTCCTCGACGATGTGCATCGCGACCCAACGCACCGACCAATGGTCGACGTCGGCCGGGAACCATGGCACGTCATGTGGCACCGGCACCAGGGCGTCAAGGTCAGCCTCGGCGAGGACCTTCAGCGTCTTGGCGTTCTCCTCGCGCAAGGCCGCGAGCAAGCCGTCGAGCGTTTCGTCGTCCCGCATGGTGAGTTGGTCCTCGTGCTCGGCCATGAGCTCCGCCATGGGCCGCGGGTCCGGCGGCGGGAAGTCGGGGGCCGCCACCACGCGTCCGACCCAGCTCTCTTGAACGGCCGTGACGTGTTTGATCAGGCCGCCAACTGACAGTGCACTGACCGACGGGGTGGAGCGGGCCTGCTCGTCGGTGAGGCCGTAGGCCACAGCCGCGAAGGCATCCTGCTGAAACGCCACGAAGTTGATCAGGGTCTGACGTTCGTCACCGGCGGGTACGGGCTGTCCGGGCATGCTTACTTCTCCTTCTTGGTGTGGGTGTAAAGGTCACGGATGCAAGCGATTTCAGCTCCGTGGTGGATTACTTCACGATTGATGTGCAGGACCAGGGCGGCCATGGACAGGTCGCCGTACTGGCCTTCGGCCGGTCCGCACGGCTGGGCCAGTGCGGCGTCGTCCAGGCTTCGGACTCCGGCGATCCAGTCCGCATAGGCGGCATCGAGCTGGTCGAGCGCAGTGCGAGCGTCGCGGGCGTAGTGCCACGACTGGTAATCGGCCGGTGGGCCGCCGAAGTGCGAGTGGCTGCGCATGGCCAGCACGCCGACGATGACGTGCGCCAGCCGCCACGCGATGGTGGTGAAGGGTTCGGGTTGCGGTGGCGGATAGGCGAAGTCGACCGAGCCATCGGGGTGGACGGTCCAGCAGTCGGGTACTGGTTCCCAGAAGTATTCGTCGTCGGTCAGTCCTTCGAGTCGAGGGCGCAGCTGGTGTTGCCAGTGCCAGTCGAGTTGGTCGGCTAGTTGTTCGGGCACCTGGAAAGCCTGACATTCAATTAGGACTGTTTCTGTCCTATGAATCCGGCAGAGTGTTGTCATGTCAGAAACGACGAGCCGGGTGCTGCAACTGCTGGGGTTGTTGCAGTCGCGCCGGGTGTGGACGGGGCAGGAACTTGCCGAGCGTCTCGGCGTCACCGGTCGCAGCGTCCGCCGCGACGTCGAACGGTTGCGTGACCTCGGCTATCCGGTACACGCCAGCAAGGGCCGCGACGGTGGCTACCAGTTGGGGGCCGGCGCCGCGCTGCCTCCGCTGCTGCTCGACCCCGAGGAAGCGGTGGCAATGGCCGTCTGTCTGCGGCTGGCGGCCGGTGGCAGCGTCGCCGGGGTTGGCGAGTCGGCGCTGCGGGCGCTATCGAAACTCGACCAGGTGATGCCGTCGCGGCTGCGGTCGCAGGTGTCGGCCGTGCACGACGCGACGGTGACGCTGACCGGGGACAACACCGCCGAATCGGTGTCGCCCGATGATCTGATGACGCTGGCCCGCGCCTGCCGCGACCACGAGCACATCCGGCTCGGCTACACCGACATCCGGGGCAACAGCACCGAACGCCGGTTGGAGCCCTATCAGCTCGTGACCACCGGGCGCCGGTGGTACCTGTTGGCCTACGACCGTGATCGCGACGACTGGCGGACACTGCGGCTGGACCGGATGGCCGACGTCCGGGCCGCAGGAACGACGTTCGCCCGGCGCCCGGCGCCCGACGCGGCCACGTACGTGCGGCGGGCCATCACGTCGTCGCCGTATCGGTATGTCGCCCGGGTGCGGTTCCACGCGTCGGAACAGCAACTGGCGCAGGTGTTTTCTGTTGCCTCGGCGCAGATTGAACCGGATGGGCCGGACCGTTGCATCGTCACCGCCGGGGGCGACGACCCCGAGCGCATCGTCCTTCATCTCGCGATGCCCGGGTTTCGGTTCGAGGTGCTCGAGCCGCCGGAGGTGGTTGCTGCGGCCGGTGCTGTCGCGGACCGACTGCGTGCCGCAATGCCGCCCGACTGAGGTCGGTTGCGACGTATGGTGCAGGAGTGTCGACGGGACGACTCCTGCAGGTGACGGCTGTGGTTTCCACTGAGTTGTTCGTCGGGTCGGTCGACGAACCGCTGCAGATCGTCCGGGTGGACTACACCGGGTGCACTGAACCAACGCGAGTCCGGGTCGCCGGTGCGGGACTGGCCGGCGAGGCAGTGGCCGAGCCGGGGGAGGGCCCCGTGGAAATCCCGGTGGTCGTCACGGACCCGGTGGTGAGACAGACCCGGTCCGCGCAGGTCGAGATCGGCGGCGCAGAAATCCCGTTCGAGTTCGTCGTCGCCGAGCCCGGCTGGACCATGTACATGATCAGCCACTTCCACTACGACCCGGTGTGGTGGAACACCCAGGCCGCGTACACCAGCGTCTGGACCGAGGACCCGCCCGGACGGTGCCGGCAGACCAACGGCTTCGACCTGGTCACCGCCCATCTCGAAATGGCAAGGCGTGAACCCGAATACAAGTTCGTGCTGGCCGAGGTCGACTACCTCAAACCGTACTGGGACACCCACCCCGAACAGCGTGTTCAGCTGCGCGCGCTCCTCGCCGAGGACCGCATCGAAATCATGGGCGGCACCTACAACGAGCCGAACACCAACCTGACCAGCCCGGAGACGGCGATCCGGAACTTCGTGCACGGCATCGGTTTTCAGCGTGACGTCATGGGCGCCGACCCGGCGACTGCCTGGCAGCTGGACGTGTTCGGTCACGATCCGCAGTTCCCGGGCATGGCTGCCGACGCCGGACTGACCTCCAGCTCCTGGGCCCGCGGCCCCCATCATCAGTGGGGCCCGATGCACCGCGACGGCGACCCGGAACGTATGCAGTTTGCCAGCGAGTTCGACTGGATCGCACCGTCCGGCCGTGGACTGCTGACCCACTACATGCCGGCGCACTACGCCGCCGGCTGGTGGATGGATTCGTCGGCGTCGCTGCAGGAGGCCCAGGAAGCGACGTTCGCCACGTTCCTCAAATTGAAAAAGGTTGCGCTGACCCGGAATGTGCTGCTGCCGGTGGGGACCGACTACACCCCGCCGAACAAGTGGGTCACCGAGATTCACCGCGACTGGGCCAAGCGCTATGTCTGGCCACGGTTTGTGTGTGCGCTGCCGCGGGAGTTCTTCGCCGCGGTCCGCGCCGAACTCGCCGATCGCGGTGCGACGGCGTCGCCGCAGACGCGGGACATGAATCCGATCTACACGGGCAAGGACGTGTCGTACATCGACACCAAACAGGCCAACCGGGCGGCCGAGAACGTGGTACTGGAGGCCGAACGGTTCGCGGTGTTCGCCGGATTGCTCACCGGCGCAACCTATCCGCACGCGGCCCTGGCGAAGGGCTGGGTGCAGCTCGCCTACGGCGCCCACCATGACGGCATCACCGGGTCGGAATCCGATCAGGTATACCTTGACCTGCTCACCGGCTGGCGAGACGCCTGGGAACTCGGCCGCAGCGCTCGCGACAACGCGGTCGCGTTGCTGTCCCGTGCTGTCGACGGTGAGGTCGTGGTGTGGAACCCGTTGGCGCGCAATCGCACTGACATCGTGACCGTCCACCTGAATGAACCGTTGGCAGGGTCTGTCTTCGACGCGGACGGCTCCTCGGTACCGGTCCTGATCGAGGACGACGGACACACCGTCACCTGGCTGGCGCGCGACGTGCCATCGCTGGGGTGGCGGGGATACCGCATCGATGGTGGCGCGGAGCGATCGGTGTGGGAACCGTTGCCCGGCAACACCATCGGCAACGATCACTACACCTGCACCGTCGATCCGAACCGGGGTGGCGCCGTGGCGTCGCTGATGCGCGACGGTGTCGAGTTGATCGGCGTGGGCCAGGTGGGCAACGAGATCGCCGTCTATGACGAATACCCCGCGCATCCCACCGAACATGAAGGACCTTGGCACCTGCTGCCCACGGGGCCGGTGGTGGGTTCGTCGGAACGACCGGCCGACAGCGTGCGGGCGTACCGCTGCGCCCTGGGGGAGCGGCTGGTGGTCACCGGTCGTATCGGCGACACACTGCAGTACACCCAGACCATCACGCTGTGGCACGGCGTAGACCGCGTCGACTGCCGCACCGTCGTCGAGGAGTTCACCGGCGCTGACAAACTGTTGCGGCTGCGCTGGCCATGCCCCGTACCGGGCGCGATGCCGGTCAGTGAGGTCGGGGACGCCGTGATCGGCCGAGGCTTCGGGCTTCTGCATCAACGGGATTCGCACGACGCCGTCGATACCGCCGACCATCCGTACACCTTGGACAACCCGGCATACGGATGGTTCGGATTGTCCTCAGCCGTGCAGGTACGGGTGCGTGATGCACACGGGGACGGCGTGCGGGCGATATCGGTGGCCGAGGTGGTTGCATCAGCCGTGGCGAACCCTCGTGCTGACGCGGCGGCGCCGATCCGCGAGTTGATGGTTGCGCTGGTTCGCGCTGGGGTGACGGCCACCTGCAGCCAGGCCGACAAGCCCCGCTATGGCGACCTCTCCGTCGACTCCAATCTGCCCGACGCCCGCATCGCCCTCGGCGGTCCCGACGAGAACCCTTTCACCGCAGCGGTATTGGCCGCAGCCGACCCGTGTTATGGCGCAGAGCTGCAGCGCCGACTGGCGACCGGAAGCGCGCGGCTCTGGGTACCGGCCGACGCCGACCTGGTGCAGCGCTGGATTCCCGGTGCCGATCTGCGGGGTGTGCGGGCGCTACCGGTGCTGATCGTCGCCGGCCCCGATGCCACCGGAGCCCTGATCGATGACCTTGCCGACGCCGTGATCACCGTCGAGCAGGACGCCGCGGCCGGCATCGGGCCGTTCGATACCCGCACCGTGGCCGTATTGAACCGTGGCGTACCGGGTTTCGCCGTCGAACCGGATGGGGTCCTGCACACCTCTTTGATGCGGTCGTGTACCGGATGGCCGTCGGGCACCTGGATCGACCCGCCCCGCCGGACCGCGCCGGACGGCTCGAACTTTCAGCTCCAGCACTGGACCCACACCTTCGACTACGCGATCGCGGCCGGCGCAGGAGACTGGCGCGCAGCGGGCATCTCGGGGCGCAGCGCCGAGTTCTCCCACCCGCTGCTCGGCGTGTACACCGACCATCCGGCAGTGGTCGGTGGATTGCCGTGCGCTGGTTCACTATTGGGAGTCGAACCCGAGTCAGAGGTGGCGCTGGCTGCTCTGAAAGCCACCGGCAACCCGATCGCCGCCGGCAGCAGCGCCATGGTGGATCCGCGGGAGGGCATCACCCTGCGCTTGGTGCAGACGTCCGGGAGCCCCACCGAGGTGCGGGTGACTTCGGGGCTGCGGCACCTTGAGAAGACCGAACGGCTGGACCTCCTCGAACAACCACTGACGACGGACGCCGATGCGCTGCGGTTGCACGGATTCGAGATCGCCACCCTGCGAGCGCGACTCGACCTGCCCCACGTGCTCAACGGTGACCACGTCACGTTGGCACCGGATGCCGAAGTCGCCCAACCGGTTTACGCGCGGTACTGGCTGCACAACCGCGGCCCGGCGCCGCTGGGCGGGTTGCCGGCAGTGGCGCACGTGCATCCCACCGAAGCGACCGGCGAACCGGGTACGCCTGTGCGGCTTCGGGTCACTGCCGCCAGTGACTGCACTGACACCACCCTCCACGGCCGGGTACGGGTGCAGTGCCCGGACGGCTGGTCGGACACCTCCGATGAGCTGCCGTTCGTGTTGCCTCCCGGCGGCTACCTGGAAACCGAGGTGCAGCTGGAACTTCCGGCCGACGTCGCCCCCGGCCGATATCCGATCCGGGTCGAACTTGCCGTCACCGGTGGCGCCAAGCGCCGGCAGATTCCGGGCGCCTGGCGGCAGACGGTCGAGGACGTCTGCATCGTCACAGTCGGTGAGCCTGCTGGCGCTGAACTACTCACGTTGGTCGCCGAACCAGAAGCCGTCGACGTCGTCGCCGGTGAGCGCGCATTCCTGAGCGTCACCGTCGGCACCGACGCTCGCGCATCTCTCAGTCTCGAAGCACACTTGATCAGCCCGTGGGGCACGTGGGAGTGGTTGGGGCCCAGCGTGGTTGGGGCCGACATCCCCGCCGGTGGCACCGTCGCGTTGGACTTCGACGTGGCCCCGCCGCGGTGGGTCAACCCGGGGCAGTGGTGGGCCCTGATCCGGGTCGCGGCAGCCGGCCGGGTGCTCTACACCCCGGCGGTATCGGTGCGGGTCCGATGAGTCATATCGCTACCGTCGCCGGCAGGCAGGTCCCCATCACTGCGCTCAACGACCGCGAATCACGGTTGCGGGCAAGCGCATTGGCCCCGTCGCTGCCGGTGCCCGGGACCAGCGAGGGCCGGCAGCTGCGGCGCTGGCTGGCCCAACTCGTGGTCACCGACGAGGTGGTGCGGGTGGCGGCTGGTGCGCTCGGAGTCACCGAGCAGCACGCGCCCACCGAAGGCGAGCTGCTGCCGGACGCGGCCGCCCGCATGGAGCTCGGCAGTATCGCCGCGGCGGCCCTCGAACAACCGTTGGCCCGCGCGGTATTCGTCCGCGTAACGACGGACGTGCGCGTCTCCGGCGACGAGATCACCGGCTACCACGCACGCAATCCGATGCGCTTCGCCCCGCCCGTCCCCGGGCCCGATGGCTGGTGCACGGCGCCGGCCGTGGCGCCGTCGCTGGACGAGGTACGGTCGCAGATCACCGCACACCTGCTGGGGTCAGCGCGCCGGCGGGCGTTCCGGCACTGGCTCGACGTCCGTCGGGCCGAGTCGGTGCACCTGATGCCGGGGTATGAACACCCCGGTGATCCGCGCCAACCCGACCACGTCCATCGGCATTGAGGACCGGAATGTCTTTCCCTGCAACGGAACTCACGCTGACCCTCGACATCGGCGGCACCAAGATCGCCGCGGCGCTGGTCGATGTAGAGGGCCGGCTCGTGCATCGCGGTCAGCTGCCGACGCCGCACGCCGACAGCGACCAGATCTGGGCAACGGTCGACACTCTGGTGGGCGCGGCCCTTTCCGCTGCTGAAGGGCGCCCGCTCCGCGGGGTCGGGATCGCGTCGGCCGGACCGATCGACGTGCCAGCGGGCACCATCAGCCCCCTCAACATCGTTGCCTGGCGCGAATTTCCGATCGTCGAACGGGTCACCGACCGCACCGGCCTGTCAGTCCGGCTGGCCGGGGACGTCGTGTGCCTGGCCATGGGTGAGCACTGGCGGGGCGCCGGTCAGGGCGCGCAGTTCCTGCTCGGCATGGTCGTCTCGACCGGCATCGGCGGCGGACTGGTGCTCGGTGGTGCGCCGTATCTCGGCCGCACCGGCAACGCCGGCCACATCGGGCACGTCGTGGTGGAACCCGATGGCCCACGGTGTGCGTGCGGTGGGCAGGGCTGCGTGGAAGCGCTGGCGTCAGGTCCGCATCTGGTGCGGTGGGCCCGCGCGCACGGGTGGGACGCCCCGCCCGATGCTGACGCGAAGGCGCTGGCCGAGGCCGCCAGCCGCGGGGATTCGATTGCGACACAGGCATTTACGTATGGTGCCAACGCGATCGCCGCCGCCATCGCGTCGACCGCGGCGGTGTGCGACCTGGACCTCGTCGTGATCGGCGGTGGCGTGGCCGGCGCGGGGGAGGTGCTGTTTGGTCCGCTGCGGACGGCGCTGACCCGCTATGCCGGGCTGGGCTTCCTGCGTGGCCTGCGCGTGGTGCCTGCCGCGCTCGGCGGCGACGCCGGCCTGGTCGGCGCGGCCGCCTTGTTCCGGTCCTGAGCCTCCAGGCGCGCCATATGCGTGCGACCCCAGTCGCACAGCGCACCCAGTACCGGTTCCAGCGTCTTGCCGTATTCGGAGATCGAGTAGTGCACGCACGGCGGCACCGTGCCCGCGTCGTGCCGGTCGATGATCCCGGCGGCGACGAGCTCGTGCAGGTGCCGGATGAGCATGCGCTCGGTGATGTCGGGGATGCTGCGCCGAAGTTCGGCGGTGCGCATCGGACCGTCGGCCAGCCGCCACAGGATGGTGCCCTTCCACCGGCCGTCGATGACGGACAGGGCCGCGTCGATCGGGCATTCGCCGATCTCTTTCTTGGACACCGCCACGGCATACCTCCTGGCTAACGTACTGACTAATTTGTCAGTACCTTGTTATTTGTCAGCATAATCACCAGGCTTGACGGCATGGAACAGATCGCTCAGATTCTCGCCGTGATCGTGCTCGGCACCCTGGTCGGAGTCGAGTTCGGGGTCGCCGCATTCACCAACCCGATCGTGGAGCGGCTGCCTGACGATGCGTATTGGCAAGCGCGTTCGACCGGAGGCCGGGTCCTCGGCGCCGTGATGCCGTTCTGGTACATCGGCTCGACCGTGCTGATGGTCGGTGTCGCGGTGCTCGGGCACGCGCCGGCGGCTATCGCGGCCGTCGTCCTGATGGGGTTGGTGATGGTCCTGACCCTGACGACGTTGGTGCCGATGAACAACCGGGTCGTGGCGTGGGCTGGAGGCGATCCGGACCAGGTGCCGCCAAGCCGCGGACTGGCTCACCGCTGGGACCGGCTGCACTGGCTGCGAGTGGCACTCATCTTCGTGGCGTTCGTTCTGATGGTGCTGCCAGCGTGAGGCAACTATTAAGGTAACTCACAGATTTAGGTAAGTCTAAGCTAAGTTGATCTTGGTAGCGGTGAGTGACCATCGCATCGATCACCAGCAGAAACAGACTTAGTGAGGTAGTGGCATGCGCGTCGTGTTCTTCGGTTTCCAGACGTGGGGGGTCAAGACGCTGCAGGCGCTGATCGATCTGGGACATGACGTGCCGCTGGTGGTCACGCACCCGACCAGTACGGAGTCGTACAAGGCGATCTTCTCGGATTCGGTCGAGGAACTGGCCCACGCCCACGACATTCCGGTGCACCTGACCATGCGAGCCGACCACGAGACCATCGACCTGGTCAAGCGGTCCGAGCCCGACGTGATCGTCGTCAACAGCTGGTACACGCGGATGTCCGAGGAGCTGTACGACCTGCCGCCGTACGGGACGCTGAACCTGCACGACTCGCTGCTGCCCAAGTGCACCGGGTTCTCCCCGGTGCTGTGGTCGCTGATCAGCGGTGAATCGGAGATCGGGCTGACCATCCACCGCATGAACTCCGAGCTCGACGCCGGCGACATCCTGGTCCAGCACTCGATGCCCATCGGGCCCGCCGACACCGGCACCGAGTTGGTGCTGCGCGGCATCGACCTGATCCCCGGTGCGCTGCAGGAGGGGCTCACCGCGCTGGAGTCGGGGACGGCGCAGTGGCGCCCGCAAGACAAAGCGGAGCGGACGTACTTCCACAAGCGGTCCGAACGCGACAGCCTGATCGACTGGAGTTGGCCCGCGGAGGACGTCGAGCGCCTGGTCCGCGCACTGTCGGCCCCCTATCCGCCGGCGTTCACGTTCTACCGCGGCGAACGGATCGAGGTGCTGGAGTCGAAAGTCTCCGAAATCCGCTACGGCGGATCGCCGGGGCGCGTCATCGTGCAGGAAGGCGGCGGCGCGGTGGTCTCGGGACCTATTGCTCACCGCGGCCAGAACCTGGCGCTGGTGATCACCCGCCTTCGCACGGCCGACGGCGTTGAACACCCGGGCGACACCTTCTTCCGCAGCGGCGGCTACCTGACCAGCCAGGCCGAACTCGTCGGAGCGGGGTGATGCCCGTGCTGAACACGATTCAGTCGTGGTCGGCCGCCGTACGCCGTCGTCTGGTCGCGATGATCCCGGTTCTGATGCTGCGCAAGGTGCTTTACCTCTTCATGATCCGCAGGTGGGGCAACTTCGAGGAGCCGGAGACCTTCAACGAGAAGGTGAATTGGCGCATCTTCAACGATCGGCGGGACCGGATCGTCAAGGCCTGCGACAAGATGTGGATGAAGGAGATGGCCCGCGCGGCCTATCCCGGCGCCAACCTGCGCATCCCGGCCACGTACTGGTCAGGGACTGACCTGCGGGACGCCCCGGATCTGACGACGTTGCCGCCGTGGGTACTCAAGCCCAATCACAGCAGCGGTCACGCGCTGTTCGGGCCCGATCCGCAGACTGAGCTGGCGAGCCTGAGGCAGCGGACCGCGCGCTGGTTCGACCGGACCCCACTGGAACTCGGCGAATGGGGATACCGCGAAGCCCGCCCGCAGCTGCTGATCGAAGAGCGCATCCCGACCCCGGACGGCACGCCGCCCGTCGACTACAAGTTCTTCGTCTTCAAGGGCCGTATCGAGCTGATTCAGGTGAATCGGGGCCGGTTCGGTAAGAAACAGACGACCACCTTCCTGGACGCCGACTGGCGACCGTTGCCGGTGCGCTGGCGGATTCATCGGACGGCCGTCGAGGAGCGTCCGCTCGAGCTGGACAAGATGCGGGAGATCGCGAGCGTCCTGGGTGCGGATTGGGACTTCGTCCGCGTCGACCTGTACGCCGTGGACGGCGACGTGTGGTTCGGGGAGTACACGCCCTATCCGGGTACCGGCATGCTGCGCTACCAGCCCATGAGCTTCGATATTGAGCAAGGCGGCCACTGGCAGCTGCCGACGCCGGACCAGATTCGGCGCGGTCAGCCCTAGCCCCCACATTCGCCGTTTTGGCTGATCGGCAGGCCGTCGGCTACTCTTGTCCAGTTCCACCGAAGACCGTCGGTCACCGAGCAATCGGTTGAAGGTCCGGGCAATGCCCGGCGGCCCACGCAGGAGGACGAGGTTTTCAGAGTTTTGATTCTGCGCGCCCCGACCTTTCTGTGTCGGGGCGCTTTGCATTTCCGGGCCGAATGCCCGGCAGTCTCCAGTGGACCGATGAATACACCACAAGGAGGCATGTATGGCCACGGCTGAAAAAGCCACTGCGGTCGCTGACATCGCCGAACAGTTCAAGGCCTCGACGGCCACTGTCGTGACCGAGTACCGCGGTCTGACGGTTGCCAATCTCGCCGAGCTGCGTCGCTCCCTTGGTGCTTCGACGACCTACACGGTCGCCAAGAACACCCTGGTTAAGCGCGCCGCCTCGGAGGCCGGGATCGAAGGCCTCGACGACCTGTTCGCAGGTCCGACCGCCATCGCGTTCATCGCCGGCGAGCCGGTCGATGCCGCGAAGGCACTCAAGAAGTTCGCGAAGGATCACAAGCAGCTCGTCATCAAGGGCGGCTACATGGACGGCGCTGCGCTGTCCGTGGCCCAGGTCGAGAAGATCGCCGACCTCGAGTCGCGCGAAGTGCTGCTGTCCAAGCTGGCTGGCGCCCTCAAGGCGAAGCAGTCCCAGGCCGCGGCGCTGTTCGTTGCGCCCGCGTCCCAGGTTGCTCGCCTGGCCGCCGCTCTGCAGGACAAGAAGGCTGCCGAAGACTCGGCTGCCTGAGCTATCTAGACCAACCAAACAAAGAAACAAGGAAGGACCATTCACATGGCCAAGCTGTCCACCGAAGAACTGCTCGACGCGTTCAAGGAAATGACCCTGCTGGAGCTCTCGGAGTTCGTGAAGCAGTTCGAGGAGACCTTCGACGTCACCGCTGCTGCTCCGGTCGCCGTTGCCGCCGCTGGTGGCGCTGCTGCTCCCGCCGAGGCTGCTGAAGAGCAGTCCGAGTTCGACGTCATCCTCGAGGGTGCCGGCGACAAGAAGATCGGCGTCATCAAGGTCGTCCGCGAGATCGTTTCGGGCCTGGGCCTGAAGGAAGCCAAGGACCTGGTCGACGGCGCCCCCAAGGCGCTGCTGGAGAAGGTCACCAAGGAAGCTGCCGAGGACGCCAAGGCCAAGCTCGAGGCCGCCGGCGCTTCGGTGTCGGTCAAGTAAGTTCGCCAGAACTGACGCACTTCCCCCGGAGTCCACTGCGGACTCCGGGGGATTTCGCTTTTCAGGGCTTATAAAGCGAGGCATTTCCGACCCAGTCGGCGACGATTCCGTTGTTGGCTCGGCTCGGCTGGTTCAGGTTGTGATTAGTCCGCCCGATAGTTGGAACACAGTGTTTCGGATGGCAACCAATGAGCTACAGTGACTCAAGCCACAGGCAGGGCAGCAGATGGCGCGCGAGCGCTGGCGGAAGGGATCTCATATGGGCGTCCAAATCGACGTAACGGGACTGAGCAAGTCCTTTGGTTCGTCGAAGATCTGGGAAGACGTCACTTTGACTATCCCCGCCGGCGAGGTCAGCGTCATGCTGGGCCCGTCCGGTACCGGTAAGTCGGTGTTCCTGAAGTCGCTGATCGGTCTGCTGCGCCCTGAGCGCGGCTCGATCGTCATCGACGGCACCAACATCATCGAGTGCTCGGCCAAGGAGCTCTACGAGATCCGGACCTTGTTCGGTGTGCTGTTCCAGGACGGCGCGCTGTTCGGTTCGATGAACATCTACGACAACACGGCCTTCCCGCTGCGCGAGCACACGAAGAAGTCCGAGTCCGAGATCCGCAAGATCGTCATGGAGAAGCTGGACGTCGTGGGTATGCCCAACGACGGTCACAAGTTCCCGGGCGAAATCTCCGGTGGTATGCGCAAGCGTGCCGGCCTGGCCCGCGCCCTCGTGCTCGACCCCAAGATCATCCTGGTTGACGAGCCGGACTCCGGTCTGGACCCCGTCCGTACCGCTTACCTGTCGCAGCTGCTGATCGACATCAACGCGCAGATTGACGCGACGGTGCTGATCGTTACCCACAACATCAACATCGTGCGTACCGTGCCGGACAACATCGGCATGCTCTACCGCAAGCACCTGGTCATGTTCGGCCCCCGCGAGGTGCTGCTGACCAGCGAGGAGCCCGCGGTCAAGCAGTTCCTCAACGGTCGACGTATCGGCCCCATCGGTATGTCGGAGGAGAAGGACGCCGCCACCGCCGCCGCCGAGCAGGCCGCGATCGATGCCGGCCATGCCGATGGTGGTGTCGAGGAGATCGAGGGCGTGCCGCCGCAGATCGCCGTCACCCCAGGTATGCCGGTCCGCCAGGGCGTGGCCCGTCGTCAGGCCCGCGTGCGCTCGATTCTGCACACCCTGCCGCCGGCCGCGCAGGCTGCCATCCTCGAGGACCTCAACAACTACCCGGCCCCCGGTGGCGGCAGTCATGCCGCCGACGACCCGGTCACGGCGCAGATTCCGCGGGTTTGATCCGCACTAGCTACGCACATCGCGCCCGGACTGGTTCAGTCCGGGCGCGATGTCTTTGTCGAGCGTCGCGTGATGTTGGTCACGCCGCGGACTGGGGCAGCGCCTGGTGAGTGGCGCCGCGTGGCCCGCCGTGTCACGGTGTCAGCGCGCCAGATCGTCAATGAGGGGTAAAAGTCCACACCAAACTGCGTGTGAAGTCTTGACTGACGCCCGCAAACGGGCCAATCTGTTGGGCAGCATGTATTCGAGGGTTCTCCGGCGCCAGCCAGCGTCACCGATCAAACCCTGGACTTTGCATGCCCTGGTTGAGGAATACGCCGTCCTACGCTAATGTTGGACGTTGCGCTGGCTGCATCCTGCCCACCTCACCTGCACCTGACACCTTCTAGTCTGAGCGTTGCTCAGTGATCTAGACGCGTGCCTTGTGTCTTGTAGGCCCGGACTGTGAGAACGCCAGCCGGACCGACGCAGATACAGCGGCAATTCGGAACGGTTTCGACCGGCACCGAAATGATCGCATCAGGTGCTGGAAGGACGCATCTTGGCAGCCTCTCGCGAGAGCAAGTCAGTAGATTCCAACAACTCCGTCCCAGGAGCGCCGAACCGAGTCTCGTTCGCCAAGCTGCGCGAACCACTTGAGGTTCCGGGCTTGCTCGACGTACAGACGGATTCCTTCGAGTGGCTGATCGGTTCCGACCGCTGGCGCGCGAAGGCAGTCGATCGCGGCGACCTCAACCCCACCGGCGGCCTCGAAGAGGTCCTCGCCGAGCTGTCGCCCATCGAGGACTTCGCCGGCACCCTGTCGCTGAGCTTCTCCGACCCGCGCTTCGACGAGGTCAAGGCCCCCGTCGACGAGTGCAAGGAAAAGGACCAGACGTACGCGGCCCCGCTGTTCGTCACGGCTGAGTTCATCAACAACACCACTGGCGAGATCAAGAGCCAGACGGTCTTCATGGGTGACTTCCCGATGATGACCGAAAAGGGCACCTTCATCATCAACGGCACCGAGCGCGTCGTCGTCTCGCAGCTCGTCCGTTCGCCCGGTGTGTACTTCGACGAGTCCATCGACAAGGCAACCGAGAAGACCCTGCACAGCGTCAAGGTCATCCCGGGCCGTGGCGCCTGGCTGGAGTTCGACGTCGACAAGCGCGACACCGTCGGTGTCCGCATCGACCGCAAGCGTCGTCAGCCGGTCACCGTGCTGCTGAAGGCCCTCGGCTGGACGAGCGAGCAGATCCGCGAGCGCTTCGGCTTCTCCGAGATCATGATGGGCACCCTCGAGAAGGACCCGACCGCCGGTCCCGACGAGGCCCTGCTGGATATCTACCGGAAGCTGCGCCCGGGCGAGCCGCCGACCAAGGAGTCGGCGCAGACCCTGCTGGAGAACCTGTTCTTCAAGGAGAAGCGTTACGACCTGGCCCGCGTGGGCCGGTACAAGGTCAACAAGAAGCTGGGCCTGCATGACGGCAACCCGGCTCAGGTGACCGCGACGACGCTGACCGAAGAGGACATCGTCGCCACCATCGAGTACCTCGTGCGCCTGCACGACGGTCACACCAAGATGACCGCCCCCGGCGGCGTCGAGGTCCCCGTTGAGGTCGACGACATCGACCACTTCGGCAACCGTCGTCTGCGTACCGTCGGTGAGCTGATCCAGAACCAGATCCGGGTCGGCCTGTCGCGTATGGAGCGTGTCGTGCGTGAGCGCATGACCACCCAGGACGTCGAGGCGATCACCCCGCAGACCCTGATCAACATCCGTCCCGTCGTGGCGGCGATCAAGGAGTTCTTCGGCACGTCGCAGCTGTCGCAGTTCATGGACCAGAACAACCCGCTGTCGGGTCTGACCCACAAGCGTCGTCTGTCGGCGCTGGGCCCCGGTGGTCTGTCCCGTGAGCGCGCCGGCCTCGAGGTCCGCGACGTCCACTCGTCGCACTACGGCCGCATGTGCCCCATCGAGACTCCTGAAGGCCCGAACATCGGTCTGATCGGCTCGCTGTCGGTGTACGCACGGGTGAACCCGTTCGGCTTCATCGAGACCCCGTACCGCAAGGTCACCGACGGCATCGTCACTGACCAGATCGACTACCTGACCGCCGACGAGGAGGACCGCCACGTCGTGGCGCAGGCCAACTCGCCGCTGGACGCGAACGGCCACTTCACCGAGGACAAGATTCTCGTCCGTCGTAAGGGCGGCGAGGTCGAGTTCGTCTCGGCGAACGGCGTCGACTACATGGACGTCTCGCCGCGCCAGATGGTGTCGGTCGCGACCGCGATGATCCCGTTCCTGGAGCACGACGACGCCAACCGCGCCCTGATGGGTGCCAACATGCAGCGCCAGGCGGTTCCGCTGGTGCGCAGCGAGGCCCCGCTGGTCGGTACCGGTATGGAGCTGCGTGCCGCCATCGACGCCGGTGACGTCGTCGTGGCCGACAAGTCCGGTGTGATCGAAGAGGTCTCCGCCGACTACGTCACCGTCATGGCGGACGACGGCAGCCGGCACACCTACCGGATGCGCAAGTTCAACCGCTCGAACCACGGCACGTGCGCCAACCAGCGCCCGATCGTGGACTCCGGGCAGCGCGTCGAGGCCGGCCAGGTCATCGCCGATGGTCCTTGCACCGAGAACGGTGAAATGGCTCTCGGTAAGAACCTGCTCGTGGCGATCATGCCGTGGGAAGGCCACAACTACGAGGACGCCATCATCCTGAGCCAGCGGCTCGTGGAGCAGGACGTGCTCACCTCGATCCACATCGAAGAGCACGAGATCGATGCCCGCGACACCAAGCTGGGCGCCGAGGAGATCACCCGGGACATCCCGAACGTCTCCGACGAGGTGCTGGCTGACCTCGACGAGCGCGGCATCGTCCGCATCGGCGCCGAGGTCCGCGACGGCGACATCCTGGTCGGCAAGGTCACCCCGAAGGGTGAGACCGAGCTGACTCCGGAAGAGCGTCTGCTGCGTGCCATCTTCGGTGAGAAGGCCCGTGAGGTCCGCGACACCTCGCTGAAGGTGCCGCACGGTGAGTCCGGCAAGGTCATCGGCGTCCGCGTGTTCTCGCGCGAGGACGACGACGATCTGCCCGCCGGTGTCAACGAGCTGGTCCGCGTCTACGTGGCCCAGAAGCGCAAGATCTCCGACGGTGACAAGCTCGCCGGCCGCCACGGCAACAAGGGCGTCATCGGCAAGATCCTGCCCATTGAGGACATGCCGTTCATGCCTGACGGCACCCCGGTCGACATCATCCTGAACACCCACGGTGTGCCGCGTCGTATGAACATCGGCCAGATTCTGGAAACCCACCTCGGGTGGGTCGCCAAGGCCGGCTGGAACATCGAAGGTGAGCCGGAGTGGGCCGCCAAGCTGCCCGACGGCATGCACAGTGCCCCGGCGGACAGCATCGTCGCCACCCCGGTGTTCGACGGTGCTCGCGAGGGCGAGCTGGAGGGCCTGCTGGGCTCGACGCTGCCGAACCGTGACGGCGATGTGATGGTCAACGCCGAAGGTAAGTCGCAATTGTTCGACGGTCGTTCGGGTGAGCCGTTCCCGTACCCGGTGACGGTCGGCTACATGTACATCCTGAAGCTGCACCACTTGGTCGACGACAAGATTCACGCGCGTTCGACCGGCCCGTACTCGATGATCACCCAGCAGCCGCTGGGTGGTAAGGCGCAGTTCGGTGGCCAGCGGTTCGGTGAGATGGAGTGCTGGGCCATGCAGGCCTACGGTGCGGCGTACACGCTGCAGGAGCTGCTGACCATCAAGTCCGACGACACCGTCGGTCGCGTGAAGGTCTACGAGGCGATCGTCAAGGGCGAGAACATCCCCGAGCCGGGCATCCCGGAGTCGTTCAAGGTTCTGCTCAAGGAACTCCAGTCGCTGTGCCTCAACGTCGAGGTGCTGTCTTCGGACGGCGCCGCGATCGAGATGCGTGACAGCGACGACGAGGACCTGGAGCGCACCGCCGCGAACCTGGGTATCAACCTGTCGCGCAACGAGTCCGCGTCCGTCGAAGACCTCGCCTAAACCGTCCGCCAGTCAGCTTTTTCTGATTCATACACCCGCAAGGGGAAAGGGAGTTACGTGCTAGACGTCAACTTCTTCGATGAACTCCGCATCGGCCTGGCCACCGCGGACGACATCCGTAATTGGTCCTTCGGCGAGGTCAAGAAGCCGGAGACCATCAACTACCGCACGCTCAAGCCCGAAAAGGACGGCCTGTTCTGCGAGAAGATCTTCGGACCGACTCGCGACTGGGAGTGCTACTGCGGTAAGTACAAGCGCGTCCGCTTCAAGGGCATCGTTTGCGAGCGCTGTGGCGTCGAGGTCACTCGCGCCAAGGTGCGTCGTGAGCGCATGGGCCACATCGAGCTGGCCGCGCCCGTCACCCACATCTGGTACTTCAAGGGCGTTCCGTCGCGCTTGGGGTACCTGCTGGACCTGGCCCCGAAGGATCTGGAAAAGATCATCTACTTCGCGGCCTACGTGATCACCGCGGTCGACACCGAGATGCGGCACAACGAGCTGTCCACGCTCGAGGCCGAGATGGTCGTTGAGAAGAAGGCCGTCGAGGACCAGCGCGATCTGGACCTGGCCGAGCGTTCGCAGAAGCTCGAAGCGGACCTCGCCGAGCTGGAGAGGGACGGCGCAAAGTCCGACGTCCGCCGCAAGGTGCGCGACGGTGGCGAGCGCGAGATGCGTCAGCTTCGCGACCGGGCCCAGCGTGAGCTGGACCGGCTCGACGAAATCTGGACCACCTTCACCAAGCTGGCCCCGAAGCAGCTCATCGTCGATGAGGTGCTGTACCGCGAGCTGCAGGACCGCTACGGCGAGTACTTCCAGGGCGCCATGGGTGCCGAGTCGATCAAGAAGCTCATCGAGACCTTCGACATCGACGCCGAGGCCGAGTCGCTGCGCGACACCATCAAGAACGGCAAGGGCCAGAAGAAGCTGCGCGCCCTCAAGCGTCTGAAGGTCGTCGCCGCGTTCCAGATGAACCGCAACTCGCCCATGGGCATGGTGCTCGACGCCGTTCCGGTGATCCCGCCGGAGCTGCGCCCGATGGTTCAGCTGGACGGTGGCCGCTTCGCGACCTCCGACCTGAACGACCTGTACCGCCGCGTGATCAACCGCAACAACCGGTTGAAGCGACTGATCGACCTCGGTGCGCCCGAGATTATCGTCAACAACGAGAAGCGCATGCTGCAGGAGTCTGTGGACGCGCTGTTCGACAACGGCCGTCGTGGCCGGCCGGTCACCGGTCCGGGCAACCGTCCGCTCAAGTCGCTGTCCGATCTGCTCAAGGGCAAGCAGGGTCGCTTCCGTCAGAACCTGCTGGGTAAGCGCGTCGACTACTCGGGCCGTTCGGTCATCGTGGTCGGCCCGCAGCTCAAGCTGCACCAGTGTGGTCTGCCGAAGCTGATGGCCCTCGAGCTGTTCAAGCCGTTCGTGATGAAGCGTCTGGTCGACCTGAACCACGCGCAGAACATCAAGAGCGCCAAGCGCATGGTGGAGCGTCAGCGTCCCCAGGTGTGGGATGTCCTCGAAGAGGTCATCGCCGAGCACCCGGTGCTGCTGAACCGTGCACCTACGCTGCACCGCTTGGGTATCCAGGCCTTCGAGCCGCAGCTGGTGGAAGGCAAGGCCATCCAGCTGCACCCGCTGGTGTGTGAGGCGTTCAACGCCGACTTCGACGGTGACCAGATGGCCGTGCACCTTCCGCTGTCGGCGGAGGCGCAGGCCGAGGCGCGCATCCTGATGCTGTCCTCGAACAACATCCTGTCTCCCGCGTCGGGCCGCCCGCTGGCCATGCCGCGTCTGGACATGGTGACCGGTCTGTTCTTCCTGACCACCGAGATCCCCGGCGATACCGGCGAGTTCGTGGCCGCGTCGAAGGACAGCGCGGAGCAGGGCGTGTACAGCAGCCCGGCCGAGGCCATCATGGCCATGGACCGCGGCGCGCTGTCGGTGCGCGCGAAGATCAAGATCCGCCTGACGCACCTGCGTCCGCCGGCCGAGATCGAGGCTCAGCTGTTCGAGAACGGCTGGAAGCCGGGCGACGCGTGGACCGCGGAGACCACCCTGGGCCGCGTGCTCTTCAACGAGCTGCTGCCGAAGGGCTACCCGTTCGTCGACAAGCAGATGCACAAGAAGGTCCAGGCGGCGATCATCAACGATCTCGCCGAGCGGTACCCGATGATCGTCGTCGCGCAGACCGTCGACAAGCTGAAGGATGCCGGTTTCCACTGGGCGACCCGCTCGGGCGTGACGGTCTCGATGGCCGACGTGCTGGTGCCGCCGCAGAAGGCGGAGATCCTGGAGCGCTACGAGAGCCAGGCCGACGCGATCGAGAAGAAGTACCAGCGCGGTGGTCTGAACCACGACGAGCGCAATGAGTCGCTGGTCAAGATCTGGCAGCAGGCCACCGAAGAGGTCGGTAAGGCGCTGGAGGACTACTACCCGGCGGACAACCCGATCATCACGATCGTGAAGTCGGGCGCCACGGGTAACCTCACCCAGACTCGTACCCTGGCCGGCATGAAGGGTCTGGTGACGAACCCGAAGGGTGAGTTCATCCCGCGGCCCATCAAGTCGTCCTTCCGCGAGGGCCTGACGGTGTTGGAGTACTTCATCAACACCCACGGTGCTCGTAAGGGTCTGGCCGATACCGCTCTGCGTACCGCCGACTCGGGTTACCTGACCCGTCGTCTGGTCGACGTGTCGCAGGACGTCATCGTTCGCGAGACTGACTGTGAAACCGAGCGCGGCGTCATCGTCACCCTGGCCGAGGTCCAGGCCGACGGTTCGCTGGTGCGCGACGCCCACGTCGAGACCTCCGCCTACGCGCGGACCTTGGCCACCGACGCAGTCGACGCCAACGGCAACGTTGTTGTCGAGCGCGGCCACGATCTCGGTGACCCGGCGATCGAGGCGCTGCTGGCTGCGGGCATCTCGCAGGTGAAGGTGCGCTCGGTGCTGACCTGTGCCACCGGCACCGGCGTCTGCGCAAAGTGCTACGGCCGCTCGATGGCCACCGGCAAGCTGGTCGACATCGGCGAGGCCGTCGGTATCGTCGCCGCCCAGTCCATCGGTGAGCCCGGTACGCAGCTGACGATGCGTACCTTCCACCAGGGTGGTGTTACCGGTGGCGCCGACATCGTCGGTGGTCTGCCCCGCGTGCAGGAGCTGTTCGAGGCCCGCGTGCCCCGCAACGTCGCTCCGATCGCCGACGTGGCCGGCCGGGTGCAGCTGGAAGAAGACGACAAGTTCTACAAGATCACCATCGTTCCCGACGATGGTGGCGAGGAAGTCGTCTACGACAAGCTGCCGCGTCGTAACCGTCGCCTGCGCGTCTTCAAGCACGACGACGGCACCGAGCGCCTGTTGGCCGATGGTGACCACGTCGAGGTCGGCCAGCAGCTCATGGAGGGTTCGGCGAACCCCCACGAGGTGCTCCGCGTCCAGGGCCCCCGCGAGGTGCAGATTCACCTCGTCAAGGAGGTCCAGGAGGTCTACCGCGCACAGGGTGTGTCGATCCACGACAAGCACATCGAGGTCATCGTCCGGCAGATGCTGCGTCGCGTGACGATCATCGACTCGGGCTCGACGGAGTTCCTGCCCGGCTCGCTGACCGAGCGCGGCGAGTTCGAGTCCGAGAACCGTCGGGTTGTCGCCGAAGGCAACGAGCCTGCGGCCGGCCGTCCGGTGCTGATGGGCATCACGAAGGCATCGCTGGCCACGGACTCGTGGCTGTCGGCGGCGTCGTTCCAGGAGACCACTCGCGTGCTGACCGATGCGGCCATCAACTGCCGTAGCGACAAGCTGCAGGGTCTGAAGGAGAACGTGATCATCGGTAAGTTGATCCCGGCTGGTACGGGCATCAACCGGTACCGCAACATCCAGGTCCAGCCGACCGAAGAAGCCCGCGCTGCGGCGTACACGATCCCGTCCTACGAGGATCAGTACTACAGCCCGGACTTCGGCCAGGCCACTGGTGCTGCTGTTCCGCTGGACGACTACGGCTACAGCGACTACCGCTAGAGCTAGTCACGTGGGGAGCCCGCGCAAGCGCGAGGTGCCCCCAGCAAAACTGCCCCTTTTCTTCGGAAGAGGGGCAGTTTTGCGTCTGCTCACCAAGTTGCCCACGGGCTCCGGAGCTCGGGGGATCCGGTCCTGGCCGCATGCCGCGACGCGCCGTCACGAGCGCCACCGGGCAACCAACCTTCACCGCCGCCGATGCATTGTGCATTTCGGGGTGAAGTGATGGCCTCTGCCTCCTGAGACCTCGGCGAGTCGCGGTATCCCTAGGCGGTGTGGCACTTCATGAGTGCCTCGATGGGGTTGTGTTGGCCAGGTCCCGTTCGGCGTTCGACAGGACCGGTAGCCCGCTTCGCGGTACCCATCAGCGGGTGGCCTCTCGGGGGTGGGGCCGAACCGACCGGTCCTTGCCCGCAATGGGCGACCGCGGCCGCTACGCGCAGGCCGGGGTTCCGCCGGGTCGGCATCGATGGCCAAGATGCCGGCTCTGTCAGTCAGAGTGAATTAAGGGCCGTTCAGTGTGGCCGCTGTGTGCCGTGATTCGGCTTCAAAACCACCTGTATTCAGGGGTTTTGGGGAATTGAAGGTCCGTCCGCTAATGTATTCCAAGTCAAGAGCGAGCGGGCCGAAAAAGCCCAGCGGATGTGCTTGACAGCCTGGCTGGAGAGTAGTAAGCTGGTAGGGTTGCCTGAAAAGGGCGTGTTGTTTGAGAACTCAATAGTGTGTTTGGTGGTTTTTGTTTGTTGTTTTTTTGACTGCATCTCGTGTTTTCCCGT
>NZ_MPKW01000024.1 GCF_009729415.1 Mycolicibacterium sp. CBMA 234
GCGTCCCGCCGGTGCCGGGGCCACCCCCATCGATGTATCCGCCGCCCGCGCAGCCGGGCTATCCCCAGCAGCCACCGGGCTACCCGCAGCAGCCAGCTCCGCCGGGCTATGCGCAGCAGCCACCGGGATACCCGGCGCCGGGTTACGGCCAGCCGCAATACGGACTGGACCCGTCCGCGCCGTTCGGATACGACCCCGTGACGGGATTGCCCCTGTCGGACAAGTCCAAAGTGACGGCCGGCCTGTTGCAGCTGTTCTTCGGGGGTTTCGGTATCGGCCGGTTCTATCTGGGCTACACCAACATCGCCGTTGCTCAGCTCTGCCTGACCATTCTGGGCGTCCTGACGTCGTGGATCATCATCGGAATCGTGCCGCTGATGGCTGTCGGCATCTGGGCGCTGGTCGACGCGATCATGATCTTCACAGGATCGATCAAAGACCCTCACGGCCGTCCGCTTCGCAGTTGACCCGACCGCACTAGGCTGGCGCTGTGAGCGAGCAGCGCAGCCAGGCAGACCACTACCGGGCCTACGGGCCGTCGACTCGAGCCATCCACGCCGGGTTCCGACCCGACCCGCAGACCGGCGCCGTCAACACCCCGATCTACGCCAGTTCGACGTTCGCCCAGGACGGCGTCGGCGGGCTGCGCGGCGGCTTCGAATACGCGCGCACGGGCAACCCGACCCGGTCGGCGTTGGAGACCCTGCTGGCCGCCGTCGAGGGCGGTACCTACGGTCGGGCGTTCAGTTCCGGCATGGCCGCCACGGACTGCGCGCTGCGCTCGGTGCTGCGGCCGGGCGACCACATCGTCATCCCCGACGATGCCTACGGCGGCACGTTCCGGCTGATCGACAAGGTCTTCACACAGTGGGGCATCACCCACACGCCGGCGCAGCTGTCCAACCTCGACGAGGTGCGGGCTGCGATCACGTCGAAGACCCGGCTCATCTGGGTGGAGACTCCGACCAACCCGCTGCTGTCCATCGCCGACATCGCGGGCATCGTGCAGATTGCCGCGACGTCGGGGGTGAAGGTGTTGGTGGACAACACTTTTGCCTCGCCGGCGCTGCAGCAGCCGCTGTCCCTCGGCGCGGACATCGTGCTGCACTCGACCACCAAGTACATCGGCGGGCACTCCGACGTCGTCGGTGGCGCGCTGGTGACCAATGACGAGGAACTCGATACGAAGTTCGCGTTCCTGCAGAACGGTGCCGGCGCGGTGCCGGGCCCGTTCGACGCCTACCTGACCTACCGCGGTCTCAAGACGCTGCCGCTGCGCATGCAGCGCCACTGCGAAAACGCCCTGCGCGTCGCCGAATTCCTCAACGACCACAAGGCGGTCGCGACGGTGTTGTACCCGGGACTGTCGAGCCATCCGGGCTACGAGGTGGCGGCCAAGCAGATGAGTGGTTTCGGCGGCATGGTGTCGGTGCGGCTGCGCGGCGGCCGTCAGGCGGCACTCGAATTGTGCTCGCGCACTGAGATTTTCATCCTGGCCGAGTCGTTGGGCGGGGTGGAGTCGCTGATCGAGCACCCGGGCGCCATGACCCATGCGTCGACCGCGGGATCGCAGCTGGAGGTGCCGGACGACCTGGTCCGGCTGTCGGTGGGTATCGAAGATGTGGCCGACCTGATCGGCGACCTGGAGCAGGCGCTGGGTTAAACCAGCGCGCCCCGCACCGCGGCCGCCGTGACGGCCAGGTTCACTTCAGGCACGCCGGTGGCGTACTCGTTGACCCAACTGCCGCTGGCGATGTCGCCGGCGCGGGCGTGCACCCAGCGCCAGCCGCGGTCGTTGAGGCTCATCAGGGACCCTAAGCCGTCGACGGTGTGCAGCAGTGTCACGATGGCTGCGGTCGCCGGTGCGGGTGGTCGGCGATCAAACAACGCCGACAGCATCTCCGCGCGTGCCTGACTGACCCGTGCTCGATCGGTTATCGGCAAGGCGTACTGTTGCCGAAACCTTTTGGTGCCCAACGGTTGTCGACGCAATTGTCCGGCGCGCTCGAGCCGTTCGATGAGGTTGCCCTCGGTGCTCTTGCGCAATTTCGACAGCACCACGGCGGGTCGCTCCGGGTGCTGCCGAAGGAGTTCCAGCGCGGGCGCGGACACCGGGTCGACGTCGTCGTCGCCGGCGAGGGCGACCAAGTGCCCGTCCGGTGCGCCGTCACCTGGCGCGGCGGGCCGAATGCGGCACGCCAACGCCAGGTCTAGCAGGACGGCACCGGACAACACCCGATGCCGACGTGGTTGATCAAGACCCGGCTGTGCGGACGAATTGTCCAGAAGCAGCAGATACAGGTCCTCGGCTATCTGAGCCATGGATGGTCAGTTGGTGGCCTCAGGCGTAGTAGGGCTAGGCGTGGTACGGCTCAGCCTTGACAAGCGTCACCTTGACGGTGGCGCCGCTGGGCACCATGTAGTCGCGGTCCTCGCCGACCTTGGCGTCGATCAGCGCGTGGCCGAGCGGCGAGTTGGGGGAGTACACCTCGAGCTTGCCGTCGGTGACACCCTCCTGGCGGGTGGCGATGAGGAAGGTCTCGGTGTCGCTCTGGTCGCCGTCGTAGTAGACGGTCACGACCGAGCCCGGCAGTGCGACACCGGACTTCTTCGGTGCCTCGCCGACCTTGGCGTTGCTCAGCAGGTCCTGCAGCTGACGGATGCGGGCTTCCTGCTGACCCTGCTCTTCGCGGGCCGCGTGGTAGCCGCCGTTCTCGCGGAGGTCGCCCTCTTCGCGGCGGTCGTTGATTTCCGCGGCGATGACCGGGCGGTTGGCGATCAGCTGGTCGAGTTCGGCCTTCAGCCGCTCGAATGCTTCTTCGGTGAGCCAGGTGACCTGGGTATCGGTCATATCTGCTGCTCTCCTGTCGTTGTAAGCGTGCGTGTATGCCCGGGCGTCATGTCCGGGGTTGCCCCGTTACTGGGGCCGGCGGTGCTGCGATTGCGTGGGCATCGCTAGGTTTTGGGTCCCCCGAGAAGGTGCCCGCTAATGCAGCAATACACGGCCCCAGTCGGAACCGTGTACTGAGCAAGCGTACCACTCGGGCGTCTCCAAACGGTCATAATTTCGCAGTTCGGAGTTCGCCCGATGGTTGGCCGGGCGGCCGGGAATCAGGGCGCGACGAGGTACGACGGCACATCGGTGCCGCAGCCGTATACGTCGCCGACGACGGGCGGTTTGGTGGACTTCACGACCGCGGTGACCTGGACGGTCTTGGCTTCAGCCGGGGCCACCAGGATCTCGCGTCGTCCGGTCTCGCTGCCGTCGGCGGCCTTGGCCCGCACGATGCACACCGCCGGTTGCGATGGATCCTCGCGCGTAACCGAGATCGTCACTGCCACGGTCTCGTTGTCGACCAACTTGTAGGTGCTCAGTTCACCCTTGACCGGCGACGTCCCCAACCGCTGGAAGGCGACGACGGCAAGCGCTACACCTGCGACAACGATGAGTAGGGAGAGGCCGATGGCGAGCCGCCGGCGGGTCAGCCGGGACAGGCGCTGCTGCCCGTAGCGGGCGGTCGGACGCTCGATCATGGCTGGTTTGGGTGCCCCGTCGGTCGGTTCGGATTGCTTGGACTGGAACTATAGAACCCAGCGACATGGTTGGACTGCATCGAGTTGTCCCACCGAGTAGAGACAGTAGGTAAGGCACACGTGAGCGAACTGCGGTTGATGGCGGTGCACGCGCACCCCGACGACGAGTCGAGCAAGGGTGCCGCCACCACGGCCAAGTACGCGGCCGAAGGCGTCCGGGTCATGGTCGTGACCCTGACCGGCGGTGAGCGCGGCGACATCCTCAATCCGGCGATGGACCTGCCTGAGGTGCACGGCCGGATCACCGAGGTCCGCCGAGACGAGATGGCCAAGGCGGCCGCGATCCTCGGCGTCGAGCATCACTGGCTGGGGTTCATCGACTCCGGACTGCCGGAGGGTGATCCGCTGCCGCCGCTGCCCGACGGCTGTTTCGCGGTGGTGCCGATCGAAGAGCCCGTGCGACGGCTGGTGCAGGTCATCCGCGAGTTCCGTCCGCACGTGATGACGACGTACGACGAGAATGGCGGTTACCCGCACCCCGACCACATCCGCTGTCACCAGGTGTCGATGGCCGCCTACGAAGCGGCTGCCGACCACGTGCAGTTCCCCGATGCCGGCGATCCGTGGAACATCGACAAGCTCTACTACGGCCACGGATTCCTGCGCCGCCGCATGCAGTTGCTCCAGGACGAATTCGCCAAGCACGGCGAGGTCGGGCCGTTCGAGAAGTGGCTGCAGCACTGGGACCCGGAGCATGATCCGTTTGCCAACCGTGTCACCACGCGCGTCGAGTGCTCGAAGTATTTCCAGCAGCGTGACGACGCCCTGCTGGCCCACGCCACGCAGATTGACCCGAACGGCGATTTCTTCCGCGCGCCCATCGAATGGCAGCAGCGGCTGTGGCCGACTGAGGAGTACGAATTGGCCCGATCCAGGGTTTCGGTGACGTTGCCCGAGACTGATCTGTTCACGGGAGTATCGCTGTGATTTCTGTACCGCTCACCATCCTGCTGGCCGACGCACCGCGGCAGACCGGCCCCGACTTCGGCAAGGCCAGCCCGGCCGGGCTGGTGATCACGCTGATCCTGCTGATCGCCGTGGTGGGATTGATCTGGTCGATGAACCGGCACCTGCGCAAGCTGCCGGACTCCTTCGACCCCACCCACCCCGAACCGGATCAGGCGGTCGACGACGGCACCGTCGGTGGCGTGCCGCCCGAATCCCCGGCCACCAATGGTGGGCCTGACGGCGGGGCCAAGCCAGAATCGAAGGATGGCTAACACACTCGGTACGGCCACCAGCCCGTACCTGCGCCAGCACGCCGACAATCCGGTCCACTGGCAGCAGTGGACGCCCGAGGCGCTCGCGGAGGCCGCGGCACGTGACGTGCCGATCCTGCTGTCTATTGGCTATGCGGCTTGCCACTGGTGTCACGTGATGGCGCACGAGTCCTTTGAGTCCGCGGAAGTCGCTGCCGTGGCGAACACTAATTTTGTCTGCATCAAGGTCGATCGGGAGGAACGTCCCGACCTCGACGCGATCTACATGAGCGCTACCGTCGCGATGACGGGCCAGGGCGGCTGGCCCATGACGTGCTTCCTGACGCCCGACGGGCGACCGTTCTTCTGCGGCACGTACTACCCGAAAGCCGGCTTCCTGCAGTTGCTTTCGGCCGTTACCGACACGTGGCAGAACCGTCGGGCCGAGGTGGAACAGGCCTCCGACCAGATCGCCACGGAACTGCGCAAGATGTCGTCCGGGCTGCCGGACGGCGGACCGACGCCGTCCCCTGAGCTCTGCGACCACGCCGTCGCTGCAGTGCTGCGCGACGAGGATGCTGAACGAGGCGGCTTTCTGGCTGGTTCTGCACGGGCGCCCAAGTTCCCGCCGTCGGCGCTGCTGGAAGCGCTGCTGCGGCACTATGAACGCACCGGGTCCGGACTGGATGCGGTGGACCGCACGTGCAATGCGATGGCCCGCGGCGGCATCTACGACCAGTTGGCCGGCGGCTTCGCCCGGTACAGCGTCGACGCGTCGTGGGTGGTGCCGCACTTCGAAAAGATGTTGTACGACAACGCTTTGCTGCTGCGCGTCTACGCGCATTGGGCCCGGCTGACGGGAAACCCGTTGGCGCGCAAGGTGGCCGATGAGACGGCCCGGTTCATCATCGACGATCTGGGTGACGGCGGCATGTTCGTCTCGTCGTTGGACGCCGACACCGCCGGGCACGAAGGCTTGACCTATGTGTGGACGCCGGCAGAGCTGGTGTCGGTGCTGGGTGACGACGACGGACAGTGGGCCGCTTCGGTTTTCGAGGTCACCGGGGCCGGCACGTTCGAGCACGGCACCTCCGTGCTGCAGCTGTTGGCCGACCCCGACGACGACGCGCGCTTCGAGCGGGTGCGCACGAAGCTGGTGGCTGCCAGGGCGTTGCGGCCGCAGCCGGGGCGTGACGACAAGGTGGTCGCCGCGTGGAACGGGTTCGCCATTACCGCGCTCGCGGAAGCCGCTGTCGCGCTCGGGAAGCCCGAATTCCTTGATGCCGCAACGGTTTGCGCGCGCCGGCTGCTGGACCTGCATCTGGTGGACGGCCGGCTGCGACGGGCCAGCCTGGGCGGTGCGGTCGGGGACAGCGCCGGAATCTTGGAGGACTACGCCGCCCTGGCGACGGGTCTGCTGACGCTGCACCAGGTCACCGGCGACGACAGCTGGCTGGACGCGGCGCAGGGTCTGTTGGACACCGCGCTGGCCCACTTCGCCGACCCGGACCGCGGCGGCCGCTGGTTCGACACTGCCGACGATGCCGAGGCTTTGCTGGTGCGCCCCGCGGACCCGGTCGACGGGGCGACGCCGTCGGGCGCCTCGCTGGTGGCCGAGGCGCTGCTGACCTTCGCGCACCTGGCCGCTGAACCCGAGCGGTACGTCAATGCGGCTGCTGCGACGCTGGCGTCAGCCACCCCGATCCTGGCCCGCTCGCCGCGGGGCGGCGGCCACTGGTTGGCGGTCACCGAAGCGGCCGTCCGCGGCCCCATCCAGATCGCGGTGGCCTGCGCCGACTCCAATTCCGAATTGCTCAGTGCGGCGCGCAGATTCGCGCCGGGAGGGGCGATCGTCGTCGGCGGTCCGGAAGGCTCGTCGGCGCTACTCGCCGGCCGCGGCCGGGTCGCGGACCAGGACGCCGCGTACGTGTGCCGGGGCCAGGTGTGTGACCTTCCGGTGACGGCGGCAGGGGATCTCGCCGCCGCCTTGGGTGTGGCCGTGTAGCGTGCGGCGCATGCCCAGCGCTGAGCACATCACTGCCACCGTCAACCGCTATCTGGACCTCGTCGACGTCGCCGACGCCGACGGGATCGCCCAGCTGTACGCCACCGATGCCACCATCGAAGACCCGGTCGGCGGTGAGGTGCACATCGGCCGTCAGGTCATCCATGGGTTCTACTCGAACATCGCGGGCACCAAGAACTCTCACGAGCTGCACACCCTGCGGGCCTGCGGTCACGAGGCGGCGTTCTTCTGGAGTCTGACCGTCAACGGCGCCATGCGCATCGACATCATCAGCACCATGAACTTCGACGCTGACGGCGCGATCACCGCGATGAAGGCCTACTGGGGCCCGGAGAACATCACCCAGCTCTAGGGATTTGTGCACGATTTGGGTCGCTGGGCGGATCAAATCGTGCACAAATCACCCGGTTCACCTGGAAAAGACGGCGAACCACATCGCGATGTAGTGGCAGATGGCCGCCACCGCGGTGCAGGCGTGGAAGAACTCGTGGTGGCCGAACGTCCGGGGCCACGGGTTGGGCCACTTGAGCGCATAGAGCACACCGCCGATGGAATACAGCGCGCCACCGACGATCAGCAGCACTACCGCCGCGACGCCGGCGCCTTCCATGATCGGGCCGATGAACCAGGCCGCCACCCACCCCAACAGGATGTACAGCGGCACCCCGAGCCAGCGCGGCGCCGTCGGCCACAGCATCTTCAGGGCCACCCCGGCCAACGCGCCGCCCCAGACGATCCAGAACAGCAGCCAGCCGTCGGCGTGTACCGCCAACAGCGCGAACGGCGTGTAGCTGCCCGCGATGAAGATGAAGATCATCGAGTGATCCATGCGCTTCATCCAGATGCGGGACTTCACCGACTTCCAGTTCACCCGGTGATACGTGCCGCTGACGGTGAACATCGCGACGATGGTGAAGGTGTAGAGCAGCGTCGCCAGCCCGGCGCGGGTGCCCTGCATGGCCCACGACACCGAAACCAGTGCGGCACCGGCGAAGAACGCGACCACCGCGGAGTACACGTGAATCCAGCCACGAGCCCGGGGCTTGCCCAGAAACTCGACGACACTTTCCACCACGACGTCGGGCAAGGTCTCGGAGTGGCGGAGGACCGCGGCCGCACGGTACGGCTTCGTCATGTTCGACGGTGCGTGAGCCGGTTCGGAGGCTGCCGGATCTGTATTGCTCGGAGCGGTCAACGTTCCTCCACTAACAGCCATGGGATACCCAGAAGTCCACAGTAGTCTGGTTTCTCGTGGACATCATTCCTCCGCGCCTCAAGGAACCGGCGTACCGGCTCTACGAGCTGCGGCTCCTTCAGGAGCTCACGCACTCGAAAGCGCAACTGCCACGCCATATTGCGGTGCTGTGTGACGGCAACCGACGCTGGGCACGTGAGGCAGGTCACGACGACGTCAGCTACGGCTACCGCATGGGTGCCGCCAAGATCGCCGAGGTGCTGCGCTGGTGCCAGCAGGCCGGTATCGAGATGGCGACGATCTACCTGCTCTCCACTGAGAACCTGCAGCGCGATCCACTGGAACTGGCGCCGCTGATCGAGATCATCACCGATGTTGTCGAGGAGATCTGCGCGCCCGACAAGCACTGGACCGTGCGGACCGTCGGCGATCTGGAGCTGCTCGGCGAGGAGCCGGCCAAGCGGCTGCGCGACGCCGTCGAGTCCACGCTCGAGCGCACCGGCGTCGGTTCGTTCCACGTCAACGTCGCCGTTGGTTACGGCGGTCGGCAGGAGATCGCCGATGCGGTGCGCACCCTGCTGAGCAAGGAGCTGGCCAACGGGGCGACGGCCGAGGAACTCATCGAGGCAGTGACCGTCGACGGCATCTCGGAGAACCTGTACACCTCCGGCCAGCCCGACCCCGATCTCGTCATTCGGACATCGGGGGAGCAGCGGCTCAGCGGATTTCTGTTGTGGCAGAGCGCCTATTCGGAGATGTGGTTCACCGACGCGCACTGGCCGGCGTTCCGGCGGGTGGACTTCCTGCGCGCGCTGCGCGACTACGCGCTGCGTAACCGCCGGTACGGCAAATAGCGTTCGTGCCAGACTGAAGACATGGCTGCGCTGTCCGCAGTGGTCTTCGCCCTGAGCTGGTGGCTCGGGCTGTACCTGTTGGCGCGCGATCCGCGCAAACCGATGCTGGCGTGGTCCGCGTTCGGGTTGTGCAGCTTCGCGGTAGTGGTCGCGGTCGACGCGGTCCGGCTGGCCGGCGGCGCACCCACAGGCCTGCTTAGTCACGTCGAGGCGTATCTAGCGGTGCTGCCCGGCATCGCATGGCTGACCGTGCTGCTGGAATTGGCCCGTCCGGTCGATTCGGTGCGGGGTCGGTGGGGCGGGGTCCTGGTGACCGTCGTAGCGGTGATCGCATTGGTGGGGGCCGGGATTTCCGGTGGCGTGCACCCGCCGCTGCGGACCGGACACTGGGTCATGGTCGGGGCGATTGCGCTGTCGGCGTTCAGTGCACTTGTGTTGGCAGTCAGACGGCTGCGCAGCGGTGCGTCGTCGCGCAAGATCATCGCGCCGGTGGTGGCGGCGACGCTGTTCTTCGGGCTCGGTAATGCGATCCTGCTCATCCCGCTGGGGCTGCTGCCGAGTTGGGTTGTGTTGGCGTCCGCGGCATTTGACGTGCTGCTGCTCGGCATCGCCGTGGCATGGTGGGACGCCTTCGACGAGGGGCAGGCGCTGCGGGCTGGGATGCGCCGCTCGTTGGTGGGCAGCATGGCCGTGGCGGTCCTGTTCGGCGGCCAGGTGCTGATCGGGCTGGCGGTCACCGGCGGGAACCCGGCGCTGATGGTGTTGTTGTTCAGCAGCCTGGCGGTGGCCATCGCGATCAATGTGTTGGCCGACCCGCTGTCCGGGCTGCTGGACCGGCTGGCGTTCTCCCGAGAGCCGGATCTGCGGGCAGACCGTGCCGCGCTGCGTCGTACCGAGGCGGCGTTGCCGTTGCGCGCCACCAACCCGCTGGACCACATCGACGACGAGACCTTCGTCCGGCTGACCCGTCGTGCCCTCGGCCACTACGCCGATCTATCGAAACTCGTAGCGTCGCCGCTGACGACACTGCCGCTCATCGACGACAGGCTGGCCCGCCGCGGCGCACCCGACCAGCCGCTGGAGCGGGCCAACGAACTCAAGGATTTGCTGGCCGACCGCATCGCGGCGCTCAAACCCCGCGACGGTGCCGACTTCGGGACCACTGAACAGTGGCGGCACTACAACTCGCTGTACTTCCCGTACGTCGTCGGGGTGCGTGCCTACGCGCAGAACGCCACCGCGTCGGGGCTGGACCCCGTGGCACGCCAGGCCTGGCAGTGGTTTGTCACCGAGGTCCCGCAGCGGTCGCTGCACAACTGGCAGAACGCGGCCGCCCGGGTGATCGCCGCCGACCTTCGCGGCAGCCCGGTGTCAACGCTGGGCTAGGCCGTCTTAGGCCGCTGACCTGTGGTTGGCAGTGCCTGGCAGCATTCGGCAGCGTTTGGTGCAGACCGGGCAGCACGGTCCGAGCAGTGTCATGGGTGTCCCCCTCACCGGCACCGCAAGGAGCGACCGCCATGACCGCCATCAACCCCGGGCTCCACACCCGACCCCTGTCCGACAGTTCCGATTCCCTGCTCCGTTTCGCCCTCCGGGTCGACGGCACGCTGTGTTCGCTGACCGGCCTGCTGATGGCCTTCACTGCTGATCCGCTGTCCAGACTGTCAGGCCTGTCGGCGACGTCCGAATGGGCTATCGGCGCGGTGCTGGTCGGCTGGGGGTTTGCTCTGTACGTCCTGGCGGCGGTGCCCAGGATTCGACGCATCGGGACCGGCGTGCTGATCGGCAACCTGGTCGCCACCGTCGCGGTGATCGGGGTGCTGGCCTCCGGGGTGCTCCCACTGACCGCAGCAGGCAACGTCCTGGTGCTGGCTGTCATGGCCGTGGGCCTGGGCTGCGCTTGGCTGCAATACCTCGGAGTGCGCCGTCTGGCGTGACTCCCTCCCCGCCGGGCGGGGGCGTCGCTGACAGAGGTTGCAGTTGACGTCCCCGCGCCGGCCTTCTCTAGCGATTTGTGCACAAATCACCAACCCACGAAAAGGAAAATCCATGACCACCATCACTTCACCCGTCCGCGTCCGGTCCGATCGCCTGCTTCGCCTGGCCCTGCGGGCTGACGCGCTCATCAGTGGTGCCACCGGCGTCATCGTGGCGGCCGCCGCAGGAGCGGTGGCGTCAGAGTCCGGCATCCCGCAGTCGGCCGTCTATGTGCTGGCCGCAGTCCTGGTCGTCTACGGCGCCGTGGTCTACGGGCTGTCCACTATGGCCGCGATCCGTCGTCCCGGTATCGCGGTGGCGATCGCGAACGTGGTGTTCACCGTCGCCGCGGTGCTCGCGGTGGTGGACAACGTGTGGCCGCTGACCGCGACGGGCGTGGCGTTGATGTTCGTCAGCGCGGCCTACACGCTGGTGATGGCGGACCTGCAGTACCTCGGCATCCGCCGCGCCTGAAACCCCTCCATGGGAGCCGGGCGGGCCCGGCGAGATCGACGAAATGGTTGCCGAGTGACTGTGCTCAGCAGCCATTTCGTCGATTTCGTCGCAGCCAGCCCAGTATTCGGGGCGCACCGGGCCTCGAACGCAACTGCACGGCGATTTCCGGGCTGGTTTTCCGCCGCCCAGTTGCGTTCGGCGAGCGCGTGCGCTCACTCGCCATGAGGGAGCTCAGAATTCACGCCGATAACCGCGTGTCGTCCTACAAACACGGTCGCTCGCGGGAGGTGCGCCCAGGTCGGCTCCCGGAATTGGTCTAGAGCTTGCGCAGGCGCAGCCGGTTGATGGCGTGGTCGGCGTCTTTGCGCAACACCAGGGTGGCGCGGGGCCGGGTCGGCAGGATGTTGTGGATCAGGTTGGGCAGGTTGATCGACTGCCAGATGTCGCGGGCCGCGAAGATCGCCTGCTCGTCGGTCAGTGTCGAGTAGTGGTGGAAGTGCGACTGCGGGTTGGAGAACGCGCCGGCCCGCATCGCGAGGAAGCGGGACACGTACCACTCCTCGATGTCCTCGATGCGGGCGTCGACGTATACCGAGAAGTCGAACAGGTCCGAGATCATCAGCGCCGGCCCCGTTTGCAGGACGTTCAGCCCCTCGATGATCAGGATGTCGGGATGCCGCACGACGATCTTCTCGCCGGGCACGATGTCGTAGATCAGGTGCGAGTACAGCGGGGCCGACGCCTGATCGGCGCCCGACTTGACCGCGGTGACGAACCGCATGAGTGCGCGACGGTCGTAGCTTTCGGGAAAGCCCTTGCGGTGCATGATCTTTCGCCGCATCAGCTCGGCGTTGGGGTACAGGAAGCCGTCGGTGGTGACCAGGTCGACGCGCGGGTGGTGGCCGAACCTCGCCAGCAGCGCCTGCAGCACACGGGCGGTGGTCGACTTGCCGACGGCCACGCTGCCGGCCACGCCGATGATGAACGGCACCGGGCGGTCGGGGTTCTGTTGGGGTTCGCCGAGGAACTCGGAGGTAGCGGCGAAGAGGCGCTGGCGGGCGGCGACCTGCAGGTGGATCAACCGGGCCAGCGGCAGGTAGACCTCTTCGACTTCCAGGATGTCGATCTGCTCGCCCATACCGCGCAGACCCAGCAGCTCACCGGCAGTGAGTTTCAGGGGAGTCGCCATACGCAGCGCGCGCCATTGGCGCCTGTCGAACTCGACGTAGGGACTCGGCTCGCTCGGCCGCGGCATGGGGGTAAGTCTTGCAGTAATTGCGGGGCGATGAACGCGGGGGTACCGGCTAACGTGGGCGGGCATGAGCACCTCGCCGGTTCCCGATACCGCCGCGGAAGGGTTGATCCGCGAATATCTGCTGCTCGGTCTGCGATTCGACCGCATCGAAGACGGCTACGTCGACTCGTTCACCGGAGACCTGGCCCTGCGCGGGGCCGTCGCTGACGAGTCCGCGCCGGACCCTGCCGCGCTGGCTCGCCAGGCGCGCCGGCTGTACGGCGAGGTCGACGGCTCCGGGCTGCCGCCGCAGCGCGCGGAATACCTCAAGGCGCACCTGCGGGCTCTGGACTGCGCGGGGCGCAAGTTCGCGGGGGAGGGCGTCGGATTCGTCGACGAGGTGCGTGACTACTTCGACGTCTCCATCGTCAAGGGCGACGAGGATCGCTATCGCGAGGCGCACCGGGCGTTGGACGAGGCGCTGGGCGGCAGCGGGCCGCTGGCCGACCGGATGCAGGCGCATCGCTCCGGCGAGGAGATCCCGCCGGAGCGGCTGGAGGAGTGCATCCACGCCTTCTCGTCGGCGCTGCGGGACCGGGTGCGGGCCGATTTTCCGCTGCCGGACGCCGAGACCATCAACTACGAGATCGTCACCGACAAGCCGTGGTCAGGTTTCAACTACTACGAGGGCAACTACCGGTCGACGGTCGCGGTCAACGCCGACCTCAAGCAGCAGATGTCGAATCTGCCGCGGCTGGTGGCCCACGAGTCCTACCCGGGCCACCACACCGAGCACTGCCGTAAGGAAGCCGGGCTGGTCGAGCTCGGGGGACAGGCTGAGCAGACGATCTTCCTGGTCAACACCCCGCAGTGCCTGATGGCCGAGGGCCTGGCGGACCTGGCGCTGTACGCGGCTATCGGTCCCGATTGGGGTACGTGGGCTTCCGAGATCTACGCCGACCTGGGCCTGCGGTTCGACGGCGAACGCGCTGAGGCGATTTCGGCGGCCAGCGCCGCACTGGCCGACGTCCGTCAGGACGCCGCGCTGATGCTGCACGACGAACACCGCGACGCCGACGAGGTGGTGGCGTTCCTGCAGCGCTGGCTGCTGACCAGCCCGGACCGGGCCCGGCAATCCATGCGGTTCCTGTCGTCGCCGTTGTGGCGCGCGTACACGTCGACCTATGTCGAGGGTTACCGCTTGCTCCGGGGCTGGCTCGACGCCCGCCCCGACGACGTGAGTCTGACCGCGCGCTTCGGCCGACTGCTCGACGAACCGCTGATCCCGTCGAGCTTGCGGGGTTAGGTTCCGACGATGTCGACCCTGCGACGGGACAGCGCCGGCCAGGCCATGCCGCTCAACATCCTGTTGGTGCTCTGGATGGCGGTCGGGCGGGGATTATTCGCGCCGCTGGGATGGATGACGGTGTTCGCCGTCCTCGTCTCGCCTGTACTGCTGATCTTCCTGTGGATGACGACGAGAATGATTCGTCAGTTACCCGGGCGGGAACTGACCGCGGGGCAGACCCGGGCGCAGGTCACCGTGTGGACGGCGATGTTCGGCTTCGGCGTGTTCTGCGCCGACGGCGGCGACAGCGGCACCACCGCGTCGATCTTGATGAAATTGCTTGGTGAGCCGTCATGGTCGGAAACCGTGAGCATGCTGCTGTGGTGGGGCTGCGTCATTGCCGGGCCCGTCGCGTGGTGCGTGCTGTTCTCCAAGCTCAGCCGAAGCCTCGCGCTGGCCCAGCAGGCGCGGCAGCCGGACCCCTACCCGGGAAATCCAGGCCCGGGCCAGGTGAACGGGCACGACCGGCCCTATTAGGCTGAACGCATGACCGCAGACGCTTCCGTGTCCCCCTCCGGCCTGGGTGCCGAGTACGCCGCAACCGCCAGCGAGGCCTACCAGGCGGCGCTGCGGGTCATCGAACAGGTTGAGCCCCGGGTCGCTGAAGCGACCCGGAAAGAGCTTGCCGACCAACGTAGTTCGCTGAAGCTGATCGCCAGCGAGAACTACGCGTCGCCCGCGGTGCTGATGACCATGGGCACCTGGTTCTCCGACAAGTACGCCGAAGGCACCATCGGGCACCGCTTCTACGCGGCTTGCCAGAACGTCGACACCATCGAGGCGCTGGCTGCCGAGCATGCCCGCGAGCTGTTCGGCGCCCCGTACGCATACGCGCAGCCGCACTCGGGTATCGACGCCAACCTGGTCGCCTTCTGGGCCATCCTGGCCACCCGCATCGAGGCCCCCGGCCTGGCCGAGCTCGGTGCCAAGCACGTCAACGACCTGTCCGAGGCGGACTGGGAGACCCTGCGCAACAAGCTGGGCAACCAGCGCCTGCTGGGCATGTCGCTGGACACCGGCGGCCACCTCACCCACGGCTTCCGGCCGAACATCTCCGGCAAGATGTTCCACCAGCGCAGCTACGGCACCGACGCGCAGACCGGTCTGATCGACTACGACGCCGTCGCCGCCGCGGCCCGCGAGTTCAAGCCGCTGGTGCTGGTCGCCGGCTACTCGGCCTACCCGCGCCGCGTCAACTTCGCCAAGATGCGCGAGATCGCCGACGAGGTCGGCGCCACCCTGATGGTCGACATGGCGCACTTCGCCGGTCTGGTCGCCGGCAAGGTGTTCACCGGCGACGAGAACCCGGTGCCGTTTGCGCACGTCACGACCACCACCACGCACAAGTCGCTGCGCGGCCCGCGCGGTGGCCTGGTGCTGGCCACCGAGGAATACGCCCCGGCCGTCGACAAGGGCTGCCCGATGGTGCTCGGCGGTCCGCTGTCGCACGTGATGGCCGCCAAGGCCGTCGCGCTGGCCGAGGCCCGCCGGCCGGAGTTCCAGACCTACGCCCAGAACGTCGCTGACAACGCCAAGTCGTTGGCCGACGGTTTCCTCAAGCGTGGCGCGACGCTGGTCACCGGCGGCACCGACAACCACCTGGTGCTGCTGGACGTCCAGTCCTACGGCCTGACCGGCCGGCAGGCTGAGTCGGCGCTGCTGGACGCCGGTGTGGTCACCAACCGCAACTCGATCCCGAACGACCCGAACGGCGCCTGGTACTCCAGCGGCATACGCTTCGGTACCCCGGCGCTAACCACGCGTGGCTTCGGCGCCGACGAGTTCGACAAGGTCGCCGAGCTGGTGGTCGACGTGCTGTCCAACACCACCCCGACTGCGGCGTCGAACGGCCCGTCGAAGGCCAAGTACACGCTGGCCGACGGCACCGCCGAGCGTGTCCGCGGGGCATCGGCCGAGATGCTGGACGCCAACCCGCTGTACCCGGGTCTGACGCTCTGATTTTTGACGCCGAACGTGGGGCCCATGACCGCGAAATCGTGAGATTTCGGTCATGGGCCCCACGTTCGTCTGGGCGGGTTGATTTCAAAAACGTGTGAACTCGGGTTACAGTTACTTTCATGTCTGAGAAGCCGGTTGCCAACGCGCTGACCCTCGAGCTCGAGCCCATCGTGGACCACGAGCTGTCTCGGCACCTCAAGACCGAGGAAGCCTGGTACGCCCACGACTACGTGCCGTTCGAGGAAGGCGAGAACTTCGCCTTCCTGGGCGGCAAGGACTGGGATGCCTCCAGCGTCACGCTGCCCAAGCCGGTCACCGATGCGCTGGAAATCCTGCTCATCACCAAGGACAACCTCGCCGGTTACCACCGCGAGCTGGTCGAGCACTTCATTCTCGAAGACAAGTGGGGCCGCTGGCTGGGCCGGTGGACCGCCGAGGAGCACCTGCACGCCATCGCGCTGCGCAACTACCTCGTGGTGACCCGCGAGATCGACCCGGCCGCCAACGAGGACGTGCGCGTCGAGCACGCCATGAAGGGCTACCGGGCCGACAAGTACAGCCAGATCGAGACGCTGGTGTTCATGGTGTTCTTCGAGCGCGCGCACGCCGTCTTCACCCGCAATCTGCAGGCGCAGATCGAGGAGCCGGTGCTGGCTGGCATGGCTGGCCGCATCGCCCGGGACGAAGAGCGGCACGAGGAGTTCTTCGCGAACCTGGTCGCGCACCTGCTGGAAACGCACCGCGACGAGACCATCGCCGCGATCGCCGTCCGGGCCGCCGGCCTGCAGGTCATCGGCGCGGATATCGACGCCTACCAGGACAAGGTCCAGGTGGTTGCCGACGCGGGCATCTTCGACGCCGCGGCGCTGAAGGCCGTCATCTCCGACCGCATCAAGGCGTGGGGCCTGAGCGACGAACCGTCGCTCGCTCAATTCATCTAGACGTCACAAAACAGTCACGGCGCGCCGTCCGCGTGGGGACGGAGCCGGGAGTAGCGTCGCCGGTGATGGCTAGCGACATGCTCTGCTATCCGGGCGGTACCCGATTCGAGATTGGGACCGGCCCCGGTCCAGGTACCGCTGCGTCCACCGAAGTACTCGTGTGGGGTCGCACGGGCCGAGGAGCGCCACGTGTCTGATTCGCAGGTCCGTACCTATGTGCTCGACACCTCCGTGCTGTTGTCCGATCCTTGGGCCTGCACGCGTTTCGCCGAGCACGAAGTGGTTGTCCCCCTGGTGGTTATCAGCGAGCTGGAGGGTAAACGCCATCACCACGAACTCGGCTGGTTCGCCCGGCAGGCGCTGCGGATGTTCGACGACTTGCGATTGGAGCACGGACGGCTGGATCAGCCGATTCCTGTTGGGACACAAGGTGGTTCGCTCCAGGTTGAGCTGAACCACATCGATCAGTCGGTGTTGCCGTCCGGATTTCGGACGGACACCAACGATCACCGCATCTTGGCCTGCGCCGCCAACCTCGCCGCCGAGGGCAAGCGAGTTACGTTGGTCAGCAAGGACATTCCGCTGCGGGTGAAGGCGGGCGCGGTGGGCCTGCTCGCCGATGAGTACCACGCCCAGGACGTCATCACGTCGGGCTGGACCGGCATGACCGAGATGGACGCCATGCCGGAAGACATCGACACGCTGTTCGCCGATGGTGAGGTCGACCTGCCCGAGGCGCGGGATCTGCCGTGCCACACCGGAATTCGGTTGCTCGGCGGCACGTCGCACGCGCTGGGTCGGGTCAACGCCGAAAAGCGCGTGCAGGTGGTCCGAGGTGATCGCGAAGTGTTCGGCCTCCGGGGAAGGTCAGCCGAACAGCGCGTCGCCCTCGATCTGCTGCTCGACGAATCGGTCGGCATCGTCTCCCTCGGCGGCAAGGCTGGTACCGGCAAGTCGGCGCTGGCACTGTGCGCCGGCCTGGAAGCGGTGCTGGAGCGGCGCACCCAACGCAAGGTCGTGGTGTTCCGGCCGCTGTATGCCGTTGGCGGACAAGACCTTGGCTATCTGCCGGGCAGCGAGAGCGAGAAGATGGGCCCGTGGGCGCAGGCCGTCTTTGACACGCTCGAAGGCCTCGCCAGCCCGGCGGTACTGGAAGAGGTGCTCTCGCGCGGCATGCTGGAAGTGTTGCCGCTCACGCACATTCGCGGCCGCTCGCTGCACGACTCGTTCGTCATCGTCGACGAGGCTCAGTCGCTGGAGCGCAACGTGCTGCTGACAGTGCTGTCGCGTCTCGGCTCGGGGTCGCGGGTGGTGCTCACGCACGACGTCGCTCAGCGCGACAACCTGCGCGTCGGCCGGCACGACGGTGTCGCGGCGGTGATCGAGAAGCTCAAGGGGCACCCGCTGTTTGCGCACATCACCCTGATGCGCAGCGAGCGGTCGCCCATCGCGGCGCTGGTCACCGAAATGCTGGAGGAGATCAGCCCCGGCACCCTCCCGTGACCTGAACCGAGCCGCGATTTGTGTCCGGTTTCCGCGCTGACCACGGATTTTCGTGCACAAATCGCGGCGTCGGTAAGGTGATTGGGTGCCTCTGCGTCTCAGCCGACCCGATAGCAAAGCCTGGTCATACTGGCGGACCGTGCTCGGTGTGTTGGCCGGCGTCACGATCGTCGTGGTGGGCTGCCAGACGGGGCACGTCGCCAAGGCTGACGAAGTCGACTGCAGCAAGTACAAGTGCATTGCGCTGACCTTCGACGACGGCCCCAGCCCGTACACCGACCGGCTGCTGCAAATCCTGAAGGACAACGACGCTAAGGCGACGTTCTTCGAGATCGGCAACAAGGTCGCCGCCAACCCCGAAGGCGCCAAGCGCGTCGTCGAGGCCGGCATGGAGCTCGGTCAGCACACCTGGGAACACCCCAATATGACGACCATCCCGCCGGAGGACATCCCGTCGCAGCTGTCCAAGGCCAGTGACGCCGTCGAGCAGGCCACAGGCCAGCGGCCGAAGCTGTTCCGCACCGCCGGCGGTCTGATCAACGACGCAGTGCTCGCCGAGGCCAAGAAGCAGGGCCTGGCCGACATCAACTGGGACGTCATCCCGTTCGACTGGGCCAACGATGCCAACACCGCGGCTACCCGCTACATGCTGATGACGCAGATCAAGCCGAATTCGGTGGTGCTGTTTCACGACACCTATTCGTCGACCGTCGACCTGGTGCAGCAGTTCATCCCGGTGCTCAAGGCCAACGGCTACCACCTGGTGACGGTCAGCCAGATGGTCGGCCACCGCGAACCGGGCACCAGCTATGGCAGCCGCGACAACGGCCCGCCGGTCAACGACCTGACCGACATTCCGCCGGCCGAGATCCCGACGCTGCCCAACACGCCGTCGCCCGCGCCGATGCCCAACTTCCCGATCAAGGACATTCCGGGCGCCAACTCCGGTGGCGTCAACAACGGCCAATAACGCCCAATAGACAGAAAACTGCCCCTCTCCCAAGGAAGAGGGGCAGTTTTGTGTCTGCTCGCGAGGGGAAACTACTCGCCGTCCTTGACCTTCGCCATGGCCAGCACGTCGAGGCGCTTGTCCAGCTCGGCCTCGGAGAGGTTGTCGCCGATCAGGCCGCGGTCGATGACCGTCTGCCGGATGGTCTTCTTCTCCTTGAGGGCTTCCTTGGCGACCTTGGCGGCCTCCTCGTAGCCGATCGCCGAGTTCAGTGGCGTCACGATCGACGGCGACGACTCGGCCAGCGTGCGCAGGTGAGCCTCGTTGGCGATCAGGCCGTCGATGCACTTGGAGGCGAACAGCCGCGACACGTTGGACAGCAGCGTGAAGGACTCCAGCACGTTGCGGGCCATCATCGGGATGTAGACGTTCAGCTCGAAGGCGCCGGACAGACCGCCGACGGTGACGGCCGCGTCGTTACCAATGACCTGCGCGGCGACCTGGGTAACCGCTTCGGGCAGAACAGGATTCACCTTGCCCGGCATGATCGAGCTGCCCGGCTGCAGGTCCGGCAGCTGGATTTCGCCCAGGCCGGTCAGCGGGCCCGAGCCCATCCAGCGCACGTCGTTGGCGATCTTGGTCAGCGACACGGCGATGGTCTTCAGCGCGCCCGACGCCTCGACCAGCCCGTCGCGGGCGGCCTGAGCCTCGAAAGAGTCTGCGGCGGTACGCAGTTCGGCGATGCCGGTCTGGTTCACCAGCACGTCGACCACCTTGGCGCCGAAGCCGTCGGGGGCGTTCAGGCCGGTGCCGACGGCGGTGCCGCCGATGGCCAGCTCACCGAGACGGGGCAGCGTCGCCTTCACGCGCTCGATGCCGGCCTCGATCTGACGGGCGTAGCCGCCGAACTCCTGGCCCAGGGTGACGGGCACGGCGTCCATGAGGTGGGTACGGCCCGACTTGACGACGGTGCGCCATGCGCGGGCCTTGTTGGCCAGCGACTCGTGCAGCACTTCAAGCGCCGGAATCAGGTGGCGCACAGCGGCTTCCGTCGCCGCGATGTGCGTGGCGGTGGGGAAGGTGTCGTTGGAGCTCTGCGACATGTTGACGTGGTCGTTGGGGTGGACCTCGACGCCATTACGCGCACAGATCGACGCGATGACCTCGTTGGCGTTCATGTTCGAGCTGGTGCCCGAGCCGGTCTGGAACACGTCGATGGGAAACTGGTCGTCGTGCAGGCCGTCGGCGATCTCACCGGCGGCGGCGATGATGGCGTCGGCCTTGTCGGCGGCCAGCAGGCCCAGGTCCTTGTTGACCTGCGCGCAGGCGCCCTTCAGGAGACCGAGGGCCCGGATCTGGGTGCGCTCGAGGCCGCGGAACGAGATCGGGAAGTTCTCCACGGCTCGCTGGGTCTGCGCGCGCCACATGGCGTTGATCGGCACCCGGACTTCGCCCATGGTGTCGTGCTCAATCCGGTACTCGACATCGTTGTCGGACATGTGCTCCCTTTTGTTTGATGGGGTGACGGAATTACGGCAGGGGGTGTGTTGCGGTCATATCGCCGGTGAAGTCGACCGCGGAGTACTCGTTGAGCTTGGACAGCCGGTGGTAGGCCTCGATCATCCGGACGGTGCCGGACTTGGACCGCATCACGATCGACTGGGTGGTGCAGCCGCCGGCGAAGTAACGCACGCCGTTGAGCAGGTCACCGTCGGTGACGCCGGTGGCGCAGAAGAAGACGTTCTCGCCGGAGACCAGGTCGTTGGTGGTCAGCACGCGATCCAGGTCGTAGCCGCGGTCGATGGCGCGCTGACGCTCGTCGTCGTTGTTCGGGGTGAGGATGGCCTGGATTTCGCCGCCCATGCAGCGGATGGCGGCGGCGGCGATGATGCCCTCCGGCGTGCCACCGATGCCGGCCAGCAGGTCGGTGCCGGACTCGGGCCGGCATGCGGAGATGGCGCCGGCGACGTCACCGTCCGAGATCAGGCGGATGCGGGCACCGGCGTCACGGACCTCGCGGATCAGCCGTGCATGGCGCGGTCGGTCCAGGATGCACACCGTCACGTCGGCCACCGACTCTTTACGCCGCTTGGCGATGCGACGGATGTTCTCGCCGATGGGTGCGGTGATGTCGATGATGTCGGCTGCGTCCGGTCCGACAGCGATCTTGTTCATGTAGAAGACGGCCGACGGGTCGAACATGGTGCCGCGCTCGGACACCGCCAGCACGGAGATGGCGTTGGGCATGCCCTTGCTCATCAGGGTGGTGCCGTCGACCGGGTCGACAGCGAAGTCGCAGTCGGGGCCGTCGCCGTTGCCGACCTCTTCGCCGTTGTAGAGCATCGGGGCGTTGTCCTTCTCGCCCTCACCGATGACGACGATGCCGCGCATCGACACTGAATTGACCAGCTCACGCATGGCGTCGACAGCTGCGCCGTCGCCGCCCTCCTTATCGCCACGTCCGACCCAGCGGCCGGCGGCCATGGCCCCGGCTTCGGTCACACGAACCAGTTCAAGGGCGAGGTTGCGATCTGGGGCTTCTCGGCGCGACGGCGTCATGCGCAGATTCTCCCACTAGCCATTTGGCGGTGCACGGTCGGGAGTTGGGATACTGAGCACCGTGACGTCTTCATCCCCGGAGCCCGACGGCCAGTCCGACGGCCAGCCCGCCCCCGAACCCACAGTGGTTGCCGAGGGGCAGTCAGTGCCGGTGCCCCGTCCGGCCAAGGCCCGGCTGCTCCAAGACGGCAAAGACATGTTCTGGTCCATGGCCCCACTGGTGGTGGCGTGCGTAGCGCTGGCGGGGATGCTCGGCATGTGCTCGTTCGCGCCCCAGGGGCCGGGCAGGGGTCCGGCGCCCCAGTACGACGCCCCGGCTGCGCTCAAGGCGGATGCCGCCGCGCTGCACATCCCGATCCGCGTGCCGGTGCTGCCCGAGGGCTGGCACGCCAACTCCGGCGGGCGCGGGTCCATTGACGCGGGCCGCATCGACCCGGCCACGAAGCAGCCCGCGCGGGCGCTGACGTCGAAGGTGGGCTACCTCACTGCCGGCGGTATGTACGTCGCGCTGATCCAGAGCAACGCCGACGAAGAGAAGTTGGTCGCCTCAATCCATAGCGGCATGTACCCGACCGGGGCGCAGGACATCGGCGGCGTCCACTGGATCGTGTACGACGGTGCCGGCGACGACCAGCAGGGCACCGAACCGATCTGGACCGCCAAACTGAACGGCCCGACGGGTCCGGCGCAGGTGGCGGTCAGTGGGTCGGCGGGTGCGCCGGACTATCGGACTCTGGCGGAGGCGACGCAGAAGGCGACGCCGCTGTCTTAGCGGGTTGCGTTCGGCCGGCCCGCACTGCGGTGATCAGCCGTGCGAGGCGGCCCGGTGGGCGGGGTTCGTCGGGTTCCGGTTCGTTCAGCGGAACACCTTTGAATACAGCGAGGTACACGCTGATGGTGGTGACGACGACGATCATCAGCACCGGGCCGATCACCAGACCCAGGAATCCGAACATCGCGATTCCGGAGAAGACTGACAGCAGCATCAGAGCGGAGTCCAGTCGGGCGGCCCGGGGCACCAAGACCGGCCGGAGCACATTGTCGATGTTGGTGACCACGAGGATGTGGAAGGCGACGACGAACACCCCGCCGGGCACGTTGCCGAACAACGCCAGACCGATGCCGAACGGGATGGTCACGATGCCACCGCCCAGCGGGATCACCGACAAGGCGGTCAGCAGGATCGAGAAGATGAAGAAACCTTCGTGGAATCCGGCGATGTAAATCGAAATCGCGCCCGCCACACCCTGAGCTAGTGCGATGACGAACTGGCCGAGGACCGTGCCGCGCACCATGGCGCCCATCTTGGCCAGGTACAGGTCGGTGACCTCCTCACCGAGGGGATTGAGGCGCCGGATCAGCAAGACCAGCTGGTCACCGTTGACCAGCAGCGAGATGAACACGTACAGGAAGATCACCGCACCGGCGAGCGCGCCGAATAGTCCGCCCGCCGCGTCCTGCAGCACGTTCAGGCCCCACTCGCCGGCGCGCTGGGCGAACGTGATGATCCATTTCTGGACTGATTCACGCGTCAGAGCCACGGCGTGCAGGAAGGGGAGTTGTGCCAGCAGGTCGTTGACGGCCTGCAGCGTGCGGGTGCCCAGCGCGCCCATATCGGTTCGGCTCACCCAGTCCGACACATTGCGGATCATGTTGCTGATCTGGACGATGCCGACGGCGATGGCCACGGCAATGGGAACGATCACCGCGACGAGCGCGGTCAGTAGTGTCAGGGTGGCCGACAAACCGGTGCTCAGCCGTGTCGACAGCCGACGGAACAACGGGGTGAACAGGTAGGCCACCACGCAGGCAACCACGACCAGGATGAACTGTCCCCGCAGGAAATACGCCCCGAATCCGACCGCCATGACCGTTGCGACGGCAAGTGCCCGCTTCTGGGTGACCGTGAATTCGGTGTCCATGGCGGTGATTCTGGCGGATTTGGCGATTTGGCGCCGGGAGCTACCCCGTTGCGAGTTTCAGCACGTGGCTCATGATGTCCGGGTAGCGCTTGAGGTGGGCGCCGCCGTTCAGGTCGAGCACCTCGCCGGTCATCCAGGACGACTGCTCTGAGCACAGGAACAGCACCGCGTTCGCGATGTCCTCGGGGGTGCCGGCGCGGCCGAGCGCGGTGTTCTCCACGTACTCGTCGACGACGCCGGGAATCAGCGACGCACCCTCGGTCAGCGGGGTGTGCACGAAGCCAGGGGCTACGGCGTTGACGCGAATCCCCTTGGGGCCCAATTCCAATGCGGCGACCTCGGTGAGCATCGACAGGCCGGCCTTGGCGGCACTGTACGCGCTCATGCCGATAGCCGGCTGCCGGCCGTTGAGCGACGAGATGCAGACCAGCGAGCCGCCTTCACACAGCCGCTGGCCGGCGTACTTGGCGACGATGAACGAGCCCGTCAGGCAGCAGTCGACCACGGCGCGGAAATCGTCGACCGGCATGTCGACGATCAGCCCGAAGGTCGAGAACCCGGCGCAGCTGACCACGGCGTCCAGCTCGCCGGCCTGCTCGAAAGCCGCTGCGACGGACGCTTCGTCGGTGACCTCGATGACGACCCAGGTGTGCGGGGCGCCGAGTTCGGCAGCCCGAGCCGCAGCGAGTTCGGCGTTCCGGTCGGCGATGGTGACGCGGTAACCCTGGGCGGCCAGTCCGCGGGCCGAGGCCCAGCCGATGCCGGATGCTCCGCCGACGACGAGGGCGCTGCGCTGTGTGCTCACGGGGTTCTCCTGGGCCAAAGTCCTGTCACGCCGAGCGGAGTGAACAGATTACTCAATCTGTATACACCTGAATCCGATGTGACTCATCCCGGTATCGACAGCTTGTGGTCGCCGGGCGGCGGGCCGGTAGCGGAGGCAATAGCTGTCGGCGCACAGGAACGACCCGCCCTTGATCACCCGGCGCGGTACCTGGAACTGAGGCTGATCCGGGTCGTGACTGTCTGCGGCGCAACAGGGTTGGCTGTCGCGGGTGGCGCCGTAGAAGTCGGTGGTCCACTCCCAGACGTTGCCCGCCATGTCGAACAGGCCGTAGCCATTGGCCGGAAAACTGCCCACGGGCGCGGTCTGCCCGTAGCCCGTATCCGGCAGATACGGGAACTCGCCGTGCCAGTAGTTCGCGAGTCGTTGCCCGGGCTGCTCAGGGTCGTCGCCCCAGGTGAAGGTGGCGCGGTCCAGACCGCCGCGGGCTGCGACCTCCCACTGCGCCTCGGTCGGCAAGGCCAGCCCGGCCCAGTCGGCGTACGCGGCGGCGTCGTCGTACGCCACATGCACGACGGGATGCTGCTCCCGGTTCCGCAGCGACGACTTTGGGCCCCGCGGATGGTTCCAGCACGCCCCTGGCGTCCAGGTCCACCATTGGCTGAGGTGCCGCAGATCGACGCGGCCGGGCGTACGGCGGAACACCATGGAGCCCGGTTGCAGGTTCTGCGCGGGCGCGTCGGGATAGTCAGCGGGGTTCAGTGGACGTTCTGCGACCGTGACGTAGCCGGTGGCCTCGATGAAGGCGCCGAACTGCGCGTTGGTCACCTGGTGGCGTTGCATCGAGAATCCAGCGACGGTGACGTCGCGGGCCGGGGCCTCTTCTGGGTAGTGGTCGGCAGAACCCAGCACCGCGGTCTGCGGCGGAATCCAGGCCAGGCTCAACGGGGGAACACCTCGGCCCAGTCGTTTTGCATGCTGGCGACGGTCCAGCCCTCAGTGTTCGCCAAGTCCAACGCCCGTTCTGCGCCTGCGGCATAAGCGAATTCGCGATCTGCGTCGTCGTGCTGTACCAGTAGTTGAAAACCCTTGGTGTACTGCAGCATTTCGATGTCGCCGTTCGAGTTGCCCGCGGCGAAGATAGGCCGTCGCCCGATCCGTCCCCAGATGCGCACCGGCTTGATGGGCCCGTCATCGAGGAATTCCAGCTGGTCCGTCGTGAGCAGTTCGCCGTTCTGATATTGCAGCGCAACGGAACTGCCGATCACCCGCTCAGGCGGGATGCCGTACATGTCAGCGGTGACGGGTCGCATGAAGTCGCGGCCGCCGCCGGAGACGATGTAGCAGGTGAACCCATTCGACTCCAGGTAGTGCAGCAGTTCGACCATCGGTACGTACCCACACGACGTGTATGGGCGGTTCAACGTCGGGTGCCGGTTCTCGGCGAAGAACGCCGCCACCCGGGCCGCGTGCTCGTCGACGGTGATGCCCGAATGAGCGGAAAGAACAGCTGCACCAAGCAATTTCAGGTCGTCGTCATCCCCGTCGTAGTGCTTGGTGACGGCAGCCCCGAACCACTCGAGGTCGCCGGTCGCTGCCGCGGTGTAGGGCTGCCGGGCGGCAAGCTCGGGGTCAGTCGCGGCCTGCGCGGCCAGCCGCCGCACAAGGAAATCCAGCTGGATGTAAGCCGGCTTCTCGCACCACAGTGTGCCGTCGTTGTCGAACACCGCGATCCGGTCTTGCGGCGCAACGTGATCCGGCCCCGGTGTGGTGACGCGCCCGACGAAGTCGACGATCGCCGACTTCGTCGGGCCGTCATTCCAAAGTTCCAGCACCTAACGCCTTATTAGTCCGCGGCCAAGAATTCGTGCAGCTTCTCGACGATCTGATCGATGCTGAAACTGGCCGGTGGGTGCCGCGGCGGGAACTCCTTGAACGTGTCGAGGAACGCCGCGGCCATCGCGGTTGCGTAGAACGCGAAGAAGTCTCGACGCAGGAACCATTCGTAGTAGGTGTTCGACGTGATATCGGCGTACTCGAACGGGTCGGTGCGCAGGTTGAACAACTTGGGGACGCGCAGCGGGGTGAACGGTTCGGCCCAAATCCGCAGTGTGCCTTGGCAACGCTGTTCGGCGAAGACGATTTTCCAATTCTCGAAGCGCATCGCGACCAGCTCTGCGTCGTCGTTGAAGTAGAAGAAGCCACGACGTGGGCTGTGCTCGGCTTCGCCCATCAGATAGGGCAGCAGGTTGAACCCGTCGATGTGCACCTTGTACTCGGTGTCCCCGTCGGCGCCGGCCTTATGGCCCTTCTTGAGCTTCTCGGCGATGTCAGGGTCACCGGCCGCCGCCAGCAGCGTCGGCAGCCAATCATGGTGCTGGATAATGTCATTGGAGACACTGCCCGCCTTGATCTTTCCGGGCCAGCGGACCATCTCGGGCACCCGGAAGGCGCCCTCCCAGTTGGTGTTCTTCTCGCTGCGGAACGGGGTGGTGCCGCCGTCGGGCCAGGTGTTGCGGTGCGGGCCGTTGTCGGTGGAGTAGATGACGATGGTGTCGTCCGCGATGCCGAGCTCGTCGAGGACGTCCAGAACAGTGCCCACGTTCTTGTCGTGGTCGATCATCGCGTCGTGGTATTCGGACTGCCAGATGCCTGCCTGTCCGCGGCTTTCCGGCTTCACATGGGTGTAGAGGTGCATGTGGGTGAAGTTGCACCAGACGAAGAACGGGTTGCCCTCCTGATGCTGTCGCTTGATGTAGTCGACCGTGCGATCGGCGATGTCGTCGTCGATGGTCTCCATCCGTTTGGCGCTGAGCGGGCCCGTGTCCTCGATGGTCTGCTTGCCGACCGGGCCGAACTTCGGGTCATCGGGTTCGGTCGAGACCTCGGTGGTGGCCGTGCAATTCATCACCCCGCGCGGCAACGCCTTCTCGTACAGCAGCGGGAACTGGTCTTTGTGCGGGTAGTCGAACTGCTCGGGTTCTTCTTCGGCATTGAGGTGGTACAGGTTGCCGTAGAACTCGTCGAACCCGTGGACGGTCGGCAGGTACTTGTTCAGGTCCCCGAAGTGGTTCTTGCCGAATTGCCCGGTGGCGTAGCCCATTGGCTTGAGCAGTTCAGCGATGGTGGGATCTTCTGCGGCCCAACCGATGTCGACGCCCGGCACACCGACTTTGCTCATTCCGGTGCGGTACACGCTCTGCCCACTGATGAACGCCGCCCGGCCCGCGGTGCAGCTTTGCTCGCCGTAGGAGTCGGTGAATCGCATGCCCTCGCTGGCGATGCGGTCGATGTTCGGGGTGCGGTAGCCCATGAGGCCGTCGCTGTAACAACTGAGGTTGCTGATGCCGATGTCGTCGCCCCAGATGACCAGAATGTTTGGCTTGCCGTCGGGCATTTCCCGTCCCTTCGTCTCGAATGAGCCGTTCCGACATCACCGTAGATGGCCGGTATGCCGGGCGCCACGGGTTCATCAGACTCGGTGCATCACGGTCGAATTACTACCGACCGGGACATCGGTGAATTGCCTTGTTCTGCTGATTGATTAGGGGCAAGCGTCCTGAGCTGTCGGGTGGCGATCCGGCCGGTCTGGCGCGTTCGAATTTGGCCATCGCGTTCGCTGTGCCGTAGCCTGGTGGGCAAGTTTCCCCGGTTCTGTAGACTCCGAGAGCGAAACGAGAGGCCGGGGCGCTACAGCGCCGCCGGCCTCGTCCATTTCGATATCCCTCACGTTCCCCCCTGGATTACTGGGCGGTGGCGGCGCATCCTGGATGCGGAAGGTGATCGACATGTACGACAAGGATCTGACCAACAAGTGGCACGTCGAGATCGAGTTCTACGAAGACGACGTTCACACCCACGCTTCCGCGCACGCCCGGCTTCGTGAGGACACCATCGCCACCACGGGGGACGCCTACCGCAACCCCAAAGACCCGAAAGCGCCGATGATCGGTGAGGAGATCGCAGCGGCCCGCGCGCTCATCGCGCTCGGCACCGATCTGCTTATCGCCGCCTCGGCGAACATCGAGCAATCAACCAAACGGCCCGTGCACCTCTACCGCTGAAATCGGCAGTGGCGCACGGGCCGTCATGCTCGGCGAACAGTCCCCAGCAAGCGGGGGACCGCTCGCGGGAGAAAGCTACTTGGCTTCCGCCGCTTCCATGCCGCGGAACAGGTCGACGTAGTAGGGCGTGCATTCCTTCATGGCCTGCTCGGTGGTGAACAGCGGCTCGTAGCCCAGGTCCCGCTTGGCCTTGGCGATCGAGAAGTAGTTGTTCAGGTAGAGCCGTTCCACCGAGAGCGGTTCGATCAGCGGCTCAGGCAGGCCGACCTTGAAGTGCAGCCACTGCCACGCCATCATCACGCGGTGGACGAGCTTGCCGGACACGTAGACGGTGGGCAGCTTGCGGCCGCACGCGGTGATCACCGGACGGGCGAACTCGAACATGTTGAGCGGCTCGCCGTCGTTGATGAAGTACGCCTGCCCGGGCGAGGTACCGCCCGGCACCAGGTGCTCGCCCGCCAGGATGAAACCGTGAATCAGGTTGTGTACGTAGGAGTTGTCCAGCTTGATGTTCTTGTTGCCGACGAGCACCTTGACGTGCCCGGCAAGGATGTTCTCGAACACCTTCCTGAACATCGTCTGGTCGCCCCGGCCCCAGATGCCGCTGGGGCGGATAGAGCAAGTAAGTAAGCCCGACCCGTCCCCTTCAATGTCGTTCTGTGACAGCACGAATTTCTCCGCGGCGACCTTGGTCTCGGTGTAGAGATCGTTGAAGCGCGTGGTGTACGGCATGGTCTCGTCGCCGTTTTGGATGTCCTGGCCACCCATGACGACGCTGTTCGACGCGGTGTAGACGAAGCGCTTGACGCCCGCGGCGCGGCCCAGCTTCACCAAATTCTCAGTGCCGCCGACGTTCACGCTGAAGCTGCGGTTGCGGTACTCGTCGGTGACGGACGCGCCGCCCATCAGGTCGATGATGGCCGCGGTGTGGATGATCGTGTCGATGTCCTTGACCGCGGCGGCGACGTCGTCAGGGTTGGTGATGTCGCCGACCTGCGTTTCCAGGTTCGGGTTGGCCGGCAGTGGCGACGGGACCCGGTCGAACGACCGGACGTGGTGTCCGCGGTCGAGCAGTTCGGTCACCAGGTTGGCGCCGACGAAGCCGGACCCGCCGGTTACCAGCACGCGGCCGAGGTCTGTGGTCAGGGAAGCATCACGCATGGTGTACGAGCATAACTGAAACGTGTTTCAGTTAACAGACGCTTGCACGATTTACCGCCCGGGTTAGCTGTCCTCGTCGGCGCCTGTGGCCAGCGCGTCTTCGACCTTCTTTCGCGCACCGGCGAGGTGTTCTTCGCACCGTTTGGCCAGATGTTCGCCCCTTTCCCAGAGTTGGAGCGAGGTATCGAGGTCCAGCCCGCCCGCTTCCAGACGACGCACCACGTCGATCAGTTCGTCGCGCGCAGCTTCGTAGCCAAGCTGACTAATGTTCGTCATATATTCCTTCGCTCACGGTCGTGACGGCACCGTCGGCCACCCGGATTCGGAGTCTGGTCCCGGCTGGGGCGTCCTGCGCTGAACGCAGCACCGCGCCGGCTGCCGACAAGTTCTGCACCACGGCGTAACCGCGCGCCAGCGTCGCGGCAGGCCCCAAGGTGGCCAGCCGGGCCGACAGATGGCCCACGTTGTCGGTCTCAGTGGCGATCAGCCGGCGGATATCGCGGCGCGCAGCCGTCAGCGCCCGGGTGATCTCCTCGCCGCGGGCCTCAAGTGCCTGCAACGGCTGCGCGAGAACCGGACGGCTGCGCAGCTGATCGATGACGTGCGCCTCGCGGCGCACCCAGTTGCGCAGGGCCTGCGCGCCGCGCCGACGCAGGTCGGTCACCAGGGCCTGCTCGGCGGCGGCGTCCGGGACGATGCGTTTGGCGGCGTCGGTCGGGGTGGCGGCACGCAGGTCGGCAACCAAGTCGCACAGGGGGTTATCCGGTTCGTGCCCGACGGCGCTGACCACCGGCGTGGTGCAGGCGGCGATCTCGCGGCACAGCGTCTCGTCGGAGAACGGCAGTAAGTCCTCGACGCTGCCGCCGCCGCGGGCGATCACAATGACGTCGACGGCCGGCTCGGCGTCCAGTGCGCGCAGCGCTTCCACGATTTGTTGCACCGCATTGGTGCCCTGCACCGCGGTATTGCGAATATCGAAGTGAACTGCGGGCCAACGGCTTTCGGCAACGGAGACGACGTCGTGCTCGGCCGCGGACGCCCGGCCGGTGATCAAGCCAATGGTGCCCGGCAGGAACGGAATCGGGCGCTTCAACCGGGGATCGAACAGGCCCTCGGCGTCGAGCAGCCGGCGCAGCCGGTCGATGCGGGCCAGCAGCTCACCGATACCGACGGCGCGAATCTGGCTGATGCGCAACGAGAATGAGCCGTTGCGGGTGTAGAACTGCGGCTTGCCCAGCATGATCACCTGGGTGCCTTCGGACAGTGGCACGGGGGCGTCGTCGACCAGGGCGCGAGGGCAACTAACAGACAGCGACATGTCGGCCGCCGGGTCGCGCAGCACCATCCACGCCGTCGACTGCCGCAGCTTCAGCTCGGTGAGCTGGCCCTCGATCCAGACGGTGCCCAGCCGGTCGATGTACTTGGCCACCCGGGTGGAGACGGCCCGGACTGGCCACGGGTTCTCGGCCGAATTCGGTATCTCGGCTGATCCCGGAGGAGGGGTCACCGCATCACTTCGCGGTCGCGCGGGTGATCCTGTTGGACAGCAGCGTCTGGAACGGCGCGCGTGACTTGGTGTTGTTCTCGTACGTCAGCAGCGCCTCGAGGTCGTCGACCTTGAGCTGGGGCAGCCGGGCCCGCAGCTGAGCCAGGGTCAGCTCGGCGTAGTCGAGGTCGTCGACGATGGCGGGGGTGGCAGGCGCGGCGGCACTCGACCCGTTGGTGGACGGCTTCGGGGCGTCGGCGGCGCCGGTGGTGTACAGCGCAAACCGGCCCTCGGTCAGACGGGCGCCGTCGCGCTGCTCGGCGCCGGGAGCCGCATCGGCACCGGCCGAGTCAAGCAGGTCCTCATCGAAAGTGGCCCACTCCGGCTGCTCGTCCTTCGGCGGGAACCACTGCTCAAGGGTCTCGTCGCCTTTGTTGACCAGCTCGGCCAGATCCTGCTGCATCTTCATGACGAGCTGGGCGAGCTGACTGGCCAGAGTCATCGGGTACGTCAGGATGGTGTGGGGGAGCCGGACGGTCTCCTCGAGCGCGGTCGCAGCCGCGCCGACCAGCAGCCGGACTCCGTAGGGCGCAGTAGACATGCTTGCCAGAGTACGGCTGGCTGTGCGCTGCTGGTGATCAGTACCCTTGAGCTATGCCACCGACGATCAACATGGGCATCCCCGGCGCCACCGTTTCGGTCGCCGGAGCTGCGATGAGCAAGACCGGCAAGCGCGTGCTGCTTGCCGAGCCGCGTGGTTACTGCGCGGGCGTGGACCGCGCCGTCGAGACCGTCGAGCGGGCTCTGGAGAAGCACGGCGCCCCGGTGTACGTGCGGCACGAGATCGTGCACAACCGCTACGTGGTGGAAACCCTGGCCAAGGCTGGGGCGGTGTTCGTCGAGCAGACCGACGAGGTGCCCGAGGGCGCCATCGTGGTGTTCTCGGCCCACGGCGTCGCGCCGACCGTGCACGATGAAGCTGCCGCGCGCAATCTGCGGACCATCGACGCCACCTGTCCGCTGGTCACCAAGGTGCACAACGAGGCCAAGCGGTTCGCCCGCGACGACTACGACATCCTGCTGGTTGGCCACGAAGGCCACGAAGAGGTCGTCGGCACCGCCGGTGAGGCACCCGATCACGTCCAGGTTGTTGACAACCCGGACGCTGTCGACAAGGTGACTGTGCGCGACCCGAACAAGGTCATCTGGCTGTCCCAGACCACGTTGTCGGTCGACGAGACCATGGAGACCGTCCGCCGGCTGCGGGAGAAGTTCCCGACACTGCAGGACCCGCCCAGCGACGACATCTGCTACGCCACCCAGAACCGCCAGGTTGCGGTCAAGGCGATGGCCCCGGAGTGCGAGCTGGTGATCGTGGTCGGCTCGCGCAACTCGTCGAACTCGGTTCGCCTGGTCGAGGTGGCGCTCGGCGCCGGCTCGAACGCGGCCAAGCTGGTCGACTACGCCGAGGACATCGATCCGGCCTGGCTGGAAGGTGTGACGACCGTCGGCGTCACCTCAGGTGCGTCGGTGCCCGAGGTGTTGGTGCGCGGCGTGCTCGAGCGGCTCGCTGAGTTCGGCTACGACACCGTCCAGCCCGTCACCACCGCCAACGAGACGCTGGTGTTTGCGCTGCCGCGCGAGATTCGTCCGGCCAGGCACTAACCGCGCAGGTTAGGCGTCCGCGTCCCAGGTGCTGTGCGGGCGCGGACGCCGCTCTGCGCGGGGCTCGGGCGCGACGTCGTCATCTGCACCGCGGTACCGCACCCGGGAAACCGGGTGGTGGGCGCCGCTGGGCGCTGCGCTCCGTGACGGACGGCTGGGGGACTGATACCGCTCAGCGGGCTCGTACGGATCGTCGGCGTAATGCCGGCGGCGCGGCGGCTCGCTGCGTCGTGGCTCGGCTGCTGCCGGGCGATGTGACCGTTCGTAGCGCTCCCGCGGCTCGCGGTGGTCGTACTGCGGCGAGGGGCGACGGGGTTCGCGCGGGTCACGCGGTTCTGTGGCCGGGCGCGGGCGCCGCCGGGGCTCGTCGGGAACGCCATACGAGTCGGTTGCAGACGGTCGCGGCCGAGCAGGCCTCTGGGGGCGCCGGACGTGGCCGGGCACAGGTTCGATCAGTTCGGTGTCGCCGGCATGGGTGCGAGCCCGTGCCGGACGCGGTGCGCGCTGGGGATCGGTCGCGTCGCGGCGCGGGGCCTCGGCAGCCGACCGACGCGACGGGGTGGCCCGGGTACGGGAGCTGCGCGGCGTCTGGCCCGTCGTGAGCTTGGTGAGCTTGGCCGACAGCGTCGCGGCGAGTCCGGCGACCGCGAGCCCGGCAGGTGCGGCCTCGTCGTCGTCGGCCTGGCGCCGGGACCGGCGGGGACGGGCGTCGGCCTCCAGCTCGTCGGCCTCGTCGTCATCCAGGTTCAGGAACCTGGGCAGGACGAACCAGCGGATCAAACCGAGCGCGAGGACCGTCACCGCGGTGAAGAACATCGTCGGAAAACGCTCGATCAACGGATACCCGCAATTGATCAGCAGGTCCTTGATGCCGGCGATCTTGTCGCTGTGGAAGATGAAATACGCGGCCGGCACAGCAACGAACAGGATCAGTGGCGGCTGGATGACCGCGGTGAAAATTCCGGAGCGTCGGACGCCGAGCACAGCAAGTACGCAGCCCACGACATAGCAGAACGTAAAGAACGCGCTGAGTTCTTTGTCACCGGTGCCGGCGTCGTAGGCGAAGCCGACCGCAGCGAATGTGACGGCCAGCACAATGGCCCCCCACCAGGGGATTCCGGGGATGCTGGGCAGCACTGAGCGCCGATCGAGGGCGGCTTCAGGCCCGTCATGCTCTGCTGACACTCCTAGACCGTACCGGCAATTCCTGCCATAGCGCCGATAGGTGGGGTTTGCAACAGTGTGGCGTCTCCTAAACTGTCGAACTCGTGGGTCTCAACCTTGGAATCGTCGGTCTGCCGAACGTCGGGAAGTCGACGTTGTTCAACGCGTTGACACGTAATGACGTGCTCGCGGCTAATTATCCGTTCGCAACGATCGAACCCAACGAGGGTGTCGTGCCGCTGCCTGATCCGCGGCTGGACAAGCTCGCCGAAATCTTCGGCTCGGAGAAGACCGTCCCGGCGCCGGTGACGTTCGTGGACATCGCCGGCATCGTCAAGGGCGCATCCGAGGGCGCGGGCCTGGGCAACAAGTTCCTCGCCAACATCCGCGAGGCCGACGCCATCTGTCAGGTGGTGCGGGCCTTCGCCGACGACGACGTCGTGCACGTCGACGGCCGCGTCGACCCCAAGTCCGACATCGAGGTCATCGAGACCGAGCTGATCCTCGCCGACATGCAGACGCTGGAGAAGGCGCTGCCGCGGCTCGAGAAGGAAGCGCGCACGAACAAGGACCGCAAGCCGGTGCTCGAAGCCGTGGTGGCCGCCCAAGCCGTGTTCGACGAGGGCAACACGCTGTTCTCCACCGGCAAGGACTGGTCGGTGCTGCGCGAGCTGAACCTGATGACCGTCAAGCCGTTCCTGTACGTCTTCAACGCCGACGAGTCGGTGCTGACCGACGAGGCGCGCAAGGCCGAGCTGACCGAGATGGTCGCGCCCGCCGAAGCCGTGTTCCTGGACGCCAAGATCGAGGCCGAGCTGTTGGAGCTCGACGACGAGTCGGCGGCCGAGCTGCTGGAGTCGATCGGCCAGACCGAGCGTGGCCTGGATGCGCTGGCGCGCGCCGGTTTCCGGACCCTGAAACTGCAGACCTACCTGACCGCCGGGCCCAAGGAATCGCGGGCGTGGACCATCCACCAGGGCGACACCGCCCCGCGCGCCGCCGGCGTCATCCACACCGACTTCGAAAAGGGCTTCATCAAGGCCGAGATCGTCGCCTTCGACGACCTCGTCGAAGCCGGGTCCATGGCAGCCGCCAAAGCCGCCGGCAAGGTCCGGATGGAAGGCAAGGACTACGTCATGGTCGACGGGGATGTCGTGGAGTTCCGCTTCAACGTGTAGAAGGCCAGCTCAGAGGGCGTTTATTGGTTAAGCTGCGCTGCAAGGATTATTACCGCCACAATCGTCAGCAACGAATCTACCGATAGCGAGCGATTCGTGACCGCCAAGCGCCCAATCGTGTTTCTCGGGCCGTCGATGCAGGCAGCTGAGGCCCGGCGACTCCTATCTGCGGACTATCGACCGCCAGTGCGGCGTGGGGACCTGTCAGGCATCGAGTCAGGGCGCCTTGTTGCCATCATTGATGGGGTTTTCGAGCAGGACCTGGCGGTCAGTCCTCGGGAGATCATCGACGCTTTGCGCCGTGGAGTAATCGTCTACGGCGGTGCAAGCATGGGCGCCCTGCGCGCCTCGGAGGTCCCGGGCGTATTCGGTGTCGGGCGAATCTATTCGTGGTACCGCTCCGGCCTGATAACGCGCGACGACGAAGTCGCCTTAACGTTCGACGCCGAGACCTACCGTCCGCTGACAGTGCCGACGGTCAACGTCCGGTATGCGATCGATCGGTTGTCCGGACCGGGAACGATCGACCGTGCAACTGGTGAGCGCCTGTTGAAGGCTGCTCAATCGTTGCCCTTCAAGGCGAGGACATACGGCGCCATCGTGAGACAAGCAGGCATGGGGAATCAAGAGGATTCAGCCGACCTGATCGCCTTGCTCAAGCAGCACGATTTGAAGAAGCTCGACGCGCAGAGCGTCCTCGAAGCCGTCGACAAACACGTCGATCGCCGCCACGAAGCGGAATCGTCTCAATTCACAGACGCCGACTGCTTCGATACCGCTGAGAATCCGACTCCTCGAGTCGATGAGCAGTCCGGCATCTTGGTGTGGGAATCCGGCGACCGAGTCGGCGAACGTGAGCTCTTTGACTTCTTGATATTCACCGGCCGCATCGAGCGGTACGCCCGGCGAGTCCTAACCCGCGCCGCCCGTGCAGAACTACCGTCACCGCAAAGTCAAGCAGCCCGTGGCGGTGCTGCCGATCCGCAGTCGGTTCTCGACGACGCTCGTCGGCGGTGGGGATGGCTTCTGGGCGAAGAAGCGCGGGTAACGCTGGACGACCTGTCGTTGGACCTATCCGAGATCAGCAAGCACTGCACTCAGGAGGCGCAGTCTGTAAACCTCGCTTTCGACCAGATAAGACAGGCTTCGCCGCCATTCATCAGATCGGTACTAGCTGACTTGTTCATCAGCGACCTCGCCCTGAAGCGAGAAGTAATGCGCCTGGCTGGCCTGCTGCACTTCGCCCGCCGTGCAACTCGCTCCGTCGATCGAGCAGACTTGGCCGAAGCGCAATCGATCCTGTGCAAAGTGAACGGCGAGTGCCGCTTTCGGGAAGTCCGCAGTCGCTGGGCACACTGCGGTTTGGGCGAGGCAAGCCAACACGACGCGTTCGTAGAGACCGTCGCCAAGGCGCGCATGTCGAGTCGTCTTGTCGTGAACGCGATGACCGGGACCGCTAGAACGGGCGATTTCGTAGCTTGTGTGAAGCCGCCGCTCGATCCACCGCTGCAACCGTGTCCGAAACCGCAAGGGGAGCAACGTTTCTGCCTACCGATGTCGGAGGCACTGAGTCACACTGATCGGCTACGCCAAGTGGTCGGAATCACGCGGGTGGGCATGATCGGCGAGCTGGCCGACATCTATGGGGTTCACATCACTCAGGCGGCTCGTCCGAGCGGCCAGTGGTCAAGCACCTATGGGAGTGGGAAATCGTTAACCGCGGCGGGAGCGATCGTCGGCGGCGTCATGGAAGAGGTAGAGACCTGGTCGCAAGAGAGATTTGCGCCGGGCGATGGGCAAAGCGTCAACGGCGCCTACGCGGAGTTCGAGCGACTCGGCGGATTTGTGGACCCAGCCACGCTGGACCTCCCATACGATTCTTGCTATCGACCGGACCTCCCGTTGGACTGGGTTCAATGCGCCGATCTGCTAAACGGCGGCAGCGTTTACGTCCCGGCCGACATCGTGTTGATGGATCGGCGAAAGCATGACATCGCGTATTCGGTGCGCGGCGGTCGTAAGTGCCTCACTACCAACGGTCTGGCCTCCGGTTTCGGGCGCGAAGAGGCGCTACTGCACGCAGTCTGCGAGTACGTCGAAAGGCACGCGGCCCGGATAGCCGACCTCTACATGGCAAACCCAGGCGGACTTGGCTGCGTTCCATACAAATTCGTAGATATCAGTTCGATGCCGCACAGGTTGCAGGACCTCGCGGACCGCCTCAGTGATCGCGGCGCCGGAGTTGTTCGGGTGCTCAACATCACCTCCGACGTCGAAATCCCGACATTTCAGGCGAGCGCCATTCGCGACTTCATCCGGGCGGACGGATACGGCACACACCCGAACCCCGAAGTAGCCATCGAAATGGCTCTTCTTGAAGCGGCTCAAACGATCGCCACGAACGTCGCAGGTGGCCGCGAAGACTTGGCAATTCATGTGAGGAGTCTTGGTCGGCACGAGCGGCCGGCGCCAGTCAACATGAAGGACGTCTGGTTCTGGCTTGACCCCGACACCGTATTTGAGCCCATCGATTTCATGCCCGGCTTCGCAAGCGACGATGTACGCGACGATCTCCAGTGGTCACTGGACCGCATTAGGGATGCAGGCGTCGTCACTCTGCCGGCCTTGGATATGACGCCGCCGGAGATCGCTCCGGCTCATGTAGTGCGCGTAATTCTGCCCGGTCTTGAGAGCAACAACCCGTTCTATACCGGCGACCGGGCGCGCCTCGTTCTGCTGCGCGACCTGCTGCCACGGTGGCGATAGCGAAGGAATGCGGTTGGGCGCCAGAAAATTCCAGTTCCGCCTGACCCAAAATCATCGACGCGACCGAACACAAGTCGTGTAGAAATGGTTCTCGTGCCGGAGCGGCCCCAGGCTTCAGACGGCCCGAATCTGCGCGATGCGGTAGCGCAACGGGTCGCTCAGAGGTCGGTCGTGACAGGACAGATCGCACTGCTCGCGGTTCCCAGCATGGTTGATGAATACGCGACGATGTTGGGTACCGTCTTCGCTCTCGTGGGACGACAGTTCACCCCCGAACAACTTGCTCAGTTCAAGTCGGCGTTGGAAGGCCGGCTGGCGAACGCTTACGCAACGTCCCCGCGTTCACGCATCGTCGTCTCGTTTAACGCTGCAGATGGCGAGAACCTGCATTACACCGTGGCGCTCGAAGCGTTACCGCTCGCCAACGAGTACGACGATTGGGTATCCGATCGCGAACCGCACCCGTTCGGTGCCGAACCGGATGCCCGGGTGTGGGCTCTGGCGAATGAGGCGGCTGACCGTGGTAGCCATCACGTGCTCGACGTTGGGGCGGGAACCGGTCGCAACGCGCTAGCGCTCGCCCGATGCGGTTACCTTGTCGACGCGGTTGAAGTGAACGGGCGTTTGGCGGGAATGATCCGCGTCGAGGCCGAGCGCGAATCACTGAATGTGCGCGTGATCCAGCGTGACGTGTTCTCGGCCCAAGACGACCTTCGCCGTGACTATCAGCTCATCGTGCTCTCCGGGGTGGTACCTGATTTCCGGACAACGCGACAATTGCGTGATCTGTTCGAACTCGCGGCCAACTCCCTCGCGCCTGGCGGGCATCTGGTGTTCAACGTCTTTCTCACGCACAACGGTTACGTGCCGGATCGTGCGGCCCTGCAACTTAGCGAGCACGCTCGGTCGCGGATCTTCACCCGTCATGAAATGTCAGCCGCGGCAGAGCATCTGCCGCTTGCCCTCGTATCCGATGATTCGGTCTACGAGTACGAAAGGGCACACCTGACTCACGCCGCCTGGCCTCCGACGCCCTGGTACGCGGGTTGGGTCAGCGGACAAGGCGTGTTCGATGTCGAACGGGAACACTGCCCGATTGAGATGCGCTGGCTCGTGTACCGGCGGAAGCCAAACTGAGTATCAGTCTATTTAGTCGGTCTTTGTCCTTGTCTTTAAAAACCCGCCACGTAGATTGCCTGCCTCGCCCGCTTCGGGCGAGAGGTCATCGAGGGCAAGATCATCCGCATCAGACGGTGCCTTTTGCTCGGCGTCCTGATCTTGAGGCTCTCCGGTCATGATGTGTCCTTCCAATTAACGCAGTTGTGAGAACTAGAGGTGGCGACTGGCCAGCACCTCGTTACGAAGGAAACGCCCGGTTCCTTGGCAATTTCTTGGTGCGCAGGTCAAGCACATAGATCTGTGATCATCATGCGCCGCCGGCGAACTGCCCGCACGCTGATCGTCGCTGCAAATTGACGGCAAACCGGCTGTTCTGCTGCGGTTGGTGCTACTGGGCGATCGCTGGCAGCGACCGATGGAAATCCCTCATTCGGCAGCCTATCGCCGGACTCAGATCAAGCCGTCAGCCCGGACCCAGCTCGGATTGACATATTCATTGCTCTCATGCCCGCTAAGAACCTACGGTCGACTAGCGGGGGGCCTGAAACTACTCCAGACAGGACCGACCGGCAATGGATTCGATCAAGGTAGTTGACGCGTTTGGGGCGGCATGGGCCGACCATGACCTGGAGGCCGCCCTGGCGATGCTCACTGACGACTGCGTCTTCGACGCGACCGGCCCGGCGCCAGACGGCGCCCAGTGCGTCGGTGTCGAAGCTATCCGGTCGGTGTGGAAGCCGATTTTCGAAGACCCGACCTCCAACTTCGAGGTGGAGGAGACATTCCACGCCGCCGATCGGGTCGTGCAGCGGTGGCGCTACAACTTCGACGGCGGCCATGTGCGTGGTGTGGATTTGTTCCGCGTCCGTGACGGCAAGGTGGCCGAGAAGCTCTCCTATGTCAAAGGGTGATCCTGAAACAGGGCAGATTCCGCCAGACGTTTACCAGTGACGCAATTCGGTGGAGTTCCGCTTCAACGTGTACAGCGCAGAGCGCGGGGCGTGGGGCGTCCGCACGCAATCGGCCGGACTTGTGTGCATAACAACCACATTCGTCGCGCACCGGCTAGAAAGCCCCCCATCCCGGCACACCGAGGGCGTTCATTTGACGGCCGCCGTCGATGAACGTGAAGTACGGCCCACTCCATTGCTGCCAGCCGAAACCCGGGTTCTGCTGCGCGAGCGAGAATTGCCCGCTCGACACGTTTTTGTAGATGAACCAAGGATTCATCAGGTCCGGAGGCGGGGGCAGACCCGGCAGCTGGATGGTCACAGGTCCTGGCCCAGCCCCGGGCAGCGCGGGGATGAATGGGCCTGGTCCGGGCGGAACAAACGGCGCTGAGCCTATCCCCGGACCCGGGGTGGGTGTTGGACCCATGTTGTCTGCGCGAGCTAGTGCGGGCCACTCGGTGAGGAATAGAACCGCGGCACCAGAGGCCAGGACGGCGGCGGTTCGAATTCTGTGGGACGGTGCGGTCATGTCGACCTCCTGCAGCGAGGCAGTGCGCTCAGTCATTGCCTCCGACCGTGATGACGTACACATTACGCCGGTCAGAGCCTTGTATGGAACCCCGCATTTGTTAGCTGTTTGACCCTGCTGAAGCTCATCTAGCTTCGCCAACTCGGGTTGTTTGAAACCCGAACTAGTTGATGATCTCGCCACGGTTGTCCGCATGAATTGCGGCGAGGCGATCTCGCCACATCTGGAGAGCTTCGGGTGCCAGCCGCGTCCAATCAGTGACTTCGCCGACGATCCGCAGTGACTCCCTGCTGCGATAGGACCGGGTGGGATTGCCAGGGAACTTCTTGTCGGTGACGTTGGGATCGTCCTCGAACTCCCCGACTGGTTCGACCGCATAGACCCGTGGTGCGCCGTCGCCCGCGGCGAGTTCGGCGGCGAGTCCTGCGCCGTCGCGCAAGGCCGTGAAATAGATGTGGTTCATCACGACTTCTGGCCTGTAGTTGGAACGGAAACCGGCGGTCAGGTGATCTCCCACTTGCAGCTCAGCCTTTGTGCCGTGGAAGAAAGGCCCGTCGTCCAACGCCTCGTCCATGCAGACAGGCTACAAACTGAGCTGACGTGGGGCGTGGGGCGTGGGGCGCGTGTCATTCGATCCGTTCGACCCACTGGGCACGCGATGCCCCCGGTTCGAATGCTTCGCTGAAATACTGTGTCTCCCGGATGATTTCGCCGTCCTTGAACTCAGCGATGCTCACCACGTAGTAGGGCTTCGCGTCGTAAGTCGCGACGAGTTCGCTGATCCACAGATCGCCGCTACCGACGATTCGCCGGACGGTGAATCGCTTCGCATTCGGCTGAGCTTCGCGCGAGGCCTGAATGTTGTCGCGGCCGCGGATTCGTTCACCGGACTGCGGGTATTCGAGTACAGCATCCGGTCGGTAGACACGATGTTCCGCGTCGAAGTCGTTCGCGTCGGACGCTGCCCAGTGGGCTTCGAGCGCTCCTCGCAATTCGTTGTCGTTCATGGGGACCTCCCTGCCCGCGGATGCATCAAGTGTCGTGCCACCGCTGGTCCCGTGCGACCGTTCGCGGTTCGCCGACCAATCGGGCGGCCGCGTCGAGCGTGGGGGTTTCCGCGGAAAATCGGCCGGAATTCCTCGTAAAGCCCCACACTCGATGTAGTCATTCGGCGCACCGTAGCGAGTGTCTGATTATTTGCCAGAGGCATCGATGATCGAGTCGTTTTCGGCGTGAATGGCCAGAGCTGGCCGTATGGTGACGCCATATCCGGTGATGGCGCTGAACGACGTGGCCGCCTTAGAATGTGCTGAATGCCCGGGGAGCAAAGTTAGTTGGACACATGCCCGCAGCAGCGTATGCACCGACTGAACACCAGCGCTTAGCCGCTGTACGGGCCCTCGATCTGCTCGGGACACCCGCAGAAGAGCGCTTCGACAGGATCACGCGGCTGGCGAAGCGTCTGTTCGATGTTCCGATGGCGGTCATCGATATCGTCGGCGAGAAACTGGCTTGGCTGAAAAGTGTGCAGGGGATGGATGCCGTCGAAGGCCTGCGTATTGACTCCTACTGCCACCACACCGTGCTCTCCGACGAGACGTTCGTCGTTCGTGATGCACGCACTGACCCACGGGTTCACGACAGCGGTTTCGCGGATACTTGGGTTTTCTACGCCGGCGTCCCGTTGAGGTTTGAGGGTCAGCACGTTGGCGTGCTCTGCATTGGTGATACCGCGCCTCGCAATTTCGACGCAGAAGAGGACTGCGCACTACGTGATCTAGCGGTGATGGCGCAGCAGGAGTTGCAGGTTGTTCGGCTGTCGGAGACGCAGATCGCCCTCGCGCGGGCCAACGATGAGCTCCAGATGAAGGCCAATATCGATGTGCTGACCCGACTTTGGAACCGACGGGCCATTTTCGAGATCGCGGAAGCCCAGCGGCTGAAGGCCACAGGTAGCGAACAGCTGGCAGCGCTGCTCGTCGATATCGATCGCTTCAAGCTCACCAATGACAGGTATGGGCACGCGGCCGGCGGCGAGGTCTTGCGTGCATTTGCCCAGCGGCTACGTGGATCGATCAGAGCGGCGGACGCCGTCGGACGCATCGGTGGCGATGAATTTCTGGTCGTCATGGCCGGTGCCCAGGCGGACGATGTGGTGGCCGTCGCCCAGCGGATTCGGGAGAACCTGGCCAAGTCTCCAGTCCTGTTCGGGCAACGCGTCATAGGACTCACTTGCAGCGTCGGCTATGCGATCGGCGCGGCGAGCGGTTCGTTCGACGGCCTGATGAGGCTCGCCGACCAGGCCCTGTATCGCGCCAAATCCAATGGCCGCGATCGGGTCGAGGGTGACCGATTTCGAATTGCCACCCGCCCGCAGTTGTGAGAACTTTGTAACAGAGCCTTAACGATGGCTCCCGGACGATGGGTGCCGTACCCGGTGTGCGACAAGACGGCCCGGGAGAAACGCAATGTCGTGGGTAGTTCTCGTCCTGTCCGGTGTCCTCGAAGCGGTGTGGGCAACAGCGATGGGCAAGTCCGAAGGATTCAGCAGGCTGTCGCCGAGCATCGTGTTCGCGGTCGCGCTTCTTGCCAGCATGGCAGGGTTGGCCTACGCCATGCGTGAGCTTCCGATCGGCACCGCCTACGCGGTCTGGGTGGGAATCGGAGCGGTTCTTACCGTGGTCTACGCGATGGCTAATGGGGACGAGCCAACGTCACTCCTCAAGGCGGTGTTCTTGGTGATGATCATCGGCGGCGTTATCGGGCTCAAGCTCGCTCACTGATTCCCTGCGGGCGGAGTAGGTTGCCCGGCATGGGGACTCTGAACTACACCGCGACGGTGTCTGTCGACGGCTACGTCGCCGACGCCGATGGTGACTTCCAGTGGTCTGGGCCGAACGACGCGGTATTCGCTGTTCACGTCGCACGTATCGCGGGCGTCTCCACCGAGGTGCTGGGGCGGAAAACCTTTGCGCTGATGCAGTATTGGGAAACTTTTCCGGGAGATGAGGACGCTACTCCGGACGAGTTGGAGTTCGCCCGGATCTGGCGAGGCATCGACAAGGTGGTGGCGTCATCGACGCTGACGCGCGAAGACCTCGGGGCCAGCCGAGCCCGGCTGGTTCCCGAGCTGACCTTGGCCGAGCTGCGCCGCATTGTCGACGACGCGCCAGGTGCGGTGGAGATCTTCGGGCCCACCGTCGCAGCCGATGCGATCAGGGCCGGGATGATCGAGGATTTCCACTTCTTCGTCGTCCCGAAGGCGGTCGGCGGGGGCCTACGCGCACTGCCCGACGATGTGCGCCTCGACCTGAATCTCATCGAGCACAGGATCTTCGACAACGGCACCGCCTACCTGCACTACCAGCCGCGCTGAGCCCGTCGCGACATCACGTGCACGATCGTCATGGCTTCGTCATGGTGTGGCGCGTAGGGCTTGCGTCTGGATTTGAAACCCCTGGGGCGACAGGAGTTTCAGGATCGACGGGTAGGTGCCAGTGCTGTGCAGAAGCGCGGTGGCGGCGCGGGCTGCGGTGATGGCGACCGCGTCCGCCCGTGTGGACGCGGGTAGGCCGCAGGTGCGGCGGATATGGCGGGGGATGAGCGCGAGCCCGACGCGCGCCAGCAGTGGATACGTCTGAAAGAGCACCGCTTTGGTCGGGTCACCGTCGAGTGCGCGCGGGTGCAGGATTGCATCGAGTGCGCCACGGGTCTGTTCGTTGACGCAGATCAGGTGTCGGGATGCCGCCCATAACTTCCGGTAGTCGGCGCGTGTGTTGGGGACCTCGTCAGGGATCGCGCCGTCGGGAATTCCGTGCCGGCGGGCTGAGGCGCGGACGTCGTCGTGGTCGATGCCGAATGAGTCGAAGGCCACGGCGGCTTCGGCGAAGAAACGGTCTTGTTCGTCGGCGTTCAGGCCAGCGGTCAGGGTCTGGTACGCGAAAAACACTGAGTGCCAGGACATCATGTGGTTGCCCAGCCGCAAGTAGGGATCCATCGCGCTGTATCGCTGGCCGCTCATGGGCTCGACGCCGGTGATGCGGGCGTGCATGCGGTCCAGTCGCTGATTTGCGGCCGCGACGGTTGCGGTGTCGGCAAACACGGCCGTCAGGAAGTAATACATGGTTCGGTTGAGCCGTCCGAGTGGGTCTTCGCGGTAGCGGCTGTGTTCTTCGAGGGCGGCCGCGCCGTGCGTGCTGCCGACCATGTCCAGGATGAATGACCGCATTACCCCGGGGATCACCGCGGGGTGTGACCACACCCGCCAAGACACCGAATCGGGCCCTAACAAACCATTGTCAGCGCGCTCGGTCGGCAGGTCGAAATGGAACTGTTGATCGACAAAGTTGGTCACGGCAAGGCCCTTCTCGGCATGGTGGCGCGCGGCTCAATAGAGACACGAAGTGTGTTTGGATTAAGAGAATACATCATGTGTCTCTATTGTCGACGGTAGTGTTTCGACCGTGACCGACACCGCTACCGACGTCGCTGTCGATGACGTCGAGCTGGCACGGGCCACGTTCGCGCTACTGGCCGGGGTGGGTGCTGAACCGCTGCCGCGTCACCGTCATCAACTCAGCCGGGGCGACGTACGGCGGTCGCAGACCGCTCGCATCTTGGCGGCAGCGATCGAGCTGTTCGGCGATGAGGGTTATGCCGAAACCACCGTCGCCCAGATCGCCGACCGGGCCGGTGTGTCTCGCCGAACGGTCTACGACCTGTACGACAGCAAGGAAGCTGTCTTCCTCCACACCTACCGGTGCACCCAGCTCTTGATGATGAAGGGGGCCTGGCCTGCCGACCGCACGCCAGACGAACCAGCACTCACAGTCGCGGAGCTGCCACGCATCGTGCGTGGGCTGTTGGAATTCATCGCGGCAGCGCCGGCTGCGATGCGGATGTTCTTCCTGGAAGCACCGGGTGCAGGTCCCCGGGTGCGCGCGCGTCGCAACGAAGCGATCGCCGAGTTTGTGTCGGTTATTGCACCAGCGCTGCAGCGGTTGCGCGCCACTGCGGAACCCGCCCTGCCGCCACTGTCTGTGGACCTGTGCAACGCGATTGTGGCTGCGGCGATTGAACTAATCGTTCAGCACCTCGGCCGGAGCGAACCCGAATCGCTCACCGACATCGCGCCGGCCATGGCAGACCTCATTCGGGCAGTCGTCACGCCGAACTGCGCGCCATAGGAGGGCGCCGACACGATCCTGCGACGGTGGCAGCGGCGTTATGGTCAGGCATGCGCTGGCACTCGCTGGTCTCGATCTTGCTGGCACTGGCCGCTGTCATCGCTAACAGCTGCGGTTCGGCATGGGCCGCAGACGATTTCGCGGGTTTGGTCGACATCGGCGGCGGTCGCAGCCTATATGTGAATTGCCAGGGCACCGGCTCGCCCACGGTCCTCATCATCCCCGGTAAAGGGAGCTATGCGGAGGCGTGGAACGTCGTCGTGCCTACCGACGACCCGATCCGTTCATCGCCGTACGACGTCATCGGCCAAGCCAAACTCGAACCCAGTGCGACTGCCACTCAACCCGTGGTGGCCAGAACGACGCGAGTGTGCGCGTATGACCGGCCCAACACACGACCCGACGGAGTGGATCGGTCCACGCCCAGCGCCCAGCCGCACCCCGTTACCCAGGATGTCGATGACATCGTCAAATTGCTTTCCGCGCTGGGTATTTCGACACCGGTGGTAGTGGTCGCTCATTCTTACGGCGGTCTCGTCGCCGACTTGCTGGCGCGAACACACTCTCAATTGCTCAGCGGGCTGGTCCTGGTTGACCCGGTTTCGGAATTCCTGCCCGCACTGGGCGAGGCCGAGCAGAACGCCGCGTTCAATCGGGACGCTGCGATACCGGCCAACCCCGACGGCGAGGGCTTCCTGGCCGACGACGCCTATGCCGCCATCAGCGCTGCACCACCGCTACCGAAGGTTCCCGCGATCGTGCTCAGCTCCGACAAGTTCCCACCGCCGACCGATTTGAAGCCCGACAACTACACATTGCGCCAGATCCAGCAGGCCAACACGCTGCTGGCGGACGCGCTCGGCACCGTCAATGTGACGGCTACTAACAGCGGCCACAACCTGATGCTCTACCAGCCGCAGTTGGTTGCGGACCAGATCGTCGCCGTCGTCAACCAGGTACGCCTCCAGGGCGTCAGTTGAGTTTGCGTCCACGCTGTTCTGCACTCGCAAGTCAACGACTGGGGTCGGGTGGTTCGTCGAGAAGGTATTTCCCTCGAGTTGCATAGAGCGCCGCATCGGCGATTGCGTACAGCTCGGTCACGTTCGCCTGGTTTGCTGCATTGCTGGCCACACCGATGCTGACGTGAGGCGTGTGCTGCCTGACTGCATCGAGGAATTGATCGACAATTGCCGAATTTATGTGCGCGATGCATATCGCGAATTCGTCACCGCCGAGGCGGGCAAGAACGCTGGCTGCGGGCGCCGTCGTGCGCCAGTATTCCGTGTATTCGCGTATGCGTTGGTCACCGGCGAGATGACCATACGTGTCGTTGATTGCTTTCAGTCTGTCGAAGTCGATAGCCGCCACCGTGATGGTCGCTTCAGGCGAACGGCGGTACAGGCCCAACAAATGCGTAGTGGAAACTTCCCATCCGACACGATTCTGGATTCCGGTCAGTGCATCGGTGCACACGGCTGCCAGTAGCGCACGCGTGACGAAGCCGAATGATTCGGCGGCGCCGATGATCGCGACCGCAATGATCAGGTAATCGATGAATCCCAGTTTGAGTGCCGGTGCAACGTAAACGGCTGTCTCACAAAGGATTAGGAGGAGCGTGATCAATGCGAATGCTCGCCGCGGTGCGAAGAATGCGCGTAAATGGATTCCCAGGAACATTGCCGCGATCAGGCAGACGAATTCCGCCATCATATTTTTATGGGCGGCCATCACTGCGGGCGTCGCGATAATTGCTGCGAGAGTTGCGAATCCCTGGCTGCGTGGGGTGATTGCCAAAGCGATCAGTGCAACCGACCCCAACATCACAGCGATAATCCCGCCGACATGGTCGATGAGCGGCTCACGCGCGCGAATGATTAGCAAACTGCCTAGGACGCCGTATAAGTACAGAGCTGTGGTCGCGCCTAGATAAATGCGCAGCGTGCGGATCTTCTGCTGGGCAAGCAAAGGATGTCCCGTGCTTGCCAGGTGAGAGATCAGCTGCACAGTACGTAACTAGCCTGTGTGATGGCGGAGCGCAAGCATTGGCGATCGTTTCGACCAGATTTCAGGTCATGGTCCGATAGGCAAACCATCGCTAATCGATGGGCGATTATCAGCGGAGCAGTTCGCTACGTGGGTCGCAGTGACTTGATGGTCTTCATCGGAAACCGCGACGAGACGCGGTGGATACCCGGGATGGCGAGCACCTTGCTCGTCAGAAATTGCTCGTAGGCGGCCAGGTCGGCGACGGCGACGCGGGCCAGATAGTCCGGTGACCCGAACAGCCGATGGAGCTCGAGGACCTGTGGGTAGCCGGCCATCATGGCCTCGAACGACTCGATGCTGCCCATGTCGAAATCGGTGATTTCGATGTCGAGGAGGACCTCGAAGCTCTGGTTCGCGGCGGCGGGTGAGATCTGGGCCTGGTAGCCGACGATCACGCCGTCGGCTTCGAGCCGCTGCACCCGTCGCAAGCAGGGCCCCGGTGTGAGCCCGACGCGCTCGGCCAGTGCGACGTTCGCGATGCGGCCATCCTCGCGCAGGACGTCGATTATTGCTGAGTCGAGACTATCCATGCCTAATTATTGCGCAATACCGGCGAGTAGGGCAGTAAGTGGCAACCATATTCCACACCTGACCTGGGATCATTGTTGTCATGGATGCTCTGGTGGTGACCTCGCGGCGGGCGGAGGTTGCCGCGGGTGTGCGCGCCTCGCTGGCGGCCGGGCTCGGCATGTACCCGATCGGCGTCGCCTTCGGCTTGTTGGTCATCCAGGCGGGCCTGCCGTGGTGGGTCGCTCCGGCGCTGTCCATCGCATGTTTCGCCGGCTCGTTGGAGCTGCTGCTGATCGGCATGATCGTCGCAGCGACCCCGCTGGCGACCATCGCACTCACCGCGTTCCTGGTGAACTTCCGCCACATTTTCTACGCGTTCACGTTCCCGCTGCATGTGGTGCGAAACCGGTTCGCCCGCGCCTACTCGGTCTACACCCTCGTCGATGAGGCGTACGCGGTCACCGCCGCCAACCCGCGCGGCTGGACGTCGTGGCGCCTGCTCTCGCTGCAGGCCGCGTTCCAGTGCTACTGGGTCGGTGGCGGTCTGACGGGCGTCTTGCTCGGCTCCTTGCTGCCCACTCGCATCGAGGGGCTCGAGTTCGCGCTGTGCGCACTGTTCGTCACCCTGACGCTGGACGCCTGCCGATCCCGGGCCGGCGTGCCCTCGCTGTTGTTGGCCGCAGTTAGCTTCTCGATTGCGATGGTCGTTGCGCCTCACCAGGCGTTGTTCGTCGGGCTGCTGCTGTTCATCGCCACGCTCGTGGTGCGCTACCTGCTCGTGCGACGACAGGCGCCCGCCGATGCTTGACCTGAGGTACCTCGCGGCCGTGCTGGCGACCGTGTTCGTCATCAATGTGGCCTTGCGTGCGGTGCCGTTCGCGATCCTGCAGCCACTGCGCAAGTCCCGCTTCGTCGAGGCGATGGCGATCTGGATGCCGGTCGGCATCTTGGTGATCCTGGCTGCCAGCACCTTCCGCTCGGTGTCGGGCGACGTCAGACACGCGGCGTTCGCGGCGATCGCAGTGGCGCTCACCGCGGCGGTTCACCTTCTCGGCGGACGGCGGACGCTGCTCAGTGTCGGGATCGGGACGCTTGCCTATGTGCTGTTCGTGAACTGCCTCTGACGCGCCGTCGAGCGTGGCCCTTGAACCTCACAGTGCGTTCCCAGCAAATTTTTGACGGCAACGCCAATATATGAGGCGTGCCATGCCTACGCTGAGCGACGTCACGCCCGCCATTGCCGGCAAAAGGAACCGCTATGTCTGGTTTGGTTCGCACTTCCGTCACAGCTGGTTTCGCTCTCGGGGCGACGGCGTTCTGGCTGGCCGCAGCGCCCGGCACTCCGGTCGCGCACGCCGCACCGCCGGGGTCGGCGGCGATCGACGTCCCGCTGTCACCCCTATTCGGCAACGGGGCTAGTTGCGGGACCGATCCGTTGTGTTGGGCCACGGGCGGAACCGCTTTGAAGCCGGCCGCCGCGCTGGCGTTGCCAGCGGCAGGCCCGGGCAGTAATCCGATCGGTTCGTTGATCGGCATGTTCATCGGCAACGGCGCCGACGCCCCGGCGGATTGCACCGGCGCGGCGTGCAACGGCGGCAACGGCGGGTTGTTGTTCGGGAACGGCGGCAAGGGTGCCAACGGCGGTAAGGGTGGCAATGCCGGCCTGATCGGCACTGGCGGTGCCGGCGGCACGGGAGTGGCAGGTGTCAATGCTGGTACCGGCGGCAATGGCGGCACCAGCGGACTGCTGTTCGGCAATGGCGGCCGCGGCGGTGATGGTGTCGCGGCCGATCTCAACGGCGGCATAGCGGGCAACGGCGGCAACGGCGGTGACGCCCTGCTGATCGGCGCCGGTGGTCAGGGCGGAGCGGGTGGTCAGGGCTCCACCGGCGCCGCTGGTGTCAATCCCACGGTGGTCGGCACCGCCGGGACCGGTTCGTATCCGGGCGGGCGGGGTAGCGATGGGGTGACGACCTACGTCGGCGGCGTACCGGTGTCGAGCCAAATCGGTGGCACTGGCGGTTACGGCTCGCTTGCCGAGAACGGCGCGACCAACGTCGGCGGCACGGCTGGCAATGGCGGGGACGGCGGCGTCGGCGCCTCCGGTGGCGTCGGTGGGTACGGCGGAGGCGGCAGCGCCTCCGGCCACGGCGCGACAGCTCAGGGCGGTACGGGCGGCAACGGGGGCAACGGCGGCGACGCGGTGAGCAATGCCGGCAATGCCGGGGCCGGCGGTAACGGTGGCAATGGCGGGAACGGCGGGCGCCTGACTGGTAACGGCGGCGCGGGCGGAACCGGCGGTCAAGGCGGCACGGGCGGCACTGGGGCGGCCGGTGGCGCAGGCGGTGCAGGTGGACAGGGTGGCGTCGGCTCCCTCTCCGGCGCCTGCGTCGGCAGTCCGACGTGTTCGGCGTCCGGGGGATCTGGCGGTAACGGTGGCAATGGAGGCAAAGGCGCCGCCGGTGGCGCCGGAGGCAATGGCGGTGCTGGCGGCACTGGAGGCAGCAGCGTCGGACTGTTGAAGGGCAGTGCCGGTGCGGGTGGACTGGCTGGCTCTGCTGGCACGGGTGGCCCCGGCGGAGCTGGAGGTGCAGCCGGAGCGCCGGGTAGTTCGGGTGCCGGCGACCCAGGACCTTCCGGCGCGTCAGGTAGTAGCGGCGTGAAGGGTACCGACGGGGCCGCCGGTTCCGCCGGAAAGACCGGGACTCCTGGCGCCGCCGGTAAGTAGCATTTGCCGGTGAGCTTCGTCGTCTCGCCGGACGCCTACGGCCGCTACATGGGCCGCTATGCCGAACCCCTCGCAAGGGTGTTCGGCGCATTCGCCGGGGTCAGTGGCGCTGTGCTGGACGTCGGTTGCGGCCCTGGTGCGGTGACGGCGTATCTCCGGTCCGCCGGAACAGCCGTCTCGGCCATCGACCCGTCGCCGACGTTCGTCGACGCGGTCCGGGAGCGCTTCCCGGACGTTGAGGTCCGTCGCGGCACGGCCGAGGAATTGCCTTATGACGCAGGCGCTTTCGACGCCGCGCTGGCCCAACTGGTGGTGCACTTCATGCAGGATCCGGTCGGTGGTGTCAAACAGATGGCGCGGGTGACGCGCAGCGGAGGCATCGTCGCGGCGTGTATGTGGGATGCGAAAACCGGTGCGCTGGGGCCATTTTGGGACGCGGTGCGCGCCCTCGACCCGGACGCCGACGATCAAGGACTGGTCTCCGGCGCGCCGCATGGATACCTGACCGACGTGTTCCACGCCGCCGGTCTGCGCGATGTGTATGAGGAACTCATCGCCGTCGACGTGGTGCACCCGAGCTTCGCCGAATGGTGGGAGCCGTACACGTACGGCGTCGGGGTTGCGGGTGACTATGTGCAGCGACTCGACGACGACGGTCGTGTCCGGCTGGAAACCGTTGCGCGCGAACGACTTGGCCCCGGTCCATTCACCGTCACCGCTGCGGCGTGGGCTGTCCGCGGGACCGTGTGAGCGTCGTTAGTCGACAGAGCTGACGCTGGCGCCGCAGATCGGCAGGTCGATGCTCAGCCGGTGTGAAGTGAAAGCATTGGGCGGCGTCACCACCAACTGACCCCAGCGGGCGCACGAATTGCCGGTGCCGGTGTCGATCGCCGAGGTCGACACGTCCGCGGTGCCGACTTGGCCTGGCTGCAGGGTCAGCCGGTGGGCCGCGTTGGCAGGCCGGCGGGGGACGCTGATCAGGACGCCGCCGACAGGCGTCACCAGATCCACACCCGGATAGCCGATCATGGTGCAGCTGTGCGATGAGGTGTTCCGGAACGACACCACGACCCGGCGCTGCGTGTTCGCGGTCTCCATGGGTCCGCCGGTCACCTCGAGATCGTTGTCCGTACAGGGGCCGAGTTCCGTTGGTGCCGTGGCAGTTTGGCTTGGCTGTGCAGTGACGGTTCCGGTTAGGGGTGGTGCTTCCGACGTTGCGGTGGCCGCGGACGTGACGGCGTGAGTCGACGGGGGAGGCGCGGTCACCGTCGAGGAGGTCGGCGACGATTGCGGTGTGGAGCAGCCCGTCAGGAGCGTGATCATCAGCACCGACAGTGATCGTGCGTCGACCTTCATAGGCGTTCTTTCGTCGTGGGCGCCGCGGGTGGGTTAAGTATCCGATGAACGACGCCGCCGAGAAGCGATTACGCGATACCCAGCGCCGCTGCCGTGAGATGCCAGAGGCGTTCGGCGGCCTGATCCGGGTCGGGACGCGGTGCCGCCCTGAGCTGTTGGGCAATACTGTGCCGCAGTCCGCCGATGACGAACGCGCCGGCGCTGGCGGCGTCGATGTCGTCGGGTAGTTGGCCCAGTGTTTGTCCGCTGCGGATGTTGTCGGCCGCGATCTCGCTCATGGTCTGCAGGTGGACGGCTTCGAGTTCAGCGAGTTCCGGGTCCAGCGTCGCGCGGCCGAGCAGGATCGGCGCCAGTGGATCGTCGAAGTGATACGCGACGAAGCGGCGGGTGCGCTCACGCTCTCGAACGCCCCAGTCGACGTCGACCGGAAGCAGCGCATCAGCGATGGCGTGGCGTAGTCCGTCGTAGAAGTCGTCGTAGACCGCCGCGAGCAGCCCACTCTTGGAGCCGAAGTGGTGGTAGAGGGCGCCGGTACTCAGTTGTGCCCGACGGGTCAGTGCGCTGAGTTCGAGCACCCCGTTGCCACGCACCAATTCGTCGCGCGCGGCGGTGAGAAGTTGTTGACGCCCGATCGGGGCTCGTGCCATAGTCCAAAACATAACAGAACTCGGTTATGTTTTGGCAGGAGTGGGTAATGAGCACTGAGGTGTCATCGCTGGCGGACTTGAACGGCGACCTGGCCGGGACCTATCGCAGGACCGAAAGCAGCGGTGCGACCGTCGACCCCGCGGTGGTCGATGCGGACCTGGCCGCGATGGCACGGGACGGCTACGTCATCCTGCCCGACCTACTCACGCCCGCGCAGCTCGACGAGATTCGGGCAGCCGTCACTCCGCTGCTGAACCTTCACGGCCGCAACGGGTTTGAAGGAGTTTCGACGCAGCGGATCTATAGCGTCCTCAACAAGACTGCCGCGTGCGACGTCATCGCCGACCATCCGCGCGTGCTCGCGCTGCTCGATCGGTTGTTCATGCCGAATTACCTGTTGTCGATGCTCCAGGTGATCAACATCCTGCCGGGCGAGCAAGCCCAGATGCTGCACACCGACGACGGCTTCTACCCGCTGCCGCGCCCGCGGGCCGCGTTGGGTGCCGCGACCATTTGGGCCATCGACGATTTCACGGCCGACAACGGCGCCACCGACGTCGTGCCCGGCAGTCAGCTCTGGGGTGACCGACTGCCTGATGACGCCGAGCGCAAACCCGTTGTGATGTCAGCAGGTTCGTGCGTGGTCTTCCCGGGCACGCTGTGGCACGGCGGCGGCGCGAACCGCACCGACGGTTCTCGACTAGCTGTCACAGCGCAGTACTGCGAGCCGTGGCTACGGCCGCAGGAGGCGTTCACCCTGTCGATGACACGGGACACCGTGCGACGGGTGTCGGAAGACATTCGCCGCATGCTCGGCTACAGCATTCATCCGCCTTTCATCGGGCAGGTCGACGGCATGCACCCGAAGCGGCTCCTGGAGATGTGAACCCGCGAGACGCTTCGTCCGGCCCGGCTGACCGGTCGTCCGGCAGTGCCGGATTAGGGTCGGATGATGGATAGCGTCTCGGAGCACCCGGCACGGATCAGGGGTGAGCGTCGCCGGATGCGCACCAGGGCCGCGTTGCTCGATGCGGCCGAGCAGCTGCTGTCGGATCGGTCAACCGATGCGGTTCGGATCGAGGATGTCGCTGAGGTGGCGGGCATTTCGCCGGCGTCGGTCTACGTGCATTTCGGCACCAAAGATGCGCTGGTGTCGGCAGTGATGCAGCGGCTGCTCGACACCTCGATGACCGAATTGATGGCGGCATACACCAGTGAGGGCACCGCATTCGAGCAGGTCATGGAAGCCGGAGTGGCCTACATGAGGCTCCTTGTCGACCATCCGGCGCTGACCCGCTACGTCTCGGTGAATGCCCTTGGCGGGTCGGGCAATTCGCTCGACGGTGAGGTGTCGGATCGGATTGACTTGTTGCGCAAGGCTTTCGAGCAACGGATTCAGGCTGCCGTCGACAAAGGTGAGGTGCAGCCTGTCGACAGCCGGATGTTGTCCTACTTCCTGTTCGGCGCCTGGAACGGCGTCGCGGCGCTGGCGTTGCGCACCGACAACGCCCGGCTGACTCCCGACGAGGTGGAAAAGTGCCTGCTCCAAGCGCGGGAACTGCTGGGCCGCGCCGTCGCCATTGCCTAATCTAGAGTCAGACTCTAAATTAGTTGCATGACGTCACTTGATGTTCGCGCGTCGGCTGAGCTCTATGAGCGGGTCCCGAGCCCGGAACTGGCCAACTCGACGCTGCTGCGCCTGCTGCCGAAGTTCCTCTCCGAGGACCTGCGGCCCACCCAGGCCCAGGTGGAAGGCTTCGCCAAGTACGGAGTGACGGGCGACCCGCTGGCCGACGCCGTGGTCGCGGCCATGAAGGGGCCCGGCGCCAAGGAACTGCGCGGGCAGTTCGAACAGGCCTTGGCCTGCGGCATCGACGCCGTCGACGACGCGCCGCCGGCATTGCGGGAGTTCTTCGCCGCGGTCGAGGAAGTGCCGTACTGGGTCGATCCCGAGAAGCTGCAGCGTGGTGCCGAGGTCACCAGCCGCATGGGGCCGCTGCTGGCACCCAGCTTGCTGGTCGGACTGGCGCTGACGTACACCACACCGGACGGCAACGCGGTGCTGCTGCGCGCCGGCGACACCCGCGACAAGGCTGGGACGCGCGCGGTGGAGACCCTGTCCTGGTTGTCCGCCGTGACCACCCCGGGCGCGCTGCGTCGCGGTGAACCGGGCTACCAATCTTCAGTGCGGGTTCGGCTGACGCATGCCTTCCTTCGGTCCGGCATGCCCAAGCGTGCCGACTGGGATGAGGGCCGCTTCGCGGTGCATCAGCAGGTGTTCAGCTCGGTCATCATCGCGTTCACGCTGGTGCCCATGGTGGTCGCGGGCATGGCCGGTAATCGGTTGCGCCGCAAGGACCGTGAGGCTGTCGTGCACCTGTGGCGGTACATCGCGTACATCGTCGGGGTACATCCGAACCTCATCCCGGCCACCGAATCCGACACCAGCAGGCTGCTGTGGATGTTCCTCGACGAGGTGATCGCACCCGACGCCGGCTCCACCGAACTTGGCACTGCGCTGATCGACGCCTATCCCGAGATCTACGGCGTTACGGGCAACAAACCCAGCCACCGGATGGCCCGCTGGCTGCTGCCGCAACTGCACGCGGTGGTGGCCCGTGCCGCGCTCGGCAGCGAGGTCTCGGATGTGCTCGGATTCCCCAAAATCAATCCGGTGGTGGTGCCGCTGGTCGGTCTCACCATGGCGGCCACCACGGTGTGGTCGGCGCTGGACTTCATCGGCCCGGTGCGTCGCGCCCGCACCCGGCTGATGTACCGCAGCCGCGTCAAGATCATCAACCGGATGTGTCAGCGCACCCACGCCGACCTCAGTTACAGCCGCGAATAGCGGGCAGGTCAGTACGGAACGTCTACCGAGTCCTGCGGGGTGACCTCGTCCTGGTTCTGCTCGTGCCACCCGAAGCTGCCAGGATTGGGGCCTTGAGACGGCGCGTCGAAGGCGTCGCCGCCGTTGGGCACCAGCGGGTCGGTATCGGCGGCGGCGATCGGGGCGAGACTGATGACGCCGCCGATCGCGGTTGCGGCAATCCATGGTGCTACCAGTGCAGTTTTCATCCGCATGACGGCCTCCTGCGGGCTCGGAACCCATAACGCCGGGTATCTGACGCGTGCGTTGATATTAATGCTGCGTCAATTGATCAGCAATCCTGCATTTTCCCGATGGTTGCCGGGTTCGCTCACAAGCCGCCGCAGCGGGACGGCGCGAAGAACGGCGACCATGGCGGGCAGTCGGGCGGCAGTGGCTGTGGTGGGGCCGGCGGGGGTGGGGGTCCCAATGGGGCAACCGGCGGAGCCTGGTGCGGGGTGCCGTGCCACGGGTACAGCACGTTGGTGGCCACGTCGACCACGCCGTCGGAACCCCAGTACCAGTCGTGGCACACGTTCCAATCCCATGAGATCACCGAGCCACCCGGAATCATCCGGTCACCGGGGCACCAGGTGCTACAAGACATCCCTCCAGGGCAGTTTCCACCCTGATAGCTGGTGCCGTCAGCGTGCGCGACGGCCAGCCCCAAACCGGTCAGGCTCAACCCGGCCGACATGACTGCGGCGGCGGTCAACCTCGAGATTCGGATCATGATCGGTCCCTTCGTACGCCGCGACTGTCGCGTCGACACGACCATTACGCACGGGGGTGTCGGCTACCGATCCCAATTCTCCGACGGCAATGACGCCGAGCGTGCCGTAATGGCGCAGCCGGCGTGCTGACGTTTCTCCGAACTCAGGCCAGGATTTCGATCTCGTTGCCCAGCTGATATCCCGGCGTCAACGACAACGAGTCGCCACTCCAGAATGAGCCGGGATCGAAGTAGTTCTCCCGTTTTTCGGTAACCAGCAGACCCATCTCCTCGTAGGTGATGGCGACCGTTTCCGCGCAGTATGCGGTCTCCAGACCGCCTGCCCGCCGACGGTTCTTCTCTCGATCGGCCGTTTCACGAATCTTGCGGTGTACCAACGGAATTCCGCGCGTGTAGTCGCTGACGACCGGCGCCCGCCCACGGAACCACCGCCCCGTCAGCCGGGCGGTGGTGGGGAACGCGGTGCCGTCCATGCGGGCCACCACTTTCAGCGCCAGGTCTTCCTGCTCGCGGGTGGCATAGGGCGTCAGTTGCCGCAGCCAACAACGCTGCCCGTACACGTACACCCACCGTTCGACGGCCGCGCGTAGGTCATTGAGTTGCACGCCGCGGTGGTGGCTGCCGCTCCACAGGCATTCGAGTTTGTCGCCGAGTTCGGCGTGCCAGACCAGCGGCGGCAGATCGTCGATGGCGACCGTCATCCCGACGTGGTTCACGGGAGCATTGGTGAGCGTCTGGATGGCGCGGTCGGGCTTGGAAGCCCCGCGGAACAACCAGATATCGCCGGTCCGGGTCTCGGCCAGCGCCCGCTCCAATGTCACCGCGTTACCAGTCATCTGGGCAGCTTAGACATCCCCGTCGCTTCGCTCGCCCAAGGAACGACATTCCCCGTCGCTTCGCTCGCCCCGAAAAGGCAGAATCGGCCCATGCGTGGCTTATGGAAGTGGATTGGCATGGCGGGTGTCGCCGGTGTGGTCGCCGGTGGCGTGTTGGTCGCGCGCGATCAGCGCAAGCGCGAGTCGTACACCGCCGACGATATTCGCGCCCGGTTACATCAGCGGCTGGCCGAATCCTCCGGCCAGTCCAGCGCGTAGAGGCGATGATCACCGGCGAAGCCTTTGAGCTCCGCCACCCGGCCGTCGTCGAACGTGATGTCGGCGCAGGAACCCAAGCCGGACAGGGCATCTCGCACGGCCTTGCTCACGAGGACTTCGCCGCCGTCGGCCTGACTGGCGACGCGGGCCGCCATCGCGACGTTGCGCCCGAACAGGTCGTCACCGCGGCGCACCGACTTGCCTGTGTGAATCCCGATCCGTACCCGAATACCGTTGGGTGCCTTGGCTAATTGCTGTTGCATGTCAATGCTGCACCGGACCGCTTGCTCGGGCTCGGCGAACGCAATCATGAAACCGTCGCCCTGGCTCTTCACGATGTACCCGGACTGCTTGTTGACGCACCGGCCGACCAGCTTGTCGTGGTGATCGATCAGCCGCACCCAGGCGCGGTCGCCCATGCGTTCGTTGAGGGCGGTCGATCCCTCGATATCGGAGAACAAGATCGCCACCCGACCCGTCGGCGCCAGCTTGGCCAGGTCGGGGCGCTCGACCTCGGCCCAGCCCGCCAGCTCCTCGATCGATGACCGCATGGCGCCGCCGAAACCCTCTTTGGTGATCAGGTTGGCGGTCTGCCACATGGTCTTGACCGCAGCCTTGCCGCTCGCCAGCAGCAGGTTGGCCTTCGGCTCGGACGGCGCGCGCAACTCCTCGATCTCCCGCTGCGCGGCCCGCAGCCGGGAGCGCGTCACGCGCAACGCAACACCCTCGACGAGGACCAGCACGGCGAGGACGCAGATGATGGCGATCAGCGATACCGTCACCGCTCAAGTATCGAGGCGCCGGCCCGCGATCGGGTTATTGACGGACGAACTGCACCACCGCGTCGGTGAACGCGTCATTGTCGTCGCCTGCCGCGGTGTGGCCGGCCTCGGACAGCTCGATGAACTGCGCGGCCGGCACCTTCTGCAGGAAGTCCTGTACACCTTCGGTGCTCACCACGTCCGAGAGCTTGCCGCGGATCAGCAGGATCGGGATCTGCAAGTTGATCGCCGCGTTCTCGAGCATCTCGGCGCGCTCGAACGGGTCGTCGCCAGGCGCGGTGAGGAACGCCGGATCCCAGTGCCAGTACCAGCGGCCGTCGCGCAGTCGCAGGTTCTTCTTGAGCCCTTCGACGCTGCGCGGCCGGGCGCGGTGCGGCAGATAGGCCGCGACGGCGTCGGCGGCCTCCTCCAATGAGGTGAAGCCCTCGATGCCACTGAACATGAAATCGCGGATGCGGGCGCTGCCGCCCTTCTCGAAGCGAGGCACCACATCGACCAGGACCAGCTTGGTGACCAGCTCCGGCCCGGCTTCGTGCGAGACCGGCAGGGCCGTGAGGCCGCCCATGCTGGCGCCGATCAGGGCCACTGGCCGGCCGATCTGGTAAATGACCTGCAGTGTGTCACCGGTCAGCGTCTCCAGTGAATAGTTCGCGGTGGGGGAGCGGTCGCTGTCGCCGTGTCCGCGGCTGTCCAGTGCGATGACGTGGAAGCCGGCATCGGCGAGAATTTGGCCGGTGTTCTTCCAGGAGAACCGGTTCTGGCCGCCGCCGTGCAGCATCAGGATGGTGGGTTTGTCGTCGGCGGCTGCGCTGCCGCGGTTCCACTCGTCGGCGACCAGCGTCAGCTCGTCGATACCCCGGAATTTCACCGTCTGCGGAATGTTGCCGTCGCTGGTCGGGGAAGTGCGTTCGTCGGTGCTCACTGGAATCCTCTCGTCACTTCACCTGCACGTTACCGAGCTGTGCTAACTGAACCGAAGGTGACCCTGTGTACCCCACGGTCTCTAGACTCTGCCGAGATGCCGCCCACCCACGCGGGTGTGCGGTGAGAGGAAGACGTATGGCTGACGAGCACGGACGACACCGGAGCGCCGACGAGGTGGACACCGTCGACGCGAGCGCTGACGACGCGCCGACGGATGTCGAGACCGACGATGCGGGTGCTTCGGACGATGCCGCCCTGGATTTCCTGAAACATACTGCGCCCAAACGGGATAACCGGGCGCTGATGGTGTTGGTCGCCGGCATTGTGGTGGTGGCGGCACTGGGTGCGTTGGTGGCCTGGCAAGCCCAGCGCGAGCTTCAGTTGCGTCGCACCGATGCCTTGCGGCAGATGTATCTGACCGCCGCCCGCCAGTGCGCGGAGAACCTGACGTCCATCGACTACCGACATGCCGATGGGGACATCCAACGCGTCCTGGACACCTCCACCGGTGCCTACTTCGACGACTTCAAACAGAGCTCAGCGACGGTCATCGATTCAGTGAAACAGCAGCAAGCGGTATCGGTCGGGTCAGTGGTCGAGGCCGGAGTGGAATCGATGACGGATGCGACGGCCGCGGTGCTGGTCGCGGTGAAAGTGCACACCGACGTCGGCAATGGGCCACCGCAAAAGGACCGGTTCGGGCGTATCCGGCTGACCATGGTGAAGCACGGAGACAGTGCCAAGGTGTCGAAGGTGGATCCGGTCCAGTGAGCAAGCACGAGATGACTGAGCCCGAAGAGTCGGCGGAATTGACCGAATCGTCTGACATCGAAGCAACGTCGGAGGACGAAGCGCCGTCGGAGGTCGAAAGCCCAGAGGCTGAGGGCGCCGAGTCTGAAGTTGCCGCGCCGGAGCCAGTTGCATCGAATGATGCTGTGCCGCACGTGAATCGGCGAGCGTCGCGCGGTATCGAGTGGATGCGGATGGTGGCCTACCGCATCGTGCCGGCGCTGGCCGTGGTTCTCGTCGCGGCTGCCGCGGGCCTGTGGTACCTGACCACGACGCACGCCTCCGCCGCCGACCGCGACAAGGTGGTCAAGGTGGCTCGCGACGGGACGGTGGCCATCCTGTCGTACCAGCCAGAGACGGTCCGCCAGCAGCTCACCGACGCACGCAAACTGCTGACCACCCCATTTCTGAACGACTACACGACGCTGACCAAGCAGGTGATCCCCGGTGCCGAAGAGCGCCACATGGCGTCGGTGACGACGGTGCCGGCCGCCGCCGCCGTGTCGGTGGACGGCAACCACGCCGTCGTGCTGCTGTTCGTCAATCAGAAGGTGATCGTCGGCGGCCAGCCGCCGACCGAGACGCCGACCACTGCGCGGGTCACGCTGGAACGATTGGGCGGCCAATGGCTGATCGCCAAGTTCGAACCGGTGTGATGGCGGCCGCCGACGCCCAGAGTTTCTGGATGTCGGCGAAAATCCCGAATGACATGTTCCAGGTGTGCGGGTTCGGCGGCGTACCGGCCGACCTGGACCAGGCGCTGGCAGCGGTTCGGCAGAACGTGGCTGCCTGCCCGGAGTTGTTGGTACGCATCGACGATTCGGATTCCTGGCGCTATCCGTCATGGGTGCGGTGCGATTTCGCCGACGAATCCGTCGTCGTGCACGAACTCGATGACGCCACGTGGTCCGGGTGTCTGAACGCCGTCCGCGCGGTGGCGGCCGGTGACCAACTAGATGCCACGAAGCAGTTGTGGCGGCTGCACGTCTTCGTCGGCGTCGAGGGGATGCCGGAGGTGGCGGGGCCGGGCACGGTCGTCGTCGTCCAGATGTCGCACGCCCTTGCCGACGGGCGGCGCGCGACGGCGCTTGTGGGGCGAATCTTCGGCCGCGACCAGGCAGTGCCGGCGAGGGTCGAGCCGCGGTTGGGGACGTGGGCGCTGCCGTATTTGGCACTGCGGGCCAGCGCCGCCCACCGTCGACTCGTGCAGGACACAGAGTCGGGTGCTGTTGCCGCACCGGCGGATTCGTGGCCGCTGCAGCCGACCAACAACCTGCCGGAGGGACCCGACTCGCTGCGCGCCGTGGTCCGTCATCGTCTGCAGCTACCCGGACCGACGGTGACGACCGGCGTCTTGGCGGCCATCTCGGAGGCGCTGGCGGCCGAGTTGGGCGGTGTCACCGCGCTCGGGGCCGAGGTGCCCATGGCCAAGACCGGCACCCGATATGCCTACAACCACTACGGCAACGTCAGCGTGGCGCTGCACCCACAGTTGCCGTTCCACGAGCGGGCGGCGCGGATCGACGCGGAACTCGCCGCGCGGCGGCAGCGTTTCGAGCATCCTGCCGTGGTGGCGAGCGATGCCGCCTCCGCGGCGGTACCGGCGCGCGTATTGCGTTGGGGATTGGGGCATTTCGATCCACACGCCCGTTCGGCGACGGTCACCGGCAACACGGTGGTGTCCAGCGTCAACCGGGGCCCGGCCGATCTGACGTTCGGTGGATGCGCGGTGGTGCTGAGCACAGCGTGCCCGGCGTTGTCCCCGATGATGGGGTTGACGCATGGGGTGCATGGCATCGGGGACACCGTCACCGTCAGTGTGCACGCGTCCCAGTCGGCCCTGCCGGATATCGATTCGTATGTGGAACGGTTGTCAGCGACCTTGGATGGCAGCCGTTAAGTTTGTCGCGTGACTGCTTACGCGTTCTCGATCCTGCTGCTGCGGGTGGTGCTGGGCCTGACCATGGCCGCACACGGGTACAACAAATTCTTCGGTGGCGGCCGCATTCCGGGTACCGCTGCCTGGTTCGACAGCATCGGCATGAAGCCGGGCCTGCTGCACGCCCGGATGGCCGCCAGCACCGAAATGCTGGCCGGTCTGGGCCTCGCGGTCGGGCTGCTGACGCCAATCCCCGCCGCGGGCTTCGTGGCGCTGATGGTGGTCGCGGCCTGGACGGTGCACCGGTCCAACGGCTTCTTCATCGTGAAGTCCGGCTGGGAGTACAACCTGGTGCTCGGCGTCGCGGCGGTGGCGATCGCGGGCACCGGCGCCGGCCGTTACAGCCTGGACTGCGTGCTGTTCCGGCACAGCAGCTTTCACCACCTGCTGCATGGCTGGTGTGGGCTGACCATTGCGGTGGTGCTCGGCCTCGCCGGCGGCATCGGCCAGCTGCTGATCTTCTTCCGCCCGCCCAAGTCCTGATCCTCCGCGACCAGACATAAAACTGTCGATTTCGCGCGCAATTCGACAGTTTTATGTCTGCTCGCGAGGGATCTGGCCCCATTCGTCAGAGGGAATCTAGAACACGTTCTAGTCTGACCCTATGGGGTTTTTGAAGCAGGACACTCCGGTCATCGATTTCGCGGAGTGGAGCAAGGGCACCCGCGCGCAGAAGATCATCCCGATGGCCCGGCATTGGGCTGAGGCGGGCTTCGGCACGCCGGTGGCGCTGCACCTGTTCTACGTCGTCAAGATCGGCTTGTACATCTTGGGCGGCTGGCTGATCGCCCTGTCCACCAAGGGGATTGACGGCTTCACCAATGTCGCGATGTGGTGGACCGAGCCGATCGTCTTCGAGAAGGTCGTGCTGTACACCATGCTGTTCGAGGTCGTCGGCCTCGGCTGCGGATTCGGCCCGCTGAACAACCGCTTCTTCCCGCCGTTAGGTTCGATCCTGTACTGGTTGCGGCCGAAGACCATTCGTCTGCCGCCGTGGCCGGGGCGAATCCCGCTGACCAAGGGCGACACCCGCGGCCCGGTGGACGTGCTGCTCTACGGCGCCCTCTTGGTACTGCTGCTCACCGCGATCTTCTCCGACGGCACCGGTCCGGTACCGGGCCTGCACACCGCCGTCGGCGTCCTGCCGATGTGGCAGATTTGGGCCATCCTCGGGGTACTGGCCGTGCTCGGCCTTCGCGACAAGGTCATCTTCCTGGCGGCGCGCGGCGAGGTGTACGCCTCGTTCACCGTCGCGTTCCTGTTCGCCGGCTACGGGGTGGACCTGATCATCGCGGCCAAGCTGGTGTGCATGGTGATCTGGCTGGGGGCCGCGACCTCGAAGCTCAACCAGCACTTCCCGTTCGTCATCTCCACGATGATGAGCAACAACCCGGTGCTGCGGCCGAAATTCATCAAGCGGGCGTTCTTCGAGCACTTCCCCGACGATCTGCGGCCGGGCCGCCCGTCGCGTCTCATGGCGCACTTCAGCACCGCGATCGAAGGCCTGGTGCCGTTGGCGCTGTTCTTCAGTCACGGTGGCTGGCCGACGTACATCGCGGCCTTCGTCATGCTGTGCTTCCACTTCGGCATCCTGTCGGCCATCCCGATGGGTGTGCCGCTGGAGTGGAACGTCTTCATGATGTTCTGCGTCGCGACGTTGTTCGTCGGACACGCCGACAGCGGCATCACCGACCTGACCTCGCCGTGGCCCGTCGTCCTGTTCGCGGTCGTCGCGGGCACCGTGGTGATCGGAAACCTGTTCCCGCGCAAGGTTTCCTTCCTGCCGGGCATGCGGTACTACGCAGGCAACTGGGACACGTCGCTGTGGTGCATCAAGCCGTCGGCGGACGCGAAGATCGCCGACCACATCGTCGCGATCGCCAGCATGCCCGCGGCGCAGCTCGAAAAGTTCTACGGCAGTAAGGAAGCCGCGCAGATCCCGATGTACATGGGATATGCGTTCCGCGCCTTCAACACTCACGGCCGGGCGCTCTTCACTTTGGCGCACCGCGCCATGGCCGGGCAGAACGAAGACGACTACACCCTGACCGACGGGGAGCGCATCGTCTCGACCGCCATCGGCTGGAACTTCGGCGACGGCCACATGTCCAACGAACAACTCGTCGCTGCGCTACAGGAACGCTGCCACTTCGAGCCGGGCGAGGTGCGGATCGTCATGCTCGACGCGCAGCCCATCCACCGGCAGACGCAGCAGTACCGTCTGGTCGACGCCGCCACAGGCGAGTTCGAGAGCGGCTACGTGAGGGTCACCGACATGGTGACCCGGCAGCCGTGGGCCGACGATGTGCCGGTCCACGGCGTGACTAGCGCATGACGTCGCGGACCTTGAGGTTCTCCATGCCGGCGAACAGCAGGCTGTTCGCGGTGTCGAGGTGTTTGCGCCAATGTGCTTCGGCGGCTGCGGCATTGCCGGAGCGCATGAGCGTCATCAGCCGTCGGTAGGAACGCATCAGAATGTCGTAGTCCGACTTGGACATCGGGCGGTTTTCGCGCATCGCGAAGGCGATGTGGCGAACGGTGATCTCGTGCAGCATGCCGGTGATGATGGTCAGCGTCGCGTTGCCGGAGAGCTTGACCATGCGCTGGTGGAAATCGCCGGTCGTTTCGGCCATCCGGCCCGTCTCGTATCCGGACGGGACGTACTCGGCCAGCATGGTGTCGAGCTCGTCGAACACCTCGGTGTTGCCTTGTTCGGTCAACAGCCGCACGACGGTCGGTTCGATCCCGGAGCGGGCAGTGGTCACGTCGGCGATGGTCGCGCCGGACAACTCAAGCAGCAGGCCCGCCGGCCGGGCCACGATCTCCGGCCCCGGGACCCGGACGCGGGCGCCGGTGCGCGAGCCGCGGCGGACCTCGACGAGGCGTTCGGACTCCAGGACCCGCACGGCTTCGCGCAGCGTCGGGCGGCTGACGCCGAAATGCGCCATCAGCTCCGCCTCGTTGGGCAGGAAGTCGCCCTCTTTGAGCTGGCCATCGACGACCATGCGGCGCAACGTGCCGGCCACCAATTCCGCGGTTTTGGGGGACCGGATGGGGCCGCTGACCGAGGATGGCACAGTACGTGGGTCGATCATCGGCGACAACGGCGGAGTTTGCGCCATCTGGGCCCTCCTAGAACCGAATCGCTGGCCTCGTGTTAGGCAACTCAGTAAACCATGTGCGACCGGGCCGTCTGCCCAGTCTGAGTAATGTCGGCGCCTACCAACTAGTAGGTTGACCTAGTAAACCTACTGATCTATCTTCACAGATGACCAGGTCTTTACGGCTGTCAATTCATCGTTGAAGGAGAAGTCCGTGGCTGAAGCAGTCATCGTCGAGGCGGTCCGGTCACCGATCGGCAAGCGCAATGGCGCCCTGTCGGGTGTGCACCCGGCTGAGCTCTCGGCCCAGGTACTCAACGCGCTCGTGCAGCGCGCCGGCGTGGACCCCGGACTTGTTGACGACGTCGTCTGGGGCTGCGTCATGCAGGCCGGTGAGCAGGCGCTCGACATCGCCCGCACCGCCGTGCTGACGGCCGGGTGGCCCGAGACCGTCCCTGGCGTGACCGTCGACCGCCAGTGTGGCTCCAGCCAGCAGTCGGTGCACTTCGCTGCCGCCGGCGTGGTGGCCGGGCACTACGACATCGTCGTCGCTGGTGGTGTCGAGTCGATGTCGCGCACCCCGATGGGATCGTCGCTTGCCAATGGCGGGCACCCGTACCCGGAGGCGTTCCGTGCCCGCTACACCGAGACCCCGAACCAGGGCACCGGCGCGGAGATGATGGCCGAGAAGTGGGGCCTGTCCCGCACCCAGCTCGACGAGTTCTCCCTGCGGTCGCACGAAAAGGCTGCTGCCGCACAGGATGCCGGCGCTTTCAAGGACCAGATCGTGGCCATCAAGGTCACGGACGCCGACGGCAACGCGAACTACGTCACCGAGGATGGCGGCATCCGCCGCGGCGGTACCGTTGAATCCATGGCCGCCATCAAGCCGGCGTTCAAGGAAGACGGCGTCATCCACGCCGGTAACTCCTCGCAGATTTCCGACGGTGCCGCGGCGCTGCTGATCATGTCCGCCGAGAAGGCAAAAGAATTGGGCCTCAAGCCTCTTGCCCGGCTGCACACCGGGGTCCTGGCAGGCGCCGACCCGGTGATGATGCTGAGCGCACCGATCCCCGCCACCCAGAAGGCGCTGGCCAAGTCCGGCCTGAGCGTGGGTGACATCGGTGTGTTCGAGGTCAACGAGGCGTTCGCCCCGGTTCCGATGGCCTGGCTCAAGGACATCGGCGCCGACGAGAACAAGCTGAATCCCAACGGTGGTGCCATCGCTCTCGGTCACCCGCTTGGTGGTTCCGGCGCCCGCATCATGACCACCCTGCTGCACCACATGCGCGACAACGGAATTCAGTACGGATTCCAAACCATGTGTGAGGGCGGCGGCCAGGCCAACGCGACCATCCTGGAACTGCTGTGACCGCTGTTTCCGTCGAACCCGGCGCGCTGACCGAGCGTCGCGGCAGGAACAATGACGTACTGCTGATCACGATCAACCGGCCCGAGGCCCGCAACGCGGTGAACCAGGCCGTCAGCATCGGCGTCGGCGATGCGCTGCAGGCCGCGCAGGACGACCCCGAGATTCGAGCCGTCGTGATCACCGGCTCCGGCGACAAATCCTTCTGTGCCGGTGCGGATCTCAAGGCGCTGTCACGCGGCGAGAACCTCTTCCACCCGGACCACACCGAGTGGGGTTTCGCCGGCTACGTCAGCCACTTCATCGACAAGCCGACCATCGCGGCCGTCAACGGCACGGCGCTGGGCGGCGGCACTGAATTGGCGTTGGCCAGTGACCTCGTGGTCGCTGAGGACAGCGCGAAATTCGGTCTGCCGGAAGTGAAACGGGGACTGATCGCCGGTGCCGGCGGAGTGTTCCGGATCGTCGACCAGCTGCCGCGCAAGGTGGCCCTGGAGCTGATGTTCACCGGTGAGCCGATGACGTCGGCCGATGCGCTGCGCTGGGGTCTGATCAACCAGGTGGTGCCGGACGGCACCGTCGTCGACGCGGCTTTGGCCCTGGCCGAACGGATTACCTCTAACGCGCCGCTGGCCGTGCAGGCCAGCAAGCGGGTGGCGTACGGCGCCGACGATGGTGTGGTGACCGCGGAGAAGGACGGCTGGAGGCGCACGAATCGCGAATTCGTCACCCTGCTGCAGTCCGAGGATGCCAAGGAAGGCCCGTTGGCGTTCGCGCAGAAACGTCAGCCTGTATGGAAAGCCAAGTGACGGAGAAGGAATCGTGAAGCGGACAGTATTCGAAGAGGAGCACGAGGCGCTCCGGGAATCGACCAGGCAGTACATCGAGCGCGAGCTCGTCCCCAATGCCGAGAAGTGGGAAGAGCAGCGGATGGTCGACCGGTCGGCGTACACCGCTGCCGGAAAGTACGGGCTGATCGGGTTCAACATGCCCGAGGAGTACGGCGGCGGCGGGTCGGATGACTTCCGGTTCAACGCCGTGATCGACGAGGAGATCGCCCGTTACGGCGGTCCCGCGCCGGCGCTGAGCCTCCAGAACGACGTTGTCGCACCGTATTTCAAGCACCTCGCGAACGACGAGCAGAATGCGCGGTGGATGCCGGGCATCGCCAGCGGTGAGCTGATCCTCGCCGTCGCGATGACCGAGCCCGGCGCCGGTAGCGACCTGGCCGGCATCCGTACGTCCGCCGTGCGCGATGGCGATGACTGGATTGTCAACGGCTCCAAGACATTCATCTCGGCAGGCATCAACAGCGACCTCGTCGTCGTGGTGTGCCGCACCAATCCCGAGGCCGGGCACAAGGGCTTCACGCTGCTGGTCGTCGAGCGGGGAATGGAAGGCTTCACCCGCGGTCGCAAGCTCGACAAGATGGGCCTGCATGCGCAGGACACCTCCGAGCTGCACTTCGAGAACGTCCGGGTGCCGTCGGCGAACCTGCTCGGCAAGGAGGGACGCGGCTTCTACCATCTGATGGAGAACCTGCCCTCAGAGCGGCTGGGCATTGCGATCGGCGCCATCGCGGGGGCGCGTGAATCCTGGCGTCAGACACTGCAATACGCCAAGGACCGCAAGGCGTTCGGCCAGCCGATCGGTAGCTTCCAGCACAACCGGTTCCTGCTCGCCGAGATGGACACCGAACTCGACGTGTGCGAGCGGTTCATCGACCGGTGTCTGGAGGGCGTGCTCGACGGCGACCTGTCTGCCGTCGAGGCGGCGAAGGCCAAGTGGTTCTGCACCGAGACCGCCAAGAAGGTCATCGACGGCTGCGTGCAGCTGCACGGCGGCTACGGCTACATGATGGAGTACCGCGTGGCCCGCGATTACTGCGACTCACGCATCCAGACGATCTTCGGTGGCACCACCGAGATCATGAAGGACATCATCGGCCGCGATCTGGGCTTGTAAGCCCCGTAAAAGCCAATCGGCGCCCCTGCACAACGTGGTGCAGGGGCGCCGATTTCGTTGAATCTGAGCGGCTAGTGCGCAGCCGTCGTCGTCGTGGTCGGGGCCGCGGAAGACGACTCAGCGGGGCTCGGAGCCGCCGTGGTCGACGTGGCCGACGTCGTCGAGGTGGCCGACGTGGAGGTCTCGCTGCCCGCGGCGGTGACCGCGGTCGGGGCGTCCGCCAGGTCCAGCACGGAGTCGATGACGTAGATGCGGGCGTTGCTCGCCTCAATGGCGCCGCACACCAGCTTGGCCTTGTCATTGATCTTGATGTCGCCGCCGTCGCCGGTCACCTTGATCTGGGTGCCCTGCTGCGTCGGACGCTGACCCTTGACGGTGTCATTGCCGAGCACGCCGAGGAACACGTGGTAGTAGTCCAGGTTGGTCAGCGCGGCCGGGTCGGCCTTCAGCGACTCGAGCTTGGCCGGGTCCATCGCCGCGAACGCGTCGTTGGTGGGCGCGAAGATCACGTACGGGCCGTTGTCGAGCACGCTGGTGATGTTCACGGCGGGGTTGAGACCACCGGACACCGCCGAGTTGAAGGTGCTGATGGACGGAATGGCGGCCAGCGCGGCGCTCACCGGCTTGTTGACCAACGTCTGAAGGTCGGGCATACCCGCCCTGACCTTGTCGCAGCCAGGGCCCTGTGGGTCCGGCGTCTTGTTCGTCGGCGGCGGCAGCGGCGGCGGGTCTGCGTAGGCGGACACTGCCAGCGGCAGCGACGCGGTCAACGCGGCGACGGCCGCGGTTACGCCCAGAAATCGGCTGGTGCGAGTCTTCATGTTCGGCTCCTCAGCTGTTACGACACACACGCAGTCCGGCGGGGATGTCACCATCCGGGGCGTGGCGCCCGTCGAATGGTAATGGCTGGCGCTGTGAAACAGCAAAATCAGCTACCGGCGGTCCGCTTTGGTCAGGCAGTTCTGACCTGCACTTTTCGGACGCTGACGCACAGCATCGCGGCGACGGCACACAACCCTGCAGCCAGTTGAAAGGCCAGGTCATAGCTACCTTGCAGGTCGCGGAGCCAACCGGCCGCCGCCGCTGCGACCGCAGCACCGACTTGGTGCGCGGCAAACACCCAACCGAACACCACGGGTGACCGATCACCGAAGTAGTCGCGGCACAGCGCGATCGTTGGCGGCACCGTGGCAACCCAGTCCAGGCCGTAGAACACGATGAACACCCAGGTGCTCGGGTCGGCATGGGGTGAAAGCAGCGAAGGCAACAGCATCAGCGAAATGCCGCGTCCGACGTAGTACACGGTGAGCAGGAGCCGCGGATCGACTCGGTCGGTGAGCCAGCCCGAGAAAACCGTGCCGGCGACATCGAGGACGCCGATGGTGGCCAACAGGCCCGCGGCGAGCGTCGTCGGCATGCCGTGATCGTGGGCCGCGGGGATGAAATGGGTGCCGATCAGGCCGTTGGTGGTCATCCCGCAGATGGCGAAGCTGCCGGCCAGCAGCCAGAACACGGGCACCCGGGCGCCGATGACGAGCCCGCTGAGAGCGGACCGGAAGCCGTTCGTCGGCGCGGCAATCTGCGTCGGCGGGTGGTGGCGCATGACGACGAGGACGGGCACGACGACCGTCAGGGCCGCCGCTGCGACGATGAGGCAGGCCCAGCGCCAGCCGGCACGCGTGGACACCTCTGCGACGAGCGGCAGGAAGATCAGTTGCCCGGTCGCGCTGGCCGCCGTCAGGACGCCGGTCACCAGGCCGCGGCGTTCGTCGAACCACCGGGTGGCGACAGTGGCCACGAAGCCCATCGAGATGCAGCCGGTGCCGAGGCCGATCAGCACGCCCCAGCAGGCCACCAGCTGCCAGCCGGTCGTCATCCGCACCGACAGCGCCGAACCGGCGGTAATCAGCCCCAGAGCGACCGTCAGGACCGGTCTGACGCCGAATTTGTCCATGAGCGCCGCCGCGAAGGGAGCCGTCACGCCGAACAACGTCATGTTGACCGACATCGCCAGGCCCACCGTGGCGTGCGACCACCCGAACTCGTGGTGTAGCGGGTCCATCAGGACGCCCGGTACCGCACGGAAGCCGGCGGCGGCCAGGATGGCCAGGAAGCTGACCGCAGCCACGATCCACGCGGTGCGGCTCGGGGCGGTCGTCGAGGTGAGCGTCACCGGATCACTGTCGTCGGATGCGCGGCCGTGGGCCATAGTCAGAAAGGACACGGCGCGTGAAGATTGCGCCACGCTCTCGGCCGAGCGAGCGCGCGACCTAACATGTGCCGCATGTCTGGACCGTTGATCGTTCCTATCCAGGGGCACGCCCCGCAGCTGCACGACGAGTCGTGGGTGGCTCCGACCGCGTCGGTGATCGGGCAGGTGACCCTCGCCGCGCGCGCCAGCGTTTGGTACAGCTCGACCTTGCGCGCCGAGTTCGAGCCCATCGAGATCGGTGAAGGCTCCAACATTCAGGACGGCTGCACCGTGCACGTCGACCCGGGCTTCCCGGTGAAGGTCGGCGCGGGCGTGAGCGTCGGGCACAACGCGGTGCTGCACGGCTGCACCGTCGAGGACGGCGCGCTGGTCGGGATGGGGGCCATTGTGCTCAATGGCGCGCGGATCGGCGCTGGCGCACTCGTGGCGGCTGGAACCGTTGTGCCGCAGGGGTTTGTGGTGCCGCCGGGAACGATGATCGCCGGTGTGCCGGGCAAGATTCGGCGTGAACTGACCGAAGACGAGATCAACCACAACCGAATCAACGGCCAGGTCTACGAGCACCTGCTTACGCTGCACCGCGGCTAAGACGCGGTGTGCTCCGTAGCGCCGACAGTTACGGAGCACACCGAGATCACAGCGGGTGGGCCAGTTCGTCGGTCCGCATCCGGCCCGCGGTCCACGCGATGGCGGTCAGCCCCGCCGGAAGCAGGCCGGATACCAGGAAAATCCATTGCATCCCAACGATTTTCGATAGCGGTCCGGCGATGGCGTAGGACACCGGCAGGAACACCAGCGAGACGAAGAAGTCGAGGCTCGAGACTCGGCCCAACATCTCGGTCGGCACTCGTCGCTGTAGCAGCGTCCCCCAGATCACCATGCTGGCGCCGTCCCCGATGCCGACGAAGAACGCCGCGGTCAGCATCAGCGGAAACGACCAGGTGCTGCCGACCACGACGAGCGGCAGCGCGCCCAGGCCCCAGATCGCCATCATCGCCGTCAGATAGCGCCGCGGCATCCGGGTGGCCGAAACCGTCAGCGCACCAATGGCACTGCCGATCCCGAACCCGGCCATGATGAAACCGTACGAGCGCGGACCGTCGGCGAAGCGTTGTTCGGCGATGAACGGCACCAGAACTTCGATCGGGCCCAGCACCACCAGCACGTAAACACTCGCGACAAGCAGCGTCCACAGCAGCCACGGCGTGCGGGTCATGAACGCGAAACCGTCACGCAGATCGTGCAATACGTGCTTGTGCTCGGTCGGCTCTTCATCAGCGACGGCCGCCGGCCTGGTCGCCACCAGCAGCACCAGGCCTATCGCGAACAATGTCGCGACGGTGGTCGCGCCGATCCACGGGAACGTCAGCCCGACGAGCACACCGGCGGCAGCCGGCCCGATCGCCTGTTGCAGCACCGGGCGGACCATGCCCTCAATGCCGTTGGCGGCCAACAGTTGTTCGGCCGGCAGGAGCCGCGGTAGCAGCGCGCTGTAAGCCGGGAAGAAGAAGGCGACGGCGATACCGAGGCACGTCGCGGCGACCGCCATGTGCCAAATGCGCAATGTCCCAGTCGAACTCAGGACAGCGACCGTCGACACCACGGCCAGGTTGACCACCTCGACGGTGATGATGATGTTGCGTCGGTTGAGCCGGTCGGCCGCGATGCCACCGACCAAGACGAAGCACACCAAGCCGGCGCCCAGGCAGGTCGCCACCAGTGACAACGCCGCTGGGTCGTTGTCCAGCGCGATCACCTGCAGCGCGGCGACCACCGTCCACATGCCTTCGGCGAAAATGGACAGCGATACGGCCGCTATGAGCAGGCGGTACTCACGAAAACGTAAGGGCGCGAACACTCGCCAACGGTCAGTGGTCCGCGGTTCGGGCGTTTCGACGTCGAACTGGGAACTCACCACTCCATCGTGCCGCGCCCGTCAAGCGAAATTCGGCGCATAGGGGTGATGGGTCGCCAATGGCGACGGTCACCAATGTGCCGCCAGATCGTTGATTTCGCGGAGCTGACGAGCTGTGCGCACGCTCGTCGACTTACCTCTGACAATTAGGAATCGGAGTAGACCGGCAGCCGCCGCTGCTGGAAGGAGGCCACGCCCTCCCGGAAATCGGCGGCGTTCAGAAGCTGAATCTGCCCGGCGGTTTCGCGGGCGAACGTGTTGTTCAGCTCCGTCAGGGTGGCGTCGTTGACGGCCTGCTTGGTCTTGCGCAGCGCGACGGCCGGGCCGGACTTGAGCGTCGCGAGCACGCGATCCACCTCGGCATCGAGGTCCTCGGCCGCGTGCACCGAGCTCACCAGACCGGCGGCGTACGCCTCGGCGGCGGGCAGCTTCTCGGCCAGCAGGGCCATCCGCATGGCGCGGGCCCGCCCGATCGACGCGGCGACCAGAGCGGAGGCGCCGCCGTCGGGCATCAGCCCGATCTTGGTGAAGGCCAGCAGGAAGGACGACTTCTCGGACGCCAGGACGATGTCGCAACCGAGGGCCAGGGACACCCCGACACCGGCGGCGACGCCGTGCACGACCGCGACCGCAGGCTTCGGCAAGTTCACCAGCGCTGCGACTGCGCGATTGGCGGCGTTCAAAACCGCTGCGGCATCAAAAGCTTTGGCGTCCTGGTCCTCGGCGCTCAGGCCGGCACCCGAGCAGAATCCGCGACCAGCGCCGCCCAGCCGGACCACCTTGACCGCGGGATCGGTCGCCGCCTGGAGCACCGCATCGCCGGCGAGTTCGAGCATTTCCAGCGACAGGGAGTTCAGGGTGTCGGGCCGGTTGAGCGTCACGGACAACACGCCGTCGTCCAGTGAGACGGTCAGATCGTCGGATCCGGTGTAAGTCATTCAGTACCCCAGTTTCACGGGCGGGCCAGATGCCCGCACTAGACAGACTTCGTTATACAAGTAAGCTATGTCGCGGTCAATAGAACTGGGATCAAACCGATCGACCAAGAGGTGCATTTAGATGGCTGGACCTTTGCAGGGATTGCGCGTTGTCGAGTTGGCCGGCATCGGCCCCGGACCGCACGCGGCGATGATTCTCGGTGACCTGGGTGCTGATGTGGTGCGGGTGGACCGGCCGAACAAGGTCGCCGGGGTTCCCATGCCCGCCCGCGACACCATGCTGCGCAATCGCCGGTCGATCGCCGTGGACATGAAGAGTGACGAAGGCCGCGAACTGGTCCTGGGGCTGATCGCCAAGGCCGACGTCCTCATCGAAGGCTTCCGGCCGGGAGTCACCGAGCGTCTTGGCCTGGGCCCCGAGGACTGTGCGAAGGTCAACGAGAAGCTGGTCTACGCGCGGATGACAGGGTGGGGCCAGACCGGACCGCGCGCCCTGCAGGCCGGTCACGACATCAACTACATCTCGCTGAACGGTCTGCTGCACGCCGTCGGCCGCAAGGGCGAGCGCCCGGTCCCGCCGCTGAACCTCGCCGGTGACTTCGGTGGCGGTTCGATGTTCCTGCTGGTCGGCATCCTGTCCGCGCTGTGGGAGCGGCAGACCTCGGGCAAGGGCCAGGTGGTCGACGCCGCGATGGTCGACGGCTCCAGCGTGCTGATGCAGATGATGTGGAGCTTCCGCAGCCAGGGCATGTGGAGCGACGAGCGCGGCACCAACATGCTCGACACCGGCGCGCCCTACTACGACACCTACGAAACCTCCGACGGCAAGTACATGGCGGTCGGTGCCATCGAGCCGCAGTTCTACGCCGAGCTGCTGGCCAAGCTCGAGCTGGACCCGGCGACCCTGCCGGCGCAGCAGGACGTGAGCCGCTGGCCCGAACTGCGCGACATCTTCACCACGGCCTTCGCCGCGCAGACCCGGGATCACTGGACCAAGGTCTTCGAGGGTTCGGATGCCTGCACCACGCCCGTGCTGAGCTTCGCCGAGGTCGAGACCGAGTCGCACATCACCGAGCGCGACACCTTCTTCCGGTTCCCCGACGGCGGCGACAACCTCGAGCCCATGCCGGCGCCGCGGTTCTCCCGCAGCGCGCCGTCCACACCGACGCCGCCTCGCGCGCCCGGCGCTGACACCGACGCCGTCCTGCGCGACTGGACCTGACCCGGACGCGAGGAGGAAGACAGCAGATGTCCGTAACAAGAAGGGATTGCAATTAAATGCAGATCAAAGATTCCGTAGCCGTCGTGACCGGCGGTGCGTCGGGCCTGGGCCTGGCGACCACCAAGCGGCTGCTGGACTCCGGCGCCAGCGTCGTCGTCATCGACCTCAAGGGTGAAGACGTCGTCGCCGAGCTCGGGCCGCGCGCCAAGTTCGTCGCCACCGACGTGACTGACGAGGCCGGCGTCAGCGCCGCCCTGGACGTGGCCGAGGAGATGGGCCCGGTCCGGATCAACGTCAACTGTGCCGGTATCGGCAACGCCATCAAGACGCTGAGCAAGGACGGCGCGTTCCCGTTGGCCGGGTTCCGCAAGGTGGTCGAGGTCAACTTGATCGGCACCTTCAACGTCATCCGCCTGTCGGCGGAGCGCATCGCCAAGACTGAGCCGGTCGACGGTGAGAAGGGCGTCATCATCAACACCGCCTCGGTGGCGGCGTACGACGGCCAGATCGGTCAGGCCGCGTACTCGGCGTCCAAGGGCGGTGTCGTCGGCATGACCCTGCCGATCGCCCGCGACCTGTCGCGCGAGCTGATCCGCGTCTGCACCATCGCGCCCGGTCTGTTCAAGACCCCGCTGCTGGGCTCGCTGCCCGAGGAGGCGCAGAAGTCGCTGGGCCAGCAGGTGCCGCACCCGGCCCGCCTGGGCGACCCCGATGAGTACGGCTTCCTCGCGCAGCACATCATCGAGAACCCGATGCTCAACGGCGAGGTCATCCGCCTGGACGGCGCGATCCGGATGGCGCCGCGATGAGCATCAAGACGAAGTTCACCGAGACCTTTGGTGTCGAGCACCCGATCGCCCAGGGCGGTATGCAGTGGGTCGGTCGCGCGGAACTGGTTGCGGCCGTTGCCAATGCGGGCGGCCTGGGATTCATCACCGCGCTGACGCAGCCGACCCCGGCTGACCTGGCCAACGAGATCGCCAAGACCCGCGACCTGACGGACAAGCCGTTCGGCGTGAACCTGACGATCCTGCCGGCGATCAACCCGCCGCCGTACGACGAGTACCGCCAGGTGATCGTCGACGCCGGTATCAAGATCGTCGAGACCGCCGGCTCGAACCCGGCGCCGCATCTGCCGATGTTCCACGGCAACGGCATCAAGGTGCTGCACAAGTGCACCTCGGTGCGCCACGCGGTCAAGGCCCAGAGCCTGGGTGTCGACGGCATCAGCATCGACGGCTTCGAGTGCGCCGGTCACCCCGGTGAGGACGACGTGCCCGGCCTGGTGCTGATTCCGGCCGCGGCCAAGGAGATCGAGATTCCGATGATCGCCTCGGGCGGTTTCGGTGACTCCCGCGGTCTCGTCGCTGCGCTGGCGCTCGGCGCGGACGGCATCAACATGGGCACACGCTTCATGTGCACCGTCGAGTCGTGCATCCACCAGAACGTCAAGGAAGCCATCGTGGCGACCGACGAGCGGGGGACTGAGCTGATCTTCCGCAGTCTGAAGAACACTGCGCGCGTGGCGTCCAACGCGGTCTCGCGTGAGGTGGTCGAAATCCTGAAGAAGGGCGGCCAGTTCGAGGACGTCAAGGATCTGGTGGCCGGCGTCCGTGGCCGCAAGGTGTTCGAGAACGGCGACGTCGACGCCGGCATCTGGACCGCGGGCACCGTCATGGGCCTGATCCACGACATCCCGACCTGCGACGAGCTGATCTCACGGATCGTCGGCGAGGCCGAGGAAATCATCACGGGCCGCCTGGCCCGGATGGTCGGTGCGGGCGAAGCTGAGCTGGTTTCCGTCTAGCAAGGAATAGTGCGCTGAGGGCCGTGGCAATCAATGCCACGGCCCTCGGTGTTTCTGGGTGAGTACGCCAGACACAACAAAAGCCGCCGACCGTATCGGTCGGCGGCTTTGACGCCGGTGATTACGCCAACGAGTCCTCGGGTGCGCACGCGGTTTCAGCGCACGGACGGTCGCGCCTGCGCGCGGCGTCAGACTCGCGGGTGCAACCGCGGAATCAGACGGCCTCGGCGAGGTCGGGGAACTGCTCGGACGTGTCACCCTCGATCAGGACATCCCCGTGGTACAGGGCATCGAAATCTACTTTGATGACATCTGCGTTGGTGTCGTCGATCCACATGTCTATGAGGCTATGGGTCGCTATTAAGAAATCTTTGAGTCACGATTCGGAAAACACTGGCAATTCTTACCGCTGGGTAGGTTGGCCACCCTAAGTCACTAAGTGACCCGCGGGTAGGTGGCATTCCGCAAGGCCACGGGTGATCTTGATGCGCGTCCCGGCCAGTGGGACATGGCTTAGTTCACTGGCCAGTAGCAAACATGACTCGAGTCACGACGATAACGCCTGATGGGCCGGATGAACCGAACGTCAATAAACCTCGTGACCACTGCAGAAAGCGTTGACAACTTTGACTTATCAGCGATAACTTAGCGGTGTTAATCCGCGGTGTTGTTCGAAGGGAAGTACATGCTCAACCGCGTCGCGCTGCTGGCCATCGCCGCGCCCCGCCGGATTCTGGCGCTGGCCGGACTGATCCTGATCGCCGCCGCGATCTTCGGCGTTCCAGTGGTCAAGACCCTGCCCGCCGGCGGCTTTCAGGACCCGAAGTCTGAGTCGTCAGAGGCAGGGCGGCTGCTCACCACCAAGTTCCACCAGGGCGACATGCCCATGCTGGTTACCGTCACCGCGGCCGACGGCGTGCACGGCCCGGGTGCCATGGCGGCCGGCCAGGACATCGTCGACCATCTCAAGGCCTCGCCGCACGTCGCCTACGTCTCGTCGGCCTGGACCGTGCCGCCCGCCGCGGCCGGCGAGCTGATCAGCAAGGACGGCAAGTCCGGACTGATCGTGGCCGGCATGAACGGCGGCGAGAACAACGCGCAGAAGTACGCTCAGGAACTCGCCGACCAGGTTGTCCACAACCGGCCCGGCGTCACGGTCAAGGCCGGCGGCGGGGCCATGGTCTACTCCCAGATCAATACGCAGACCGAGCACGACCTCCTGCTCATGGAGTCCATCGCAGTGCCGCTCAGCTTCCTGGTGCTGGTGTGGGTATTCGGCGGGTTGGTCGCCGCGGCGCTGCCGATTCTGGTCGGCGGATTGGCGATGACCGGCACCCTCGCGGTGCTGCGGACCATCACGTTCTTCACCGATGTGTCCGTCTTCGCTTTGAACATTGCGACGGCCCTTGGGCTGGCCCTCGCCATCGACTACACGTTGTTGATCATCAGCCGCTACCGCGACGAGGTGGCCGACGGGCAGCCCCGCGACCGGGCGCTCACCCGCACCATGGTCACCGCCGGACGCACCGTGCTGTTCTCGGCGACGACGGTCGGGCTGTCGATGGCCGCGATGCTGATGTTCCCGATGTACTTCCTGACGTCGATCGCCTATGCCGGCATCGCGACCGTCGTGTTCGCCGCCGCGGCCGCCGTGATCGTCACGCCCGCCGCCATCTGGCTGCTCGGCGACCGGCTCGACGCGCTCAGCCTCGAGCATCTGTTCCGGCGCAGCGCCACACCCAAGCCGGTGCAGGAGATGTTCTTCTATCGCTCGACGAAGGCGGTGATGCGGCGGTCGGTGCCGGCCGGACTGGCCGTCGTCGCGCTGCTGCTGGTGCTGGGCGCGCCTTTCCTCGGCGCGAAGTGGGGATTCCCCGACGATCAGGTGCTGCCGACCTCGGCGTCCGCGCACCAGGTCGGCGACGAGCTGCGCACCAACTTCACCAACAACTCGGCCACCAACGTCACGGCCGTCATCCCTGACGCCGGCGGTTTGACCCCGGCGGCCTACGACACCTACGCCGCTGACCTGTCGCGCGTCGCCGCGGTCACCCAAGTGTCCGCGCCGACCGGAACCTTTGTCGGCGGCCGGAAGGTTGGGCCGGCCGGTGCCGGCGCCGGCATCGCCGACGGCAGCGCGTTCCTCACCATCGGCAGCAGCGCGCCACTGTTCTCCGATGCGTCGCAGGCCCAACTGGACGCGGTGCACGCGGTCAAGGGCCCGGACGGGCGAACCGTGCAGCTCGCAGGCACCGCGCAGATCAGCCACGACAGCGTGCAGGCCGTCATCGACCGGCTGCCGTGGGTGCTGGCCGCCATCGCCGTGATCATGTTCGGACTCTTGTTCCTGCTCACCGGCAGTGTGGTGCTGCCGCTGAAAGCCATTGTGCTCAACGTCCTTTCGCTCACGGCGGCCTTCGGCTCGCTGGTCTGGATATTCCAGGACGGCCATCTGAACGCGCTCGGCACCACCGCCACCGGGACGCTGGCGTCCAACATGCCGATACTGCTGTTCTGCATCGCGTTCGGGCTGTCGATGGACTACGAGGTGTTTCTGGTCGCCCGCATTCGCGAGTTCTGGCTCACCGAGCAGGACAACGACGAGAGCGTCGCCCTTGGGCTGGCCCATACCGGCCGCGTCATTACGGCTGCGGCACTGGTGATGTCGATTTCCTTCGGTGCGTTGATCGCCGCACAGGTGTCGTTCATGCGGATGTTCGGGCTCGGCCTGACCATCGCCGTCCTGGTGGACGCAACCCTGGTGCGGACCGTGTTGGTACCGGCGTTCATGCACCTGATGGGGCGGTGGAACTGGTGGGCGCCGGCGCCGCTGGCCTGGCTGCATCAACGCATCGGTATCAGTGAATCCGGTGCCGCTGATCCGCCTGTCCCATCGGCGTGCGGTGCCCAGTGACGACCGTCAAGCGCCGTCGTTCCCCACGCGGGTCCGGTGATCAACTGCGCGACGAAATCCTTGATGCGGCAACTGAATTGCTGCTGGAATCCGGTCAGGTCAAGGCGGTGTCCATCCGGTCGGTGTCCCAGCGGGTCGGTGTCACACCGCCGTCGATCTACCTGCATTTCGCCGACAAGGACGCGCTGCTCGACGCGGTGTGCGGCGGGTACTTCGAGCGACTGGACGCCGTCATGCAGCAGGTGGCCGACGAGCAACCGACGACGATCGACCGGCTACGGGCACAGGGGCTGGCGTATGTCCGCTTCGCCCGGCAGAACCCGGAGCTGTACCGCATCGCCATGATGTCCGAGGGGCGCCCCGGTAGCGACGTGGATCTGGCCCTGAACACTGCCGCTTTCGTGCATATGCGGGATTCGGTGCAGGCGCTGATGGACGAGGAAAGCTTTCCTCAGGGCGACGTGACCGCGGCGGCGCTCGGACTCTGGACGGTGGCGCATGGCACGGCGTCGCTGTTGATCTCGCGGCCCTACCTGCCGTTCGGTGATCCCGAGGAGTTCGCGGACCGGGTGCTCAGTGCGGCGTGCCTGGGTGGCATGGTGAGAGGACTGGGCGGGCTGGACGTGACGCCGCAGGATTTGGTGGACCGATTGAAAGGGCTCTGACAATGGCTGACAGCATGGTCGACAATCCGTTCTTCGCGCGGATGTGGATCGCGATGTCGTCGCGTGAGCGTCGGTTCATGACCAAGTTGCGGCAGGAGAATCTGGCCGGGCTGAGCGGTCGGGTACTTGAGATCGGCGCCGGTACCGGGACCAACTTCGCCTTCTATCCGGACACCGTGACCGAGGTGGTGGCTGTCGAACCGGAGGTCCGGCTGGCGCCGCTGGCACGGGAAGCAGCCCGGAAGGCGCCCGTCCCGGTGACGGTGCGCACCGAAACCGTTGAGAACTTCGATAGCGACGACGTTTTCGACGCCGTGGTGTGCTCCCTGGTGCTCTGCTCGGTTGATGATCCGGAAAGCGTTCTACGACAGATGTATTCACGACTCAAGCCGGGCGGCGAACTGCGCTACTTCGAGCACGTCGCCAGCGAAGGGGTGCGTGGCCGGGCGCAGCGATTCCTGGATTCGACCTTCTGGCCGAAGATCTCGGGCAACTGTCACGCACACCGGGAAACGGAGCAGAGCATCGTCGGCGCGGGATTCGAGGTCGCCGATGCCCGGCGAATCATGATGCTTCCGGGCTGGGTGCCGATGTCCGAGGCGGCGTTGGGGCGGGCGGTCCGGCCGGCCTAAGCGCGGGTGAGTCCGGACAGCAGTTCGGGCAGCCGCTGCAGCAGGGTGGGCAGTGCGGTCGCCGCGGTTTCCCTCAGGGACACGGTGGCCTGATCGGAGAACGGCGTCGGCTTCGGGTTGACCTCGATCACCGGAATACCTTGCTGCACAGCGGCTTCCGGCAGAGAAGCCGCCGGGTACACCACCGATGATGTACCCACGGTGATCACCAGGTCGGCGGTGCTGACCGCCGCGACGGAGTTGTCCCAGGCATCCGCGGGCAGGTTCTCGCCGAACCACACCACGTTGGGGCGGATTAGACCACCGCAGTAGCAGTGCGGCGGTTCGACGGTGATCGCGGGCTCGGGCATGGGCGGAAGCGTCCCGTCGAATCCGGCTTTGCAACTGTCGCAATGAAATTGGAACAAGCTGCCGTGCAGGTGGTGGACCCGAGTGCTGCCGGCCCGCTCATGCAGGTTGTCGATGTTCTGGGTGACGATGTCGACTTCGGTGTAGTCCTGCCACGCGGCCACCGCGCGGTGCCCGTCGTTGGGGGACACGTTGCCCATCATGTGATGCCGCCACAGGTACCACGCGAACACGCGCTCGGGGTGGCGGCGCCAGGCATCCGAACTCGAGATCTCGTAAGGGTCGGTCTTGGCCCACAGGCCGGTCTCGGCGTCCCGGAAGGTCGGCACGCCACTGTCGGCGGACATCCCCGCACCGCTGAACACCGTCACCCGCATCCGACCACGTTATCGGGTTTCAGGTGATCTGGGCCACTTCGCCGGAGGCGAAGATGGATTTCAGTGCCGGAGGCGAAAATGGATTTCAGCGCCGGAGGCGAAATTGGGCTTCAGCGCCGGAGGCGAAGTGGCTTCAGCGTCATCAGCAATACTGTGGCGATGACCGATTTCGCCGAGTGGGTCCAGGTCGACCCGCACGCGGGCCCATTGTTCGACCAACTGCGGCTGCAGATCATCGAGGGGATTCGCAGCGGACGGCTGCCTGCCGGAACCCGCCTGCCGACCGTGCGTGACCTGGCCGGAACGTTGGGGATGGCGGCAAATACGGTCGCGCGGGCCTACCGTGAGCTTGAGGCCGCGGGTGTGCTCGAAACCCGGGGTCGGTCAGGAACTTTCGTGGCGGCAGCCGACCCGGCAGCCGCCGCAATGGTGGACGCCGCCAACGCCTTCGCCGATACCGCCCGGGCCTTGGGTGTGCTGAAGGCCGATGCGCTGCGCTACCTGGATGCGGCGTTCGAGTAGCGGACCGTCGAGGCAATGCCGCCGCCGGCGGAACGCTGCCGGGCCTCCCCATTGGTGCGCGCTGGGAGCCGTCACAAAGTGCGACATTGTCAGCACATGATGACGGCTCCAGATCGCAAGTGTCACAGGAGAGTCGACACGCCGGCAGAACCACTGCTGATGCGCAGGACGGGGATTGAACCCGGCGCCAACTATCAGCCCCGCCAATGCAGTACGTCCAATGCGACGCCGACTTCGATGCTGTTCTCGGACAACGGGCGCGGCAGGAGTTCGTCGGCCCGGGCCAGTCGCCGCAGCACGGTGTTGCGGTGCGTGAAAAGCGTGCTCGCGGCGCGCGAGATATTGCACTGCTCGTGGATGAATACCCGTACTGCAGAACGCAATTCCGGGCTGGCCGTCTCCAGATCACCCAAGACTCGTTTGACGAATACCGCGGCCCGGTCAGCGTCTGCGGTGAGTAACGCCACCAGCTCGATGTCGGTGTATTCGGCGATCTGCTGCGGCGAGTGCAGCCGCGCCATCATCTGCTGAGTAGTGATCGCGTCAAAGTGACTGCGCCGGAACCCGTCTACCTCTGAGCCCGTCGAACCGATCGCGATGCGGACCTCACGGCCGGCCGCTGACGCCAGGGCGTCGACGTCGACTGCCCCCGGCGCCCACACCCACCGGGTGGCGGTACTGGCCAAGACGGTGAGTGGTCGGCCGCCCGCCGCCTGACCGAAGGCCTCCGCAGTCCGATCCAGTTGGGACAGATCGCCATTCGGATTATCGGTCCAGATGACGGCCGCGGTGTGGGTACCGCCGAGCCCGTATCCGAGTCGGCTTTCGGCACGTTGTCGGGGGATCGGGGCGCCGTCCAGCAGCAGCGCGACCGTCTCGCGCCGTTCGGCGTGGCTGCCGCGCGTGAGCTCGTCGCGCTCGAGTTCGATCTGCGCGGCAATGGCGGCCAGGGTGGCCTCGATGAACGCGCTGATCGAGCGCGAACAGACATCGAGCATCGCGTGCAGGTCCGCGGGGTCGGACGCCAGGGCGAAGGCGATGTCCATCAGTCGTCGCCAGGCGACTCCTTCGCCCACTCGGTAGGCGTCCAGCGTGTACGAGTCGACTCCGCGGCGGACCAGCTCCCGGGCGACGATCATGGGCTCGGAACCGACGTTGGGCGGCACCGGGGCGCCGGGATCGCGCACGTTGGCCGCACCCCAGAACAACAGGTTCGACCGGTTGCTGCGGCTCACGGCCGCCGCCAGCTCCGGGTCCGACGCGATGGCCGGATTGGCGCCGAGCACAGCGTGGTCGAGTTCGTCGAGCCATTCCGGTGGGGCGTTGACGACGACCTGCGCGCACTGCCGGATCAGCTCGCGTACTTGCGGCGATGGCAGTGTCCTGTCCATCGACACAGATTAGGTGCCCGGGGCAGCTGAGCGAGGTATCTAGAGGTCCAGGTCGATATCGGTACAGGCCAGGCTGTTGCAGACGGTGATGAGTTCCATCGGAGCGCCGTCGGCGTTGAGCTGGGTGGCGCCCTTGAGCTTCGGGGTGACGCACGCGCGGCAGAGCCCGCGCTCGCACCCGGTGGGCACCCGGATGCCGACCTTGCCTGCCGCCTCCAACAGTGTTGTCGCGCCGTCGATTTCGACTGAGCGATCGCTGCGTAGGAACCGGACGGTGTACCGGCGGCCGTCGTCGCTCGGACGCGTCAGGGTGGGCGGCGTGAACGACTCGGTGTGGAATCGCGCGGGATTCAGCCCCAGCCCGTCCAGGTCACGTTGCGCGATATCGATCAGAGCAGGCGGCGCGCAGGCGAACGTCTCACGTTCGACGACGTCGCCGACGTACCGCTTGATGAGGATCTGCGAGAGCCGTCCCTGCTCGATGCCAGGCCGGTTCGACGGCTCGTCGGTGAAGAAATGGACTTTCAGACCCGAGCGCAGGGCAAGCCGGCGCAATTCGGGCTCGAAGATGATCGAGCGGTCGTCGCGGTTGAAGTACAACAGGACGGCATCGGAATCCGGTGCCTCGCGGGCGATCTTGCGGAGTTGGCTGATGATCGGGGTGATTCCGACACCGCCGGCAATGAACAGCGATTTGCGTGGCGTCGTCGTCATGGTCAGTCCGCCGGTGTTGGAGGGCACGCCGACCAGCGTCACGTATTTTCCGGCACGCAGGGTGTCGTTGAGCCGGTTGGAAACTCGCCCGTCGGCGACCCGCTTGATGCAGATCTCCAAGGCGTCCGAGCCGTCGCTGTCATGAACCAGGCTGTACTGGCGGACCAGCACTTCATCACCGACTGCGACGCGCAGCGATACGAAAGCGCCTGCGTCCCAAGACACGTCGTCCCAGCCGCGCGGCCGTTGCAGCGTGACGTGCAGCGCTTGCCCGCCCGCAACAGAATCGGCCGACAGCACCTTGACCGGCACGTTGTAGAACCGAGGCTTGTCCAGGTAGGGGCCCTCGGGGAGCGATTTGTACGCAGCACCGAACGCCAGCCGGCGTACCAGAGACGCAGGTTGCTTAAGTAGCTGCAACGGCTTGCCAAACTCACGCTCGCCCAACGGGATTGAGAGGCCGGTCACCGCCTTGAGGAACAGGCCGACCGACTCCAGTAGCGGGGTCGCGTGGTACGGCAGGCTGTGCCGGGCTGCAATGGCACGCACGGCGGGGGCGATCTCGCGCTGCCGGTTGGGCGGCAGATCGGGGAACATGTGGTGCTCGATGTGAGTGTCCAAGCCGCCGTAGAAGATTCGGAAGTCCGGGCGGTCCTCGAACGGCACCTCCTCGGCGAGGACGCGCTCGAGGAAGTCGTCGAGCTGCGGACTGCGCACGAAGTTCCGGGTCGCCCGGAACTGCCGCGCGTAGTACTGGTCGGGTGTCTCGTCCGGGCCTGGGTCGGGGAACATCTCCAGTTCGCCCGCGTGGTGTTCGATGGCGACGAGGAAGAGCACCGACATGTAGCCGGCCACCCCGCCAAGGTAGTTGGCCAGTATGGCCGGCAGGAATTTCGACCCTGCCGCCAGCGGTTCGCGTACATAGCGCCGCAGCGCGTCCTGCGCCGCGATCTTCGCCGGAGAACGCAACATGCGTCGGCTGAAGAACCGTTCGCCCTCGACATGGCGCGTGACGTTGGTGAGAAAGAACGGCGCGCTCTGCGGTGACGTCACCAAAAGCCCCGCGATGAGTGCGGTCTGTACCACGTGGTGACCGAACCAGTCCTGTCCTGCCATGGCGCGGGCGACGCTGTAGCCGAGGTCGTGGTCGCGGCCATCGATGTTGGTGTGTGGGTGATGGCCCTCGTGGTGCATCACCTTCCACTGCTGGATGTCGACGTTGAAGTCCCACTCGTAGCGGTCGGAGTGGTACTCGCCGCAGTTCGGCAGGTGGTCGTAGCTGCCGTGGATGATGTTGTGGCCTAGCTCGGAGAATTGCAGTAGCCGGTACAGCCCCTCGAGAATGGCGGCACGGCCCACTGCCTTCGGGCTGCCGTCGCGCAGGAGCTCGATGCGACGGGCGTTGATCGCCTGTCCGTAAGCCGTCACGTTGCGGATGTGGGTGAGGTCGTCGTCGCCTACCTGCGCCTTGGTGCGGCGGTACAGCTCCTGGAGTTCGTCGGCGAGGCTCGAACCCGGGCCGGCAGCGGAGGCGGTCGTCATATCACTCACGTTAAAGAAGACACCCGGGCAAAAGAATGGTCCTACGGGACGACGATTTGGTATTTTCGGACAGTGGGAGTCGCCCCGGTTTGGGCGGTGCCGAGAGGTACCGAAGGCGTGCGCATCATGGTGCAGGCCGCCATCGCGCATGGCATGACGGCTGCGGAATGCCTTGCTGGGAGCGGCATCACCGAAGCCGATCTCACTGACGAGAACTCCGAGATCTGGGCGCATCAGGAGTTCGATGTCATCCGCAATCTCATTGCCGGACTTGGTGATCGGCCAGGGGTAGGCATCGAGGTGGGGCTGCACTCCACGCTCGGCCGGGCCGGCGTGATCGGCTTTCTGATCCTGGCCTCCGCCACCCTGCGGCAGGGCGTGGAACTCGCGTTGCCCTTCCTGGCGTTATCGCCGACGCACCTGCGGTTCTCGGTTGATACCGACGACGATTACACCTATCTGGCCGCCGACGACAGCGAATTACCCACTGACGTAAGGGCATTCATCGTCGAGCGGGACCTGGCCGGGTTGGTGGGCGCGATGCACGGCGCTCATCTCGAGCTCTCGCCGATCTGGGTGGAAACCACGCTCGACGCCGAGGGTGCCGCCAAGCTCGCGCAGGTATGGCACCTTCCGCTGGCCGATGTGCGTCCCGGGCAACGTAACAACCGGCTCGCCGCGCCGCGTGAATTGTTGGACCAGCCGCTGCCGCTGGCCGATGAAAACACTGCCCGCATGCTCGCGCGCCAGTGTCGCGAACTGCTCGACCGCCGGCTGGCGCGGGTCGGTGTCGCGGGGCAGGTCCGTAGCCGGCTGTTGTACAAAGCCGGCGAACTGCCGTCCATGCAGACCGTGGCAGACGAATTGCACGTCGACCCACGAACATTGCGCCGTCGCCTGGCAAGTGAGGGGACGTCGTATCGGGCGCTGCTCGACGAGGTGCGGCGCAAGCTGGCGATCGATCTGCTGCGACAGGACGTCCCGGTCGAGGAGATCGCGCGGCGACTGGGTTATGCGGAGACGTCGAACTTCACCCACGCCTTCAAACGTTGGGAAGGCACGGCGCCGAGCTATTTTCGCAGGTCGGGCTGACGCAATAGAGGCTCAGCAGTGGTACATAATGCACCACTATTGCGTAAATCTGAGACGGTTTGACCTTTAGTTGTCGGCCTTGTGGGCGCGACCATGGTTATCACGCCCATCACCGCCAACAGGGAGTCTGCAATGGAGCACACCGCCACCACCACCCAGGTCGACGTGCTGATCGTCGGAGCCGGCATCTCGGGCATCGGCGCCGCGTACTACCTGCAGCAGGAACATCCCGGACGGTCGTACACCATCCTGGAATCCCGCGGCGCGACCGGTGGCACCTGGGACCTGTTCCGCTACCCGGGTATTCGTTCAGACTCCGACCTGCATACCTTCGGCTACGAATTCAAGCCGTGGCGCGACGAGCACGCCATCGCCTCCGCCGACAAGATCCTCGCCTACCTGCGAGAGACGGTCAGTGAGAACAACATTGACCGCAACATCCGGTTCCACCACAAGGTGCTCGGTGCGGCCTGGGACAGTGGCACCGCGCGTTGGCTCGTCGACGTCGAGCACGACGGTGAGCTGGTGCAGTTCTCGGCCAACTGGCTGTTCTGCGCCGGCGGCTACTACCGCTACGACCAGGGCTTCACGCCGCAGTTCCCGGGAAGTGAGCGCTTCGCCGGGCAGATCGTGCACCCGCAGCACTGGCCCGAAGACCTCGACTACACAGGCAAGAAGGTCGTGGTGATCGGCAGCGGCGCCACTGCGGTGACGCTGGTGCCGTCGATGGCGGACAAGGCCGCGCACGTGACAATGCTGCAGCGCTCGCCGACGTACATCATGCCGGTGCCCGCCAAGGATGCCTTCGCCAACACCGCGCGCCGGCTGCTCGGCGACCAGCTCGGCTACGCGCTGGCTCGCCGGAAGAACATCGCCAAACAGCGCGCCGTCTATACCTTCTGCCAGAAGTATCCGAACGTTGCGCGCCGACTGATCCGCGCGGTGAACGCCAAGCAGCTGCCCGCCGGATACCCGCTCGACGAGCACTTCAGCCCTGCCTACAACCCGTGGGACCAGCGGTTGTGCGCGGTGCCGGACGCCGACCTGTTCAAGGCGATCGGTAGCGGCAAGGCCTCGGTGGTGACCGACCGGATCGCCACCTTCACCGATACCGGCATCCTGCTGGAGTCCGGAGTGCACCTGGATGCCGACATCATCGTCACCGCGACGGGTTTGAACGTGCAGCTGTTCGGCGGGATGTCGCTCACTGTGGATGGTCAGCCGGTGAATCTGCCCGACACCGTCGCCTACAAGGGCATCATGCTGTCGGGCGTACCGAACTTTGCCTTCGCGTTCGGTTACACCAACTCCTCGTGGACCCTCAAGGTCGGCTTGTTGTGTGAGCACTTCTGCCGGCTGCTGAAGTACATGGACGACAACGGTTTTGACAGCGTCCGCCCGGAACTCGCCGACTCTGACATGGCCACGCGGCCCTTGCTGGACTTCGCCGCGGGCTATGTGCAGCGCGCCATCGACACAGTGCCACGCCAGGGCGTCGATGGCCCGTGGGTGATGTCGATGAACTACACCTTCGACCGCGAGGTGCTGCGCAATGGCGCCGTAACGGACCCGAACCTGCGGTTCGCGGCTGCCCGCCGCTCGGAAGTTCGGGAGTGCGAGCCGGTTTCCTAATCAGCTCTCAGGGTGGCCGTTTACGCTGGCCGAAATGGAGTCCTTCTCTCCGGCAGTGCCGCCCGAAATCCCCGGTGTCCCTTCAGCTGTCGGCGTCGAACTGCCGCCCGGGCCAGTGTCCGGGCGGCCGTATTCGCTGCCCTTGGATTTGCTGACTGAGCAATACGGCCCGCTGTTCTACGCCGACTTCGGTGGCAGCCGGCGGTTGTATGCCTGCTCGCTGGCGCTGGTCGACGAACTGTGCGACGAGACCCGGTTCAGCAAGGCACTGACGGACCGGTTAGCCAGGTTTCGTCCGGTTGTCGGCAACGGACTGTTCACCGCGTACCCCGGCGAGGACGGTTGGCAGGAAGCGCATGACGTCCTGATCCCCGGCTTCAGCTTCAGCGGACTGCGCAGTTACCACCCGGCCATGCTGGACATCAACCGGCAGCTGATCGAGCAGTGGGATGCGGCGGTCGGCAGCCGCGCAGTCGACGTCGCCGTCGACCTGGGCAAGCTGGCCATGGACACCGTCGGCCTGGCGGGGTTCGGTGCCCGGTTCGACTCTTATCAGCACGACGGACTCGCCGACATCCCCGCGAGTTTCGCGGCGACGCTGGACCAGGTGCTGCGCGGTGCCAATGCGGATCAGGCGGTGTTCGAGACTGAGCGCGGCAAGCTGTTCAGTTTCATCACTGACCTGATCGCCCAGCACCGCGCGGGTGAGGTGGACCTCGACGACCTGTTGGCGTTGATGCTGCAACCGGGGCCAGATGGCGCGCCTGTTCTTGATGACGACAGCATTCGCAACCAGATCGCCACGTTCCTGATCGCCGGGCAGGACACCACGTCGACGGTGATGCCGACGGCGCTGTACAGCATTGTCAAGAACCCTGCGGTGCTGCACCGGGCACAGGCTGAGGTTGATGCCCTGTTCGGTCCGGACGACGACCATGTGCCGGCGTTCGACGAGATCGGCAAGCTCACCTACATCCGCCGGATCATCGACGAGACGCTGCGACTATCCCCGCCGGTGCGGGAATTCGACCGAATGGCCTTGGCGGACACGGTGATCGGCGGCCAGTATCCGGTGCGGCAGGGTGAGGCGGTGACAGTGCTGACGTCGTCCCTTCACCGTCAACCGGAGTGGGGCGACAACGTCGAGACCTTCGACCCGGATCGGTTCGACACCGACGCCACCGGGCCGCGCCCGGTCAACCTGTTCAAGCCGTTCGGTACCGGCGCGCGGTCCTGCATCGGCCGGCAGTTCGCGCTGCACGAAGCGACCATGGCACTGGCGACACTGGTCCACCGATACCGCTTCCTCGACATCGAGCACTACCAATTGCGCACGCACAGTGACCTTTTGCGCAAGCCGGAGGGCTTTCACGTCCAGGTGATGCGTCGTACCCCGGGCGAGCGGCGGCAGGAGCCTGCCGCGGTTGCGGCCGCACCTGTGGCGCAGTCGCGTGCGACAGTGCCGTCGGGCACGAAACTGCTTGTGCTGCATGGCTCGAACCTCGGCAACTGCCGGGCGCTGGCGCAGCAACTCGGCGACGAAGCAATCGACCTCGGTTACGAGACGACTGTCGCCGCACTGGATTCCGCGACCGATGCGTTGCCGGACCATGGCGCGGTGGTGATCGTCGCGGCGTCGTACAACGGGATGCCGACGGACGATGCCCGGGCTTTTGTCGACTGGCTGGACGGTTCGGCCAGTCACGCGCCGGCGGTGCCGTACGCGGTTCTCGGTGTCGGAGACCGGAACTGGGCTGAGACGTACCTGGCAATACCCAGGCGGATCGATGCGCGTCTCGCGGAACTCGGTGCAACGCAACTTCTTCCGATGGTGGAAGCCGACACCTCGGGCGATTTCGCCGGCATCGTGGAGGACTTCTCGGTGGCGGTGTGGAACGCGCTCGCCGGCGTCTTCGGGGTAGAGACGACCGCCGCCGACGCGCCCGATGAGTTGCTCTACGATCTCCGGGCCATCGACGGACCCGTCACCGCCGCCATCGACGCCCGCTATCAGGTGCAGCCGGCAACGGTGCTGGAGAACAGGCCGCTCGTGGACACCTCTGCATTTGGGCAGGACAAGCGGCTGATCAGGATCGCGCTGCCCGACGGTGTGGACTATCAGACCGGCGACCACCTGACCGTGCTGCCGGACAACAGCCCCGAGCTGGTCGAGGAGGTCGGCGAAATTCTGGACCTGCGCCTCGACCGTCGCATCGCGATCAATCCGCGGCGCAGCACCCGCCGAGCCATCCCGGTCGACCGGGAAGTCACTGTGCGCGAACTGGTTACGCATTTCCTTGAGCTCCGCAAACCTGCGAGCCGCAGCCAGTTGGTGCGCCTTGCGGCGGCCAACCCGTGTCCCCCCGAACGGGCCGCGCTCATTGCGCTGGCCGACGATCCCGATGCCCGCGCGCTGAGCGTGACCGCGTGCCTGGCGGAGTTCCCGGCGACTCAGCTCACGCGTGAAGAGCTGCTGGAACTGTTCGAACCGATGGCCCCGCGCCATTATTCGATTGCCACGTCGTCCCGTCGTCGTGCCCGTGAAGTCGAGTTGGTGGTGGGCGTGTTGGAAGGCCCGGCCCGGTCCGGGGCGGGCGTATTCCGCGGCGTGTCATCCAGCTATCTTGCGGATACCGTTCCAGGACAACAGATTCGGATGCGCGTGGACCCGGCCCGTCAGGCCTTCCGGGCCGGGGCCGATCCGGCGCGCAACGTCATCCTGGTCAGTGCCGGCACGGGCGTCGCCCCGTTCCGGGGATTCATCGGTGACCGGTTGGGTGCCCTGGAGGCGGGGGAGCCGTTCACCGCCGCATTGTGTTTCTTCGGGGTGCGGCACCCCGACGTGGACTACCTGTTCCGTGACGAGGCCGAGGACGCCGAACGTCTCGGCATCGTGCGCATGCGGCCGGCGTTCTCCCGGGCGGGTGATGAGGTCAAGTACGTGCAGGACCGCATCGCGGCCGACGCCGACGAGGTGTGGGACCTGCTGGGCAACCCCGACAACGACACCCACGTCTACGTGTGCGGCGACGGCGCCCAGATGGCGCCCGCTGTGCGCGCCGCGTTCCAGGACATCTACCGCAGCCGGACCGGTGCCGACGACAATGCGGCCCGCGCCTGGCTGGCTGGCCTGGTCAGCACCGACCATTACGTCGAGGATGTCTGGGCCGGCTAGCTCGTCCCGCCGAAACCCGGATGGTCAACGCGCTCGGCGGATGGCGGCCAGCCCACGCATGCCGTGGTAGATCACCAGTGCCGCAACGGAACCGAGTGCGATACCGGTGAACGTCAATGTTCCTGCCTGCCAGGTGAAATCGGCGATACCGATGACCAGCGGTATGGCGGCGGTCATCTGGTTGATCGGCTGGGAGAAATCGACCTGGTTGGTCAGCCAGATCCGCATGCCGAGGATGCCGACCAGGCCGTACAAGACGATCGTCGCCCCGCCCAGCACGCCCGGCGGGATGGCGGAGATAGCGGCACCGACCTTGGGGCACAACGACAGTACGACGGCTACCACGGCGGCCACCCAGTACGCGGCGGAGGAGTAGACGCGCGTTGCGGCCATCACCCCGATGTTCTCGGCGTAGGTGGTGGTGGCCGTGCCGCCGCCGACGCCGGCCAGCACGGTGGCCACCCCGTCAGCCGCAAGCGCCCGTCCCATCAGCGGATCCATATCTTTCCCGGTCATCTGGCCCACTGATTTCACGTGCCCGATGTTCTCGGCGATCAGCGCGATCACTGCCGGCAGGAACATCGGCAGGACCGCCAGACTGAATGACGGACTGTGGAATTGGGGCAGCCCGATCCACGGGGCGGCCGCAATGGCCGCGGTGTCCACATCTCCGAGGGCCAGCGCCAGCAGATAGCCGATGACCACCGCCAGGAAGATGGCCAGTCGGCCGACGATGCCGCGGAAGAACGCCAGAGTCGCGACCAGCAGCACCAGCGTCACCAGACCGACCAGCGGTCCCTTCTCGAAATTGTGCTTCGCCGCCGGAGCCAGGTTGAACCCGATCAGGGCAACGATCGCACCGGTGACCACCGGCGGCAGCGTGAAATCCAGCCAGTGCGTGCCGACCAGATTCACCACCCCGCCGACCAGGATCAGCAGCAGCCCCACGGCGATCAAACCGCCCAGCGCGCTACCGCTTCCGTGTGAGGCGGTCGCTGCTGTCACCGGGGCGATCACCGCGAAGCTTGACCCGAGATAACTCGGCAGCCGGTTTCCGGTGATCAGTAGGAACACCATTGTTCCGATGCCGGAAAACAGCAGCGTGGTGGCCGGAGGGAATCCGGTCAGAACCGGCACCAGGAAGGTGGCGCCGAACATCGCCACCACATGCTGGGCGCCGATACCGATGGTGCGAGGCCAGCTGAGCCGTTCGTCGGGGGCGACGACAGCGGCGTCCGGTCCGACCGGTGTCCAGGAGCGTAGAACCACGCGCCCATATTGCCCAACTCGTGGCGCCGAAACTGCATTCCAGCAGAGAAAGTGCGAGAAGACGCTTGCTGGAATGCAGTTTCGGCGGGGGTACTAGCCGAACTCCAGCAGCGTCATCGCCGGCCGGACCGGGTCGAGCAGTGGGAGGCGATGCGCCGCCCAGAGCAGCGTGTTGAGGAGCAGGCCGCGGGCGGCGGGCGCCGGCACGTCATGCACCGACCGAATCCCGGGCACGATGTCGATCAACCGGGCGGCCTCATTGGCCGACATTGTGAACGGCATCGGCGGCACGCGGTAGTGCCTCGACATCCGCATGCCCCGCCCGATCAATTTTGAGAAGAGGGCCGGCGGCAGGTCGAACATCATCCGGCCGCCCGGAAACCGCTTGGCGCACTCGGTAATCAGCCCCATCGACTCCTCGGGCTGCAGATACATGAGCAGGCCTTCGGCGGTGATGAAGACGCCATCGGAGGTGTCGACCCGGTCCATCCAGCTGTAGTCGAGCGCGGACTGCGCGCACACCGCGACTCGGTCCGACGGCGGCAGTAGTTGGCTGCGCACCTCAATCATGGGTGGCAAATCGACTGTCAGCCAACGGAATTCGCTGCCGGCGTCACTGGCGGAGAGCCGGTAGAAGCTGGTTTGCAGGCCTTCGGCCAGTGCGACGACGGTGGCTTTCGGTTGGTCGTGGAGGTAGTCCCGCGTGGCGCGGTCGAAGGCCAGCGACCGCAGCGCCATGTCCTGCCGGTGTGCAGGCCCGAACTTGGCGAAGTCGAATTCGATGCGGTCGGCGACCTCGACCGCCACCGGGTCGTCGAGAATCCGATCCGGTCGACGGGCCTCGTTGGCCCGGACCTGCAGCGTCAGCAGCGCTGTCTCGGAGACGCCGGTCAGCGTGGTGCCGTCGATCTTGGGGCTTGATGTCATGCCGCAGCCAGCACTTTCTCGACCGTCCGCAGATTGCGGGTGGTGGTGGACGACTTGTAGCGCTTCTTGGCCATGCTCTTGCTGGTCGAGCTGTCCAGGGTGTTGCCCTTGGCCACCTGCCAGTACAGCACGCCGTCGCCGCGGCGGGCCGACTCTTCGGACGACTCGGGGGCGGTCAGTTCCTTCAATACATCCGGGTCGCTGACGAATGTCACGTAGGAATGGTGGCCCTCGACCTCGCGCTCGAAGGGGAAGGACTCCGAGATGGCCCGGAGTTCGTCGATCGAGTACACCAGCACCCAGGCGTCATACCCGAATGATTCCCGCAGGGCTGCTTCGGCTTTCGTGCGTACTCCGGCCGCTCTCTCAGAACTGGACAGCACCACGTTGCCGCTCGCCAGCAGCGTCTTCACGTCATCGAAGCCGGCCTGCCGGAAGGTCGCGGCGACGTCGGCCATCTTCAGGTTCACCCCGCCGACGTTGACGCCGCGCAGGAATGCCGCATAGCGCGTCATATGAACTCCGTCATGACGCCCAATGGTAGGCAGTTGCGCCGTACGCTGGGTGCCATGACCCGTCAGGTGTTCGACGACAAGCTTCTGGCGCTGATCGGCGGCGATTCGCTGGGTGTGCTGGCCACCATCAAAGCTGATGGCCGACCACAGCTATCGAACGTGTCGTATTTCTTCGATCCGCGCGCGGTAGCGGTCCAGGCATCGATCACCGAACCGCGGGCCAAGACCCGCAACTTGCGACGAGACGCCCGGGCGTCCCTCTACGTCTGCTCCGATGACGGGTGGGCATACGCGGTCGCCGAAGGCAACGCGGTGCTGAGCCCGCCGGCCGCCTCACCCGTCGACGCCACCGTCGAAGGCCTGATCGCCTTGTATCGCAACATCTCCGGTGAACATCCCGACTGGGACGACTACCGGCGGGCCATGGTCGCCGACCGTCGGGTGTTGTTCACCATGGTGATAACCCACGTGTACGGGGTGCCTCCGGGCGTGCGCTGAACGCGTAGTCTGCGTGCATGGCCGAGAACTCCGACGAAGGTTCAGCATCGTCCGACGAGACCAAGCGTAAATTCCGCGAGGCGCTCGAGCGTAAGAACGCCGGTTCCGCCGGCGGCACCTCCCACCAGGACGGCGGTGCCAAGCAAAACAAGTCGCACGGCGCGGTCGGCGGGGGGCGACGGGAGTTCCGCCGCAAGAGCGGCTAGTCCCGGGCCAGGGCCCGGGCCCCGACCAACGCCACCAACATCACCGAAACACACTGCAACCCGGTGTCTTTCAGGCCCCAGCCGACGGATGCCAACGTCGCGGCGCCGGCGATCATCAGCAGCGTGCCGACGGCCGCGCTGCGCCAACCCGGCGCAGACACGCGGCCACCGTCCCACAGCGGCAGCGGGTTGTTCTCCAGCGGCCGCAGCAGCAGGAAAAGCCCGGCAACCAACGCTGCCATGAGCGTCACCTGGTAGACGCTCACGACCAGGAAGTGCGGCTGGCCGGGGTAGCGGGGCAGGCCCGCCAGGTCGAAGGCCAGATGCATGCCGAGCAGGGCGGGCATGTGCCACAGGTACAGGGTCATGGCGCCGGTGTTGCCGATCACCGCGAGGCGCCAGACCTGTGGCCGGGCGGCCCAGCGGCTGATGGCCGGGGCAGCGGCAATGGCGAACGCGCACATCATGATTGCGTGACCGGCCAGCAGCAGTGACGGCGGCGTCATGTTCTTGATGTGCTGGGTCTCGATGCCGACGAGGCTCAGCTCGTAGGGGCCGACCCAGACCATCGCGACATTGACGGCCAGCATCGCGAGGCCGACGCGCAGCGCCGTTGCCGTGGTCAGCAGTCCGCGGCGGTACGCCACCCCGAACATGCCGGGGATCAGCCACACCACGAAGTTCACATAGCCCAGCGCCGACCAGGCGTGGTCGTTGATACGAATGGCGTCGACCACCGCGATCAGTGCGTAGGTGCCAGCTACCGCTGCCACGAGCTGGGCGGTCGTGGTGATCCGGACCAACAGCGGGACCGCGGCCAGCACCATGACGTAGGCGCCCAGGAACCACAACAGCTGAATGCTGATGCCGGCGATGGGCTCGTAGACGTGGATCGGCAGCAGCGGCCTGAGCACCGCCAGCGCCGCCGCCCAGAAAGCCAGGTAGTAGAACACTGGCCGGTACAGCCGGGTGCAGCGCTTGAGCAGCCAGCCGCCCCAGCTCATGCCGCTGCGATAGGACCCGGCCGACGCGGCGACGCCGGCGAAGAAGAACAGCGGCATGATCTGGAACACCCAGGTCAGTGCCTGGAACACCACCGATGTAGTGAGCAGGTTGCCCCAGCGGAACACGTCATGATCGATCATGCTGGTCGCCATGACGGTGTGTCCGACGACGACGCCGATCAGCGAGGCGATGCGGATGACGTCGATGGCGCGGTCACGGTCGACCGGGGTGCGCTGCGCGATTTCGGCAGCCGAAGGGAAGACGCGGGTGCTCATGCCTTTGAACGTAAGGGCCGCACCCCTAGGTATTGCTACTCAATTCTGCTCTGAACTGCGGCGTTCCTCCCACAGGACGGCGCCCAGGCAGATTGCCGCCAGCGCCGCGATGATGACGGCGAAGCTGACCCCGGCGGCCTGCAGGCCCCAGTGTTGGGCGGCGAATCCGAGGCTGACCACCGGCAGCGAGATCGCCACGTAGGCCACCACGAAGTACGTCGAACTGACCTCGGCGCGCCGCTCCGTCGGGGTGCCCTCGACGACGGCGGCCAGGCCCCGGCTGAAGCTGATGCCCTGTCCGGCGCCGGCGACCACCGCGGCAGCGAGCAGGCCGGCAAGCGACGAGAACTGCAGTGCCACAGCCAGAATCACCATGCCTGCCACCAGGATGGCGCAGCCCACCGCGACGGCCCGCTGCGGATCGAGGCGTCGTCCGGCGAGCTGAGCGGCCGCGGAGGCGACGAAGATCGATGACGCCACGGCTCCGCTGACGGCGTGGTTGTCGATGCCGATGACACTGCTGACGAAGGATGGGGCGACGGCAGTGAACAAGCCCATGACGGCGAACCCTGCGAAGGCTGCGGTGGCCGCCAGGACGAACGTCTGCCGCACTTCGGCGGGCACCGACAACCGCTGGAAACCGATACGTCCACTGCGGCTGGAGGTCTCGGGCACCAGCCACACCGCTGCGATGGCCAGCACCGCCAACACGATGTGCACGACGAACGGCAGCTGCATCGGATGCGGCAGGTACTGCACCATCAGGCCGGCGAGCACAGGCCCCGCACCCAGCCCACCGATGTTGGCGATGGTGGCGCCGGCCGCGGCTTGGTCCCGTTTGGCTTCCGGCACGGATTCGACGACCGCGGCCGTCGCGGTGCCGGTGAAGATGCCCGCCGACAGCCCGGACAGCAGCCGGCCCAGGAGCAGTAATGGCACGCTGTCGGCGTTCAAGAAGACGACGGCGCTGGCGATGGCGGCGACGGCCCCGGCGATCAGTACCGGCCGTCGGCCGATGGCGTCGGACCAGCGGCCGAACAGCAGCAGCGCAGCCAGCACGCCGAGGGCGTAGGCCGCGAAGATCACCGTCGTCGTCAGGACCGCGAAGTGCAGGTCGTGCGCGTAGAGCGCGTAGATCGGCGTCGGGAGCGTGGTGCCCAGCATGACGGCGGCGAAAGCATAGGCCAGCAGCGGGAATCCCAGGCGCGAGGTCACGGATCGAGTTTGGAGCACGGGTGGGGCAACGTTGGCGGGGCCTGCTGGCATTCCGCGCCGGCGCGGTTTGGCCGTACTGCGGCTGCCTTCAGCGGACGGTGCGGGGTGGCGCGGGCGACGTCACGACCACGACGACGGCGGTCTCGTCGCCGACCTGGCGCAGTTTGTGCTGCGTGGTGGCGTCGAAATAGGCGCAGTCACCTGCCGCCAGCTCCACCAAGCGGCCGTCGTAATTGAGTTCGACGGTTCCGGAGTGGACGAACACGAACTCCTGACCGGGATGCGTCGGGTGGGAATGGGTGGAGAACTGGCGGCCCGGGCGAACCACGAACGGCGACATGGCCTTACCGAGCATCCCCGCCGCGATGGCGTGATTGCGGGCGGTGCCGCGCTCGGACGCGCGCTCGACAGTGAACGTGCTCACTTCGGGATCGTCGGAAAAGAGTTGTGCCACATCGACATCGAGGGTTCGAGAGATTTTCAGCGCGGCGGCGATCGACGGCACGCTTTGGCCGCGTTCGACTTTCGACAGGTAGCTCTTGGTCAGCCCGGTGCCGGCTGCCAGCTCGTCGAGCGTCATCCCGCGTTGCTGGCGCACCGTACGCAACAAGCCACTCACGATGCTGAGAATAGCCCATTGACTGCATGACACTTTGTGTCCTATGGTCTGCAATGTGTCATTGAAGGTGCAATCACGCACCGGGCCTGAGGGGAGTTCGGATGAGCGACACCATGCATGATTCGAAGAGTGAACTGATGCAGCGTGCCGAGGAAGGGCTGCATCGTCATATCGCGGAGTCCGATCTGACGGTCCGCGAGAAGCTGGCGCTGACCTGCCGGGCCCTGTTCGACGCCGGTCACGACTCGGGCCTGGCCGGGCAGATCACCGCCCGCGCCGAGGAGCCCGGCACCTACTACACGCAACGGCTGGGTCTGGGCTTCGACGAGATCACGGCCGGCAATCTGCTGATCGTCGACGAGGACCTCAACGTCCTCGAGGGTGACGGAATGGCCAACCCCGCCAACCGTTTTCACTCATGGATCTACCGGGCGCGGCCGGATGTCAACTGCATCGTGCACACGCACCCGTTCCACGTCGCGGCGCTCTCGATGCTGGAAGTCCCCCTGGCGGTGTCACAGATGGACATCGCGCCGTTGTACGACGACTGTGCCTTCCTGGCGGACTGGCCGGGGGTGCCCGTGGGCAACGAAGAAGGCGAGATCATCTCCGGCGCGCTGGGGGACAAGAAGGCGATCCTGTTGGCCCATCACGGTCAGGTGGTGGCCGGGGCCAGCGTCGAGGAAGCCTGCTCGCTGGCCGTCCTCATCGAACGCGGCGCCAAGCTCCAGCTGGCTGCCATGGCTGCCGGCCCCATCGCGCCGCTGCCCGACCGGCTGGCCCGCGAGGCCCACGACTGGACGCTGACCCCCAAGCGCAGCGCCGCCAATTTCGCCTATTACTCGCGGCGCGCCCTGGTGCGCCACCCCGACGCCCTCGACCGCTGACCAATCCTGGAAGGACCACGAAGTCATGACCGAGATTCACGGCATCATTGCCTACCCCATCACCCCGTTCACTGCTGACGGCGACAACGTCGACACCGACCGGCTCGCCGCGCTCGTCGACCAGTTGGTCAGCACGGGTGCGCACGCCATCGCGCCGCTGGGCAGCACCGGCGAATCGGCGTACCTCACTGAGGATGAATTCGACGCCGTCGTCGACACCACGATCGGGGCTGTGGGCGGCCGCGTTCCGGTGATCGTCGGTGCGTCGGATCTGACTACTGCCAACACCATTCGACGCGCGCGGTATGCGCACAAGGCCGGCGCGGACGCGCTGATGATCCTGCCGATCTCGTACTGGAAGCTGGGCGAGCGGGAGATCATCCAGCACTACGCCAGCATTTCGTCGGCCGTGGACTTGCCGATCATGGTGTACAACAACCCGGCCACCAGTGGCATCGACATGGCCCCTGAATTGCTGGTGCAGATGTTCAACGACATCGACAACGTGCGCATGGTCAAGGAATCCACCGGCGACCTCAACCGGATGCTGCGCATCAAGGAGCTCTCGGGTGGGTCGCTGCCGTTCTACAACGGCAGCAATCCGTTGGTGCTCGATGCCCTGCTTGCCGGAGCGTCGGGCTGGTGCACTGCCGCACCGAACCTCCGCCCACAGCCGTGTCTCGATCTGTATGACGCCGTGCGCGGCGGGGATCGGGCGCGGGCGCAAGAGATCTACGACGATCTGGCGCCGCTGCTGCGCTTCATCGTCGCCGGCGGGTTGCCGACGACCGTCAAAGCCGGATTGCATCTATTGGGGCGCAATGCCGGCGATCCTCGCCCGCCGCTGTTGCCGCTCGACGAGGCCGGCCGCGCCGAACTCACGGGGCTGCTGGCCGGTGCGTGACGGACGGTGAGCGCGGCTACTGAACCGGGCAGGCGTATTTCCTGGCGACATCCATCACGCGCTGCTGCGCTCCGGGGCCGATGACGCCCTGCGCGGCCAGTTCCAGATTTATGTAGCCCGGGATGCCGCCGATGCACGCCTGGTGCGCGACGCGCCACGCGGTGTCTGGATTCAGGTTGTATCCGTTGCGCTCCAGGCCTTGCATGTACACGTCGAATTCCGGCGTGCCCTGGTCGGGGATGGCGCTGGCCGCCCCGGCTAGGGCAATAGCGGCAGCCATCGCTGCGAAAAGAGCTGCGACTACACGTCTCATGTCCGTCCCCCCCCCCTACCGGCATTTCCACCGGTTGTCGGTTACACATTCGCACACAGGTCCTGCACAGATTTCTGAACCGCCCCGATTTGTGTGCGCCTCGGCGTGTGGCTGCGGCGGATCGCTCCCGCGCCGCGGGGTCCTAAACTGGCGGGATGTCGAAGCTGCAGCTGGTTCAGGAGCCGTCCGCCGACGCACTGCTGGAGTCCAATCCGTTCGCGCTGCTGGTGGGGATGATGCTCGATCAGCAGATTCCGATGGAAGTGGCGTTCGCGGGTCCGAAGAAACTCGAGGACCGGATGGGCGGGCTGGATGCCGTCACCGTGGCTGACTGCAACCCCGACAAGTTCGCCGAATTGTTCGCGGAAACCCCTGCGGTGCACCGCTTTCCGGGTTCCATGGCCAAGCGGGTGCAGGCGCTGTCGCAGGTGGTTGTCGACGAATACGGCGGCAACGCGGCGGCTCTGTGGACGACCGGCAACCCCGACGGCAAAGAGGTGCTGCGCCGGCTCAAGGCACTGCCCGGGTTCGGCGAGCAGAAGGCCAAGATCTTCTTGGCGCTGCTCGGCAAGCAGTACGGCGTGACGCCCGAGGGCTGGCGCCAGGCCGCCGGTGACTACGGCAAGCAGGGCACGCACATGTCGGTGGCCGACGTCGTCGACAAGGGCTCGCTGGATCAGGTCCGCGCTTACAAGAAGCAGATGAAGGCCGCCGCCAAAGCGGCAAAAGCCTAGGGCTGAACCGGCTTTCGAGCGTGGGGGATTACGAGGGAATTGTGGCAATTTTCCGCGTAATCGCCCACGCACGATGTGCCCGCGATCAGAGCGGCAGGCCGTCGAACCGTTCCCGGCTGGTGAATTCGGCCACCGGACGCCGCGTCAGCTTTGTCACCTGCTTGACCGGCTTGCCCAGTGGCAGCATGCACGCCACCGCGTAGTTGTCCGGGATACCGAGCAGCTCGCGCACGGCAGGCTCCTGCGCCACCACCATCGTGGTCAGCACGCCGCCGAAGCCTTCGTTGCGCGCGGCCAGCAGAATGCCCCACGCGAACGGGTAGATCGACGCGCCGCTGATCACGCCGATGCGATCCAGGTGCTGGTCGAACGCTGCGGCCACGCCGAGATCCAGACACACCACCAGGACCACCTCGGCGCCCAACAGGGTGCCGCTGACCATGCCGTCGGGTACGGGGGTGGCCTCTACGACCGCGGGATCAACCCCGCAGGGATGCAACGGGTTCCAGGGCCCTTCACCGGCGGCGATCTGTGCGATGTACTGCCTGGCGCCAGGTACGGAGAGCTCACCCAGCTTCTTACGTGTCTCGACGTCACGCACCGCGATCACCCGCGCGCCCTGGCGGTTGCCTCCACTCGGGGCAAACCGCGCGTTGTCGAGGATCCGTTCCAGCACGTCGTCAGGCAGGGGCTCGCCGCTGAACTTACGGACGGCCCCGGTGGTCCGCATGACGTCGTAGATCTCCATCCGACCATCATGCGGGTATGGGAAGGTGACCGTATGGCGAAGACACACCTGAATTGCCCCTGCGGCGAAGCGATCAGCGGCACCGACGAAGACGATCTGGTCGAGAAGGCGCAGACGCATCTGGCCGAGCAGCACCCCGGTCGCGAGTACGACCGAGAGATGATTTTGTTCATGGCCTACTAGGCCCAAAAAACAGCGAGCGTGGCTGCCGTCGGGGGCAGCCACGCTCGCTCTTGCTTATCGGCCGGTTACGGCACCACCGACGAACCGATGGTGGGCATGAACTGGCACTGCTTCTCGGTCGTCGTCACCTGACCGAAGATCGTCGACATGATGCTGCCCGAGCCGGTGTCGACGATGGCGGTCAGCGTCGTCGGGCCCTGCGGGTTGATGTCGGCCTGCGGCTTGAGCGTCGCACTGCCCGACTTGCCGGTCGTCAGGTTGACCCAGGTGACGTTCAGCGGCAGCTTCTGCTCGGCGGCCGGACCCGGCGTGCCGACCGCGGTGAACACGTAGGCGGTCTGGCCGGGCCCGGGGCCCGGGGTCGGAATCTTCGCCGGGCCGGCCACGGTGATGGCTGTCGCCAGCACGTTGCCGCCGTCGGCCTGGCAGCCATTGCTGATCGACGGGTACATGAAGTCCTGCGTGATCGGCGTGCCCGGTCCGAACGCCCCGGCGGGAGCCGGTGCTGCGGCAGGTGCAGCTGCCGGAGCGGCCTCAGGGGCCGGGACCGTGCCGGCGGATTGGGTGACCGGTGCGGAAACCGGAGCCGCATCGGGCGCGGGTGCCGGGGCAGGCGCAGCGGCGGGTGCCGGTGCCGGAGCTGCAGCCGGAGCCGCGTCAGGAGCTGCAGCAGGAGCAGGTGCCGCGGCCGGAGCCGCATCAGGAGCTGCAGCGGGCGCAGGTGCGGCAGCCGGAGCGGCGTCGGGCGCCGGACCAACGGCGTGCACCGGATCGATGCCGGCCGGCAGGTGTGCCTCCTGGCCCGGAACTGCGCCGGGGGCCGGCACGTGTGCGGAGGCCGGGTCGGCCGCGAACTGGTTCACGGCATTGGCCAGATTCTTCGAATCCGACGGTGCGCCCTTGCTGCCGGCGAACGCCCGGGCTGCTGCCATGAGCAGCTCTGCGGCGCCCGCCGGATCAGCGGCGGCCTGCTGGATCACCGGGGCGAGAGTTTGCATGGCCGGCAGGCCAGGAGCCTGCAGACCGTCGATGGGCAGTGGCAACGGCAACGGCGACGTTGGATCGGCGTGCGCGACGGTGGCCGCGCTGATCGTGAGTGCAACGGATGCGCCGAGCGCGATGAACAGCTTCCTCGAATGCATGTCTCTCCCCGGTTTCGTATTGGTTATCTGGTTACGGTGCGAATCACGGCAAGCCGGAGGTGATCATCGGCGCCAAGCTGGTCAGGCTCATGAGTCCCGGCACGACGCCGGGGATGGCCTGCGCCGCCGGTGCCGCAGCCGCAACTGCGGCCGGTGCGGTGGCCAGCGGTGACGACAGTGCCGGAGCGGCAGCCAGCGGAGCAGCAGCCAACGGTGCGGCGAGCGGCGCCGTGGCGGCGGCCAACGGAGCAGCCAGCGGAACTGCGGCAGCCGGCGCAGCAGCGGCCAGCGGTGCAGTCAGCGGTGCGGTCAGCGGTGCGGCCGCGGCCGCGAGCGGTGCGGTGGCAGCGGCCAGCGGCGAGGTCGCAGCGGTCGCAACCGGAGCCGCAGCAGCCGGCTGGGGCAGCAGGTTCGCCAGCGGCGTGCCGGCCGGCAGCAGCGAGGTCAGGTCACCCGGGAAGGCGATCTGCTTCGGCAGCGGCACTGGCGAGCCCGGAATCTGCGGCAGGTTGATGTTGGCCGACGGGATCAGGCCCTGGGCCGGGGCGGCAGCGGCGGGCGCGGCAGCGGCGGGGGCAGCAGCGCCGGGCACCAGGTTCTGCGGCAGGGTGACCGAAGCGGTGGCGGCGGGAGCAGCCGGAGCGGCAGCCGGGGCGCCACTCGTGAGGGCCTGGGTGACACCCGACAGCGCCTGGACCGGAGCCTGGGCGAGTTCATTGACCAGCGGCGTGCCGGGCACGACAGGTGCCGGGGCGGCCGGGGCCGGGTCGGCGGCCGCGACCGCGCTCAGCATGATTGCCACCGGGACTGCGCCTGCGGCGGCAATCATGCTGGTGGCCAACAGTTTTCCAGTAGTGCGGTTGCGCATTTTGGGGGTCCTCCCGGTCCAGTGGTGGCGCGTCAGAACTGAAACTATTCAGTTACTGGTGTTACTCAAGTGACACGTGTGGCATTTATGGAACCGTTACTGACCAGAAGGCGAAAGGTGACCGACCGTTACAGTCGTGCGATAAACACCGCCACGCGATCAGTCCTCCGCTGGGCGCCGCTGATGCTGGCGCTCAGCGTCGTTGCGCGCTTCGCCTGGACCTACCTGGTACCCAACGGGGCCAACTTCGTCGACCTCCACGTCTATGTCGGCGGCGCCTCGACGCTCGGTACCGGCCACCCGCTGTACGACTACGTCTACGCCGACCAGACTCCGGATTTCCCGCTGCCGTTCACCTATCCGCCGTTCGCCGCCGTGCTGTTCTATCCGCTGCATTTCGTGCCGTTCGGTTTGCTGGCGTTCTGCTGGCAGCTCGGGATCATTGCGGCGCTCTACGGCGTGGTGTGGATCAGCCTGCGGCTCATCGGGCGGGGCGAGCGAAGCGACGGGGGATGTTCAGCCGACCCCGGGCATCGCCTCGCCATGGCCTGGACCGCCGTCGGCATCTGGACCGAGCCGCTGCGCAGCACCTTCGACTACGGGCAGATCAACGTCGTCCTCGTGCTCGCTGTGCTCTACGCGGTGTACAGCACGCGCTGGTGGTGGTCCGGACTGCTGGTCGGCCTGGCCGCCGGGGTGAAGCTGACGCCGGCGGTGACGGGCCTCTACTTCCTCGGCGTCCGGCGCTGGGGAGTCGCGGTCTTCGCGGCCGTCACGTTCCTCGGCACCGTGCTCGTGTCGTGGCTGGTGCTGCGTCACGAAGCGCTCTACTACTTCACCGATCTGCTGGGTGACGCCAATCGGATTGGTCCGGTCGCGACGTCGTTCAACCAATCCTGGCGGGGAGCCATCTCCCGAATCGTCGGGCATGACGCCGGATTCGAGCCGGCGGTCATCATTGCGGTGGCGTTGACGGCGGTGCTGGCATGGTTCGCCTGGCGCGCCGTCTACGGTCCCGAACGTCCCGATCGACTCGGCGCGCTGCTGGTGGTGCAGCTGTTCGGGCTGCTGTTTTCGCCGATCTCGTGGACCCACCACTGGGTGTGGCTGATCCCGCTGATGATGTGGCTGTGGCACGGGCCGGTCGCGGGGTTGCGCGGCGCGCGGGCGTTGCGCTGGACCTGGCTCGTGCTGATGCTCGTCGGGGTGCCGTGGCTGCTGAGCTTCGCGCAGCCGACGATCTGGGTGATCAGCCGGCCGTGGTACCTGGCGTGGGCGGGTCTGGTCTACCCGGTGATGACGGTTGTGACGCTGGCCTGGATGGCAGCTAGACGACCAGCCCGTTGATATCCGCGGCCATCGCCATGTCCTTGTCGGTGATGCCGCCTTCGGAGTGGGTGACCAGATTGAAAGTGACTGTCCGCCAACGGATATCGATATCCGGATGATGGTCCTTGGCTTCGGCGTGGATCGCCACCCGGCGGACCGCGTCGATACCGTCGAGGAACGCCGGGAATTTCACAGACCTGCGGAGTACGCCGTCGACGCGTTTCCAACCGTTGGGCAGCGCGGCGTCGACTTGTTCATCGGTAAGGACGGCCATGCCCCCATTGTTCCGGCGAGCGTGGGGGATTACGAGGAATTTTTGCTGAATTTCCACGCCAACCCGCACGCTCGATGGCCTGACCTGTGGATAACCTCGCCGTCTGGCGCTGAAATTGTCACCCGCCCCGTTGAGGGTGGGCGCCATGGACCCACTCATCCTCGGCTCGGAGGCGGTACGCGCCGGTCGTCTCACCGAGCATCAGCTGCGCGCTCGCTATCGGATGGTCTTTCGCAACGTGTACCTCGCCAACGACGTGGCGATGACGGCCGAACTCAAAGCGCGCGCAGGGTGGCTGTTCGCTGGTCCGAACGCGGTGCTGGCCGGAGTGTCAGCGGCTGCCGTGCACGGGGCGAAGTGGCTTGACCCCGACGCGCCGGCGGTTATCGTGCGTTCGGATCGGCACTGCCCCAAGGGGCTGACGGCACACTCGTATGTCCTTGCCCCACAGGATATTTGCGTACGACGAGGCATGTGCGTCACCACGGCCGCTCGCACTGCCTTCGACCTCGCGCGCCTGCTGCCGACTGCCCGGGCCGTGCCGATCGTCGACGCGCTGATGAACGCAACCAGACTGAAGCCGACGGACATCGTGCCGTTGATCGAGGCGAATCCGGGTGCCCGCGGAGTATGCCGGGCGGAGTCCGCATTGGAATTGGTCGACGGTGGTGCCGAGTCGCCGCAAGAGACGCGGCTACGGCTTGCGCTGGTAGCGGGTGGGCTGCCGGCCCCCGAGACCCAGATCGAGTTCTACGACGAATACGGCGAGGCGTTCATCCGCGTCGACATGGGCTGGCGCCAGTGGAAAGTCGCGGTCGAGTACGACGGTGTGCAGCACTGGGCTGACAGTCGCCAGCGGGCCTGGGACATCGAGCGCATCGCGATCTTGGAGGCCATGGGATGGGTCGTCATCAGGGTCAGCGCCGCGATGCTGCGTGATCCGAACAAGCTGGTCGTGCGGGTGCGCGCGACACTTCGTGCCAGGGGCTGTCTGGCGTGACGGCCGCATCGAGCGTGGTGGATTACTAGGAATTCGTGCGGATTTTCCGCGCCAACCCCCACTCTCGGCGGGACTAGTCGTGCCAGCCCCCACGCTCGATGGCCAAGTAGCGTGTTCGACGTGATCGTTGTCGCGGGCGCGCTCATCGCCGACGCCAGACTGCTGGTCGCGCAGCGCAACCGGCCGCCCGAACTCGCCGGCCTCTGGGAACTGCCCGGCGGCAAGGTGAATCCGGGGGAGACCGACGAGCAGGCGCTGGCCCGTGAACTCCATGAAGAACTCGGCGTCACGGTGGCCGTCGGCGCGAGGTTGGGGGAGGACGTGCCGCTGTCCGACACCGTCACGTTGCGGGGATACCGGGTGTCGACCAACGACGCGCCCCACGCCCACGATCATCACGCGGTCCGGTGGGTCGGCGTCGAGGACCTCGACGACCTTCCCTGGGTGCCTGCGGACACTGCCTGGCTCGATGAGCTCAAGGCGGCGCTGCGAACTCAGTAGCGCAGGCGGTCGCCGACGACGCGCGACGACGCCATCTCGGTGCCGTGCTGCGCGGTGTACACCGGGTGCAGCAGCGCCGGGTACTTGCAATGCGGGCAGTCAGTCTTCGCCTTGTTCACCGTGGAGAACGTCAAATGGTGACACGCAGCACACCGCACCACGAAGAATCCGCCTGCCCAATTGGCTAATCCGGCGAATATCGCAGCGGTTGCGCCGAGCGCTAACAAGAACCCAACCACGCCGGTTAACACTTCGTAGACGGTCATGACGGCGACCTCCTCGCGCTGGTTCCCGGGAACTACCGAGACGCTTCCACGGTACTCGCGAAATGAGTGAAGGGGCTGGTCAATGGCTATATATCAAGCCTTGCGGGCGCGCTTGTAGACCTTCTCCAGATCCTTGCCGCGGACCCCGTGCTGCGCGGCCTTCTCCACCTTGTGCAATACCAGCGGACACCGCTTACACCGGGGCTTGCTGCGGCAGCACTTCTTCTTCGGTTTAACGCCCGCGAGCTTGCTGAGCTTCATCGATGAGCAGTTTTCCCAGGGCTGCCACAGTTTCGCAAACCGGCCCTTTCGCTGCGACAATCTTGGGCGTGAGTGAGCAGGCTAGCGCCGGATTCAGAAATGTCGCCATCGTCGCACACGTCGACCACGGCAAGACGACCCTCGTCGATGCCATGCTGCGGCAGTCCGGGGCGTTGACCCACCGCGGCGACGACTCGACCGAACGCATCATGGACTCCGGTGACCTTGAGAAGGAAAAGGGCATCACGATCCTGGCCAAGAACACCGCGGTGCACCGGCACCACGCCGACGGCACCGTGACGGTCATCAACGTGATCGACACCCCCGGCCACGCCGACTTCGGTGGTGAGGTCGAGCGCGGCCTGTCGATGGTCGACGGCGTCGTGCTGCTGGTCGATGCCTCCGAAGGCCCGCTGCCGCAGACCCGCTTCGTGCTCCGCAAGGCACTTTCGGCGCACCTGCCGGTGATCCTGGTGGTCAACAAGACCGACCGGCCCGACGCCCGCATCGCCGAGGTCGTCGAGGAGAGCCACGACCTGCTGCTCGACGTCGCCTCCGACCTGGACGAGGAAGCCCAGGCTGCTGCCGAGAAGGCCCTCGACCTGCCGACCCTGTATGCCTCCGGCCGCGCCGGTGTCGCCTCGACGGTTCAGCCCGCCAACGGCGAGGTGCCCGACAGCGAGAACCTGGACCCGCTGTTCGACGTGCTGCTCGAGCACATCCCGGCGCCCAAGGGCAACCCGGACGCCCCGCTTCAGGCGCTGGTCACCAACCTCGACGCGTCGGCCTTCCTCGGCCGTCTGGCGCTGGTCCGGATCTACAACGGCAAGCTCAAGAAGGGCCAGCAGGTGGCCTGGATGCGTGAGGTCGACGGCGCACCCGTCATCACCTCCGGCAAGATCACCGAACTCCTCGTCACCGTCGGCGTCGAGCGCACCCCGACCACCGAAGCCGTGGCCGGCGACATCGTCGCCGTCGCGGGTATGTCGGAGATCATGATCGGCGACACCCTGGCCGACCCGGACCACGCGCACGCCCTGCCCCGCATCACCGTCGACGAGCCCGCCATCTCGGTGACCATCGGCACCAACAGCTCGCCGCTGGCCGGCAAGGTCTCCGGTCACAAGCTGACGGCGCGAATGGTCAAGTCCCGCTTGGATTCTGAGCTGGTCGGTAACGTCTCGATCCGCGTGGTCGACATCGGCCGCCCGGACGCCTGGGAGGTCCAGGGCCGTGGGGAGCTGGCGCTGGCCGTGCTGGTCGAGCAGATGCGCCGCGAGGGCTTCGAGCTGACCGTCGGCAAGCCGCAGGTGGTCACGCGGACCGTCGACGGCAAGCTGCACGAGCCCTTCGAGGAACTGACCGTCGACTGTCCCGAGGAGTTCCTCGGCGCCATCACCCAGCTGATGGCCGCCCGCAAGGGCCGCATGGAGCAGATGGCCAACCACGCCGCCGGATGGGTTCGCATGGACTTCATCGTGCCCAGCCGTGGCCTGATCGGCTTCCGCACCGATTTCCTGACGCTGACCCGCGGCACCGGTATCGCCAACGCCGTATTCGAGGGCTATCGGCCCTGGGCCGGCGAGATCCGCGCTCGGCACACGGGCTCACTGGTCAGTGACCGGACCGGCAGCATCACCCCGTTCGCGATGATCCAGTTGTCCGATCGCGGCCAGTTCTTCGTCGAACCTGGTGAGGACACCTACGAGGGCCAGGTCGTCGGGATCAACCCGCGCGCCGAGGATCTCGACATCAACATCACCCGCGAGAAGAAGCTGACCAACATGCGGTCGTCCACGGCCGACGTGATGGAGACTCTGGCGCGGCCGCTGGAGCTCGGTCTGGAACAGGCCATGGAGTTCTGTGCCGAGGACGAGTGCGTCGAGGTCACTCCCGAGGTCGTCCGCGTGCGCAAGGTCGAGCTGACCGCCAGCCTCCGAGCTCGGGCCAAGTCCCGCGAGAAGGCTCGCAACAACTAACTCTCTCTGTGCCGAACGGCCAGTTATCGCACGCCCTTTCGCGACGTGCGCTAGCTGGCCGTTCGGCGTTCCAGCCGGGGACAGTCCTACGGCGCCTGTAGGGCCTTCGGATCGTCCAGCTCTGCAGCCGGTTCCGACGAGCGTTGTCCGTCCAGCCCGCTACGCAGCGATTCGAAGATCGCCAGGCCTTGCCCCACCAGTCCGGTGGCCATCTGCCCCAGCCCGTCGGTGCCGTTCAGCACCGTCAAGTTGGCGCCCTTGAGTCCCTGGGCCGCCTGCTTGACGATTTCGGGCAATTGGTCGATCAGCATCTTGTCCAGAGCAACCCGGTTGTGCGAGGCCGCGGCCTCGGCCTGGATCTTCATTTTCGCCGCGTCGGCCTCTGCCAGGATTCGGATGCGCTCGGCCTCGGCCTCGGCGGGTTTGACCACTTCGGCGACCAACTCCTGCTGGCGCAACTCGGCGGCACGCTGGGCCAGTTCGGTCTTCATCTGCAGCACTTCGCGTTGGGCCTGAGCCTGGGCCAGCGGTCCTGCCTGCGCGGCTTCGGCCTGCGCTCGGTCCACCTCGGCTTTGTACTGCGCCTGCACGATCGAGGTCTGCCGGACGAACTCGGCCTGCTTGCGCTGCGACTCCTGCTCAGCCTCGGCGGCCGCCTGGTTGGCCTGCGCCTGAGCGATCTGCGCCTGCTGCTGAACCGCAGCGTTGAACGGGGCCGACAACGCTTGGATATAGCCGAGTGATCCGTCGTCGATGGACTGGATCTGCAGCGCATCGACCGCCAGCCCGATTTTGGCCATCTCTTCCTTGGAGCCATCGAGAACCTCGGTGGCCAGTTTCTGGCGCTCGCGAATGATGTCCTCGACGGTCATCGACCCGATAATCGAGCGCAAATGGCCGGCGAAGATCCGGCCGGTCAGGATGGACATCTGGTTCTGATCGGACAAGAAGCGCTGTGCGGCGGACACGATGCTCTCGTTGTCGTTGCCCACCTTGAACGCGATCACGGCTCGCACGTTCAGAGTGATTCCCTGTTTCGTCACGCACTTTTCGGAGACCTCGGCCTCACACATTGCCAAGGTGAGGAACCGTACTTTGCGGAATACCGGCATGATGAACGCGCCGTGGCCGGTCACCACCCGAAATGGCGCGCTGATGCCGAACCGCCCGCCCGAGATCAACATCGCCTCATCCGGCGCGGGCACCCTGTAACCGAACATCATTGCCTCCCTAATTCTCGTCTCGATTGGTCAATTGCCTTGTCGTGTCTATGAATTGGCGCCAGGGTCACGGTGCGTCAGGCACCTGCGGGGGTGGCCACGGTTCCACTACCACTGCGCGCGCCCCGCGCACATCGATGACCAGCACTTTGGTGCGGCGCGGCAGCGGCTCATGAGACCACGCCAGGTAGGCCTCCGTCGCCCCGCGCACCGTGACCAGCACCTCCCCGGCGCCCTGGTCACCGCGGGTTGCGACGACCAGGACCCCCACCTGGCCGACCGGCGACACTTCACCCATCGTCGCGTCCTCTCTGCCGGTCGCTACTCGGCTGGCCCTGCACAACGATTCTCGCCGCGTCGGTGCGATCTGGTCGGACAACCGCAAGATGCCGAAAGTATCTCCGCGCCATAAGGTTGCGAGGCCGTCGATGAAACCGGAAGCGGTGTACCCGGTTTAGCGACAAGTTCTTGCACAATCCGCAGATTCGGCGATCGGTTTCAATTCGCACGGCGCCCAAAGGCCAGTTACCGCACGCCCTTTCGTGACGTGCGCTAACTGGGCTTTTGGTTTTGTTCGAGCCAGACGACGCCGTCCTGCGCCGCCTTGATCAGCGCGCCCCGCTCGCCGAAATACGTGGAGACAGCGCCGATCCACGGCAGTGAACTCAGGCGCCGGAACAACTTCGTCGGCTGCGGCCGTTTGGCGATCTCGTCGAACGTCGCGCGGAGGATGCCGGCCAGCTGCCAGACGGACTTGACGACCACTACCGGGGTCGACGACGTGATGGCCTCCAGCGGCTTCCAGCCTGTCGGCGGGGTTTCGGGCAGCGGCTCGGGCCCCTGCGGTGCCGCCAAGTCGAAGTCTTCAGGCAGGTGCCGCTGGCACAGCACCTCGGCGAGCAGTCGGACCTGTTCTCGCCGGTCGGTGACGCCGTACTCCCGGGCCACTGCGCACAACACGATGGCGTGGTTGACGAACCCCGCCAGCTCGCTCACCGGCACCACCCGGGCCAGCCAGCCGAAGGCGCCGGGCGAAGCCACCACGAGGGTGTTGAGCGCGCCGACGCGGTGCACCCACCAATGAATGCGTTCATCGCGGCTCATGCGCTCCCAGGCCGCGGTACCGGGGAGGTCGGCGGCGTTCATCAGCTGCGCACCGACGTTCAGCGCACCGTCGGTGGTGCTGCGGCCGCGGCCCGCCTGACGGCGCCGACGCCACAGCCGCACGCGCCGCACCCGGTCGCTGAGCCGGTGGGGCGGATGCAGCAGCCGGTGCGTGCGCTTGCGCAGCCCGATCGGATCGGCTTCTGCGAGAAGGTTGAGTAATGGGTCGATGACTGCCACCGCGCGGCTCAGCGCATCGGCGACGTCAGCGTCGGACAGTGGGGTATACGGCTTCGGCAGCAGGCCCATGCCGCTGATTGTGGACCCTCTGGGGCGAGCGAAGCGACGGGAATGGGTCGCGGATGGTGGTCGCGCAGTTGCCTGCCGATACCCTGAACGGCGTGCCGACCGCCCGCCGCCAGCTGATGACGACTGGTGCACTGGCATCGGTCCTGGCACTGGCCGCCTGCACGGTGAGCCCGCCGCCGGCTCCACGCAGTACCGAGACGACCAAGAGCGTCGTCCCTCCGCCGCCCAAGATGAACCAGATCATCATGGCTATCGACTGGATCGGCCCCGGTTTCAACCCGCATCTGCAGTCCGACCAGTCGCCGGTCAACGCCGCGATCTCGGCGCTGGTGCTGCCGAGCTCGTTCCGGCCCATCGCTGATCCGGCGTCGCCGTCGGGATCGCGTTGGGAGATGGACCCCTCGTTGCTGGTTTCGGCCGAGGTGACCAACCAAAGCCCGTTCACCGTCACGTACAAGATCCGGCCCGAGGCGCAGTGGACCGACAACGCGCCCATTGCCGCGGATGACTACTGGTACCAGTGGCGCCAGATGGTCAGCCAGCCCGGCGTCGTCGATCCGGCGGGCTACGACTTGGTGACCGGCGTGCAGTCGGTCGACGGTGGCAAAACGGCCGTGGTGACCTTTGCGCGGCCGTACCCGGCCTGGCGGGAGCTGTTCAACAACATCCTGCCGGCGCACATCGTCAAGGACGTGCCGGGTGGCTTCGGCGCCGGACTGGCGCGCGCCATGCCGGTGACCGGAGGGCAGTTCCGGGTCGAGAGCATCGACCCGCAGCGCGACGAGATTCTGCTGGCCCGCAACGACCGCTACTGGAGTGTGCCGTCGGTGCCCGACCAGGTGCTGTTCCGGCGTGGGGGATCGCCTGCGGCCCTTGCTGATTCGATCCGCAACCGGGACACCCAAGTGGCCCAGGTGCACGGCGGGCAGGCGACGTTCGCGCAACTCGCGGCCATCCCCGGGGTGCGGACCGCGCGGATCGTCACCCCGCGCGTCATGCAGATGACATTGCGCGCCCAGCGTCCGACCTTGACCGATGTGCAGGTGCGTAAAGCGCTGCTGGGCCTGCTCGACGTCGGCCTGCTGGCGGCCGTCGGGGCCGGCAGCGACAACACCGTCACCCTGGCGCAGGCTCAGGTTCGGACGCCGTCCGACCCCGGCTATGTGCCGACTGCGCCGCCTGCGCTGGACCGCAACGCCGCGTTGGACCTGCTGCACCAGGCGGGGTACAACATCGAGCCTGCGGTCGTGCCGCCGACGCCCCCGGGCACCCCGCCGCCGCCCGGCCACGACCGGCTGGTCAAAGACGGCAAGCCGCTGGGACTGGTCATCGGTGTCGCATCGAACGACCCGACGTCGGTCGCGGTGGCCAACACAGCAGCCGACCAACTACGTACCGTCGGCATCGAAGCTTCGGTGCTGGCCATGGATCCGGTGGCGCTGTACGGGGACGGGCTTGATCGTGTCGACGCGATCGTCGGCTGGCGTCATGCCGGTGGCGATTTGGCGACGGTGTTGGCTTCGCGGTACGGCTGCCCGAGTTTGGATGCGACGGCGGTGTCTACCGCGACACCACCGGTGCCTGCCCCGCCGTCACCACCGTCGTCGACGACATCGAAAACCGTTGCGCCGCAGCCACAACCCTCGGTGACCACCACAGCGCCGACTGTCGCGCTGCCGAGGCCGCTGGGCGGCGATCAGTTGGTGCAGGCGCCCAGTAACCTGACCGGCATCTGCGACCGGGCGATTCAGCCCAAGATCGACGCGGCGCTGGCCGGCACCGAGAACATCGTCGATGTGCTGGGCGAACTTGAGCCCAAGCTCTGGGCGATGGAGACGGTGCTGCCGATTCTGCAGGACACCACGATCGTCGCGGCCGGGCCGACGGTGCAGAATGTCGGCCTCACCGGTGCCGTTCCCGTCGGGATCGTCGGCGACGCCGGTAAGTGGGTCAAGACTCCCTGATCTGCCTCCCGGCGCCACCGATGAGGTCGGCGCTGACCGGTACGGCGGAAAATATATTCTGCCGCGGTCGGTGATAGGGGCGGCCGCGATGGCGCCGTCGCGGTTGTGCGATTCAGGTTTCGCCCTATTTGGTACGGCAGTCCCGTTTGAAAACGGATCAGCAAACTGTTTGTGAAGTGGCGATGAACCGGCAAAACCCCTGCTGGCAGGGAAGTCTAAGGGTTGCTGCGGCCTGTCTCAGACAACGCGCCCACGATTTCATTATTTTCAATTAAGTGTTTGCTGAATTCCATACCCTCGGCGTCGTGCGCGCGATTTATGGGTCATGAGCTGGGTTGTTTGACTGACGCCGCGGTCATATCCGAGCGATGGCGGTAGCTGGAAAGTCGCGAAATGTTATTGCATTGAAACTTACTGACGGGTAAATTCTGCGACGCCCGCGGACTGAGACCGCTGACACAATCGAGAGGGAAAGTAATGCAGCTAACGATGAGGCCTTATGTGACCGCGGGTGTGGCCCTGGTGGGTGCCAGCGTCATTGCAGTCGCTCCGGTCGTTCCGAACCAGGCACTGCATGTGCCTGCGCTGCCGCAGGTGCACGCGCCTGCGGTTCAGCTGACCGCCCTGGACAACCCGCTCGTCGTATTCGCTCCGGTGGTAACCGCGCTGCAGCAACTGGCCGGCACCACGGTCAACGCGGTGGAGACCAGCATCAATCCGCTGTTGCAGCAGATCGTGATCAACCAGCTGTACACCCTTCAGCAGGCGCAGCAGCTGATCGGCAATGTCGCCGGCGGGCTGGGCACCCTCGGGGCGGCGCTTCCCGGCACGCTTCAGGCGGTCGGCGCGCAACTGGCCACCGGAAATGTCAACGGCGCCATCGACGCTCTCCAGAACGGCATCATCCAGGGCGGGCTGCAGCTGATCACGGGGATTTCGCAACCCGTGCAGAACATCCTGCAGCGACCGCTGGCCGTAGCGTCCGCCCTGGTCCCGGCCATGGTCACCACCGTCGGATCGCTGGTCGTCGTCGCGATCGCCTCGACACTCGGCATCGGCTGCCCGGACTGCACCACCGTCAAGCCGATGGTCCAGCAGGTCGTGAGCAGCGTGCAGAGCGTGCTGCAGGCAGTGACGACGCTGAACCCGATCAACGTGATCAACGCTGTTCAGCACGGTATTGCCGACGTTGCGCTGAACGTGATGGCGCAGGCCAACGAATTCCTGACCAACGCGTTGCCGTACATCGCCACCACCATTCAGACCGCCCTGAACGTGAATCCGAACACACCGACCGGGACTACCAATCCGGCAACCGCCGCGACCACAGCGGCCGCGGTCAAGGTGAGCACCCTCTCCGCGAAGGCGCCGACGGCGTCCAATCCGGCAGCGGTGCCCGCGGTCACCGCCGCCGATTTGGGGTCGACTGGCACCCCGGCTGCGACCGGGGCCGGCGCCACCACGTCTGCTGGTGCCGGCTCGACGAGCACGACGAAGGAGGACGCGTCAGCGCCGGCCACCAAGACTGGTGCGGCGGAGCCGACTTCGGCCACCACGCCCACCGGCTCGGGCAGCTCGGCCACGTCCACGTCGGGAACATCGAGTGCTTCGGGTTCGTCGACCAAGGACACCGGCACGGCTGGCACGACCACCACCGGCACCGGCGCTACCAAGGCCGGCTCGGACACGGGCGCGGACGGTTCGGCAGGAGGCGCCAAGGACACGACCGGTGCAGTGAAGGCTGGTGCCGGCAAGTCGGGTTCCTCGAAGTCCGGAAGCGTCAAGTCCGGCTCGACGAAGTCTGACGATTCGGGCGCACCTAAGCCGACGAAGCCGAAGGCAACCAAGGCTGACAAGAGCGGCGCTGCCAGCGGCGCCAGCGGTGGTCACGCCGAGTAGTTGACCGGACTGTGGCCCTCTACCGGAAGGTGGAGGGCCACAGCCATTTTGGATGTTCGGCCGTCGCAGTCGATTTTTCGCGCAGCAGCCGGATACCGTGCGCCGAGAACGCCGCCACCGTGAACACCAGCAGCAGCCACACCGGTGGATGAGCCAGCTCCCAGACGAACAGCGCCGCGAAGGCCGGTGCCCGCTGGGTGATCGCCAGCACGCCCGCGGAACAGGTGAGGGCCACCGCCGCCACATGGAGATTGGTGTGGGCCAGGCTGTTAAGGCCAAGGGTGGCAACGGTTCCCGCGGCCGCGCCGGTGGCCAACGCCGGGGTGATCAGGCCGCCGACCGCCCCGACCCGCAGGTACAAGGCGGTGAGCAGCGGCTTGAGTATCAGGATGACGACCGCGGCCGCGAGGGTCAGGTCGGAGCCGACGGCGACGATGAGAATGCTGCGGCCATTGCCCGGCAGTTCGGGCCGGTAGATAGAGCAGATGCCCGTTATCAATCCAGCCAGCCCTACGCCCGGGATCAGCACCCATGACGTCAGTTGCGGCTTCGGTCCGGCCGCCGTCGTCAGCCGGTTGAAGGTGAGCCCGACCACCACCGCCAGCGGCGCAATGGCCACCGCCAGCATGGTGAATTGGTACGACAGTGCCGGATTCGGCCACATCAGGTTGCGCTCGAAATGCGTGACCGGATGCGACACGGCGACCGCCAGGCTCGACGTGATGAGCGCAGTGCCGACGACCCTGGGGTGCCAGCTGCCGAGCATGACTCGCGCAGCGAAGAACGCTCCGCCGAGCGGCACGCTGTACACCGCGCCCAGGCCGGCGCCGGCAGCGCAGGCCAGCAGAATCTCGCGATCGCGAGCGGTCAGTGTCCCTAGCGTCGACGACGTGAGCCGGCCCAGCCACGTCGTCCCGTAACTGCTGAGTACCGCGGCCAATTGGCGCGGCGCCGTCTCCCGACCGAGCGAGGCGCCCGAGCCGACAGCGAGGACCTGCAATGCCGCATCGGCCGCCATCGGCACATGCTGCATCGATTTCTTGCCGGAGATGGTCGCCGACAGTGACGGCACCCCGCTGCGGCGGCGCAGAATCCACCAGCCGCATCCGGCCAATGCCCCGCCGACAGCCGGGGCCAGCGCGCGCCGGATAGGGGAACTGGCGCCGATGCCGTCGAGCAGCAGGCCGAATGAATAGTTGTAGGCGGCATGTTCGATGACATGCAGCAGCGCGACGGTCGCCGCTCCGGCGACGCCGGCTAGCAGGCCGGTGAGCAGCACCGCACTGCCAAACTCCAACGCACGTCGCGACACAGGGTGAATGTATGCCAGCCTGGGGGATATGGAGATCCCACGGCTGCTGTTCGTCCATGCCCATCCGGATGACGAGACACTGACTACCGGAGCGACCATCGCGCACTACGCGGCCCGCGGCGCCGACGTGCGGGTGGTGACCTGCACGCTGGGTGAAGAGGGCGAGGTCATCGGTTCGACGTGGGCGCAGTTGGCGGTTGACGGCGCAGATCAACTGGGTGGCTTCCGCATCGGCGAATTGTCTTCGGCGCTCAAGGCATTGGGCGTTGACCACCCCCGATACCTGGGCGGCGCCGGGCGCTGGCGGGACTCTGGCATGGCGGGCAGCCCGGCCCGGAGCCAGGAGCGGTTCGCAGACGCCGACATGGACGAGGCCGTCGCTGAGCTGGTCGCCGTGCTGCGCGAGTTCCGCCCGCACGTCGTCGTCACTTACGACCCGAACGGCGGCTACGGCCACCCTGACCACATCCAGGCGCACCGCGTGACGACGGCTGCCGTCGCCGCGTCGTCGGGCGACGGGCACCCCGGCGAGCCCTGGCAGGTCCCGAAGTTCTACTGGACCGTGATGGACGGTGACTCGATGGCCAAGGGCCTGGAGTCGCTCAACGGAATGGAGCTGCCCGACGGCTGGCTTCGGATCCCGGCAAGTGCGCTGCCGTTTGACCTTGGTCACCGCATCGACGCCGTCGTCGACGTGCCGGACAGCTTGCCGGCCAAGGTCGCCGCGATGCGCGCGCACCAGACCCAGGTGACGGTCGAGCCGACGGGCCGGGTCTTCGCGTTATCCAACAACGTCGCGCTGCCGATCACGGCGCGCGAGCACTACTCGTTGGTGGACGGTACTGCCGGCACTCGCGACGCGAGCGGATTCGAAACTGACCTACTCAGCGGGATAAACCTCACCAATGATGGGGAACCGGGGGAGTAGGGTAGCCGCCATGGACTCGGATCTGGACCCCAACTTGCAGCACTTGCAGGGCCTTGGCGACAACTACCAGTGGGTCGTCGGCTCTCTCGTTTCGCTGCTCGACAGCATCCCGACCTGACATCTGCTTCGCCTCGCGTCGGCTCCGGTCGGACGCGTTCGTTGATTCTCGGTGTACTGGCGTTTGACGGCGTGTTGTCGGCTGTCGCCGGTGCACTGTTTCTGCCGTTATATATCGGCTCAATTCCGTTCCCGATCAGCGCTCTGATCAGTGGGCTGGTGAACGCTGCGCTGGTGTGGGCCGGTCTGCAGTGGACCTCGCGTCCCCGACTGGCCGCGGCATCGCTGTGGGCCTGGCTGGCGACCGTCGTGGTGCTGCTGCTCGGTGGTCCGGGAGACGACGTCGTGTTCGGCGGCGCCGGCATCATGCAGGTGTCGCCGCTGATCTTCTTGGTGCTCGGCATGACGCCGCCGGGTGTGGTGCTGTGGCGCCACGCCCAGCGGCGGGCCGACTCGTCGGGCTAGTTCCCGGAGCTGTTGGCGCTCTTCTTGCCTGAGCCGGCGTGGTTGTCCGAGCCGCCGCTCTGACCGGCGCCGGTGTTTTGTCCCGTGCCGGTGCCCTTGTCGCCCTTGGTCTTGTCGTTCTTGGTCTTGTCGCCCTTAGTGGTGTTGCCCTTGGTCGTGCCGCCGGCAGCCGCTTTGTCGCTGGCAGCCGCTTTGTCGCCGGTACCCTGCTGCGTTCCTGCGGTGCTATCGGGCTGGCTGTCCCCGGTGTTCTTGACGACGGTCTTGTCGTCGGTCTTCTTGCCGGGAACCTTGGGTTGCTTCGGTGTCTTCGGGTCGTCCTGCTGCTTGGCCGGTCCCGTGGTGGTGTCCGCCGCCGGAGTACCGGACGTCGGATCAGTCTTGGTTTCGGTCTTCGGATCAGTCTTGGTCTCGGTCTTCGAATCGCTGCCCTGCGCATCAGCCGTCGGCTGCCCAGCGGTCTTGTCGTCGGTCTTGGCGTTCGTGTCGACCTTTTCCGGGGTCTGAGCCGGTGTCCCCGCAGGCGTTTCGGCTGCCGTCGGCACGACCTTGGCCGTGGAGTCGGCTGTCTTGGGGTCGGCCTTCGGATCAGCTGTCGAGTCGACCTTTGCGGCGGTCTTGGCCGGGTCCACGGCGGCGACGAAGTTGGTCAGTGTGGCCTGCACCGCCTTGGCGATCGATGCAAGGCTCGGCTGAGTGGTAGAGAGCGGACCGATGGGCGGGATCGGCGGGATCGGTGGGATGAGCCAGCCGAAGAAGTAGTTGAACTCCGCGATGCCGAAGTTGACGACGGGCGGAATCGACATCCGGATCACGTTGCCGATGCTGTTGACCCACACGCCGAGGTTCAGCGGATCGTTCACGATTGGGACAACACCCTGATAGAAGATGTTGTCCGAGATCGGCCGGATCAGCGTCCAGTAGAAGATGTCGGTCTGCGCGGCGATGGTGCCCGCGAACGGCACGAACCATCCCGCCCAGTAGAGGAGATCGGTCGCGTAATTCACGCCCCAGTCGACCCATGCCTGGGTGCCCTGGTACGCGCTCGTCAGCCAGTCGCTGGCGGCATTCTGCGGGCCGACGACGGGCGGAGCCGCCGCGAGCGGCGCTGTGCCGACCTTGGGAACGACGCCCGCGGCGGGCAAGTGCGGTGGCACGGGCACGGGCACGTTGCGGGCGGCGGCCAGCAGGTCGATCATGGCCTTGGTCAGGTGCGGCTGGGTGGACGTCGCCTGCGCGGGAACTGCGACATCAGCTGGAATCACCTGGATCGGGGTGAGCGCGACGGCTGCGGCGGTCACCGCCGCAGCGCCGGCCATGAGATAAGGACGAACTGAAACTGACACCGTGGCTCCCCTGAAGATTGTCGCGTCCCGACCCTATGAACTTACGCGGTCGTCACTGCAGCATCCAGCTCGTCTGGGGGCCAGCTGTGTGTGTCGGGGGATGGGCCCCGCGCTGTGCTGACGTCCTGGCGCTACTGTGGCCGGTATGCCAGGCGCAATGGTTTCAGAATGTGAGACGCGTGGATGAACGTTGCGAACACCGGGGTTACACCGAAGTGGCTCTGAACCCCTCGAACGGCGCCGACCTGCCTCTTCCGGTGGTCCCACCGGTCGCCGCCCCGCCCTCGTCATCCGCGCTGCGGCGTGTTCTGCGGCGCGCCCGTGACGGCGTCGCGCTCAATGTCGACGAGGCCGCCATCGCGATGACGGCCCGCGGCGACGATCTCGCCGATCTTTGTGCCAGTGCCGCCCGGGTCCGCGATGCGGGGCTGGAAGCGGCCGGCCGTCGGGGTGCCACTGGCCGCCTGCCGGTCTCGTATTCGCGCAAGGTATTCATCCCCGTCACGCACCTGTGCCGCGACACCTGCCACTACTGCACGTTCGTGACGGTGCCCGGCAAGCTGCGCGCGCAGGGCATGGGCATGTACATGGAGCCTGACGAGATTCTCGAGGTGGCGCGCAGGGGTGCCGAGTTGGGTTGCCAGGAAGCGCTTTTCACGCTCGGTGACCGGCCGGAGGCCCGCTGGGAAGAAGCCAAGCAGTGGCTCGACGAACGTGGTTACGACTCGACCCTCGACTACGTGCGGGCCATGGCTATTCGCGTGCTGGAGGAAACCGGCCTGCTGCCGCATCTTAACCCCGGCGTGATGAGCTGGTCGGAGTTGTCGCGGCTCAAGCCCGTCGCGCCGTCGATGGGCATGATGCTGGAGACCACGTCGCGGCGGCTGTTCGAGACCAAGGGCCTGGCGCACTACGGCAGTCCGGACAAGGACCCGGCCGTTCGGTTGCGCACACTCGATGACGCCGGCCGGTTGTCCATCCCGTTCACCACCGGTCTGTTGGTGGGCATCGGCGAGACGCTGACCGAGCGCGCCGAGACCATGCATGCGATTCGTAAGTCGCACAAGGAGTTCGGGCACGTTCAGGAAGTGATCGTGCAGAACTTCCGGGCCAAGGACCACACCGCCATGGCTCAGGCGCCCGATACCGGCATCGACGACTTCCTGGCCACCATCGCCGTCGCGCGCCTGGTGCTGGGGCCGAAGATGCGCATTCAGGCGCCGCCGAACCTGGTGTCCCGCGAGGAGTGCCTGGCGCTGGTCGGTGCCGGCGTCGACGACTGGGGTGGTGTCTCACCGCTGACGCCCGACCACGTCAACCCGGAACGTCCTTGGCCGGCGTTGGATGACTTGGCTTCTGTCACGGCTGAAGCCGGTTACGACCTGGTGCAGCGGCTGACGGCGCAGCCGTCCTACGTGCAGGCCGGGGCAGCGTGGATCGACCCTCGGGTGCGTGGACATGTGGATGCGCTGGCCGACCCCGAGACGGGCTGGGCGCGGGAGGTCAACCCCGTTGGCATGCCGTGGCAGGAACCCGACGAGGCGTCAGAGTCGTTGGGCCGCACCGATCTTCACACCGCCATCGACACCGAAGGCCGGCTGACGGAGACCCGCAGCGATCTGGGTAGCGCGTTCGGTGACTGGGAGTCCATCCGCGAGAAGGTTTCCGAGCTGGCGGCTCGCGCCCCCGAACGCATCGACACCGATGTGCTTGCGGCGTTGCGTGCGGCCGAGCGCAATCCCGGCGGCTGCAGCGACGACGAGTACCTGGCGCTGGCGACTGCGGACGGTCCGGCGATGGATGCCGTTGCCGCGCTGGCGGATTCGCTGCGACGTGACGTCGTCGGCGACGACGTGACGTTCGTGGTCAACCGGAACATCAACTTCACCAACATCTGCTACACCGGCTGCCGGTTCTGCGCCTTCGCGCAGCGCAAGGGTGACGCCGACGCGTACTCGCTGTCGACGGACGAGGTGGCTGACCGGGCCTGGGAGGCGCACGTCGCCGGGGCCACCGAGGTGTGCATGCAGGGCGGTATCGATCCCGAGCTGCCCGTCACGGGGTATGCCGATCTGGTGCGGGCGGTCAAGAAGCGGGTGCCGTCCATGCACGTGCATGCCTTCTCGCCCATGGAAATTGCGAACGGCGTGACGCGCAGCGGGTTGTCGACGCGGGAGTGGCTGACGTCGCTGCGGGAGGCCGGTCTGGGTTCGATCCCGGGCACGGCCGCCGAAATCCTCGACGACGAGGTCCGCTGGGTGCTGACCAAGGGCAAGCTGCCCACCGCGGAGTGGATCGACGTGGTGACCACCGCACATGAGGTGGGGCTGCGGTCGTCGTCGACGATGATGTACGGGCACGTCGATACCCCGAAGCACTGGGTCGGCCATCTGAACGTGCTGCGCGGAATCCAGGACCGCACCGGCGGTTTCACCGAGTTTGTGCCGCTGCCGTTCGTGCACCAGTCGTCGCCGCTGTACCTGGCCGGTGGCGCGCGGCCGGGGCCGACGCACCGCGACAACCGCGCTGTGCACGCACTGGCGCGAATCATGCTGCATGGCCGGATTCCGAGCATCCAGACGTCGTGGGTGAAGCTCGGCATCGAGCGCACCCAGGTGATGCTGCAGGGTGGCGCCAACGACCTCGGCGGCACGCTGATGGAGGAGACCATCTCGCGCATGGCGGGCTCGGAGAACGGGTCGGCCAAGACCGTCGCCGAGTTGGTGGCCATCGCCGAAGGCATCGGCCGCCCGGCCCGTCAGCGCAGCACGGACTACTCGCCCCTGGCCGCCTGATAACTGGCTCCTCGCGGCCTGGCAACTTCCCGCGAGCGTGCGTGTCTGTACGGGCTTTCGCGGTGTGTCGCGTGCACTTTGCGCGCGCTCGCGGGCGGCGAGTGTCACGCTTTGAGCCGTGAACACCATCGGTGACATCCCCGCACACCCGTTTTTCGTCCACTTCATCGTGGTCCTGGCGCCGCTGACCGCGGTCCTGCTGATTCTCTGCGCGGTGTGGCCCGCAGCTCGGGACCGTCTGGTGTGGCTCGTGGTGGCACTTTCCGTAGTCGTGACGGTGCTGACCCCACTGACCACCGGGGCCGGCGAGTGGTTGGAGCACCAACAGAAGCAGAGGGGTGCGATTTCGCCAATCCTGCATCAGCACGCCGAAGCCGGCGACACGATGATCTACGGCGCGGTGGGGCTGTTGGTGGTGTCGTTGGTTCTCGCGGCGCTACATCTGCGGGGCGAGCGCCTGGCTGCCCGACGCAAGGTGGCTACCATCGTGGTCGCGGTGCTTGCCGTGGTCATCGGGGTCTCGACCATCGTTCAGGTGGTGCGCATCGGCGACACCGGTGCCCACGCGGTGTGGGGCGGCGGGTCCTGAACCCAGCCGTCAGGCTGCGGTGAGTAGTGGCCGCAGCCGGGCGGGGTCGATCTCGGTCCCGCGGTCCAGGTCGGCGACAAGCGCTGCGGCACAGGCGATCAGCCCGTCGACGTCTATCGAGTACGGCACCGGGCGGCTGGTCCGGACGAGTCCGTCGCCGGCCCGCCGCAGCAGCGCGGCCGCTCCGCCGTCGTTGCGGCGCTGAACGTGGGTGATACCGACCGCCAGCTGTGCCAGCGATTGCCACAGCAGACGCTCGGACTCGGGGCCGTTCTTCCAGGCTGCTTCGAACACCTCGTGGGCATTGAACGCAAGGCCCCCGTCGAGCAGTTCCTGCGCGTAGCTGAGTGTTTCGACTGGGGGCAGGCACAGGTCGTCAGGGATGCGCGGCACGCCGGTGCTGCCGGGCGGCAGCGGCCGGCCCAGGGCGTCGCGCGGCCGGGAGTTGCGCGGGCGTCCGGACTCGTCGCGGTCACGTATCACCCAGCCCACCTCTTCTTCTTCGGCGCCACCCCACGTGGGGTGGCGCACGCATGGAGGCTACAGCTTGGCAGCCAACTCCGTGCCCTGGCGGATGGCCCGCTTGGCGTCGAGTTCGGCGGCGACGGCCGCGCCACCGATGACGTGCGGCTCGATTCCGCCTCGGCGCAGTCCTTCTTCAAGGTCGCGGACCGACTCCTGACCGGCGCAGATCACCACGTTGTCGACCTCGAGTACACGCGCGCCGGATCGGTCCGACCCGAAGCTGATGTGCAGGCCGGCGTCGTCGATCTTTTCGTAGTTCACCCCGGAAAGCTGCTGTACGCCTTTGGCTTTGACGGACGCCCGGTGTACCCAGCCGCTGGTCTTGCCGAGGCCGCGACCCTGGGCGCCCTTGGTGCGCTGCAGCAGGTACACCTCACGGGCGGGCGGTAGCGGGATCGGCGTGGCCAGCCCGCCACGGGAGTCGCCGCCGTCGGCGATGCCCCACTCGGCGCGCCACTCCTTGAGATTGAGGGTGGGGGATTCGTCGACAGTGAGGAATTCACTGACATCGAAACCGATTCCGCCGGCGCCGATCACGGCCACCCGCTTGCCGACGGGTGCGCCGGTGATGGCCTCGGCGTACGACAGCACCATGGGGTGGTCGATGCCCGGGATGTCGGGCATCCGTGGTGTGACGCCGGTGGCGAGGATGACGTCGTCGTAGCCGGACAGTTCGTCGGCCGACGCCCGGGTGCCCAGGCGGACGTCGACACGGTGCTTGGTCAGCATCGTGGTGTAGTAGCGGAGGGTCTCGTTGAACTCCTCCTTGCCGGGAATCCGTCGGGCCAAATCGAATTGACCGCCGACGTGGTTGCCCGCCTCGAACAGCGTCACGTCGTGGCCGCGCTGTGCGGCGGTGACGGCAGCGGCCAAGCCGGCCGGGCCGGCGCCGACCACTGCAACGCGCTTTGCCGCACGAGTCTTGCCCAGTACCAATGTGGTTTCGTGTCCGGCCCGCGGATTCAGCAGGCACGACACGGTTTTGTGGACGAACGCGTGGTCCAGGCAGGCCTGGTTGCACGCGATGCAGGTGTTGATCTCGTCGGCCGCGTCGTGCTGGGCCTTGCGCACCCAGTCCGGGTCGCTCAGCAGCGGCCGGGCCATCGAGATCAGTTGCACCGCACCGTCGGCCAGTATCTGCTCGGCCGACTGCGGCATGTTGATCCGGTTGGATGCCACCACCGGGATGCCGACGTGCTGGGCCACCGCGTTGCTGATGTCCGCGAACGCACTGTTCGGCACGGAGGTGACGATGGTCGGCACCCGCGCTTCGTGCCAGCCAATGCCGGTGTTGATGATCGTCGCGCCGGCTGCTTCGATTTCCGTTGCCAGCGTGAGGATTTCCTCCCACGTCTGACCGTCGTCGACGTAGTCGGCCATGGACAACCGGTAGCAGATGATGAAGTCGCGGCCGACGGCTTCGCGGGTACGTCGCACGATCTCGACCGGGAACCGGCGGCGCTTCTCAGCGGTCCCGCCCCAGGCGTCGGTGCGCTTGTTGGTCCGCGGCGCCAGGAACTGGTTCAGCAAGTAGCCTTCGCTGCCCATGATTTCGACGCCGTCGTATCCGGCTTCGCGGGCCAGCAGCGCGCACCGCACGAAGTCGTCGATGGTGCCTTCAACGTCGCGCAGGGCGCGGGGCCGGAAGGGGTTGATAGGCGCCTTGATTGACGACGCGCTGACCGAAAGTGGGTGGTACGCATAGCGTCCCGCGTGCAGGACCTGCAGCAGGATCTTGCCACCTTCGGCGTGGACGGCCGTGGTGATCCGTTGGTGCCGACGGGCGTCACCCGATGTCAGCATCTCGGCGGCGAACGGCAGCAGCCAGCCGGTGCGGTTGGGCGCGTACCCGCCGGTGATGATCAGCCCGACGCGGCCACGGGCCCGCTCGGCGAAATACTCGGCGAGCTTGCCGATGTCGCGGGCGCGGTCTTCCAAGCCCGTGTGCATCGAGCCCATGATCACCCGGTTGCGCAGCGTGGTGAAGCCAAGGTCCAACGGGGACAACAGGTTCGGGTAGGGATTGGTCATGTTGTTCCTTCTCGTTGACCGACTAGTGCGAGCAGAACTTCGTCCAACCAGTCCACCGATCCCTGCTCGGCGCGGATGCCGCCGCGCAGCACCAGGTACTGGTGCAGCGCGCTGCCGGTCAACGCGGATGGGTCGGGGAACTGACGTTTCTCGTAGCCGAGGTAGGTGTCGAGCAGCTCGGCGCGCTCGGTGCGCAGCGTCTCGATCTGCATCCGCAGGGCGGCTGCGCTGTCTGGGGCGCCGTAGGCCAAGCCGCGCAGCTTTACCGCGAGCTCGCGGGTGCGGGCGTCGGTCACCGAGCTGCCTCGGCCGGTGAGCGGCTCGGCGATCCAGCGTTGCAGCTCGGCCCGGCCGGCGTCGGTCACGGAGTAGACCTTCTTGTCCGGTCGACCGTGTTGCGCGACCACCTCGACGCTGACCCATCCGTCGGTGTCCATGCTGCGCAGCGTCTTGTAAATCTGCTGGTGGGTCGCGGCCCAGAAGTAGCCGATCGACCGGTCGAACCGGTGCGCCAGTTCGTAACCGGAACCGGCTTGTTCGCACAGCGCCACCAGGATGGCGTGGGGGAGGGCCACGCCACGAGCCTAAGTGCTACCGGCGGTCCTATGCAACTAGTTGCAATGCAAACATGACACGCGTAAAAACCTGTGAGTGGCAACTAGTCGGGCGGTATGTGCAACGTCTAGTATCAGTAACCACGCGCCCCGGGTGCGTGAAGTTAGGTAACACTGAGCCAGACGCCTCGGTACGGGCGCACCATACTGACGTCTGCTCGTTGATTACTGATGAGCCAGCAGCCCACTGGAACAGGAGAACTACCGGTGACGTACGTCATTGCCGAACCCTGCGTCGACATCAAAGACAAGGCATGTATCGAAGAGTGCCCGGTCGACTGCATCTACGAGGGTGCACGCATGCTGTACATCCACCCCGATGAGTGCGTGGACTGCGGCGCTTGCGAGCCGGTCTGCCCCGTCGAGGCCATCTACTACGAGGACGACGTCCCCGATCAGTGGAGCGGATACACCCAGAACAACGCCGACTTCTTCACGGAGCTCGGGTCGCCGGGCGGCGCGTCGAAGGTCGGCCAGACCGACAACGACCCGCAGGCCGTCAAGGACCTCGAGCCCAAGGGCGAGTGAGCACCCGCTCGCTCAAATCCGCCGCGCTGCCGGTTTTTCCGTGGGACACCCTGGCGGAAGCCACGGCGGCTGCGCGCGCGTACCGGGACGGCATCGTCGACCTGTCGGTCGGTACGCCTGTTGACGACGTAGCACCGGTGATCAGGGACGCGCTGGCGGCTGCCAGCGCGTCGCCGGGTTACCCGACCACTGCGGGGACGCCTGCGTTGCGGGCGGCTGCGGTGGCTGCGTTGCAGCGCCGCTACGGCGTCACCGATCTGCCTGAGCATGCGGTGCTGCCGGTCATCGGCACCAAAGAGGTCATCGCCTGGCTGCCTTCCCTCCTTGGGTTGGGGGCCACCGACACCGTCGTGGTGCCCGAGTTGGCCTACCCGACGTACGACGTCGGCGCGCGGCTGGCGGGTGCCCAAGTGTTGAGAGCCGACTCACTGACCCAGATCGGGCCGCAGGTGCCCGCGCTGGTCTTCATCAACTCGCCCAGCAACCCGACCGGCAAGGTGCTCGGTGTCGACCATCTGCGCAAGGTGGTCGGTTGGGCCCGCGAGCGCGGCGTGGTCGTCGCGTCCGACGAGTGCTACCTCGGGCTCGCGTGGGACGCCGAACCGCTCTCGGTGCTGCACCCCGACGTCTGCGACGGCGACCACACAGGCCTGCTGGCCGTGCATTCGCTATCCAAGACCTCGTCATTGGCCGGCTACCGGGCAGGCTTCGTCGCCGGCGATCCGGCGCTGGTCGCCGAGCTGCTGGCGGTGCGCAAGCACGCCGGGATGATCGTCCCGACGCCCGTGCAGTCCGCGATGGTCGCCGCGCTTGATGACGACGAACACGAACGGGTGCAGCGTGCCCGTTACGAGTCGCGGCGTACCGCGCTGCTGGCGGCGGTCCGCGGTGCCGGCTTCACGGTCGAGCACTCCGAAGCCGGCCTCTACCTCTGGGCGACCCGCGGGGAGTCCGGGCGCGCAACGGTCGCGTGGTTGGCCGAGCGCGGAATCCTCGTCGCTCCCGGCGAGTTCTACGGTCCGGCCGGCGAGCAGTACGTGCGCATCGCACTGACCGCCACCGACGAGCGCATCGCCGCCGCCGTCTCCCGGCTGGCTTAGTTTTCCCGCGAACAGTCGCGAAAACCCCCAAAATCCACGGAATTTGGGGTTTTCACGACTGCTCGTGCAGGTAATCAGTACTGGCGATACCGCCGTTGGACGTGCTCCTGTCGGATGCGGATCTGTTCACGACGTTCCGCGGCGCTGACGGTGCGGGTGGCCTCGGGTAGGTGCTTACGCACCTCGTCGCGGTTGATCGTGGTCACGGTAGCCGTCGGTAATTCCGCCGGCGGTTCGGCGTACGTCCACCGCACGGTGAGGAAGCCCTGCGAATGTCCCGCGGTGTCAAGCCAATTCGGCACGCCCGGATCGACGCCGGTGACCACGTAGCGCACGTGGCCGTCCAGGTCGGGCTCGGTCTGAAATCCGTTGAGGCTGCTGATGTGATTGGCGTAATCGAGGGATTCGCCCCACAGGTTCGACAGGTGGAAACCCAGGTAGGCCGGTTTGACGGGCGCGCTCAGTTCAATCAGCAGGGCGTCGTCGGGCCCCAAATCGTACGTCCCGCCCGAGTACACATTGGTGCACTGGCCGCCGCCGGTCGCGAGGTTGGCGGGCATGGGTGCGTTGAGCTCGTTGCGCGGCATGAACGTGATGCCGTCGCCGTTCTTGTCGCCGTGCGCCTCCAGGACGACGTCGTAGAACTCGTTCCAGAACTTCATCTGGTTCTCGACGAGGTCGCCGATCCGACGGATCCGGGCAGCCGTGGCCGACGTGGTCTGGGGCGCCGGATACGTTGCGTCGCTGTCGATCTGCGCGATCAGCAGCTCTGGGGAGGCCTCGTGTTCCCAATCGTGGAAGAGCACGCGGGCGATGACATATCCCGCGGTGTCGCCGGCTTTCGACGCGGTCGCGATGAAGTTGCCGGTGTGGCCGGCCGGGCGCTGCGGAGCCAGCAGAATCTGGAACCGGCCATCGTCGTCGACCAGAAGCGTTGAGGAGTCCAGCATTCCGGTGACGACCCGTCCACCCGGCCCCAGTTCGGCCAGCGAGCCGGTGTCGCCCGCATACACCGTATGGGTCTCAAAGATGAGGTACTGCGGCGCTTTTGGCCCCGTTGCCATCGAGCCGCGAATCACATAACTGCAGTCGCCGTCGATCGCCGCCGACAGGTACAGCGCGTCGGCGTTGTCGATGGTGGCCTTGTCGATGGGCTGAATGGCGCGCCGGAAATACGGAAATTCCGGATCTTCGAAGAAGGCCCGCTCAATGGCGCTGAACGCGAAACCCATGAGGTAGCGGTAACCTTCTGCGACGCCGAGCGACGTCACGGGTGGCGCGTGCAGGTCGGGGGAGTCGACGGCGTCGCGCGCGCGGCCCAGCGCGGCGATCATGTCGGTCCACGCCGCGTGCAGTGCTTGCTTTTCCGAATCAACTGACATGGGCGTCCTTTTCTTCGTTGTCCCACTGATATTCATCAAACAGATCGGCGAGTTGCCGGTGGATGTCGTGCGGATCGAGGCCGAACTCGGCCAGGCTGTAGCGATGCGCGGTTTCGTGACCGCGGCGCTGATCGGCCGCCGCAAATGTGCGCAAGGCTTCCGGACCTAGCTCGAGGCCGAGCTCGTCGTAGACGCGGTGCATGGTGGCCGACGGTGAGCTGACGAGTTCGCGGTAGTCGACGATGCTGGATCGAATCTCGGGATGGCGCGCGAGCACCTCGAGTGGGTGCAGGTAGGTGTCCACCGACTGATCGGCCAGCACGCGCAGGGAGCTCTTGATCAGCTGACCGTCACGGCGTCTTAGCGACCACTCGGTCTGCATCAACTTGAGCAGGCTCGGAATAGTCTCGTACGGATTGCGCATCGGCACAACGATCCTCGCGTCGGGGAAGGTCTCGATGAGCGTTTCCACGCGTCCGCAGAAGGTCGGGTTCTTGCTCAGGTGCGTGCCGCCGCCGTTGAGCGCGATCTGGCGCCGGACGCATTCCTTGTAGAACGCCATCATGCGCCGCCGCTTGCGGGCCGGCCAGCGGTCGACGTGATAGAAATCCAGCTCGCCCATGTAGGGGAACGCGACGATCCAGAAGCCCGAACTCAGTGACCACGTGAGGAAGGCGTCGTCTTCCTCGGGTACGAAGAATCCGGTCTTGTGGATGTCATCGGTCGGTGCGAAGGCCTGCTCTTCGATGGCGTCGAGCCGACCGCGCAGTCGTCCGCCTGTCGCGGCGTCAACACGAAACACCAGGCGGATCAGCTTCTTCTGCAGCAGTGACGGGAAGAACAGCTCGTACATCAGGGCATAGCTGAATTGTGGATCGTCAGCCATCAGGCGGTGTAGGTAGGTGGTGCCGCTGCGGGCATGGCCGATGCAGAACGTAGGCGCGCGAACTTCGGTGCGGCGCAGCGATGGAAAGAGCAGTGGGTCGAGTGCGAAACAGATCGCGTGTACGGCGGCCATCAGTGGCACGCCGATGAAGAAGCGCAGAAACGGTTTCCAGCGTTTGTGTGTCCGCGCCTCCCGGCGCAGCAGCCGGAGCATCGTGATGTAGTTGGACCAATCGAAATAGAAACGTGCGTAAGACACGGTTGCTCCTCGAGCAGCGGAGTCGGAATGGGGCTTGCCACAACGTAAAGGCGAATAATTGACATTGTCAATCAATTGACAATGTCAATTAGGATGGATAGCGTCCCGGCGCATGCAGGTATTCGCCGCTATGTCACCTGAGATGCCCCTGACGCAGGTGGCGGCTTACGCGCGCCGGGTCGAGAAGCTCGGGTTCGATGGGTTGCACATCGCCGAGACGACGCACGACTCGCTCGCGGTGTCGCTCCTCGCCGCCGAACACACGGAACGGATCGTCATCCGCACGGCAGTCACCCTCGCGTTTGTCCGCAGTCCCATGCTCACCGCCTACGCGGCTTGGGACTTACAAACCTTCTCGGGCGGGCGATTCGAATTGGGGCTCGGCAGCCAGATTCGGCAGAACATCGAAGACCGCTTCGGTATGCCGTGGAGTGAGCCGTGCGCCCGCATGGCTGAATACGTCAGCGCTCTGACGGCCATTTTCGAGGCCTTCCGCACCGGCGGGTCAGTGCGTCACGAGGGCGACGCCTACCGCATCACCCGACTGCAGCCGTACTTCAATCCCGGGCCGAACGACATTGAACCACCGCAGATCTGGCTGGGGGCAGTCAACGCCCGAATGTGCGAAGTTGCCGGCGGGGTAGCGGACGGCGTCGTCACGCACTCCACCAACTCGGATCCGGGCTATCTGAGAGACGTTGTGCGCCCGGCACTTGAGCGTGGCGCTGAGGCTGCCGGCCGGACCGGTCTGCCGCAACTCGTAGCGTCGACCGCCGTCGCCACCGGCAGCACAGATCTGTTGGTCAGTCGGGAGCGTGAGCGGCAACGGCGGATGCTGGCCTTCCTGCTGTCGACGCCCGCTTATGCGGCAACGCTGAAACGGCACGGCTGGACTGATTTGGCCGACGGCCTGCGCACTCTCATCAAGCAGCAGCGGTGGGACGACTTGCCCACGGTGCTCGACGACACCGTGCTCGATCAGTTGGTCACTGCCGGACGATACGATCAGCTGGCCGACCTCCTGCGAGCCAAGTACGACGGCATCGTCGACGGGGTGGTGCTCCCACCGGTCAGCGATGACGAGGGCGAGGACCAACCGGTGCAGGCCTGCATCCGGAACCTGCATGGTGGTGACGGCAAAGGCGCCTGACAGCCAGGTGCGGGGCGGCACGGGAGCGGGGTAGCGGTGGCATCGAAACGCAAGATGGATTCAGTGCATTCGATCAGCGCGGCCCTCGCGCAAGTTGTCCGGTTGAGCGTCAGCCGTTCGGCATTCAAGCGACAGGCCACCAGTGCGGACACCGAACTGTCCCAGCCGTCGTACGCCCTGTTGCGGGTGCTCATCGATGAAGGCCCGCAGCCCGTGGGGCAACTCGCCGCCATGGCGCACATGGACGTCGGCATGACCACGCGGCGCGTCCAGGCCCTGGTCGACGCCGGGCACGTCACCCGTCACGCCGACGGCAACGACGGGCGCGTGTCCATCGTTCACGTCACCGACGCGGGACAGTGGGCTGCCGACGCGTTGCAGGACGTGCGGCGCGACCACTTGGCCCGCGCGCTCTCGGACTGGACTGCCGACGATCTGCGTCAGCTCGACGTGCTGCTCAACAGGTTCGTCAGAGACATCAAAGAGACGCCCATCTAGTTCTTTTGTGAACAGACCTAAAACTGTCGAAAATCCTTGGAAAAGGACAGTTTTGTGTCTGCTCGCGGAGGAACGGTCAGTCGCCGACCCGCAGGCCCAGCGCCAGTAACAGCCGGGCTTCTGGGTCTGAAAGTGAAGTGTCCAAAAGCTTTTCGACGCGACGGATCCGGTACCGCACGGTGTTAGGGTGGACGTGCAGCCGGCCGGCGGCGGCCGCGACGTCGCCGAAACTGTCCAGATAAATCTGCAGCGTCTCGGCCAGTGCCGGTTCCTGCTCGCGCAGGCGTACCACCCCTGGGTCCCGCAGCCGGGGTTCGTTGCCGATCATCGTGACGATCTCGTCGAGCAGCACGGTAGTGCGGGCCTCGGCCAGCGTGGTCACCGCGGCGATGGCGCCGGGATGACGGGCCGCGCTGTCGAGCACCCGATCGACTTCGGTGCGCGCGGCACTGGCCTCCGCCAAACCTGTTGTCCCGCTCGCGATCGCGGCGCGTAACTCCAAACCGAGCTCGGCCTGCAGAGCAGCCACCGTTCCGCGTACCCAGGACGTCACCGCGCGACCGGAGTCGGTGAACAGCGCGTACACGCGCGAGTTGTGCTGGGTCACTTGGGCGTCGTGACGAAAGGCGCTGGCGCTCAAGGCAAGTACGTCGCTCAGTCGCACCGAGGTCGGTTCGGAGATGGCAAACCCCACCACTGTCACTCGACCGGCGCCGGACAGGCCCAGCTCGCGGGCCACCTGGACCACGTCCGGCTCGGTGTCACGCAACCCCAACAGCTCTTGGACTCGCACCGAGTGCGTCGACGGCGTCGCCGCCAGCCGGGACATGATCCGCGCGGCCAGCACGGCGCCGCCGCGCAGCACGTCGTCGGTGTCGTCGGCCAGCGGCTGCGAGCCCTGCTGAATCCAGATGGTGCCGGCGAACCCGGGTCCGCGGCGCCCGACGCGCTCAGCCAGGTGGATACCGGCGGCCCGGCGCGGCCGCAGTCCGAGCTCGGGGCGTTCGGCGACCGCGACGACCTCAGGCCCGGCGCGCAGCGCGTCGAAAATGCCCCACTGGCCGATCCACTCCAGGTGCTCGGGTGGTCCCGCGCGGCCCAGGATGGACAGCCGGCGCAGCTCGTCGGCCTCGTCGTTGGACGCCGAGTAAGCCAGCACGTGTGACTGCGCGTCCTCGATGCTGACCATGCCGCGGGTGCGGTCCGCGATGGATTGCGCCAGTCCGAACAGGTCGGTGTCCGAGACGTACTGCGGGTCGGCGCGGTCACCGTGATGCTCCAGCACGTGATTGATCAATCGGTACAACCGTTCCCACCGGGCTCGGGGGTCGACGGCCACCACCGCGACACCTGCGCTGACGACGGGCCCGATGAGGGCGTCTGACGGATTCTTGACCAGTATGGCGACCGGAACATGTTGGGCGAGTTGACGTTGCAGCCAGTCCAGCGCCGCGGCGTCGGTAAGCCCAAGGAGCAGGAAGACGTCGGCGGAGCCGGCGCTGGCGGCCATCCCGAGGCGCACGTCGTCAGAGTCGAGAAGGGCGGCCGTGGCGACGGGCAGATCCAGGCCGCGCGGGGCCTCGACCAGCGTGACCATGGTCGAGTCGAGCGCCAATATCAGGTGGCCGAGGCCGACGGCCTGCATTGTCCGATCGTACTGCCGACAGTCGAGATCGTTGTCGGATCAGCTAAAGGCGCGACGGGCTCGGCGGCGGACCCTTGCTACATGGATGCCATCACCGACGTTCCGCTGCCCATCAACGAGCCAGTCCACGATTACGCGCCGGGTTCGACCGAACGCGTCCGGCTCCAAGCCCAGCTGACCGATCTCCAACATGACGCGATCGACCTGCCACACGTCATCGGCGGCCGCCGCGTGATGGCAGGTGAACAGAGGTTGGACGTGGTGCAGCCGCACAACCACCGCGCGGTCCTCGGCACCCTGTACAACGCCGGCCACGAGGAGGCTCATGCCGCGGTGCAGGCAGCCGTGGCCGCCAAGAATGCCTGGGCGGCAACGTCGTTCGACGAGCGGGCCGCGGTGTTCCTGCGGGCCGCCGACTTGATGTCGGGGCCGTGGCGCGAAAAGATCGCTGCCGCAACCATGCTCGGCCAATCCAAGACCGCGTACCAAGCCGAGATCGATGCGCCGTGCGAGCTCGTCGACTTCTGGCGCTTCAATGTCGCCTTCGCCCGGCAGATTCTGGCGCAGCAGCCGATCAGTACCCGTGGCATCTGGAACCGGTCGGACTACCGGCCTCTCGATGGCTTCGTCTACGCCATCACCCCATTCAACTTCACCGCCATCGCCGGCAACCTGCCGACCGCTCCCGCGTTGATGGGCAACACCGTGGTGTGGAAACCGTCTGTCACCCAGACCGTTTCGGCGTACTTGACCATGCAGATTCTGGAAGAGGCCGGCCTACCGCCTGGAGTGATCAACTTGCTGGCCGGCGACGGCTTCGCCGTCTCCGACGTCGTGCTGGCCGACCCGAGGCTGTCCGGCATCCACTTCACCGGCTCGACCGCGACGTTCCAGCACCTGTGGCGCGAGGTCGGCACCAATATCGAGCGTTACCACGGGTATCCGCGGCTGGTCGGGGAGACCGGAGGCAAGGACTTCGTGCTGGCCCATGCCTCCGCGAATCCAGATGTGTTGCGCACGGCGTTGATTCGCGGCTCCTTCGACTACCAGGGCCAGAAGTGCTCGGCGGCGTCGCGGGCCTTCATCGCCCGTTCGGTATGGGAGAAGATGGGCGACGATTTTCTCTCGGCCACCGAGGCGCTGCGCTACGGCGACATCACGGACCTCACCAACTATGGCGGCGCGGTGATCGACGCGCGAGCCTACGCTCGCAACGTCGCGGCGCTGGAAAGCGCCAAGAGCCGGCCGCACGTCACCGTCGCCGTCGGTGGTCAATGTGACGACAGCACAGGCTATTTCGTGCGACCTACCGTGCTGTTGTCCGATGATCCGCACGACGAGGCCTTCAGCACCGAGTATTTCGGTCCGATCCTCGCCGTGCACGTCTATGACGACGACCGTTGGGACGACATCCTCGGCGTCGTCGACACCGGTGCGAAGTACGCCCTCACGGGCGCGGTCATCGCCGACGACCGAGCTGCGGTCCGCGAGGCTGAACAGGGGCTACGGTTCGCTGCCGGCAACTTCTACATCAACGACAAGCCCACCGGAGCGGTGGTGGGGCAGCAGCCTTTCGGCGGTTCCCGGGCGTCGGGCACCAACGACAAAGCCGGCTCCGCGCTGAACTTGCTGCGCTGGACGTCGGCCCGTTCGATCAAAGAGACCTTCGTTCCGCCCGTCAACCACAACTATCCGCATATGGAGGCGTGACATGTCGGTCTTCAAAGGCGTTGCCCGACCTGTGATCCTGGCCGCGGGACGGAGTGACCGGCTGCGTCACGCCTTGGAGCAGGTTTCGCTGACTCGGGAGGTGGTGCACCGCTTCGTACCCGGTGAGCATGTCGCAGACGCGCTGGATTCGGTTGTGCACCTGACTAATTCACACCGATTCGTGAGCATCGACTACCTGGGTGAAGACGTCCACGATCCCGACTCTGCCGAGCTGACCGTCACTGCCTATTTGGGGCTGCTCGATGCCCTCGGGAATCAATCCTGCGATGCGCCACGACCGCTGGAAGTGTCGCTGAAGCTATCGGCGCTGGGACAGGCACTGCCTCGGGACGGGGAGAAGATCGCCCTGGAAAACGCCCACACCATCTGCACCAAGGCCCGTGACCTCGGCATCTGGGTCACCGTCGATGCCGAGGATCACACCACCACTGACTCCACGCTGTCTATCGTGCGGGAGTTGCGCGCCGACTTCGACTGGCTCGGCACCGTACTGCAGGCCTACCTCAAGCGCACCCTGGGCGACTGCCAGGACCTGGCCGGCACCCGAATCCGGTTGTGCAAGGGGGCCTATGACGAACCGGCGTCGGTGGCGTTCCGCGACCGCGACGACGTCACCGCCAATTACCTGCGCTGTCTTCGGGTAATGATGGCCGGCGCGGGCTACCCGATGGTGGCCTCCCACGATCCGGAGATCATCGGTGCGGTGCCTGCCTTGGTGAGCGAATTCGGCCGTGGCGTAGACGATTTCGAGTACCAGATGCTATACGGCATCCGGGACGACGAACAACGCCGACTTGCGTTGGCGGGCAACCATGTTCGGGTCTACGTGCCGTTCGGCTCGCAGTGGTACGGCTACTTCGTCAGGCGGTTGGCCGAGCGTCCGGCCAACCTGGCGTTCTTCCTGAGGGCGCTGGCTGGGCACTGAGCCGCCACACCTCAGTCGGGACTCAGGTCATACGCGACCTTGAACTTGCCCAGCAGATACGGCCCCGACACCACCGGCTCATACCGCGGCAGATTGTCCGCGGTCGCGCAGGTGGGGATGCACTCGATCACGGCATCGAAGTTGGGTTGGTGGAAGAACGGGAGGCTGAACCGCTCTCCACCGGCGCCAGTGCTCACCACGCGGTGCACGGTGCTGACCCAGCGGTCGTTGGTCCACCGGGCCAACAGATCACCGATATTGATGACGAACGCGCCCGGCACTACCGGCACATCGAGCCATTCGCCGCGATCACCCAGAACCTGTAGCCCGCTTTGAGATTCGTCCTGTAGCAGGATCGTCAGGTTGCCCCAGTCGCTGTGCTGGCTCAGCCGGATCTCGCCGGCCGGCCGGTCGTCGGCGGGGTAGTAGTTGGCCATGAGATTGGAGTTGTGTCGATCGATCGATGCGTCGAACCAGTCCTCTCGCAAGCCCAGCGCGAGCGCGAACAGCCGGGACAGTTCGGTGGCCAGCGACGTCATTTCGGCGTAGTAGCGCTCGTAAGCCGCGCGGAAACCCGGAAGTTCGGGCCAGCGCTCGGCGACGGACACGCGTTCGTCGATCCAGCCGGCGCCGCCGGTGCCCTCTGGGTTGCCCAGCGGGAAGTGGACGTACTTCTCGACCCGGTCCGGCGCTTGGTGCTCGGCTTCGGCGTCTGCGCCGTCATTGGTGGCCGAGAGCTTGCCCGCAGTACTGAATCCGCGGGCCAGCGGGTCGCCAGGCTCCGCCCTGACGCGGTCCTTTTCGGCCTGCGATAGGGCGAAGAACCCACGCAGGGCGCGGTTTACGTCATCGATGACGTCGTCGGGCACGCCGTGTCCGACAAGGAGCAGGAAACCACTGGTTTCACAGCACCGACCTATCGCGTCGGCCACGGCCCGACGTTGACGCTGGTCGCCGTTTCGGGCGCTGCTGATATCGATCAATGGAACAAAGCCGTCGCGAAGAACGACTTGGTCGACAATTACTTCTGATTCGGTCACGCCTACGACGCTAGAATCTCAACTAAGGTTGAGGTCAAGCGCGCACGAAAGTTCTTTTTGCGCAGTAGCACTGGCTGGCGTTGCCGAATCAGCGACTCTGGTGAACCGTGGTGTCGACGTGCGGCGCCTGTGCGTGTGGCTGGACGTCGTAGATCCACTGCAGCTGATCAACGCCGTTGTTGTTGTGGGATGCCACGATGGTCGCCGGCAGCGCCGTCTGGGTGTCGTTCGCGAACGACCACGCGATCGGGGACACCAAGGCCGCCACGGCCAGTCCGCCTGCCAGAACGAAACGACCCGCTGTCTGCTGTGCAAAACCGGTGATCGTCAACATGTCGCTGCCTCCTGCTTGGGTGTTATGCCAAGATCAACAGGCTGCGGAAACGGCACCATCCCAGGTGGCGCGATGTTTACCGGAGTTGGCAGGATCGCGTTACTGAGTCGCGTGCAACCTCAACAACGTCCACGCCGCCAGCGTCTGCGCATCGGTGATTTCTCCGCTGCGGATCATCGCCTCGATCTGCGCAGCGGTGAACCACTCGCTGTGCATGTCCTGTTCTTCATGCTCGCGCTCGTGCTCACCTTCGGTGATGCCGGTGGCGAGAAAAGCCCAGCCCCGTTGGCTGCACATCCCGGGTGCGACGTCCAATTGGCCCAGTACTTGCCATGTTTCGGCCCGCAGCCCAGTCTCTTCGCGGAGTTCCTGCGCCGCCAGATCAGTGGGCTCCGGTTCGTTGCCGTCCAGCGTGCCCGGCGCGGTGCCCTGCACAAATTCCCAGCGCCGCAACCCAATTGGGTATCGGAACTGCTCCACCATCCGGTATTGGTCACCGTCTTGAGCAATCACGAGTGCGTACGTCGGTTTGTCCACCACCCCGTAGATGCCCGTGCTGCCATCTGGGCGGCGGATGTCGTCTTCGCGCACCGACATCCAGTTGTTGCGGTACACCTCACGACTGGCCAGTCTCTCGATCGGGTCCACCCGCTCAGAGTAGCCTCACGCACATGCTGTTGACCTCCCTTAACCCGGCCATTGTCGCGGCCGGGCACGACCTCGAAGACGCGGTACGCATCGACGGCGCGGTGCTGTCACGCAGCGATCTGGTCGGGGCTGCCACCTCGGTGGCGGAGCGTGTGGCAGGAGCCTCACTGGTGGCCGTCCTGGCCCGGCCGACCGCCACCACAGTGCTGGCCATCGCAGGCTGCCTGATCGCGGGCGTGCCCTTGGTTCCGGTGCCCGCCGACGTCGGTGCCGCGGAACGCCGGCACATGATCACCGACTCGGGCGCGCAGGCGTGGCTAGGTGAACTCCCGGAGGAGACCGAAGGCCTGCCCCACATTCCCGTGCGGCTGCACGCCCGGTCCTGGCACCGCTACGCCGAGCCCTCTCCGGATTCGACCGCGCTGATCATGTACACCTCAGGCACCACGGGGCTGCCCAAAGGCGTGGTGATCAGCCGTCGCGCCATCGCCGCGGACATCGACGCGCTGGCCAAGGCCTGGGCGTGGACTCCGGCGGACACCCTGGTGCACGGCCTGCCGCTGTTCCACGTACACGGGCTGATCCTCGGACTGCTGGGCTCGCTGCGGATCGGAAATCGCTTCGTGCACACCGGAAAACCCTCGCCGGCTGGGTATGCCGCGGCCGGTGGTTCCCTGTACTTCGGCGTGCCGACCGTGTGGTCCCGCGTGGTGGCCGATGCCGCGGCCGCCGAGGCGCTGCGCGGGGCACGGCTGCTGGTGTCGGGCAGCGCGGCGCTGCCGGTGCCGGTGTTCGACGACCTGGTCCGGCTCACCGGGCATGCGCCGGTGGAGCGGTACGGCAGTACCGAATCCTTGATTACCCTGTCCACCCGGGTCGACGGCGAACGTCGCCCCGGTTGGGTCGGACTGCCGCTCGACGGAGTGCAGACGCGCTTGGTCGCCGACGACGGGACAGCGGTGCCGCACGACGGGGAAACCATTGGCCGCCTGGAGGTTTCGGCGCCGACCATGTTCACCCGTTACCTGAACCGACTCGAGGCGACGGCCGAGGTGCTCGGCGACGACGGCTGGTACCGCACCGGCGACGTCGCAGTGGTCGATGCCGACGGCATGCACCGCATCGTCGGCCGCGAGTCGGTGGACCTGATCAAGTCCGGCGGTTTTCGGGTCGGAGCCGGTGAGATCGAGACGGTGCTACTCGGGCATCCGGGGGTATCCGAAGCCGCGGTGGTCGGCGTGCCCGACGACGACCTCGGTCAGCGGATTGTTGCGTACGTCGTCGGGTCGGCCTCGTCGCAGGAACTCATCAACTTTGTGGCACAACAACTTTCGGCGCACAAGCGGCCACGCGAAGTGCGGCTGGTGGACAGCCTGCCGCGCAACGCGATGGGCAAGGTGCAGAAGAAGCTGCTCGTCTAACTACCCCACCCCTTACCCCTTACCCCTTACCCCTTACCGCGAGCGTGCGTGTCTGCGCACAACACGCCGCGGTGGGCGCGCAGTTTGCGCACGCTCGCGGCCGACGAGCGTGCGCCCGGCGTCGGGGAATGCAATGTCGCGGCATCGCCTTGTACATGCCATGCAACTCACTGACGAAGCCCGCGCCCTCATCGGAGCCGGCGCCAACGCAACGCTCGTGACCCTGAACGCCGATGGCAGCCCGCAGGTTTCGGTGGTCTGGGTGGAACTGCAGCACACCCCTGATGGCGACGAACTGGTCAGCGCCCACCTCAGCGAGCACAAGAAGGTCCGCAATGCGCGCCGGGACGGTCGTGTGGCGCTTGCCATTGTCGGCGTCGACCGCGGCTCCCAGCCCGTCGTGCCCTACCTGGCGATCAGCGGCACGGCCCGGATCGTCGAGGGTGGGGCGCCCGAGGTACTCACGCGCCTTAACGACGCGCTGGCGCCGGAGTTCAATGGCCAGTTCCCACCGGCCGACGCCCCGCCCGGATTCCTGACCCGCATCACCATCGAGAAGGTGACGGGCGTCGGCCCCTGGGCATAGAAAAGCCGAACGTGAGCTCGTGTGCCAGATTTCGGTGAATCGACGGACACAAGCTCACGTTCGGCGAGCAAAACTAGTTGGCGTGCAGCGCCTCATTGAGGGTGATGCCGGTGCCGTCGCGCTTGACGACCTCGACCGCGCCGCTGACCGAGTTCCGGCGGAACAGCAGATTGTTCGAGCCCGACAGCTCCTTGGCCTTGACGGTCTGCCCGTCGGCGGTCGTCACCTTGGTGCCGCCGGTGACGTACAGGCCGGCCTCGATGACGCAGTCGTCGCCAAGCGAGATGCCCAGGCCGGCGTTGGCACCGAGCAGGCAGCGCTTGCCCACCGAGATGACCTCCTTGCCGCCACCGGACAGCGTGCCCATGATGGACGCGCCGCCACCGACGTCGGAGCCGTCGTCAACCACGACGCCCGCCGAGATGCGGCCCTCAACCATCGAGGTGCCCAGGGTGCCGGCGTTGAAGTTGACGAAGCCCTCGTGCATGACGGTCGTGCCGGATGCCAGGTGCGCGCCGAGGCGGACGCGGTCGGCGTCGGCGATGCGCACGCCGGCCGGCAGCACGTAGTCGACCATGCGCGGGAACTTGTCGACGCCGAACACGGTGACCGTGCCACGGCGACGCAGCTTGGCGCGGACCGTCTCGAAGCCGTCGACCGCGCAAGGCCCGAAGTTGGTCCACACGACGTTGGTCAGCAGGCCGAAGATGCCGTCCATGTTGGCGCCGTGCGGCGCGATCAGGCGGTGCGACAGCAGGTGCAGCCGCAGGTAGGCGTCATGCGCGTCGGCCGGCTTGTCATCGAGCGAGGCGATGGTGGTGCGCACGATCTCGGTGCGCACGCCGCGGTCCTCGTCGGTGCCGACCAGAGCTTCCAGCTCAGCGGGGACTGGGCCGGCCGCGGCGTCAGCCGACAGCGCGGGGGCGGGGAACCAGGTGTCCAGGACCGTTCCGTCAGCGGTGATGGTGGCGATGCCGATGCCAGATGCAGAAGTCACGTTGGTCAAGGTTACTGAACCAGCGCTGAACTGGGGGCACCACCCACGAGCGGGAGGTGCCCCCAGATTGCGAGGGGTGCCGCTCACTGCAGGTGGTGGACCTCCTGCAGCCCGTACACCGGCGTGGGGATGCCTTCGAAGCGGGCCTTGAGCTGCAGTGCCAGGTAAAGTGAATAGTGCCGCGACTGGTGCAGGTTGCCGCCGTGGAACCACAGATTCTCCTGCTGGGTCGGCTTCCACATGTTGCGCTGCTCGCCCTCCCACGGGCCGGGGTCTTTGGCCGTCCCGCTGCCCAGGCCCCACACCTTGCCGACGCGGTCGGCGATCTCCTGGCCCATCAGGTCGGCGGCCCAGCCGTTCATCGAGCCGTAGCCGGTCGCGTAGACCACGACGTCGGCTGACAGCTCAGTGCCGTCAGCCAACACCACGGCGTCCGCGGTCAGGTGCGAGACCTGGCCGTGCGCCAGCTTGATCGAGCCGTCGGCCACCAGCTCACACGCGCCGACGTCGATGTAGTAGCCCGACCCGCGGCGCAGGTACTTCATGAACAGCCCGGAGTCGTCGTCGCCGAAGTCCAGCTCGAAGCCGGCCGCCTCCAGACGGTCGTAGAAGTCCTTGTCCCGCAGCCTGATTGCGTCGTAGATAGGCCGCTGGAAGTCGGCCATGATCGCGTACGGCAGAGAGGCGAAGGTCAGGTCGGCCTTCTCTGTCGTCATACCTGAGGCGACGGCGCGCTCGGAGTACAGGTCACCGAGGCCGAGGTCCATCAGCGAATCCGATTTTACGATGTGCGTCGACGACCGCTGCAGCATAGTCACGTCAACGCCGTTCTCGTACAAGGCTTTACAGATGTCGTGTGCGGAGTTGTTGGACCCCACGACGACGACCTTCTTGCCGACGTACCGATCGGGGCCGGGATGCTGACTGGAGTGGTGCTGTTCCCCGGCGAAGACGTCCTGGCCCGGAAGTGTTGGGATACTGGGCTTCCCGGACATCCCCGTCGCCAGCACCAACTGTGTCGGGTGCAGGGTCAGGTGCTCGCCGTCGCGATTGACTTCGACGGTCCAGCGGCCGGCCTCGGAATCGTAAGTGGCCGAGAGGCATTCGGTGCGTGACCAGTACGGCACCTCCATCACCTTGGTGTAGAACTCCAGCCAGTCGCCGACCTTGTCCTTCGGCGCGAACACCGGCCAGTTGGCGGGGAAGGGCAGGTAGGGCAGGTGGTCGTACCAGACGGGGTCGTGCAGGCACAGCGACTTGTAGCGCCCCCGCCACTGATCGCCCGGACGCTCGTGCTTGTCGACGACGATGGACGGCACCCCGAGCTGACGCAGCCGCGCACCGAGCGCGATACCTCCCTGGCCGCCGCCGATCACCAGCACATAGGGCTGCGCCTCGCGACCCAGCGTCGCCTCTTCTTCGGCCTGCTTCTCGGCCCAGGAGCGCCGGTCGGGGTCCGAGCCGTGCACCGCGCCGAGCACCCGCGTCGCGCCCTTGCGCTCCTCGTGGCCCTTGAGTTCCTGCAGCGTCGTCAGCAGCGTCCAGCCCTCGTCGCCGCGCAGCCGCAGGTGTCCGGAGCCGCGCCCGACGGCCGTTTCGAACTCGATGACCGCTGACGTCACGTCGCCGTCAGCGGTCGCGGGTTCCCGGGTACGGAAACTGGACGGGGCGGCGTCAGCCAGCCGGGCGCGCAGCATGCCGGCGATCTGGTCACGACCCTGGACGGTCTTGAGGTTCCAGGTAAACGCGACGAGGTCGCGCCAGAAACTGTCGACGGCGAACATCCCGACAACGCCGTCGATGTCATGGGCGGCCAGCGCCGCTTCGAAATTGGCAAGCCAGCGCTCAACGCGCTGCTGTGGCGAGACGGCGGTAGTGGGTTCCAGTGTTGCGGTCATGTGACTCAGGACACACGCCCGGTGCAAGGCCCGACAAGGGTTGCACCCCGTTGCATTGGTGCAACCCCCTGCAACTCTGTTGGGATGTGGCCGCGGTCACATAGAACTGGCTGCATGAAAGCAGCCGTCTATTACGGACCCAACAAAGTCGCGGTCGAAGATGTCGCTACTCCGACTCCCGGACCAGGCACGGTCCAGCTAGAGGTCGGCTTCAACGGCATCTGCGGCACCGATCTGCACGAGTACTACGCCGGTCCGATCTTCGTCCCGACGCAGCCGCATCCGCTGACCCACCAGGAGCTGCCGCTGACTTTGGGCCACGAATTCTCCGGCACCATCACGGCCGTCGGAGCCGGCGTTACCGGGTGGCAGGAAGGCGACCGGGTGGCCGTCGAGCCGATCTACAAGTGCGACCACTGCGGGCCGTGCCGGGCGGGCAATTACAACGTCTGCCAGCAGATCGGATTTCACGGCTTGATGTCCGACGGCGGGATGGCCCAATACACCGTGGTGCCGACGAACATGCTGCACCGGCTGCCCGACAACGTCTCGCTGGAACTCGGGGCGCTCGTCGAACCGATGTCGGTGGCATACCACGCAGCGACGCTTGGCGACGTCGGTCCCGGTGACACCGCCATGGTGTTCGGCGCCGGGCCGATCGGCATCGGGCTGTGGTTCGCCTTGCGCGGCAAGGGACTTCAGGACGTGTTCGTGGTCGAGCCGTCGCCGACGCGGCGTGCTGCCATCGAAGCACTTGGCGCTGCAACTCTGGACCCGACGACCGTTGACGTACCCGGCTTTATCGCCGACCACACCCGGGGTGCTGGTGCCGACGCGGTGTTCGACGCAGCGGGAGTTACGCCAGCGGTCGAGACGGCGTTGGCCTGTATCGGGTCCCGCAAGCCGATGGTCAGCGTCGCAATCTACGAAAAGCCATTGCAGACACCGCTTTTGAACCTGGTGATGAACGAATCACGGATTCAGGGCTCGCTCTGCTACACCGGTGCCGATTTCGAAGCCGTCATCGCGTTGATGGCGCAGGGCGCCTACGACACGACCGGATGGGTGGCCAAGATTCCGATCGGCGACGTCGTCAGCGCCGGATTTGAGGCACTGCACGCCGGCACCAAGATGAAAGTTCTGGTCGACCCAGCGCTATGAATGGAGGAACAGCAATGACGCTGAAGGGAAAAGTCGCCCTGGTCACCGGGGCCGGGCGCGGTATCGGTCGTGGCATCGCGTTGCGACTGGCTCGCGACGGGGCTGACGTCGCGCTGGTCGACGTGCACCCGGAACCGTTGACAGCCGTGGCGGCGGAGATCGCCGAAATGGGAAGCAAAGCGGCAACTTTCGTTGCCGACGTCAGCGACCACGACCAGGTGTTCGCTGCCGTCGACGACGCGGCGGCCGCACTCGGCGGGTTGGACATCATGGTCAACAATGCCGGCATCGCAATGGTGGGCCCGATCTCCGAAGTCACGCCCGCCGAGCTGCAGCGGCTGTGGTCGATCAACGTTAACGGTGTGCTGTGGGGGATTCAGGCCGCTGTTGCGAAGTTCAAGGAGTTGGGTAACCAGGCGGATGGAAAGATCAGCAAGATCATCAACGCATCCTCGATCGCCGGGCACGACGGCTTCGCGATGCTGGGCCCTTACAGCGCAACCAAATTCGCGGTGCGGGCGCTGACCCAGGCCGCCGCCAAGGAGCACGCCGCGGACGGGATCACCGTCAACGCTTACTGTCCCGGCGTGGTGGGTACCGACATGTGGGTGGAAATCGACCAGCGGTTCGCTGAACTCACCGGTGCCCCAGTAGGGGAGACGTACGAGAAGTTCGTCGGTGGCATTGCGCTGGGCCGCGCCGAAACCCCGGACGACGTAGCGGGATTCGTGTCCTACCTAGCCGGATCCGACGCCGACTACATGACGGGGCAGGCGGGCCTGATCGACGGCGGCCTGGTTTATCGCTGAGATGCGGAGCACAATCGGCGGTGATGGCCGTGCCTGAACCAGCGGTAGCTGTTGGTGAAGACCCGCGCAGTTACGCGCGGTTGATGTCGGCTGTCTACGACGCGACCATGTCCGGAGGGCGTGCTCCAGCGCGGCCCCGTGATGTGATCGGCGAATCGTGGCAGCGGATGCTGGCGCGTGGCGTCAACCCGGATACCCACATCCCGCCGATCGTCGAAGCATCCGGGATAGACGCGCTGCGGAAGTCGTCGGGCCTGCTGTCGGTGCTCGACGAGGTGTCACGCGGACTGGAATCCATTGTCGCCGATGGGGATAACATCCTCGTGCTGGCCGACGCGCGTGGCCGCGTGCTGTGGCGGTCCGGGTCAGCGGCGGTGCTGAACAAAGCCGATCGGCTCGGATTCGTCGAGGGCGCCAACTGGGGTGAGGGTGCCGTCGGCACCAACGCCATCGGTACCGCCCTGGCATCCAACCGCGCCGTGCAGGTGTTCTCCGCCGAGCATTTCCTGCGCAGCCACCACGCCTGGACCTGCGCCGGCGCCCCGATCCGCGATCCACGCACCGGCCAGGTGATCGGCGTCGTCGACGTCTCCGGGCCGGCGGCCACGGTGCACCCGACCACGGTCGCGCTGGTCGACGCGGTCGCCCGCCTGGCCGAATCCCACCTCCGCGAACAGCATGATCGGACCTTGAACCGGTTGCGGATGGTTGCCGCGCCCATCCTGGCCCGCATGGACAGTCCGGCGCTGGCGGTCGACGCCGAAGGCTGGGTGGCCGCTGTCGACCAGATGCCGCTGCACAATCGGATACTGCTGCCCGACGAGCTGGCCCCGGGCCGGGTCTGGATTCCTTCCCTCGGTCGGTGCGACATCGAGGTACTGCCCGGCGGGTGGCTGGTCCGGCCGTCCACCGCGGCCGACGCCGACGGCGCCACCGCCACCCGGGTGGTCCTTGACCTGCGCGGCGCCCCGATGCTGGAGATGGCCGGGCAGTTCGGCGGCTGGCGCCACGACATCTCGCTGCGGCACGCCGAGATCCTGCTGGTCCTGGCGCTCCACAGGGACGGGCGCTCGGCGTCGGAGCTTGCCGAGGACCTGTACGGCGACCGTCGTCGCGTGGTCACCGTGCGTGCCGAGCTGTCCCGGATGCGAAAGCAGTTGGCAGGCTTGGTGCTTGGCAAGCCCTACCGCTTCGGCGACGACGTCGTCGTCGAAGTGCGCTACCCGGCAGACCGCACGACGCTGCTGGGCGCCTCCACCGCGCCGGCCATTCGGGCCGCTCGCATTCCCTCGCGAGCAGACGCAAAACTGTCGATTCCGAGCGAATAACGACAGTTTTGCGTCTGCTCGCGGGGAAACGGGACCGGCTAACCTGGCTGAATGCTCGATCTCACCGCCGACCCGATCGCCTTGACCGCCGCGCTGGTCGACATTCCCAGCGAATCGCGGCACGAGCAGCTCATCGCTGACGAGATCGAGGCCGCGCTGAAGGCGCAGGCCCCGCACTTCGAGGTGATCCGCAACGGCGACGCCGTCCTGGCCCGCACCAACCTCGGCCGCCCGTCCCGGGTGCTGCTCGCCGGCCACACCGACACCGTCCCGGCCGCGGACAACCTGCCCAGCCGGCTCGACGCCGACGAACTCTGGGGTTGTGGGACGTCCGACATGAAGGCCGGCGACGCGGTGTTCCTGCACTTGGCCGCGACCATCGCCGAGCCGACGCACGACATCACCCTCGTCATGTACGACTGCGAAGAGATCGAGTCATCGGCCAACGGACTCGGCCGCATCGAACGTGAACTGCCCGACTGGCTCAATGCCGACGTCGCGATCCTTGGCGAGCCCTCGGGCGGCTTCATCGAGGCCGGCTGCCAAGGCACGCTACGCGTCATCCTCCACGCCACCGGCACCCGTGCGCACTCGGCTCGATCCTGGTTGGGCGACAACGCTATTCACAAACTCGGCGCGGTGCTGGACCGGCTGACGGCTTACCAGGCCCGGCAGGTGGACATCGACGGCTGCGTCTACCGGGAGGGGCTCTCCGCGGTACGGATCGATGGAGGCATCGCCGGCAACGTGATCCCGGACGCGGCCTCCGCGACCGTCAACTTCCGGTTCGCCCCAGATCGCAGTGTCGAGCAGGCGCTGGCCCACGTGCATGAGGTGTTTTCCGGACTCGACGTGCGCATCGAACTGACCGACTCCGCCGCCGGCGCGCTACCCGGTCTGACACAGCCCGCCGCGGCCGCGTTGGTGGCGGCCGCCGGGGGCCAGGTACGGGCCAAGTACGGCTGGACTGACGTGGCACGCTTTGCCGCCCTTGGCATTCCGGCCGTCAACTACGGGCCCGGTGATCCGAACCTGGCCCACAAAGTCGACGAGCGGGTGTCGACGCCGGCGATCACCGCGACCGCCGACATGCTGAGGCGGTATCTGACCAGTTGAGTAGCGTCCGCATCGACAGCTGGATCTACGCCGTACGGATCACCAAGACCCGGTCGGCGGCGGCCGCCGCGTGCCGGGCGGGCCATGTGCGCGTGAACAATGTCACCGCGAAGCCGGCGCAACTGGTCGGTCCAGGCGATGAGGTCCGCGTCCGCATCGAGGGGCGGGAGCGCATCGTGGAGGTCATCCGCCCGATCGCCAAGCGGGTGGGCGCGGCCGTCGTGCCGGAATGCCTGATCGACCGTAGCCCGCCGCCGCCTGCCAAAGAGGCGATGTTCGCAGCGCCCGTGCGTGATCGGGGAGCCGGCCGACCCACCAAACGTGAACGGCGGCAACTGGATCAACTGCGCGGCCATTGACCGCGGATAAATCAGTTGCGCCCGTGAGTACTGTGGGTTTTGCAACTGCTGTCAACCGAGGTGGGCCGAAAACATGCTGGGAGAAGACATCTCCGGATAACCGGAGCATGCCCTTGCCCTGATCACTCTCACGAGAGCTTTTGCATGTCCTCTATTACCTGTTCCCACTTGTCCTTTTCGTGGCCCGACGACACCGAGTTGTTCTCGGACCTGTCGTTCACCATCGGCGCCGGCCGCACCGGACTGGTCGCTCCCAACGGCGCCGGCAAGAGCACGCTGCTCAAACTCATTGCCGGAGAACTCAAGCCGACGGGCGGCAGCGTCACGATCGATGGCACCGTCGGCTACCTGCCGCAGGCACTGCCGTTCGCGACGGCGCTGACCGTCGCCGAAATACTCGGCGTGGCACCCATTTTGGCTGCGTTGGCGGCCCTGGCGGACGGCGACGCGTCCGACGCGGTGTTCGCCGCCATCGGCGACGACTGGGATATCGAGGAACGCTGTACCGCTCAGCTGGCGCGCCTCGGACTCGACGTCTCCCTGGATCGAGTGCTCGGCACGCTGTCCGGAGGCGAAGTCGTCACCCTCGGTCTGGCCGCAGAGTTGTTGCGTCGGCCCGAGGTCCTGCTGCTCGACGAACCCACCAACAATCTGGATTCGGCTGCCCGGCAACGGCTCTACGACGAGCTCGACCGGTACCCGGGCGCCCTGGTGGTGATCAGTCACGACCGCGCGCTGCTCGACCGCATGGACCGCATCGCCGAACTGCGGGACGGCGAAATCCTGTCCTACGGAGGGAATTTCACCGCGTACCATGACACGGTCGCCGACGCGCAGCGGGCCGCGCTGGATGAGATGCGCAATGCAGAGTCGCAGCTCAAACTGCAGAAGCGGCAAATGCAGCAGGCCCGTGAACGCGCCGCCCGCCGAGCCGGCACCGCCGCCCGCAACCTGAAGGACGCCGGGCTACCGAAAATCATTGCCGGACAGCTCAAACGCAACGCACAGGAATCCGCCGGCCGCGCCGACGAAGTACACGCGCGGCGCATCGACGACGCCCGATCCCGGCTCGACGCCGCCGAACGTGCGGTCCGCGACGACGACGTCATCGCCCTGGATCTGCCGGACACGGCTGTGCCCGCAGGCCGTACCCTCCTGAGTGCGGCCGGCCTGAACATCAAGCGCGATGGACGGATGTTGTTCGCGGACAACGGAATCGACCTCGATATTCGCGGGCCCGAACGCATCGCTCTGACTGGCCGCAATGGCGCAGGCAAGTCGACTCTGCTCCGGATGATCAACGGGGACCTGCAGCCCGACGCCGGACAGCTGACCCGCGGCGACGGGCGCATCGCCTACCTGTCGCAGCGCCTCGACCTGCTGGATGAGCAGGGCAGTGTGCTGGACAACCTGGTGTCCTGGGCGCCGACCCTCAGCGTCACCCGCAGACGACACCTACTGGCGCAGTTCCTGTTCCAGGGCAACAGAATTGACCTGCCAGTCTCGGTGCTGTCCGGCGGCGAGCGGCTGCGGGCGACGCTCGCCTGCGTGCTGTACGCCGAACCCGCGCCGCACCTCTTGCTACTCGACGAACCGACGAACAACCTGGACCTGGTCAGCGTCGGGCAGCTGGAGTCCGCGCTGGGCGCCTACCGCGGCGCGTTCATCGTGGTCAGCCACGACGAGCGGTTCCTCGACGCCATCGGCATCGAGCGCTGGATGACGTTGCCGGAGCCTGACGCCGAAACCGCCTGAACTGGTATGCGCGTTTGTCCGGCTCTCCCGCGACACTTGCGAACTGGAGCCGTCAGCATGTGTTGACAATGTCAGCACATGCTGACGGCTCGGGGGTCGAGTGTGTCAGGGGAGCAGTGTTGGTCCGGCGGTGCAAGCAGCCCGGTTCGGGCTAGATGTCCTGAGGCCGGGTCTGGGCCGGACGACGGGGCGGGGGAGTCGCTCCGGCGGACAGGTCGGTCGCCGGCTGCGCGTCGGCCGCACCGCCGGGCTGACCCGGCTGGCTGGGCTGGTCAGCCCGGTGTTCTGCCGTCACTATCCGCCGGTCGTCTTCGCCCTTTTCGTGGCGCTCGGGGTCCCGGCGGTCATTGTCGCGGTCATCAACACTCGAGTTGTCATGCCCGCCAACGGTATCCGCGCCTGAGGGATCGCTCAGGCCACCGAGCCCAGCGCCGGCCGCGTGCCCAGCTCCCAAGCCGCCGTCGGCCCCGCCCAGTCCGCCGAGGAGTCCACCCAAAACCCCACTGACACCTTGCGCGATCTGCCCTGGAATCTGTCCCAACGCCTGGGCCACGCCCTGGGCAACCTGCCCGGCCTGCTGGCCGACCTGGCCGATGGTCTGACCCATGTCGGCACCACCACCACCGGCGGCCGGGCTGCCCGGCACCGCGGCGCCGACACCGCCCGGCATTCCGGCACTGACACCACCACTGCCACCCCCGGGGATGCCCTCGGCTGCCGAGGACAGGCCACGCGCGCCCTGCTCGTCGCCGGCGCGGTATGCCTCGGCCGCGCGGTGCAGCTGCTCGGACATCTGCTGACCGGCCGCACCTGTCGACTGCAGAATCTTGTCTCGCCGATCCATCACTCCGCTCAGCGCTGAATGCATGCCGAAGGCGATCAAGCCGTGCGTCGTACCGGGACCTGCCGCGGCGCCGATGCCGGTGCCGCTCGCGTTCTGCAACTGACCGAGTCCAGCAGCAACCGCGTCGTGCACCCGGGCCAGGCCCAGCACCCCCTCGGTGTTGACGTACAACGGCTCGACCATGACATGACCCCTCACGTGTTGCCGTCAATCCTATGGCGAGCCCGTCGACCGGCCGTGCGGCAAATTGTCAGGCGGAACCGGCTGCGGCCACCGCCCGGGCGTGATCGTGCGCCTGCCGCCCGAAGACGCAATCGACATGGACGCGGCCGAAACAGTCGACGGCCCGGACATCACCCAGGCGCGCGGCGTCCCGCAGCGCCCGCAACGCCACGGCGGACTGGCCGCCACGCTCGGCGGCGCGGAACGCCTCACGGGCCGCGGCGACGGCGCCGTGCCGGTCGCGTCGGGCAGCGTTGGTCCAGGCGCGGGCCAGCGCCAGTTCGGGTGCGAACAACATCGACTTGAGGCCGTGCCGGGCTTCGGCGCGGGCCAGCGCCCGGCCGGCTTCGGCGGTCGCGCCGCGCTGACCGAGGGCCTGCGCCAGCAGCATCCACGCCAGCGGTCCCCACGAATATCCGGTGGGCGCCAACACTTTTGCCGCGTCGCGAAGGAGTTCAATCGCCTCGTCGAGCTCGCCCCGCTCGATCAGCACGTCGGCCAGCAGCACTTCACCGATGGCCCGGCCGGGTTGCTGTGATTGGGTGAAATCGATCAACTGCTGCGCCAGCTCCTTGGCCCGGCCGGACTCGCCGGCCAACAGCAGCGTCGTCGTCTGCCCGAATCCGCTGGTGAACCGCAACAACCCCGGGTGCCCGGCCGCCACGGCGCGGTCGGCCAGCGCGTCCACCTCGGTGAGGCGGCCCATGCGGGCGCAGCTCAGCGCCGCGGCCGACGCCGCCCAGCCGACGGCCGTGTCACCGGGGTTGTCACTGGCCAGCACCGTGTCCGCCAGCTGCATGGCCCGGCTGAGATTGCCTGCGTTCATCGCGAACGTCGCCGACAAGGCGTCAAGGGTGACCTGTGCTGCCGAGGTGTGCACCCGGCCGCGGACGGTGCGCAGGAATGCTGTCGCTCGTTCGGGTTCGGAGAGCATCCAGAACTGGTTGGCCGCTCGGGGGAGTGCCCACACCAGCACCTCCGGCTCGGACAGTGCAGCCGCATCCACCTCGGCCAGCACCGCATCAGCGTCCAGCCCGCGCCCCTGCCAGGCCAGCGCGTAGCTCAGCGTCACCCGGGCAGCCAAACCTCCGCCGGGCAGGGCGGCGCGGCCCAACCGCTCCGCCAACTCCAGATCGCCGAGGCGCAGGGCGTCGTCGGCGGCGGCAACCAATTCGGCCACAGGCTGCGGGGCGCCGGCATCGAGCATCGTCACGGCGCGCCGCAGCCGGGCCACGACGCCGCCACCTTCCTGCCGCGGCAGTGCCGGGTCCGGCGCATCGAGCACGACGGCATCGTCTGGCCCCTCAGTCACCACGTGCGTCACCAACCGGTCGCGCACCAGCGATGAAATGCCTTCGGGCAGCGACTGATTCGCTTCCGCGGTGACGATGACCCGGGCGGCACCCGACACCGCGAGCTGATACACCAGCGACGCCGACAGCCGGTCCAGCAGATGCCCGTCGTCCACGACCAGCAGCAGGCCGGTCCCCAGCGCTTCCCGGGCAGCCAGGAGCACCTGCACCGTCCGCCCGGTCTCGGGCACCGTGAACAATCCGTCGAACGCGGCGAACGGCACACACGAATCAGGCGCGAGGCCGGTGATCCAGGCCGCCCGGTCGAATCCCCGTGCCAGTTCCTCATACGCAGCGCGGGCCAGCGCGGTCTTGCCCGATCCCCGGGCGCCGGTCAACAGCGCACCGGCGCGGGTTTCGACGCCCGCTTTCAGCTGGCTGAGCACCACGGTCCGATCCTATGGCTGAGCGACGGACCGCACCGCTCGATTAGCGTTGTGCTGTGCTGGCCGAAAACATCCCCGAAAACACTTATGCCGTCTGCGTCTACTGCGCTGCTGGTCCGCGTCATCCCGAATTGCTCAAACTTGCCGGCGATGTCGGCCGCGCGATCGCGGCCCGCGGCTGGACCCTGGTGTCCGGTGGCGGCAACGTGTCAGCCATGGGCGCCGTCGCCGACGGTGCTCGGGAGAACGGTGGCCGCACCGTCGGCGTCATCCCGAAGAAATTGGTGCACCGCGAGCTGGCCGACGTGAACGCCGCCGAACTGATCGTCACCGACACCATGCGCGAGCGGAAACAGATCATGGAGGAGCGCTCCGACGCGTTCATCGCGCTGCCCGGCGGCATCGGCACTCTCGAGGAGTTCTTCGAGGCGTGGACGGCCGGCTACCTCGGCATGCACGACAAGCCTCTGGTGATGCTGGATCCGGACGGCCACTACGACGGGCTGCTGACCTGGCTGCACACTTTGGTCGACAGCGGCTACGTCCAGCAGGCCGCGCTGGACCGGTTGGTGGTCGCCAAGAACATCGATGAGGCCATAGCTGCTTGTGCACCCGGTCACATCGATTACTAGGCTCACCACGCATGAGTGACGACACATCACGCACCGGCGTCGGCCTGCTGGACATCGCGAAGCAACTTCCTGGCTTCCTGGCTGACGCCCCGGTGATCGTTCGGGGTCTGATCACCGGTTTTGGTGCCTCCCCGACGGCCAAGACATCGATCGGCAAGGTGTTCCAGGAACGCGCCGAGGCCAACAAGGACAAGGTCTTCATCAAGTTCGAGGACCAGCAGATCACCTACGGCGAGGCCAACGCGACGGTGAACCGCTACGCATCGGTGCTGGCGGCCAAGGGCGTCGGCCCAGGCTCGGTCGTCGGCATCATGCTGCGCAACTCGCCGGACGCGGTGCTGCTCATGCTGGCGACGGTCAAATGCGGCGCGATCGCCGGGATGCTCAACTACAACCAGCGCGGCAATGTGTTGGCGCACAGCCTCGGCCTACTGGGTGCCAAGGTGCTGGTTGCCGAGCCGGACTTCATCGAGCCCGTCACCGAGTGCGGTGCGGACCCCGAGCTGACCGCGGGCCTGATCTCCGTCGAGGAGCTGCGCCAGCTCGCGATCGGCGCACCGACCACCAACCCTGCGGGCACCAGCCAGATCCTGGCCAAGGAGAAGGCGTTCTACATCTTCACCTCGGGCACCACCGGCATGCCCAAGGCCAGCGTCATGACGCACTACCGCTGGCTGCGCGCACTCGGCGGCTTCGGTGGCCTGGGGCTGCGGCTGAACAGCAACGACACGCTCTACTGCTGCCTGCCGCTGTACCACAACAACGCTCTTACGGTCGCGACGTCGTCGGCCCTGAACGCCGGCGCTGCGTTGGCGCTGGGCAAGTCGTTCTCCGCGTCGCGCTTCTGGGACGAGGTCATCCGGTACGACGCCACGGCGTTCATCTACATCGGCGAAATCTGCGGCTACCTGCTGAACCAGCCGCCCAAGCCCACCGACCGGGCCCACAAGGTCCGGGTCATTGCCGGCAACGGGTTGCGCCCCGCGATCTGGGATGAGTTCACCTCCCGCTTCGGCATCAAGCGCGTGTGTGAGTTCTACGCCGCCAGCGAGGGCAACACCGGCTTCGTCAACGTCTTCAATATCGACAAGACGACCGGTATCTGCCCGTCGCCCGTGGTCTACGTGGAGTACGACCTGGAGACCGGCGAGCCCGTGCGGGGCGCCGACGGCCGGCTGCGCAAGGTCAAGCGCGGTGAGCCGGGCCTGCTGCTCAGCAAGGTGAACAGCCTGCAGCCGTTCGACGGCTACACCGACAAGTCGGCCAGCGAGAAGAAGCTGGTGCGCAACGCATTCAAGGACGGCGACGTCTGGTTCAACACCGGTGACCTCATGCGGTCCCAGGGCTTCGCGCACGCCGCGTTCGCTGACCGACTCGGCGACACCTTCCGCTGGAAGGGCGAGAACGTTGCGACCACCGAGGTCGAGGCCGCGCTCGGCGCCGACGACCAGGTCGAGGAGTGCACCGTCTACGGCGTCGAGGTACCGGGCTGCGGCGGCCGGGCCGGCATGGCCTCGGTGCAGCTGCGCGACGGCGCCGAGTTCGACGGCGCGGCACTGGCCAAGGCCGGATTCGAGCACCTGCCGGCCTACGCCGTGCCGCTGTTCATCCGGGTGGTGTCGGCACTGGCACACACGTCGACCTTCAAGAATCAAAAGGTTGACCTGCGCAAACAGGGCTACGGCGACGGCGTGACGGACCCCATCTACGTGCTGGCCGGGCGCGAGGACGGCTACGTGCCGTTCTATGCCGAGTACCCGGCCGAGGTGAAGGACGGCAAGCGGCCCAAGTAGTGGGGGCCTTCGCCCGATAGCCTGGGAGTCGTGCAGTCCTGTCCAAGGGGCCAGTTCCTGGGTCGCCAGGTGGCCGCCGATCGCGCGCTGATCATGGCGATCGTCAATCGCACCCCGGATTCGTTCTATGACCGGGGGGCGACCTTCAGCGACGACGCGGCCAAAGAGGCGGCGCACCAGAAGATCGCCGACGGCGCTGACGTCATCGACATCGGTGGCGTCAAAGCGGGGCCGGGCAGCACTGTCGACGCCGACGAAGAGATCGCGCGCGTGGTGCCGTTCATCGAGTGGCTGCGCGGCGAGTACCCGGATCAACTGATCAGCGTCGACACCTGGCGGGCCAGCGTCGCCAAGCAGGCCTGTGCGGCCGGCGCGGACCTGATCAACGACACCTGGGCCGGTGCCGATCCCGGGCTGCCCGAGGTGGCCGCCGAATTCGGCGCCGGCTTGGTCTGCTCCCACACCGGCGGGGCCGTACCGCGGACCCGACCGTTCCGGGTGAACTACGGCATCACCGAACACGGCGTGGTCGACGACGTCATCGCTGAGGTCACCGCGGCGGCCCGGCATGCCGTCGATGTCGGGGTCTCAAAGGACGCGATCCTCATCGATCCGACTCACGATTTCGGCAAAAACACTTACCACGGTCTTAGTTTGTTGCGCCACGTAAAAGATCTTGTAAAAACCGGATGGCCAGTGCTTATGGCCCTCAGCAACAAGGATTTTGTAGGGGAGACTCTAGGTGTCGAACTGACCGAGCGCCTGGAGGGCACGCTGGCCGCGACGGCACTAGCCGCCGCTGACGGCGCCGCCATGTTCCGGGTGCATGAGGTGGGACCCACCCGGCGCGTTCTGGAAATGGTCGCGTCGATCCAGGGTGGGCGTCCGCCGAGCCGAACAGTGAGGGGACTCGCGTGACCCTAATGCCCGATTTGACCGCCGACTCGATCGCCAGCCACTCGTGGCTGGCCGAACGTAGCTGGAGCCGGCCGTCGTGGACCATCGCTGAGCTCGAGGCCGCCAAGGCAGGCCGGACCGTCTCTGTCGTGCTGCCCGCGCTGAACGAGGAACAGACCGTCGCCGGCGTCATCGACAGCATCAGCCCGCTGCTCGGCGGTCTGGTCGACGAGTTGGTGGTGCTGGACTCCGGGTCGACGGACGAGACCGAGCTCCGGGCGATCGAGGCCGGCGCGCAGGTGATCAGCCGGGAACAGGCGCTGCCCGAGGTGCCGGTCCAGCCGGGCAAGGGTGAGGCGCTGTGGCGTTCCCTGGCGGCCACCACCGGCGACATCATCGTGTTCGTCGACTCCGACCTGCTGGACCCTGACCCGATGTTCGTGCCGAAGCTGCTGGGCCCATTGCTGGTCGCCGACGGCGTCCATCTGGTCAAGGGGTTCTACCGGCGTCCGCTGAAGATCAACGGCGGCGAGGACGCCAATGGCGGTGGCCGCGTCACCGAGCTGGTGGCCCGTCCGCTGCTGGCGTCGCTGCGGCCCGAACTGACCTGCCTGCTGCAGCCGCTGGGCGGCGAGTACGCGGGTACCCGGGAGCTGTTGACGTCGGTCGGGTTCGCGCCGGGCTACGGCGTCGAGATCGGGCTGCTGATCGACACCTATGACAACCTGGGGCTCGACGCCATCGCGCAGGTCAACCTGGGCGTGCGCACGCACCGCAACCGGCCGCTGACCGAGCTGGCCAGCATGAGCCGGCAGGTCATCGCGACCCTGCTGTCGCGCTGCGGCATAGACGATTCCGGCGTCGGGCTCACCCAGTTCTTCGCCGACGGCGATGACTACACACCGCGGACCTCGTCGGTGTCCCTGACGGACCGTCCGGCCATGAACACCCTGCGCTGACCCCACTTGTCAGGGTCATCCGGCAGGATCGTCGGTGTGACGCTGATTCTGATCTACCTCGTGGTGCTGGTCCTGGTCGCGGTGGTGCTGTTCGCCCTGGGCAGCGTGCTGTTCGGTCGCAGTGAGCAGCTGCCGCCGTTGGCGCGGGGCACCACGGCTACCGTGCTGCCGGCGTCCGGCGTCACCGGAGCCGACGTCGATGCGGTCAAGTTCACGCAGACCCTCCGCGGTTACAAGACCAGTGAGGTCGACTGGGTGCTGGAGCGACTGGCGCAGGAGCTGGATTCGCTGCGCGGTGAGTTGATGACGTTGCGTGCCCAGACCGCTCGGACCGCGGAAGCCGAACAGTGACTGCCCCCGACAGCAAGGTCCGGTGCGGCTGGGTCAGTATCGGCGACTCCGCCGACGCGACGACGTACCGCGATTACCACGACACCGAGTGGGGCCGCCCGCTGCGCGGCACGCAGGCCCTGTTCGAGCGGGTGTCGCTGGAGGCCTTTCAAAGCGGGCTGTCGTGGCTGATCATCCTGCGCAAGCGGGAGAACTTCCGGACCGCGTTCCGCGGGTTCGACGTCACCGCGGTGGCCCGGTTCGGGGAGAAGGACATCGACCGGCTGCTGGCCGATCAGGGCATCGTGCGCAACCGCGCCAAGATCGAGGCGACCATCGCCAACGCGCGGGTCATCGATGACGGCCTGGACCTCGATGAGCTGCTCTGGTCGTTCGCGCCGGACCCCCGGCCCCGGCCGGCGGACCTGGCCCAGGTGCCGGCGACCACGCCGGAATCGGTGGCCATGGCGAAAGAACTGAAGCGCCGTGGGTTCAAGTTCGTCGGCCCGACCACGGCCTATGCGTTGATGCAGGCCACCGGGATGGTAGACGACCACGTCGAGGCCTGTTGGGTGCCCCGACACAGCCCATCTGTGGCGTGACGGGCGGGTCTTTCACACCCGCGGGTAGCGATAGGGAACAATAGACATAGTTCAGTTGCAGTTCAGTGCTGTGGACCGACCCGTCGAGTGGGTGGTTCCGGCCTTGATCCGGGACCGTGGATGCGGTCCGGGCGCGTGCGGAGGGAGCACCCGATGGCGGCGATGAAGCCCCGGACCGGCGACGGTCCATTGGAAGCAACCAAAGAGGGGCGCGGCATCGTCATGCGGGTACCGCTGGAAGGTGGCGGTCGTCTGGTGGTCGAGCTGACCCCCGATGAGGCCGCAGCCCTGGGTGACGAACTGAAGAACGTCACCAGTTAGTCAGCCGCAGACGCTCCGATAGATGCCGAGCGTCTGCTCGGCGACCTGCGTCCAGGAGAATTCCTCGATGCAGCGCCGACGGCCGGCCCGCCCGAAAGCGCGGGCCTGCTCCGGGTCACGGATCAACGCATTGACCGCGTCCGCGAGCCCTGTCTCAAAGCCCACCGCGTCAGCAGGGTCGTAGTGCACCAATAGCCCGGTGTTCCCGTCGTCGACCACCTCGGGAATGCCGCCGACGTCCGATGCAACCACGGCGGTGCCGCAGGCCATGGCTTCCAGGTTGACGATCCCCAGCGGCTCGTAGACCGACGGACAGACGAAAACTGCTGCCGTCGCAAGTATTTCGCGGATTTTCTCGGTCGGCAGCATCTCCTGGATCCAGTGCACCCCGGCGCGGGACGTGCTGAGCTCCTTCACCGCGGCGGCGACCTCGCCGGCGATCTCCGGGGTATCAGGTGCGCCGGCGCACAACACCAGCTGCACGTCCGGGTCGAACCGGTGGGCTGCGGCGATCAGGTGGCCGACACCCTTCTGCCGGGTGATCCGCCCGACGAACGCCACGATCGGTCGGTCGGGATCGATGCCCAGCTCTGCCAGGGTGTGGCCCGCCTCAACCGGGTACCAGTCGTCGGTGTCGATGCCGTTGCGCACCACGTGTACTCGTGCGGGGTCGAGCTCCGGGTAGGTGGCCAGGACGTCGGCCCGCATGCCTGCACTGACCGCGATCACGGCGTCGGCCGCGTCCACCGCCGTGCGCTCGACCCACGACGAGATGCGGTAGCCGCCACCGAGCTGTTCGGCCTTCCACGGTCGTCGCGGCTCCAGCGAGTGCGCGGTAAGGACATGCGGAATGCCGTGCAGCAGCGCGGTGAGATGCCCGGCCATGCCGGTGTACCAGGTATGCGAATGCACGACGGTGGGTATGGCGGCCGGTCCGGCGAAGGCGTTGTTGACCATCGCCAGGTCCGCCGACAGCGTCGTCAGGGCGGCGTTGGCCCCGGCAAGCAGCGGATCGGGTTGCGCCACGAACGCATCCCGGCGCCACACGCCCATGCAATGGACGTCGACGTCGCACAGCTTGGTCAGCTGCGCGACGAGTTCGGTTACGTGCACTCCCGCTCCGCCGTAGACCTCCGGCGGATACTCCCGAGTCATCATCGCCACCCGCATGCCGATGACGTTAACCCCTGACGGGTTGGCGCGTATGTCTCGCCACTTCGGTTGGTGGCTACTAGGTTTGGTGCCATGAGGGAACAGCCGCAGGTGCTGGGGATCGTCTTGGCCGGCGGCGAGGGTAAACGGCTGTATCCGCTAACCGCCGACCGGGCCAAGCCCGCCGTCCCGTTCGGCGGCGCGTACCGACTGATCGACTTTGTGCTGTCGAATCTGGTGAATGCCCGGTACCTGCGCATTTGTGTTCTGACGCAATACAAGTCGCATTCGCTGGACCGGCACATCTCCCAGAACTGGCGGTTGTCGGGCCTGGCGGGCGAGTACATCACCCCGGTCCCGGCGCAGCAGCGGCTCGGGCCGCGCTGGTACACCGGTTCGGCCGACGCCATCTACCAGTCGATGAACCTCATCTACGACGAGGACCCGGACTACATCGTGGTCTTCGGCGCCGACCACGTGTACCGCATGGACCCCGAGCAGATGGTGCGGTTCCACATCGAAAGCGGCGCGGGCGCGACCGTCGCCGGCATCCGGGTGCCGCGGGCCGAGGCGTCGGCGTTCGGCTGCATCGACGCCGACGAGTCGGGCCGCATCCGCAGCTTCATCGAGAAACCGGCCGATCCGCCGGGCACGCCCGACGACCCGGAGCAGACGTTCGTCTCGATGGGCAACTATGTGTTCACCACCAAGGCGCTCATCGACGCCATTCGGGTGGACGCGGAGAACCACGACTCCGATCACGACATGGGCGGCAACATCATTCCGCAGATGGTCGGCGACGGCATGGCCGCCGTGTACGACTTCAACGACAACGAGGTGCCCGGGGCCACCGAACGCGACCACGGCTACTGGCGCGACGTCGGAACCCTGGACGCGTTCTACGACGCCCACATGGACCTGGTGTCGGTGCATCCGGTGTTCAACCTCTACAACCGGCGCTGGCCCATCCTCGGCGAGTCCGAACACCTGGCCCCGGCCAAGTTCGTCAACGGTGGTTCGGCGCAGGAATCGGTGGTCGGCGCGGGCAGCATTATTTCGGCGGCGTCCGTGCGGAATTCGGTGCTGTCGTCCAACGTCGTCATCGACGACGGGGCCATCGTGGAGGGCAGCGTGATCATGCCCGGTGCGCGGGTCGGGCGCGGCGCTGTGGTGCGCCACGCCATCCTCGACAAGAACGTCGTGGTCGGTCCCGGCGAAATGGTGGGTGTCGATCTGGAGAAGGATCGCGAACGCTTTTCGGTCAGCGCCGGGGGAGTGGTCGCGGTCGGCAAGGGCATCTGGATTTAGCCATCCCATCCTGGCCGTGCCAGCACCAGGATCGCCGCGGTCTCCCTGCCCTGTCGTAAACCCGCGCAAGGTGAATGTCGAAGCTACTGCGACTACACCCAAGGGAGCACGATATGAGCCTTCTCGACGAAGTGATCTCGGCGTACGGCGGCCGCGATCGCTGGGAACAGATCGACACCATCAAGTTTCATCAGCTGATCGGCGGCGCCCTGTGGAAAATCAAGGGTGTCGACGGCATTCTCGACAGCTCGACCGTCGAGATTTGGCCCACTGCACAGCGCGCCCGGCACCGCTCCCTGACCGGTTCTGGATTCCGCTCGTCGTATAGCCCGACTGAAGTCGCCATCGAGACGGACGAAGAGCCGCCGACCAGACTGGAAAGTCTTGTGTTCCCGCGAGATTCATTTGCCGGACACACCTTGGAGACGCCGTGGTCCAAGTTGCAGCTCGCGTACTTCGCCGGCTACGCGATGTGGACGTATCTGTCTGAGCCGTATTCATTCACGCTGCCCGGTGTGCGCACCGAAGAACTCGGCACCTGGCGGGAGGACGGGCAGACGTGGCGCAGACTCGGGGTGCGCTACCCCGATTCCGTCGGCACACACTCCGCCGATCAAACCGTGTACATCGATTCGGACGGCCTGATCCGCCGCCGCGATTACGACGTTGACATCGCGGACGGCTCGCCGGCGGCGCACTACTCCGACAACCACACCGAGTTCGACGGCATCGTGCTGCCGGTGAAACGCGTCGTCTACGTCCGCGACGAGGACGGGCAGCCGATGCACGACATGGTCACCGTCACCATCGACATCGACGACGTCTCCTTGCACTGAGCACGCTGATCACACCGCTGCGTTGCGCCGCTTCCGTCGTCGGATCAGCTGCACCGCGACCCAGACAAGCGCGACCAACGCGACGACCACGAGCACTGGCAGCACCACCGCGATGATCACCAGCCCGACGCTGGCCACGTCCTCCAACGTGCTCAGCACGGGGGCGGCGATACCGCCCGTGGCAATGTTGGCCACCGGCCGCACCGTCGATTTGGTCAGTGACACCGCCAGCGCGGTGACGGCCCCGATCACGACGGGAATCCATTGGCCGGAACTGGCGAACGCACCCGGATCGGTGACCGCCGCGGTCTGCGCCGCGGTGCCGGAGCCGAACACGATGCCGCCGGAAGTCGGCCGGACGAACGTCTGGATGGTGTCGTTGATGCTGTCAAGGGCCGGCACCTTGTCGGCGACGATCTCGACGACCAGCAGTACGGCCACGATGCCGATGACCCAGCCGTTCGTCAACCACGCCCACGGGTGCGGCAGGTGCACCAGGTGGGTGAAGCGTCCGAGAAGGCCCATCGCCAGCAGCGGGATGTAGGCGTTGAGACCCGACGCCGTCGCCAAGCCGAGCCCGGTGAACAGTTCCACCGGCTCAGTATGTCGTGATTTGTGCACGGTTTTCCGCGGTCAGCGCGGAAAACCGTGCACAAATCACGGGCTACCAGACGTACGGCAGCAGCCGGTAGCGGACTTTGAGGGCGTACGCGTCGTAGCCCGGCAACTCGGCGTGCAGCATCTTCTCCTCATCGAAGATGCGCGCCATCAGGACCGGCACACTGACGAGCACCGGGGCCAGGCCCCAGTAGGAGCCCAGCGCCGGCGGGGTGGCCACCATCATGATGAGTGCGCAGATGTACATCGGGTGCCGCACGATGCCGTACAGCCCGGTAGAGATCACCGGCTGCCCGGCCTCGACAGTGATGCTGGCGCCGGCGAAGTTGTTCTGGATGACCACGACTTGGGCCGCCACCAGCGAGACCGCCACCACGACATTGCCCAGTATCACAACCGCTGTCGGCACGTGTGACCAACCGAATCGCCAGTCCAGTGCGCTGACCACTCCGGTGGCCGCCACTGAGGCAAAGATGGCCCACATGACGAACTTCTGCACCGGCCGGGTCTCTGCACTCGGCCCGCCATGCATGCGGCGGGCCAGCGCGTCCGGATGCTTGATCGCCAGGTACATGCTCGGGCCCATGGTGGCGAGCATGAACACCGCGATGAAAACCCAAGCCTGCCAATAGTGAATGGTGCCTGCCGGCCCGCATAGCAGCACCACGAAGAAGAGGGTGCCGAAGACCGCGGAACCGAGGGCTTGCAGTGCCAATTTCATGTCGATGCCCCTAACGTAGGTCCCGGCGCCGGAAAGCCAAGGCGCCCAGGATGATCAGAGTTGCGTCCAGAATCAGCAGCCACACGAGCGGCATCGCGGTGAAGCTGCCCGAGCCGACGCGCGGGATGTGGCTGAACGGATCGAGGTCCAGCACCCAATGCGGTGAATTCGCCAGCGAGCCAAGCAGATAAACCGCGATGAAGCCGACCAGCACGCCCCAGGCCACCGCGGTGAACCGTGGCAGTGCACCGAACAACACCGTCGTCACTGCGACCAGGAGCCACACCGCCGGCAGTTGTACCGCGGCCGCGCCCAGCACCATGGGTAGCTTGCCGCCGATGTCGCCGGCCGCGGCGCCGTAGATCACACCGGCCAGCAGACCTGAGGTCAGCATCGCCACCGATGTGCCGGCCAGTGCGATAGTCAAATATGCCGTCAGCCACCGTGTTCGGCTGACCGCCCCGGCGAGCAGCGTCTCGGCGCGCTGGCCGGTCTCTTCCTGATGGGGTCGCAGGGCCAGCGACACCGCGAAGGCGGCCGCCACCATGCCCAGCATGGTGAAAGCGATCGAGATGAATGCCTGCTCCAATGCGCCGGTGCCCCCGAGGCGGGCAACGATGTCGCGGACCGACGCACTGTTGCCCAATTCGTCGCCGATGCCGTGCACAACGCTGCCGACCAACAACCCGTATAGCCCCAGTCCGACGGTCCAGGCAACGACCGAGCCGCGCGTCAGGCGCCAGGCCAATCCCAATGGCCCGCTGAGTATTCCGGTGGCACGGGGCCGGCCACGACGTTCGGCGAACAATCCGGCACCGACGTCGCGTCCGTTCTGCAGTTGGTACGCCAGTACCACCAGTGCGGCGGTCAGCGTCAGGTGCAGCGCCAGTACCCCGAACCGGTCCCCGGCGTACGGACGGACCAGCAAGGACCAGCCCAGCGGCGAAGCCCACGACAATTCACTGCCGCTGGCGTCGCCGACGGCCCGCAGGGTGAATGCGGCTCCCAGCACGCCGAAGGCGACACCGCGGGCGACCCGGGCACTGGCGGACAATTGCGCGGCCGCCGCGGCGACGGCGGTGAACACCAGTCCCGATCCCGCCAGCGCACAACTGAAGGCCAGTGAACCCAGCACGGGCACATCGGTTTTCAACAGCCCGAGGAACCCGATCAGCCCGGTCAGCACTGAGCCCCCGCCGGCCAGCAGCAGCGCGGCCGTCAGCCCGGCATTGCGGCCGACGGCCGTCGAGTCGATCAGTTCAGCGCGTCCGGCCTCCTCGTCGGCACGAGTGTGCCGAATCATGGTGAGGATGACGGCGACGGCGATCAGCACGTGGAACATGCCGGCCTTCCAGATGCCGGCGGCGCCCAGGCTGTCGTTGTAGATGTTGCCGTACAGCGCGCGTTGCGCCGGGCTGGCCATGATGCTCGCGACGAACCCGGCGCGGGCCGCATCGGTGGGGTAGACGGCAGCGATGCTGCCGATGTACACCGTCGACAGCGGCAGCGACAACAGCAGCACCCACAGCGGCAGGACGATGCGGTCGGTACGCAGGTAAAGGCGAAGCAGCCCAAGGGTTCCGGTGAAACTGGACGACGTCGACGCGGGCTGGGCCGGACGCGCGGGACGGTCCAGAACGGCGGTCATGCGTGCACCTGCTCGGGTTCGTTGTGGGCATGGCCCTGATCGCCCCGGCCGTAGTGGCGTAGGAATAGGTCTTCGAGCGTCGGTGGCTGGCTGACCAGCGAGCGCACCCCGGCGTCGCCGAGGGCCTTGATGACGGCGCCGAGGCTCTCGGATTCCACTTGAGCGGTGAGCATCCGGCCGTCGAAGGCGATGTCGGAAACTCCTGGGAGGTGGTCGATTCGGCCCGGGTTGTTGATCATGTCGGCCTTGATGGTGGTGCTCGACAGGTGCCGCATCGAATCCAGCGTGCCGGTCTCGACGGTCCGCCCGGCGCGGATGATCGTCACCCGCTGGCACAGCCTTTCGGTCTCGGCGAGGATGTGGCTGGACAGCAGGACGGTGGTGCCGCGGCGGGCGGCTTCGGCGACGGACTGCTGGAAGATGTTCTCCATCAACGGATCCAGTCCGCTGCTGGGCTCGTCGAGCAGCAACAGTGCGGCGTTCGAGGCGAAGACAGAGATCAACGAGACCTTCTGCCGGTTGCCTTTCGAATAGGTGCGGGTCTTCTTGGTGGGGTCCAGGTCGAATCGCTCGGTGAGCTCGGCGCGCCGCTTCTCGTCGATGCCGCCGCGCATCCGGGCCAGCAAGTCGATGGTCTCGCCGCCGGTCAGGGTCGGCCACAGCGTGACATCACCTGGCACATAAGCGATGTCGCGGTGCAGGGCGACGGCGTCGGCCCACGGATCGCCGCCGAGCAGGCGGACGGAGCCGGAGTCGGCGCGGACGAGCCCGAGCAGGATGCGGATGGTGGTCGACTTGCCGGCGCCGTTGGGGCCAAGGAAGCCGTGCACCTCGCCTCGCTCCACCCGTAGGTTCAGTCCGTCGAGGGCCCGAACCGAACCGAAGTTCTTTGTCAGGGTGTCGATTTCGATAGCGGCGTTCACATTCACTCCTCAGTGGTCGTGACGATTGGTTGGCCTGATTCGCGTTGGGCCAGAAATGCTTCGTACATAGTCGAATCGGCCATGAGGCCCTCGGTGTACACCTCGAGTGACGGCAGCAGCATGTCCTGCGCGTAGTCATGCAGCACCTGGCGGTAGTCCGCCGGGTTGTCGTGCAGTTGGATGTACGTCAGGAAGGCGCCGCCGCCGGTCAGGGCCAGGAATCGGGCGCGGGCCTTGGGGTCGTGACTCGGCTTGATGGTGCCGGCGCGGACGCCCTCTTCCAGATAACCTTCGGTGTTGTCGATCATGGTCTGCCACAACGACTTTGACAGCTCTCCGCCGGTCTGTAGGGCGCGCATCAGGTAGGCCGTCATCGGTGCGAAGGATTCGATGTCGGCGATCTGGGCGAACCATGAGGACGGGCTGGCGTTCTGCATCGACTCGGATTTCACGGCCCGCACGGTCTCGATGACGTACGCATCACATGCCTCCCGCAGCTTCTCCTTGGAACCGAAGTGGTGGATCACCAGAGCGGCGCTGACTCCGGCGGCCGCGGCAATGCTGCGGACACTCGCCGAGAATCCGTGCTCGCCGAACTGTTCTATCGCCGCGTCGCGGATCCGGGCGACGGCGGTGAGGTCATCGGTTGAACGCATGTTTAGTACATTAAACATGCGTTCAGTCGGCGGTCAAGGATCTATCGCGTCAAAGAGGCGTAAAGATTCGGCAGCGGTCCGCGCCCGTCGCGACTGTGCGGCCAGATCGTCCCGCGGGCGATTCAGGCGATCCGCGCGCACGCCCGCCAACGCAAAACCGGCCCGGCGAAACTCGCCGGGCCGGTCAATGCAAGGAAACTCAGTCGCGGACTGCGGCCAGCAGTCCATCGCCCAACGGCACCAGGACCGGCGTCAGCCGCTCGTCCTCGGCGATGGCCCGGGTAGCCTCGCGCACCGCCGTCACATCCCGGTCGCTGGCCGACGCATCGCCGGCTCGGCCGCCCAGCGCTGCGCGGTGGACCACGATGACTCCGCCCGGCCGCAGCAAGCGGACGCCTTCGGCGACGAACTGTGGCTGGTCGACGGGCTCGCCGTCGATGAACACCAGGTCGTAGGACTCGTCGGCCAGCCGGGTCAGCACTTCCTGTGCGCGGCCGACGATCAGCCGGGTGCGCGACGGCCCCACCCCGGCACCGACAAAGGCCTGCTTGGCCAGGCGCTGGTGCTCAGGCTCGATGTCGATGGTGGTCAGCACACCGTCGTCCCGCATACCCGACAGCAGCCAGAGGCCGCTGACGCCGGCGCCGGTCCCGACCTCGACGACAGCCTTGGCCGACGCGATCTTGGCGAGCACGGTGAGCAGCGCGCCTACCGCTGGGGTGATGGGGTTGGCCCCGCTCTCCTCGGCGCGTTCTCGGGCCGCCGCAGTGACGGGCTCCTCAGTGATGGAATGCTCAGCGTGGTTGACGATGGCCTCGGCCGCGCTGGGCTTTGAGGCGGTCGCGACAACCGGCTGAGCCGGGGCAACCTGAGCGGGGCTCGCCGGAGCCGGCTGGGCCGGTGCAGCCTGATCGGGTGCGGCCGGAACCGTCGGGTCATCGGTGCTGGACATGTCCGCAGCGTAACGAACTAGCAGCAGGCCGCCGGTCAGCACACGCGCAACATGCGCAGGCCTGCGCAGGGGCTCTCAGACGGCCTGAGGGCAAGCCTGAGCGCAATCCCGCCACGCCCAAGGCGCAAGGTTAATTTTTGGCCAACTTTCGCCGGGTTTTGGCTGGTCACGGTGCTGACGGCAGGTTTCTCAGGAAAAGTTCAGATTGCTCATACATCAACCTCACCGGTGTGGGGAACTGTAATCGCCATGCACGCAGGTCTGAATGATCCGCAGTCCGAATCCGGTATCCGGCAGTCGCCGGATATCCGCAATATCGGGAATATTGGGCTCCAGATTCCGGTTGCTGCTGGTGCTGAATCGTCGCGAATCGACGATGCGCCTACAGAACTGGAGATTGCCACGACTTCCACGCTGGCCCCCGCGCTGCTCGCCCCCGCCCACATGTCGCACGTTCGGGTCGCCGAGGGCGAGTTGGACTGGGCTGAGGTCAGTGACGAGCTGACGGGCACCGCGGTGTTCGATGCGACCGGCGACGTGTCCACGATGCCGTCGTGGGACGAGCTGGTGCGTCAGCACGCCGACCGGGTGTACCGGTTGGCCTACCGGTTGTCGGGTAACCAGCAGGACGCCGAGGACCTCACCCAGGAGACCTTCATCCGGGTGTTCCGCTCGGTGCAGAACTACCAGCCGGGCACCTTTGAGGGCTGGTTGCACCGCATCACCACCAACCTCTTCCTGGACATGGTCCGCCGCCGCGCCCGCATCCGCATGGAAGCGCTGCCCGAGGACTACGACCGGGTGCCTGCCGACGACCCGAATCCCGAACAGCTGTACCACGATTCGCGGCTGGGCCCGGATCTGCAGGCCGCCCTCGATTCGCTGCCGCCGGAGTTCCGCGCAGCTGTCGTGTTGTGTGACATCGAAGGGTTGTCCTACGAGGAGATCGGCGCGACGCTCGGAGTCAAGCTGGGCACCGTGCGCAGTCGCATTCACCGGGGCCGGCAGGCCCTGCGGGAGTACCTGGCCAGCCACCCCGGCGACTACTCGGAGGCTGTTGCGGCGATTTCCGCCAAGTCCGCCTGAGCGTTGTGGCGGACCCGTCCCAGGTTGTCGCGCTACATTCAGTAGTAACGGCATCGCGGACGGAGTCGTGGCGCGGAAAGGAGCTGGGTCATGGTCGACCGGGGACAGTTGTTCCGTCGTGCTTTCTCCTGGCTGCCTGCCCAGTTCGCCTCGCAGAGCGACGAACCGGTAGGCCCGCGGCGCTTCGGGTCCACAGAACACCTGTCCATCGAGGCCATCGCCGCATTCGTTGACGGCGAGCTGCAGATGGGCGCCCACCTGCGCGCCGCGAGCCACCTGTCGCAATGCGCGGACTGTGCCGGCGAGGTCGATGCGCAGGGCCAGGCGCGGAGCGCGCTGCGCGACTCATGCCCGATCATTGCGCCGAATGCTTTGCTGGGTGCACTGACAAACATTCCGAACAGCGCATCTATGCAGCTCGCGGATGTACCGACCGCTGGCGTTGAAGACCAAGGCTTTGCCGACCGGCCGCCGCGAGATCGTCGTCGTCGCCGGTAGGGTTGAGCCTGAATTTGAGTACCGTCACGCCCGCCCGGGTGGGCAGCGCAGATAGAGCCAGTAGATGGGGAGTGGAACACCGGTGACCAATCAGGACATGTCCGGCGATCGCCCCCGTCTGGAACCGCGTCCGGTGACGCGCGTGCCCGTGGATCCGGCGTCCCAGCGCGCCTTTGGGCGGCCTGCCGGCTTCACCGGTTCATTCCTGGGTGAGGACGAGATTCGCAACCAGGGTGAGTACACCCCGACCAATCAAGCTCCTGATCCCGTGCTGGCCGAGGCCTTTGGGCGGCCCAATACCGCTGCCGACTCACTGCAGCGCCACCCCGCCGACGCCGGTGCGCTCGAGGCCGAGGGGCAGGGAGACTCCGACGTTGCCGCCGACCCGTGGCGCGACCCGTCGGCCGCGCCGTCGCTCGGCACCCCGGCACTGCCTCCGCAGGCGCCGATGGTGGTGGCCGCGCCCGTCGGCAAGCTCGGTGTGCGTGACGTGCTGTTCGGGCGCCGGGTCTCGTTCACCGCGCTCGCGGTGCTGGCGCTGCTGGCATTGGTGATCGGCATACTCGGTGGGGTGGCCGGGCGCAAGACCGCCGAGGTGGTTGAGGCCTTCACCACCTCCAAAGTCACCTTGAAGACCGGTGACCCGGGCGACCAGCCGGCCGGCCGGTTCGCGAAAGTCGCGTCCGCCGTGGCTGATTCAGTGGTGACCATCGAAGCGATGGGGGACACCGACGGGTCGCAGGGGTCCGGCGTCGTCGTCGACGAGCGTGGCTACGTCGTCACCAACAACCACGTCATCTCCGACGCGGCCAAGAACCCGAGCCAGTACCACATCTCGGTGGTGTTCAACGACGGCAAGCAGGTCCCGGCCAACCTCGTTGGTCGTGACCCGAAGACCGACCTCGCGGTGCTCAAGGTCGACAACGTCGACAACCTGACCGTCGCCCGGATGGGTGACTCGGAGAAGTTGAAGGTCGGTGACGAGGTCATCGCGGCCGGCGCCCCGCTGGGCCTGCGCAGCACCGTCACGCACGGCATCATCAGCGCGCTGCACCGTCCGGTGCCGCTGTCGGGTGAAGGGTCGGACACCGACACCGTCATCGACGGCGTGCAGACCGACGCCTCGATCAACCACGGCAACTCCGGTGGCCCGCTGATCAACATGAATTCAGAGGTCATCGGCATCAACACGGCTGGAAAGTCGTTGTCCGACAGCGCAAGTGGTCTCGGGTTCGCCATCCCGGTGAACGAGGTCAAGGCCACCGTTGAGGTGTTGATCAAGGACGGCAAGATCTTCCACCCGACGCTCGGCCTGAATGCGAAGTCGGCAAGCGACAAGGTCGCCTCCGGCGCCCAGGTGGTGAACGTCATGGGCGGCAGCCCCGCCGACAAGGCCGGCATCCTCGAGAACGACGTCGTGGTCAAGATCGGCAATCGCAAGGTCGCCGACGCTGATGAATTCGTGGTCGGGGTGCGCCAGTTGCAGATCGGTCAGCCGGCGCCCATCGAGGTGATTCGGGATGGGCGGCACGTGACGCTCACCGTCGTACCTAACGCCGACACCCCGGCCACCTGATGTTCAACATCGGCTGGGGCGAGATGCTCGTGCTGGTGATCGCGGGTCTGGTGATCCTCGGCCCGGAACGGCTGCCTGGCGCCATCCGGTGGACGGCCGGCAGTTTGAAACAGGTGCGCGACTATCTCGGTGGCGCGACGAGTCAGCTGCGGCAGGACCTCGGACCCGAGTTCGAAGACTTGCGCCAACCCCTCAGTGAACTGCAGAAGCTGCGCGGCATGTCGCCGCGGCAGGCCCTGACCAAGCACCTGCTGGACGGCGACGATTCATTCCTGACCGGCAATTTCGGCGCTGATGCGTCCTCGGAGCAACCCAAGCCCCTGACTACCCCGGATGTCAACGGGGTGCCGCCGGTCCCGGGCACGGCGCCCGCGCACCAGCCGGGCGTCACGCCGTTCGACTTGGACGCGACCTAAAACTAGAGGTTGACAGCCTGCAGGCGCGCCGGGTCGCGGTAGCGCTGCGTGTTCTCGGCGATCTGCGCGGCCGGTGGCAGGATTTCGTCCGCCGCGAGGTAGACGCCACCGGCGCGCAGTGAATCGTCGAGCATCAACCAGATCCAGCGGGTCAGGTCGTCGACCAGTGCGTCCTGACTGCTGCGCTCGGGCTGTTCGAGCCAGTGCCCGGCGGCGGTTTCTACCAGTCCGACGATGCCGTAGGACAGCCGCTCGGCGTCGGCCTCCACATCGAATGCGCCGACATACACCTTGAGCACCGAGGTCAGCAGGTTGGCAATGGTGATCTTGATGTCGGCGAAGGCGTTGAACCCTTCATCGATGGAGCAGCGCTGCAGGTAGCGGTACAGATTCGGGTGCTGCGTCAGGAAGTGGACGTGCGCGCTGACGCCGGCTTTGACGATCTGCGACATGCTGCCTTCAGGCCGCCACACCGGGGCCAGTTCGGCGGTGATCATCTCGCTGGTGCGGTGGGCGACCTCGCGTTGCAGGTCGGCGGCGTCGGTGAAGTGCCGGTAGAGCTTGGTGCGGCTGACACCTACGTGCGCCGCGATCTGCTCGGTCGACGTCTGGGGCCCGTGCTGCTCGATAACGACGAGGGCAGCGTCGATGAACTCTGCGCGTCTGCGCTCGCGTTGGCCGGCCCAGCGACCGGTGGTGGCACTCGCCATGGCTCCTTGTTTACCTCATGTAGCTGGCCGGGAGTTACCTCATGCACCCATTCAGTGGAAGCCTGGCTATCTAGTGGTACGTGCCGTACCATTAAACGATCGCGCCAAGCGTATGGCGCCAACATGTTCAAAGGGGAACGACGATGGATGCTGTCGCCACTTTTCGCCGGGTCGCCGGCATGCCTGCAGCCGACACTGAGCTCCAGCCGGCGGTGGATTACGGCTTCTTTGGACCGGACTCGATGACCTGGCGGGTGTGGAGTTACCCGACATCCCTGCTGCTGGGCTTCGCTCGCGCGGTGACCATCGAGCATCTCGATCCGTACCTCGCGGCTGCGGTCGATGCCAGCGGCCAGGTGTACGCCCGTACCCGGCTGCGCTACGACCGCACCATGCAGTACTTCGCGCTCGTGGCTTTCGGCGACGCCGAGGCCGTGCTGGACGCCTCTGAGATCCTCGTCAAGATTCATGGCAAGGCCGTCGGCACCGAGCCGATCACCGGCAAGCCGTTCGACGCCAACGACCCGTACTCGCAGCTGTGGATTCACCTGACCGCGTGGCACTCGATTCTCTACACCTACGAGATGTTCGGCCCCGGCAAGCTCACGGCGGCAGAAGAGCTGCAGTACTGGGAGGAGTGCGCGCGCGCCGCGGAGTTCCAGACCATCAACCCCGACGACGTGCCGCGTACCCGCGAGGGCATCCAGCAGTACTTCGAGCAGTACCGGCCGCAGATGGCCGGCTCCGAGGTCGCGCAGAACATGATGAATTACCTGGTCGACCTGGGTTACCACATCCTGCCCGAGCGGGTGCCGAGCTGGATGCGCCGCGTGTTCAACTGGCCCATGCGCCGCGCGATCATCGCCACCATGCCGAAATGGATGCGCACCCTTGGCGGCATCCCGCAGAATTACTCTGATGACTTCGTCGCCAAGCTGGTCGCACGCCCGTTCCTGCGGGCCGTGTCGCGCATCCCGCGTCTCGAGCTGGCGCTGCTGGACTTCACCACACCGCATACGACCCCGATCGTCGGGCCGACGCTGATGAAGATTCCGGCGCAGAACCCGGTCACCTACACGCCGGCCGAGGCCCGCGAGAAGTGGGGGCGGACCACGCCGTTCGAGCAGTACCAGCAGCTCCTCACCAAGCGGTCGCTCGGAAAGGGGCCCAAGCCCTACGAGCACAACCACCAGGACTCCCTGTTGGATTTCGAAGCCCACGTCAGCTGATCTGACCGCCGCCTGACCTCACCACCGGGAGATTTGAAGAAGATGTCCGAGACCACGTACGCCGCAGCGGTCGACCAGGCGCTGAACGAACTCGCCGAAGGTGAGAAGGCGTGGGCCGCAACGTCTCTGGCGCGGCGGCGGGCGATGCTCGACGACGTGCAGCAGTTGGCTGTGCAGCACGGTGCCGAGTGGGTCGAGGCCGCGACGCGGATCAAGCAACTGAATCCCGACTCGCCGCTGGTCGGTGAGGAATGGATGTCCGGTCCCTATCCGCTGGCCGCCGGGTCGGCCGCGCTGTCGGCGAGCCTGGCGAAACTGGAGGCCGGCAGCAGCCCGCTCGACGGCGCCACGTTCGGCTCCGCCGGCGGCCGCACCACGGTGAATGTGTTGCCGCTGAACATCTTCGACAAGCTGCTGCTCTCTGGGTTCCGCGCCGAGGTCTGGCTGCAGCCCGGCGTCAGCCAAGACGAAGCGGTGCGTACTGCCGGTCTGGCGCAACGGGATCCGAGCAAGACCAACGGCATCGGCGTCGTCCTCGGCGCCGGCAACATCACGTCGATCGCGCCCTTGGACACCGTCTACGAGCTGATCGCCAACAACCGGGTGGTGGCACTCAAACTCAACCCGGTCACCGATCTGATGCTGCCGGTGCTGACCAAGGTGCTGTCCCCGTTCATCCGGCTCGGTGCCGTTCGGATCCTCACCGGCGGTGCGGACGTCGGCACCTACCTGGTGCAGCACGACGCGGTGGACCACGTGCACATGACCGGCAGCGCTATCACCCACGACGCCATCGTGTTCGGCGTCGGGGAAGAGGGCGCCAAGCGCAAGGCCGCGGGCGAGCCGATCCTGCACAAGGACATCACCAGCGAGCTCGGCGGCGTGTCGCCGACCATCGTGGTGCCCGGCAAGTGGAGCCGCGCCGACATCGAATTCCAGGCCAACCACATCGCCACGCAGCGCTTGCACAACAACGGCTACAACTGTGTGGCGTCGCAGGTCGTGGTGCTGTCCTCGAAGTGGGCGCAGCGCGACGAGTTCGTCGCCGCCCTGACGAAGGCGATCGCCGCGGCGCCCCAGCGTGCCGCCTACTACCCGGGCTCGGATTCGAGGGTCGCGAGCGCTGAGGCGACCTATCCGCAGGCGCAGCGGCTCGGCGGCCGCGTGCTGGTGGTGGACCCCGAGGACCGGTCCGCGTTGCTGGGCACCGAGTACTTCTCGCCGGTTTACGGGGTGATCGACCTGGACAGCGACGGCGTCGAGTTCACCCGGGAAGCCGTGCGGCTGGCCAACGAAGACTTCGTCGGCACCCTCGGGGTCAACATCGTCGCATCGCCCGCCACCATCAAGGGCCTCGAAAAGGCCTTCGACGCCATGATCGAGGCGCTGCACTACGGCACGGTGGCGGTGAACGCCTGGACCGGTGTCGGATACCTGACGCCGCATGCCACCTGGGGCGCCTTCCCGGGGCACTCGCTGAACGACGTGCAGAGCGGCATCGGAGTAGTGCACAACGGCTTCCTGATCGAAAAGCCCGAGCGCACGGTGGTGCACGGACCGTTCCGGCCGTCGCCGCGCTCGCTGGTCGGAGGAGAGCTGTCGATCTCGCCGAAGCCGCCGTGGTTCGTCAACAATCGCACCGCGGCCTCGACAGGACGGCTACTCACGCGGTTCACTGGTAGTCCGAGCTGGGCGAAGTTGCCTGCGATCTTCGTCTCGGCACTGCGGGGTTGATCAGGGTCCCCGGGGGTCGTTGATCCGAAAGCCCGGTCTGTGGTCAGCCACAGGCCGGGCTTTTGGATCTCGCTACTGTTTTGGTGTGACGGGCAACCACGGGAGTGACGGGGAGGCCGCGCGGGCGCGTGGGGAGCGTCGGCGTATGCGTACCCGTGCGGCGATCCTCGACGCGGCCGAGGTACTGCTGTCGCACCGGTCGGCCGATGCGATCAAGGTCGACGATGTGGCCGAAGTTTCCGGGATTTCGCCCGCATCGGTCTACGGCCATTTCGGCACCAAGGATGCGCTCGTCGACGCGGTGGTCGAGCGCCTGCTCGATACGTCGATGGCCACGCTGGCCGCAGCCTACGCCCGGGACGGTTCGCCGTTCGAGCAGGTCCAGGAAGCCGGGCGGGCGTATATGCAACTGCTCGTCGAACATCCGGCGTTGACGCGCTACCTGTCGGTGAACGCCCTCGCCGGGCCCGGCCTGCCGGCCGACGGCCTGGTGGCCGAGCGTATGCACCTACTGCGGTCGATGTTCGAAGAGCGCATTCAGGCCGCCATCGACGCCGGTGAATTGCAGCCGATCGACAGCCGGCTGATGTCGTTCTTCCTGTTCGGTGCATGGAACGGGGTCGCCGCGCTCGCGCTGCGACAGGATCAGGCGCAGCTCACCCCGGCCGAGGTCGAGCAGTCGCTGCTGCAGGCACTGCAGGTTCTCCGCCAGGGAGTTGTGGTTCAAAAGGAGGGTTCCGGCGGGTAGCCGGTGCCGTAGCGCACCCATCAGGGCCTCAGCCTCTTGCCTAATTTAGAGTCTAACTCTAAATTAGAGACCAACTCTAAACAACGTGCCCGTCTGGGCCGTTGAGAAATGGTGGTCGACGATGTCCTCACGAACCGCTTCCCGGGCAAATATGCCGATGTCGCGGGTGTTGTTCTATGCGATCGCGGCGATGGCCTTCCTGTATCTGCCGCTGGCGATCAACTACATGTGGCCGGTGTTCTCGCCTGGGGTCCCGCGACTGCAGGACGGCATCAACGGGCTCATCAACGGACGCTCCTACGCCGTCGGCCCGGACTCGGTCGAATCGGCACGCCACGCCGACTACGCCCGTCATCGGGTGGTGATGGGTATCCACACCACCCTGGCTGGGCTCGCGCTGGCTGCGGCGATGTTCCAGTTCTCCACGCGGCTGCGGACCCGGCGCCCGGCGATCCACCGATGGACCGGACGCGCCTATCTGGCGCTGATGACGGTCAGCATGCTGTGTGCGATCGCCTTCCTGGCCATGACCATGCCGGTCCATCACTTCATCGGTCGCGCTTTCGATCTGCAGTTGTGGGGGCTGGCGGTCGGTACCTTGGCGAGCGGTTGGATCGCGTTCGTGGCCATCCTCCGGCGGGACGTCGTCAGCCACCGGGCCTGGATGGGCTACAGCATTGCGTTGATGATGGCCGCCCCGCTGCAGCGGGTGCTGTGGATCGGCGTGCAGCCGTTCATCCCGCAGCATGACCTGCTCACCAATCTGGGTGTGTCCGCGATTCTGTTGGGCGTCGTCGCACCGTTCGGTGCTGCCGTCGCTTTCATGCTGACGAATCGTGGACGCGGGGGCGTCGCCGGCTCGTTGACCGGTTACCGAATGTGGTTGGCAGTGGCCGTCTTTGGATCGGTGACCTATGCCGCGCTGTTCTCGCGGCTGCCCGATTCCGTGCCGAACTCGGTGTTGGGCTATCACCTGGTGCCGGTGTGGTTGGCCGCCGGAATCACTGTCGTCGGGATTCGCAATGCTCGAGCCGAAGGCAACGCAGTTCGCGAACAGCGATGGTGCTGGCTGTTTGCCGGTGTGGCGCTCGCCCCGGTCGCCGCGAGCGTGACCGCATTGGTCGCGGCGCCCGTCTACACCGCCACCGACGCGGTGATCGCTGGCGGGATGGTCGGTGCGCCACTGCCGATCACCGCCGCGTTCGCGCTGGTGGTGTGGAAGGCACGAGTTCCCCGGCGGACCCCTGCCCCCGCAGCACAGCTGGCCCCGGCCTGACCCCCACATCCAAAGGAGAAGTGCCGCATGGCATCTGACTACGCGACGCGCACCGCGTCCATCGATAAGGCCCAGATCGACCGCGACATCGCGGAACTGACGGCCGGCGCGGCCGACTGGGCGGCGCTCGATCTGCCAGGCCGGATCGCCGTGCTCACCCGGACACATGCAGCCATCGCCGATGCTGCCACCGCTTGGGCTCGGGCCGCGGTCGCCGCCAAAGGCACTCCCGCCGGACCGTGGGAGGGCGAGGAATGGATGTCCGGCCCCTACGCCGCGGTCTCGGGATTCGCTGCGGTGATCGACAGCCTGGAGAAACTCGGCCAGGGCCGGTCCCCGGCGCGGGGCCTCACGGCGGGCACCGCCGCGGGCGGACGGACCACGCTGAAGGTGCTGCCCGGCAACCTGTACGAATTCAACCTGTTCAACGGATTTCGCGGCGAGTTGTGGCTGACACCGGGAGCCTCGGCGCACGAGGCCGTCGCCTCGGCGGGATTGGGGGCCCGCCGCCTCGGCGAAAACGGCGGTGTCGGACTGGTATTGGGCGCCGGCAACATCAGCGCGATCGGGCCGCTCGATGTGCTCTATGAATTGATCGCCTACAACCGCGTCAGTGTGCTGAAACTCAACCCGACGTTCAGCACGCTGTACGACGTGTACACCGCTGCGTTCGGTCCGCTGATCGACGCCGGAATGCTGCGAATCATCAACGGGGGACCGGATATTGGCGCGTACCTGACGGAACATCCCGGCATCGGGCACGTGCACATCACCGGTGCTCAGCGCACTCATGACCTGATCGTGTGGGGGACCGAGACCGACAAGCCCGACACCCCGAAGCTCGACAAGCCGATCACGAGCGAGCTGGGCGGCGTTTCGCCGATCATCGTCATCCCGGGCCGCTGGAGCGAGGCCGACCTGAAGTTCCAGGCAGAGCATGTCGTCACCCAGAGGCTGCACAACGCCGGCCACAACTGCATCGGCGGCCAGGCGCTGATCCTCTCCGCCGACTGGGACCAGAAGGACGCATTCCTCGCCGCGGTTCGCGATGTCCTCAAGTCCTTGCCGGCGCGCGCAGCCTGGTACCCCGGCTCGTCCGCCAAGGTCGCCGCCGCCACCGACAGCTATCCGGCGGCCGAGAAGATCGGCGGCCGGGTCCTGATCGAGGTCACGCCGGAGACGTCGCAGGATCTCTTCAACACCGAATACTTCGCCCCCGTGCTGGGCTACACCTACCTGCCCGGCGTCGGTGCCGAATTCATCGGTAATGCAGTGGAGTTCGCCAACACCGACCTCTATGGAACCCTCGGCGCCAGCATCATCGTCGCGCCCGGTGAGCGCCGGGCGATGGGCGCCGCGTTCGACGACATACTGGCGCAACTGCATTACGGCACTATCGGGGTCAATGTGTGGAGCGCTATCGGGTTCCTGGTTCCCGGCCTGAGTTGGGGCGCCTACCCGGGCAACACCCTCGACAAAGTCGGCTCCGGCATCGGCATCGTGCACAACGCCCACTTGGTGGACAGCGTCGAACGCAGTGTTATCTACGGTCCGTTCCGGCCGTTCCCGCGCTCGGTGCTGGGCGGGGAGCTGGCGCTGTCGCCCAAGCCCAGCTGGTTCGTCACCAACAAGACTGCCGACCGGGTCTCCGAGCTGCTGACCATGTTCAGCGCGCAGCCCAGCTGGTTCAAGCTGCCGGCCATCTTCAATCAAGCCTTCCGCGGATAGCCGTCTGCCGCAGCCGAATTCACGTACCAAAGCGAGCGAGCGCATGAGCATCAGCAGCCCCTACCCGGCCGTCGACATCCCCACCGGCACTGTCTACGACCACGTATTCGGTTCTCTCGACGACGCCGAGCTGTCGAAGATCGCGGTGATCGACGGAGACACCTCGATCAGCTATGGGCAACTGCGGGACGGCGTCGACCGGTTCGCCGGAGCGCTGGCCGCCCGCGGTGTAGGTGTCGGGGACGTCGTCGCCCTGCAGGCCCCCAACAGTCTCGGTTTCGTCATCGCGTTCCACGGCATCCTCCGCGCCGGAGCGACGGCGACCACGGTCAACGCGTTGTACTCGCAGCGCGAAATCGCCACGCAACTGCGCGATTCCGGCGCCACCATGTACGTCACCGTGGCGGCGCTGCTGCCGCAGGCACTCGAAGCCTGCGCCCATGCCTGTGTCGGGTCCGATCGGATCATCGTGCTCGATGGAGCGCCCGGATTCCGGTCGCTGGCCGACCTGCTCGAGAGCGATCACCTACCACCGGCGATCAGCATCGATCCCGCACGAGCGCTGGCGGTGCTGCCGTACTCGTCGGGCACGACCGGAAAAGCCAAGGGCGTCATGCTCACCCACCGGAACCTGGTGGCGAACATCGCGCAGTGCACCCCGGCGCTACGGCTCGGAACCCACGACAACGTCCTTGCCGTACTGCCGCTGTTCCACATCTACGGCATGAACGTGATCATGAACCTCACGCTGAGCCGGCGCGCGACTCTGGTCACCTTGCCGCGCTTCGACTTATCGGCGTTTCTCGCCGCGATCGAGGCGCGCGCCTGCTCTGTCATCTACATCGCGCCGCCGATCGCGGTCGCGCTCACCAAGTCTCCCGACCTCACAGACCGGAACCTGTCGTCGGTTCGGCTCATGGTGTGCGGCGCGGCGCCGATGGACGAAGCCCTCGGTCGCGCCCTGTTCAGCTGCGTGCCCGCGCGGCTGCTGCAGGGGTTCGGCATGACTGAGCTCAGTCCGGTATCGCATCTGACACCACTCGACGCCCCGGAACTGTCGGTTGGGTCGGTGGGCGTGGCTATCCCGAACATCGAGTTCAAGGTCGTCGATCCGGAAACGCAAGCCGAGGTCGAGTACACGCCGGGTGTACGCAGTGCGCCAGGCGAGATGCTGGTCCGGGGCCCCGGCGTGATGGTGGGCTATCTCGGCAACTCGCAGGCCACAGCCGAGACCATTACCGGCGACGGCTACCTGCGGACCGGCGATATTGTCGAAATCGGCCCTCGCGGTGAGGTTTACGTGGTCGACCGACTCAAAGAACTGATCAAGTACAAGGGCTACCAAGTGCCGCCGGCCGAACTCGAAGCGCTGCTGTTGACCCATCCCGCGATCGCCGATGCCGCGGTGGTCGCTCACCCGCATGAGGAAGCCGGCGAAATCCCACGGGCGTTCGTGGTGCGAGACGGCGGTCAGTCGGCCATCACTGCCGCAGACGTGATGGACTTCGTCGCGCAATCGGTTGCCCCGCATAAGCGGATTCGCATGGTCGATTTCATCGATGTCGTACCGAAAGCGCCGTCGGGCAAGATCTTGCGCAAAGACCTGAAAGGCTTGCCGCGCAACGCCTGATCGCGTCGTACGACCACCACAACGAGACGGCCAGTGCGGATGCGGGATGTCCGGTGCCGCACCGGGCCATGAACCAATTCATGATGCTGTGCGTCTCCCGAGCGGTGGGCGGCGTCGACGTGGTGCTTGATCTCTGGCACTGGCGGCGAATGCCGTCACTATCTAGCCATCCGCCGCTAACCTACGCTACCGTAGGTTACGGTAGCGTAGGTTTCCGAAGGTGTGGACCTGACGCCGACCAACGCCAGAAGGGATTTACCCATGGATACGCAGGCAGCCGTGCTGTACGAACTGGAACCCGTCGTCGCGCAGAACCTCGACCGCCACCTGAAGATGGCCCGGGAGTGGTTCCCGCATGACTATGTCCCGTGGAGTCGCGGACGCGATTTCGCGTTCCTCGGCGGAGAAGACTGGTGCCCCGAGGACTCGCCACTGGACCCGGTCGCCAAGACCGCGCTGACGGTCAACCTGCTGACCGAAGACAACCTGCCGTCATATCACCGCGAGATCGCCACCCGCTTCTCCCGTGACGGGGCCTGGGGTACCTGGATCGGGCAGTGGACCGCTGAGGAAGGCCGTCACAGCATTGCGCTGCGTGACTACCTGGTGGTCACTCGTGGTGTCGATCCCGTTGCGCTGGAACGCCTTCGGATGGAACACACCGTCGCCGGCTACGACGCCGGGGACCGCAGCGCGCTGTCGGTGCTGGCCTACGTGTCGTTCCAGGAACTGGCGACCCGGGTCTCGCACCGCAACACCGGCCGCGCGTCGGGTTGTCCGCTCGCCGACCAGCTCCTGGCCCGCATCGCGGCCGACGAAAACCTGCATATGGTCTTCTACCGCAACCTGATGGCCGCGGCGCTGGACATCGCCGCTGATGATGCGATGGTCGCCATTCGTGATGAAGTCATCAACTTCGCGATGCCCGGCATCGGCATGACTGGCTTCGCGCAGAACGCGCTCACTATCGCCAAGGCCGGCATCTACGACCTGCGCATCCACCACGACGACGTGCTGGTCCCGGTGCTGCGCTTCTGGAACATCTTCGACCGCAACGACTTTGGCCCGGTCGGCGAGCAGGCTCGCGAGGAGATGATCGGGTTCCTCGGCCTGCTCGACGAGCGGGCGCGGTTCTACGAGGAGAAGGCCAGCAAGCGCCGCGAAGCGGCTGCCGTCGCCGGGTAACTGTTAGCCGGGTAACGGTTAGCCGGGTAACGGTTAGCCGGGCAGTCGGATGACCTGGGCGGCGTAAGCCAGGCCAGCGCCGTAGCCGATGAGCAACGCCAGCGCACCGGGTTTGGCTTCGCCATTGTTCAGCAGGGTGTACATCGCCAGCGGAATCGAGGCGGCCGAGGTGTTGCCGGCGTCCTGAATGTCCTGGGCGATGACGGTTTCCGGCTTGAGCTCCAGGCCCTTGGTGAGCAGCTCGTTGATCCGGCCGTTGGCCTGGTGGGGGATGAACACGTCGATGTCGTCGACCGTCAGCCCGGCGGCCTCGACAGCACGGCGACCCACGTCGACCATCTGGAAGGCCGCCCAGCGGAACACGGTCTGCCCTTCCATGCGCAGGAAAGGCCGTGGGCCGGACGGGTTTTCGGCGTAGTCGATCCAGCTGAGGTCCTGCACGATGGCGCTGGACTGCTCGCCGTCGCTACCGGCAACGGTGGGCCCGATGCCCTGTTCCTCGGTCGGGGCCACCACGACCGCTGCGGCGCCGTCGGCGAAGATGAAGGCATTGCTGCGGTCGGTCATGTCGATGGCGTCGGACAGCTTCTCCGAGCCCACCACCAGGATGCGGCGCGCGCTCCCCGACCGGATCATGTCCGCGGCCACGCCCAGCGAGTAGCCGAATCCGGCGCAGCCTGCGGCGATGTCGAAGGCTGGAATGCCTTGGGCGCCAATCGCGGTGGCGACCTGGGGCCCACACGGCGGGGTGTTGCGGAAGTTGGTGCTGGTGGCGACGATCACGGCGTCGATCTCGGAGCCCGGCAGATCGGCGGCGGCGCAGGCACGGCGGCCGGCTTCGCATGCCATCGTCACCGCGGATTCATCGGGACCGGCGAACCGTCGGTTCTTGATCCCGGTCCGGGAGTAGATCCATTCGTCCGACGAATCGATGGTCTGACAGATTTCGTCGTTGGTGACGACGCGACCGGGGCGGTACGCCGCCACGCTCAGCAGGCCGACGTTCTGCGCACCGGTGCGCGTATGGATATGTGTCACTTGATGATTCCTGTCGGACGGGGGAGAGGTCAGCGCCCAGCCGGGTCGAGCCCGAGCGACATGCCTGCCAGTCCGCGCTTGCGGCTGGACAACTTGTCGGCGATGCTGCGCAACGCCGTACCGGCCGCGGTATCCGGGGCCGAGAGCACCAGTGGCACACCCGTGTCGCCGGCGTTCACGAGCTGCGGGTCCAGCGGTACCTGTCCCAGCAGCGGCACCTCGGCACCGACTGTGCGCGTGAGGCTTTCGGCGACCTGTGCGCCGCCGCCCTCACCGAACAGCTGCATCGTGGTGCCGTCGGGCAGGGTCAGGCCCGACATGTTCTCCACCACGCCGACGATGCGCTGACGGGTCTGCACTGCGATGGCGCCGGCCCGCTCGGCGACCTCGGCGGCGGCCATCTGCGGCGTCGTCACCACCAGAATTTCGGCGCTGGGGATCAGCTGGGCCACCGAGATGGCGATATCGCCGGTACCGGGCGGCAGGTCGAGCAGCAGGACGTCGAGATCGCCCCAGTACACGTCGGCCAGGAACTGCTGCAGCGCGCGGTGCAGCATCGGCCCGCGCCACACCACCGGGGTGTTGCCCTGGGTGAACATCGCGATGGAGATGACCCGCACATCGTGCGAAACCGGCGGCAGGATCATCGATTCCACCTGAGTGGGCCGGTCGTGCACGCCCATCATGCGGGGCACCGAGTGGCCGTAGATGTCGGCGTCCAGCAGGCCGACCGACAAGCCCTTGGCGGCCAGCGCTGCCGCCAGGTTGACCGTCACGCTGGACTTGCCGACACCGCCCTTGCCGGACGCGACTGCGTACACCCGGGTCAGCGAGCCAGGCTGGGCGAACGGGATGACCGGTTCCTTGGCGTCGCCGCGCAGCAGCTTGCGCAGTTCGGTGCGCTGCTCGTCGTTCATCACGTCGAGCGTCACCTTGACCGCGCCAGTGCCCGGCACGTCGGTGACCGCGGCGGTGACCCGGTCGGTGATCTCGGTTTTCTTGGGACAGGCCGACGTGGTCAGGTAGATCTCCACGTGGACGCTGCCGTCGGACTCGACGGTGACGTCCTTGACCATGCCGACCTCGGTGATCGGGCGGCGCAGTTCAGGATCGACGACTTTGCCCAGTGCGGCACGCACGGCGGCATTCAGCTCAGCAGACATTACTTGCGAGTTTATAACTGCCGGTCAGCGTGCCGGCAGCTGGTCAGGGTAGGGCCGGGACGACGGGTGCCGGTGGAGGTCCAGGATCCGCCGGCGGAGGCACGGCGGCGGGGAGGACGGCAGGTCCAGGAGCCGCTCCGACAGGTCCGGCCGCGGGCGTACCGACACCCACTGCGGTGACCGGAATGGGCCCCGGCGCGGCCGGAGCTGGCGGTGCGGGTGGAGGCGGCAGCAGGAATGGCGGCAGGTTGAACGGATTAGGCGGCGGGGCGTCCGCGGGCGCACCGAGAGCCGGAGCATCCGGTGCCGGAGCGGGCGCAGCGCCGGGCACGGGCGCACCCTGCAGGCAGAACACCGCACAGTTCTGTTGCGGCTGAACCGGTCCCGGCAGCGGTCCCGTGCGTCCCATCTGCATTGCGGGCGTCAGCGCCAGCGGATCATCGGACGGCAGTCCCATCGCGTTGATCGGCAAGCCGGGTCCAAGCCCCTCTGGGTTGTCCAGGTGCTGGTCGCCGATGGCAGGCGGCGGGCCGACGATGGGCGGCAGGTCGACCGGCGCGATACCGGTGACGTACGCCTTGGCCCAGCCCAGCACGTTCTGGGCGTAGGCCATCGAGTTGTTGTAGCGCAGGATCGCGGTCAGGACCTGGGACGGATCACGCAGGTTCAGCCCGCCGCTGCAGAGGTACCGCGCGGCGGCCAGCGAGGCGTCGTACACGTTCTGCACGTCGGGCTTGCCGTCGCCGATGGCGTCAGCGGCGTAGCGGGCCCAGGTGCCGGGCAGGAACTGCATGGGTCCCAGGGCCCGGGCGTAGGTCACCCGGCCGGCCGCGATGCTCTGCACGATGACCTCATTGCCGGCCAAGGTGCCGTCGAGGACGGGCCCGAGGATCGGGGTGAGCGCGGTGCCGTGGGCGTCGACAGCGCCGCTGTTGGCGTGCCCGGACTCGATGCGGCCGATACCGGCCAGCAGATTCCAGCTGATGCCGCAGCCGGGAGCGTTGGTCGCCATGATCTTCTCGGCGGTGCGGTAGGCGTTGAGGACGGTCGGCGGAATCTGCAGTCCGCCCGGGGCCATCACAACTGACGCCGGCGGCGGCGACAGTGCGGTGGACGGGTCGATGTGCAGGGCGCGGGGCGCGCGATCTGACGCGATGACCGTCATCCCCGCCCGATTGTGGGGGACGGGGTTGGTGGGTGTGACGGCCGCCAGCGGCGTGATGCCCGCGGTGGCGGTGTTGTGCGCGACCTGCCGAGTGGGCGCCGAGCCGCCGACCGCAAGCACGAGGACCAGCGGCGCGATGACCGCGACACCTGCCGCGGGGCGACGCAGCGCTTGGGCGATCCGTCGGCGCCGGCCGGGCAGCGCGGCGTCCGCAACGACAGCGTCGTAGTCAGCAACGCCGGCGTCGTCAGCCAGCGTGGGGTCACCGAAAAGTGCGTGAGAATCAGTGGTCGGCGCGGCGTCGGCCGCGGTATCTGCGGTGTCGCCCCCGATGTGCACTAAGCCATCCTAGAAAAGATGAGTACCGGAGTGACCCCGGTGACCTGTGTTGTGATCCAAGTCACCATACCTACTCTGTTGGCTGTTGTGGCAGCAATGTTTCGCAGAGTGGAATGTCTTTTCAGCCTTCTGTGACGGGATCGGCTGCGGGGTCGGCCGCGAGACGATCGAGAGCGGCGTCATCCTCGACTTGCGGCCGCGATTTTCCGGACTTGCGCTTCCCGGAGCCGCTCTTGCTGCCGTTCTGTTGAGCGATCAGCGTTCGCAATTCCTCAAGCTCGCGGCGGAGGTAGTCGCGGGTGGCTACCTCACCGACGGCCAACCGCAGTGCGGCCAGCTCCCGGGCCAGGAATTCGGTGTCGGCTTTGGTCTGGGCGGCCCGTCGGCGGTCTTCCTCGAGCGACACCCGGTCCCGGTTCTCCTGCCGGTTCTGGGCCAGCAGGATCAGCGGTGCGGCATAGGCGGCCTGCGTGGAGAACGCCAGATTGAGCAGGATGAACGGGTACGGGTCGAACTGCAGTGCGATGGCGATCAGGTTGAAGGCGATCCAGACGACCACGAGCACCGTCTGGATGAGCAGATATTTGCCCGTACCCAGGAAGCGGGCGATCGATTCGCTGAACTGGCCGACGGCCTCGACGTCGACCCGCGGGGCCAGCCGGAAGCGTGACGTGAGGGGAACGTCCAGGCGCTGCTTGGTTGACGGCTCGCTCACTGGCGGGCTCCCGAGATCTTGTCGGTGATGGTCTGCGTCGAGGCCATCACGGGTTCGTCGGCGCTACGCCAGCCGTTCGGCAGCAGGTGGTCGAGCAGGTCGTCCACGCTGACCGCACCGAGTAGATGGTTTTCGTCGTCGACCACCGGCGCGCAGACCAGGTTGTAGGCCGCGAAATAGCGCGTCACCTCAGCCAACGAACTAGTTGGTGACAGCACCGGCAGGTCGGTGTCGGTGATGCCGCCGACCTGGGTGGCCGGAGGTTCGCGCAGTAGCCGCTGGGTGTGGACGCAGCCCAGGTACCGGCCGGTCGGGGTGGCCGTCGGGGGCCGGACCACGAAGGTCAGCGACGCCAGCGCCGAGGTCAGGTCGGGGTCGCGCACGCGGGCGAGGGCCTCGGCGACGGTGGTGTCGGGCGTCAGGACGACGGGTTCGGGCGTCATCAGACCGCCGGCGGTATCGGGGGAGTGCTGCAGCAGCCGGCGCACGGGCTCGGAGTCCTCGGGGTCCATCTCGTCGAGGAGCACTGCGGCCCGGATGGCGCCGAGCTCGCCGAGCAGGTCGGCCGCGTCGTCGGGGTCCATCTCTTCCAGCACGTCCGCGGCGCGCTCAGTGCCGAGCTGGTTGAGCAGTTCGGCCTGCTCGGGTTCGGAGAGCTCCTGCAGGATGTCGGCCAACCGCTCGTCGTCGAGGGCCTTGACCACCTCGTGGCGGCGCTTGATCGGCAGTTCCCGCAGCGCGTCGGCGACCTCGACGGGACGTTGGCCGTCGAACTGTTCCAGCAGTTGCGCCACGCCCTGGCCGGGCAGCGCCAGCGCGGACGGGGTCAGCCCGGTGACGTTCTGCCAGTCCACGACGTGCACTGCGGTGCGGCGGCCGAGCCTGCGCTGGTTGCGCACTGCCACGCGGGTCACCAGCCAGTCGCGGGTCCGGGTCTGCTCGATAGCGAGATCGACTACGACGACGTCGATGCCGGCGAGTTGTTCCAGCTCCGGGTCGGTGACCCGGACGCGGGTGTCGAGGACCTGCCCGAGGACCAGGGCCTCGCCGGGGCGCTGGGCGAACCGGCGCAATGAGACATTGCCCGTCGTCAACGTGATCGCGTTGTGTTCGATCGCCGTGACTCGCAGGATCGGCACGAAGATTCGTCGGCGCGACAGCAACTCGACGGCCAAGCCGAGGACGCGCGGTTGCTGGCGGACGACGCCCATGCTTACGACCACGTCGCGAACCCGGCCGACGGACTCCCCGTCCGGGCCGAGAACGACCAGTCCAGCGAGTCTGGCCACGTAGACCCTGTTGACCGCAACCATGACTCAACAGGGTAGAGACTGTGGGCGTGGAGAACCTCTATCGGCCCCGGCGTACCTGCCTATCTGTACCGGGCAGTAGCGACAAGATGATCGCCAAGGCGAAGGCACTGCCGGCCGACCAGGTGTTTCTCGACTTGGAGGACGCGGTGGCCGCGGACGCGAAGGCTGCGGCCCGGGCGCGGGTGGCGCGGGCGCTGTGCGAGCCTGGCTGGGCGGGCCAGCTGCGCGGGCTGCGGGTCAACGACTGGACCACCCCGTGGACGTACGCCGACGTGATCGAGGTGGTCACCGAGGTGGCGCGCGGGGGTGGAGTGCTCGACGTCATCGTGCTGCCCAAGGTCAGCGACGTGTCGCACGTGCAGGCGCTGGATCTGCTGTTGACTCAGCTTGAGCGCACCCACGGGCTGCCCATCGGCGGCATCGGCATCGAGGCTCAGATCGAGGACGCCCGTGGTCTGCTCAACGCCGACGCGATCGCGGGCGGGCCGCGGGTGCAGGCCCTGATCTTCGGGCCCGGCGATCTGATGGCCAGCCTGAACATGCGCACCCTTGTCGTCGGGGAGCAGCCGGTCGGCTACGGCGTCGGCGATGCCTATCACCACGTGCTGATGACGATTCTTGTGGCGGCGCGGGCCCACGGCATCAATGCGATCGACGGCCCGTATTTCAAGGTGAAGGACACCGAGGCGTTCACCCGGGTCGCCGGGCAGACCGCGGCGTTGGGCTACGACGGCAAGTGGGTGCTGCATCCCGATCAGATCGCTGCGGGCAACGAGATTTTCAGCCCGCGGCAGGCCGACTACGACCACGCCGAGCTGATTCTCGAGGCGTATGAGTGGCATACCTCGCAGGCCGGCGGGGCTCGCGGCGCGGCGCTGCTCGGTGACGAGATGATCGACGAGGCCAGCCGCAAGATGGCGCTGGTCATCGCAGGTAAGGGGCGGGCGGCCGGGATGGCGCGTACGGGCGAGCGGTTCAGTCCGCCGGCGTGAACTGGGCTCGGCTACCCGCCGAGGACCAACACCACCAGGAACAGATTGATCAGCAGGGTGAGCGCGCCGCACGCGATACTGGCCAAGGCCAGCGCGTTGCGGCGCTTTTCTCTGTCAGGGTTTCGTTCGTAGGCGATCACGCCGAGCCCGACGCCGACCACCGAGAACGCGCCGAACAGCACGCCGAGCAGCGAGCAGATGATCGAGACGACCGCGAGCCGGGTGTTCCGGGTGCGACTCACAAGTTGGAGTCTTGGTGGAACGCCCCGTCGAAGAACACCGCGAAGCCGACCAGGCCGAGGATGATCGAGACGGCCCCGATGGCGATGCCGGCGATCGCCATCGCCCTGCCATTGCCCTGCGGCCGGTTCTTGCCCTGCATCAGGGCCACCACGCCGAGGATGATGCCCAGCAGCGCTGGGATCACGCCGATGAAGCACAAGAAATACAGCGGCAACGCGACCAGCGAGCACACCAATGACCCGATGGCCATGCCGTCATTGGACACCGGCGCGGGGTACGCCGAGTACATCGGCGGCGGCAGGTAGCCAGGTGGCGGCGGGCCGTATCCGGGCGGCATCATCGGCGGCGGTGGTGAGCCATACGGGCCGGCGGGCGGGCCGCCGAAAAATCCGGGCGGTGGGGCCCCGGGGACCGGTGGGAATGGTGGGAACGGACCCAGGGGCGGCTGCGGTTGCGGTGCGGCCGGACCCTGCTGCCACGGTGCCGCGGTGGGCCCGGGCTCATCGAGCGCCGGGTACTCATACACCGGATAGTTGCTGGTGGCTTCGGCGTCGGTGCCGGGCGACGGGGGCACCGGACCGTCTGGGCGGGTGGGATCCCCAGAAGGCTGCCCCGACTCCCCGCCCGGACTTGTCATGCCGACCAACCTAGCCTACGAGTTCGTGGCATCGTGGTATCGCGAGCCTGATCCGTAGCGAGTGACAGGAGACCAGGGCAATGACAAATCCGCTGCAGCCCGACCGGACCCCGGGTCCCGGCGGACAGCCCGGATTGCCGACCCCGCCGAAGGGTTGGCCCATCGGGTCGTACGCGACCTACGCAGAGGCCCAGCGGGTCGTCGATTACCTGTCAGACCAACAGTTTCCGGTGCAGCACGTCACCATCGTGGGCGTCGATCTGATGCAGGTCGAGCGGGTCACCGGGCGGCTCACCTGGCCGCGCGTGCTGGGCGGCGGCATCCTGACCGGCGCGTGGCTGGGCCTGTTCATCGGCCTGGTGCTCGGGCTCTTCGGTACCAACGCGTGGGAGTCACTGCTGACCGGTCTGATCGCCGGTGTGTTCTTCGGCTTGATCACCTCAGGCGTGCAGTACGCGATGTCCCGCGGTACCAGAGATTTCAGCTCCACGATGCAACTGGTCGCGGGCCGTTATGACGTGCTGTGCGACCCGGTGTGCGCGGAAGAGGGCCGGAACCTGCTGGGGCGCCTCTCCCTCTGACGGCGCGGAGATGTTGCACCGCGCACCTGCTGCGCTACGGTTTGCGCGCGGGAGGTTCCCGTGAGACAGGAGGCTTCGTGGTGCGCGCGGGAAAGCTGCGGGCTGCGTTGGCAGCAGGTGCGGCGGCGTGCACAGCCGCCACATTGGTGTCCGCCTGCGGGTCCGGTGCGGGCGGCACGGTCGTCAACCTCTACACGTCGGCCAACGAGATGGCGACGTTCTCGGCCGTCGCCAAGCGATGCAACGCCGAGTTCGATGGCCGCTTCAGCATCAAGCAGATCAGCCTGCCCAAGGGCGCCGACGATCAGCGGTTGCAGCTGGCTCGTCGCCTGACCGGTAACGACAAGAGCCTCGACATCATGGGGCTCGACGTGGTGTGGACCGCCGAATTCGCCGAAGCCGGCTGGGCGGTGCCGCTGTCCGACGACCCGGCCGGAAAAGCCGAAGCCGATGCTGCCGATGACACGCTGCCCGGACCGCTGAAGACCGCGCAGTGGAAGGGCCGGCTGTACGCCGCGCCGATCACCACGAACACCCAGATGCTCTGGTACCGGGCCGACCTGATGCCCGAACCGCCCGCCACGTGGGACGACATGGTGGCCCAGGCGACCCGGCTGCACGCTTCGGGCGGACCGAGTTGGATCGCCGTGCAGGGTAAGCAGTACGAGGGCTTGGTGGTGTGGTTCAACACCCTGCTGACCAGTGCCGGTGGCAGCGTGTTGTCGGACGACGGCAAGACCGTCACCTTGACCGATACCCCCGAACACCGGGCCGCCACGGTCAAGGCGCTGCAGATCATCAAGTCCGTGGCGACCGCGCCCGGCGCCGACCCGTCGATCACCCAGACCGACGAGGGGACCGCGCGGCTGGCACTTGAGCAGGGCAAGGCGGCGCTGGAAGTGAACTGGCCGTTCGTGCTGCCGTCGATGCTGGAGAACGCGGTCAAGGGCGGGGTGCCCTTCCTGCCGCTGAATGAGCGCGCCGACCTCAAGAGCGCCATCAATGACGTCGGGACGTTCTCGCCCGACGACACGCAGTTCGCCGCCGCGTACGACGACAGCAAGAAGGTGTTCGGCTTCGCCGACTATCCGTCGGTGCAACCCGGGATACCGGCCAAGGTCACCATCGGCGGGCTGAATCTCGCTGTGGGCAAAGACAGTCCGCACAAGGCGCAGGCGTTCGAGGCCATCCGCTGCCTGCGCAGCGCAGCCAATCAGGAGTACACCTCGGTGGAGGGCGGGCTGCCCGCGGTGCGTGCGTCGCTGTATGACGATCCGAAGTTCCAGGCGAAGTATCCGCAGTACGCGGTGATCCGCAGTCAGCTTGCCGATGCCGCGGTGCGTCCGGCGACCCCGGTGTATCAGGCTGTGTCGACCCGGATTTCGGCGACGCTGGCCCCGATCACCAAGATCGATCCGGAGCGCACGGCTGACAAGCTGACCGCCGAGGTCCAGCAGGCGATCGACGGCAAGGGGCTGATCCCGTGAGCGAGGCTCGCCGAGCGAACAGACTGGCTACGGGCCGCATCGACAACCCCGAGCGACGGCTCGCTTACTCACTGATCGCTCCTGCGGTGCTGGTGATGCTGGCAGTGGCGGCGTACCCGGTCGGCTACGCGGTGTGGCTGAGCCTGCACCGCGACAACCTCGCGGCACCGGGGGAGACCCGGTTCGTGGGGCTTGCCAACTACACGACGATCCTCACCGACCATTACTGGTGGACGGCCTTCGTGGTCACGCTGGGCATCACGGTGGTGTCGGTGGCCATCGAGTTCGTGCTCGGTATGGCGCTTGCGGTGGTGATGCACCGGACATTGTTCGGCAGTTCCCTGGTGCGCACCGCCATCCTCATTCCGTACGGCATCGTGACCGTAGCCGCTTCGTACAGTTGGTATTACGCGTGGACGCCGGGCACCGGGTACCTGGCGAACCTGTTGCCGACCGGCAGCGCACCACTGACCGAGCAGCTGCCGTCGCTGGCCATCGTGGTGCTGGCCGAGGTGTGGAAGACCACGCCCTTTATGTCGCTGCTGTTGTTGGCGGGACTGGTGCTGGTGCCCCAAGAGCTGCTCGACGCCGCTCAGATGGACGGCGCCGGTCGCTGGCAGCGGTTCGCGAAAGTGACTCTGCCGCTGATGAAACCGGCCATCCTGGTGGCCCTGTTGTTCCGGACCTTGGACGCGTTCCGGATCTTCGACAACATCTACGTGCTCACCGGCGGCACCAACAACACCGGTTCGGTGTCGATCCTGGGTTACGACAACCTGTTCAAGGCGTTCAACATTGGGCTGGGCTCGGCGATCAGCGTGCTGATCTTCGCCACCGTCGCGATCATCGCGTTCATCTACATCAAGCTTTTCGGTGCCGCGGCGCCCGGTGCGCAAGCCGAGGTGCGGTGAAATGGGCGGAGCGATGAAGGGGCAGACACGTGGCGGCCGGCTGGCCGGTTGGGGCGTGATCAACGTCCTGGTGGTGATCTACGCGCTGCTGCCGGTGCTGTGGATCTTCTCGCTGTCACTCAAACCGACGTCAACGGTCAAGGACGGCAACCTGATTCCGCGTCAGGTCACCTTCGACAACTACAAGGGCATCTTCACCGGCGGAGGCTTCGGCTCGGCGCTGATCAACTCGATCGGCATCGGGCTCATCACCACCGCCGTCGCCGTGACCATCGGTGGCATGGCCGCCTACGCAGTGGCCCGCCTGGACTTTCCGGGCAAGCGGCTGCTGGTCGGGTTGGCGTTGTTGATCTCGATGTTCCCCCAGATCTCGCTGGTGACACCGCTGTTCAACATCGAGCGCACGGTCGGGCTGTTCGACACCTGGCCGGGCTTGATCCTGCCGTACATCACCTTCGCGCTGCCATTGGCGATCTACACCCTGTCGGCGTTCTTCCGGGAAATCCCTTGGGATTTGGAGAAGGCAGCCAAGATGGACGGCGCCACACCGGGACAGGCCTTCCGCAAGGTCATTGCACCGCTGGCCGCTCCCGGCATCGTGACCGCGGCGATCCTGGTCTTCATCTTCGCGTGGAACGATCTGCTGCTGGCGTTGTCGCTGACCGCCACTCAGCGGGCCATCACCGCGCCGGTGGCGATCGCGAACTTCACGGGCAGTTCGCAATTCGAGGAACCGACCGGCTCCATCGCCGCAGGCGCGATGGTCATCACGGTGCCCATCATCATCTTTGTTCTGATCTTCCAACGACGGATCGTCGCGGGCCTGACGTCCGGTGCGGTGAAGGGGTAGTTCATGGCCGAAATCGTTCTGGAGAACGTCACCAAGAGTTACACCGGTGGGGCGACGGCAGTGCAGGACCTGTCGCTGACCATCGCGGACGGTGAGTTTCTGATCCTGGTCGGGCCGTCGGGGTGCGGAAAGTCGACGACGCTCAACATGATCGCCGGGCTGGAGGACATCAGCTCCGGCGAGCTGCGCATAGGCGGCGAGCGGGTCAACGAGAAAGAGCCCCGCGATCGGGACATCGCAATGGTGTTCCAGTCCTACGCGTTGTACCCGCACATGACGGTGCGGCAGAACATCGCGTTCCCACTGACCCTGGCGAAGATGCCCAAGGCCGATATCGCGGCCAAGGTCGAGGAAACCGCGAAAATCCTTGACCTGACCGCGTTTCTCGACCGCAAGCCCGCCCAGCTCTCCGGCGGCCAGCGCCAGCGCGTGGCGATGGGCCGCGCAATTGTGCGCAGCCCCAAGGCCTTCCTGATGGACGAGCCGCTGTCCAACCTGGACGCCAAGCTGCGGGTGCAGATGCGCACCGAGATCGCCCGGCTGCAGGCCCGACTGGGCACCACCACCGTCTACGTCACCCACGACCAGACCGAGGCGATGACGCTCGGGGACCGGGTGGTTGTGATGAACGGCGGTGTCGCACAACAGATCGGCACTCCCGACGAGCTGTACAACCAGCCGGTGAACCTGTTCGTCGCGGGCTTCATCGGCTCGCCGTCGATGAACTTCTTCCCGGCTACCCGGACCGACGTCGGGGTACAACTTCCGTTCGGCGAAGTCACCCTCAGTGACGAGGCCCGGGCGGCGTTGGACCGACACCGGCCGTCGGCGGATCTCATTGCGGGTGTGCGCCCCGAACAGTTCGACGACGCTTCGGTGATCGACGCGTACGCGCGCATCCAGGCGCTGACGGTCGAGGTCGAGGCCGAGCTGGTGGAATCCCTGGGTGCCGACAAGTACGTGCACTTCCGGATCGAGGGGGCCGGCGCGCAGGCCGCGCAGCTGGATCAACTCGCGGATGACACGGCAGATGCCGGGACGAGCGAAAACACCTATGTGGCACGGGTTTCGGCCAAGTCGCCGGCAACCGCGGGCAGCACGGTCGAGCTGGCCCTGGACACGTCGAAACTCACCCTGTTCGACCCGGCCACCGGGCGCAACCTGTCATTACCGCAGTGACCGACGTTCTCGGAGCGGTAAGGGCCCGGCTCGCAACGTATTTCGCGGGCCGCGGCAGCACCGCGGACCCGGTGGGCGCCAGCGTCACCTTTCTCGGCGCTGATCCCATCGAGGTGCTGCGCTACGGTCCGACCGACGACAACGTGTATCACTATGCGTCCCTGGGCTGTTCGCGGAACCCCATGACGGATCCGATGGACATGGTGGCCGACGGGACCAGCGGCCCGCGTGCAGAGGCCGTGCTGTCCCTGCGTGGCCCGACGCCGACGGGACTGGCCCGCTCGATCGCGGTGCTGGCGTCGGCGCCGTCGGTCGAAGGCCTGATCCTGGAACCAGACGCCCTGATCGATCTGCAGCAACCGATCTGGCAGGGTGCGGCGTTCACCGCTTTTCTGTTGGGTGCCGGCGACATCGGCGACGTCGAATTGCCCGAGCCCTACCAGCCGGTGCGGATTCTGACGGCGACACCCATCACGGCCACGGAGGCGGCGTGGGTGCGGCTCAAGGGTGCCGACGCCATGCGCGAAGCGTGGCGACAGGATGGCGTCGACGTCCTCGACCAACGGCGACGCGCGGCCGAACCCAGCTGACGAACGTCAGGAGACGTTGTTCGGGCAGACGACATCGACCCAGACGACGTCACCTGGTGCCGGCTCGTCCGATGACGGGTTGTTGACCCGGACCACCGAGCAGCTCGGCAGGATCTGCGGTTTGGCTCCGTTGAGCCAGTTCTGCATGACGGTGTAGCCCTCGGCTTCGAGGTCCCTGATGACCGCGTCCGCGCCCCGGGCGTTTGCGGCGGGCGCGGCCACGCCCGCGAGAGCGGCACTGGCAATGGCACATGCGACTGCGATGGCCTTAGGTCCAATTTTCATGGCGAAATCATGCCTGGCCTGCGGTATCCGGCGACGGGTTTTCACCGAAGCGTCACCCGCAGGGCCTTGTATTCACAGCTTCCTTCCAGGAAGCTGTCGACCCCGCAGGTTCGGTTCGCTGGATCGCGTTAGAGCCAGTGGTTGCGTCGGAATGTCCGGTACAGCAGCGTGCACACCGTCGCCATCAACGTCAGAACGGCGAAATATCCGTAATGCCAATGCAATTCGGGCATGTTGTCGAAGTTCATGCCGTAGATGCCTGCGATCATGGTCGGCACTGCGGCCATGGCCACCCACGCGGAGATCTTGCGCATGTCGACGTTCTGCTCCATGGCGACCTTGCCCAGCGCGGCCTGCACGAGTGAGCTCAGCAGGTCGTCGAATCCGGTGATCCGATCGGCGGCCTGACTGTTGTGATCGTTGACATCGCGGATGTAGCGCCGGATTTCTTTTGAGATCAGGTCGGTGTGATCAGAGAGCAGGCGCTGTAGGGCCATGTTCAGCGGGTTCACCGAATGCCGTAGCTCGACCACCTCGCGTTTGAGCAGGTAGATGCTCTCGATGTCGGTTTGAGTGTGCGAGGAGAAGACGTTCTGCTCGACGGCGTCGATATCGCTCTCGACCAGTTCTGTGACCTCGAGATAGCTGTCCACCACGTGGTCGGCGATGGCATGCATCACCGCGTAGGGCCCGAGCTTCAGAATGCCGGGCGACTCGTCCAATCGGTGCCGTACCCCGGCCAGCCCGCTGTGCTCGCCGTGGCGGACGGTGACCACGAAGTCCGGCCCGACGAACACCATGATCTCGCCGGTTTCGACGATCTCGCGGGCATTGCCCACCGATTCGTGCGCAACGTAGCTGACGGTCTTGAGCACCAGAAACAGGGTCTGGTCATACCGCTCCAGCTTGGGCCGCTGATGGGCGCAGACCGCGTCCTCGACGGCCAGCTCATGAAGTCCGAAAACATCGGCGACGGCCTGCATCTGGTGCTGGTCGGGCTCGTGCAGTCCGATCCAGACGAACGTGTCCATCCCCGCCGCGCGCAGTTCGCGCATCTTGGCCACCGCCGCGCCGTGGGTGTATTTGCCCGGCAGTCGCTCGCCGTCGGAGTAGACACCGCAGTCCACCGTGGCACGGGCGACCGGCACGTGGATGGAGCTGGCGTCGGGGCCGGTAGTGCCCTGTCTCGAGGTAGGGCGGAAGTTGGACGGCTGTAGTGCGCGAAACGACGGCATGCGGCAGAACCTCCGTGGGGCGGATTTCTGGGGCCTTTGGGCTGATCGCAAATGCTACGCGTAACCGGCGAGTAGCTTTTCGGTGAAGTAGCCTGACGCAGTGTCGGATAAGTCAGGTGCAGTGCGCACTCCCCAGGTGGTCATTGATGACGCGGAGATTTTCGCCGCCCACGAAGGAGGCAAGCTCTCCGTAGCGCTCAATGAGCCGCTGGATACCCAGCGCGCGTTGTCGATCGCCTACACCCCGGGCGTCGCCCAGGTCAGCCGCGCCATCGCGGCCGACGCGACCCTGGCCAAGAAGTACACCTGGGCCAACCGTCTGGTTGCGGTCGTCAGCGACGGCAGCGCGGTGCTGGGTCTCGGGGACATCGGCCCGGCGGCATCGCTGCCGGTGATGGAGGGCAAGAGTGCCCTGTTCAAGACCTTCGGTGGGCTGGACTCCATCCCGATCGTGCTGGACACCAAGGACCCCGACGAGATCGTCGAGACCCTGATCCGGCTGCGCCCGACGTTCGGCGCAGTCAACCTCGAGGACATCTCCGCCCCGCGTTGTTTCGAGATCGAGCGCCGCGTGATCGAGGCGCTGGATTGCCCCGTGATGCACGACGACCAGCACGGCACCGCCATCGTGGTGCTCGCGGCGCTGCTGGGCGCCACCAAGGTGCTTGGGCGCGACATGCACGATCTGAAGGTCGTGGTGTCCGGCGCCGGTGCCGCCGGTGTGGCGTGTACGAAGATCATGCTGGAAAGCGGCATCCGCGACATCATCGTGCTCGACAGCAAGGGCATCGTGCACTCTGACCGCGGCGACCTGAACACCTTCAAGGCGACGCTCGCCGAGAAGACCAACCCGCGCGGCATCACCGGCGGTGTCGCCGAAGCCCTCAAGGACGCTGACGTCTTCCTTGGGGTGTCCGCCGGCGTGGTGCCCGAAGAATTCATCGCGACCATGGCCCCGAACGGCATTGTGTTCGCGTTGTCCAATCCGGACCCGGAGATCCACCCGGATGTCGCACGCAAGTACGCGGCCGTGGTGGCCACCGGCCGTAGCGACTTCCCGAACCAGATCAACAACGTGCTGGCGTTCCCCGGCGTGTTCCGCGGCGCCCTCGACGCCGGTGCCCGCCGCATCACCGAGGAGATGAAAGTGGCTGCCGCCCAAGCCATCTTCTCGGTCGTCGGTGACGACCTGTCCGTCGACTACATCGTGCCAAGCGCGCTCGACCCGCGGGTGGGTCCGGCGGTGGCGGCTGCAGTGGGCGCCGCATCGCAAGCCTGAACACCGTGAAGTTCCGGTTCGCGGTGGGCAGTGCGGCGTTGGCCGCAGCGCTCACCGCGACCGTGGCGGGCTGCGGTAACGCGCAACAACCTGCCCCGGCTCCGGCCCTGACGGTGGGTGCTGCGGCGACGAATGAGTCCAAGCTGTTGGCCCACTTGTACGCGGCGGCGCTGGGGTACTTCGATATCTCGACCCGCGTTCAGCAGGTTCCGGATCCTGTTGCGGCCCTTGACTCTGCCGACGTCACGGTGGTGCCGGGACTGACCGGTCAGCTGCTGACGAGGTTTGTCCCGCATGCCACGGCACGGGCCGACGAACAGGTCTACCGGTCGATGATCTCGGCGCTGCCCGAAGGTGTGGCGGCTGCCGACTACACCGCGTCCGCGCAGGACAAGCCGGCCGTCGCGGTCACCGAGGCGACTGCGACGGCGTGGGGCGCCCGCGACGTCGCGGTGCTGCCGATGCAGTGCCGCGGCGTATCCGTCGGGGTGGTGACGGGTGCCGCCCATCCCAAGCGGGTGGGTGATTGTGTCTTACCGTCGGCTCGTGAATTCCCGGACGCCGCAAGCCTTTTCGCTGCCTTGAAAGCTGGCGTAGTGACGCTGGCGTGGACGTCGACCACCGCGCCGGCGGCGCCGGCCGGCGTGACGGTGCTGACTGACCGCACTGCGCTGATCCGCGCCGAGAACGTGGTGCCGCTCTACCGGCGCAACGTGCTCGCCGAGCAACAGGTGTTGGCGCTCAACGGAATTGCCGGCGAACTGGATACCGCGACGCTGACCGACATGCTCAGCCAGGTCGACAAGGGCGCCGATCCGGCCGCGGTGGCGGGTGCGTGGTTGAGCCAGCACCCGTTGGACCACTAGCCGAGTCTTGGCACGGTGCGGCCCGCTATAACTTCGGCAGGACTCGTCCTGCAATGGCCGCGAACAGTCCCTGGTAGGCACCCGACCCGGTAATCCGGACGATCACGTCGACGATCTTGGCGTCGGGCCCGACCAAGACCCGGGCATGGCCCTTGCGAACCGCCTCCAGAATGATCTTGGCGGCCCGTTCCGGCGTGGTCAGCGTGCCCTTCTCGAACAGCTGGATCAGGCCCGCGGAGTCGATACCCGCCACCGCGGTGGAGTTGCGCACGATGTTGGTCTTGATGCCGCCGGGGTGCACCGTGGTCACCTTGACCGGGTGCCCGGCCAGCTTCATCTCCTGACGCAGCGCCTCGGTGAAGCCGCGGACGGCGAATTTCGCTGCGTTGTAAGCGGATTGGCTCGGCACCGCGAACAACCCGAAGATACTGGAGACGTTGACGACGTGCCCGTCGCCCGAAGCGATCAGGTGCGGCAGGAAGACCTTGGTGCCGTTGACGACGCCCCAGAAGTCGACGTCCATCACCCGTTCGATGTCCTTGAACTGGCTGACCTCGACGTCACCGGTGAAGGCGATGCCGGCGTTGTTGTAAATCTGGTTGACCTTGCCGTAGTGCTTGACCACATCGTCGGCGTAGACCTCGAAGGCCTCCCGCTCGGCGACGTTGAGCCGGTCTGCCTTCACCGGGGCGCCGATGGCTTTGACCAGTGTCTCGGTCTCGGCCAGCCCCTCGGTGTCGATGTCGCTGATCGCCAGCTTGGCGCCGGAGCGGGCCAGCTCGAGGGCCAACGCCCTGCCGATACCTGATCCCGCTCCGGTGATGACGCAGACCTTGCCGGCGAATCCCTGCATGAGTGCTCCTTGAGTCGTCAGTGCGAACGGGACGGCATCACCCGCGAGGTGACCCGCGAGAACAGGTCCTGGTAGGTGCCCGAGCCTGTGACCCGGATGACCAGGTCCAGCAGCTTGGCGTCCGGGCCGACGAGCACGCGGGCGTGGCCCTTGCGGACGGCTTCGAGAATGATCTTCGCGGCGCGCTCCGGCGTGGTCTTGGCCAGCTTCGCGTCGAAGGTCTTGGCCAGTTCCTGCGCGTCCAGGCCTTCAGCAGCAGTGGAGTTGCGGGCGATGCCGGTCTTCACGCCGCCGGGGTGCACTGTGGTGACCTTGACGGGGTGCCCGGCCAGCTTCATTTCCTGGCGCAGCGCCTCGGTGAAGCCGCGGACGGCGAACTTGGACGCGTTGTACGCGGCCTGGCCGGGCACGGCGAACAGGCCGAACACGCTGGAGACGTTGATGATGTGGCCGTCGCCGGAGGCAATCAGGTGCGGCAGGAACTCCTTGGTGCCGTTGACGACGCCCCAGAAGTTGACGTCCATGACCCGTTCGATGTCTTTGAACTGGCTGATTTCGACGTCGCCGGTGAACGCGATGCCGGCGTTGTTGTAAATCTGGTTGACCTTGCCGAAGTGCTCGGCGACGGCGTCGGCGTACAGCGCCAGGGCTTCCCGCTCGGTGACGTTGAGCCGGTCGGCCTTCACGGGGGCGCCGATGGCCTTGATGCGCTCCTCGGTTTCGGCAAGCCCCTCGGTGTTGACGTCACTGATCGCCAGTTTGGCGCCCGAGCGGGCGAGTTCGATGGCGAGCGCCTGACCGATACCCGATCCGGCACCGGTGACGACGCACACTTTCCCGGCGAAGCCCTCCATGAACACTCCCTTGTGTTGACGCGTGTTGACTTGGCGCCAGGCTATCCGATACCCGCGGTTCCGCCTGCGGCAGGCTTGGTCGCGGTGACCAGATGGGTGGACATCCCCGGGCCCCACCACATCCGCCAGCCGAGATTCCGTCGGCGGGCATTCCAGCCGAGTTCACGTAGCTGGCGCACGTGCGACGTCGTCTCGGCCAAATCCGCCACCACTAGTCGGCCACCCGGTCGCAGTACCCGCGTGGCCTCGCTGATCGCCTTCGCGCGGGCGGGCCGGCCTGGAATGTTGTGCACCGCAAGGCTGCTGACGATCACGTCCACGCTGTCGTCGGGAAACGGCAGGTTGGTCATGTCGGCGGTGTGCAGTTCGACCCGATCGGCGACACCTTCCAATTCGGCGTTGGCCCGGGTGTTGGACTCGGCATTGTGGGTCTGGTCGGCGCGCCAGATGTCCACTCCGATGGCTCGGCCCCGGGGGAGCAGTTTGGCGGCGGCGAGCAGCACCGCGCCCCGGCCGCAGCCCATGTCCAGGACAGTCTCGTCGCCGCGCAGTCCCAGCCCGCTGAGAAGCTGTGCCCACACCTCGAATTTGCCGATCCGAGTGGTCCGGATGAACATCGCCGCGGTGATGGTCATGAACGCGCCGGTGGCGCCGACCGCCAGTGCCGCCAGGCGGTGTCGTGGCGCCAGCCTGGCCGCGGTCAGGAGCAGGGCCGTGCAGGTAGTCGCGGTGATGGCCGCGACGGCGGGTGCCGGCACCACGCGGTAGTCCCCGTCGAAGCCGTAGTCGGCACGGTGCTCGCGCAGCAGTGCGACGGTGTCGGTGCTCATCAGCTCACCGTAAGTCGATGTGGCGTTTCACAGCGACATCCCAGTTCCCGCTTGAGGTTACGAGGCTGCCGCGCTGATCGGCCGCCAGACTTCGGCCAAAGATTCCAGGGGGATGCCGAGCGCATCGCTGAGGCCGATGATGGTGCCGAATGCGGGGGAGGGCAGTCGGCCGGTTTCGATCTTGCGCAGTGTCTCCGGTGAGATGCCCGCGGAACGGGCCACGTCTTCCATGGTGCGCGCGCCTCGTGCAGCACGCAGCGCGGCACCGAGTCGGCGGCCGGCGGCGACTTGCGCGGGGCTCAGTGGGGTGCGGACCATGGGATCACCGTAGCGCCGGTATTCAAATACCGCTAGGCTTGATCCGGTATTTAAATACCGGATCGGGGAGTGCAACGTGATTGAACTGAAGACCGCCGCCGAGATCGAGAAGATGCGGGTCACCGGCCGCTTCGTGGCTGAGGTGCTTGCCGAGTTGAGCGGATTGGCCGCGGTCGGGGTCAACCTGCTCGATTTGGAGCAGCACGCTCGCGGCATGGTCAAACGCCGCGGTGCCCAGTCTTGCTACTGGGACTATGACCCGTCCTTCGGCACGGGACCCTTCCGCAACGTCATCTGCTTGTCGGTCAATGATGCTGTCCTGCATGGACTTCCGCACGACTATCGGCTGCGTGACGGCGACGTGCTGACCATGGATTTCGCGGTGTCCATCGACGGCTGGGTGGCCGATGCGGCCCGCACCGTGATTGTCGGGACGCCCGCGCCCGCCGATGCGCGGCTGATCCGGTCCACTCAGGAGGCTTTGGCGGCCGGCACCGCCGCGGCGCGGGTCGGCAACCGGCTCGGCGATATCTCGGCAGCCATCGGGGCGGTGGCCGCCGATTACGGCTATCCGGTCAACCTGGAATTCGGCGGGCACGGACTGGGCCGGACCATGCATGAGGACCCGCACGTCCCCAACCGGGACAGGCCCGGCCGGGGCCTCAAGCTGCGGGCGGGGATGACGCTTGCACTGGAGCCGTGGTGGGCCACGGGTACCAGCCGCATCGTCTACGACCACGACGGCTGGACCATCCGATCGGCCGACGGTTCCCGGACGGCGCACACCGAGAACACCGTGGCGATCACGGAGTCGGGTCCAGTGATCTTGACCGAATGACCTGCCTGGGCGGGTGGGCAACCCCGAGAACGACGAAAAGGCCGCTGTCATGTGCTGACAGCGACCTTTTCGTCGGTCTCGAGAACTACGTGCGGATTATCCGAAGGCCTCGTCGATGATGGCCTGCTGCTCGATGGCGTGCACCTTCGAGCTACCCGATGACGGAGCGCTCATCGCGCGGCGCGAGATGCGCTTGATACCGGTCAGGCGGTCCGGCAGCAGCTCCGGCAGGCTCAGCCCGAACGTCGGCCAGGGTCCCTGGTTGGCCGGCTCCTCCTGCACCCAGAAGTACTGCTGCACATTCTCGTACTGGGCCAGCGTCGCTTCGAGGCGGCGCCGGGGCAGCGGGTACAGCTGCTCGATGCGGACGATGGCGATGTCCTCGCGGTTGTCCTTGGCCTTGCGCGCCACCAGGTCGTAGTAGAGCTTGCCGCTGCACAGCAGCACCCGGGTGACCTTGGACCGATCGCCGATGCCGTCCTCGTAGGTCGGCTCTTCGAGCACCGAGCGGAACTTGATTTCGGTGAAATCCCGGACGTCACTGACAGCGGCCTTGTTGCGCAGCATGGACTTCGGGGTGAAGACGATGAGCGGACGGTGGATGCCGTCGAGGCCGTGCCGGCGCAGCAGGTGGAAGTAGTTGGCCGGGGTGGACGGCATGGCGACCGTCATCGAACCCTCGGCACACACCTGCAGGAACCGCTCGATGCGGCCCGACGTGTGGTCCGGGCCCTGGCCCTCATGGCCGTGCGGCAGCAGCAGCACGACGTCCGAGAGCTGGCCCCACTTGGCCTCGCCGGAGCTGATGAACTCGTCGATGATCGACTGGGCGCCGTTGACGAAGTCACCGAACTGGGCTTCCCACAACACCATTGCGTCGGGGTTACCCACCGAGTAGCCGTACTCGAAGCCGACGGCCGCGAACTCGGACAGCGCCGAGTTGTAGATCAGCAGCTTGCCGCCGGTCGGGGTGCCGTCGGTGTTGGTGGCCAGCAGCTGCAGCGGGGTGAACTCCTCGCCGGTTTGGCGGTCGATGATCACCGCGTGCCGCTGGGTGAAGGTGCCGCGCTGGGTGTCCTGACCGGAGAACCGGATCAGCCGGCCCTCGGCGATCATCGAACCCAGGGCCAGCAGCTCGCCGAAGGCCCAGTCGATCTTGCCCTCGTAGGCCATCTCGCGGCGCTTCTCCAGCACCGGCTTGACGCGCGGGTGCACGCTGAAGCCCTCGGGCACGTTCAGGTGTGCGTCACCGATGCGGGCCAGCAGCGACTTGTCGACCGCGGTCAGCAGGCGCTGCGGGATGGTCTGGTCGGATTCCACCGATTCGCTGGGCTCGATGGCGTGCTTCTCCAGGTCACGCACCTCGTTGAAGACCCGCTCCAGTTGGCCCTGGTAGTCGCGCAGGGCGTCCTCGGCCTCTTTGATGGAGATGTCACCACGGCCGATGAGGGCTTCGGTGTAGGTCTTGCGGACGCCACGCTTGGTGTCGATCACGTCGTACATGTACGGCTGGGTCATCGACGGGTCGTCGCCCTCGTTGTGGCCGCGGCGGCGGTAGCACAGCATGTCGATGATGACGTCCTTCTTGAACGCCTCACGGAAGTCGACAGCGATGCGGGCCACCCAGGCGCAGGCCTCGGGGTCGTCGCCGTTGACGTGGAAGATCGGCGCACCGATCATCTTCGCCACGTCGGTGCAGTACTCGCTGGAGCGCGAATCCGTTGGCGCCGTGGTGAATCCGATCTGGTTGTTCACCACGATGTGGATGGTGCCGCCGGTGCGGTAGCCCTTGAGCAGCGCCAGGTTCAGCGTCTCAGCGACCACGCCCTGGCCGGCGAATGCTGCGTCGCCGTGCAGCATCATCGGCATGATCGAGAAGCGGCCGTGCTCGTCACTGTCGCTGTGCTCGATGGCCAGCAGGTCCTGCTTGGCGCGGACCAGGCCCTCGAGTACCGGGTCGACGGCTTCGAGGTGGCTCGGGTTGGCCACCAGCGACACGTCGATCTCGTTGTCACCGAACATCTGCAGGTAGTGGCCCGTGGCGCCGAGGTGGTACTTCACGTCGCCGGAACCGTGCGCCAGGGTCGGGTTGAGGTTGCCCTCGAACTCGCTGAAGATCTTCGAGTACGGCTTGCCGACGATGTTCGCCAGCACGTTGAGGCGGCCGCGGTGCGGCATGCCGATGACCACTTCGTCGAGGTTGTGCTCGGCGGCCTGATCGATGGCGGCATCCATCATCGGGATGACGGCTTCCGCGCCTTCCAGTGAGAAGCGCTTCTGCCCAACGTATTTGGTGTGCAGGAAGGTCTCGAATGCCTCGGCCGCGTTGAGCTTGGACAGGATGTACTTCTGCTCGCCGACCGTCGGCTTGTCGTGCTTGACCTCGATGCGCTCCTGCAGCCACTTCTGCTGTTCGGGCTCGAGGATGTGGGTGTACTCGATGGCGGCGTGCCGGCAGTAGGCGTCGCGCAGGACCGACAGCACGTCCCGCAGCTTCATGAACTGCTTGCCGGCGAACCCGTCGACCTTGAACTCGCGGTCCAGGTCCCACAGCGTCAGACCGTGGGTGTTGACGTCGAGGTCGGGGTGGCTGCGGAAGCGGGTCTTGTCCAGGCGCAGCGGGTCGATGTCGGCCATCAGGTGGCCGCGGTTGCGGTACGCCGCGATCAGCTCGATGATGCGGGCGTTCTTGTGGGAGATCGAGTCCGGGTTGTCGATCCGCCAGCGCACCGGCTCGTAGGGGATGCCGAGCTCGCGGAAGATCTCGTCGAAGAAGTCGTCGGCGAGCAGCAGGTTATGAACGGTGCGCAGGAAGTCGCCGGACTCGGCGCCCTGAATGATGCGGTGATCGTAGGTCGACGTCAGCGTGATCAGCTTGCCGATACCGAGCTCGGCGATGCGCTCTTCGCTGGCACCCTGGAACTCGGCCGGGTACTCCATGGCACCGGCGCCGATGATCGCGCCCTGGCCGCGCATCAAGCGTGGCACCGAGTGCACGGTGCCGATGGTGCCCGGGTTGGTCAGCGAGATGGTGACGCCGCTGAAGTCCTCGGCGGTCAGCTTGCCGTCGCGGGCGCGCCGGACGATGTCCTCGTAGGCGGCGATGAACTGCCCGAATTGCATTGTCTCGCAACGCTTGATGGCTGCGACGACGAGCTGGCGTGAGCCGTCCTTGTTCTGCAGGTCGATGGCCAGACCGAGGTTGGTGTGCGCCGGCGTAACCGCCGTCGGCTTGCCGTCCACGTCGGCGAAGTACCGGTTCATGTTCGGGAACTGCTTGACCGCCTGGACAATCGCGTAGCCCAGCAGGTGGGTGAAGCTGATCTTGCCGCCGCGGGTGCGCTTGAGGTGGTTGTTGATGACGATGCGGTTGTCGATCATCAGCTTCGCCGGGATGGCGCGCACGCTGGTGGCCGTGGGCACGTTCAGCGACGCGTTCATGTTCTTGACGACGGCGGCTGCAGCGCCGCGCAGTACCTGCGTCTCGGAGTCGGCGGCCGGCGCCGGTCCGGCTGCCGCCTTGGCGGGTGCCGGTGCTGCCTTGGGGGCCGGCGCGGCAGGGGCCACCGCGGGTGCCGGCGCGGCAGCAGCCGGGGCTGCGGGAGCGGCCGGTGCGGCCACGGTCGCGGCGACGGATTCCGTTGTGTCCGTTACAGGTTCGGGGTTGTAGTCCCGCAGGAAGTCGTGCCAGCTCGGGTCCACCGAGGACGGGTCCTCACGGAATTTGCGATACATCTCTTCGACCAGCCACTCGTTCTGACCGAATGGTGAAGGTGATGTGCTCACGGCCGCTATTCGCCTCGTTTCCTTCTGCTTGACGAGAGCCGGGCCGGTGCCCGGCGGGTACCCGCCTGTTGTCTGTCGGCGGTCGCCCGCCCCTGCGCCGCCTAAGGCTAACCCTTCGGTCCGTTCCGTGGTCGGCGGAAGCCCACGGAACGGTGCAACAATCTGTGACGGGTTTGCTAATCCCGCGCCTCGGGCAGGATTAGCAGCGTCGAGCGCCACCGCGGCGGCGGCGCTCCGAACGCCGCGCGCGCGTTCTCGATGATCTTCTTGCTCATCAACCGGTTGCCGACCCCGCCGATCACCGCGCCGATGCCGACGGGCAGCAGCTTGCCGAATGCGATGGCGCCGCGCTTGAGCGCGTACTTCTTCACGAAGAACTTCAGCAGCCGCGAATTCAATTGCGAGACAGCCGGTAACGGCACGGCGGCCGCGCCGTCGGCCATCCAGGCGCCGCTGGTGCGGCCGGTGCCCAGTAGATCGGAGATGGCGTGCTTGCCCTCGTCGCCGACGAGCACGGCCAGGACCAGGGCGCGCCGACGCTCCCGATGATCGACCGGGATGCCGTGCACCTCGGCGACTGCCAGGGCGAACACCGCGGTGGCTTCGAGGAACACCACGGTCTCACCGGCGATGGCCGACATCGCGGCGATGGTGCCGATGCCGGGGAACGCGGCAGCGGACCCTACCGCGGCACCGCTGGCCATGGTCGCGGCCAGGTAGTGGTTCTCGAGCTTGGCGATGATCTCGGCCGGGGTGGCGCCGGGGTTGTGCTCCCGCAACCGGTTGACGTACGCGTGCACTGCCGGCGCCTGCACGCGAGCTCCGCGCTCCAGGATGTGCGACAGGGCCTTGGCAGCGGCACCGGGATTCTCATCGTGGGCGTCATGCTTCACGGGCAATTGCCCCTTCATGCTGGAGCGAGCACTCATCGGCCGGCCTCTCCATATCCGTACTCAGGAATTCAGGCTAACGCGTGGTCAACGTTCGGCGCGCAATCTGAGTGCCCACACCGGCTGAGTCAGTAACAGGGATCACGCCGGCTGAGCCGGCACCGGCCATCTAACACGTGGCCGGCGTTGCCGGGAAGAAAAAACCGGTATGCATTGCTGACCTCGTTCATGGCAGCATCGCCCCTTGTGGATCTGACAGCGGTAGGTGGCGCCGCCGGTAGCGGTGCGCCCGCCGAGGCGCCGGAGGTAAGTCCGGGCACGAACCGGACCCGGATGATTCTCGTTCTCGGTCTGCTGGTCGCACTCGGCCCGCTGACCATCGACATGTACCTGCCCGCGCTGCCGCGGATCGCCGCTGAGCTGGGATTGTCGTCGTCGGTGGCGCAGCTGACCCTGACCGGGACGCTGGGCGGACTGGCCCTGGGCCAGCTGATTGTCGGCCCGCTGTCGGACGCGCTGGGGCGGCGCCGGCCGCTCATCGCCGGGATTCTGCTGCATATGGCGGCGTCGGTGTTGTGCCTGTTCGCGCCGAACATCGAGATGCTGGGCGTGGCTCGCACGTTGCAGGGCGTCGGTGCGGCCGCCGCTTCGGTGGTGGCCATCGCCGTGGTCAGTGACCTGTTCGACGAGTCGGTAGCGGCCACCGTGATGTCCCGATTGATCCTGGTCCTGGGCGTGGCGCCGGTGTTGGCGCCGTCGCTGGGAGCCGCAGTGCTGCTGCACGGTTCATGGCACTGGGTGTTCGCCGCGCTCGCGGTGCTGGGCGGCGCGATCCTGGCGGTCGCGGTGCTGGCGTTGCCCGAGACACTGGCGGCCCGTGACCGGCGCCCGCTGGAACTGCGCGCCATCCTGCGGACCTACGGCGAAGTGCTGAGCGACGTGCGGTTCGTCGTCCTCGTCATCGTCGGTGCCCTCGGCATGTCCGGCCTCTTCGCGTACATCGCGGGCGCGGCCTTCGTCTTGCAGGGTCGTTACGGGCTGGACCAGCAGACTTTTGCGCTCGTGTTCGCAGCCGGCGCCATCGCGCTCATCGGTTCCACCCAGTTCAACGTGGTGCTGCTGCGCCGGTTCGAGCCGCAGAAGATCGCAGTGGTCGCGCTGGTCGCCGCCTCGGTGTTTGGCCTCGGCTTCGTCGTGCTGGCGTTCCTGCACATGGGCGGTCTGGCGGGCTTCCTGATCCCGGTTTGGGCAATGCTGGCCGCCATGGGCCTGGTGATTCCGAACACACCTGCGGTCGCTCTGGCCCGGCATCCCGACGCCGCCGGCACGGCTGCGGCCGCGCTGGGTGCCGCGCAGTTCGGGGTCGGCGCCGCGGTCGCACCTCTCGTCGGCGCGTTGGGCAACGGTGAGCTGGCGCTCGCGGGGGTGATGACGACGGGCGTCGTGGTTGCCCTGCTCGCTCTGCTGTCCGTCGGGGACATGGGCAAGTCGGGCCACGAGCGTGGGCAGCACTAGGACGCCACGCCGGGCCTGGTGACTTGTTCGACTCCTCGACTATCCGTAGCGTCGAAGTCGAGACCGGCAGCTCGGCCGGCTACTGAACTTGATACCGACACCATGCATACGTTGATCTCCACCCGGGTTGCCCAGTGACCACCGCGCCGGTCAGCCACCCCTGGAACGCGCTCTGGGCCATGATGGTCGGCTTCTTCATGATCCTGGTCGACTCCACGATCGTCGCCGTCGCCAACGTCGTCATCATGCAGAAACTCGGCACCGACTACGACGGTGTCATCTGGGTGACCAGCGCATACCTGCTGGCCTACGCGGTGCCGCTGCTTGTCGCCGGCCGGCTCGGTGACCGCTTCGGACCCCGAAACCTCTACCTCACCGGCCTGGCCATTTTCACCGTGGCGTCGCTGTGGTGCGGGTTGTCCGGCAGCGTCGGCATGCTGATCGCCGCGCGCGTCGTACAGGGGCTCGGTGCGGCGTTGCTCACCCCGCAGACCCTGTCGACCATCACCCGCATCTTCCCGCCCCAACACCGCGGCGCCGCGATGAGCTTGTGGGGTGCCACCGCAGGGGTCGCGACGTTGGTGGGCCCGCTGGCCGGCGGCGTGCTGGTGGACCACCTCGGCTGGCAGTGGATTTTCTTCGTCAACGTGCCGATCGGCATCATCGGGCTGGGCCTGGCCTGGGTGCTGGTCCCGCACCTGCCCACCGAGCGACATCGGTTCGACGTGCTCGGCGTGGTGCTGTCGGGCCTCGGCATGTTCGGCATCGTGTTCGGCCTGCAGGAGGGGCAGGCGCACGAGTGGTCCTGGTGGATCTGGCTGGTGATCTTCGCGGGCCTGGGCTTAATGGCTGCCTTTATCTGGTGGCAGTCGGTCAATCCGAACGAGCCGCTGATCCCGTTGACGGTGTTCCGCGACAACGACTTCTGCATGTCCAACGTGGCGGTGGCCACCATCGGTTTCTGCGTGACAGCGATGATCCTGCCGGTGATGTTCCACGCCCAGGCGGTTCTGGGACTGAGTGCAACCCGATCGGCCTTACTCACCGCGCCCATGGCGGTGGTGTCGGGCTTCCTGGCGCCGATGGTCGGCCGGATGGTCGACCGCTACTTGCCGCAGCCGATCGTCGGGTTCGGCTTCTCATCACTGGCCATCGGTCTGACCTGGCTGTCGTTCGGACTGACCCCGACGACGCCCATCTGGCAGCTGGTGTTGCCGTTCGTCTTGATGGGCATCGGCATGGCCTTCATCTGGGCGCCGCTAGCCGCGACCGCCACCCGCAATCTGCCGCCGCGCCTGGCCGGTGCCGGGTCCGGCGTCTACAACGCGACGCGACAGGTGGGTTCGGTGCTGGGCAGCGCTGGCATGGCCGCCTACATGACCTCCCGGATCGGTGCCGAGATGCCGTCGGGCGGTCGGCCGCCCACGGGCGAGGGCGCGCAGCTGACTTTGCCGCCTTTCCTGCACGACGCGTTCGCCACCGCGATGTCACAATCGCTGCTGCTGCCGGCGTTCGTCGCGTTGTTCGGCGTCGTCGCTGCGCTGTTCCTGCGCGGGCAGGAGGGTGGCGCCGCGGCGGGGGCGTACGCCCAGGATCGGGCGTACGAACCGGAAGACTTGGAGCCCAACTACTTCCCCGACGACGACTACTACGTCGAGTACACCGTCGACCGGGATCACCTGGACGACTACGAGTCCTGGGACACCTGGTACGCCGAGCCTGACGAGGCATACGAGGCATACGAGCCCGAGGAGCCGGCGACCTCACCGATCGCGGCGCATGTCGAGCCGGTGTTCAACGAGCACTGGCACCACGTCGACGACGCGGGGGACGCGCCGACGCACGACGCCCGGCCTGCCGAAGAGATGGCGGCGCCAGCTCGGGGCCGGCACTACCGAAACGATGGCGAGGCCGAGGATCCAGGCATCTACGGCCTGCACTCGATGTGAGTCAGTACACCCGGCTACCCTGCGCCGACAGCACGAATCCGTGGGTGTTCTGGTCCTGGCCCCAGCCGTCGCCGGGATTCTGGATTTCGCAGGTGAGTGCTCCGTCGGCGGCCATCGCACACACCTCGTCGTTCTCGTCGACGGTTCCTTTGGCTCCGGCGACGACGATCTTCTGCCCGGCCGCCAGCTGCCGATAACTGCCGGGGTCGACGGGACTGTCCCCATGGCCGTCGTTCTGGGTCTCTTTCTGCTTCGCATCCGCCTGGCCGAAGCTTGCGACGCTGCCAGACGCGACCTGCACCTGGGTGACGCCGGCAGGCACGCCCGGCAGCTTTCCCCAGCACGTGATGCTGGCGTAGTACTGCCACGAGTTGGGCCCGTCGTACAGCTCGCAGTGCACGTCATCAGTGGTCTTGAACCTCAGCGATGACCAGCCGTAGTGCTTGGGGCCGGGGTAATCGCAGACGTTCACCGCGGTGTAGGAGTCGAACCCGGTGATGGTCGCGGGTGCTCGGGTCGGGTCGGCGGCCGCGCAGGATGACGGCGCGGCGGCGGCGTCAGCGGCCGACCAACCCATGCCGCTGACGGCCAGCGCGGTCAGGGTCAGAACCAACATGCGCATGTCCGCCACCGTACTGCGACGCACCGCGGTCGCTAGCGGAACAGGACCGCCGGGTTGAGGTAACCAGTCGGGTCGAACGCCGCCTTCACCGTGCGCATGGCCGTGATATCGGCATCGGTGCGCGACATGGTCAGGTAGTCGCGCTTGCGGGTGCCGACGCCGTGTTCGGAGCTGACGTTGCCGCCGCAGTCGGCGATCAGGGTCATCATGGCGGCGTACAGATTTCGTTCGGCTTCGTCAGAGACGTTGCAGCGCACCAGGTTCAGATGCAGGTTGCCCTCGCCGACGTGGCCGAACAATACCGGAATCACCCCGGGCACGTGCTCGGTGGCGATGGCGACCGCGCGCTCGGCAAACCCGGAGATGGCCGAAAGGGGCAGCCACACATCGAATTTCAACGGCGGCCCGTACCAGCCCAGGACGTCGCCGATGGCCTCGCGTACCTGCCACAGCCGGTGCGACGCACTGGGGTCGACACCGACGGCGGGCTCGCCTGCCAGTTCGGCGTCAGTCAACATCTCGGCCAGCGCATCGGATTGGTCAGTGTCGCCGGCCATTTCGATCAGCAGCTGCCAGGCGCCGTCGACAGGCGCCGAGACGCCGAGATGCTCGGCGGTCAACGCGCTGGCGCGGGAGTCGATCAACTCCAGCGCCGCGATGCCGTCCGCATCCCGGAGCAGACGGCCGGTGGAGATGAGTGCATCGAGGTCGTCGAACCCGGCGACGGCGGTCACCCGATGCGGCGGCGTCGGGTGCAGTCGCAAGTCCAGGCTGGTGACCACGCCGAGCGTGCCTTCGGCGCCGACGAACAACGACGTCAGGTCATAGCCGGTGTTGTCGCTGCGGAGGTGGCTGTGCCGGCGCACCAGGGAGCCGTCGGGCAGCACGATCTCCAGGCCGAGGATCTGCTCGCGCATGTTGCCGTAGCGCACGGTCCGCAGCCCGCCGGCATTGGTCGACGCCATCCCGCCGGCGGTCGCTGAATCCCGGGATGCCAGGTCGACTCCGAATACCAGCCCCGCGGCCGCGGCGGCGTGTTGCACTGCGGCGCAGGTAGTCCCGGCGCCGACCCGGATTCGCCTTTCGACGGTGTCCACCGCGCCGACCTCGGATAACCGCTCGGTGGAGAGCAAGATGTCGTCGTGTTCGGGGACGGTGCCGGCTACCAATGACGTCCGGCCGCCTTGCACGGTGACGTAGGCGCCGGCGTCGCGGCACGCCCGCAACACTGCCGCCACCTCGTCGTCGGTACCGGGCCGGACCAGTGCGCCCGCCCGTCCGCGATAGCGGCCGGTGTGGTCGACGACGCGGCCGGCCAGTACGTCGGGGTCGGAGCTGACGTGCCCTGCGCCGACGATCGCCACCAACTGCGCCAGGATCGTCATGCTGAGTTGGTACCACTGCCGGCGAGTGACAGGAATGCCCCGAGTTCGATCAGCCCGTCCGGGGTCGACGGCAGAAAATCGGTCAGTCGCGTCGAGCGCACGAGGTAGGCGGCGTACTTCGCCCGGCTGACCGCCACGTTGAGACGGTTGCGGTTGAGCAGGAAGCCGATGCCACGGGGCACTTCGTCGATGGACGACGCGGTCATAGAGATGAACACGACCGGCGCCTGGCGGCCCTGGAACTTATCCACAGTGCCCACCAACACCTCGTCGTAGCCTGCCGCCGCCAACTGTGCTCGCACCAGTTCGACCTGGGCGTTGTACGGCGCCACCACCAGAATGTCTTCGGGGGCAAGGGGTTTGGTGCCGTCTTCGTCGGCCCAGTCCCGGCCCAACAGTCCGCCGATGGCGGTGATGATCGCCGCGGCTTCCTCGGGACTATCGGTGGCATTGCCCTCGTGCGGCACCGTTACCTCGTGCAGCCCGGGTTCGATGCCGGCCAATCGCCGTGCGCCGCTGACACTCTCGGCAGCCTGCAACCGGTTGTCGTACGACAGAGCGGACACCGGCGCACATACCGCCGGGTGCATCCGGTAGGACACGTCCAGGAAGTAGCCGCGCTCGGCGGGCAGCGTGTGGTGTCCCTCGACCAGCCAGCTCAAGGCCGATTCGTCCACAGGCTCGGGGTGCGTGCCCTGGCTGACCTGGGGCAGCTGCTGCGGGTCGCCGAGCAGCAGCAGATTGCTTGCCGCCGGGGCCACCGCGATGGTGTTGGCCAGGCTGAACTGGCCGGCCTCCTCGACCACCAGGAGGTCCAGGCTCTGCCGCGGCACCCGGCCGTCGTTGGCGAAATCCCAAGCGGTCCCACCGATCACACAGCCCGAACCCGGTTGCGAGCCGGCGATGAAGTCCGCGTATTGGTTGTCCGGCACATCGGTGAACGTGGCGTCCTCCGGCGCGTGCTTCTTGCCCACCCGTGCCGGGGGCACTCCGGCTTTGACCACGCTGGTCAGCACGTTCTCCACCACGGTGTGCGACTGGGCCACCACGCCGATCCGCCAACCGTGGTTGTGCACCAGCGTGGCAATGACTTTCGAGGCCGTGTACGTCTTGCCGGTGCCCGGGGGTCCGTGCACGGCCAGGTACGACGAGTCCAGATCCCGCAGTGCGGCAACGATATCGGGCGCCATCTCACCGGTGTGGGGGAGCGGACCTCCCGACACCGTGCGCGGGCGGGCCCGGAGCAGGATGTCGATGGCGGGCGCCGGCGGCAGTGCGGGCAAGGCCCCCGTCAGTTCGGTTGCGACGGTGTCGATCGATTTCCGCAGCGGCTTGGTGTTCACCGGATTGCCGGGTGTCAGGGCGAACGGCACCTGCGGGAACATGTCGCCGTCTTTCGGCGTGCGATGCATGATCACCACGTCGGTGCCGTCTTCGTTGCACTCCAGCACGGTCGCGCTGCCGGCGCCCCGCTCGTCCGGGTCGTCGGAAAGTCCGGTGGGAGAGGGTGGTTCGTACAGCGCGAACATCTCTTTGCCGGGCGAGATGGTGCCCGCGGCGAGTTCGCCGCGCAGCCGCACCTGCCGTTGGGGCTTGCGCGCCTTCGGCGGCACGTTCCAGTCGACGACGATCTCGGGCGTCTCGGTGGCGACGAAAACGTCTGTGCTGTCGGCCCATTCGTCGACCGGGTTGTTGATCCGGTCGAAATGCGCCCACCAGAACGGCTTGTCCTCGCGCTGGTGGTAGCCGCGGGCGGCGTCCACCATGGCGACGGCCTGTTGCTTGGCGCTGCGCTGCCCGATGCCGTCGCCGGCGAACTTGATCAAAGTGCGGTGCACCGCGTCGTCAGCGACTTCGGACTCGGTGCCACCGGTGATGGGCCGCGGACCCCGCGGGCCGATGCCTTTCTCGAAAGCCAAGCCCAGCAACCAGTTCCGCAACCGCTGGGTGGACACGCAGTCGTACCGGTTGTAGTCCTCGATCTCCTTGAGGACGCCGGCGGCTTCGTCGTGCAGTCCCTGGGCCGTCAGATCGCTGAACCGGGCGTACTGGGTGATGGAGTCGGTGGCCTTGGTGACCTCGCCGCTGCGCAACTCGCCGCCCATGTACAGCGGCTCGAGGTATTTGATGCTGTAGCTCTCGGTGCCGACCCGAATGCTCTTGCGCACCAACGGCAGCAGGTCCACGAGCACGCCGCTGCGCAGCAGCTCGTCCACCTCGGCCTCGCCGATGCCGTAGCGCGCAGACAGCCGCAGCAGTGTGCTCTTCTCGTAGGCCGCGTAGTGGTAGATGTGCATGTTCGGATAGCGCTTGCGCTGCTTGCGCACCAACGCCAGAAAGTCGATCAGCGCTTGTCGCTCGTGCTGTCGGTCATGCGCCCACAGCGGGTGGAAGTCGCCCGTCGCGGTGAGGGTGCCCCACAGGTACTCCAGACCCCAGTCCCGGCCGTTCTCGGTCCACAGTGGGTCGCCCTCGTAGTCGAAGAACAGGTCACCCCGGTCAGGTTCGGGCAGCCCGGTCAGGGGCTGGGCGTCGATCACCTCATACCGAGGTTTGTCGTCGACAGGGGGCGCGACCTGTAGCTGGGCCTGCCCGGTCAGCGCCGCCAGGACGCGGGTCGAGAGCCCCGGCACCGGGCCGGTGTGTTCGGCCAGCCCGTGCATGGTGGTGACGCCGGCGTCGAGCAGCCGGGCACGCTGACTGACCCGCATGCCGGCCACCAGCAGCAGATCGTCACGGGCCCGAACTTCGACGGCGCAGTCGTCGCACTGGTGACAGGCCCGCAGCTCGGGGGCCTCCCAGGACACCGCCGCCCCGCCGCCCCGGTGCTTATCTAGCAGCCGCTGCAGCGCGGCGCGCCGCGGCAGGTAGACCGGCAGCAGTTCAGCGACCGGATAGCTGGCGACCCTGCCGTCACCCAGCACCAGGTCGACCTCCGGTGCCACCGGCACCCCGGCCTGCTCGAGCGCGTCGGCGTACGCGGCCAACTGCAGCAGCGCCTCGACCTTCACCGAGCGGGCGAGCTTGGTGTCCCGCAGTCGGTACCGGCCGTTCTCCAGAATCAGAAAGTCGGCGAACCCCAGGAACCGGCCGTCGAACATCGCCGCCTGATAGATCACCCGCGCCCGACGATCAACCGCCGCCCGGGTGGCTTCGGCGGCGGTCAGCAATCCCGCCACGGTGTAGGGCCGCGGGCGGCCGATCATGGTGATGTCGTCGCCGGCTTCGACCCGCAGATGGTCCAGATGCCGCTGCTCATGGGCGTCGCCGAGTTCGGCGGTGCGGACCAGCAGATCGTCGTCCGCGGAGGCTTTCGGTCCCCAGCCGAGCAGCCCGTCGAAGCGGCGCAGCAGTGCGTACTCGCACCGCGCCGCAGCGGCGAGGTCGGACGCGCTGTAGATCACCGGCGCGTCCGGTGCGGTCGGACTCAGGAACACGTCGCCACCATATGGCAGCGTGCCGACAAGCTAGTGCGTGTTGCCGATGAGTTCGACGCCGTTGCCGTTCCAGTGGAACCGGACGATGCTCTTCAACGCGCTGGTCGGGTTGGTGTAGCTCAGGGCGACGGTGTCGCCGGTGCTGCTGGTCAGGTCGATGCCGTTGAACCCGTAGGTGTCCGGCACCCCCGTGGGAATGAATTGGCCCAGATGGAACATGACGGCACGGGTGTTCGGGTGGTCGGCGTTGGTGTTCGCTTTGACGATCACCACCGACAACGGCGCGCACTGGTTGTAGTTGCCGGCCAGCGGTTCCGGGCTCCAGCCCTGCTTACTGCGTGGGTCCGCGGGCAGCGTGGACACCGCCTTGGCGATGTCGGGGGCCGTCAGGCTGACGGCGCACGGGTCAGCCGGCGCCGTTGCGGTCTTCGGACCTGCGACGACGGTCGGCGCGGCAGACTTCGGGGCGACGGCCGGCGCGGTTGGATCCGGCGTCTTGGAGGCCGTCGAGTCGCCCGACCCACAGGCGGACAGGCTTGCCGCCGCCAGTGCGGCCACCGCGATCGTCATCAGTTTCGGTTCGGCACAGCGCACCCGGCCACCCTACTAAGGCCGAGCCAGGGAGTCTGGTCAGCCATGCTGGACGTACCTGGCCTGATCACCCACTAGACTTCTCGCATAATGACGACGTCTTCGCCCGAGACCGACCCGGATTCGGGCGGCACCGCTACCAACGCTGAGACCTCTGCTGATACCAGCAACGAGGTCACCTTCGCAGACCTGAACATCCGGCCGGAGGTGCTTCGGGCCCTGACCGACGTCGGATACGAAACGCCGTCGCCCATCCAGGCCGCGACCATCCCTGCGATGCTCAACGGATCCGATGTGGTCGGCCTCGCCCAGACCGGTACCGGCAAGACCGCCGCGTTCGCAGTTCCGGTGCTGTCCAAGATCGACCCCACCAGCCGCAACACCCAGTGTCTGGTGCTCGCGCCGACGCGCGAGCTCGCGCTGCAGGTGGCCGAGGCGTTCGGCAAGTACGGCGCGCACCTGAACATCAACGTGCTGCCGATCTACGGCGGGTCGTCCTACACACCGCAGCTGGCCGGTCTCAAGCGCGGCGCGCAGGTCGTGGTGGGCACCCCGGGCCGCGTCATCGACCACCTGTCGAAGGGCAGCTTGAACCTCTCGCACCTGGACTACCTGGTGCTCGACGAGGCCGACGAGATGCTGCAGATGGGTTTCGCCGAGGACGTCGAGCGCATCCTGGCCGACACCCCGGAATACAAGCAGGTCGCGCTGTTCTCGGCGACCATGCCGCCGGCCATCAAGAAGATCACGGCCCGGTACCTGCACGACCCGGTCGAAGTGAACATCAAGGCGAAGGCTCAGACCGCCGAGAACATCACCCAGCGCTACATCCAGGTGGCCGGCCCACGCAAGATGGACGCCATCACCCGGCTGCTCGAGGTCGAGCCGTTCGAGGCGATGATCGTTTTCGTCCGGACCAAGCAGGCCACCGAAGAAGTTGCCGAAAAGCTCCGGGCCCGCGGCTTTTCCGCGGCCGCGATCAACGGTGACATTGCGCAGGCGGTCCGCGAACGCACCATCAACGGGCTCAAGGACGGCTCGATCGACATCCTGATCGCCACCGACGTGGCAGCCCGTGGCCTGGACGTCGAACGCATCTCACACGTGCTGAATTACGACATCCCGCACGACCCCGAGTCCTACGTGCACCGCATCGGACGCACCGGCCGCGCCGGGCGGTCGGGCAACGCGCTGCTGTTCGTCACCCCCCGGGAACGGCATCTGCTCAACTCGATCGAGCGCGTCACCCGCAAGAAACTCATTGAGTCCCAACTGCCTTCGGTCGACGACGTCAACGCGCAACGCGTGGCCAAGTTCAGCGACTCGATCACCGATGCCCTCAACGCACCGGGCATCGAGTTGTTCCGCAGGCTCATCGAGGACTACGAGCGCGACAACAATGTGCCGATGGGCGACGTCGCGGCAGCGTTGGCGGCGTTGACCCAGGGCGGCGAAGAGTTCCTCATGAAAGAGCCGCCGCCGGAGAAGCGGCGCGAGCGCCCGGACCGGGATCGTGACGATCGCGGCGACCGCGGGGATCGCAAGCCTCGGTCCACGCGCGAGGACCTCGCCACCTACCGCATCGCGGTGGGCAAGCGGCACAAGGTGATGCCGGGTGCCATCGTCGGTGCCATCGCCAACGAGGGCGGCCTCAATCGCAGCGACTTCGGGCACATCAGCATCCGGGTCGACCACTCGCTGGTCGAGCTGCCCGCGAAGCTGAGCAAGGACACGCTCAAAAAGCTTGAGAGCACCCGTATTTCGGGCCAGCTGATTCACCTGGAGCTGGACAAGGGTGGAAGCGGAGATCGTGGAGACCGAGGCGGTTACCAGGATCGCGACCGCGGTGATCGCGGCGGACGCCAGGACCGGGGGTCGTACTCCGATCGTGGCGGACGTCAGGACCGCGGGCCACGTCAGGATCGGCGCAGCGGCGGCCACAGCGACAGCAAGCACGAAGGTCGAGGCGAGGGCAAGCGTAAGTACTAGTGACCCGGGTAGATTCGCTCACCGGGGTCCGTGCCGTTGCCGCCTTGCTGGTGGTTTTGACACACGCGGCGTACACCACGGGTAAGTACAGCGAGACCTACGTCGGGCTGATGTATTCGCGCGCCGAGATCGGTGTGCCGATCTTCTTCGTGCTCTCGGGGTTCCTGTTGTTCACCCCGTGGGTGCGAGCGGTGGCACGCAGCGGGCCGGAAAAGCCTTATGCGGCACCGTCCGTGCAGCGCTACGCCTGGCACCGGGTGCGACGGATCATGCCCGCCTATGTGCTGACGGTGCTGGGCGCCTTTGTGCTGTACCACTTCCGGACGGCAGGCCCCAATCCCGGCCACACCTGGATGGGGTTGGTGCGGAACCTGACGCTGACCACGATCTACACCGACAACTACCTGTTCTCCTGGCTGCATCAGGGCCTGACCCAGATGTGGAGCCTGGCCGTGGAAGTTGCTTTCTACGTTGCCCTTCCGGTGCTGGCCTACCTGCTGATCGTGCTGTTGTGCCGGCGGCAGTGGCGGCCGGGTCTGATGCTGGGCGGGCTCGTCGTGCTGGCTGCGCTGAGCCTTGGGTGGCTGACGTTGGTACACACCACCGACTTCCTGCCCGACGGTGCCCGGCTGTGGCTGCCCACCTACTTGACCTGGTTCGTCGGCGGCATGCTGCTGTCAGTGTTGGCCGCGATGGGCATGCGCGCCTACGGATTCCTGTGCATCCCACTGGCATTGGTGTGCTACCTGATTGCCTCCACGCCCATCGCCGGTGCTCCGACGACTTCGCCTGCCACTCTGGCGCAGGGGCTGTGGAAGTCGGTGCTGTATGCGGCCATCGCGACCCTGGCCGTCGCACCGCTCGCGCTGGGGAATCAGGGTTGGTACGCGCGGTTTTTGGCGAGCCGGCCAATGGTCTTCCTCGGCGAGATCTCCTACGAGATCTTCCTGGTGCACCTGGTCACCATGGAGTTGGTAATGGTCGAGGTGCTCCGCATGCACGTCTACACAGGGTCGACGTTCGCGCTGTTCATGGTGACCATGCTCGCCACCATTCCACTGGCGTGGGTCCTGCACCGGTTCACCCGGGTCCGGACCTAGGGCGCCGGAACCAATTGGGCCACCACGAACTCGTCGAGCATCGCGCGTTCGTCGGCTTCGTCGGCACCGGGGAACATCAACAGCGAGACCAACATCCGAATCAGCCAGTTGGCCCGCCGGTGCGCGGCGTCGGGCTCCAGGTCCGGCCACTGTGCTGACAGGAACGCCGCGACCAGTCCGGTGATGACGTCGGACTGGGCGGCGACCTCGCCACCGATCGGTCGTTGGGTAGCGACGAACCACGATGAGAGCGCGGGGCTGTTCCGCACGCTGCGCAGCGCGATCGCGACGCCGTCGAGCAACCGGGTGCGCGGGTCGGTGACGTCGGCGATCTGCTCACCGACCTGCGCGAACACCCGGAATGTCTCGCGGTGCACGTACGCCAGGTGCAGCACGTCGCGATTCTCGTAGTACCGGTACAGGGTGGCGCGAGAACAGCCTGCGGCCCTGGCGATTTCGAGCATCCCGACGGTCGCCGCGTCCTGCTGGGCGAACAAGCGATCGGCGGCGTCCAGGATGGCCTCCGCCGCGACCTCGGTGCGGCGTCCAGCCAGCCAGTCGTTTGCCATTAGCGAATGGTAAACGGCACCGACTGTGGACGTCGTACGTAGCTGCCACCGGCCCACTCGATGTTGTCTTCATCGACGGTGAATTCCGGTATCCGGGCGAGCAGTTCGGTCAGTGCGACCCGGGACTGCATCCGGGCGGCCGCAGCGCCGAGACAGTGGTGCGCGCCGTGGCTGAAGGTCAGGATGTTGCGCGGATTGCGGGTGACATCCAGTTCGGCTGCGTTCGCTCCGTACTGCCGCTCGTCGTGGTTGCCCGACCCGTACAGCAGCAGCGCCTTGCGGCCGGCTGGAATGGTGCTGTCGCCGATCGTCACATCGCGCGTCGTGGTGCGGGCCAGGCCCTGCACCGGCGAGGTCAGGCGCAGCAGTTCGTCCACGGAATCCGGGATGAGGTCAGGGTTTTCGACCAGCAGCCGTCGCTGCTCGGGGTGCCGGTGCAGGAGTTGCACCGAACCGCCCAGCATCCCTGTGGTGGTGTCGTTGCCACCGGTGACCATGGTGAATGTGAACGCGAGGATCGACAGCACGCCGGAGATGTCGCCGTCGGCGCCGATGCCTGCGGCGACCAGATGCGAAACCGTATCGTCCTCAGGCTCTTTGCGCCGGCGCTCGATGAGCGCGGTGAAGTACCCCATCATGTCGCCGAGCGCGCTGCCCAGTGTCTCCAGCGCACCGCCGAGGCCGCCCTCAGCGGTGTTGGCCGCAACGATGGCTTCGGTCCAGCCGTCGAACTGGTCGCGGTCCTCCTCGGGCACGCCCAGGTAGTGCGCGACGACCATCGAGGGCAGCGGTTTGAACAGCTCCGTCACGATGTCGCCGCCGCCGGCGGCCTTCAGCTTCTCCAGCCGCTGCACGACGAACTCGCGCACCTTGGGTTCGACGGCTTCGACCTGCCGCGGGGTGAAGCCGCGCGACACCAGCTTGCGGAAATCGGTGTGCACCGGCGGGTCGGTCATTACCATCGGCGGGTTGTCTTGCAGGCCAATGAGTTCCAGCTCGCCGTAGTTGACGGTCAAGCCCTGCGCTGAGGAGAACGTCTCGTGGTCGCGTGCGGCAGTCCAGATGTCAGCGTGCCGGGACAGCACGTAGTAGTCGTGGCTCGGGTTGTCGGCGGGCACCACGTGGTGCACGGGATCGTGATCACGCAGCGCGCGGTACATCGTCCAGGGGTCGGCCCACCCGGCGGCGTCGGCAAGCTGGAACGCTACGGGGGAGTCGGAAGTCTCGTGAGACAAAATCGCCGTCATGTCTTATATGTACGGCGGTTGGCTCGACGTGTCAATGCCCAGTCGGCTAGATGCCTGCGCCCGGGTTGAGGATGTTGTCTGGATCCAACGCTGCTTTGATCCGGCGATTGAGCTCCATGGCTTCGGGCCCGAGTTGCCCGGCCAGCCACGGCCGCTTCAGCCGGCCGACGCCGTGTTCGCCGGTGATGGTGCCGCCCAAAGACACTGCCAGGTCCATGATTTCGCCGAACGCGAGGTTGGCCCGTCGGGTGTTCTCGGCGTCGTTCGGGTCGTGAACGATCAGCGGGTGCGTGTTGCCGTCTCCGGCATGCGCGATCACCGAGATCAGCAGCTCGTGCTTCGCCGCGATCTCTTCTACCCCTGCGACCAGGTCCGCCAATGCGGGTAGGGGCACCCCGACGTCCTCCAGAAGCAGCGGGCCCTTGGCCTCGACCGCCGGGATGGCGAACCGCCGGGCCGCCACGAAGGCTTCGCCCTCGTCCGGATCGTCGGTCATGAACACTTCGGTGGCACCGGCTTCGGTGAATACCCGGGCCATGTATTCGGTGTCCTCGACGCCCGCCGCGCCGCGATCGTCGGAGGCGGCGACCAGCATTGCTTTGGCGCTGCGATCCAGGCCCATCTTGAGTTTGTCCTCCACCGCGTTGATCGCGACGTCGTCCATGAACTCCAGCATCGACGGGCGAATACGGCCGGTGATGGTCACCACCGCGTCGGCCGCTGCGCGCACCGAATCGAAGCTGGCCACCACGGTGCAGCCACGGTGTTGTGGTGGCAGCAGCCGGAGTGTCGCCTCGGTGACGACGCCCAGCGTGCCCTCGCTGCCGACGAACAGCTTGGTAAGGCTCAGTCCCGCAACATCTTTCAATCGCGGACCGCCCAGCCGAACCGCGGTGCCGTCGGCCAGCACCACCTCCAGGCCCAGGATGTAGTCGGTGGTGACGCCGTATTTCACGCAGCACAGCCCACCGGCATTGGTCGCGACATTGCCGCCGATGCTGCATATTTCGAACGACGACGGGTCGGGCGGGTACCAGAGGCCATGAGCGGCAACGGCTTTCTTCACCTCGGCGTTGAGCAGTCCAGGCTGGACGACAGCGGTGCGGGTCGCGGTATCAACGACGATGCCCCGCATCCTTTCGGTGGTGAGGACGATCCCGCCGTCGACCGCGGTCGCGCCGCCGGACAGGCTGGTGCCTGCACCGCGCGGTACCACCGCAATCTTGTGTGCGCTGGCCCAGCGCAGGATCGTCTGGACTTCCTCGGTGGTCCGCGGCCGCACGACGGCGATGGGCGTGCCGGCGTCCGGATCCTGGGCGCGGTCCTGGCGGTAGGACGCCACGATGTCCGGATCGGTGACGACAGCGTCGTCGGGGAGGTCGGCGATGAGGCTTGGCAGCGCGGAGTGCACGTCGCAAGTCTAGGAGTCGGGCTCCCACCTGCGGCGGCCTTGCTGCGACGCGCGTCATGTGCCACGCATATTAATCCCGTGTAACGCTCGTGTTACAGGTACGCTCGACAGTGTGTACAGCAAGGCCCTGTTGGCCGAGATCGAGGCGTTGCGCGACAGCAGTCGCGGGGCGCACGTGTCTGCAACGGCCATCGAGCTCCATGTACGCAGCGTCTATCGCAGTGTCCGTACCCGCCGCCCGTCGTTCGTGTCCGATGCGAGCCTGGATGTCATCGCTCCTGGTTCGGTGACAACCATTGCGGCACTGGAACTTTGGACGGCCGGCCTGTGGCAGCGGGTGCCGGGTGGTTATCTGATCGACGACACCGAGTTGATCGCCCACCTGTCTGCCGGCCCGGTTCGGCGCTTGGCGCGCAGGGTATGGAAGCGCCTCAACAACGGGTCGGTCATCCCGTTCTAGCTGGCCCGGCAGTCGCCCGGACGCCGCGTAGCGCAGCAAACAACAGGTCGTTGAGCAAGTCGATGAGGTGCTCTCGGTCGACGGTGATGGCCCCGACGAGGACCGCGGTCATCGCCTCGGATACCCCGCCGATCACGAACTGGGCAGCCAGGCGCAGTTCGACTGACTGCGGGTCATTATCCGAACCGCTCAGGCCTGCGATGATTCCGCCGAATCGCTGAGCTTCGGCTAGTCGGCGCGGACCGAGTGCGGCCGAGGAGGCCGACTCGATCACGATGATGCGGCCCTTGCGGCGATCCGTCAGGAGGATGTCGGCCAGTGCGCTGAGCGCGGCGCGTGACCGTGCGCGCGGACCGCCTTCGGTGTCGGCGATCGCCGCGAGTCCTCGTTCTTCGATTTCGGTCACTATGTCGTCGAACACTGCGACGTGCAGGTCCTCGATAGTCGGAAATGACTCGGCGAAGTAGCGGGCCGCGAGGCCGGCTTGCTCCGCAACTCCGCGGAGGGTCGTTGCGGCAATGCCTCTGGTCCCCATCAGCTCCAGGCCTGCCGCGATGAAGCGCCGCCGCCGCTCAGCGATGCGGTCGGCGCCGCTCAGTCCGCCGTAGTGCCTCGCTCCGCTCACGAAACCAATCTTGACACACGTGTTGACAGATGGTTGCCTGATCTCATCTATCAACGCTTGATGACAGATTGGATTCGCGCATGACGAGCACGGCAGCACCCGTTGAGGCCGCAGTCGAGCCGTGGCGCCCGGGCCAGCCACATGCGGAGCTGGCCGCCGACGTTCGGTGGTGGTTGGGCTCGCCGTTGAGCCTTGGGCTGTTCGGACGCTTGGCTCTCGACCAGGTGGCATACCGTCCGATCGCCGCTGCGGTCGACTGGTCCGGGCGGTTCCAGCAGAACTTCACTGATCGAGGCATTCGGTCGCTGACCTACGGCATGTTGATGTTGTTCGGCGACGAGTCCGACCGCCGCTTCGACACGGAGGAACTCAAGCGTCTTCATGGGGGCGTGCGGGGTACCGGCAATGGCGACTTCGCGGATACCAGATTCAGCGCACTCGACCCCGAGCTGTGGAACTGGATTGCCGTCAGCTCCCTGAATCTCTTCTACCGGGGCTATATCGCGGTCTGCGGTGACGATCTCGATTCCGAGCAGCGCGAGGTCGTGTACCAGACCCTGCGGTGGATGACGAGCTATCTGGAGCTGCCCAGTGCCCGGGCCAAACTGCCCGAAACATTGGCAGACATGCTGGCGTACTACGACCGCGTCGCCGAAGAGTGCTTGGCGGACAACGCATTTCTGCAGTACGCCGACGACAGCTTCGGTTCGCTTCCAATACCCGCGTTATTGCCGAAGCAGCTGCGTCTGCTCGTTTCGCCGGTGTGGAAATTGGTGACGCCCATCGCGTTGCGAGTGCCGAAAGTGTTGGGGCAACGACATGTGCACCCGAAGATGCGTGAGCTGCTGGACATCAAAGCGACACCCTTGAGCCGACTGGAATATGCGGTGTACCTGAGGGCGACCCGGTTGGCGTGGCGGTACCTGCCGCGAGCCGTCGCCCTTGATCCGTTGGCGTACAACCGGTACCGCTACGAACGGCTGCGTTCCGCCTACCACGGCATGCAATTGGATAGCTTCGCCGCCTAGCCGCGCAGCCGAGGCGCAGAATCTGGGGGTGCTGCCGCATCCCCGTATTGGAGAGCCGTTCCCGTCCCCGGTGCCACCCGGGACGGGGTGGCCGGGTGACCCCGCTGACGCGGACACCCCCATAGCGCGCACAGCCGCACAAGTCCGGGTCAGGGCGGGGCGCTGCACCGAACTCGCTGACCTCGATGCCCAGGTGTCGATGTGCCGCGGCTGCCCCCGCCTGGTCACCTGGCGCGAAGAGGTCGCCACCCGTGCCGTCGCCGTCCGCAAGGCATATGCGGTCGAGCCGTATTGGGGCCGGCCGGTCACGGGTTTCGGGGCGGACCGGCCACGAATCTGGGTACTAGGGTTGGCGCCGGCTGCCCACGGCGCCAACCGCACTGGCCGGGTGTTCACCGGCGACCGCTCCGGCGACTTTCTGTTCGCTTCGTTGCGCCGCGTCGGCCTGGCCAGTAGCGGCGAGAGCATCGATGCAGCAGATGGCTTGACCCTCAATAACATTCGCGTCGTCGCTGCCGTCCGCTGTGCGCCGCCGGGCAACGCGCCAACGCCCGTCGAACGCGACACCTGCGAGCCGTGGCTCGCCGCGGAGTGGCGGCTGACCGGTGGGGACGTTCGGGTTGTCGTGGCGCTCGGGGGATTTGCCTGGAAGGCGGCACTGGACCTGCTCGGGGCGGGACGGCCGTATCCCAAGTTCGGTCACGGCGCGCTGGCCGAGCTGCCCGACGGACGACAGCTCCTCGGCTGCTACCACCCGAGTCAGCAGAACACCTTCACCGGCAGACTCACCCCGGCCATGCTCGATGATGTGTTCCAGACGGCTTCCTCATTGGCAGGGGAATCGTGACCCGCGAGAAAGAGTTGGATTAGTTCGTGCAGTTGTCTGTCCTTGATCTCGTTCCGGTCCGAAGCGACCAGTCCACCGTCGACGCCTTCTCGGCCACCGTGCGCCTCGCCAAGGCCGCCGACAAGCTGGGCTATACCCGGTATTGGGTGGCCGAGCACCACAACATGCCTGCGGTCGCCGCCACCAGTCCGCCGGTGGTGCTGAGCTACCTGGCCGCCCAGACCGACCGGATCCGGCTCGGTTCCGGTGGCGTCATGCTGCCCAACCACGCCCCGCTGGCGGTCGCCGAACAGTTCGCCCTCCTGGAGGCCGCGGCCCCCGGCCGCATCGACCTCGGCGTCGGCCGGGCCCCGGGCACCGACCCGGTCACCTCGATCGCGCTGCGCGGTCCGGCCGGACGCACCGACGAGGACGTCCACCGCTTTCCCGAGTACCTCGACGACGTCGTCGCGCTGATGAGTCCGGGCGGGGTCAAGGTGTCCCTCGAGGGCCGAAACCTGTTGGATCAGAACTACATTCTCAAAGCGACCCCGGCCGCGGTGAGTCCGCCGAAGCTGTGGCTGCTCGGCTCGTCGATGTATTCGGCACACCTGGCCGCAGCCAAGGGACTGCCGTACGTATTCGCCCACCACTTCTCGGGGCAGGGCACCGAAGAAGCCCTGGCCGTCTACCGGGAAGAGTTCCGACCCAGCGAATTCGCCGACACGCCAACGACGTTCATGACCGTCAACGCGTGCGTCGCCGAGACCCGGGCCGAGGCAGAGGAGCTGATCCGGCCCAACCTTCAGATGATGGCGTGGTTGCGAACCGGCGAGCCGTTGCGCGCCTTGGACCTCGTCGAGGACTCCGCGCACAACCAGCTCACGGTGCAGCAGCAGGCCATCGTTGATAGCGGGATGGCGCGGTCAGTCGTTGGTGCTCCCGACGAAGCGGCCGACCAAATCCGGGAACTGGCAGCGCATTTCGGTGTCGACGAAGTGATGGTCAGTCCGGTGGCCGCCGCGCGCCGGGGTTGTGATCCTGCTACCGCCCCGGCCCGCGAGACCACGCTACGACTGCTTGCCGAGCAGCTGCTCTAACGCGGAGTCAGAGCGACCACCGGAATGGTCCGGGTGGTCCGCTTCTGGTAGCCCGCGTACCGGTTGGCGTTGTTCTTGTTGACCACCTGCCACAGCCGTGCGTAGTCCGGGTCGTCCTTGCCGACCACGCGGGCGGTAACCGGGAATCGCTTTGGCCCCACGTTGATTTCGATCTCCGGCTTGGCCTTCAAATTGAAGTACCAGCCCGGAGCCGTCGGCTCGCCGCCCTTGGATGCCACGACCAGGTAGTCGTTTCCGTCCTTGGCGTAGGTCAGTGACGTGGTGCGGGCCAGGCCGGTCTTGGCGCCGACGGTGTGCAGCAGCAGGCTGGGCGGGGTACCGGGAATGTGGTGCCCGATCCGGCCGTCGGTCTTCTGGTAGATGCGGTCATGCAGCTTCAGCATCGGGAGGCCGAGGTATCTCTCCCACAGGGGCATACTCATGTGTTCAAGTCTGCCTGCGGATCACCGAGGCGGGCTACCGCCTCCAGTAGGATTTTTCCGCTGGTCTCCCGGTCCGGATCGCGGCGCAGCAGCATGCCTTTGGCGAACGACAGCTTGTCGCCGGTCTGACGCGGCACCACGTGAAGGTGGACGTGAAACACCGTCTGAAATGCGGCTTTACCGTCGTTGATCGCAATGTTGTTGCCGTCGGCGTGCAGGCCTGACTCGCGTGATGCCTGCGCGATGCGCTGACCGACTTTGGCCAGGCCGGCCACCACGTCCGGCGGGGTGTCGACCAGGTTTTCGTAGTGCTGCTTGGGGACTACGAGGGTGTGGCCGCGGGTGAACGGCCGGATGTCCAAGAACGCCAGGTAATCGTCGTCTTCGTAGATGCGGACGGCGGGAGCCGTCCCGGCGACGATGTCGCAAAACACACAGGCCATCAGCTCACGGTAGGCCAGTTGGGTCAGACGTTGGCGGCCGCCCACTCAGACAGGCGCCGCTCGCGCTCGGCGGCGTCGACGTCTTCGACCCGCGTCATCACCGCCCAGCGCTGACCGAACGGATCGACGATCGACGCGAACCGGTCGCCGGTGACGAAAGTCTGTGCCGGCTCGCGGATTGTCGCGCCGGCCCGCTCCGCCCGGTCGACCACGGCGTCGACGTCGGCGCAGTACAGCACCACAGAATGCGTGACGGGACCGCTGCGCGGCGGCGCCACCAACTCGTAGTCGGCGTTGGGGTCGGACAGCTGCAGCCTGCCGGTGCCGAAGTCCAGTTCGGCGTGTGCGACGGTGCCGTCGCTCGCGTCCATCTTCTCGAGCAACCGAGCACCGAACACCTCGACATAGAAATCGATGGCGGCAGCGGCACCGTCGATCACCAGGAATGGGGTGAGGCTGGTGTAGCCGTGGGGAATTGGTTGCACGCTCATGGCACTTAGTTTCGTAGGGTCGGGGTATGGCGGCTTGGAAAAACCCGACAACGACTCCGCGGCTGGGTGTCGTCGGCCGCGCCAACACGGGCTCTGTGTTCGACTTGCAGCAGTGGCCGCCGTCGGCCGAAGCAGCCGAATGGGTCGAGAATTTCTGGTCTGTCACTTGGGATTTATCCAACGCCGAGCCTTTCCAGAGCACAGTCATTCCGTTTCCCGCGCTGCACCTCACTCATGAGTGGGGGACTGACGACGTCCGGCACGGTCACCGGCTGCCGGCGACGCTGGTGCACGGCGTGGTCGAGCAGGTGTTCACCAACACGCTGTCCGCGACCGGTGCTGTGGTGGGTGCGCGGTTCCGGCCGGGTGGGTTCGCGGCCCGTTTCGGTCGCGATGCGGGGGCATTGACTGGCCGGGTGCTGCCCGTTGACGACGAATTATTAGGCGCACCAATGGCCTTCGCCGACGACATCGAGCAGGCTGCAGCCGCCATGGACGACGCGATCGGTGATCACCCGGGTTCGGACCCGACGTACCGCGAGCTGCTGGCGTTGCTCGACCGGGTCAGCGCAGACGCGCAGCTGCACCGCGTTGAACAGGTGATGGCGCAGTCGCCGTGGAGCGAACGCACCACCCAGCGGATATTCCGTCGCTATGTCGGAGTGCCGGTGAAATGGGTGCTGTGCCGCTACCGGCTGCAGCACGCTGCTCTACAGATCGAGACGGTGCCGGATCTCGACTTCGCTGCCCTGGCAGTGCAATTGGGCTGGTATGACCAGGCGCATTTCATCAATGACTTCCGGGCCATGCTTGGCTGCACGCCGGGGGAGTACGCCGGCCGGCACCGCGGTTAGCCTCTCGTACAGCGTGTCAGTGCGCGCCCAACGTGCTCTGGATATCCGGCTTCATCTGTAGCAGCTGTTGACCCCAGTAGGCCCAGGTGTGGGTGCCGGTCGGTGGGAAGTTGAAGTTGGCGTTGTGCCCACCCGCGGCCTGGTAGGCCGCTTGGAACTTGGTGTTGGACGCGAGCGTGAAGCTCTCCAGGAACTGTTGCGGCACACCACTCGTCGCGCCGGCGAGGTCGTCGGGCGTGCCGGTGCCGCAGTACACCCATAGCCGCGCGCCGGACGCGACGACCGCGCCGACGTTGACCGTCGGGTCGTTGCGGGCCCAGGCCGGGTCGCCAGGGGGACCCCACATCGCGCCGGGGTTGAAGCCGCCGGAATCGTTCATCGCCAGCCCGACCATCGGCGGCCAGAACGCGTCGGACAGGTTCAGGAACCCCGACAGCGAGCCCGCGTACCGGAACTTGTCCGGGTGGTAGGCGACGTAGATCAGGGCGGTGGAGCCACTCATCGATAGTCCGACGACCGCATTACCGCCGGTTGAGATGTGCTTGTTGGCCGCCAGCCAGGCAGGCAGCTCGCTGGTCAGGAAGGTTTCCCACTTGTAGGTCTGGGTGGTGCCGTTACCGACGGCCGGCTGGTACCAGTCGGTGTAGAAGCTCGACATTCCGCCGACGGGCATGACCACAGAGACGCCCGAGCCGTTGTACCACTCGAAGGCCGGGGTGTTGATGTCCCAGCCGCTGGTGTCGTCCTGCGCGCGCAGTCCGTCCAACAGGTAGAGGGCGTGTGGACCGCCGCCCTGAAACTCAACTCTGATGTTGCGGCCCATGGCCGCCGACGGCACGTTCAGATACTCGATGGGCAGGCCAGGCCTGGAGAACGCGTGTGCGGGGGTCGCTGCGATCAGACCGCTGATCGTCAGCGACGTCAGCGCCGCACCCAGAAACTTTGTAAATCCCGACAGGCTCTTGACGTTGTACGACATGGGTAAACCCCTTGGGTCCGGATGCGGATACACACCGCATTGCGGGGCGTACCCTGATCCGCGCAGGCCGAAACCTACTGATTGATCGCCTGCCACGCCGCGAGTTTGTCGGCGAACGACATGGTCAACGCTCCGCTGCTCGACGGCAGCCGCGCCGCGGGGAGCGCGATGTCGGCTTGCTGAAACAACGTGTAGGCGGTCAGCCCGTTCACGAAGCCGCGTTCGATCGTCGGATGCTGGGCCAGGAAGGCGTGGAAATCATTGAGCACCAACGTCTTCCGGTCGATGTTCGCATCCATGCTGCCGACCCGTCGGCAGCTGTGCACGACGTCCCACAACGCCACCCCGGCGGCGGTGACGGCGTCGATGCGGTCGGGGTATGGGAGGTCCGCGTCGAAACCCAGCAGCGAGCCCAGCAGCCGCCAGAACTGGTTGCGGGTATTGGCGTAGTACTCGCCGGTGTCCAATGACTTCTCGCTGGGAAACGAGCCCAGGATCAGCACCCGTGGAATGGCGCCGACGACCACCGGCAGTCCGGTGCGCAGCGGCATCTCTGGCTCGGTCATGTCCCCATTCTGCGGGGCCGCCAGGCGCGATAAGTTGACCGGGTGAGCGAACTGACCGACTGGTTGCTGTCCGAGGGATTCAGCGAAGAGCAGATCGATGAGTCGTTCGCGCCCATGCTGCTGCCGGCCCGCCGCGCGTTGGGGGACGACGGCACTCGGCTGTCCGCGCGTGACATCGCGACACAGTGGGATGTCGATCTCGAGCGCCTGCAACGGATTCTGCACGCGGCCGGCCGTCCTCGCTCCGAAGACCCTGACGCCGCGTTGTACCTGCCGGTGGACAGTGAGTTGATCGGCTATGGGCAGCAGTGCATCCGGCTGGGGCTCCCCGAGGAGCAGGTCGTGGCGGTGGTGCAGGTCATGGCCGAGGGGTTGTCGCGCATCGTCGAGGTGATGCGGGTCGCCGCCTTGTCGGCGATCCTCCGGCCGGGGGTCAGCGAGCTCGACGGTGCCAAGGCGTCCGCGGCGTTGACCAGCGAAGTCGCCCCGCTCCTCGGCCCGATGATCCAGGACATGCTGCGGACCCAACTGCTGCACGCGATGCTGGAGGAGGAGGTCAGCGCCAGCGAACGGATTGCCGGCCGGCCACTGCCCGGCGCAGGGCAGGTGTCCGTCGCCTTCGCTGATCTGGTCGGCTTCACCAGTCTGGGTGAGGAGCTGCCGCCTGAGGACCTGGAGCGCCTGTCGCAGCGCCTGGCCGACCTCGCCCGCGACCTGGCCGTGCCGCCGGTGCGGTTCGTCAAGACCATCGGCGACGAGGTCATGCTGGTCAGCGCCGAGCCGGTGTCGCTGCTGGAGATGCTGCTGAAGCTGGTCGCCGCGGCTGACGCAGACGAGGCGCTGCCGCGACTCAAGGCGGGAATGGCAACTGGGGTGGCCGTCAGCCGGGCGGGGGATTGGTTCGGCAGCCCCGTCAACCAGGCCAGCCGGGTGACGGGCGTGGCCCGGCCTGGCGCCGTTCTGCTGGCCGAATCGGCGCGTGAGGCGGTCGGTGACGCAACCAGCTTTGACTGGTCTTTTGCCGGGGCGCGACGCCTGAAAGGCATCCGTGACGAGGTGAAATTGTTCCGCGCCCGATTTGCACAGGGCGCCGTACCCCGCTTACATGGGTAGACATGCCAGAGATTGATCGTCGCAGCATGATGTCGATGGCGGGGATGGGCCTGTTGGCCGCCGCGCTTCCGATGGCCGAAGCTGGGGCCGACACCAAGCCAGGTCAATTCATCTTCGCGGATGATTTCGACGGACCGGTCGGATCGTCTCCCGACACCTCGAAATGGGAAATCGCGACCGCTCGTGAGTCGATGAAAGACCCGACGTTCTGGGAGCTGCCCGAGCACGTCGGGCAGTACCGCAACGATCGCAAGAATCTGTTCCTGGACGGCAAGTCCAACTTGGTGATCCGCGCCGCCAAAGACGGAAACACCTTCTACAGCGGCAAGATTTTCGGTACCTTCCGCGCCGGCATCGGCCACACCTTCGAGGCGCGGATCAAGCTCAACTGTCTGACGCCGGGCTGCTGGCCGGCCTGGTACCTGGCCAACGCCGATCCGGTGGTCGGCGGTGAGGTCGACATCATGGAGTGGTACGGCAACGGGAGCTGGGCCCCCGGCACCACCGTGCACGCCAATCTCAATGGCGGCGAGCATGTTTCGCACACCATCGCGCCGGATAGCAACTGGCACACCTGGCGCTGCCAGTGGGACGACGCCGGTATCCGGTTCTGGTTGGACTACACCGACGGTGCCCAGCCGTACTTCAACGTGCCGGCAAAGTCATTGCCCAACTGGCACTTCAACGATCCCGGCTATACCTTGTTCCCGATCCTCAACCTCGCCGTCGCGGGTTCCGGTGGCGGCGATCCCAGCGCCGGCACCTACCCGGCAGAGATGCTGGTCGACTGGGTGCGGATCTGGTAGCTACCGGCTGGGCGTGAACCGGCGGAGCCGCAGGCTGTTACTCACCACGAACAGTGAGCTGAAAGCCATTGCCGCACTGGCAATCATCGGGTTGAGCATGCCCAGTGCCGCCAGCGGGATCGCCGCGACGTTGTAGGCGAACGCCCAGAACAGGTTGCCCTTGATGGTCTTGAGCGTGGCCCTGGACAGGCGGATGGCGTTGCCCACGGCCCGCAGGTCACCGCTGACCAGCGTCAGGTCCGAGGCTTCGATGGCGACATCGGTGCCGGTGCCCATCGCCAGGCCCAGGTCGGCTTGGGCAAGTGCCGCAGCGTCATTCACGCCGTCGCCGACCATCGCGACCACTCGGCCCTGGTCCTGCAACCGCTTGACCTCGTCGACCTTGTCCGCGGGCAGCACCTCGGCGATCACGGTCTCGATGCCGACTTCCGCGGCGACGGCGTGGGCTGCGCGGGCATTGTCGCCGGAGAGCAGCACGGGGGTCAGTCCCAGTCGCTTGAGGTCGCTGATGGCTTCTGCAGCAGTGTCTTTCACCGTATCGCTGACGACGATGACGCCCGCGATGGCTCCGTCGATGGCTACCCACACCGGGGTCCGGCCCTCGGTCTCAGCGATCTGCGCGGCGGTCTGCAGTTTGGGGTCCGCCTCGTCGGTCAGCCAGCTGGACCGTCCGACCGCGACCTGGTGTCCGTCGACCACACCGGTCACGCCCCGACCGTCGTGGTTGACGAAGTCGGTGACCGCCGGCAGCGGACCCATTGTGGTCCGGGCCGCCTCTGCTGCCACGGCCTGGGCGATGGGGTGTTCGGAGGCGTGCTCCAACGCGCCCGCAAGCCGTAAGACGTTGTCCGACTGAGCATGTACCGCGGCCACTGTCATCTTGCCGGTCGTCACCGTGCCGGTCTTGTCCAGCACGACGGTGTCGACCTTTCGGGTCGATTCGAGCACCTGCGGGCCCTTGATGAGAATGCCCAGTTGCGCGCCGCGTCCAGTGCCGACCAGCAGGGCCGTCGGCGTGGCGAGTCCCAAGGCGCATGGGCACGCGATGATCAGCACTGCCACCGCGGCGGTGATGGCTGCGCTAGCCGAACCGCCCGCGACCAGCCAGCCGATCAATGTCAGCACCGCCAGCCCGATGACCACCGGGACGAACACCGCGGACACCCGGTCTGCGAGGCGCTGCACTTCGGCCTTGCCGCTCTGGGCGTCTGAGACCAGCCGCGCCATCTGAGCCAGCTGGGTGTCCGCGCCGATTCGGGTAGCCCGGACTTCAAGGCGCCCACCGGCGTTCACAGTCGCACCGGCCAGGTGATCGCCCGGCCCGACTTCTACTGGCACCGATTCGCCCGTCAGCATCGACGCGTCCACCGCGGAGGTCCCGGCGACGACGACGCCGTCGGTGGCGATCTTCTCGCCCGGCCGGACCACGAACGTATCGCCGACCGCCAATTCCTCAATGGGAAGCCGGATTTCGTGACCGTCCCGCAGCACCGCCACATCCTTGGCGCCGAGATCCAGTAGCGCGCGCAGCGCCGCACCCGATTGCCGCTTGGCGCGGGTCTCGAAGAACTTACCGGTGAGGATCAGGGTCGTGACGGTTGCCGCAACCTCGAGATAGAGATGTTCGCCGCCGGTGCTGAGCGTCCAGATGGACCAGAGATACGAGGTGAGCACGCCCAGAGACACCAGGGTGTCCATGGTGGCCGCGCCGTGTCGCAGGTTGGTCCACGCGGCGTGGTGCAGCGGCCACGCGCCCCATGTGACTACCGGGGTGGCCAGTGCCAATGCCCACAACTGCCAGTGCGGGAATTGCAGCGCCGGAATCATCGACAGCGCGAGCACCGGCAGGGTGAACGCCAGCGACACCAATAGTCTTGGCAGATATGACGTTTCGCTGGTTGCGTCGGGCTTGTCGATGCTCGCGGTGTACCCGGTTGCTTCCACTGCGGCAACCAGTTCCTCCGTGGTCACGCTGTCGCCGAAGGTGACGGCCGCCTGTTCGGTCGCGAAGTTCACGCTAGCTTGAACTCCGTCAAGCCGGTTGAGCCGCTTTTCGATTCGGGCCGCGCATGACGCACACGTCATGCCGCCCACCGACAGCGTGACCGACGTGGTCATGCCGGTTGGACGACGTCGTATCCGGCGTCTTCGATAGCAGCGGCGACGGCGGCCCGGTCCGGCTCGCCGTCCACGCGCACGGTGCCGGCCTTGAGGTCTACCTCGACACCCGTCACACCGGCCAGCGGCTCGACGGCCGAGGTGATCGACGCGACGCAGTGGCCGCACGACATGCCCTGAACTTCAAGTACCTCACTCATGCCCCGAAGTATATACCCATAGGGGGTATAGGTAGCTAGGTGTCGTGGGTCTCAATTGGAGTAGCTCACCTTTTAGTCGGACCTGGTGGCATCCTGGTTCCATGGCTCGTAAAGAGATCGATCCGATCCGGGCGAAAAGTGCTCTTGCGGTAGCGAAAGAGCACCCTGGCATGCTGCTGTTCCTGGCTTCGCCGGGCGTCTTGGTCATCGGCATTGTGTGGTGGCTCATCGGCCCAGGTTGGGCATTGCTGCTGCTGGTGGCGTTACTGATTGGCGGCGGCGCCGCGCTGTTGCGCAAGCGCTGACCCATTCCTGTTCGCCCTTGTTCGCCTCGGGTGAAAGGCTGTTTCATCAGCCTTGTAACGGTGTAATCATGTAAACATGAGACAACGTCATTCTGGCCAGGACCGCCGCGGCGGCTGGCAACAAGCTGGGCAGCCCGATGCGGGCGACGCCGCCGACTGGTTCGCCGGTCGGCTACCGGAAGGGTGGTTCGCCGGCGACCCGAGCGTCACGGTGGACCGCGAGGAAATCATCGTCATCGGCCGGCTGCCCGAGCCGGAGAATCCCGAGACCGAAGCACGGGCATCCGGGCGGGTTGCCCGGTTCCGCGAGGAAACCCGGTCGGAGCGCATGCGCATCGCCGACGAGGCGGAGGCGCGATATGGCCGCAAGGTGGCCTGGGGCGTCAGTGCGGGGGAGTCGGAGCGAATTCTGTTCACCCACATGGCCGTTCCCGTCATGACCCGGCTCAAGCAGCCGGAGCGGCAGGTGCTCGACACTCTGGTCGACGCGGGCGTCGCGCGGTCGCGTTCCGATGCGCTGGCGTGGTCGGTGCGCCTGGTCGGTGACCATGCCGAGGAATGGCTGGCCAAGCTGCGCGATGCCATGACCGAGGTCGACGATCTCCGTGCCGAGGGTCCGCAGCTCTGAACAACCATTGACCTTCGCTACCGCGCGGGGCAGGCTCAAGGGACCGGCCCGATGGGAGCGCACGATGAGCGATCGGTTGTTCAATTACATCGGCGAGATGCTGCGCGGATGCTTGGACGTTGACCTGGCCGCTGCGCGGGTGATCGGTGCGGGCGAATTCACCAAGTTCCTGACTGATGACGTGCGTTTGCACGTCATCAGCGCACATCTGGCAGCGGCCGAATGGGGTACTGCGGAGAGTCACGAGCCGGTGCGGGTGACGGACACCCACATCGTCGTCACCGAGCACGGCCTGCTGTATGCGGCCGAGGTCGGAGGTGCGAATCCGGGTTACTACCTGGCGGTGCCGCGAGCGCTGCTCGAAACGGTTGCCGACCACATCGTCGACAGTCCGCCGCCCTGCGGTACGGCGGTCGCGCTGGATTGCAGGCAGGACCACGACCTCGCGTCCATCTGGCAGTTCGAGACCGCACTTCGGCATCGCCTCGAGTCTGACCCGGTGCTCCGTGTGCAGCTGACGGGTGCGTTCGCGGCCTGAGGGTTTTGGGTCCCAATCGCTTAGTGGGCCTAGGTGCCGAACGTGATGGTTCTGTCTGGGTCGTCGGCGCTTAGGTGAGCTAAGTGCCGACGGCTGGTCACCTCTCGCGCCGTGCGTCGCGCTGCCCAATCGGTGAATCGCGTTGGATACCAACCACTTAGACCTCCTAAGCGTGCGTGATCGTGTGTCACCTCGAATTGTCGGTAGGTCAATGTAGATTCGTACGTATGTTCGAATTGCATGGCGATCCCCACGCCGCGACGGCGGCGGTCGACGCGATCACCCTGGCCGCTCGGGAAGAGAACGCCGCCGGGGCCCGCCGCCTGGCAGCAATCGGGGAGCTGTACGCACTGCGGGCCCCGGATGAAGACGTGGAGAAGCAGTGCTGGGTGATCGACGGCTTCACCGGCCTGGTCGTCGAGGTAGCGGCGGCGTTGGGTGTGTCGCGGTGTCGGGCCCGGGCGCAGGTGGAGCGGGCGGTGACGTTGCGCGAACGCCTGCCGAAGGTGGCAGCGGTGTACGCGCGAGGGCTGGTGGATGCAGTGCTGATTGCGATGATCGTGTCCCGCACCGACCTGATCATCGACGACGACGTGGCTCAGCGGGTCGATGCGGAGTTGGCCGCCAAGATCGTGTCCTGGGGTCGGTTGTCGAAACCGAAGATGGAGCAGCGCATTGATGCGATCATCGGCCGCGCCGATCCGGGCGGGGTGCACGGTCCACGTCCGCTGTCGCAGGCCCGCTATTTGGATTTCCGGTCATCGGGACCCGGGACGGCGAGTGTTTGTGGCGCGTTGAACGCGGCGACCGCGGCGGTGGTGGATGCCGCGCTCGATGATCTGGCCCGCGGGGTGTGTCGGGATGATCCGCGCTCGCACGATCAGCGCCGCGCTGATGCGATCGACGCCCTCGTCGCAGGCGGACGGTTGCGTTGCGAATGTGGGCTGCGGGACTGCCCGGTGGTTCATGGCGAGCCGGCGCGGGCGGCGAAGACGGTGATCCACGTGATCGCCACCCCCGAAGCGGTCGATGGCGACGCGTCGGCATATCTGCCCGGATTCGGGCAGATACCGGTCGAACAGGTCGCGCGGCTCGCCGACGGTGCGACGGTTAGGCAGGTCATGACCCCACCGGATGCGGCCGAACCGCGATATCGACCGTCGACGGCGCTGGCGGAGTTCGTGCGCTGCCGCGACCTCACGTGCCGGTTTCCCGATTGTGATCGGCCGGCTGAACGCTGCGACATCGACCACACGGTGCCCTACCCGGCGGGGCCGACGCACCCGTCAAACCTGAAGGCGCTGTGCCGTTTTCATCACCTGCTCAAGACGTTTCATGGTTGGCGAGACCACCAGTACCCCGACGGCACCGTGGTGTGGACCGCGCCAACCGGCCACACCTATGTCACCAAACCAGAAGGGGCGCATTGGTTCCCGGCGTTGGCGGCGCCGACTGGGATGCCGGAGGTGGCGCAGGTGCCGGAGCGTAAGCCGGGACGCGGGCTGTGCATGCCCACCCGCAAACGCACCCGAAAACAAGAACACCAAGACCGCATCTACACCGAGCGGTACCTCAACTACGTCCGCATCGACGAAGAATTCTTCGACCAACAAATGGCTGCCGAATCCGATCCGGCACCGTTCTAGGCTCGCGTCATCTCCCAATACGCGCCGCGGCGCTCGAGCAGCTCATCGTGCGACCCGCGCTCGACGATCCGCCCGGCCTGGACCACCAGGATCAGATCGGCATCGCGGATGGTGGAAAGCCGGTGCGCGATAATGAAACTCGTCCGGTTGCGCCGCAGTTCTGCTGTGGCCTGGGCGATCAGCAGTTCGGTGCGGCTGTCTACGGAACTGGTCGCCTCGTCGAGGATGAGCAGTTGGGGTTGCCGCAGGAGCGCTCGGGCAATGGTGATCAGCTGCTTCTCGCCGGCGCTGATGTTGACGCCGTTTTCGTTGAGTCGGGTCTGATAGCCGTTGGGGAGCGTGTGCACGAAATGGTCGACGCGTGCGGTGCGGGCCGCCTCGATGACCTCGGCCTCGGTGGCGTCCGGACGGCCGTAGGCGATGTTGTCGTAGATGGTGCCGCCGATGAGCCAGGTGTCCTGCAGCACCATGCCGATTCTCGACCGCAGTTCGTCCCGGCTCATCGCGGCGATCTCGCGGCCGCCGACCAAGATTCGGCCGGAATCGGGTTCATAGAACCGCATCAACAGATTGACCAGCGTGGTCTTGCCGGCGCCAGTCGGCCCCACGATTGCCACGGTGCGGCCTGGTTCGGCGACGAACGACAAGTCCTCGATGACCGGCGTGCCGGGTCGGTAGGAGAAGTTGACGCGGTCGAACTCGACGAGGTCGGGGTCGGCCGGTAGGGGAGCTGTCGGTGCGCCGGCAGCTGACGTGGCCACCACCTCTTCGTCCGCATCCAAGAACTCGAAAACCCGCTCCGCGCTGGCGATCCCGGATTGCAGCGTGTTGTACATCGACGCGATCTGGGTCAGCGGCTGGTTGAACTGCCGCACGTATTGGATGAATGCCTGGATGCTGCCGAGGCTGATCTGCCCGGTCGCCACCTGGATGCCACCGACCACCGCGACGCCGACATAGCTGATGTTTCCGATGAACGTGGTGATCGGTGCGACCAGTCCCGACAGCGACTGCGCGCCGAAACTCGCTTGGTACACATCGTTATTCAGCTCGCGGAACTTCTCCTCGGCCAGCGCCCGGTGCCCGAACGTCTTGACCACTGTGAAGCCGCTATAGGTCTCCTCGATGTGCGCGTTGAGTCGGCCGGTGTTGCGCCACTGCGCCATGAAATGTTGCCGGGAGCGCTTGGTGATGAGCCGCGTCGCCAACAGCGTGAACGGCACTGTCAGTACGGTGATCAGGGCCAGCAGTGGCGAGATCCACAGCATGGCCGCCAGCACCGCCAGCACGGTCAGCGCAGAGGTCAGCAGTTGGCTGACGGTGATGGTCAGCGACGTCTGGACGTTGTCGATGTCGTTGGTGACTCGGCTGAGTATTTCGCCGCGCGGCCGGGAATCGAAGTAGGACAAGGGCAGTCGATGAATCTTGTCCTCGACGTGGGCGCGCAGCGCGTACATGGTGCGCTGCACGATGGAGTTGAGCAGCAGGGCTTCGGCCCACACCATGACCGCCGACGCCAGATACAGCAGCAGCGCGATGGTCAGTACGCGACCGATTGCATCGAAGTCCACGCCCTGCCCCGGAATGACGTGAGACCCCGAGAGCAGATCAGCAAAAGTGTTGTCGCCGCGGGCCCGCGCCGCCTCGACCGCTTGCTCACGCGTGATCCCGGTCGGCAACCCGCGCCCCAACACCCCGTTGAACAACAGGTCGGTGGCGTGGCCGAGGATGCGGGGTCCGATCACCCCGACGGCGATTCCCGCGATACCCAGCAGCATCACGACGGCGACCCGACCGCGTTGCGGCGTCAGTTGTTTCACCAGACGCAGCAGGGTGCCGCGGAAATTCTCGGACCGCTGCGCGCTGGCCAGCATCGCGGCCGACGGCGGCCGCGTCACGCCAGACCTCTGGCGACGACGGCCTGGGAATCGGCGAACTCGCGATATACCGGGCAGGCTTCCAACAACTCGCCGTGGGTGCCGACACCAACCACCTGGCCGTTATCGAGCACGATGATCTGATCCGCGGTGGCGACCGTCGAAAGACGTTGGGCGACAATCACAACCGTCGCGTCAGCCGCAACCTCAGATAATGCGGCTCGCACTCGCGCATCGGTGTGTACGTCCAACGCTGAGAATGCGTCGTCGAACAGATACACCGACGGCTGTCGGATCGCCGCCCGGGCGATGGCCAGTCGCTGCCGCTGTCCGCCGGAAAAGTTCATTCCGCCTTGGGCGACTGGCATCGCCAGTCCCTCTGGATGATCCGCGACGAAATCGGCTGATGCCACACCCAGCGCGGCCCACATCTCGTCGTCGGTGGCATCAGCCTTGCCGTATCGCAGGTTGTCGGCGACGGTGCCGGAGAACATGTGCCCACGCTGCGGCACGACGCCGATCATCGACCACAACTGTTCGGGGTCGTAGTCCCGCACGTCGATGCCGTCGACCAACACCGAACCGGAGGTGACGTCGTAAAGCCGAGACAGCAGTGCCATGAGTGTCGACTTTCCGGAACCGGTTGACCCCACCACAGCGGTCACTGTGCCGGGCCGCGCGATCAGCGAAACCCCGTGCAGGACGGGACTATCTGCGCCGGGATAGCCGAAGGTGGCTGCCGCCACTTCGATTTCACCGCGCCGCACCGGCACAGCGGGTGACGCCGGCGCCACGATGGACGGCTCGGTCGAGAGCACATCGGTGATCCGCTCGGCGCACACCGACGCCCGCGGCAGGATCACCAGAACGATGGTCACCATCAACACGGCCATCAGGATCTGCATGAAGTACGACAGGAACGCGATCAGCGAGCCGACCTGCATCTGGCCATGGTCGATCCGGATGCCGCCGAACCAGATGACGGCGACGCTGGACAGATTCACCACCAGCGTTGTCGCGGGCAGCATCAGCGCCTGCCAGCGGCCGACCGTCATAGTGGTGTCGGTCAGGGCCTCGTTGGCCTCGGCGAACCGGTCACGTTCGGCGTCCTCGCGAGAGAACGCTCGGACCACGCGGATGCCGGTGAGCTGCTCGCGCAGGACGCGGTTGATGTTGTCGATCAATCGCTGCACCCGGCGGAACAACGGCAGCAATTGCGAAATGATCAGGTAGTTGCACACTGCCATCACCGGCACGCTGACCAGCAGCAGCCAGGATAGGCCGGCGTTCTGGTGCACCGCCATGGCAATGCCGCCGATGCTCATGATCGGCGCGGTGATCAGCATGGTGCAGGTCATCTGCACCAGCACCTGAATCTGCTGGACGTCGTTGGTGGTGCGGGTCATCAGCGTCGGCGCCCCGAACCGGACGGCCTCGGTGTTCGTCCATCCGAGCACCCGGCGGAACACCGCCCACCGCAGGTCGCGGCCGAAGCCCATGCCGGCGCGGGAACCGAAGCAAACCGCGCCGATCGAGCAGAGCACCTGCAGCGCACTGACGCCCAGCATGACGCCGCCGAGCCGGCCGATGACGGCCGTATCGCCCCGGGCGACGCCGTGGTCGATGATGCGGGCGTTGAGCGTCGGCAAGTACAGCGAGGCCAGGGTGCTGATCAGTTGCAGCGTCGCCACCACCGCCAACTGCCGCCGATACGGCCTCGTGTACTGCCGCAGCAGTGCCCAGAGCATGCGGTTACTGTGGCACACCCGAGAATGCTTGTAGAAAGACCAGGTCAGTCGGCATGTCGATGGTTGACCTCAAAACCTGCCGCTACAGTTCATGGCGTGACCCGCAGACAGGTGATGACCGCCACCGCGACCGTGCTTGCCGCGGCGATGCTCCCGGCGTTGGCCGCCTGTTCAGACTCGGGCAGCAGTGGCGGTGCGTCGGCGACGGGGCAGGCGGGACCGACGTCTTCGGCCCCGGCCAAGCACGGCCCGATGTTCCCGGAATGCGGCGGCGTCACTGACCAGACCGTCTCGCAGCTGACCCAGGTGCCCGGCTTGGTCAACACCGCGAAGAATTCGGTTGGCTGCCAATGGTTGGTTAATGGCGGCATCCTGGGGCCGCACTTCTCGTTCACTTGGTACCGGGGCAGCCCAATCGGCCGCGAACGTAAGACCGAGGAACGGACGCGCGCGGACGTCAACGACATCAACATCCAGGGCCACTCGGGCTTCGTCGCACTCGGTGAAGATCCGATGATCGGCAAGAGTCTGTGCGAGGTCGGCATCCAGTTCGACGACGACTTCATCGAATGGTCCATCAGCTTCTCCCAGAAGCCATTCCCCGACCCGTGCGACATCGCGAAAGAACTGGCCCGGCAATCGATTGCGAATGCGAAATGACTCGGCGGAAACTGACTGGATCGATCGCCGTGATGTCGGCGCTGACCGTCGTCGCTGGACTGACCGGCTGTTCTCGTTCGGTAGACGGCACCGCGATGAAGGAAGGTGCCGGTACCAGCGATCAGCACTCGGCGGACCAATACCCCAACTTGCTCAAAGAGTGTGACGTGCTGACCAACGACGTGCTGGCCAAGACGGTCGGCGCGGACCCACTGGACATTCAGAGCACCTTCGTCGGCGCGGTGTGCCGCTGGCAGGCGCTCAACCAGACATCGGGCCTCATCGACATCACGCGATTCTGGTACGAGCGTGGCAACCTCGACGAGGAAACCCAGGTGGCCAAGCACCTGAACTACAAGATCGAGAACAAGTCGATCGCGGGCGTGAAGTCGATCATCATGCACGGCAACGATCCCAACGGCTCGTGCGGCGTGGCGAGTGACGCGGCCGGCGTGGTCGGGTGGTGGGTCAATCCGCAGGGACCGGGAGCGGACGCCTGTGGCATGGCCAGCAAGCTGATGGACCTGACGCTGGCGACCAACTCCTAACGGGGTACCTGGAAGTCCACCAACGCGGCGCTGCGTAGTTCCAGCTGCGCCCACGGCTGGTCGGTGCGCAGGACGGCGATGGCCGACGTCGGGTACTTGGTCGCGATCCGGTCGGCGACCTCGCGGTCACTGCTCTCTGGTGACGCCAAACTCAATGCGAGCGACGACGTGACCGGCTCGTGGCCGATCACCAGCAGCACCTTCGCGTCCTCCGGTGCGTTGTTGATGACGTCGATGGAGATGCCGACGGTCGAGTCGTAGAGCCGTTCGACGTAGGTCACCGGTGCGGTGATCGCGGTGCGGGCCAACGTCTGTCGGGTCCGGGTGGCGGTCGAGCACAGCACGGCGTCCACCGGCGGCAGGTGCTCGCGAATCCAGTCGCCGGCGAGGCCCGCTTCGCGAATGCCGCGTTTGGCGAGGGGTCGTTCGTGGTCGGCGACGCCGTCGGGATAGTCGGATTTGGCGTGCCGCAGCAGGATCAGCGTTCGGGTACCCGTCACCCGCCCACCGTAGATCCCCGGACTTGTCGGTGCCGGGATTTACACTCGCCGCATGCGTTTCGTCCACACCGCCGACTGGCAGCTCGGCATGACCCGGCACTTTCTGAACGGCGAGGCGCAACCACGGTATTCGGCCGCGCGCCGCGAGGCCGTGGCCCGGCTCGGTGCGGTGTGCGCGGAGGTCGGGGCGGAGTTCGTGGTGGTGGCGGGCGACGTCTTCGAGCACAACCAGCTCGACCCTCGTGAGGTCAGCTTGTCGCTGGAAGCCATGCGGGCCATCAAGGTTCCGGTTTTTCTGTTGCCGGGCAACCATGATCCGCTGGATCCGTCGTCGGTCTACACCAGCACGCTGTTCCTCGCTGAGTGCCCGCCCAACGTCACGGTGTTGGACGGCGTGCACCAGCTGCGGCCGGGCGTGCAAATCATCGGCGCCCCGTGGCGGTCCAAGAACCCGACCACCGACCTGACCGGCGACGCTGTGGCTGATCTCCCGGCCGACGGCGTCACCCGAATCGTGGTGGGCCACGGCGGGGTTGACGTGCTCGACCCTGATCCGACCAAGCCGTCACTGATCCGGTTGGACACGGTGGAGGCTGCCGTGCGGCGCGGTGCTGTGCACTATGTGGCGTTGGGGGACAAGCACTCTCGCACCGACGTGGGTAGCACCGGACGCGTCTGGTATTCGGGCGCGCCTGAAGTCACGAATTACGATGACATTGAAGCCGATTCGGGCCATGTCCTGGTGGTGGACGTGGACGTCGAGGCTCCCGATCGACCTGTCACGGTTCAGGCCCGACGGGTTGGTCAGTGGCGGTTCGTCACGTTGCGTCGCGTCGTTGACACCGATCGCGACATCGCCGACCTGGACTTGAATCTCGATGGCCTGCCGGACAAAGAACGCACCGTGGTCCGCCTGGCGCTGACTGGGTCGCTGACCATTTCCGACAAGGCTGCGCTCGACGCCTGCCTGGACCGGTACGCCCGCTTGTTCGCTGCATTGACGACGTGGGAGCGGCACACCGACCTCGCTGTGGTCCCGGCCGACGGTGAATTCTCTGACCTGGGTATCGGCGGGTTCGCCGCGGCCGCGGTCGACGAGTTGGTCGGCACCGCGAGCGCCGATGGGGACGACGCTGACGACGCTCGAGCTGCTCTCGCGCTGCTGCTGCGACTGGTTGACCGGGGGGCTGCTGCATGAAACTGCACCGTCTGGTCCTCACCAATTACCGTGGAATCACGCACCGCGAGATCGACTTTCCCGATCGCGGCGTGGTCGTCGTCGCCGGCGCCAACGAGATCGGCAAGTCCTCGATGATCGAGGCGCTCGATCTGTTGCTGGAGTCCAAAGACCGCTCGACCAAGAAAGAGGTCAAGCAGGTCAAGCCCATCAACGCCGACGTGGGCGCTGAGGTGACGGCCGAAATCTCCACGGGCCCTTACCGGTTCGAGTACTACAAGCGGTTCCACAAGAAGGCCGAGACCCGGCTGACCATTCTGGCGCCGCGCCGCGAGCAGCTCACCGGCGACGAAGCGCATGACCGAGTGCGGGCCATGCTCGACGAGACCGTCGACACCGAACTGTGGCGGGCCCAACGCATTCTGCAATCGGCCGCGATGGTGCCCGTCGACCTTGCCGGTTGTGACGCGCTGGCCCGGGCACTCGATGTCGCGGCCGGGCAGGCCGGCGCGCTGGAAGGTGCGCTGTCGGGCAACGAGCCGCTGTTGGTCGATCGGATCGACAGCGAATTCTTGAAGTACTTCACCCAGACCGGTCGTCCGACGGGGGTGTGGGCCGAGGCGGTCAAAGGCCTCAAGGCGGCGCGGGCGGAGGTCGAAAGCTGCACCAAGGCGGTCGCCGAGGTCGACGACGCGGTGCGGCGACACAGCGAGCTGAGTGCTGAATTGGCCAGTGCGGCTGGGCAATTGACCGTGTCGGACCAGCGGTTGGCGTTGGCGAGGGAAGCGGCCACTGCGGTGGCGCGAATTCGTGATGATCTCGGGCGGGTGCGGGTGCAAGCCCAGGCGGCCGTGGTCACGTCGACGGCGGCGCAGAGCGCACTCGATGAGCGCCGCAGGCTTCAGGCCGATGTCGAGCTCCGGGCCGGCGGCATCGCTGACCTGACGGCTGCGGCCGAGCAGGCTGCGCAGCAGCAGGTGGCCGCGGCGCAGCTCCAGCAGACCGCCGATACCGCTGTGGCGGTGGCCCGCTCAGCGGTGGACGTCGGGCGGGTGCGGCTGGACGCGGCCCGCCGAGTGGTAGACCAACTGTCCCAACGCGCTGAGGCCGATCGGCTGGCCGGCCAACTGAAACGGATTACCGCTGCCACTGACGAGCTGGCGGCGGTCGTTGTGCAGCTCGGCACGATCACCCTGACCGGGGCCGGGATGCGTGCCATCGAAACGGCGGCCGCGGCGGTGGACCGTGCTGCCGCGGCGGCTGAACTTGCCTCGGCGCGAATCGAATTGGTCGCTCAGAGTGACGTGCAGCTGAGGGTCGGCGATCAGGACGTGACGTTGGCTGCCGGGTCGGAGTGGACCTGCAGCGTCGGTGCGCGGACGGATGTCGACATTCCCGGTGTGCTGACGGTGCGGGTAGTGCCCGGTACGCCGGCGGCGGACAGTAGCGCTGCGCTCGATGTCGCGCAGAATGCATTGGCGGCCGCACTCCGGCCACACGGGGTGGCCGACGTTGAGGCGGCGCGGGCGCTGGACGCTCGGCGCCAGGAACTTGAGGCCGAGCGCGGTCGGCTGGACGTCACCCGGCAGACGCTGCTGGGGTCCGACACCGCCGAGGCACTGACGGCGCGGTTGGCGGGGCTGCGCGAACAGCTTGGCGACATCGAGCCTATCGACGTCGGCGCTGCTCGGGCAGAGCTGGAGGCCGCTGACGCCGAACAGCGCCGTGCAGCAAGCGATTACGAGCAGTGCCGCGACGCCGCCACTACTGCCGCGGGAGCGGTCGCTACCGCGTTGACCGGTGCGACAGTGGCTCAGGAGAAGGTGACCGCAGCGACGGTCGCGCTCACCGAAGCCTCGGACCGGCTGGCCCGGCAGCGTGAATTGGAAGACGATGTCGCGCTGGCTGCGCGGGTGGCGACGCTGGGGGAGCAGGCCACGGCCGCGACCGCAGCGGAACAGGAACTTGCCGCCGCGCTGGCTGCCACCAGCCCCGACCTGGTCGACGCGGAACTTGCTGCGGCCACGGCCGACGCGACGCGGATCGGCGCCCGCCGCCATGAGCTCGATGAGCAATTACGTGATGTGGCAGCACAATTGAAGGTGTATGGCACCCAGGGGCGGCAGAGCCAATTGGACGCCGCCGAGGCAGACCTGCGGCACGCCGAGTCCGAGCATGCTGCAGTTGGCCGCCGGGCCAGGGCTGCCGAATTGCTCCGCACGGTGATGGGCCGGCACCGCGATGCGGCCCGGCAGCGCTATGTCGAACCGTTCCGGAGTGAGGTGGAACGGTTGGGACGCATCGTGTTTGGGGACAGCTTCGCGGTCGAGGTCGACAGCGACCTGCGGATCTGCAGCCGCACAGTGTCGGGCTGCACCGTGCCGTATGAATCGCTGTCCGGTGGCGCCAAGGAGCAGTTGGGCATCGTGGCCCGGCTGGCCGGGGCGGCGTTGGTGGCCAAGGAGGACAGCGTCCCGGTGATCATCGACGACGCGCTGGGGTTCACCGACTCCGGTCGGCTCGCCCGGATGGGTGAGGTGTTCGACGCGGTCGGCGGTGACGGCCAGGTGATCGTGTTGACCTGCAGCCCAGAGCGTTACGCCAGCGTCGGCGATGCGACGCGAATCGAGCTCACCGCTTAGCCAGGTAGAGCTGGGCGGTTCGTGACAGACTGCGGCGGTGATCGCTGACTTCGTCGTGGTGGGGACCGGCTCGGCCGGTGCGGTGCTGGCTGATCGACTGAGTGCCGATGGCACCTCACAGGTGGTGGTGCTGGAGGCCGGCGTTGCCGACAAGAACCAGTTCATCCGGATCCCCGCAGCTTTCGCCAAGTTGTTCCGCGGCGAATTCGATTGGGATTACTCAACCGAACCGCAGCCCGAACTCGCTGACCGCGAGATCTTCTGGCCGCGCGGCAAGACCCTCGGCGGCTCGTCGTCAATGAACGCCATGATGTGGGTGCGCGGCATGCCCGCTGATTACGACGAGTGGGGCGAGCTCGCCGGCGAAGAGTGGTCCTACGCGGCCGTCGAGAAGTACTTCGATCGGATCGAGGCCGGACCACTGGTGCTCAGCCCGCAGCGCAGCCCGCGCAGCGTCACCGCCGCGTGGCTGGAGGCCGCACGGCAATGCGGCCATGACGGATTCGTCGAGACCAAGGTCTGCCAGCGCCGCGGCGCCCGCTGGAGCACTGCCGATGCCTATCTGCGGCCGGCTTTACGGCGTGCCAACCTGCATCTGCGCACCGGCGCCACCGCCACCCGCGTCCTGATCGAGGACGGCCGTGCGGTCGGCGTCGAGTACGACGCGGACGGCCGTCGCCAGATCGTCAGGGCGCGTCGTGAGGTGATCCTGTGCGGTGGGGCCATCAACAGCCCGCAGCTGCTGATGCTGTCCGGGATCGGTCCCCGCGAACACCTGGCTGAACACGGCATCGACGTCGTTCATGACGCGCCCGGCGTCGGCTCGAATCTGTTGGACCACCTGGTGGCGCTGGTCGGGTTCGATGCCAAATGCGACACCCTGACCGGCGCGGAAAAGCCGGTGCAACTGCTCAACTACCTGACCCGCCGCCGCGGCATGCTGACATCGAACGTTGGTGAGGCGTATGGCTTCGTGCGCAGCGACGCATCATTGGATCAGCCCGACGTCGAGCTGATCTTCGCCCCCGCGCCGTTCTACGACGAGGGCATCGGCGAGCCGTACCCGGGCGATGCGGTCGCGATGGGACCCATCCTGCTGAAACCTAAGAGCACCGGCACCATCCGGCTGGCGTCGGCTGATCCGCTGGCCAAGCCGATCATCGACCCGCGGTACCTGTCCGATCCCGAGGGCGCCGACCGCAAGGCAATGCTGACGGGCTTGCGCATGGTGGCGGACATCGCGGGGGCGCCGGCGTTGGCGGGTCTGCTCGGCGGCATCGCCCGCCCGATCGGTGTGCACGAGCTCGACGACCGGGCCCTGGAGTTGGCACTGGCCACGACGTCGCACACGCTGTATCACCCGACCACCACCTGCCGGATGGGCAGCGACGAGGGCAGCGTTGTCGACCCTCAGCTGCGGGTCCGTGGCGTCGACGGCCTGCGGGTGGCAGACGCCTCGGTGATGCCGACCATCATCCGCGGCCACACTCATGCCCCGAGCGTGCTGATCGGTGAGAAGGCCGCCGACCTGCTCGTCTCCGCGTAACTTCAGCCGCTGACGCCGAACATCCCTACCGGGGGCGTGGGCGACCGGGTGGCCGTCTCGTCGGTGACGGGTTTGGCTCCGGCGACGAACCGGTCCAGCGACTCTCCATGCTCCATCCGGCCGATGAAGGGATCGCCCGCGAGCCGCCGGGACAGGTCCGCCAAGGGCAGTTCGGCATGGGACGCGACCAGGATCAGGTTCCCGAATCGCCGTCCCCGCAGCACTGTTGGCTCGGCAAGCAGGCACACGTGCCCGAACACGGCCTGCGCCGTCGCCACCTGCGCCCGCGCGAACGCCAGCTGCCCACCGTCGGCGATATTTGCGGTGTAGATGCCGCCCGGCATCAGCGCGTGCGCTGCCAGCGAGACAAACTCCAGCGAGGTCAGGTGGGCCGGGGTGCGGGCGCCGCTGAATACATCGGTCACCACCAGGTCGAATGCCGCCGCCGGGGCTTTCGCGAGCACCTCCCTGGCGTCACCGCGGCGGACCCGCAGCCGCCACGTCCGGTCGACCGGCAGCTTGTCCCGGACGAGGTCGACCAGGGCGCCGTCGACCTCGACCACCTGCTGGCCGGAGCGCGGCCGAGTGGTGGCGATGTACCGCGGCAGGGTCAGCGCGCCACCGCCGAGGTGCAGCACGCGGAGCGGGTCGCCATCGGGCGCCATCACGTCGACCACATGGGCCAGGCGTCGTACGTATTCGAATTCCAGGTGCGTCGGGTCGTCGAGATCGACATGCGACTGGGGAGTGCTGTTCAGCAGCAGCGTCCACGCCCTCGGCAGGTCCGGATCGGGGATCAGCTCGGCGATACCGGAGTCGACCTGCTGCGTCACGGTCTGGTCGGTCTGGCGGCTGCGTCCCACCTGAACAACCTAGTGCTCGCATTTTCACCGCTGGCGCTCAGCTCCGGCAAATCTAGCCTCGGCACAATGGGTGTCGATGACCATGAACGCCAAGCGCCGCCGCGCGCACGACCGACTCGCGGCGCTGCCCGGAGTGCGGTCGGTTCGGCGACCGGTCCGGGCGGATGACGCTGGGGAATTCGACCTGTTCTACGTGCGGACCGGGCCGGTGAGCGATCATCCGCTGGTGATCATTCCCGGCGGGCCGGGTGCGGCCTCGATCGGGCATTACCGGAATCTGCGACGCCACGCGACGGCAGCGGGTTTGGACGTCATCATGGTCGAGCACCGCGGCGTGGGGATGTCCCGGCATGACGACGCCGGCGCGGACCTGCCGCGCGAAGCGCTGACCATCGAGGCGGCAGTGGGCGATATTGCGGCGGTTCTCGATGACGCAGACGTGGGGTCGGCTGCGATCTATGGCACGTCCTACGGCACCTACCTGGCGGCCGGGATGGGCGTGCAACACCCAGACCGGATACATGCGATGGTGCTGGACTCGCCACTGCTGTGCGCCGCGGACATCGACGCGGTGCGTGCCGCCACCCGTGCTGCGTTTTGGCACGGCACCGCGCCGTCGACCGAGGCTTTGGCGGGCCGGGTACGCAGCCTGGCGGCCGACGGAAAGCTGACACCGTGGGTGGTGCAACTGGCGGCGGGGCTGTACGGGCTGGTCGGTCCCGACGTGCTGGAGCAGCAGCTGGAATTGCTGCTCACCGGGCGGGGCCTGTTGTGGGGCGCCATCGGCCACAGCACCAAGCTGCTGTTCGAAAGCAAGACGCCGTACCGGCATGAACCCGATCTGGTCGAGCACATTGGCTATCGGGAGCTCAACTACGCACCGGAGCCCGACGGCCTGCCGATCGACCCGGCGTTGGCCTATCGCGAATCCGCCACGGGCGACCCGCAGTTCGTCGCCGAGCCTTTTGACCTGGTGGCGGCCATGCCGGGTTTCGACTGGCCCACCGTGGTGATCTCCGGCGGCCGGGATCTGATCACGCCACCGGCTGTCGCGCAGCGCGTGGCTGCGCTGATTCCGGATGCCGCACTGCTGGAGCTGCCCACCGCGGGGCACAGCGTGCTCGACATGCGGGAGGCCTTGGCGCTGAACGTCGCTGCGGAGGTGTGCAGTGGCCACCACGCCGGATTGCCGGACCGGGCAACAGAATTGGACAACGCGCCGCCGGATTTTGCGGTCCGCCTGATGGTTCGGGGCATCACGACAGCCGCGGCCGCCGAGTCGCTTGTGCCCGTCGCGGTGCCCAGGACCATCAAACAGCTCTTCAGGACCGCATGAACCCGATCGTCATATAGTTCAGGTCGCCCAGGCCTGCTGGGCCGAAGTTGGCCAAAGTGCTTCGGACCGCGACGTTTCCGGGGGACTGGGCGAGCGGCAGGCTGAAGGTTTCGGCCCACAACAGCTGATCCAGTTGGTTGGCCAGGACTTGCGCCTTGGCCGGCTCCAGTTCGTCGAGTGTCTGCTCGATCTTGGCATCGATCTCGGGACTTCCGATCTTGCCGAAGTTGCTTTCGCCGTCAGCGGCATAGATCTGGGTCAGACTGCCGAGCGGGAAGGCATCGCCCTGCCAGGCGAAGGCGGCGATGTCGAAGTTGCTCGGAATGATGTACCGGCTGAACAGGTCTGCACCCGAGGACGTCACCAAGTCCAGCCGAACGCCGATGTCGGCGAGCGTCTTCTGGGCGATCTGCCCGATCTGGCGGCCGCCGGGGGCGTCGTAGAAGACAATCCGGACGGTCAACGGCCGGCCGTCCTTCTCTCGGACTTTTCCGCCGGCGGGCAGTTTCCAGCCCAACGCGTCGAGTTCTCGTCGGGCCGCAGTCGGATCGAAAGGCGTTGCGCCGCTGTTGTCCTGGTAACCCTTCTGACCGGCAACATAGATGTGGTTATTCAGTGGTACTGGGTGGTCCACCAGGCCGTGCTCCATGACAGTGACCATGGTCTGCCGGTCGATGCCCATCGCGATGGCATGCCGCAGCGCCGGGTCCGCGAGGATCGAACCGGTGGCGCCGTTGAAGGTCAGATGCGACCAGGTGGGTGCTGGCGCCGTCCGGATGTCGACACCCTTGGTGCGGCGGGCCCGCACCATGTCATCGATCGAGCCCAACCCGGTGGCGTCGATGGCGTCGTTCTGCAGCGCCGGGATGCGGGCGGAGTCGTCCAGCACCAGAAAGGTGATGCTGTCCAACCGGGGGCGAGCGCCCCACCATTTGGGGTTGCGGGTCAACGTGATTCGCTGCGCACCTCGGTCGACCTTGGAGATGACGAACGGTCCCGCCGACGGGCCAGGTGCGGTCAGTTGAGCCTTGTTGAACACGTCGGGGTCGGCCGTCGATGCCTTGGGCAGCAGCATGCCGTTGCCGGCGAACATGCCGCGCCAGTCGGCATAGTGGCTGGTGAAGGTGATGATGGCCTGGCGGTCGTCGACACCGCGGGTCACCGATGCCACCCGCTCGCTGCCGTTGGGGCTGGCGATCTGATAGGCCGGGTCTTTGCCCGTCGTCGCGTGGATCTGGGAAGCGATGTCCTGCCAGGTGATTGGCGCGCCGTCGGTCCACACGGCCTTGGGGTTGATGGTGTAGGTGACCACCTGCGGATTGGTGCTGGTGAGCTGGATGTCGGTGAAGTAGTTGTGGTTGACGGTCGTCGAACCATCGGGGCCGACGATGAAGGCCCGCGGCAGGGTGGGCCTGAGGATCGAGGCGGTGTCACCATTGTTGCCGTCGATATTCAGCGTGTTGAAGTTGTCCGGGAACGCGGTCAGCGCCAGCCGCAGGTTGCCGCCGTCCATCAGGGTCGCGGGGTCCCGCGGGTTGAGGTCGTTGGCGGCACCGAGTTTCGGGGCGCCGGCGCTGAGTCCGCGGTACTGGCTTGAACAGCCGCTCAGCATGGCGACCAGCGCGACGATGGCAACCAGGACGACCAACAGCCGGCTGCGGCGATCGGTGCTCATCACTCTCCTCCCGGCTGCGGTACGGCGTTCAGCAGCCGCTGGGTGTACGGATCTTGTGGATCGCTGAAAACCTGTGCGGCATCGCCCTGTTCGACGACGGCGCCCTTGTGCATCACGGCCACGGTATGGGCCAGGTGCCGGACCACCGAAAGGTCATGCGAGACAAACAGATACGACAGGCCGAAGCGCTGTTGCAGGTCCAGCAGTAGGTTGATGATGCCGGCCTGGATCGACACGTCCAGTGCCGACACGGGCTCGTCCAACGCCAGAATCTTGGGTTGCCGGGCCAGGGCTCGGGCGATGCCGATGCGCTGTTTCTGGCCGCCGGAGAATTCCGCCGGGTAGCGGGCGGCGTCCTCGTGTCGCAGCCCGACGATGCCGAGTAGTTCGGTGACGCGGTCCTCGATGCGCTTCTTGTCGAGGCCGCCCACCCGCAGCGGTTCGGCCAGCACATCGAACACCGGCAGCCTCGGGTCGAGCGCGGCCACCGGATCCTGGAACACCACCTGCAGGTCGCCCCGCAACTCGCGGGTAGTGGCCCGGTCGAGGCCGGCGACATCATGTCCAAGGACGGTGATGGAACCCGATTGCGGCGCAGTCAGATTCAGAATCTCATGCAGTGTGGTGGTCTTGCCGGAGCCGGATTCACCGACGATGCCCAACGTGCGGCCCTGCTGCAGCTGCAGGCTGACGCCGTCGACCGCACGCAACTCACCGACCTTGCGACGCAGCATCCCGCCGGTCAGCTTGTAGGTCTTGACCAGGTCGCTCACCGCGAGCACGACGGGACGGTCGGCATCGTCAGCTGCCGTGGCAACGGGTTCGGTTGCCACACCATAGATTTCGGCTGCGCTGCGGCCGGTGACCTGATCGGTGTGGATGCAGGCGGCGGCGTGGCCGGGGGCGACGTCGAGCAGCGCAGGTTCGGCCGCCCGGCAGTCGTCGTCGGCCAGCGGGCAACGCGGTGCGAAGGGGCAGCCCGGCGCCAGGTTGGCCATGGACGGCGGGGCGCCGGGGATCGGCACCAGCCGCGACCCCTGTGGCGCATCGAGCCGCGGCACCGACCCCAACAGGCCGACGGTGTATGGCATGACCCGGTCGCGGTACAGGCTCGACACCGGCGCCGTCTCCACCGCGCGGCCGGCGTACATCACCATGGCGCGGTCAGCGAATTCGGCGACCACACCAAGGTCGTGCGTGATCATCAGCACCCCGGCGCCCGTGACGTCCCGTGCGGTGCGCAGCACATCCAGGATCTGCGCCTGCACCGTGACATCCAGTGCGGTGGTGGGTTCGTCGCAGATGATCAGGTCGGGGTCATTGGCAATCGCCGTGGCGATGACGACGCGCTGCCGCTCACCGCCGGACAGCTCGTGCGGGAACGCCTTGGCGCGCACCGCGGGCGCCTTGATGCTGACCAGTTCCAGTAGTTCGACCGCGCGCGCCCGAGCAGCGCGCCGGGTCACCGAACGGTCATGCACGCGAAGGGCTTCGGCGATCTGGTCGCCGACGGTGTACACGGGGGTCAGTGCCGACATCGGGTCCTGGAAGACCGTGCCGATCACGTTGCCGCGCACGGCGGACATGGCGTCGTCGTCAAGTCCGACCAGCTGTTTGCCCTGCAGCTTCACCGACCCGGTCACTTGGGCGTGCTCGGGCAGCAGCCCGACGACCGCCATGGCCGTCGCGGATTTACCGGCTCCCGATTCGCCGACCAACGCCAGCACTTCACCGGGCGCGATGTGAAAGTTCATGCCCCGCACTGCGGAGACGTCCTCGTCAGCGGTTTGGAAGCTCACGGTCAGGTCGCGGACCTCGAGCAGGGGCGCGGTCATCGCGTCACCTCCCGTCGCGCACGGGGCCGACGCGGCCGTGCCGAGGGGTCGAGGGCGTCGCGCAGGCCGTCACCGATCAGGTTGGCGCACAGCACGATCAATACCAGCACCCCGGCTGGGAACAGGAACACCCATCCGAACGTAGTGACCGACGGAGTGCCATCGGCGATCAACGTGCCCAGCGAGACGTCGGGCGGCTGCACCCCGAAACCCAGGTAGCTCAAACCGGTTTCGGCCAGGATGGCCATGCCGACGTTGAGGGTGGTGTCGATGATCAGGATCGATGCCACGTTCGGCACGATGTGCCGGGCGATGATCCGGGCATGGCTGACGCCCATATACCGGGCGGCCGTGACGAATTCGCGTTCGCGCAGGCTCATGGTCAAGCCGCGCACCATGCGCGAGCTGACCATCCAGGAGAACGCCGCCAGCAGCACCACCAACCAGAACACCGTGCTCTGCTGCCGGATGCGTGGCGTCACGATCGCGATCAGGATGAAGCCGGGGATCACCAGCAGCAGATCCACCAGCCACATCAGCGTGCGGTCGCGCCAGCCGCCGAAGTAGCCGGCCACCGAGCCGACCGTCGCAGCGATCACCGTTGAGATCACCGCCACGCAGACACCGATCAACATGGACTTCTGCATGCCGCGCAACGTCTGTGCGAGCACATCCTGGCCAAGGGCATTGGTACCGAACAGGTGCCGGCCGTCCGGTGGCTGCAGCAGCGCGCCGAAATCCATGTCGGTGTAGGAGTAGGGGAGCAGCGGCGGCAGCGCGTAGCAGCCGATAAAGAGCGACACCAGTAGCACCAGCGACACCACCGCGGGACGGTTACGTACAAAGCGGCGGGCCACCAGCGTGCGGCGCGAGGCGAATTGTGGGCGGCGCAGCCCCAGTTGCATGCTCATGAGACCCGCACCCGGGGGTCGAGGGCGGCGTAGACGATGTCCGAGAGCAGGCCGCCGATCAGGATCGTCGTCCCGGAGAACAACGTGAACGCGGCGACGATGTTGGTGTCCTGATTGTTGATGCCCTGCACCATCCATTCACCCATGCCGTGCCAGCCGAAGATCTTCTCGACGAACACCGCGCCGGTGACCAGCCCGGCCACCCCGTACGCGAACAGTGTGGCCATCGGGATCAACGCGGTGCGCAGGCCGTGCTTGAACAGCGCCTGGCGCCGGGTCAGGCCCTTGGCGCGGGCGGTGCGGATGAAGTCCTGGCCCAGCACGTCGAGCATCGCGTTGCGCTGATAGCGGCTGTACCCGGCGATCGCGCCCAGCGCCAGTGTTGTGGTGGGCAGCACAAGATGCTGCATCCGGTCCACGAACCCCTGCCAGCCGGCCGCCGCGTAGGGCGAGGTCTCGCCGGTGTACTGGAACAGTTGGAAGCCCAATACCTCGTTGACGCCGAGGGCGCCGAGAATCAGCAGGTTGGCGATGACGAAGGTGGGGGCGCTGAGGATCAGCAGGGCCAGCACCGTGATGGTCCGGTCGGACAGGCGGTATTGCCGCACGGCGCCCCACGCGCCGACCACCACGCCGATGATGGAGCCGAGGATCGACCCGATGGCGACCAACCGCAGGCTGGTCAACACCCGTCGGCCCAATTCTTCCGAAACCGGTTGCCCGGTAATGGTTTTGCCGAAGTCGCCGTGCACCGCCCCGGATACCCAGTGTGCGTAGCGGAGGGGCATCGGTTTATCGAGGCCGAGGTCGTGTGCCTTGGCGTCGATGACGGATTGGGGCGGGCGCGGGTTGCGCTGCAGCAGGCTGTCCAGCGGGTGGAAGGTCACCGACGTCAACGCGAACGTCAGAAATGTCGCCAGCGTCAACAGGATTGCGTAGTTGAACAATCGGCGGATCAGGAATCGCGTCATGGGCCGCTCGTCGGTAACCGCATGCGCACAGGTTAAGAGATGACGGCAGGCCCACGCGTGATTGAGCGCTATTGCCGGCACGTGGCGAACTACCAGTATCAATCCAGGGTTCTGTCAGATTCGCATTGTTGACTTGGTGGATATGGACTGGTCGCGCGCCCTGGTAGTGCGCCGATTCGGACGAGATGGGAGGCAAACCATGAGTGCAGTTGACGATGCGGACATGTACACCAAACGGGCAATGAGCGTGAAGGTGGCAATCGGCGTCATCGGTGGTAGCGCGCTTGTGGGCGTCGCCGCGGTATGCGCGGGCGTGCTGGCCGGCTCATCGCAGACCACGACGGCCAACACCACGCTCATCTCGGACACCACGACGACCACTGCCATCACCGTGGCCGTGCCGGGGATCACCGGCAAGGCGCCACTGTTCGCTGGTCAGAACCCGAACTCGAACCCTCAGGGCTAAGCATTCATAGCTGGCACATAGGTAAGTCACAGTAGTGAGCTACATCCGGATGCCAATAATGAACCTGTGACAGGTCCCAGCAGCACCGCTCGTGACAGTGAGGCGCAACGCGTCGTCATGCATCGCGCCGACGGCAAGCCAATCAACGTGCTTGTCGTCGACGACGAACCCGTCCTGGCCGAGTTGGTATCCATGGCGTTGCGCTATGAAGGCTGGGACATCGCCACGGCCGGCGATGGCGCCACCGCAATCGCGCTCGCCAAGGAGAACCCGCCCGACGTCGTCGTGCTGGACGTCATGCTCCCCGACATGAGCGGGCTGGACGTGCTGCGCAAGCTGCGCGAGCAGATCCCGGGGCTGCCGCTGTTGCTGCTGACCGCGAAGGATTCGGTCGAAGACCGCATCGCCGGGCTGACAGCCGGTGGCGACGACTACGTCACCAAGCCGTTCAGCATCGAGGAAGTGGTGCTCCGACTGCGGGCCCTGCTGCGGCGCACCGGCGTCGCCAACGAATTGGGTGGCGCACAGATCGTCGTCGGCGATCTGGTGCTCGACGAGGACAGTCATGAGGTGACGCGCGCCGGCGAGTCGATTACGTTGACCGCCACCGAATTCGAGTTGTTGCGCTACATGATGCGTAACTCCAAGCGGGTGCTGAGCAAGGCTCAGATCCTCGACCGGGTCTGGAGCTACGACTTCGGCGGGCGCTCCAATATCGTTGAGCTGTATGTGTCTTACCTGCGCAAGAAGATCGACAGCGGACGCGAGCCCATGATCCACACCCTGCGCGGCGCCGGATATGTCCTCCGCCCCGCGCGCTGAAGCCGCTCTCGCTGAGGTGCCCCGCACCCGGATCTGGCAGCCCCGCACCTGGTCGCTGCGGGTCCGACTCCTGGTCACTCAGGTGTTGCTGTTGGCGATGGTCATCATCGGCGTCGGTGCGGCGACTGAGTTTGCGCTGCAACGCTTTCTGCTGCACCAGCTGGATGATCAGGTGTTGGAGGCGGGGCGACGCTCGGCCGCGATCTTCGAACTACCGCCCCCGCCGATGGCCCCGCCGCTGACCGGCGGGGTACCGCGGCCTCCCATGGATCCACATTTCCGGATGCGCTTTGACCCCGAGTCCGGCCCGGGTCCGGGCTTCCTCAACGCTCCCGGGCAGGCTGTCGGCACCATCGGAGCGGTGGTGTTCCACGGTCAGGTCGACGCCGGCGTCATCATTTCGTCGGGTAGCCGCACCGCGGTAACCACCACGGCCACAAATCAATTGGAGCAGGTGCCGCCGGACCACAAGATCCGCACGATGGACCTGGACGGACTGGGTACCTATCGAGTCATCGGCCTGCACCCTCGCCATGGCGGTCCGCAAACCATCGTGACTGGGCTGCCCACCCGCCACGTCGACAACACGCTGTTGTGGGTACTCGGCATGTTCTGTGCGGTAGCGGTAGTGGCGTTGCTTGCGGCGGCCCTCGTCGGCGTGTGGATCATCAGGCGCCAACTCGCCCCGCTGTCACGGGTTACCGCCGCCGCGCGCGACGTCTCCGACCGGGAACTGGACAAGGGTGAAGTGCAGCTGCCGTCGGAGATCGTGCACGTCGACCCGATTGCCGCGCATACCGAGGTCGGCCAGTTGGGTTCGGCGCTGAACCGCATGCTCGACCGGATCGCCGGCGCACTCGCGGCCCGTCATGCCAGCGAGACTCGGGTGCGCCAGTTCGTCGCCGACGCCAGCCACGAACTGCGGACGCCGCTCGCCGCAATCCGCGGCTACACCGAACTGGCGCAGCGCAAACGGGACGAGCTCCCCGCCGACGTGGCGCACGCCATGAACCGCGTCGAGTCCGAAACCGCACGCATGACCCGGTTGGTCGAGGACATGCTGCTGCTGGCCCGGCTCGACGCCGGCCGTCCGCTGGAGACCGAGACCGTCGACCTGACTCGGCTGGTCGTCGATGCGGTCAGCGATGCGCACATCGCCGGGCCCGATCACGATTGGTCGCTGGACCTGCCCGACGAGCCCGTCAGCATCGAAGGAGATCCGGCGCGATTGCACCAGGTGCTGGTGAATCTCCTGGCCAATGCCCGCACCCATACTCCGGCAGGGACGTCGGTCACCACGTCGCTGTCGAGTGACTCGACCGGCACGGTGATCAGCATCGCCGACGACGGTCCCGGCATTCCGAAGGCATTGCAGCCCGAGGTTTTTCAGCGGTTCGCCCGCGGAGACTCGTCGCGGTCCCGGCAGGCCGGTAGTACCGGGCTGGGCTTGTCCATCGTCGCGGCGGTGGTGAAAGCGCACGGCGGCATCATCACGGTGCAGAGCCGGCCCGGTTCGACGGTGTTCACGGTGCGTCTGCCCGCGGAACCGGTGTCAGCGACTGCACAGCCGGAGCACAGCGTCAGCTCGACGTCCGCCTAACCGCCGCTACCAGAATCAGGCTGGTGACTCCCATAGTGTTCGACGCCGTCATGGCGCCTGCCGATGCCGACTCGCCGGCCGAGTCGGGTCCGGCGCCGAAAACCCGTCGCCCAGTAGGGGAGTGGCTCAGGGTTGGGTTATTGCTGGCCGGCACGGCGGTGCTGTACCTGTGGAACCTGTCCGTCAGCGGGTGGGCCAACAGCTTCTATTCGGCTGCGGCACAAGCCGGATCCACCAATTGGACGGCAATGCTGTTCGGCGCCAGCGACTCCGGCAACGCCATCACCGTCGACAAGATCCCCGGTGCGCTGTGGGTGACGGACCTTTCGGTGCGGCTGTTCGGTCTCAGTTCGTGGAGCATCCTGGTGCCGCAGGCCCTGATGGGCGTGACGGCGGTTGGAGTGCTGTATGCCGCAGTGCGCCGGGCCGCGGGGCCTGCCGCGGCCCTGGTGGCCGGCACGGTGTTCGCGCTGACGCCGGTGGCCACCTTGATCTTTCGCTTCAACAACCCGGACGCGCTGCTGGTGCTGTTGTTGGTAGTCGCCGCGTATTGCTTGCAACGCGCCTGCGAAAAAGACGCGCACCGCAAATGGTTGGTCTTGGTGGGTGTCGCCGTCGGGTTCGCGTTCCTGGCCAAGATGATGCAGGCATTCCTGGTGCTGCCGGCATTTGCCACCGCCTACCTGGTGGCGGGTCCTGCCGCCTCGCTGCGTACGCGACTCGTACGTGTCCTGGGCAGCACGCTGGCCATGGTTGTCTCCGGCGGCTGGTACCTGTTGCTCGTCGAGCTGTGGCCGACGTCGTCCCGGCCGTATATCGGTGGATCGCAAGATAATTCGATCATCGAGTTGGCGCTGGGCTACAACGGCGTGGGCCGGCTGAGCGGCGACGAGCCCGGCGGCCTGGGCAACCCGAACTTCGACGTCGGCTGGGACCGGTTGGTCGGCACCAGCATGGGCAGCTATGCGGGATGGCTCCTGCCGGCGGCTCTCCTCTGCCTGACCGCGGGACTGCTGCTCACCCGGCGCGCACCCCGCACCGATCCGACCAGAGCGGCACTGATCATGTGGGGTGGTTGGCTGCTGTTCACCGGAGCGATATTCAGCTACGCCAACGGCATCGTGCACCCCTACTACACCGTCGCGCTGGCTCCGGCCATCGGGGCGTGCGTCGGTATCGGATCGATGCTGTTGTGGCGCAACCGTACTGCGCTATTGGCCCGCATCACGACGGCCGGCGCCGCCTCGGTGACCGTGGCGCTGGCCGCCATGCTGCTGGGCCGCGGTGGCGGGAATCTGGGGTGGTTGCGCATCGCCTTGCTCATCGTCGGTGCTGTCGCCGTGCTGCTGCTCCTGGCTCCGCCTCGCTTCAGCCCGGTGCGACTGGTCGTCGCCGCCACGGTGTTGGCGTGCCTGGCCGGACCGACCGCGTATTCGATTGCCACTGCCGCTGTTTCGCACACCGGGGCGATGCCGTCGGTGGGCCCGCCCGGTGCACACACAGGCTGGGGTCCGCCCGGTGGGCACGGACCGCGCCCCGGTGGTCATGGCCCACGGCCTGGCGGATCCGGGATGGGCTGGGGCCGCAAACCGGGCGGCGGTCTGCTGGACTCGCCGGCGCCCAGTGCAGGTTTGACGACGCTGTTGACCGGCGATGCCACGCAGTACCGCTGGGCCGCCGCCGTGATCGGTTCGAACAATGCCGCCGGCTATCAATTGGCGGCCCGCGTCCCCGTGATGGCGGTCGGCGGCTTCAACGGCACCGATCCGTCGCCGACCTTGGCGCAGTTCCAGCAGTACGTTGCCGCAGGCCAGATCCACTACTTCATCGACGGCGACGTCAGGATGGGTTGGGGATCTCAAGGCCAGGACAGCGGCAGCCAGGAATCTCAACAGATCGCGACCTGGGTCAGCGCCCACTTTGCGCCCACCACGGTCGACGGCACCGTGGTCTACGACCTGTCCCACCCGGCAGCCCGAAACACATAGCTTGTCCATAGCTTCACCCCATGGCGGGCTAAAGCTACGACTCGAATATTGGTGACATGACAAACCTGCTCGAGGGCGACACGGAGCCCCGCTTCGCCACCCGCCAGAACGCCGCCGCTGCCGCCCAGGCCGCTGGCGTCCCGGTCCTGGACGTGGTGGTGCCCGTCTACAACGAGCAGGTTGCTCTTCCCGGCTGCATCCGCCGGCTGCATCACCACCTGGAGGAGAACTTCCCCTACCCGGTGCAGATCACCATCGCCGACAACGCCAGCATCGACGACACCCCGCAGGTCGCCGCCGAGCTGGCCCTCGAATTCGACAACGTCCGCGTCGTCCGCCTGGAGCTCAAGGGCCGCGGCCGGGCTCTGCACGAGGTGTGGTCGCACTCGCCGTCCCCGGTGCTGGTCTACATGGACGTCGACCTTTCCACCGACCTGGCGGCGCTCGGGCCGCTGGTGGCGCCGCTGATCTCGGGCCACTCGGACCTGGCCATCGGCACGCGGCTGGCCCGCAGCTCGCGGGTGGTGCGTGGGCCGAAGCGCGAGTTCATCTCCCGCTGCTACAACCTGATCCTGCGCAGTGCGCTGGCGGCCAAGTTCTCCGACGCCCAGTGCGGCTTCAAGGCCATCCGGTCCGACGTCGCCAAGGCGCTGCTGCCGCTGGTCGAGGACACCGGCTGGTTCTTCGATACCGAACTGCTGGTGCTGGCCGAGCGCACGGGCCTGCGCATCCACGAAGTGCCCGTCGACTGGGTCGACGACCCTGACAGCCGGGTGGACATCGTCGCCACCGCCGCCGCCGACCTCAAGGGTGTCGGCCGGCTGCTGCGCGGCTTCGCCAACGGCTCCATCCCGGTGAACACCATTGCGGCTCAGCTGGGTTCGTCGACCAAGGCGGCCGCGCCCGGTTCGCTGCTGCGGCAGGTCGTCCGGTTCGGCGCCATCGGTGTCACCTCGACGCTGGCCTACCTCCTGCTGTTCTCGCTGATGCAGGCGCCGTTCGGGGCACAGACCGCCAACCTGGTGGCACTGCTCATCACCGCGATCGCCAACACCGCCGCCAACCGGCGCTTCACCTTCGGGATCAGTGGCGGCGGCGCGGCCAGCGCCACCCGGCATCAGTTCGAAGGGCTCATCGTCTTCGGTATCGCCCTGGCGATCACCAGTGGCTCACTGGCTGGACTGCATGTCTTCGCCCCGCATGCCCACCACCTGCTTGAGTTGAGCGTGCTGGTGCTGGCCAACCTGGTCGCGACCGCGGTGCGGTTCGTGCTGCTGCGCGGCTGGGTGTTCCACCCGCGCCGGTCCGCCTGACCCGTTACCCCGCACCGTCCCGAGGAGACTGACCTGTGACCGCCGTGACCACTGCTGTGCCCAGCACCGATCGCCCGTCGGTTATCCGGCGGGTGTGGTCGGTCTGGACCCGGCCAGTCTGGGAACGGACGGCGCTGCTGGCATTGCTGGCCGGGACCGCGGTGCTGTACCTGTGGGCGCTCGGTTCGTCGGGTTGGGCCAACTCGTACTACGCCGCCGCGGCCCAGGCCGGTACCCAGAACTGGGAGGCGCTGCTGTTCGGGTCGTTCGATGCGGGCAACGCCATCACCGTGGACAAGCCGCCGGCCGCCATGTGGCTGATGGGCCTGTCTGGCCGGCTGTTCGGATTCAGCGCCTTCAGCATGCTGTTGCCGCAGGCGCTCATGGGCGTGGCCGCCGTGGCGATGCTCTACGCGACGGTCCGCCGCACCAGCGGCGCGGCCGCGGGACTGCTGGCCGGACTGGTGCTGGCGGTGACTCCCGTTGCGGCACTGATGTTCCGGTTCAACAATCCCGACGCGCTCTTGGTGCTGCTGCTCATCACCGCGGCCTACTGCACGGTGCGCGCGATTCAGTCCACAGAATTCGCCGCGTCCGCCCGGTGGATGACGCTGACCGGCGTGGTCGTCGGCTTCGCTTTCCTGACCAAGATGCTGCAGGCCTTTCTGCCGGTGCCCGCACTGGCGCTGGCGTTTCTGATCGCGGCGCCGTTCGGGCTGGGACGCCGGATCGGTGCGCTGCTGATGTCTGGTGTCGCCCTGGTGATCTCGGCCGGTTGGTACATCGCGCTGGTCAGCCTGTGGCCTGCCGACGCACGTCCCTACATCGCCGGGTCCACCGATAACAGCCTGCTGCAATTGGCCTTGGGCTACAACGGCATTGAGCGCATCACCGGCGGTGACGGTCCGGGCGGACCAATGCGGGACAGCCTGTTCTTCGGCGGGCACGCCGGCATCACTCGACTGTTTGGCCCGTCGATGGGCGTTGAGGTGTCGTGGTTGCTGCCCGTGGCCTTGATCGGCCTGTTGCTGCTGCTGTGGTCCAGCTTCCGCGCTCCGCGCACCAACCTTTTCCGTGCCGGGGTATTGCTCTGGGGCGGTTGGCTTTTGGTGACCGGTGTGGTGTTCAGCTTCATGGACGGCACGGTGCACCCGTACTACAACATCGCGTTGGCGCCGGCGGTCGCCGCACTCGTCGGCATGACGGTGGCGCACCTGTGGCAGCGTCGGGACCGGCTGTCGGGGCGCCTGCCGCTCGCGCTGCTGTTGACGGTGTCGGGCGCCTGGGCCTTCGCATTGCTGTCCCGGACCCCGGACTGGATGCCGGCGCTGCGCTGGTCCGTGGCGGTGGTGGCGGTTTTGGCCGCGGTGGCCATCGCGGTGGCCGGCGGCCGTTCTGGCCGGTTGCCGGCGGTCATTGCCGCCGTCGCGATCGTCGCAGGCCTGGCCGGGTCGGCGTCATTCGCGCTGTACAACGTGGCCCAAGGACACAGCAGTGGTCCCGGTTCGATGTCCGGTCCGCCGCGGCCCGGAGGTGACGAGTGGCCGGGCGGCGGGCATGGCGGCCCCGGGAATAGCGGCCCCAATCCGGACCTGGAGAACCTGATCCGTGGTGCCAATAACCGTTGGGCGGCAGCGACTATCGGGTCCTTCCAGGCCGGTGACCTGGAATTGAGCACCGGCAAGTCGCTGATGGCGATCGGTGGCTTCTCCGGCGGCGACAACTCACCGACCTTGGCGCAGTTCCGGCAGTACGTCGAGGACGGCGCGGTGCACTACTTCATCGTCAGCGATCACAAGCGCGGTCCCGGACCAGGAAGTCCTCGGGGGAGTGGCGTGGAGATCACTGAGTGGGTCACTGCACACTTCGCCAAGCTCGATGTCGGCGGCACGACGGTCTACGACCTCGAAGCGCCACGTTGATATCAACGACTGGTCAGCCGATCTTGTAGGTCCCGACGGCCTTGGCCACTGGGTCACCGGCCGGAGTCGAAACCTCAACTTCGCAGTGCACCAAGGACTTTCCTCGGTGCAGTACGCGGCCGACGCCGATCAGGTCGGTCGATCGGGCGGGCGCCAGGTACTGCACCGACATCGAGATCGTCACGCCGCGCAGCGATTCGGGCGCGCGTTCGGTAGCCCACGCCGCAGCCATGAGGGTGACGTCGGCCAGAGCGGCGATCGCGCCGCCGTGCACCATGTCGGCGAGGGTGACGTTGGACGGATCCCACGGCATCCGCAATCGGACCTCGGGAGCGTCAAGCACTTCGGTGACGATGCCCAGCTTGGCGACCAGCGGTGACTGCGGGATGAATTGCGCCATGACTTCGGCGCCCGTTTGTGGGCTCATGCCGTCGAAGTCTGCGCTCGGCTGTGCGTCGGTTCAATTACCTGGCAGGTAGTGAGGGCCGCTTGTCCCGATCAGCGGGCAGGGCGTTGCAAGACCATTGACACCGCAGCTCGGTCACCGTAAATTCTCACCATGGTTCTAATCTTGACCAGTTCTACCAACTTTACGGGGAAACGATGACCGTCACTCCCGACGCCGCTGAGGCGTCCAAGGTGGACCAACGGGCCGCCAAGTATGAATTGAGCCATCTGCGATCGCTGGAGGCCGAGGCCATCCACATCATTCGCGAGGTCGCGGCCGAGTTCGAGCGGCCCGTGCTGCTGTTCTCCGGCGGCAAGGACTCCATCGTGATGCTGCACCTGGCCATCAAGGCGTTCGCGCCGGGCCGGCTGCCGTTCCCGGTTATGCACGTCGACACCGGGCACAACTTCGAACAGGTGATCGCCACCCGCGACGCCCTGGTCGAGAAGCACAACCTGCGCCTCGTCGTGGCCAGCGTCCAAGAAGACATCGACGCCGGACGCGTCGTCGACAATGGCCCGTCGCGCAACCCGCTGCAGACCGTGTCGCTACTGCGCGGCATTCGCGAGAACAAGTTCGACGCCGCCTTCGGTGGCGCCCGCCGTGACGAAGAGAAGGCCCGCGCCAAGGAGCGCGTCTTCAGCTTCCGTGACGAGTTCGGTCAGTGGGACCCCAAGAACCAGCGCCCCGAGCTGTGGAACCTGTACAACGGCCGGCACCGTAAGGGCGAGCACATCCGTGCCTTCCCGATCTCGAACTGGACCGAGTACGACATCTGGGCCTACATCGGCACCGAGGAGATCGAGCTGCCGAGCATCTACTACGCGCACGAGCGCCAGGTCTTCGAGCGCGACGGCATGCTGCTGGCGGTGCACGAATACCTCAAGCCGCGCGAGGACGAGCCGGTGATCACCAAGACTGTGCGGTTCCGCACCGTCGGTGACGTCACCTGCACCGGTTGCGTCGAGTCGGAGGCTTCGACTGTCGAAGAAGTCATCGCCGAGACCGCGGTGTCCCGACTGACCGAGCGCGGCGCGACCCGCGCAGATGACCGGATTTCTGAGGCCGGTATGGAAGACCGCAAGCGGGAAGGCTACTTCTGATATGGCAACGTTGCTTCGTATCGCCACTGCCGGTTCGGTGGACGACGGTAAGTCCACGCTGATCGGCCGGCTGCTCTATGACAGCAAGGCTGTCATGGAAGACCAGCTGGCCGCCGTCGAGCGCACTTCCAAGGAACGCGGCCACGGGTACACCGACCTGGCTCTGGTCACCGACGGCCTGCGCGCTGAGCGGGAACAGGGCATCACCATCGATGTCGCCTACCGCTACTTCGCTACGGCCAAGCGGAAATTCATCATCGCCGACACCCCGGGCCACATCCAGTACACCCGGAACATGGTCACCGGCGCCTCCACCGCGCAATTGGTCATCGTGTTGGTCGACGCCCGCCACGGGCTGCTGGAGCAGTCCCGCCGGCACGCGTTCCTGGCCTCGCTGCTGGGCATCCGGCACATCGTGCTGGCCGTCAACAAGATGGACCTGATCGATTGGGACCGTGAGCGTTTCGAGAAGATTCGCGATGAATTCCATGAGTTTGCGGCTCGCCTGGATATCCAGGACGTGACCACCATCCCGATGTCGGCGCTGGGCGGCGATAATGTGGTGACCAAGTCGGACAAGACCCCGTGGTACGAGGGTCCGGCCCTGCTGCACCACCTCGAAGAGGTGTACATCGCCGGTGACCGCAACCTCATGGACGTCCGGTTCCCGGTGCAGTACGTGATCCGGCCGCAGACCCGCGAGCACGCGGACCACCGCAGCTACGCGGGCACCATCGCCAGTGGCGTCATCCGCGCCGGCGACGAAATCGTCGTTCTCCCAGCGGGAAAGACCAGCACCATCACCGCGATCGACGGACCGACCGGTCCGCTCGAGGAGGCCTTCGCGCCCATGGCGGTGTCGGTCCATCTGGCCGACGAGATCGACATCTCGCGTGGCGACATGATCGCCCGGGTGCACAACCAGCCGCACACCACGCAGGAATTCGACGCCACCGTGTGCTGGATGTCCGACGAGGCGGCGTTGGAGCCGGGTCGGGACTACATCATCAAGCACACCACCCGCACCACGCGGGCCCGGGTGGTGGACCTGGACTACCGGCTGGACGTCAACACCCTGCACCGCGACAAGAGTGCAACGGCGTTGAAGCTCAACGAACTCGGCCGCGTCACGCTGCGCACGCAGCAGCCGCTGCTGCTCGATGAGTACTCGCGCAACGCGGTGACCGGATCGTTCATCCTGATCGACCCCGACACCAACGGCACCGTGGCCGCGGGCATGGTGCGTGACACCACACCGGCCGCCAGCCGGGCCGCGACCCCGAATGCGGTGCGGCACGCCAACCTCGTTACCGCGCAGGACCGCCTGTCGAAGGGCAGCACCGTCTGGTTCACCGGCCTGTCCGGCTCAGGCAAGTCGTCGGTCGCCATGCTGGTGGAGCGCAAGCTGCTCGAATTGGGCCGTCCCGCATACGTTCTCGACGGTGACAACCTGCGCCACGGCCTGAATGCCGACCTGGGCTTCTCGATGGCCGATCGGTCGGAGAACCTGCGCCGCCTGGCCCACATCGCCACGCTGCTGGCCGACTCGGGCCAGATCGTGCTGGTGCCGGCCATCAGCCCGCTCGAAGAGCACCGTGAGTTGGCTAGAGCGGTCCACGTCGATCAGGGCTTTGACTTCTACGAGGTGTTCATGGACACCCCGTTGGCCGACTGCGAGGCCCGCGATCCCAAGGGCCTGTATGCCAAGGCGCGGGCCGGCGAGATCACGCACTTCACCGGTATCGACAGCCCGTACCAGCGCCCGAAGAACCCTCATCTGGCTCTGATTCCCGGCGACCTGGATGCCCAGGCGCAGCGCGTGGTCGACATGCTGGTGGCACAGCGATGATCGATCACGACGTCGCCGAGCGGCTGGCCACGCGTGCCGGTGAACTACTGCTGGACGTGCGGGCTGAATACGCCACGGCGGACGCTGCCGAGCGGAAAGCCGCGGGGGACAAGCGTTCTCACGAGTTCCTCATGACCGAACTGGCGCGGCTGCGTCCGGACGACGCGGTGCTTTCGGAGGAAGCGACGGAGGAGGAGCGGGCCAACAACGCCCGGCTGACCTCGGAGCGCGTGTGGATCATCGACCCGCTCGACGGCACGCGGGAGTTCTCTGAATTGGACCGCGACGACTGGGCTGTCCACGTGGCGCTGTGGGAGTCCGGCGAGCTCGTCGCCGGCGCCGTGGCGCTGCCGGCGCAGAACACCACGCTGTACACGCCCGACGTGGCTGCGCCCCGCGCGGTCGACGGGCCACCGCGGATCGTGGTGTCGCGCACGCGGCCGCCGGCTGTTGCCCTTGCGGTGCGCGACGCGCTCGACGGTGTGTTGGTCGAAATGGGTTCGGCCGGCGCCAAAGTCGCGGCCGTCATCCAGGGCCGGGCTGACGTGTACGTGCACGCCGGCGGGCAGTACGAGTGGGATTCGGCGGCACCCGTCGCCGTGGCTCGTGCGGCCGGGCTGCACACGTCGCGCATCGACGGCTCGCCGTTGACGTACAACCACGAGGACCCGAAGCTGCCGGACCTGGTGGTGTGCCGGCCGGAGCTGGCTGAGCGGGTGCTGGCGGTCACGGCTGCACAGGGCTAACTTGTGATCGTATGAGTACTCGTCGGTTAATGGCCGCGGCTGGTGGGGCCGCCCTCGTTGCGCTGGGTGTGCTCACCGCCGGGTGCAGCAACAACGGCGGGCAATCGCCGCCTGCGACCACCACCGCGACGACGAAGACGACTCCACCGGCGACCTCGTCGCCGGCTGCGACCGAGAAGAACCTCAGCCCCACCGGAGGCAACCTGTTTTCGCCGGGGAACAAGGCGCCGGCGGCGCCGACCGTGGCCCCGGGTCAACATCCGGGCATCAACGGCGTCCCGTAGGTTCGCGCTACCGCGAGATCGACGAAATGGCTGTGGGAACGTAAGTTTCCGCAGCCATTTCTGCTGTCTGGGTAAAAACTGGTGTCGGGCGGCCGCTGCGGGGCAGGGCTGGACGACTATGTAGCCCGACTGAAGCACCACCCTTACGCGTGAGTTTGGTGGCTACCGATTTGCGGTAACCGCCACTGGCGCATGGGCCTTCGCGGCCGGCGCCGCGGTGCGCACCGCGACGATGCAGACGATGGCAATTGCGAAGCACGCGAGGGTGTACCAGAGGCTGCCGATCGGATCCCCGTGGGCGGTAACACCATTGACCGCGCCGAAGTACGCGGGCAGCGCGCTGAGCCACAGCACCGCCATGACCACCAGGTAGGCGACGGCGTATCCGACCAGCCACGGCGGGCTCGCATAGCGTGGCTCGGTCGGGCTGGCGACGGTGCCGCGCAGCCGGCGCCATTGGGTGATCAGCGCCCAGACCGCCACCGCGCACACAGCCACCAGCTCGGCCGCGTAGGCAATGCCGCCTGCGGTGCTGCTGCCGGTCAGGCTGCCGATCACCGTAGCGGGCAGCGGCAGGATCGCGGTGCCGAGCGACGCGAGCACCCCGGCAACCACGGTGCGCCAGGCGATCTGGATAGCGCTGAAGCGTCGGCCACGGTCAGCGTGGCGACCTACGAAGAACTGCACGCACAGCGCCAGCGACATCGGCCACAGCGCGGCGAAGACCACCACGCTCGGCAGCGGGACGGAGTCGAACATCGGCTGGTTCATCGGGTTGTGCACCGACCATTCCCACCACCGCAGCTGCGGTCCCAGGTGGTCGAAGATTTCGTAGAACGCGTGGTGGACGAAGCCCACGCACACGGCGCCGACCAGGGTGCCGTAGCGCCGGAAAACACCTAGGCTGCGGACGATTTCGAACGCGACGGTCGCCATCATCGGGTAGATCGCCACGATGTACAGCGGTAGCCGCCCCCAGAGGAAGTCCACCGTGAACACGTTGTGCGCGAACATGGTGTCGACGCGATCGGCGATGCCGAAGGCCGCCGGGAAGTACAGCGGCGGTTCGATGATCAGTAGGTAGGCAACCGCGCCGAACCACAGCGCGATGTTGGTGGCGTCACCGTGGCGGCGAAGCCGGATGATCGCGTAGACGAGAGTCAGTACCGCGCCCGTGATCACCGTCAACTCGAGGACCGGCAGAGTCCAGTTCTCCAGCTGCAGGGGATTGCGGACCTCAAGCAAGCCACCGGCCGTCTGGCAGGAAAAGCCAAGCCGCCCAGCAAGATCAGCGAATGTCGGGGAACACAGATCAGACATTGGCGGCCTGCTTTCCGGCGGTGTACCAGTGGGTGACGTCGTAGCCGGCGTCGTAGCGATCGAACCATTCGGCCGCCAGTGCGGGCAGCTTCTCGTGTTCCGGGTTGTGGCCGGGAATCTGGCTGCGCACGATGCCGGACAGCGCCACCAGTTGCTCACGGACCGGGAGGTCGTGGAAGGCGCTCGTGAACGGCCCGAAGTCCGGGATTCGGCCCAGCCGCTTCAGGATGGTGTTCTTTCGGCGTTCCAGCGCGAGCGCCGATAGCGCGTCGACCTTGCGGACTTCGAGCGGCAGATGCTTGTTGAACCCGTCGCACGCCATCCGCACGACGTCCATCACGTGCTTGAAGATCGAGGGCGCCACCCGCATGCGGTACCACGGATCGTCGACCAGGCCGTTGTAGATGATCAGCGCCGAGCTCCGGTGCTCGACCTCTTCGACGAAGTGCCACAAGAACAGTGAAGCGACGCGGTCGTCGCCCGGCGCGAACAGCGTGTCGTCGTGGTCGAGCATCAACTTGAACACGGGCGTGAACGTCGCCTCCAGGTCGGCGGTGTAGGCCAGCCGGTACTTGAGGGGCTTGTTGGCGACGAGGTCGTCGAATGCAGCGATCACCTCGTCGAGCGTCTCTTTGAGCGCCGGGTGGGCCTTGATGAGCCCTCGGGCATGTGCCCGGTGGGCCATCGAGTGCTGGCCCTCCTGCCGGACGAACGCGTCGGCCTCTTCGGCGATCACGGGGTCGGTCAGCAGCGGCTTGGCCTCAGCCATGGTGCTGACGATCATCTTCTCGAACGCAATTGCCAAGAAGGACACGGCATTTGCCATTGCGGAGAAAGCGGGGTTGGTCTCGTTCCAGAGGAACGGCACTGGGTGGTCCGCGAAAGCGAACCGCATCTTGCGGACCTGGAGATCGGTCACTGGGCACCTCGATCAGTAATCATACAAATGATGTCGCTTGTGTATGGTTACAGTGCTGGCGCGCATCCGTCAATGCCTGGGACGGCGCGCGACGTGTACCGTCCGCCGAATGGCACGCAAACGTCGCGGTTGGGGTGGGGAGCCGCCCGCCGATGACGACGAGGCGACCCGGCGCATCGTCGCCGCCGCGGTCGAGTTGCTGTCCAGCACGGGCACCGCGATCACCATCGCTGACGTCGCCGAATCGCTCGGCGTCATCCGGCAGACGGTGTACCGGTACTTCCCGACCGCGGACGGCCTGATGCGGGCAGCGGCCATCGCCTCGGTCGACGGATTTCTGGACCAGCTCAGCGAGCACGTGCGCGGGATGCACGATCCAGCCGACGCGATGACCGAAGGTGTGCTCTACACGCTCGACGCGGTGACCCGCACGCCGCACCTGGGCATCCTGATGTCGGCGCCGTACGTCAGCGCGCACAGCAGTGACATGGCCTCAGCCGAGGCGCAGGACTTCGGCATGCAGATGATCACCCGATTCGACGTCGATTGGGAGAGTTACGGATACGACGACGTGGCGCTGCGTGACCTCGTCGAATTCACGCTGCGCATCATGCTGTCGTACTTCCTTGCGCCGGCCGGAGACGGGCGAACTCCCGAGGAATTGAGGTCCTTCATCCGGCGCTGGCTGGGCGCTGCGATCCTGGGGCAGCAGCCCGCAGGAGCCGGCTGAGCGAGCGTTGGCGATCATGGCCTAACGACCGCCGGACGCCACTAGGCTCACCACAATGACCCGCCCAACGTTGCGCGAATTGTCCAGCCTGCCTGTCGAACCGGTTCGTCTCTCGGACTCGGCCCTGGTCCTGATCGACTGCCAGAACACCTACACGCGCGGCGTCATGGAACTCGAGGGTGTGCAGGCCGCGCTCGACGAGACTGCCGCACTGCTCGACCGCGCACGCACCGCAGGCATTCCGGTCATCCACATTCAGCACGACTCCGGGCCGGGCTCGCCATATGACATCCGTGCCGACATCGGCGCCATCGTCGATCAGGTGGCCCCGCGCGGCGACGAGCCGGTGATCGTCAAGCAGTTCCCGAACTCGTTTGTACAGACCGATCTGGATCAGCGGCTCAAAGCGCTGGGCGCGTCGAATCTGCTACTGGCCGGATTCATGACGCACATGTGCGTGAACTCCACTGCCCGCGGCGCTTTCAGCCTCGGGTATGCGCCGACGGTGGTGGCCGCCGCGACGGCGACGCGCACTTTGGCGGGTCCGGACGGCGAGGCCGTGCCGGCCGCGGCGTTGCAGGCCGCGAGTTTGGCGGGGCTAGCTGATCTGGTCGCGGTGGTGGCCCCGAACGCTGCAGCTATTCCGGACTAATCCGACCCGGAATGGCATGATTGGCTGATGCGGATGTCAGCCAAGGCGGAGTATGCCGTCCGCGCCATGGTCGAATTGGCCACCGCCGATGCCGGAGTGCTGGTCAAAACCGACGACCTGGCCAACGCGCAGGGCATCCCCGCGCAGTTCCTCGTCGACATCCTGACCAACCTGCGCACCGACCGCTTGGTGCGCAGTCATCGCGGGCGCGAGGGCGGCTACGAGCTGGCCCGGCCGGCCACCGACATCAGCATCGCCGACGTCTTGCGGTGCATCGACGGTCCGCTGGCCAGCGTCCGCGACATGGGGTTGGGGGACTTGCCGTACTCCGGACCGACCGCCGCCCTGACTGACGTGTGGCGGGCACTGCGGGCCAGTATGCGGTCAGTGCTCGAGCAGACCAGCCTGGCCGACGTCGCCGCGGGCAACCTGCCCGAGCATGTCGCCATGCTTGCCGGTGATTACAAGAAGCAGGAAGCCCGCCGCGGCCACGGTTCCTGACCGCTAGCCGCAATGCGGCGCACACATGCGGCAACCCGGACGCGACCAGCCTTTCGCGCCGTATCATCTTGCCGCACTGTCGGTTTCGCCATCGTCATCCTCGCCCTCGCTCGGATACAGGGTCGGGTGGTGGTATTGGTTGGTTCGGGGTTGGCCGACGTCGAGTAGTGGTGGTGGGGTCCAGTGGACGCGGCCGTCGGGGCCCATGGTGGTGGTCCAGCCGCCGGTGTCGGCCAATCGGTTGTCGCAGCCGCAGGCCAGGCCGAGGTTGGTGATGTCGGTTTGGCCGTCCTCGCGCCAGTCCTGGTTCACGTGGTGGGCTTGGCTACGGGAGGCCGCGGCGGAGCAGTTGGGGCGGGTGCAGCCGTGGTCGCGTCCGAACAGGGCTAGCCGCTGCCCGACTGATGCGGTGCGCCGCGCCCGACCCAGATACAACGGGACATTGGTGTGCTTGTCGAACACCAGCAGGTAGTGGTGGGCACCTTGTCCGGCCATCCGGATCAAGTCCCGCATGGGCAGTGTCGTCCCGGTGTGGGTGACGGCCAGGCCGGCGCCGCGCTCGAGGTCGCTCACGGTGGCGGTGGCCACGACCGTCACGGGGAGGCCGTTGTGTTCGCCGAGCATTCCCGACGTGAGGGCCATGCGCCCGACCATCTTGTACGCGTCATGTTGGCGTTGGGCGAGGGTCCTTGTGTCGCCCGCGATCTGCTCGGCCGTGGGCGTCCCAGACAAACACGGCTCAGGGTCAGCGGGATTACACATGCCCGGCGCAGCCAGCTTCTCGTAGATCGCTTCCCAGTAGGCGCGCGCCTCGGGGTCGAGGGTGCCGCTGATCTCGGAGGTGCCGTCCGAGCGCTGGTTACCCATCCGGACGCCCCGCCTGCGGTCGCGTTCGGTGTCGTCGGGTTCGGGGCCGTCCTGATCGAGTTGGTACAGCAGGTTTTTGGCCGCCGCGCGCAGTTCTTCGGGAGTCTGGTGTCGTGCCCCGGCCACCAACGACTGCTCACATTGTGTTCGGGTAGTCGGGTCCACCCAGGCCGGCAGGTGCGCCATGAAATGGCCGATCACCGTGATGTGCTCGGCGTTGATCGCCCCAGCCGATTGGGCACGGGCGGCGTCCTCCCACAACGGCGGCAGCACCTCCCCGGTCAACCCGGTACGGGGTCCGAGGTTCTCCATGTCCCGCACCCGGCGTCGCGCTTCCTCAGCAGAGATATGCAGGCGGATCCGCAGCACCTCGGCCCAGCTTTTCGCGCCGATCTCCTTCGGGGTGGTTTGGGCCGCCAACGCAGCCAAGATCCGATGATCGACCGCTTCGGCAGCGCACCTCAACCGTTCGCGGCGGGACTGCAGCTCCAACAACTCGCGGATGTCGAGTCCGGTGTAGTCGAAGCCGGCGATCCGGGCGGCGAGGGCTTCGAGGTCGGCGTGCGCCTCCTCGATGACTGCCGGATCGGTGAAACCCATACTCGAACACTAGTTCGACCCACCGACAAGAAACCGCCGGTCCTGTGACGCTAGTTACCTACCGTGACCAGCGCAAACAAAGTGACCAAAGTTTTTTCAGAGGCACCGCAAGCGGCAAGGCCGCGCAGTTACCGATCTGACTGGGCGTGACCTACGCAGCTTTGGGGTTAGCCGCCCGAGCCGTACGGCTGGGTGAGAATTTCGAGGTAGTGCCCGCTGTGGTCCTGGAAGTACACGCCCCGGCCGCCGTCACGCGTGTTGATCTCGCCGGGGTGCTGGCCCCGCGGGTCGGCCCAATGTTGCAGTCCGTGTTCACGAATCCGGTCGTAGATCGCGGTGAACTCGTCCTCGGACACCAGGAACGCGTAGTGCTGCGGGACGACGTCCATGCCGTCGGGCATCTGACTGAAATCGAAGCTGACACCGTGGTTGAGCCCCACGGCCAGGAACGGGCCGAATTCCTTGGCCGGCGGCAAGCCGAACAATTCGGTGAAGAAGTCCGCCGCGGCCGAACGGTCGGTGGAATGAACGATGGTGTGGTTGAAGGTGATGGCCATATCTCCCTTACTACCTGCCCACGCGCCTCGCGTCACTGCCTGCTTCTGCGACACCGGCCTGCCATGATTTAGACATGGCGTTTGACCTACGCGAGCTGGCTGTTCCGGTGATCGTCGCACCCATGGCCGGTGGTCCGTCGACACCTGAGTTGGCGGCAGCGGGTTCGACGGCCGGCGGCCTGGGATTCGTCGCCGCCGGGTACCTGACGGCCGACGCGCTCGCCGACCGGATTGCCGCCGCACGTGCGCTGACCACCCGCCCGCTGGGTGTGAATCTCTTTGCCTCCCAGCCCAGTACCGCACAGCCGAGTGAGATCGAGCGCTACGCAACCGAACTCGCGGGCGAGGTCACCCGGTACGGAGTGGCGCTCGGCAATCCGCAGTTCAACGACGATCATTGGGCGGCCAAGCTCGACGTGGCCCTCGACCTGCGGCCGGAGGTGGTGTCGTTCACCTTCGGCGGGCCCACCGCGGACGAGTGCGCGCGATTGCGTCAGGCCGGCATCACCACCGTTGCGACGGTCACGACGGTGGCCGAAGCGCGGCAAGCCGTGGCGTCGGGCGTCGATGCCCTTGCCGTCCAGGGCCCCGGGGCAGGCGGACATCGGGGCACGTACGACCCGCTCGCGGCACCGGCGACGCAGCCGCTGATCGAGTTGTTGGCAGACGTGCTCGCGATCGCTGACCTGCCAGTCGTCGCGGCCGGCGGCTTGATGACGGCCGACGACGTCGCTGCCGTGACAGCTGCCGGCGCAGTGGCCGCGCAACTCGGTACTGCATTTCTGCTCGCCGACGAGGCCGGCTCAAGCCCCGTGCACCGTACCGCGCTCGTCGACCCCAAGTTCACCGAAACCGTTGTCACCAAAGCATTTTCCGGCCGCTACGCGCGCGGACTGCGCAACCGGTTCATCGACGAGCACGACGCGCAGGCGCCGCTGGGCTATCCGGAGGTGCATTACCTCACCAGCCCGGTGCGCAAGGCGGCTGTCGCAGCTGGTGACCCGGACGGCACAAATGTGTGGGCGGGCACCGGATTTCGGAAAATCCGCTCGGGTTCGGTCGCTGACATCATGACGGGCCTGGTGTGAGCATTGTGAAAGGAGCTTGCGTGCGAATCTTGGTCGCTATTCCGTTGGCGGTGGCGTGCACCTGGCCGGTCGCCGTCGCTCATGCCGACCCCGTGCAGGTGGCCCGTTGTGCCAGTGCGCAATTGACGCCGAGCCTGGGGCCGCCCGACGGCGCCGCCGGGACCACCTACTATCCGGTGATTTTGCAGAATGCCGGTGGCGCGGCGTGCAGCATGTCGGGCTATCCGGCGGTGTCGTTCATCGCGGGCTCGGACAATCATCTGGTCGGCGTTGCCGCGAGCCAGGATTCGGACTCCATCGGCGTCGTCGTCATCGACCCGGGCCAGTCCACCGCGGCGAACCTGGGTATCGTCAATGCGGGTAACTTCCCGGCTGACTGCGCCGCCGTCCCGGTCAGCGGCTTGCAGGTGAACCTGCCGGGCGACGCTGATCCGATCATCATCGGTCACGCCGATACTGCTTGTGCCAGTACGGCATACAACACACTGAGGGTGGGTCCGTTCACCGGGGCGTGACTGCATTCAGCGTCGGGTGGTGATGACGATATTTCCATCGTTCGTCCGTGCGGTGACCTGCGCGACCGCGCGGGACGCATCATCAGTCTGCGGCACCCGGACTTTCGCGTCTTCGCCGGCTTGAGCGCGGACCAGGTACGGCCCGACCGGCGGCAGTGCGATGTCGATATCCGAGTCCCGGCTGGTCGCCTGAACGGTACGCGGAGCAGCGTCTCGGAAGTCGACGGCGATATGGCCATCGACAGTATCGGCGACGAAGGCGTCGGACACCGCGATCGGGTCGCGCGTCTGCACGTCACCGCTCTGCGTGTGGATTTCGATCCGGCGAGCATCCCCACCGAGCACGACCGCTGCGTCGGTGCTGTGGACGGTCAGCTGGTCTATTTGTGTCTGGGTCAGCAGCACGCCCGACTCCTGCTTGGTGGTGACCGAAAGTCGGTGGGCGACATCGGGTGGCACGGTCACAGTGATTTCTCCGGGCGGGCCGAAGTCGAACAGTGGGGACGGCGTGCCGGTCACCGTCAGGCCGACGGTACCGCCGTCTCGGGTGACCTTGAGCGCTTGCCGGTCGTTCTGCGCGGTGTTGAGCAGCCGCATGCGGACCCGTGGTTCGCGGACATTGCGGTCGCTGGTGATCCGGACGGCGGTCGTCATGGTGCCGGTGTCGATGGTCAAGGACTTCATATCGACCGGCAGGGTCTCGGTATCGGCGGCGATGCGCAGCGAGCTGATACCCCAGGCGGCGCCGCCGACGCCGATCACCGCGAACGCGGTCACCAGCAGGGCTGTCACCACCAGCAGCGTCCGGATTGCGGAGCGGCCGCCCGGCGACAGCGGGGGCGGAGTGGCGGCTTCGGCGGGGTTGGTCAGAAGGTCGGAGGTCACGGGAAAGCCCTTTCTGGTCTTTAGAATTCGAGGTAGCGCAAGACGGCGAGGACGCGCCGGTTCTCGCTGTCGTCGGGTGCCAGGTTGAGTTTGGTGAAGATCGACGCGATGTGTTTCTCCGCAGAGCCGACCGAGATGTTCAGCGTGGCGGCGATGGCGGAGTTGGTCTTGCCCTCCGCCATCAGTTGGATGACTTGCAGCTCGCGTGGGGTGAGCACCGCCAACGTGGAGCGGCGGTGCGTTCGTACCAGGATTTGTGACACCACTTCGGGGTCGAGCACGGTGCCGCCGTTGCCGACCGTGTCGACGGCGTCCAGGAACGCCGGGACGTCGGCTACCCGATCTTTCAACAGGTAGCCGAAACCCTTTGTGTCTGAAGCAATCAGATCGGCGGCATAGCGTTCTTCGACGTAGTGCGACAACACGAGGACCGGCGATTCCGGATTCTGGCTGCGGATCAGGGCGGCGGCGCGGATGCCTTCGTCGGTGAACGTCGGCGGCATCCGGACGTCCACGATGACGAGGTCGGGTTGGTGGTCGTTGACCGCCTGCAACAGCTCGGTGGCGTCGGGTACCCCGGCGAGAACCTCGTGGCCGGCGTCGATCAAGATGCGTTCGATCCCGGCGCGCAGCAGGGCCGAATCCTCCGCGATCACAATGCGCATGGCAGTACCGCCGTCACGGTTGTGGTTCCGGTTTCCGGGCTGGAGACCGCGAAGGTACCCCTGGCTGCGCGTACCCGGTCGCCGAGGCCGCGCAGGCCGGTGGTGTCTTCGCCCCTGGTCTTGGCCCCGCCCACGCCATCGTCGAACACCGAGATGCGCAACTCGTCGGTGGGCTCGTGGTAGCGAACAGTGACCACGGCGTGGGTGGCGTTGGCGTGCTTGGCGATGTTGGTCAACGACTCGGCGACCACGAAGTAGGCGCAGGACTCGACCTCATCGGAAAAGCGTTTGGGCAGTCGCAGTTCCAGCGTGACGGGCACGCCGGCGGTTTCGGTGCGTTGCACCACCGCGGACAGGGCGGCATCCAGGCCGCGGTCGGCCAGGATCGTCGGCGCGATGCCGCGCACCACATTTCGCAGTTCGAGGAGCGCCGCTTTGGCATTGCCATGGGCTTCGGCGATCAGCTTCCGCGCCTCGGGCAGATCGGAGTCCAGTTTGGTCTGGGCCAGCCCGATCGTCATGGCCAATGCCACGAGCCGGGGTTGCACGCTGTCATGTAGGTCGCGTTCGATGCGATAGCGCTCCGTGGATGCCGACGAGACTGCGCCTCTCCGAGCCTGATTCAGTGCGCTGACCTCGTGCTGCAGCGCCTCGGTGGGGGATGCCGGCAGCAGCCACTGGTCGATGACGGCGTCGACCCTGGGGCCGAACACCAGGATGGCTGCCGCTCCCGCCAGAGCGACGACCGCCAGCAGCCAGCTCACCAGTGGGGAGATGAAGGTCAGCCCGGCGGCGGCGTCGCTGTTGTGGATCGCACTGGCGGCAGCGGGCCCGAGCAGCGCGAAGACCAGGAGGCCGAACGCCAGTCCGACCACGAAAATGTCGTAGGCCATACGGAGGTAGCTGTGCGCCAACACTTTCCAGAACCGGCCGCTGCTGACGTCCAGCCACAGCTGGTGGGCCCACCCCTGAAAACCGCTGTAGGGCGTCAGTTTTCGGCCCGGGACTGCGATGCCGAAGCCGAACACCGCTTCGCTGCGTAACCGTTCGACGTGATCGGTAGCACGCACGGCGTACACGAAAACCACGCCGCCCAGCACGGTCCCGATGACCGACGGAATCGAGGAGACGGTGATGATCATCAGAGCGAGCGGAATCCAGAACCAGATGGTGCCGGCGACCGCACCGACGATCATCGACGCGGTGGGGACGACTCCGAGGGGACGTGTGTACTGCGCCGGCGGTGCCGTTGTCAGATTTGTCGGCTCGGCCGACGTGGGGGTTGTAGCTGTTGCAACCATGTCCTCCAACCTAGGCACCAGCTGAGCGCGGCGACACGGCGTTTTCCCGCGAGTGTTGTGGGGGTAAACCCCCACCCGGCGGGCCGAGACCGGCCCCTGCGCTGGACGGGCGTGCCAGAATCGGCTGTGTGCAGATCGGGATGACGATGCCAGTGATGGAGCCCAACCTCGACGTAGCCACGCTCACGGCGTGGGCTCGTGTAATCGACGGAGGGCCGTTCTCGTCATTGTGTTGGGGTGAGCGCATTGCCTTCGACAACCCCGATTCGCTGACCCTGCTGGGTGCGCTGTCCGCCTGGACGGACCGCGTGCGGCTGGTCACCACGGTGATCGTGCCGCAGCTGCACGATCCGGTGATGCTGGCCAAAGCGCTCGCCACCGGCGACATGCTCAGCGGTGGACGTTTGACCGTCGGGCTCGGCGTCGGGGGCCGGCACGAGGACTACCATGCCGTCGGTGCCGACCCCAAGACCCAGACCATGCGTGGCATGGCCGAGCGCGTCGCGCTGATGAAACGGGTGTGGGCGGGGGAGAAGCTCACCGAATCGGTACTGCCCGTTGGCCCGTCACCAGTGCAACCCGGTGGGCCGAAGCTGATGGTCGGCACGATCGGGCCGAAAACCATACGCAGCGCGGCGAATTGGGCCGACGGTGTGGCGGGAACCACCTTGGACCTGAGCGTCGAGCGCGAGAGCGCGCTGTTCGATGTCGCGCGGAGCGCGTGGGCCGAGGCGGGAAAACCCAAGCCGCACTTGGCCACGTCGTTCTGGTTCGCCCTTGGTGAGGGCGACGATCCGCGCAACCAGGTGCACCGTCACCTGCGGCGGTACATGAACTGGATTCCGGAGGAATACGTCGACGCGATGGCCCCGACCACCGGCTGGGCGGGTACCGAAGACGAATTGCTCGACGTACTACAGAAATTCGACGACATCGGTGCCGACGAGGTGCACCTGATTCCAACCAGCTCGGACATCGATCAACTCCGAAGGGTGGCTGACGTGGTCAAGGACTTCACTGGGGGTGCAGCGCTATGAGTCGCGTGGCGGACGTGCTGGGCGGCCTGCCCGGCGTGCGGGGCTGGCAGGAGGACCTGTACCGCGATCTGCACGAACATCCGGAGTTGTCGAACCAGGAACACCGCACCGCAAAGCTGGTGTCGGACAAGCTCAAAGAGTTCGGCTACGACGTCACCGAGAACGTCGGCGGCACCGGCGTCGTCGGCATTCTGCGTAACGGTGACGGCGCGTCGGTGCTGATGCGTGCCGATATGGACGCGCTGCCCGTCGCCGAAGCCACGGGGCTGCCTTATGCGAGCACCGTGCGTGGCACCGATCCCGCTGGCAAGGACGTGCCCGTCATGCACGCGTGCGGTCACGACACCCACGTGACGTGTCTGCTTGGGGCTGCCGGGCTGCTGGCCGACGGCAAGGACCACTGGAAGGGCACCGCCATCGCGCTGTTCCAGCCGGCCGAGGAACTCGGCGGCGGTGCCGCCGGAATGGTTGCGGACGGGTTGGCGAGCATCGTCGGCAAGGTCGACGTGGCGCTGGGCCAGCATGTGGGTCCGGCCCCGGCCGGATTCATCGGCACCCGCAGTGGGCCGATTCTGGCCGCGGCAGACAGTATCCGCGTCACGGTGTACGGGCGCGGCGGCCACGGGTCCATGCCGAACGCCTGCATCGACCCGGTGGTGCTCGCTGCGATGATCGTGATCCGGCTGCAGACCATCGTGTCGCGCGAAGTCGCGCCCAACGAGACCGTCGTGCTCACCGTCGGCAGCATCAATTCGGGCACCAAGAGCAACATCATCGGTGACCACGCGGTCCTGGAACTGAATCTGCGTACTTACGACGACGCCGTCCGGACCGCGGTCATCGCGGCCATCAAGCGCATCGTCGTCGCCGAGTGCCAGGCCTCGGACTCACCCAAAGAGCCGGAATTCGATTTCTACGACCAGTTTCCGGTGACCGACAACGACGAGGCCGTCACCACCCGCGCGCATGCCGCCTTCGCCGACCATTTCGGCGACCGCGTACTGACCGTCCCGCAGGCATCGGCCAGTGAGGATTTCAGTGACATCCCGCGGGCGCTCGGTGTGCCCTACACCTACTGGATGTTCGGGGGCATCGATCCGGCGACGTTCGCCAAGGCGGCAGAGGCCGACCGCATCAGCCAGGACATTCCCGTCAACCACTCGCCGAGGTTCGGTCCCGTGATCCAGCCGACGCTGGATACCGGAACCGAAGCGCTCGTGACGGCGGCGCTGGCCTGGCTTTAGGCGGCGACTTCTGCCGGTGCCTTTTCCTCGGCGCCTGCGGCTGCCTTCGGTCGGTAGATAACCTCGAACACGCACGTTGCCAGCACACACAGCGCGATGGCTTCAACCATCTGAATGATCAGCATGGTCCACGTGGTGTGCGCGACGGCGACGAAGAACTGCATGTTGGGGATGACGACGAACAGGCCGCCCCAGATGCCCCACCACGCGGCCTTGCCCAGCCCGCGGCCGGGGTACAGCCGCAGGAACAGGAAGCACAGCATGGTCAGCTGCAGCAGGTAGGTGAAGAACAGGAACGGAAAGAGGTCCATGATCTCGGACAGCGGGCGCTGCGGGTAGTCGGCAGCCGGGTAGCTGTCGCCGAACAGCACCGGCCCCGCGGTCTTGTGAAAGACCACGTCGAGGATGAACGTGAGCATCGACACCGGTAGTGCGACTACCAAGAAGCGGGTCCACCCGAATTGCTTGCCCATGACGTCCTTCCGATCTTGAAATTCGGATTGTTCATATCCCGCCCGGCTCACAGCGGAATCCCAGCTTCCCGGCTGCCGGGCACCTGGATGGCCCGCGGCTTAACCAGTGGGACGTTGGCGTCCTACAGTTCACAGGTATGCATAGCTGGCTCAACCCACGTCATTGGGGGATACCAGCGCGTTCGGCCGTGTTGTCCGCGTCGGTCGTGTTGATTGCCTTGGTAATTGCGGGCGTTGGCCTGCTTCTCGTGTTGAACACGACGCTGCTGACGGCGGCCGACGATGCAGCGGCTGAGCGGGTCCGGAATGTGGCGTCCGCGCTGCGCGACGATTCGCCAACTGACTTGGACAACGCGCTGCTGACGTCTGATCAGCGGGTGGTCGCCGTGCAGGTGATCAATGCGGCAGGGCAGGTGGTGCGCCGGTCTCCCGATGCCTCGACGACGCCCTTGATTCCAGTCGCCGACGTGACACCGACACGGCGCACGGGTATCCGAGGTGTCGAGCCCGACAAAGACCTGCGGATCAGTGGTCAGCGCATTCACGCACCGCTAGGCGACTACATAATTCTGGTCGCCAGCGGCAGTGAGTCCATCGAGTCGACGCTGAAAACCGTTGCGGTGCTTCTTGGTGCGGGCGCGCCCATCATCGTCGCGGCTGCTGCCGCGGCCAGCTATTCGTTGGTGAAGAGGTCGCTGCGCTCGGTGGAGGCCATTCGGACCCGGGTGTCCGACATCTCGACATCCGACCTGTCGGAACGGGTTCCGGTACCCACCCACCGCGACGAGATCTCGGAACTGGCTCGCACCATGAACGCGATGCTGGCGCGCATCGAGGACGGCCACGCCGCTCAACGCCGTTTTGTCGGCGATGCCTCGCACGAGTTGAGAAGTCCGCTGGCCGCAATCATTTCAGCGCTTGAGGTGGGGCAGGAACATCCCGAATTGCTGAATCCGGAGCTGACCACCGGCACGTTGATGCCCGAGGCCTACCGCATGCAGGCCCTGGTTGAGGATCTGCTGCTCCTGGCCCGGGCCGACGAGCGCGGATTGTTGCTGCGCACTGAGGATGTCGACGTGGACGTCCTCGCCGAAGACGAGGCGACCCGGCTGCGGCGCGTGAGTGCGCACACCGTGCGCACTCAGCTGCGGCCCGCACGGATATCCGGCGACGCCGCGGCCCTGACGCGAGTGCTGCGGAACCTGCTGGACAACGCTGAGCGCCATGCCCTTTCGCTGATCGAAATCTCGGTGCGCGACGGTGACGGCGCTGCAGAACTCGTCGTCGGCGACGACGGGCCGGGCATTCCTTCGGACGCGCGTCAGCGGGTGTTCGACCGGTTCGTGCGCCTCGATTCGTCGCGGTCCCGTAGCGGCGGCGGTAGCGGGCTCGGGTTGTCGATCGTCGCCGAGATCGTCTCGGCGCACGGCGGTCAGGTCAGCATCGACGACCGTCCCGGTGGCGGAACGCAGGTGCGGGTCAGCCTGCCCTCACGGCAGTAGCCGGTAGCCGACTCCGCGAATGGTTTCGATTGTGTTGGTATCGAACGGCGTATCGATCTTGCGGCGCAGATAGCCGACGTACACCTCGACGACGTTGTCAGGTCCGTCGTAGTGGACGTCCCAAACACCTTGCAAGATATCCGTTTTCGTCACCACGGCGTCTTTGTTGCGCATCAAGAATTCCAGGACACCAAACTCACGTGGGGTCAACGTGATTGATGTTTCTGCACGGGTGACGGTGCGCCGCGATGGGTCGAGGGACAGCGTTCCCGCCGTGAGGACCACGGGCCGTTCAGGGGCGCCGCGACGCCCCAGCGCGCGCAGCCGCGCCACCAGCACCCGATAGGAGAACGGCTTGGTCAGGTAATCGTCGGCGCCGAGGTCGAAGGCGTCGGTCTGGTCGTATTCACCGTCCTTGGCGGTCAGCATCAGTACCGGGGTCCAGATGCCCTGAGACCGCATCTGCCGCAGCACCTCATAGCCGCTCAACCCGGGAAGCATGATGTCGAGCACCGCTACGTCGTAGTCGTTGGTGACGGCCTCATCGAGCCCGTCGACGCCGGTAGCAGCGGTCACCACCACGAAACCGTCGGCCTTCAGCCCCGCGGCCAACGCTGTCGACAATCCTGGTTCGTCCTCGACCAGCAGAACTTTCACCTCGACCCCCGGACCCCTATGTGGCTCTGTGCTTCCTCAGCGTCGCTTCAGCAACTGGTATCTAGCGTCAGCGGACATGACCAGTTCTACCCGCCCGTCGACCCGTTCGTGGCGGGTGACCGCCAGCAAGGTACCTGAAGTCACCATCTGGTTCTGGCTGATCAAGATCCTGTGCACCACCGTCGGTGAGAGCTTCGCCGACTGGGTCAATGTGGGCCTGGGTCTCGGATTGGGGATCACCACCATGATCTTCACCGCGGTGCTGGCCGTGGTGTTGGGGGTACAACTGCGACTGCAGCGCTATGTGCCCGTCGTGTACTGGCTGACCGTCGTGGTGCTGAGCGTGGCCGGCACGCTGTACACCGACATTCTCACCGATCGCCTCGCCGTCCCACTGGTACTGAGCACCGCGGTGTTCGCAGTCGCGCTTGCCGCAGTCTTCGGCGTGTGGTTCGCGCGGGAACGAACCTTGTCGATCCACAGCATCTTCACGCTGCCCCGCGAATTGTTCTACTGGCTGGCAGTTCTGGTGACCTTCGCGCTGGGTACGGCTGCCGGCGACTGGACTTTGGCGCTGACGGGGTGGGGTCCTGGCATCTCGGTGCTGTTGCCGGTCACGCTCATTGCTGCGGTCATCGTCGGCTGGCGATTCGGAGTGAACGCGGTGCTCTCGTTCTGGCTGGCCTACATCCTGACCCGCCCGCTCGGTGCCAACCTTGGTGACTGGTTTGCCTCACCGACGGCCCAACATGGTCTGGGCCTCGGTTATGGCGTGACGAGCGTGATCTTCCTGGCGGCGATCGCCGCTGCGGTCGTCTACCTCACCCGGACGCGCGCCGACGTGATCGAGTTGAATGACGAAGTGACGCAGCCGAAGCCGCGGCGTGCAGTATCGGTCGTGGCCACGGTCGGCTACTACGCCGTCGTCATTCTGGCCGCTGGTGCGCTGCTTCAATGGGCGTCCGCGCAGCCGCACGGTTCGGCTGGTGCCGAGGAAGAAGGCGGGCCACCCGTGGCAGCGGCGAGCTTGGCGCCGGGGGAGGCGGGCACGACATTCCCGGCCGCGGATCTGGCCCAATTCCGGACTATCACCCAGGACACGCTGGCGAAAGTGACTGCGGCGGATCAATCCGGCGCGCGCACCCGGATCGCCGATCTCGAGACGCTATGGGACCACGACCAGGACCGGCTGCAATCGATGAACCCGAAAACCTGGTCGGTCCTCGATCATGAGATCGATGCGGCGCTCAAGGCCGTCAGGTCCGGCAATCCCAGCGTCGATGACGAAAAGCAGACTCTGACAAAGCTATTGGCGAGCCTGCGCTGACTCACGATGAACCTGAATACCCAAATCTTCTACGACATCAACGATTTTGCGCGCAACACACCCTGGTTGCAGCCTGTCGTGTACGGGTACGCCACGTACGGCGTCGTGCTGTTCGCGATCCTGCTACTGGTCGGCTGGTGGCTGGCCCGCCGAACCAACGACACCGCCGCCATGGCGGCGGCGGTATGGGCTCCACTGGGTGTCTTGGCCGCCGTCGCGATCAATCAGCCGATCGCCGACGCCATCAATTCCGCTCGCCCCTGTAATGAGCTGCCCCACATCGTGGTTATGCACTGCAACACCGACGGTGGACTTCCCAGCGACCACGCCATGATGGCGGGCGCCGTCGCGGCCGGCGTCTGGTTGGTCAATCGACGCCTCGGCTTGGTCGCCGCTGTCGCTGCGATCGTCATGGCGTTTGCGCGGGTCTACGTAGCGGCGCACTATCCGCTCGACGTACTGGTCGGTCTGGTGCTCGGTGCGGTGATCAGTGTGGTCGGCTACCTGCTGGCACGGCCGCTGCTGAATCGACTGCTCACCATGGTCGCGCAGACGCCGCTACGGGTATTGATCACCGCGGCCCCCTGACGTCAGGCGGCAGGTCAGCCCGCGAACCAGCCGCTGGGAAGGGTGAACATCCCCGTGAGCGTGACGGCGCGCGATAGTTAATCAGGTTGAAAGGGTCAGAGCAGCAATGGGTTTCGTTGTTGTCTGGCTCGGGTCATCGCGATGATTGCTCTGTGTGTCGACCTTTCGCCGTCGATATTGCGCAAGTTGCAGTTGGACATCGGCGTGGCGCGGTAACCTCCGCGGTGGACTCTGTCTGGAGGTCCGAAAGGGAGTAATGGTGATGATCAAGTTTGTTGCGTCCGTTGGCATCGCCGCTATCGCGGTCGGTATGGCTGGCGCGCTGGCGGGTCCCGCCTCCGCAGCCAACAACATCAAGCCGTTCGGTCAGCAGGAGACGCTGAACGAAATCGGCTACACGGTCAAAAGCCTCCACCCGAGTTCGGACCCCGTGCCGCACAACGGCCAGCTGTACTCAGCGACCGTGAAAGTCGAAGGGCTCGGAGGCTGGGCCAACCCCATCACGGCGTTCTTCAACGCCCGCGCCGAGAGCGGCGCGAACTATCGGGTGATCAGCGGGAACGTGCCCTCGGCACCGCCTGGCGAGACGACGAGCGGCAAGCTCTACTTCGATGTCGTCGGCGACGTACCGAACAGCGTCGTCTACAACGACGGCATGCAGGACCTCATGGTCTGGGTGCCCGGCGCCCCGGTGGGTGGCGTACCGAGTGAGGCTCCGGACACCGAAGACGCCCCGGTCGGGTCCAGCGAGATCATCAGCACGCCACCGGCCGAGAGTGCAGCACCTGCCGACGCAGGAACTCCGACAGGGGGCAATATGTTCGCCCCTGAAGTCATCGCGCCGGCCCCGTTCGAGCTCACCCCATCCGATGTGGCTGCGCCGGGGTACAACTCCGGTAGCGGACGTCGTTGAGCGATTACCCCACGTCACCCTGACTGAGGCTGTCGTCCAGGAAAGACAGGGGGACCGGCGTCCAGTCGGGTTGCCACCGGTCGGCCTGAGCTTCACGGCGTAACGACGCGAGCAGCGCGCGAACCGGTGCTCCCTCATCGAGGAGGAATCGGACCATCCGGTGCTCAGCGCACACGGACGCGGTGGCCGACAACAGCTGCCGCGCCTCGGTGTCGTGACCTGCTACCGCCAGGCAGGTCACCAGGAGTCGTTTGGCTTGCAGCAGCGCCCTATCGCGCCCGCATCCCGCCAACTGGCCCACCCATTCCCGCGCCCAGGTGACGGCCAGCTCGAGCTGCTCGGGTTGAGCTTCGTTGAGGAGCAGCCGGATAGCGGTGGCCTCCTCCAGTTGCAGGGTGACCTTGTCGATGCCGTCGGCGGGATCGCGGCGCGCGGCGTGAGAGATCGGCGGCGAAGCGGCCAGTCCCGCAGCGGTGGGCAGGTGCAAGCGGGCACGTTCGTGCTCGACGGCAGCGCGAAGGCGCCGCAGCGTCAGGGACTCGGCGACCTGTGCCCCGTCGTCGAGATACTGTGCCGCGGCAGTGAGATCACCGCGCAGAGCTTTGATCCGGGCGCCGGTCGTGTAGCGCGCGATCATGAAGTCGACGGTGCCGTTCTCGGCGCCGAGTTCCTGGCTCAAGTCGAGCAGTCGCTCAGCCTCAGCGATCTCGCCGCGCTCGTACAGCAGATCACCCAGCAGCGCGGAGGCAATGCGGGCGGGGTAGGAGTGCTGATCGCCGGCAGTGGTGGCCAGCCGCAGCCCCTCGCGGAAGAGGTCTTCGGCCGCGGCCATGTCGAGTTGTTCGGAGGCGGCGAGCCCGGCAAAGCGATAGCCGTACACCACCGAGAGCGGCCCGCGGGTGCATGCGTGATAGGGCAGCGCCCACTGGTGGCGGCGCCGCGCGGCATCGAAATCGAAGTGGAACAGATTGGCGAACACCGCATCGTCGGCCGCGCAGGAAACCACCCAGGCCGGCAAGGTGTTCGGGCGCGAAAGGCACTCGGCGACAAGCTGTTCGACACCGTCGATGCGGTCGCTGATGACGTTGATATCGGCCTGGATGACGTCGGCTTCTGCCCGCAGATCGGCGAGCGCGGCGTTATCACCCTGCCCGGCTGTGAGCAGGACGCGCGCACCGTCCACGGCGGCTTGCGCGGGCACTGGACGGACCGCTGCGTTGTTGGCCCAGGCGATGGTGAGCTGCAGTCGTGCACTCTGGCTCACCTGTAGCGGCGGCAGTTTCGCTACCAGCCCGAGCAGCGTGAACATCCGCCCCTTCTCAAGGAGCTCCATGCCGTCGCGTTCGACCAGTTCGACTGCCCGCCCCGGATCATCTGCGGCCAAGGCGTGATCGACGGCCTCGCTGAGCATCCTGTGCTCGGCAGACCATATCGACGCGGTGCGGTGAAGCTGTTCGATGCGGCCGGGCTGATCACGGTCAAGGCGTTGCCGCAGATACTGCGCGAACAGATGGTGGTACTGAAACCACTGCCCTTCCTCGTCGAGCCTGCGCAGGAACAAATCGCGTTGTTCAACCTCTTCCAGCATGGCCTGCCCGCCTGGCGCGCCCATCAGCGCGGAGGCGAGCGAGCCGCAGATCCGTTCCGTCACCGACGTCGTCAACAAGAAGTCGAGTACGTCCGGATCGAGGCCGTTCAGCACGTTCTCGGCCAAGAATTCGCCGACCGCGCGATGGCGTCCCGACAGCTGCCCGATCAGGGCATCCGGATCTGACGATTCACGCAGCGATAGCGACGCCAGCTGCAAACCGGCAGCCCAGCCCTCGGTCGCCTCGACCAGCCCGGCAATCGCCGAATCAGCCAACGACAGACCGCCACGCTCGGTCAGAAACGTTCGCGCCTCGTCGATATCGAAACGCAGTGCAGCGGCGTCGATTTCGATGAGCTCGTCGCGCACCCGCAGTCGACCCAGCGGCAGACCGGTCTTCCTGCGACTGGTCACGATCACCTGTAGGCGATCGCAGCCGCTGTCGAGCAGGAATTCCATGGCTGCGATGGCCGCCGGATCGGAGATGAGGTGCCAGTCGTCGACCACCACTGCCACCTGCTCACCGCTCTGGTGGATTTCGTTGATCAGCGAGGTCAGCACATACCGTTCGGCCTGATCGCCATGCTCTTCGAGCACGCGCCCGAGTTCACCGGCGAGGGAGGGCCTGACCTGGCGGATGGCCTCGATGAGGTGCGTGAGCAACCACACCACGTTGTTGTCGTCGGTGTCGACCGACAACCAGGCCACCGCCGCCCCTTGCTCGGCGAGCAGTGCGCTCCACTGCCCGGACAGCGTGGTTTTGCCGTACCCGGCCGGGCCGTGGATGAGCGTCAGTCGACGACCTGCCCCGCCACGCAGCGCTTCGATCAATCGGTCCCGGTCGATCAGCGCCCGTGCCGGGCTGGGCGGACGGAACCGCGTCAGGGGGAGCGGCGGCGTGATCGATCTGGAGCGGCGGCCGGTTGGAACCGGTGCGGCGGGCGCCTCAAACTGGGGCGCATCGGGGGCGGTGGGCAGCGCCAGCTCGTCGACCGCCACCCCGCAGAGATGCTGCGCCTGCCGCAACTGCTCCCCGAACGCCGCTGCGGTAGCCGGCCGGTCTGGGGGATCGACGGCCATCGCCGATGCGATTGCCGCTGAGACTTCGGCGGGGATGTCCTCGCCGCGCAGGATCGGGGTCGGTTCGCTGGTGATCCGCAGAAACTGGGCGATCACCTGTTCGCCGCGACGCCGCTCGAACGCGGCATGCCCGGTGATCGCGCAAAACAACGTCGCGCCCAGGCTGTACACATCGGAGGCGGCCGACGGTGACCGGCCTCCCAGGACCTCCGGTGCAGTGAAGGCGGGCGATCCGGTGACCACTCCGGTGCCGGTCTCAAATCCGCCCGCCATCCGCGCGATCCCGAAATCGGTCAGCTGCGGCTGGTGGTAATCGGTGAGCAGGATGTTCCCCGGTTTCACATCGCGGTGCAGGATCCCGGCCTGGTGTGCAGTTTCGAGTGCGCCGGCCAGCTTGACGCCCAGCGAGAGAGCCTCGGGCCATCCGAGCGGACCATGCTTGCGGATCCGACCATCCAGTGAGCCCCGCGAGTGGTACTGCAAGACGATAAATGGCCGACCGGAAGTTGTTGTCCCGACGTTCAACACGTTGGTGATGTGTGGATGTCCTGATAGCCGGCCCATGGCCCGTTGCTCGCGGAGGAACCGCTCGACGTTCTCGGTTCCCAGATCTGCGAGAAGAACCTTGACCGCCACCGTCCGGTCCAGGGTCGGCTGCAGACAGCGGTAGACCACCCCAAATCCACCCCGCCCGATCTCGACCGCTTGCTCGAAACCTGCGGCGTGCAACTCCGCGGGAATCTGCACCATCGGATCGGGCTGGGTTGCCAGCGGGTCGAATTCGGCCACCGCGGTCGAGCCTCCTTTACGGCAGTCCACCGCCCGCGACAGTCCACCGGCCTGTTGAACCCTGACCACGTGCGCCATGTGCCTGGTCGACCACCCATTATCGTCCAGTTGACGTCGCCTCACACGATCTCCGGCCAATCCGCCGACGTCCACTGCGACTACCATCGGCCGCTGGCACACGGGCACGGACCTAGCCCGTCGGGTTACCAAGAAAGGGCGGACAGGCCCGTGCACCTCGACCACATCGTCATTGCAACAACCGATCTCGACGAGTCAGCGCGTCAGCTCGCGGACACCACGGGTCTGGCAGCCGTCAAAGGTGGAGTGCACGACGGACTGGGCACTCACAACCACATCGTGCCGCTCGGGCGCGGATACCTTGAGCTCGTCGCTGTGCACGATCCGGAGCTCGCTCAGGACAACCCGTTCGGACGGTTGGTGCTCTCCGCGTTGAGCGGGGCCAACGAGGCGTTCGCCGGCTGGGCTGTCGAGGTCACCGCCGATGTACTCAACGCCCGGTCGCACCGGGACGGGTTGCCGGTCGGCCGCCTGACCCGCGAGGGCGTGGGTGTCCATCATCTCGGGATGACGCGCGCCCTCGAGTCACCGGGACTGCCGTTTCTCTTGGCGAGGGACGCCGGCAATAAGGATCCTGGTCTGCTGGCTGCTGGGCACACCGTCAGGCCGCGCGGGGTGCGGGCACTGTGGGTCGCCGAAGACCAATCTGTCGTCGAGACCTGGCTGATGGCACGCGTCGGCGCCAACAACGCGGAGCTGCCGGTCGTGTGTGTCTCGTCTGGGCGGGGCATCACTCAAGTCGACGTTGAAACCGATGAGGGCACAGTGGTACTGCTCCACGCCCACCCCACGGCAGGGCTGCGTCACTGACTGGTTGAGTGGGAAAGAGTCCCTGAAACGCTAATTGTGGTGCCCCCGGCAGGATTCGAACCTGCGGCCTTCTGCTCCGGAGGCAGACGCTCTATCCCCTGAGCTACGGGGGCGCATGATGCTGGCGGGCCAGCTGCGCCGTTGGGCGAACACAGACTAACGCATGCACGGCTGCTCACCCGAATCGGCGTCAACCGCCGGGGGACAACCTGTCAACCAGCGGTAGACACCGATGACAAGCCTGAGCAGCTCAGCCCATAGGATGGACCCCCGTGACCCCCGCCGATCTGGCTGAACTGCTCAAGAACACCGCCGCCGCGGTCCTGGTCGAACACGGCCTGGACCTCGCCGCGCTGCCCGAGACGGTCGTCATCGAGCGTCCGCGCAACCCTGAGCACGGCGATTACGCCACCAACTTGGCGCTGCAGCTGGGCAAGAAGGTCGGCGTGAATCCGCGTGACCTGGGCGAATGGCTGGCCGAGGCGCTGATCAACGCTGACGGTATCGCCGACGCCAGCATTGCTGGTCCGGGCTTTGTGAATCTGCGCATCGAGGCGTCCGCGCAGAGCGTCGTCATCCTCAACGTCCTGGGCGGCGGGGCCAGCTACGGCACCTCTGAGGAGCTCAAGGGTCGCCACATCAACCTGGAGTTCGTTTCGGCCAACCCGACCGGGCCCATCCACATCGGCGGCACCCGCTGGGCCGCCGTCGGTGACGCACTGGGTCGCCTGCTGGCGACGCAGGACGCCAACGTCACCCGTGAGTACTACTTCAACGACCACGGCGGGCAGATTGACCGCTTCGCTCGCTCGCTGGTCGCGGCAGCCAAGGGTGAGCCGGCTCCGGAGGACGGCTACGGCGGCGACTACATCAAGGACATCGCCGCCGACGTCATGGCCAAGCAGCCCGATGCGCTGAACCTGCCGGCCGACGAATGCCAGGAAGTCTTCCGCGAGATCGGCGTCGATCTGATGTTCGCATCGATCAAGCAGTCGCTGCACGACTTCGGTACCGACTTCGACGTCTACACGCACGAAGACTCGATGCACACCTCGGGCCGCGTCCAGCAGGCCATTCAGCAGCTGCGCGACAATGGCTCCATCTACGAGCAGGATGGCGCAATCTGGTTGCGCACCACCGATTTTGGTGATGACAAGGACCGCGTCGTCGTCAAGAGTGACGGCAACCCGGCGTACGTCGCCGGCGATATCGCGTACTACCTGGACAAGCGCCAGCGTGGGTTCGACCTGTGCATCTACATGCTCGGCGCCGACCACCACGGCTACATCGGCCGGCTGAAGGCCGTCGCTGCCGCGCTCGGCGAGGACCCCGCCACCGTCGAGGTGCTGATCGGCCAGATGGTCAACCTGGTCAAGGATGGCCAGCCGATGCGTATGAGCAAGCGCGCCGGCACCGTGATCACCCTGGAAGACCTGGTCGACGCCATCGGCGTGGACGCGGCCCGCTACGTGCTCATCCGGTCGTCGGTGAACAGCCCCATCGACATCGATCTGGGGCTGTGGGCCAGTGCGTCCAACGAAAACCCGGTCTACTACGTGCAATACGCGCACGCCCGGCTGTCGGCCTTGGCGCGTAACGCCGCCGACCTCGGGCTGGGCGCGGACCTTGGACACCTCGAGCTGCTCAGCCACGATCGCGAAGCCACCCTGATGCGCACCATCGGCGAGTTCCCGCGGGTGCTCAAAACCGCTGCGGCCCTTCGGGAACCGCATCGCGTGTGCCGGTACCTGGAGGACCTGGCCGGTGACTACCACCGGTTCTACGACTCCTGCCGCGTGCTGCCGATGGGCGACGAAGAGCACAATGACCTACACCGGGCCCGGCTCGCGCTCTGTGCCGCCACCCGCCAGGTCATCGCGAACGGTCTGCACATCCTCGGCGTCAGCGCTCCGGAGCGGATGTGAGCGGGCAGCCCGCCGGCGCCACCGTGCCGGAAAAGCCGCAGACGCCTGATGAGGTGATGCTGCTGGCTCCGAATGTGTGGCCGCGCAACCTGGTTCGTGGTGCCGACGGTGAGGTCAGCGTCGCGGGGGTGACGGTCAGTGAACTGGCCAAGCAGTTCGGCACCCCACTATTCGTCATCGACGAGGACGACTTCCGGTCCCGCTGCCGCGAGATCGCCGACGCCTTCGGTGGTGGCGAGCACGTGCACTACGCCGGAAAAGCGTTCCTGTGCAGCGAGATTGCCCGCTGGGTCGCGCAAGAGGGCCTCTGCCTGGACGTCGCCACCGGCGGCGAACTGGCGGTGGCATTGAACGCCGAATTCCCGGCCGAGCGAATCACGGTGCACGGCAACAACAAATCGGTAGCCGAGCTGACCTCTGCGGTCCAGGTCGGTGCCGGGCACATCGTGCTGGATTCCGAGATCGAGATTGAGCGGCTGGACGCCATCGCCGGTGCGGCGGGTGTCGTCCAGGACGTCCTGGTCCGCGTGACCCCGGGCGTCGAGGCGCACACCCACGAATTCATCTCCACCGCCCACGAGGACCAGAAGTTCGGGCTCTCCCTGGCCAGCGGTGCCGCGATGGAGGCCGTGCGCAAGGTCTTCGCCACCGACAACCTGCGCCTGGTCGGTCTGCACTGCCACGTAGGCTCGCAGATTTTCGACGTGGCTGGGTTCGAGATCGCCGCCCACCGCGTCATCGGACTGCTACGCGACGTGGTCGCCGAGTTCGGCGTCGAGAAGACCGCCCAGATGTCGGTCATGGATCTTGGTGGGGGACTGGGCATCTCGTATCTACCCAGCGACGACCCGCCGCCCATGAAGGAGCTGGCCGACAAGCTCAAGGCCATTGTCGAGGCCGAGTCCGCGGCCGTCGGGTTGCCCACGCCCAAGCTGGTGGTCGAGCCTGGCCGCGCCATTGCCGGTCCCGGCACCATCACGCTGTACGAGGTCGGCACCATCAAAGACGTTGCGGTCAGTCAGACCGCGCAGCGGCGGTATGTCAGCGTCGACGGCGGCATGAGCGACAACATTCGGCCGTCCCTGTACGACGCGGAGTACGACGCCCGGCTGGTCTCCCGGACCAGCGATGCGCCGGCCACCCTGGCGCGCATCGTCGGAAAGCATTGCGAGACGGGCGACATCATCGTCCGCGACACCTGGGTGTCGGACGATCTCGCGCCCGGTGATCTGCTGGCAGTCGCCGCCACCGGGGCCTACTGCTATTCGATGTCGAGCCGCTACAACCTGCTGACCCGTCCCGCCGTGGTCGCGGTGCGCGGCGGCAACGCACGGTTGATCCTGCGGCGGGAGACTGTGGCAGACCTGTTGAGCCTGGAGGTGAGTAGTCAATGAGTGAAAAGCCAATTGGCATTGCGGTTCTCGGACTCGGGAACGTCGGGACCGAGGTGGTCCGGATTATCGAGGACAGCGCCCAAGACCTGGCCGCTCGCATCGGCGCGCCGCTGGAGCTGCGCGGTGTCGGTGTCCGCAAGGTCGCCAAAGGCCGCGGCGTCCCGGTCGACATGCTCACCGATGACATCGAGGCACTGGTCGCCCGCGAGGACGTCGACATCGTCGTCGAGTTGATGGGTCCGGTCGAGCCGGCCCGTAAGGCGATCATGGCGGCCCTGGAACAGGGCAAGTCGGTGGTCACCGCCAACAAGGCACTGATGGCCCAGTCCACCGGTGAACTGGCGCAGGCTGCCGAAAAGGCCCGCGTGGACCTGTATTTCGAGGCGGCCGTCGCCGGCGCGATCCCGGTGATCCGCCCGCTGACCCAGTCGCTCGCCGGTGACGTCGTGTGCCGGGTGGCCGGCATCGTCAACGGCACCACCAACTACATCCTGTCGGCCATGAGCGAGACCGGCGCCGACTACGCCGACGCGCTGGCCGAAGCCGGCGTGCTGGGCTACGCCGAGGCTGACCCGACTGCGGACGTCGAGGGCTACGACGCCGCCGCGAAGGCGGCAATTCTCGCGTCCATTGCTTTTCATACCCGGGTCACCGCGGACGACGTGTACCGCGAGGGCATGACGAAGGTCAGCGCGGCCGACTTCGAGTCGGCCAAGGCGCTCGGCTGCACCATCAAGCTCCTCGCCATCTGCGAGCGCCTGACCACCGGCAAAGGCAAGCAACGGGTTTCGGCCCGCGTCTACCCGGCGCTGGTACCGCTGGAGCACCCGCTCGCCTCGGTCAACGGTGCGTTCAACGCCGTCTTCGTCGAGGCCGAAGCTGCCGGTGAGCTGATGTTCTACGGCCGTGGTGCCGGCGGTGCGCCGACGGCGTCGGCCGTCATGGGCGATGTGGTCATGGCCGCGCGCAACCGCGTGCAGGGTGGCCGCGGCCCGCGTGAATCCAAGTACGCCAAGCTGCCCATCGCGCCCATCGGAGCGATCGAGACCCGCTACTACGTCAGCATGAACGTCGCGGACATTCCGGGCGTGTTGTCCTCTGTCGCAGCCGAATTCGGCAAGCGCAAGGTGAGCATCGCCGAGGTCCGCCAGCAAGGCATGGTCGACGACGACGGTGTGCCCTCGGGCGCCCGCATCGTCGTGGTCACCCACCGGGCCACTGACGAAGCGCTGTCGGAAACCGTTGCAGCCCTTGCTGATCACGAAGCAGTGCAAAGCATCAACAGCGTGCTGCGCTTGGAAGGAACGAACAAATGACCGTGCACAAGCCATGGCCCGGCCTGATCGAGGCCTACCGGGACCGTCTGCCCGGCACCGAGAATTGGACGCCCGTCACTCTGCTCGAGGGCGGCACCCCGCTGATCCACGCCAAACGGCTGAGTGAACTGACCGGCTGCACCGTGCATTTGAAGGTCGAGGGGCTCAACCCGACCGGTTCGTTCAAGGACCGCGGCATGACCATGGCCGTCAGTGACGCCGTGGCGAAGGGCCAGCAGGCGGTGCTGTGCGCGTCCACCGGCAACACCTCGGCGTCGGCCGCTGCCTACGCTGCTCGCGCCGGCATCACCTGTGCGGTGCTGATCCCGCAGGGCAAGATCGCCATGGGCAAGCTGGCGCAGGCAGTTATGCACGGCGCCAAGATCATTCAGGTCGACGGTAACTTTGACGACTGTCTGGAGCTGGCCCGCAAGCTGACCGCCGACTACCCGACCATCGCCCTGGTCAACTCCGTCAACCCGGTACGCATCGAGGGGCAGAAGACCGCGGCGTTCGAGATCGTCGACGCGCTCGGTACCGCGCCCGACGTGCACTCGCTGCCCGTCGGCAACGCCGGCAACATCACCGCCTACTGGCGTGGCTACAACGAATACCACCGCGACGGCGTGTCCGACCGGTTGCCTCGGATGCTCGGTACCCAGGCTGCCGGTGCGGCGCCGCTGGTGCTCGGCGAGCCCGTCAAGAACCCGGAGACCATCGCGACGGCCATCCGAATCGGTTCGCCTGCTTCGTGGGACGGCGCTGTCGCGGCCAAGGAGCAGTCCGGTGGCCGGTTCCTGGCTGCCACCGATGAGGAGATCCTGGCCGCGTACCACCTGGTCGCCAAGGCTGAGGGCGTGTTCGTCGAGCCGGCTTCGGCGGCCAGCATCGCCGGCCTGCTCAAGTCCATCGAGGACGGCTGGGTCAAGCCTGGCTCGACCGTGGTGTGCACCGTCACCGGCAACGGCCTGAAGGACCCCGACAACGCTCTCAAGGGCATGCCCGAGGTCAAGGCCATCCCCGTCGACCCGACCGCCGTCGTCGAGAAGCTCGGGCTGGTCTGATTTCAGTGACCGAAACCCTGCCCACCGGCTTGCTGGCCACTGCAGTCGTCCCCGCCTCGAGCGCCAATCTCGGCCCGGGCTTCGACAGCCTCGGTCTGGCGTTGAGTCTGTATGACGAAATTCAGGCCGAGACAACCGATTCCGGCCTCGTCATCGAGGTGACGGGGGAGGGCGCCGGGCAGGTTCCGCTGGACGAGTCCCATCTGGTGGTGCGCGCAGTCCGGCGTGGGCTCGACGCTGGTGGGGTTTCGGTTTCCGGTCTGAATATCAAGTGCCGCAATGTGATTCCGCATTCGCGCGGCCTTGGCTCGTCGGCAGCTGCGGTGGTCGGCGGTCTGGCCGTCGCCAATGGTCTTATCGCACAGTCGGGTTCGAGGCCGCTGACCCTTGAGCAGCTGGTGCAGTTGTCGTCGGACTTCGAGGGACATCCGGACAACGCGTCGGCCGCGGTGCTGGGCGGTGCGGTGGTGTCTTACACCGAGCCGGGCCCGGTGTATGCGGCGGCGCCGCTGACGCTGCACCCCGACATCCACCTGTTTCCGGCCATTCCGCAGGTCCGGTCGTCCACCGCGGAAACGCGGGCGGTGCTGCCGGAGCAGATCGCGCACACCGACGCCACCTTCAACGTCAGCCGCGCCGCGCTGCTGGTGGTGGCGCTCACACAGCGTCCGGATTTGCTGATGGTTGCCACCGAGGACGTCATGCATCAGCCGCAGCGGGCCGCAGCCATGCCGGCCTCTGCGGAATATCTGGCGATGCTCCGGCGTTGTGGGGTGGCAGCAGTACTTTCCGGTGCTGGACCTGCGGTTATTGCGCTGAGCACCGAGCCCCAATTGCCTGCCGAGGCCCTCGAATTCGGTGCTGCCCACGGCTTCGTCACCGAGAGGATGGCGGTGGGTCATGGGGTTCGCTGGACAGTCGGTGCCGGGGTTTAGCGGAACGTACACGCCGGAGTGGCATTTCTTGCTTCATTGTCGGATGAGAGATATTCTCGCAGCGTCCAGCAATCGCAGGCTCTAGTACCTGCGCCTACGGTAGGACGACCACTCTTCTCTTAGATGTTCAACTCGTGGACTGATGGTTCGCCGCACGGCGGCAAATCCCGGTGCTTGGCTGTTGCAATGCCTCGGCTGACCAGGGCATTTGCCGACAGCGGTTCGGGGGAACTGTCCGACTGCGAACAAAACCCTCGCCTGATACGACGTGCGAGGGCACAGAAAGGAAATCCGTGACTGATACGGACCTCTTCACCGCCGACGGCAACACAGACGCCCCGGCAACTGAAGCGCCGGCGGCCGGACGCTCCGGATCGCTGACCAGTCTTCTGCTCCCCGACCTGCGCGCGCTCGCCGCCGAAGCAGGTGTCAAGGGCACCTCCGGCATGCGCAAGAGCGAGCTGATCGCCGCCATCCGGGAACACCGCGGCGAGACCAATGGCGCCAAGGCCGAGGCGAAGGCCACCAAGGCCGCTGAGCCCAAGACCGAAGCCAAGAACGAAACCAAGGCCGCTAACGGCACCGAAGCCAAGGAAGCCCAGGCTCCGGCTGCGAATGACGCTGCCGCCAGTGATACTTCCGCCGCTGAGTCGGCCCCGCGCCGCGAGCGTCGTGGCTCTTCGCGGCGTGCCGGTGCGCCCGTCGATGGCGAACCGGCCGACGCGGCCGACAAGCCCGCCGAAAAGGCCGAAAAGGCCGCCGAAAAGACCGAAAAGGCTGGCGAAAAGGCCGATAAGGCCCAGAGTTCGGACAACGCCGACGCTCCGCGCGAGACGCAGAACCGCGACCGCAACGCCGACAACCAGCGCGGCAACCGTGAGCAGGGCGGCAACCGCGACCAGGGTGCTAGCCGCGACCGCGGCGACAACCAGGGCGGCAACCGCGACCGCAATGCCGACAACCGCGACCGCAATGCCGACAACCAGGGTGGCAACCGCGACCGCGACCGCGGCGGCAACCAGGCGAACAACAACGCCGATGATGACGACGACAGCCGTCAGGGCCGTCGCGGCCGTCGGTTCCGTGACCGTGACCGTCGTCGTCGTGGGGAACGCGGCGACAGCCAGGGCGGCGCCACCGACACCGAAGTGCGCGAGGACGACGTCCTGCAGCCGGTCGCCGGCATCCTCGACGTGCTGGACAACTACGCGTTCGTCCGCACCTCGGGTTACCTGGCCGGCTCCAACGACGTCTACGTCTCGATGAACATGGTCCGCAAGAACGGCCTGCGCCGCGGTGACGCGGTGACCGGAGCTGTGCGGGTCCCGCGCGAGGGCGAGAACACCGGCGGCAGCAGCAGCAACAACCCGCGGCAGAAGTTCAACCCGCTGGTGCGGCTGGACAGTGTCAACGGTGGTCCGGTCGAGGCGGCGCGCAACCGTCCCGACTTCACCAAACTGACCCCGCTGTACCCGAACCAGCGGCTGCGTCTGGAGACCACGCCGGATCGGCTGACCACGCGTGTGATCGACCTGATCATGCCGATCGGTAAGGGCCAGCGTGCGCTGATCGTGTCCCCGCCGAAGGCCGGTAAGACGACGATCATGCAGGACATCGCCAACGCGATCACCCAGAACAACCCGGAATGCCACCTCATGGTGGTGCTCGTCGACGAGCGTCCGGAAGAGGTCACCGACATGACGCGCTCGGTGAAGGGTGAGGTCATCGCCTCGACCTTCGACCGTCCGCCGTCAGACCACACCCAGGCCGCGGAGCTGGCCATCGAGCGGGCCAAGCGCCTGGTCGAGCAGGGCAAGGACGTCGTCGTGCTGCTGGACTCGATCACCCGTCTGGGACGCGCGTACAACAACGCGTCGCCGGCCTCGGGCCGCATCCTGTCCGGTGGTGTCGACTCGACGGCGTTGTACCCGCCGAAGCGATTCCTCGGCGCGGCCCGCAACATCGAAAACGGTGGCTCGCTGACCATCATCGCCACCGCGATGGTCGAGACCGGCTCGACCGGTGACACCGTCATCTTCGAGGAGTTCAAGGGCACCGGTAACGCCGAGCTCAAGCTGGACCGCAAGATCGCCGAGCGCCGGGTGTTCCCGGCCGTCGACGTCAACCCGTCGGGCACCCGTAAGGACGAGCTGCTGCTCGGCCCGGACGAGTTCGCGGTCGTGCACAAGCTGCGCCGCGTGCTGTCGGGTCTGGACCCGCATCAGGCCATCGACCTGCTGATGAGCCAGCTGCGCAAGACCAAGACCAACTACGAGTTCCTGGTCCAGGTCTCCAAGACCGCCCCCGGCAACATGGACAACGACTAACCGTCGCCGTTCTTGAAACTGAAGGCCGCAACTCTGCCCGAGTTGCGGCCTTCAGTGCGTTTTGGGTCTCTTGGACGCTGACTACGGCGCGGCCTTCAGCCCCGGCATCACGTAGCGGCGGATGTGCGTGCGCAGGTCATCGGCGCTGTTGGCGTCGAGCCGCTGCCCGGGCATCGTGGCCAGCGAGAGGATGACGCGCGCGATCCATTCGGCGGCGTCGTCGATGTCGGTGTCTCCATGGATCTCGCCGTTGTCGCGGGCCGTGACGAGATACCGGGACCAGAAGTCGGCGAGGTCGGGCACCAGGCCTTGTACACCGGCTCCCGCACAGGCCGCGAACTCGTCGGGTTCCTCGACGCGCAGCTTCATCAGCAGCGCGCCGGGGTCGTCATAGGCGGTCCGACCGTGTTGGATGCCGGCGATCATCTGGTTGTCGAGGCCGTCGATCGACTCCAGCATGGTGTGCGCGTCGGTCCAATAGGCGTTGTTGAGGCGGACGATCGCAGCACCCAGCAGCGTGACCTTGTCCGGGAAATGCCGGTAAAGCCAGCCGCGGGATACGCCGGCGACTTCCGCGACTTCGGATACCGTGGTGGCCCGAATTCCCTTGGCGCGCATGCACTCTTCAGCGGCGTCGATCAGTCGATCGCGCACACTTTTGGGGGATTCTGGGCTTGCCAACCGGGTGTCTCCTCACGTGTGAACCGGGCGAACGAAGATTCTGCCAGGGTGCAGGCGCTATCGCGCTACCCCGGAACATGGTAGACACTTTCTAGAATCTGTTCACCATGGGTGGTCGGCACGATCGCCCGCAGCACCGGGAGCCCATATGGCGGACACCCTTCAGCAGTTGCTTCGCGAACGCGCCGGCCAGGACACCGTCGCGGTCAAATACGGCGAGGCGACGTGGACGTGGCGCGAGTACGTCGCCGGAGCGAAGGCGCAGGCCGCCGCCCTGATCAGCCAGGCCGACCCGCTGCGGCCGCTGCACGTGGGCACGCTGCTGGGCAACACCCCTGACATGCTGACGGCGCTAGCCGCCGCGGCCCTCGGCGGCTACGTCCTGTGCGGCATCAACAACACCCGTCGGGGTGACGCGCTGGCCCGTGACATCGCCCGCGTCGAATGTCAGGTCGTACTGGTCGACGCGCAGCACCGCGCGCTCCTGCAGGGCGTTGACCTGCCGGGCGTCACCGTCATCGACGTCACGACGACGGACTGGCCGCAGCAGGAACTGACGCCGCAGCGCGAAGTCGGCCCCAATGACACCTTCATGATGATCTTCACCTCCGGCACCAGCGGCGAGCCCAAAGCCGTCGAGGTGGCGCATTCGATCGTGCTGTTCTCCGCCGCGGCGCTGGTGCAGCGATACGAACTCACCGAGGCCGACACCTGCTACCTGGCCATGCCGCTGTTCCACTCCAACGGCGTCTACGCCGGCTGGGGCGTCGCGCTGGGTTCGGGAGCGGCCATGGCGCCGGCGCAGTTCTCTGCGTCGGGGTTCCTGCCCGACATCCGCCGCTACGGCGCGACGTACATGAACTACGTCGGCAAGCCACTGGCCTACATCCTGGCCACCGCCGAACAGCCTGATGACCACGACAACCCGCTGCGGGTCGCCTTCGGCAACGAGGCCGCCGACCGCGACATCGACGAGTTCAGCCGCCGGTTCGGCTGCCGTGTGTGGGATGGCTTCGGCTCGACGGAGCTGGCGATCATCATCACGCGCACTGAGGGCACGCCGGCCGGCAGCGTCGGCCAGGGTTTCCCGGGTATCGCGATCTACGACCCGGAGACCGTCACCGAATGCGAGGTGGCCCAGTTCGATGAGACGGGTGCCCTGATCAACGCCGACGCCGCTACCGGTGAGCTGGTGAACATCAGCGGCAGCGGCATGTTCCGCGGCTACCACAACGACCAGGGCGCCACCGATGAACGGTTGCGGCACGGCATGTACTGGTCCGGCGATCTGGCTTATCGCGACGCCGACGGCTGGATCTATCTGGCCGGCCGCACCGCGGACTGGATGCGGGTAGACGGGGAGAACATCACCGCGGCGCCCATCGAGCGAATCCTGTTGCGGCACCCCGTGATCAGTCGGGTCGCGGTCTATCCGGTGCCCGACGAGTTCGTCGGCGATCAGGTGATGGCCGCCATCGTGCTGCGCGACGGTCAGGCGCTCGAGTCGAAGGCATTCGCGGAATTCCTTGCCGCGCAGCCCGACCTTTCGCCGAAGTCCTGGCCACGGTACATCTGGCTGGCCGACGACCTGCCCAGCACCGCGACCAACAAGATTCTCAAGCGCGAACTGGTCGCGCAGGGTGCCGACCCGGCCGGCCGGGTGCTGTGGAAGCGCGACGGCACGGAGTACGCGCCTGAAAACTGATTTTCGTCTTCGTGTCCCCTCAAGGGCTCCCCGTTCGTCTCACTGCTGTTAGACGATCAACCCCGAAGGAGACGACCATGAAATACGCAACACTGATTTTCACCAAGCCGGGCAGCCACGACGTGGATCTGACTCCGGACGAGCAAGCCGCGCTGAACGCCGAGTACATGGCCCTGCGCAATGAGGCGCGGTGCATCGGCGGCGGCCACCTGCAACCGGTCGAGACGGCCACGACGGTGCGCGGGGATGGCTTCATCACCGACGGCCCGTACGCCGACACCAAAGAGGTCTTCGCCGGCTACTTCGTGATCGATGTCGAGAATCTCGACGACGCCCTGGAGTGGGCGCAGCGGATCCCGGCGGTGCGGCTAGGTGGCGCCGTCGAGGTGCGTCCGCTTGTCGACATGCCGGGGGAGACGGGCCACTGATCGGCCTGCCCGGCGAGCCGGGCCCATGATCGAGGCCGTCTTCCAGCGCGAGTGGGGCCGGGTATTGGCCGCGCTCATCGGCTTCCTCGGCGATTTCGACCTCGCCGAGGAAGCTGCGCAGGAGGCCTTCGTCGTCGCGGCCGAACGCTGGCCCCGCGATGGCATGCCGGATCAGCCAGTGGCGTGGCTGGTGCGCACCGGACGTAACCGGGCGATCGACCGAATCCGTCGAGAACAGACGCTGCGGTTCAAAACGCAACTGCTCCGGGCCGATCAACAGGCAACGACCATGGACGACATCGACCTCGACGACAGCACCATCGGCGACGAACGCCTGGAGCTGGTTTTCATGTGCTGCCATCCGGCGCTGGCGCCTGAAGCGCAGGTCGCGCTGACCTTGCGCGCCCTCGGCGGGCTCACCACAGCCGAGATCGGGCGGGCCTTTCTGGTCTCCGAGGACACCATGAAGCGCCGGCTCAGCCGGGCCAAGGCCAAGATCAAAGCGACGAACATCCCATTCGCGCTACCCGCCGATCGGCTGTTGCCCGACCGGGTGGCGGCGGTCCTCGCGGTGATCTACCTGATCTTCAATCAGGGCTTCACCGAGCGCGACGACCTCGCCGCCGAAGCCATCCGGCTCGGGCGTCTGCTCAGTGAGTTGTTGGTCGACGAGCCTGAGGCTTACGGACTCCTGGCCCTGATGCTGCTGCACGATTCCCGACGATCGGCGCGCGTGGTCGCCGGACAGGTGGTTCCGCTCGGCGAGCAGGACAGGACGCTGCACGACCAGGAGAAAGTCGAGGCGGGACGGGCCGCCCTGGACCGCGCGCTGGCATTGAGACTGGCCGCCGGGCCGTACGTACTGCAGGCAGCCATCGCCTCCGTGCAGGCCGAACGGGACATCGACTGGCACGAGGTCGTCGCGCTCTATGGGCGACTCGAAGCGCTGACGGGATCGCCCGTCGTGGCGCTCAACCGTGCCGTGGCTATCGCCGAGGCGGGCGATCCCGCCCGCGCCCTGGCGCTCGTAGACGCGCTTGACCTGGGCGATTACCGCTACGTACCGTCCAGTCGGGCCGAATTGCTGCGCCGTCTCGGCCGGGTGGACGAGGCCAGACATGAATTCGAACGCGCCCTCGCGCTGGCGACGACCGATCCGGAACGCCGATTTTTGGAGCATCGCCTGACTGAGCTGGCGCGCCGCGTCGGCGAGGAATAGCCGCCCGGCTGCCCGCGTTTATGACCTTGGCGGCTGACCTGGCATAATCGACCGCCGAACACCCCCTCGGTTCCGGTTCACGTCCGAATAATCGGGCGACCCGGCGACCACCGATCACAGAGGACCAAGAAATGAAATCGGGCATTCACCCCGCATACGTCGAGACCACCGTGGTCTGCGGTTGCGGCAACAGCTTCCAGACTCGTAGCACCAAGGAGAGCGGCAACATCGTTGTCGAGGTGTGCTCGCAGTGCCACCCGTTCTACACGGGCAAGCAGAAGCTTCTCGACACCGGCGGCCGCGTGGCACGCTTCGAGAAGCGGTACGGCAAGCGCAACGTCGGCTCGCAGGCCGCGTCCGAGAGCTAGCTTCGACGGGCGGCGCCCGATCTGTCGCATTCGCGTCAGGTCCGGGCGCCGTTTTCGTTTTCAGAACCCGGCACCCCAGAACAACCGCAGGAGTCCTCAAGTGGCAGAGATCGATACCGCGCCCCGCATCGAGGCACTGCTGGCCGAGCACGCCGACCTTGAGCGGCAGCTGGGGGACCCGGGCCTGCACGCCGACGCCGGCGCAGCCCGCAAGGTCGGACGCCGATTCGCGCAGGTGTCGCCGATCGTCGGGACCTACCGCAAGCTGGAGGCCGCCCAAGGCGACCTCGAAGCGGCCCGCGAGCTCGCTGCCGAGGACGCCGCGTTCGCCGCGGAAGTCCCGGAGCTGGAAGCCCGCGTCGCTGAGCTCGACGCCAAACTGACCGACCTGCTGGCCCCGCGCGATCCGCACGACGCCGACGACGTCGTGCTCGAAGTGAAATCCGGTGAGGGCGGCGAGGAATCGGCGCTGTTCGCCTCCGACCTCGCGCGCATGTACATTCGCTACGCCGAGCGGCATGGGTGGACCGTTACCGTGCTGGACGAGACGTGGTCGGATCTGGGCGGCTACAAGGACGCCACCATCACCATCGCTAGCAAGGGCGATTCCGCGGATGGCGTGTGGTCGCGCATGAAGTTCGAGGGCGGCGTGCACCGCGTGCAGCGCGTGCCCGTCACCGAATCGCAGGGCCGCGTGCACACCTCGGCCGCCGGTGTTCTCGTCTACCCCGAACCTGAAGACGTCGAGCAGGTCCAGATCGACGAATCCGACCTGCGCATCGACGTCTACCGCTCGTCGGGCAAGGGCGGCCAGGGCGTCAACACCACCGACTCGGCCGTCCGCATCACGCACCTGCCCACCGGCATCGTCGTCACCTGCCAGAACGAGCGCTCGCAGCTGCAGAACAAGGCTCGCGCCATGGTGGTGCTCGCCGCGCGGCTGCAGGCCCTGGCCGAGGAACAGGCCTCGGCGGACGCTTCCGCCGACCGCGCCAGCCAGATTCGTACCGTCGACCGCAGTGAGCGCATCCGGACCTACAACTTCCCCGAGAACCGGATCGCCGACCACCGCATCAACTTCAAGGCGCACAACCTGGACCAGGTGCTCGACGGCGACATGGACGCCCTCCTGGACGCCCTGGCGGCCGCCGACAAGCAGGCGCGTCTCGCCGAGGGTGAATAGCATCCGGCAGGCGCTCGACGACGCCGCTGCGACATTGGCTGCGGCAGGCATTGATTCCGCTCGGGTCGACGCCGAGTACCTGGCCGCGCACGTCGCCGGAGTCGATCGGGCCCGGTTGCCGTTCGTCGACCCCGATCCGACTTTCTTCGCCGCCTACCGCGACCTCGTTGCGCGGCGCGCACAACGAATTCCCTTGCAGCACATCATCGGAACGGCGGCGTTCGGCCCGGTAGAAGTGCAGGTCGGTCCCGGCGTGTTCATTCCCCGCCCGGAAACCGAGGCGCTGCTCGAATGGGCCATGAAGCTGCCATTGCCGGCGAGTCCGGTCATCGTCGACCTGTGCACGGGGACGGGAGCCCTGGCGCTGGCCTTGGCGCACATCGTGCCGCGAGCCCGCGTCGTGGCGGTCGAGAAGTCCCCGGAAGCGCTGGTGTATGCCCGCCGAAACTGTGACGGCACAGGCATCGAGTTGCTGCAGGCCGACGTCACCGCTCCCGGCCTCCTGGCCGACCGCGACGGCACCGTCGACCTGCTGGTATCCAACCCGCCATACATCCCCGACGGGGCTGAGCTGGATCCCGAAGTCGCCGACCACGATCCGGCGAGCGCCCTGTTCGGCGGGCCGGACGGCATGGCCGTCATCGTCCCGATCATCGCGCTGGCGGCCCGGTTGCTGCGCCCGGGCGGGCAATTGGGCATCGAACACGACGACACCACAGCGGATCAGGTGGTGGCCGCTTTGGTGCGCGACGGTAGTTTCGGAGATATTGCCGCGCGGCAGGACCTGACCGGGCGGCCCCGCTTCGTCACCGCGACACGACAGTGAGTCGGCCATGACAACCGACGAGCGCAAGCGCGAGGAGTAATAGATGGAGACGTTCGACTGCGGCGATGCGGCAAAACGCAGCACCGGGATCGCTTCGGCTATCAGTGCGCTCAAGGGTGGCCGACTCGTCGTGCTGCCCACCGACACCGTCTACGGCCTCGGTGCCGACGCCTTCAACAGCGACGCGGTGGCCGCGTTGCTGGCCGCGAAGGGGAGGGGCCGCAACATGCCGGTCCCGGTGCTGGTCGGTTCCTGGCGCACCATCGACGGCCTCGTGTACAGCGTGCCGCCGTCCGCCCGCGATCTGATCGAGGCGTTCTGGCCCGGCGCGCTGAGCCTCGTGGTGCGGCAGGCCCCGTCGCTGTCGTGGGACCTCGGTGACGCGAATGGCACCGTCATGCTGCGTATGCCACTGCATCCCGTCGCGATCGAGCTGCTCCGCGAGGTCGGACCCATGGCGGTGTCCAGCGCCAACATCTCCGGCCAGCCGCCCGCCGTGAACGCCGACGAAGCGCGGACGCAGTTGGGCGATCGGGTCGAGGTGTACCTCGACGCCGGACCGGCGACCAAGCAGGCCGCCTCGACCATCGTCGACCTGACCAGCGCGGCACCACGGGTCCTGAGAGAAGGACCAATCAGTGCCGCCCAGATCGCCGAAGTGCTCGGCGTCGACGTGGAGTCTCTTACCGGCGAGGTGTCGTGACCGTAGGTGCCAACGCAGGGCCGCTGCTCGCGCTCGTCGACCGGGGCACCGGGGTGCCGCTGCGGGAACTGGTGTTGGTCGGTCTGACCGCGGCCATCATCACTTACTTCGCCACCGGTTGGGTGCGGGCGCTGGCTTTCCGGTTCGGTGCGGTGGCCTACCCGCGCGAGCGCGACGTCCACGTCCAGCCGATCCCGCGGATGGGCGGGCTGGCCATGTACGTCGGCGTGGCTGCTGCGGTCCTGCTGGCCTCCCAGTTGCCGGCGCTGACTCGCGGGTTCGTCTATTCATCCGGCATGCCGGCGGTCGTTGTGGCCGGCGGCCTGATCATGCTGATCGGTCTGATCGACGACCGATGGGGCCTCGACGCGCTGACCAAGTTCGCCGGGCAGATCACCGCCGCCAGCGTCCTGGTCACCATGGGTGTGGCGTGGAGTGTGCTGTACATCCCGATCGGTGGCGTGGGCACCATCGTGTTGGACCAGGCGTCCTCGATCCTGCTGACCCTGGCGCTGACGGTGTCGATCGTCAACGCCATGAACTTCGTCGACGGTTTGGACGGCCTCGCCGCGGGCCTTGGCCTGATCACCGCGTCGGCCATCTGCATCTTCTCGGTCGGACTGCTCCGTGACCACGGCGGTGACGTGCTGTTCTACCCGCCCGCTGTCATTTCCGTCGTGCTTGCCGGAGCGTGCCTGGGCTTCCTGCCCCACAACTTTCATCCCGCCCGGATCTTCATGGGCGATTCCGGATCCATGTTGATCGGCCTGATGCTGGCCGCCGCAACGACCACTGCGGCCGGTCCGATCTCGCAGAATGCCTACGGCGCGCGTGATGTGTTTGCTTTGCTGTCGCCGTTCCTATTGGTGGTTGCGGTGATGTTCGTGCCGGCCCTCGACATGATGCTGGCGATCGTGCGTCGCACCCGTGCCGGCCTCAGTCCGTTCAGTCCGGACAAGATGCACCTGCACCATCGATTACTACAGATCGGGCATTCGCACCGGCGAGTGGTGCTCCTGATCTACCTATGGGTCGGCATCGTCGCGCTGGGGGCGGCCAGCACCATTTTCTTCGACCCCCGGTACACCGGTGCGGTGATGCTCGCGGCCATCGTCGTGGCGGGTATTTTCACCTTGATCCCGCTCCTGCGGCGACGCGATGACCTGCCAGAAGGCGAGTACGACAAAAAGTAGTAGGTACCCGTTTTGGGGTGCCCACCATGTGGTACGGTTCTCGCAGAACCCGAAAAACCTCGCGGGTTGCCGGCCCGGCGCATCGGCCTTAACAAGCCGATCGGCGCCGAAACACGACCGACAAAGGGAGCTTCCCCTTGGGTGATTCCACCGTGCCCGACGCGCAAGATGTGGTCTTCGATACGCTCTGTGGGCACGCACACAGGATTGCCAGGTATATGGGGACGGCACTCGTGATCGCGGGATTGAGGTGAGCACCATGACGACACCAGCGCACGATGCGCCACTGGTGTTGCCAGCAGTCGCATTTCAGCCGCTCCGCTTGTTTGCTATCTCGCTGATGGTGACGGCTGTTGCGCTCGGCGGCGGCTACGCAGTGAACGGCAATATCAAGTTCGGAGCGTTCTTCGGCCTGGGCATGGCACTCGGCCTGGCCAACGCGATGTTGGTGCGGCGCGCGGTCGCAAAAGTCACCGCGAAGGACCACCCGCTGAAGATGCAGATGGCCGCCAACTCCGCGATGCGGCTGGTGGGTATCTCGGTGATCGCCCTGCTCATCACGTGGTTTTTCAAGCCAACCGGTATCGGCGTGCTGTTCGGGGTGGCATTGTTCCAGGCGATTCTTGTCATGAGCACCGCATTGCCGGTGATGAAGAAGGTGCGCGCCGGTCAACGTGACGGTGGTGCCGGCGTCGACCAATCAGACGCACACGACGGATCAGAAGCAAAGGACTGACGACCCAAGTGATTCAACAATTCACCGCCGAGGCCGCCATTGAGGTCGGCCACCACGAGCAGCACGAGCTGTGGGGCTACACCTTCAATGTCGACACGATCATCGCCACCAGCGTGGCCGCGGTCATCGTCATCGCGTTGGCCTTCTTGGTGAAGGCGAAGGTGACCTCCACCGGTGTCCCCGGCGGTGTTCAGCTGTTCTTCGAGGCCATCACCATCCAGATGCGCCAGCAGATCGAGACCGCGATCGGTATGAAGGTCGCTCCGTTCGTGTTGCCGCTGGCCGTCACGATCTTCACCTTCATCCTGATCTCCAACTGGCTCTCGGTCCTGCCGGTGCAGTTCGGTGGGGAAGGTGGTGGCGCGAAAGAGCTGCTGGCCCCGCCGGCCTCGGACATCAACTACGTGTTGGCGCTCGCGCTGTTCGTGTTCCTCTGCTACCACGCTGCGGGCATCTGGCGCCGGGGCTTCTTCGGGCACTTCAAGAAGCTGGTGAAGGGCCACGTCGCGGTGCTGGCGCCGATCAACATCGTCGAGGAGATCGCGAAGCCGGTCTCGCTGTCACTGCGACTCTTCGGCAACATGTTCGCCGGCGGCATCCTGGTCGCGCTGATCGCGATGTTCCCCTGGTACGTGCAGTGGGCGCCGAACGCCATCTGGAAGACCTTCGACCTGTTCGTCGGCCTGATCCAGGCGTTCATCTTCGCGCTGCTGACGATCTTGTACTTCAGCCAGTCGATGGAACTCGACGAGCACCACTAAGTACCCGCAAGACCTGTAGGAACCACAAATAAGACCCTGGTAGCGCAGCTACCAGTTACCAAGGAGGAAACAGAGAAATGGCCGACGCAGCAACGAACGCCACTATCATCCAGGGCGCCCTCATCGGCGGTGGCTTGATCATGGCCGGTGGCGCCATCGGCGCCGGTATCGGTGACGGTATCGCCGGTAACGCGCTGATCTCGGGCATCGCCCGCCAGCCGGAGGCCCAGGGCCGTCTGTTCACCCCGTTCTTCATCACCGTCGGTCTGGTCGAAGCCGCGTACTTCATCAACCTGGCCTTCATGGCGCTCTTCGTGTTCGCCACCCCGGGCCTGTCGTAATCCGTCGACATGGGTGAATTGAGCGCAACCATCCTGGCCTCGGGCCAGGCAGCAGCGGAAGGCGGCGGGGGTCAGAACTTCCTGATCCCCAACGCGACCTTCTTCGTCGTGCTGATCATCTTCCTGATCGTGCTCGGCGTGATCGGCAAGTGGGTTGTGCCACCTGTCAGCAAGGTCTTGGTCGAACGCGAGGAAATGCTCGCCAAGACCGCCGCTGACAACCGGAAGTCGGCTGAGCAGGTAGCCGCCGCAGAGGCGGACTACAACGCGGCAATGGCGGGTGCCCGTACGGAGGCTTCGGCCATCCGTGACGAGGCCCGCAACGAGGGCCGCAAGGTCGTCGAGCAGGCGCGTGCAGCGGCGAGTGGTGAGGTGGCCGAAACCCTGAAGGGTGCCGACCAGGCACTGTCCGCACAGCGGCAGTCCACACAGGCCGAACTGCAGTCGTCGGTCGACAACCTGTCCCAGACGCTGGCGAGCCGGATCCTCGGCATCGAGTTGGCATCTGACGTGAAATCAGGCGGGAGCCAGTAGATGGAAATCTTCATCGGGCAGCTGATCGGCTTTGCCGTCATCGTGGCCATCATCTGGAGGTACGTGGTACCTCCAGTGAAGGGCATGATGGCCAAGCAGCAGGAGGCCGTTCGCGTCGCGCTGGCCGAAAGTGCCGAAGCCGCGCAGAAACTTGCCGACGCCGACAAGATGCACGCCAAGACTCTTGCCGACGCGAAGGCCGAGTCGACCAAGGTAACCGCCGAGGCCCGGCACGACTCGCAGCGCATCGTCGACCAGCTCGCTGAGCAGGCCGGTATCGATGCAGTGCGGATCAAGGCTCAGGGCGGTCAGCAGGTCGAACTGATGCGTAAGGGCGTGATCCGCGAGCTGCGGCACGGGCTGGGCGCTGAGTCGCTGGCCAAGGCGGACGAGCTGGTGCGCGAGCACGTCGCCGACTCTTCCGCTCAGGCCGGTACCGTCGACCGCTTCTTGGACGATCTGGAGCAGTTGGCGCCGTCCGCGGCCGAGGTCGGTACCCACGCCGAGGTGAAGCTGCGGGCAGCGAGCCGCGAATCACGGACTGCCCTGGTCGCCAAGTTCGATGCCATGACTGGCCTGGACGCGGCCGCGCTGACGGCACTGTCCGATGAACTGGCTGCGGTGGCCCGGCTGCTGCTGACCGAGGTCAACCTCGACCGGCACCTGGCCCAGCCCACCGACAACCCGGCCCCCAAGGTCGCCCTGCTGGACGCGGTGTTGTCCGGCAAGGTGAGCGCCAACACCCTGGAGCTGCTGCGCGGCGCGGTGTCTGCGCGGTGGTCGGAGCAGTCCGATCTGGTCGACGCGATCGAGCACATTGCCCGGCTGGCGCTGATCAAGCGGGCCCAGGTCAGCGGTGACGTCGCCGAGGTCGAGGATCAGCTCTTCCGGTTCAGCCGGGTGCTGGATGCTCAGCCGCGCCTGGCGACGCTGCTCAGCGACTACAGCACTCCGGTCGACGGCCGAGTTGCCTTGCTGGACAGAGTCCTTTCCGGTGCCAACGGTTCGGCCAACGCCACTGTCAAGGCCCTGCTGGTGCAGGCAGTGGGCCTGCTACGCGGCGAACGTGCCGACGAAGCGGTTCTTGATCTGGCCGAGCTGGCAGTCGCCCGCCGCGGTGAGGTGGTTGCCCATGTTGAAGCCGCTGCAGCCCTGTCGGACGCCCAGCGGACCCGCCTCGCGTCGGTCCTGACCCGCATCTACGGCCACCCGGTGTCCGTCCAGCTGCATGTCGATCCGAGCCTCCTCGGTGGTCTGACCATCACCGTCGGTGACGAGGTGATCGACGGCTCCATCTCGTCACGACTGGCTGCCGCCTCCAACCGGCTGCCTGACTAACCAGACTCCGAAACACCCAAGACTAGGTAGGAAGACCAAAAACCATGGCAGAGTTGACAATCTCGGCTGCTGATATCGAAGGTGCCATCGAGAACTACGTAACGACGTTCTCGGCCTCGACCGATCGCGAGGAGATCGGCACCGTCGTCGACGCCGGTGACGGCATCGCACACGTCGAGGGTCTGCCCTCGGTTATGACCCAGGAACTCCTCGAGTTCCCCGGCGGTGTTCTGGGCGTGGCCCTGAACCTCGACGAGCACAGCATCGGTGCGGTCATCTTGGGTGGGTTCGAGAAGATCGAAGAGGGCCAGCAGGTCAAGCGCACCGGCGAGGTGCTCTCGGTGCCGGTCGGCGACGACTTCCTGGGCCGCGTCATCAACCCGCTGGGTGAGCCCATCGACGGTCAGGGCGAGATCAAGGCCGAGACCCGTCGTGCCCTCGAGCTGCAGGCGCCCTCGGTGGTGCAGCGTCAGGGTGTCGGCGAGCCGCTGCAGACCGGCATCAAGGCCATCGACGCCATGACCCCGATCGGCCGCGGCCAGCGTCAGCTGATCATCGGTGACCGCAAGACCGGCAAGACCGCCGTCTGCGTCGACACCATCCTGAACCAGCGCGAGGCCTGGGAGACCGGCGACCCGAAGCAGCAGGTCCGCTGCGTCTACGTCGCCATCGGCCAGAAGGGCACCACCATCGCCAGCGTGAAGCGCGCGCTGGAAGAGGGCGGCGCCATGGAGTACACCACCATCGTGGCGGCTCCGGCCTCCGACCCCGCCGGCTTCAAGTGGCTGGCGCCCTACACCGGCTCGGCCATCGGCCAGCACTGGATGTACGACGGCAAGCACGTGCTGATCGTGTTCGACGACCTGTCCAAGCAGGCCGACGCGTACCGCGCCATCTCGCTGCTGCTGCGTCGCCCGCCGGGCCGCGAAGCCTTCCCGGGTGACGTCTTCTACCTGCACTCGCGTCTGCTGGAGCGTTGCGCGAAGCTGTCCGACGAGCTCGGTGGTGGTTCGATGACGGGTCTGCCGGTCATCGAGACCAAGGCCAACGACATCTCGGCGTTCATCCCGACCAACGTCATCTCGATCACCGACGGCCAGTGCTTCCTGGAGTCCGACCTGTTCAACCAGGGTGTGCGCCCGGCCGTGAACGTCGGTGTGTCGGTGTCCCGCGTCGGTGGTGCCGCCCAGATCAAGGCCATGAAAGAGGTTGCGGGCTCGCTGCGTCTGGACCTGTCGCAGTACCGCGAGCTGGAGGCCTTCGCGGCTTTCGCCTCGGACCTGGACGCTGCGTCGAAGGCTCAGCTGGACCGCGGTGTTCGCCTGGTCGAGCTGCTCAAGCAGGCGCAGTACAGCCCGCTGGCCGTCGAGGACCAGGTCGTCGAGATCTTCCTCGGCACTCAGGGTCACCTGGATTCGGTTCCGGCCGAGGACGTCTCGCGCTTCTCCGCCGAGCTGCTCGAGCACGTGAAGGCCAGCCACGCCGACATCCTCACCGGGATCAAGGAGACCAAGAAGCTCTCCGAGGAGAACGAGGCCAAGCTGGTCTCGGTCATCAACGAGTTCAAGAAGGGCTTCGCGGCCACCGACGGCAGCTCGGTCGTCGTCAAGGAAGCCGGTGCTGACGCACTGGACCCCGCTGATCTCGGCCAGGAGTCGGTCAAGGTCAACAAGCCGGCTCCGAAGAAGGCCTAGGTAACCGATGGCAGCCACACTGCGCGAGCTACGTGGGCGTATCAAATCCGCTTCGTCGATCAAGAAGATCACGAAGGCGCAGGAGCTGATCGCCACGTCGCGGATCGCCAAGGCGCAGGCCCGGGTTGATGCAGCCCGGCCCTACGCCACCGAGATCACCAACATGCTGACCGAGCTTGCGGGAGCCAGCGCGCTGGACCACCCGCTGCTTGTGGAGCGGAAGAACGCCCGCCGTGCCGGCGTGCTGGTGGTGTCGTCGGACCGCGGCCTGTGCGGCGGTTACAACGCCAACGTGCTGCGTCGGGCTGAGGAACTGTTCGCGCTGTTGCGCGAGCAGGGCAAGGACCCGGTGCTGTACGTCGTCGGTCGAAAGGCCTTGGGCTACTACAGCTTCCGTCAGCGTGCGGTCGCCGATTCCTGGACCGGCTTCTCGGAGCGTCCGGAGTACTCCAACGCCAAGGAGATCGCCGACACCCTGGTGACGGCGTTCATGGCCGGTGCCGACGACGAGGGTGACGGACCAGGCGCCGACGGCATTCTGGGTGTCGACGAGCTGCACATCGTCTCGACTGAGTTCAAGTCGATGCTGTCGCAGACCGCCGAGGCCGTGCGGATCGCCCCGCTGGCCGTCGAGTACACGGGGGAGCCGACCGGCATTCACACCCTGTACTCGTTCGAGCCGAGCCCGGACACGCTGTTCGATGCGCTGCTGCCGCGGTACATCGCGACCCGTGTCTACGCGGCGCTGCTGGAGGCCGCGGCCTCGGAGTCGGCCTCGCGTCGACGCGCCATGAAGTCGGCAACGGACAACGCCGACGACCTGATCAAGGCCCTCACGCTCTCCGCGAACCGCGAGCGCCAGGCCCAGATCACCCAGGAAATCAGCGAAATCGTCGGTGGCGCCAACGCGCTCGCCGACGCGAAATAGGCCCCGTAGGAAGCGAAGAGAGATATGACTGCTGCCGTAGAGACCAAGACCACTGGTCGCGTGGTTCGCATCACCGGCCCGGTGGTGGACATCGAGTTCCCGCGTGGCTCGGTGCCCGAACTGTTCAACGCCCTGAACGCCGACATCACCTTCGGCGCGCTGGCCAAGACCCTCACCCTTGAGGTTGCGCAGCACCTCGGTGACAACCTGGTGCGCTGCATCTCCATGCAGCCGACCGACGGCCTGGTGCGCGGCACCGACGTCCGCGACACCGGTGCCTCGATCTCGGTGCCCGTCGGCGACGGCGTCAAGGGCCACGTGTTCAACGCCCTGGGTGACTGCCTCGACGAGCCCGGCTACGGCAAAGACTTCGAGCACTGGTCCATCCACCGCAAGCCGCCGGCCTTCGCCGACCTGGAGCCCCGCACCGAGATGCTGGAGACCGGTCTGAAGGTCGTCGACCTGCTGACCCCGTACGTGCGTGGTGGCAAGATCGCCCTGTTCGGTGGTGCCGGCGTGGGTAAGACGGTTCTGATCCAGGAGATGATCAACCGTATCGCCCGCAACTTCGGTGGTACCTCGGTGTTCGCCGGCGTCGGTGAGCGCACCCGTGAGGGCAACGACCTGTGGGTCGAGCTCGCGGACGCGAACGTGCTCAAGGACACAGCCCTCGTGTTCGGCCAGATGGACGAGCCGCCAGGCACCCGTATGCGCGTCGCCCTGTCGGCCCTGACCATGGCCGAGTTCTTCCGCGACGAGCAGGGCCAGGACGTGCTGCTGTTCATCGACAACATCTTCCGGTTCACCCAGGCCGGTTCCGAGGTCTCGACCCTGCTGGGTCGTATGCCTTCGGCCGTGGGTTACCAGCCGACACTGGCCGACGAGATGGGTGAGCTGCAGGAGCGCATCACCTCGACCCGTGGTCGTTCGATCACCTCGATGCAGGCCGTTTACGTGCCCGCCGACGACTACACCGACCCGGCCCCGGCCACCACGTTCGCCCACCTGGACGCCACCACCGAGCTTTCTCGTGCGGTGTTCTCCAAGGGCATCTTCCCGGCCGTGGACCCGCTGGCTTCGTCCTCGACGATCCTGCACCCCAGCATCGTCGGCGACGACCACTACCGGGTTGCTCAGGAAGTCATCCGAATCCTGCAGCGCTACAAGGACCTTCAGGACATCATCGCCATCCTCGGTATCGACGAGCTGTCGGAAGAGGACAAGGTGCTGGTGTACCGCGCCCGTAAGATCGAGCGCTTCCTGAGCCAGAACATGATGGCCGCCGAGCAGTTCACCGGCCAGCCGGGTTCGACGGTGCCGCTGAAGGAGACCATCGAGGCGTTCGACCGTCTCGCCAAGGGCGACTTCGACCACCTGCCGGAGCAGGCGTTCTTCCTCATCGGTGGTCTCGACGACCTGGCGAAGAAGGCCGAAAGCCTCGGCGCCAAGCTGTGATGTTCGTAGTTCTTCGAGCACGAAAGGTGGTGTGACATGGCCGAAATGGACGTCGAGATCGTCGCCGTCGAGCGCGCGCTGTGGACAGGTAAGGCCACGTTCGTCTTCACTCGCACCACTGCCGGCGAGATCGGCATCATGCCCCGGCATATCCCGCTGGTCGGCCAGCTGGTCGAGGACGCGATGGTCCGGGTCGAGCGCGATGGCGAGGAAGATCTGCGGATCGCGGTTTCCGGCGGTTTCCTGTCGGTGACCGAGGAGACCGTGCGGATTCTGGTTGAAGACGCGGCGCTGGAGTCGGAGATCGATGCGCATGCGGCCAAGGCCGATGCGGCATCTGACGACGAAGCGACCGCTGCGTGGGGCCGGGCGCGTCTGCGCGCCGTAGGCCAACTCGACTGATACCCCGATGAGCGCGTCCATGTTGGGTATGGCCGCGCTCGTCGGCGTGTTGGTCCTGGCGGTAGCCGCACTGAGTTATCGGCTGTGGAAGTTGCGACAGGTTGGCGGTACCGCCGCCATCCTGCGCGACTACCCGGCGACCGGCGGCCACGGGTGGCGACATGGAGTCATGCGCTACCGCGGTGGTGAGGCCGGTTTTTATCGTTTGTCGAGCCTGCGCTGGTGGCCGGACCGGACAATGTCCCGTCGTGGCCTGGAAGTTGTTGGGCGCCGTGCCCCGCGGGGCGACGAATTCGACATCATGACCACTGAGACGGTCATTCTTGAGCTGCGCGACAACAGTCCCGAACGGCGCAGCGGTTACGAAATCGCTTTGGACCGTGGAGCTTTGACGGCTTTCACGTCGTGGCTGGAGGCTCGGCCCTCGCCGCGTTCCCGGCGCCGCGCCGTTTGATCTTGCCTATTGCATCCCACCGCCGGGCTGCCACAACACATCACCGTCGGGGTTGGCCACGCGCGACAGGATGAACAGCAGGTCCGACAGCCGATTCAGGTACTTGGCCGGCAGGGCGTTGACCGAATCTCCGTGCTCGTCGATCGCCTGCCAGGCCGAACGTTCCGCGCGCCGGACCACGGTTCGGGCGACGTGCAGGTATGCCGATAAGGGAGTACCGCCGGGCAGGATGAACGACGTCAGCTTCGGCAGCGGTTCGTTGAATTCGTCACACCACGCTTCCAGCCGATCGATGTACGGCTGGGTGATGCGCAGCGGTGGGTACTCCGGGTTCTCGACGACGGGTGTCGACAGGTCAGCGCCGGCATCGAACAGGTCGTTCTGAATCTGCAGAAGTACCAGGCGAATTCGTTCGTCGGGTGCGCCCGTGGCGATGGCGACGCCGAGCGCCGCATTGGCTTCGTCACAGTCGGCGTACGCAGCCAGACGCGCATCATTCTTCGACACTCGACTGAAGTCGCTCAGTCCCGTCGACCCATCGTCGCCGGTACGGGTGTAGATGCGGGTCAGGTGCACGGCCATGGTGAAAACCGTACTCGCGCCGCCTTCGTCGTCGCCTGACACCGGCCCGTGGCGCTGTTTACACTTAGCCGCGTGAGCGAGCGTTTCGTGGTGACCGGGGGTAGCCGGTTGTGCGGCGAAGTTGCCGTGGGGGGCGCTAAGAACAGCGTGCTGAAGCTGATGGCTGCGGCATTGCTGGCCGAAGGCACCACCACGATTACCAACTGTCCGGACATCCTTGATGTGCCATTGATGGCTGAGGTGCTGCGTGGTCTCGGGGCCACCGTCGAGCTCGACGGCGATATTGCGCGCATCACGTCCCCAGATGAACCCAAGTACGACGCGGACTTCGCCGCGGTTCGGCAATTCCGCGCGTCGGTGTGTGTGCTCGGCCCGTTGGTGGGGCGGTGCAAGAAGGCGAAAGTCGCGTTGCCCGGTGGTGATGCCATCGGATCGCGGCCGCTGGACATGCATCAGTCCGGTCTGCGACAGCTCGGCGCTCGCTGCAATATCGAGCACGGCTGTGTGGTTGCCGAGGCGGACCACCTGCGCGGCGCCGAGATTCAGCTCGAGTTCCCGTCGGTGGGAGCGACCGAGAACATCCTGATGGCGGCCGTGCTCGCTGAGGGCGTGACGGTCATCCACAACGCTGCGCGCGAACCGGACATCGTCGACATCTGCGACATGCTGAACCAGATGGGTGCCAAGGTCAGTGGGGGAGGAACCTCGACCCTGACCATCACCGGGGTGGACAAGCTGCACCCCACCGAGCACCGCGTGATCGGTGACCGCATTGTGGCCGCGACCTGGGGGATTGCCGCGGCGATGACCCAGGGCGATGTCGCCGTCACGGGGGTGGACCCGCAACATCTGCAGCTGGTGCTTCACAAGCTGCATGACGCGGGAGCGACCGTCACCCAGCACGACAACGGTTTCCGCGTCGTGCAGTACGAGCGGCCGAAAGCCGTCAATGTCGCGACCTTGCCGTATCCGGGATTCCCGACGGACTTGCAGCCGATGGCCATTGGCCTGGCGTGTATTGCCGAGGGCACGTCGATGATCACCGAGAACGTGTTCGAAGCTCGATTCCGGTTCGTCGAGGAGATGATCCGGTTGGGCGCCGATGCACGGACCGATGGGCATCACGCGGTAGTCCGCGGGATCCCGCTGTTGTCGAGTGCGCCGGTATGGGCATCGGACATTCGTGCCGGTGCCGGTTTGGTCTTGGCCGGGTTGGTCGCCGACGGCGACACCGAAGTGCACGACGTTTTCCACATCGATCGCGGGTATCCGTTGTTCGTGGAAAACCTCGTGAGTTTGGGCGCGGAGGTCGAACGAGTCAGTTGACGACGATTGGCGTGTCGGATTGGCCGTCCTGACGGACCCCTCTTCGGCGCCAATTAGCCGAAAAACTGCTCATACGCAGGCGTTTTGTGAAATCAAGATCGGCCAGCTAATGTATTCCAAGTCAAGAGCGAGCGGGCCGAAAAAGCCCAGCGGATGTGCTTGACAGCCTGGCTGGAGAGTAGTAAGCTGGTAGGGTTGCCTGAAAAGGGCGTGTTGTTTGAGAACTCAATAGTGTGTTTGGTGGTTTTTGTTTGTTGTTTTTTTGACTGCATCTCGTGTTTTCCCGT
>NZ_MPKW01000025.1 GCF_009729415.1 Mycolicibacterium sp. CBMA 234
TCGCGGGCAGCACCGCATACGGCGGCATGGTCGACGCCGGTGCGCTACAGGCCGGCCAGACCGTGCTGATCAACGGCGGGGGGGGGGGGGGGGGGGGGGGGCCCCCCCCCCCGCCACTACACCTCTCTGGGCGCGTCCTCGAACTCAACTGACCAGCATCTTTCGAATTCTCACGATTCTGTTGGTCACGTAATCCCAGGCCAGGCCGATACCATGCGTAACAGTGGTGTCTGCATTTATTACGTACATCACAAAAGGGCCACCGAGACGAAATGAGGCAGGGGTACATGGGTCTGGTCGACCGGATCGAGCGCAAGCTCGAGACCACGGTCGGAGACGCTTTTGCCCGCGTCTTCGGGGGGTCGATCGCACCCCCTGAAGTCGAAGCAGCTTTGCAACGAGAAGCCGAATCTGGTGCCCATGATGTGGGTGGCGGCCGTATTTTGGCACCGAACGAATACGTCATTACGCTCAGTAACACCGATTTCGAGAAGGTGAACGCGGATCCTGACCTCACACCCAGTGCTTTTGCCAAACACCTTGAGGGATTCGTCCATGAGCGGGGATGGCAAACGTATGGTGAGGTGGTCGTCAGGTTTGAGCCGTCACCTGGCCTTCATACCGGCCAATTCCGCGCCCACGGCGTGGTCAACCCCGACTCAACCGCCGGGCCACCGCGGCCGGCACCCAGCGACCGCGTGCACACCGCAGAACCAGGAGTACCAACCATGACTGACAACCCGACCCACCGCCCAGGCCAGGGACAGGGCCAGCCAGGCGAAGAGTACGACTACGGACGGCAGCCCGACGAGCAGCGCGGTCAGCAGTATCCCCAAGACCCCAACCAGGGCGGTTACCCGCAGCAGGGCTACGGCCAGCAGCAGGGTGGCTACCCCCAGCAGGGCGGCCAGGGTGGCTACGGCCAGCCTCAGCAGGGCGGCTACGGGCAGCCTGGTGACCAGGCCGGTTACGGTGCCGGCCCGGGCGCCCATGGCCAGGGTGGCTACGGCGGCCCGCAGGGTGGTCCTGCCGGACCGCCTCCCGTCGGCCCGCAGGGCGGCTACGGCCAGCAGCAGGACCAGGGCTACGGCCAGCAGAATTACGGGCAGCAGGACCAGGGCTATGGTCAGCAGCCGAACTACGGCCAGCAGCAGGACCAGGGCTACGGCCAGCAGCAAGGCCAGGGTTACGGCCAGCCCCAGCAGGGCGGGTACGGACAGCAAGCTGGCTACGGCCAGCAGCAGGACCAGGGCTATGGCCAACCCCAGCAAGACCAGGGCTACGGCCAGCAGCAAGGCCAGGGTTACGGCCAACCCCAGCAGGGCTACGGCCAGCAGGGCGGGTACGACCAGCCCTCCGGCCAGGGCGGCTACGGCGAACAGAACTACGCCCAGCCCCAGCAGGGCTATGGCCAGCCCGCCGAACAGGGCTACAGCCAGGCCCCGGCCCAGGGTGGCTACAGCGAGCAGCAGGGCTACGGCCAGCCCGCTGACCAGGGCTATGGCGGCGGCGCAGGCGCCGGTTACGTCGAGCCCGACTACGGTCAGGCGGCCGGCCAGCAGGGCGGATACGCCGGCGGCTTCGGCGGCGGCGCGAACGTCACCCTGCAGCTCGATGACGGCAGCGGCCGCACCTACCAGCTGCGCGAAGGCGCGAACGTCATCGGCCGCGGCCAGGACGCCCAGTTCCGGCTGCCCGACACCGGTGTCTCGCGTCGTCACCTCGAGATCCGGTGGGACGGGCACACCGCGCTGTTGTCGGACCTGAACTCGACCAACGGCACCACCGTCAACAACGCCCCGGTTCAGGAGTGGCAGCTGGCTGACGGTGACGTCATCCGGGTGGGCCACTCCGAGATCGTGGTCCGCGTTCACTGAGACCGGTATCCATCACCGGCCGGGCGAAGATCGCGCCGGCCGGTGATCGTCAAAGTATCGTGACGTTGCCGACGGCTACCGGGCACCGGGCTCAGCCTCGACGCGGCAACGGAGAGGACGTCGGATGCAGGGGTTAGTTCTGCAGCTGACGCGGGTCGGTTTCCTTCTGTTGCTGTGGCTTTTCATCTGGTCGGTGCTGCGCGTTCTGCGCACCGACATCTACGCACCAACCGGAGCCGTCATGGTGCGGCGTGGTCTCGCATTCCGCGGCACGCTGCTGCCCAACCGGGATCGGCGACGCTATGCGCGGCAGTTGGTCGTGACCGAAGGCGCCCTGGCCGGCACCCGAATCACGCTGACCAGTCAGCCGGTCCTGATCGGCCGCGCCGACGACTCCACCCTGGTGCTCACCGACGACTACGCCTCGACACGGCACGCCCGGCTGTCGCCCAGAGGCTCCGAGTGGTACGTCGAAGACCTAGGATCGACCAACGGTACATACCTGGACAGGGCGAAAGTGACGACGGCGGTAAGGGTTCCAATGGGGACGCCGGTTCGAATCGGCAAAACGGTAATTGAGCTGCGCCCGTGACACTTGTGCTCCGATATGCCGCGCGCAGCGACCGCGGCCTGGTCCGCGCCAACAATGAGGACTCGGTTTACGCCGGGGCCCGCCTGTTGGCATTGGCCGACGGCATGGGCGGTCACGCCGCGGGTGAGGTGGCGTCACAGCTGGTCATCGCCGCGCTGGCCCACCTGGACGACGACGAACCCGGCGGCGACCTGCTGGCCAAGCTGAACGACGCCGTCCACGACGGCAATACAGCCATCGCGGCGCACGTCGAGGCCGATCCCGAGCTCGAGGGCATGGGCACGACGCTCAGTGCCATTCTGTTCGCCGGCACGCGGCTGGGCATGGTGCACATCGGCGACTCCCGCGGCTATCTGATGCGCGACGGCGAGCTGACCCAGATCACCAAGGACGACACCTTCGTCCAGACCCTCGTCGACGACGGCCGCATCACCGCTGAGGAAGCGCACAGTCACCCCCAGCGCTCGCTCATCATGAAGGCCCTGACCGGCCACGAGGTCGAGCCGACGCTGACCATGCGCGAAGCCCGCGCCGGCGACCGCTACCTGCTGTGCTCGGACGGGCTGTCCGACCCCGTCAGCCACGAGACCATCCAGGGCGCCATGCAGATCCCGGATGTCGTGGACTGCGCCGACCGGCTCATCGAGCTTGCGCTGCGCGGCGGCGGACCGGACAACGTCACGGTCGTGGTGGCCGACGTCGTCGACTACGAATACGGCCAGACCGCACCCATCCTGGCGGGCGCGGTGTCCGGCCAGGACGACGACACCCTGCCGCCCAACACCGCCGCCGGACGCGCCTCCGCCTTCAACCCGAAGCGCGCGGCTGCAGCGAAAAAGCCTGCGGCACAACCTGATCCACCGCCCCGTAAGAGCCACATGCGGCGCAACCTGATCATCAGCGCCATCGTGCTGGTGCTGTTGCTGACCACCGGACTCGCCGTCGGGCGCTACCTGATCCGAAGCAACTACTACGTCGCCGGATACAACGGCTCGGTCTACATCATGCGTGGGGTGCCGGGCTCGTTCCTCGGACTGCCGCTGCAGGATCCGTACCTGCTGGCCTGCCTGGACACCCATTCCGATATGACCATCATCGGCGTCGACGACACCCGGGCTGGCTGCCAACCCATGAAGGTCTCCGACCTGCGCGAGTCCGGACGGGCCCAGGTCACCGCGGGCCTGCCGACCGGCACTGTGGACGACGCGATCCGTCAGCTCAAGGAACTCAGCCACAGCTCGCTACTGCCGGTGTGTGCGCCGCACGTCGTCAACCCGCCGGTACCGGCCCCCGGTGCGCCCGCGCCGTCACTGTCGGTGGTGCCGCAGCCGCCGCGCGGTCCGGCCCCCGGCCCGGAGACCCCTGCTCCGAGTTCGACGCCGGCACCCAGCCCGGCTACCCCGGCCCCAGCCCCCAACCCCTCTAGCCCGGCGCCTGCCCCCGCCACTCCCACCGTGCCAGCGGCCCCGTCTCCGACGGCCACGGCGCTTCCTCCGCCACCTCAGGAGCCGGGCACAAACTGCCGGACCGCGCCATGACGCCCCGCAGACGACCGCGAGTGAGGATCGCAGCGACACCCAGCGCGATGGGGCGAACCGCAAGCTCCCGCCCAAAGCGAGGACCGGAGCGAGCGGGAGTCGAGGCATGACCACGCAGCCGCAGTCTCCGGTCGCGGTCGCCCCCCAGCTGCCGAATCGGCGTAATTCCGAATTGGTGCTGCTGGGGTTCGCTGCCGTGATCACGACTGTGGCGCTGCTCATCGTCGAGGCCAATCAGGAGAGCGGCCTGCAGCCGGACCTGATCCAGTTCACCGTCGGCTTCGTGGTGATGTTCGGCATCGCCCACCTGGCGGTGCGCCGCTATGCGCCGCACGCCGATCCGCTGCTGCTGCCGGTGGTGGCGCTGCTCAACGGCCTCGGCCTGGTGCTGATTTACCGGCTGGACCTGTCGACGCATTCCCGTCCCGCCGGAATCCTTCCCGGCGGCAACGCCAACCAGCAGATGCTGTGGACGCTCCTGGGCATCGTGGTGTTCGCGGCGATCCTGCTGCTGGTGCACGACCACCGGATGCTGGCCCGCTACGGCTACGTGTGCGGCCTGGCCGGTCTGGTGCTGCTGGCCATCCCGGCGGTGCTGCCGGATTCGGTGGCCGAGCAGTACGGCGCGAAAATCTGGATTCGGTTTCCGGGCTTCTCCATTCAGCCCGCCGAGTTCTCCAAGATTCTGCTGCTGATCTTCTTCGCCAGCGTGCTCGTCACCAAACGCAGCCTGTTCACCAGCGCCGGCAAGCACATGTTCGGTATGGATCTGCCGCGTCCGCGCGACCTGGCGCCGCTGCTGGTCGCCTGGGTGGGCTCCATCGGCGTGATGGTTTTCGAGAAGGACCTCGGGGCGTCCCTCCTGCTGTATGCGACATTCCTGGTGCTGCTCCACGTGGCAACCGAGAAGCTCAGCTGGGTGGTCATCGGGCTGAGCCTGTTCGCGCTGGGAAGCGTTGCGGCATACCACCTTTTCCACCACGTGCAGGTGCGCGTGCAGAACTGGCTGGACCCCTTCGCCGATCCCGACGGGGCCGGCTACCAGATGGTGCAGTCGCTGTTCAGCTTCGCCACCGGCGGCATCTTCGGCACCGGCCTGGGCAACGGGCAGCCCGGCACGGTGCCCGACGCCTCCACCGACTTCATCATTTCGGCGGTAGGGGAGGAGCTCGGGCTGGTCGGCCTCGCCGCGGTCCTGATGCTCTACACGATCGTCATCATCCGAGGCTTGCGCACCGCCATCGCCGTACGTGACAGCTTCGGCAAGCTGCTGGCCGCCGGTCTGTCCGCCGCGCTGGCGCTGCAGCTGTTCATCGTCGTCGGCGGCGTCACCAAGCTGATCCCACAGACCGGCTTGACCACCCCGTGGATGTCGTACGGCGGCTCGTCGCTGCTGTCCAACTACGTACTGCTGGCGTTGCTGCTGCGGGTCTCACACGTTGCCCGCCGGCCGCTATCCACCCGCGGCCCCAACACGTCGTCGATCGCGTCGGCCAGCACCGAGGTGATCGAGAAGCAATGAACACGTCCCTTCGCCGCATCTCGGGGCTGTTCATGGCCCTGATCGTGCTGCTCCTCGTCAACGCGACCACCACCCAGGTGTTCGCCGCGGACAGCCTGCGAGCCGATCCGCGCAATCAGCGCGTGCTGCTCGACGAGTACTCGCGCCAACGCGGCCAGATCACAGCCGGCGGCCAGCTGTTGGCCTACTCGATGCCGACCAACGGCCGGTTCCGGTACCTGCGCATCTACCCGAATCCGCTGGTCTACGCACCGATCACCGGCTTCTACTCACTGCAGTACTCGAGCAGCGGCCTGGAGCGCGCCGAGGACAGCATCCTCAACGGGTCCGACGAGCGGCTGTTCGGTAACCGCATCGCCGACTTCTTCACCGGCCGCGATCCGCGCGGCGGCAACGTGAACACCACGATCGTGCCGCGCGTGCAGCAAGCCGCCTGGGACGCCATGCAGCAGGGCTGCGCGGGCGGGCCGTGCAAGGGCTCGGTCGTCGCTCTCGATCCGTCGACCGGCAAGATTCTCGCCATGGTGTCGTCCCCGTCGTACGACCCCAACCTGCTGGCCTCGCACGAAAGCGATCGGCAGTCCGCCGCCTGGGAGCAGCTGCGCGACAGCCCCGATTCACCGCTGTCGAACCGGGCGATCTCCGAGACCTACCCGCCGGGGTCGACGTTCAAGGTGCTGACCACCGCCGCCGCGCTGCAGGGCGGGGCCACCCCGGATACCCAGTTGACGTCGGCATCGCGAATCACGTTGCCTGACAGCACCGCGACGCTGGAGAACTACGGCGGCGCGTCGTGCGGCGCGGGACCGACGGTGACGCTGCGCGAGGCCTTCGCCAAATCCTGCAACACCGCCTTTGTGGAGCTGGGTCTGCACACCGGTGCTGACGCCTTGCGCACCACCGCCAAGCAGTTCGGTCTGGACTCGGCGCCGCCGTCCATCCCGCTGCAGGTCGCCGAGTCGACCGTCGGCCCCATCCCGGACGCCCCGGCCCTCGGGATCTCGAGCATCGGCCAGAAAGACGTCGCGCTGACGCCGCTGCAGAACGCCATGATCGCGGCGACCATCGCCAACGGCGGCGTCACCATGGCCCCGTACCTGGTCGACGACCTGAAGGGGCCTGACCTCTCGAACATCGCCACCACCTCCCCGCATCAACAGCGGCGAGCAGTCTCATCCCAGGTCGCGGCTACACTTACGGATCTGATGGTCGGCGCCGAGCAGGTGACGCAGCAGAAGGGAGCCATAGCCGGCGTGCAGATCGCATCGAAGACGGGCACCGCCGAACACGGCACCGATCCGCGCAACACTCCGCCGCACGCGTGGTACATCGCTTTTGCACCGGCGAAATCGCCGAAGGTGGCCGTCGCAGTTCTAGTGGAGAATGGTGGGGACCGTTTGTCCGCAACCGGCGGTGCGCTGGCCGCACCCATTGGGCGGGCCACCATCGCCGCAGCGCTACGGGAGGGATCATGAGCGGGGCAGCGAGAAGCGGGGGCGGATCGCGGATGTGCTCACGGCGAGAAGCGGAGGCGGATCGCGGATGAGCGCACGCGTCGGAGTGACACTTTCCGGCCGCTATCGACTTCAGCGACTCATCGCCACGGGTGGCATGGGTCAGGTCTGGGAAGGCGTCGACAGCAGGCTCGGCCGACAGGTCGCCATCAAGGTGCTCAAGGCCGAATACTCGACGGACCCCGAGTTCGTCGAGCGGTTCCGCGCTGAAGCCCGCACGGTCGCGATGCTCAACCACCCCGGTATCGCCAGCGTCTACGACTACGGCGAGACCGAACTCGACGACAGCGGCCGCACCGCCTACCTGGTGATGGAACTGGTCAATGGCGAGCCGCTCAACTCGGTCATCAAGCGCACCGGCCGGCTGTCGCTGCGGCACTCGCTGGACATGCTGGAGCAGACGGGCAGGGCCCTGCAGGTGGCGCACAGCGCCGGCCTGGTGCACCGCGACGTCAAGCCCGGCAACATCATGATCACCCCGACCGGCCAGGTGAAGCTCACCGACTTCGGTATCGCCAAAGCGGTCGACGCGGCCCCGGTCACCCAGACCGGCATGGTCATGGGCACCGCGCAGTACATCGCGCCCGAACAGGCTCTGGGCCATGACGCCACGGCGGCCAGCGACGTCTACTCGCTCGGTGTCGTCGGCTACGAGTCCGTCTCCGGCCGACGCCCGTTCACCGGCGACGGCGCCCTGACCGTAGCGATGAAGCACATCAAGGAAGCGCCGCCACCACTGCCGGCCGACCTGCCCCCCAACGTGCGTGAGCTGATCGAGATCAGCCTCGCCAAGGACGCCGTCCACCGCTACCGAAGTGGTGGACCGTTCGCTGACGCCGTCGCAGCCGTCCGGGCCGGACGTCGCCCGCCGCGGCCCAACCAGACACCCACCATCGGCCGGGCCGCTCCGGCGACCATTCCGTCGAGCACGCAGGCACGGGCCGCTGTGGAACCGGCCAGGCCGGCGCCCGCGGCTCCGCGCCCAAAACCGGCCGCCGGCAGTCACCGCCCGGCACCGCCGGCACGACGGACGTTCTCGGCGGGTCAGCGGGCGCTGCTGTGGGCAGCGGGCGTGCTGGGCGCGCTGGCGATCGTCATCGCAATCCTGATTGTGCTGAACGCGCAGGACCGCAAGGATCACCAGAACCAGCAGCAGTCCACCGTCACCAACACCATCACTGAGACCACAAAGACACCGGGAGCACCCACCGGCCAGTCGGCCCACCTCCCGGATCTGTCAGGACCAACCAGCTCATGACCACGCCCCAGCACCTCTCTGACCGCTACGAACTCGGGGACATCCTCGGCTTCGGCGGTATGTCGGAGGTTCACCTTGGGCGCGACCTGCGCCTGCACCGCGACGTCGCGGTCAAGGTGCTGCGCGCCGACCTCGCCCGGGACCCGAGCTTCTACCTTCGGTTCCGCCGTGAGGCGCAGAATGCCGCCGCCCTGAACCACCCGGCGATCGTGGCCGTGTACGACACCGGTGAGGCCGAGACCCCGAACGGCCCGCTGCCGTACATCGTCATGGAGTACGTCGACGGTGTGACGCTGCGCGACATCGTGCACACCGAAGGCCCGCTGCCTCAGCAGCGGGCCATCGAGATCATCGCCGACGCCTGCCAGGCCCTGAACTTCAGTCACCAGCACGGCATCGTGCACCGGGACATCAAGCCGGCGAACATCATGATCAGCAAGGCCAATGCCGTGAAGGTCATGGACTTCGGTATCGCCCGGGCCATCGCCGATAGCAGCAATCGGATGACGCAGACGGCGGCCGTCATCGGCACCGCCCAGTACCTGTCACCCGAGCAGGCCAGCGGCCAGAACGTCGACGCCCGCTCGGACGTGTACTCGCTCGGTTGCGTGCTCTACGAACTCATCACCGGCGAACCGCCATTCGTCGGCGACTCCCCGGTCGCGGTGGCCTACCAGCACGTCCGCGAAGACCCGGTGCCGCCGTCGCAGCGCCACGCCGGGATCTCGCCGGAGCTGGACGCCGTCGTACTGAAGGCGCTGGCCAAGAACCCGGACAACCGGTACCAGAGCGCGGCGGACATGCGGAACGACCTGATCCGTGTCCATGCCGGCGAAGCTCCAGATGCGCCCAAGGTCCTCACCGATGCCGAACGCACCGCGATGATGGGCACCGGCGGGTTCGGCGGTCCGCGCAGCATGATGCCGGAGCCCATCAGCGTCAACCCGCAGCCGTACCGCTCCGGAGACCGGGCCTCGACGCCCATCGGGCGCTGGCTCATCGCGGCAGCCATCCTGGCCGTCCTGACGGTCGTCGTGACCGTTTCGATCAACTTCATCAACGGCAAGCCCCACGACCAGCAGATCCCGGACGTGCGGGGCCTGGCTCAGGCCGACGCCGTCGCCAACCTGCAGAACCGGGGCTTCAAGACCCGTACCCAGCAGAGGCCCGACTCCACCGTCGCGCCTGACCACGTCATCGGCACCGAACCGTCGGCGAACACGTCCGTCGCGGCCGGTGATGAGATCACCATCAACGTCTCGACCGGCCCCGAGCAGCGCGAGGTGCCGGACGTCTCGAAGATGTCGCCTGCCGATGCCATGGCGAAACTCCAGTCGTCGGGTTTCCGCAACATCCAGCAGACGGTGTCGCAGTCGCTGCCGGAGCAGAAGGACAAGGTCATCGCGACCAACCCGCCGGCCCATCAGACGTCGGCGATCACCAACGTGATCACGATCATCGTGGGCTCCGGACCGGGCATGATGCCGATTCCCGACACCAACGGCCAAAACGTCGAGGTCGCGACGAAGAACCTGAACACCGTCGGCTTCACGACGATCCTGACCGCGCCGACAGACAGCCCGAAGCCGGCCGGTGAAGTCATCGCCACCGATCCGCCGGCAGGTACGCCGACGGCCAAGGACGCCCCGATCACGCTGAAGGTGTCTCAGGGCAACCAGTTCGTCATGCCCAACCTGGCCGGCCAGTTCTGGACCGACGCCGAGCCGAACCTGCGGGCCCTCGGCTGGACGGGTGTGCTGATCAAGGGCGCGGACGTGCAGAACAGCGGTCAGCGCAGCAACGCGGTAGTCAGCCAGATGCCTGCTGCCGGCAGCGGGGTCAACTTCAGCGCGTCGATCACGCTGAGCTTCGCGTCCTAATCACCGCCGAAACTGGGGGCACCTCCCGCAGTTTCGGTGATTAGGCGGTCTTTATCGCTGCCGCGACGGTGTCAGCGACTTCCTGCTCAAGGCGCCGGACCAGGCCCTCATCCGGGGCCTCGCCGCAGTAGGCGAGCCAGTTGGCCAGCATGCGGTGACCGCCCTCGGTGAGGATGCTCTCCGGGTGGAACTGCACGCCGTGGATCGGCAGTTCGCGGTGCCGGACGGCCATGATGACGCCGCTGTCGGTGTGGCCGGTAGCCTCAAGTTCGGCGGGCAGGGTCTCCGGCAGGATGGTCAGCGAGTGGTAGCGCGTGGCCGTGAACGGGTCCGGAAGTCCTTGCAGCACACCGATATTCGCGTGGTGCACCTTGCTCGTCTTACCGTGCAGCAGTTCCGGTGCGCGGTCGACGGTGCCGCCGAATGCCACGCCGATGGCCTGGTGCCCGAGACACACGCCAAGGAGGGGAGTGCCGGCTTCGGCGCAGGCGCGCACCAACGGGATCGACGCACCCGCCCGTTCCGGCGTGCCGGGCCCGGGGCTCACCAGGATGCCGTCGAACTGCTTCGCCACGGCGGCGACGCCTTCGGGGGTGGCCACGCGCTCGTCGTCGCTACGCCAGACCTCTGCGTGCACCCCGAGCTGACCCAAGTACTGGACCAGGTTGAAGACGAAGCTGTCGTAGTTGTCGAGGACGAGAACCTGCATGTCGTCAGGCTACTGGGTCGGCTGGGCGCCCTGACAATCAATAAGTGATGGGCCCCGCCGGTTTCGCGTACTGGAGCTTGACGGGAACCCGATGGCCGACGACGTCCACCGACGCCCGCGGCTCCTCGGTGTAGCCCAACCCGAACCTCACCACATACTGCTTGTACAGCGTCACCAGCGGCGCGGCGGCCAGCGCGGCTCGCATCCCGTCGACATTGCCGATGACGGTGATGACGTACGGCGGGCTGTACGTGCGACCGTTGAGCAGCAAGGTGTTACCGACACAGCGCGGGGCCGAGGTGGCCAGAATTCGCTGGTCCTGCATCTGGACGGCCTCTGCGCCGCCGGTCCACAGCGCGTTGAGGACGGCCTGCACATCCTGCTGGTGCACCACCAGGTCGTCGGGTGTGGCATCGCGGGGGAACTGGCCTTGCGCGTTGCGCTGCGCGTCGTTGAGCGTGATCACCAGTCCGGGGCCACGCATGGGGTCCAAGCCCAGTTCAAGCCCTAGTTCGTTGACCCGCGTCGTAATGGCGCCCAGGGCCGCGTTGGCCTCCGGGCTGCCGCCGTGGTGGTTGTCCAGCTGATGCTGCAGGGCGTCACGTTCAGCGGTCCGGCTGGCCACGGTCCGCTGCGCTTCACGAACCATGTCGACGAGTCGGGGGGCATCGCTGCGGCGGATCTCGGTGCCACCGGAGACGCCGTGGGTGGTACCCAGGAGGAGGCCGGCGAGCACACAGACCACCGGCACGCCGAATCGCCAGGCCGAGTGCCGGGTCTGCTGGGCAGACTCCGACGTCAGCGCGCTGCGAGCGGCACCGTGTTCTGCGTTAGGCTCTGAGTGCATACCGCTCCATCGTCGCACCGAATTGCCGGTTTTTCTCTACCGGCGCGGGAGTGCGGCACCGACAGCCGCGAAGGTACCAATGCCCAAGTCCAAGGTTCGCAAGAAGAACGACTTCACCATCAATCCGGTGAGCCGGACGCCGGTGAAGGTCAAGGCCGGACCGTCGAGTTCGTGGTTCGTGGTGTTCTTCTGTGCGCTCATGTTGATCGGCCTGCTGTGGCTGGCGGTGTTCCAGCTCGCGGCGCTCAACCCGTCCGGTACTCCACACCTCCTGCAGTGGATGGCTGATCTCGCCCAGTGGAACTACGCCATCGCGTTCGCCTTCATGATCACCGGCCTGCTGCTGACCATGCGGTGGCGCTGACCTGGGTCAACAGCCCCGGTTCGTTACATTCTGGACCCGCCGCGTAACCCAACTGGCAACCTCACGGACACACAGTTACATCAATGTGATTCATCCCCATTGGGGATAGTGCCTGTGGATAACTTGCCCCCAGGGGTGTGAATATCTCGTGCAACAAACTCAATGGAGCCCGCCGGCCGTAGGAATCGCGGCCTGCGGCGTCTTCGGTCTGCTGCTCAGTGCAGTGGCCCTGACCTCGGTAACTGATCCCCCGGGACGCCTTCTCGGCGGCATCGCGGCCGTCGGCCTGGTGGTCTTTGCGGCCCTGTCGTGGCGGGCGCGACCGAAACTGGCCATCACGCCGGCCGGGCTTGTGGTGCGCGGGTGGTTCAGCACTCAGACTTATACACAGGCCGACCTCAAGAGTGTGCGCATCACCGAGTTCCGTCGGCTCACCCGCAAGGTCCGGCTGCTGGAGCTCGACACCACCGACGACCGGCTCCTGGTCTTCACCCGATGGGACGTCGGCACCGACCCCATCAACGTCCTCGACGCGCTGACCGAGGCCGGCTACATCCCCTGACACTCCGCGGGTAACCACCCACAACGCAAACGGCGCGACAGCCCCGGTAGGGGACTGCCGCGCCGCGCGTCAGGCTGGGTTTAGGAAACGGTGATCGAGTCGACGACGACCGGCTCGGTCGGGCGGTCGCCGCGGTCTACGGACGTGGTCGCGATGGCGTCCACAACCTTCTGCGACTCCTCATCGACGACCTCACCGAAGATGGTGTGGCGGCGGTTCAGGTGCGGGGTCTTGCCGACGGTGATGAAGAACTGCGAGCCGTTGGTGCCCGGCCCGGCGTTGGCCATGGCCAGCAGGTACGGCTTGTCGAACTGCAGCTCCGGGTGGAACTCGTCGGCGAACTGGTAGCCCGGGCCGCCGCGACCGGTGCCGGTCGGGTCGCCGCCCTGGATCATGAAGCCGTCGATGACGCGGTGGAAGACGACGCCGTCGTAGAACGGGCCGGAGGTGCCGCCCGAGGCGTTCTCGGTGGAGTAATCCTTGGTGCCCTGCGCCAGTCCAACGAAGTTGGCGACGGTCTTGGGCGCGTGGTTACCGAACAAAGCAATCTTGATGTCGCCGCGGTTGGTGTGCAGCGTCGCGGTCGCAGTCTGAATGGGGCTCGTCACGGAAAGTCAGTCTGCCACTCACATTTAAGACCCCGAAGTCGCCCCCCAACGAATAACGTGGAAGGCCACGACCCCCGCCTGGGGAGGTCTGAAGAAATCGTGTCCGGCAGAGAGGTTGGTTGATGAGCACTGTCACCGAAAACGTCCCCGAGGCCAGCTGCCCCAGTTCCGGTGCCCGACTGGGCCAGGGGCTGAAGTACTCGATCGTCGGGCCGCTGCTGATCCTGCGTGGCGTGCTCGGTATCGGCGTCGGATCGACGGTGGGGACCGCCCGGTGGGTGGGGCGGAGGTGCCACCGCAGCGAGGATGCCGCAGGCGATCTGGCAGTGGTGGTGCAGGCAGGCTCCAAGCGTCGCCGGCCCTTGCTGATCGCCGGTGCGACCGTCGCAGTGCTGGCGCTCGGTGGCATCACGTTCTCGATCGTGCGGCGCTCGATGCAGCCTGAGCCCTCTCCGCTGCCCCCGAGCGTGGATGTGACGCCTCAGCCCTAGGTTTTCGTCGAGTGTGAGCTTGTGTGTCAGCTCCGGGCCGGATCTGGCACACAAGCTCACGTTCGTCACCTGCGCTTGGTGCAAGCTGCGATCAGAGCTTGGGGGTCCGTAACACTGACCCCGAGTTCCCGCAGCGTCACTGGCACCCCGACAACCTTGGCCTTGACCGGCGGAGCGACAGTCAGCGCCACCACGCCGTCTGACGAACCGTTGACCAACCACCGTCCGCGGAATCCGTGCACGCCCCAGGATGTGATTCGGCGCTCCCAGCGGCTGGCTTCGACGATGGAGCTCAACGGGATCTCGGCGGAGAAACCCCAACCCATGCTCAAGTGCAGTGCGCCGTCGCGGACTTCCACGTCACTGTGCCGCGGTCCGAGACCGAACGGCACCGACAGCGGCAGCATCCATTTCGCGTAGCGCAACTCTGTCGTCATGGCAGCAGCGTAGAACCGCGACGTTGGAGCCGCCTTGGAACACCGACGTAGGCCGAATGGAAAAGCGGCCCCGAAGTTATCGGAACCGCTTCTGAACTGCTGTGGATTTGTGGAGCCTAGGCGATCCGAACTCCTGAAGTCTGCCTTGCAAACGCGAATCACGTTGCACACTAGAGGTTTACACGGTCGATAGCCCGCCAAAGCATGGCTCTGATTGGCGGCTTTGTCAGTAACTGCCGGCACGGGCGGATGGCGATTCGAGTAGGAGTCAGAGCTCATCAGGTCGCCACGCAGCCTCGCGTAGTTCAGCTAGAAGGTTGCGTACGACCCCCCAAACTTCTGACTCACGTGCTCGGTGCCGATGCTTCTGCAGATCGGTCTTGTCCTCAACGGGTATCAGCAGGCCGCCACTGCGAAGTTGCGCGAAGATTTCGCCCACCTGCTTGTCGGCAGCGTCTCGTAGCGTCTTAGAGATCATGCGGGGGTACACATCTTGAGCGCCATCGGCAATCGCGTCACCGATCGCTGCGATTACCTCCAGCTTGTGTCGGTTTCCAAAGAGTCCTTTGGACACGTTGCGCAAAGCCTCGTCGTCCACCGCATCTCCGCTACTATGTACGTGTTACGTAATAAGTTATAGGTGATCAGTATGACGTACTCAGACGGGAACACGCCACCGACGATCAACTGTTACTTTTCAAAGTGTGTGTTGACCACACGGATGTATCGTACGTATGTTCGATATTGGATGTTGGTTTGCGCTAGAGACAGATGGGTTTGATGGGACGATGACGGAGGCAAGGCCTGGGTGTGAAGTAGACACCGGGAGTGCGCTGAACCGAATCGGTTCGCCGGCTTCTGGCTGCTCAACCTGCGGTTTTACATTGTGGATTCCGGTGGGCACACTTCGTGTCTCGCAAGTCGGGCTCTACAGCGATGCTCGTTTCCCTGGGCGTTTGATTGTGAGCCTCAACGACCATGTCGAACATTACGACCAGACTGATCCAGAGCTGTTGCTGTCCTTTATGTCTGACCTCCAAGACGCATCCCTCGTATTGAGGAAGATGGCAGACGTGGAGCGAGTCAACATCGCGATGTTGGGCAACAAGGAACCTCACCTACATGCCCATGTGATTCCTCGGCGCATCGCCGATGGCAACCATGGAGTTTCTCCTTGGGAGGACGCCGAACCCTATTCAAAGCTGACTGACTCCGACGAGACGATTTTCATTGACCTCCTCAAGCAAGGATTTGAGAGTGTCCGGCTGCGCACGTCGGAAGATCTCGACTAAAGCAACAGATACCTTCGCGTGTTTTCAGCCACATCGTTCCAATCCAAGAATATGTGCTCCAAGGCTTGTTGCAATTCCTCGGCGGCGGCTCTGAAATTCCGATAACCCTCATCTGATTTGCGAGACTCCCAGGCGAGCGTATTCCACCTCGTTCGTTTCTCTTCGCTCTCAGTGTTCTTGATAAACAGATCGATAGTAGAAAAGACAGTTCGCACAGCACTTTTGACCGACTCTGGGGCATTCACGGTGACTGTGGCCAGACGCGCTAGTGGTGGCATGGCGTAGATGTCCTTAAGGTAAGTCTCCCAAGGAATTTCGAGATCGCGAGGAGCGATCAGCGGCAAGATCGAACTTGCAATAAAGTTTTTTCTAGTCATCAAGAGCTTCAAATAGCGCATGACTGCTTTGCGTTCCTGGCCACCGACTGGAGTCTTTGCCTGATAATCGACAGTTATCTGGCGCCAGTACCTCAGCATGTCGTTTAGCAGGAATCTTGGTGGGCGGTCGTGTGGAACCTCGAACAGAGTGATGTACCTCCGGAGGGTGCTACCTAGGATTTTGGAGTGCACCTCGGCGTTTAACAGGCTTACCGACTCCTGAATAACCTCCATTCTGACGGTATGAGTAGAGTTTGTGTCACCCTCCAAGCCGACTTGATTGATAATGTCGAAAACTCCGGTAGCCCTGCCAAAAAGGCCGCTAGCTCCGGGTGACTTGGACGAACCATCAGCAGTTGCCTCAACAGTGAGGCAGTCGCTAATCCTCCTGAGGAGTTCATGCGGAACCGCAGGGTCCTCCGGCATGGTGTCGACCAAGACGAGATAGTCGACATCGCTTGCCGGCGTGTACTCCTGTCGAGCGAGAGAACCGAACGCAACAACGTCCATGGCTCCTCCGCCGGAATCAAAGTCCGCCAACGCCTTGCGTATTCGGCCTGCCGTTTCTTTTGACCGATCTGCAGCTGCATTCAAATGCGGTACTTGTCCCACAAGCCCGAGTTCATTGATTGCTTCAGAGATATCCACAATTCTTCCGCCTAACTGCCACAGGTACGGCTGCACCTACGTCGGAAGTTATCAAGCCGCGAATCCCCACGAAGCCCGCTCCGCAAAAAAACCCGAGTTCAGGACATCCCGTCCGGGATCGAGCCGGCGGGCAGGTCACCAAATGTTGGGTAATACGTTCAACCGAACCGAGCCCTAGCTCGGATACAGCTAGACCCACACGCTGCATCGTCGACCCAGAACTCCGACTGCTCGCGATCGTCCACGCCGTATCCTGATTCTTGGGGATCAGAGGGAATCAGATGGCGACGCCATCCCCAGGTCGACACGGAAGATGTGCACACGCACGCAGCTTTCTATGACGCCGCAGCATCCGCACAGTCCGGCATTGTGACTCCCACTTACACACCGATTCCGCCGTACTCCGCGTTGGTTCGTGTCGTGTGGTGCTGTGCGGTGAAGTCTGCTCGTGGTGTGTAGCGCGAACGCGTTAGCGAGTTGCGTCAAAGCCATCCAGCTGCGGAGACACGCGATTCATCCTTGTATACGCCCAGTAAAGCCGCGGGAGCACCATGACGAAGGCCAAGAATATGTAGGCCGTGATGGCGATCGCAAAGTAAGCGGTGACGCCCACTACGGCGTCGGCAAGAGGTGTAAGGGGTTCACCGCGAGATACATTGAGGCCGACGACCAACATTGCAGCGTCCACCACACACGCGAGCGCAATCATGAATAGATGCGCCACGCTCTCATCGAGGCTATCCCGGTAGACATCCTTGCCGTCGTGGTTATCCGACCATTCGGTCAGTTTAAGTCGCAGCGACGATAGCGAACTGAATGCGCTCAGTGTGCCGCCAGCTAGTAGCGACACCGCTGTAAGTAGCGGAATAGGTGCCGACAGATGCCAGTCCAGTTTGAAGGACAGGGTAAGCAAAGCCGCTGGCACGCCATACAGAACTGCAATCGCGACGATGTCGTACGGGCGCCCTGGACGGCTAACTAGCTTAAGGCTCTTGAACTGTCCACGAAAAAGTGGGCGCAGATCGAATCTACCCATCATCCACTCCCCATCCCGCCCAGTCGATCTTGACTTCCAGTGACTTTTCGAGCGGAGCCACTGCCTTCTGGACTCGTCCGAAGAATATCGCGCGGCTCGGACATTCTATGCCGCTGCCGACCGGGTAGATGAAAATATCGGCCCACCTCGACGGGCTGATCTCCTTCTTTTTGCCGTCAGAATCCTTGACCTCGATCCAGGCATCGTCATAGGCCTCATCGTCGAATCCCATGTACCTGTCCGCCAAAACAGCAGCGAGATCGCGGGTAGCCGCGCCCTGGGGATCGCTGGCGCGCTCCGCTGGCGGCCCATTGAAGTGTGCAATCCATTTGTTGATGAGCATGCGGGCCTGTTTTGCGTATTTGCCGTCATCAAGTCCCATTTCCACCTTGAGCGGCGACTTCCCCGGTGTGTTGCTGTCCGACGCCCCCTGTTTCGTCAACACGATCTTGCTGCTGGTCCCGTTCAGCATCAGACGTTTCAATCTCTCTGGGTCGCTCATCGGTGTTAGCCGCATCGACCACCATTCAGCCCGAATGCTCTTTTTGCCCGTCTGCTCACGCTGCGCGGCGGCCACAGCCTCAGCATCCTCGCGGGACCAATGACGAAGCCATTGCTCGAGCTTCTTGGAGGCGTGGGTGCGGCTAGCGTCCTCAACCGCCACGACGCCTGCATTGCCGACCTCGGGAAACATAAACGCCGCGCGGTACGGCCGCACCGACTTCAATGCGGCGATGTCGATTGGCGGCGCAGCAGGGTCGTCACCGCTCACCTCCGAGTACCCAGCCCACGTGTAACCGAGGTGTCGCCCGTACAAGTAGTCGATCACGACGTGATCGCCTCTATAGGACACCTCTTGAATGACTAGGACGGGCCTAGACCCGTCGCGCGAAGCGACTGAGGCTGCGCCCTCATCGGAGGAGTCGTCTGTCTCACCGTCGACCTCGTCCACATCATCGGTAGCGAGCGTATGCGGAGAGCCATGGACAACGGCCCCCTTCCGAGACATCGCGAGTTCGAACAGGAAGTCCCGAAAATGCAGCTTCGGTTCCTTGTCTCGGAGCTGAATGCCATAAGGCTCGCCGCGACCATTCCGGTAGATCGTCGCCCGAAATAGTCGAAACCCGTAATTAGTCACCCGCGTCGTCGCCTCTCATTGCCCAGACCCTTTTTAGCGCCCACGACAGTTTGCGGTGGTTCACAGGAAAGGCGAAAGCTTCTAGGCGGCGTGTCGCGGCGACCTGGCGTCAGCACTTGCCGGATCGGGTGGCTTACCCAGCTGCTATCACGACAGGCTCCACGCTACGGGCGTGGGCGGATACAAAAAGCGGCCCCGATAGCTATCGGAACCGCTTCTGAATTGCTGTGGATTTGTGGAGCCTAGGAGATTCGAACTCCTGACATCTGCCTTGCAAAGGCAGCGCTCTACCAACTGAGCTAAGGCCCCTCGGTGGCATCCGATTCGATGGAGTGCCAGACCTCTGCACCGTGCCGGGTTCGCCATACAAAGCCGGCCGCTGCCGCGACCATGGCACCGAGCACCAGCAGAACCAATCTCACGGTGCACCCTTCCGGTGGGGGAGTCGGTGATACCGACTTCCGTGGGCCTAGGAGGACTCGAACCTCCGACCTCTTCGTTATCAGCGAAGCGCTCTAACCACCTGAGCTATAGGCCCGAAACTGGCCTTGCGGCCGAGCGATGAGATTACCGTATGGGGACCGCTGGGCCCAAAACGCGACGTCAACCGCGCTTTAGAAGACCGGTAATCAGTCGCGATCTGCCAGCGTCACCTCAACGCCGCCGACCAGATCGGTCGTCAGGTTGTAGACGAACGCAGCGGTGACAGCCATAGCCGTCAGCAGCACGATGTTGACCAACCCGATGAGGGTCGCGCCGCCGAAAATCGTGCTCGCAGAAACCAATTCACCGCCACTGCCGCCGCCGCTGGTGAGCAGATCGCCGACATTGCTGTTGAGCTTGCTCCAGACGCCCATGCCGCCCAGCACCAGGTACAGGAACGCCACCGCGATCATCCACACGAAAAACAGCGCCACCGACAGCACCAGTGAGACTTTCAGCACGCTCCACGGATCAACGCGGCGCACCTGCATGCTGGCCCGCACCGGCCCGTCCTGGCGCGCTGCCGCGCGGTTCCGCGGTCCCGCCGAACGTGCGGGGGAAACCGTGGCGACGGTCCGCGGCTCACGCGGCTCGACCGACCGGCGTGGTGCCTGCCGCGACAGGTCCGGGATCTCGCTGGCGTAGGCGGCGTCCGGTCGGCCTTCCGGCCGGGGCTCAGGTCGCACTGCTTCGGTCCTGACCGGCTTAGGCGGCACGTTGCCGCCTGGGGTCACAGCCGGGGCGTCGGGCGTGATGGCCGGCGTGATGGTCGTTTCCGCCTCGGCGGCCGACCCAGTGCCGCTGACGAACCGGTTGAGCCGGTCATCGAGGCTCGGGCCGGTAGCCGTAGGTGCGTCGCCCGCTGAGCCGGTACGGGCCCGCTGCCAGGGCGGGGCTTCGCCGCTCTGGTCGGCTGCATGGGCACCGCCACCTGAACCGGTGGCAGGCCCGCTGTTGCTTGTGGGTCCGTCACCGGTGCGGGTGTATCCCGGCTCGTTCGGGGAACTCACCTGGTGGCTCCTTCAATCAGGGCGGCTGTGGGCAGTCGCACTACGTGGCGTCAGTCTCGGTTTCGGTCTCGATGATGTCGACGGTCTCAACGCTGTCGTCGCCGGGATCCGCTTCTTCAGCGTTCCGCGCGACGGCAATCAGTGTGTCGCCATCACCCAAGTTCATCAACCGAACGCCCTTGGTCTGCCGTCCGGCCTTGCGCACCTGACGTGCCGCGGTCCGGATGACACCGCCGCCCGACGTGATGGCGTACAGCTCGGTCTCGTCGTCGACGATCAAGGCTCCGACCAGACTGCCACGCTTCGGGTCGTACTGGATGGTGAGGATGCCCTTGCCGCCGCGGCCCTGGGCCGTGTACTCGTCGATGGCCGTCCGCTTGGCGTAACCGCCCGCCGTGGCGACCAGCAGGTAGGTGTCCGCCTGCACGACGTTCAGCGACAGCAGGCGGTCGTCCTCGTTGAACCGCATACCCTGCACACCCGAGGTGGCGCGGCCCATCGGCCGCAGCGCCTCGTCGGTGGCCGAGAAGCGGATGGACTGGCCGTTGGCGCTGACCAGCAGCAAGTCGTCCTCGGCCGAGCAGAGGACGGCTCCGACCAGTTCGTCTTCGTCGCGCAGGTTGATCGCGACGATGCCGCCCGAGCGGTTCGAGTCGAAGTCGACCAGCTTGGACTTCTTCACCAGGCCGTTGCGCGTGGCAAGCACAAGGTAAGGCGCGTCCTCGTAGCTCTTGATCTGGATGACCTGTGCGATGCGCTCTTCGGGCTGGAAGGCCAGGAGGTTCGCGACGTGCTGGCCACGCGCGGTCCGCGACGCCTCCGGCAGGTCGTAGGCCTTGGCCCGGTACACCCGGCCCTGCGTGGTGAAGAACAGGATCCAGTCGTGCGTCGAGCACACGAAGAAGTGGTTGACGATGTCGTCCTGCTTGAGCCCGGCACCCTGCACGCCCTTACCGCCACGCTTCTGGCTGCGGTACAGGTCGGTCTTGGTGCGCTTGGCGTAGCCGGTCTCCGTGATGGTGACGACGACGTCCTCGCGCTGGATGAGGTCCTCATCGGTGACGTCGCCGTCGGCCGCGATGATCCGGGTACGACGGTCGTCTCCGTACTTGTCGACGAGCTCCTTGAGCTCATCGTGAACGATGGCGCGTTGGCGTTCCGGCTTGGCCAGGATGTCCTCGAGGTCGGCGATCTCGGCCTCGATCTTGGCCAGATCGTCGACGATGCGCTGACGTTCCAGGGCAGCCAGCCGGCGCAGCTGCATGTCCAGGATGGCCTGGGCCTGGATTTCGTCGACCTCGAGCAGCTCCATCAAGCCGCCGCGCGCGACGTCGGCGTTGGCCGAGGCCCGGATCAACGCGATCACTTCATCAAGGGCGTCAAGGGCTTTCACCAAACCACGCAGGATGTGGGCCCGCTCGTTGGCCTTGCGCAGCCGGTACCGGGTACGCCGAATGATGACCTCGAGTTGGTGCTGCACGTACAGCCGGATCAGCTGATCCAGGCGCAGGGTGCGCGGCACCCCGTCGACGATGGACAGCATGTTGGCACCGAAACTGGTCTGCAGCTGGGTGTGCTTGTAGAGGTTGTTCACCACTACCTTGGCCACCGCATCGCGCTTCAGATCGATAACGATGCGCAGACCCACCCGGTCGCTCGACTGATCCTCGATGTTCGAGATGCCGGTGAGCCTGCCGTCGCGGACCTGGTCTGCTACAGAGGTGATGAAGTTGTCGTGGTTGACCTGATACGGCAACTCCGTGATGACAAGGGACGTCCGGCCTTTGGCGTCTTCCTCGATCTCCAATACGCCGCGCATCCGGATAGATCCACGCCCGGTGCGGTAGGTGTCGGAGATACCCATCGAGCCGACGATCAAACCATGGGTCGGGAAGTCCGGGCCCTTGACCCGTTCCATCATGGCTTCGAGGGTGGCCTCTTCGTCGGCCTCGTGGTTCTCCAGGCACCAGTACACCGCCTCGGCCAATTCACCGAGGTTGTGCGGCGGCATATTGGTGGCCATGCCGACCGCGATGCCGCCGGAGCCGTTGGCCAGGAGATTCGGGAAGCGGCTCGGCAGAACCGTCGGCTCTTGCACCCGGCCGTCGTAGTTAGGAATGAAATCGACTGTCTCCTCGTCGATTTCGCGCAGCATCTCCATGGCCAGGGGAGTGAGGCGAGCTTCGGTGTAACGCATGGCGGCCGCGGGGTCGTTACCCGGGGAGCCGAAGTTGCCCTGACCGTCCACCAGCGGGTAGCGCAGCGACCACGGTTGGGCCATGCGGACCAAGGTGTCGTAGATGGAGGAGTCACCGTGAGGGTGGTAGTTACCCATGGTCTCGGCGACCGAACGCGCAGACTTGGCGTGTGAACGGTCAGGCCGGAAGCCCGAGTCGTACATCGCGTACAGCACTCGACGGTGCACCGGCTTGAGGCCGTCACGGACCTCCGGCAGAGCGCGACCGACGATGACGCTCATGGCGTAGTCGATGTAGCTGCGCTGCATCTCCTGCTGGATGTCGACCGGTTCGATGCGGTCGCCTTCAGGCGGCAGAGTGTCTGTCATCGATTTCCTTCTGCGGATTGTTTCACGTTAAACATCGTGTTTCTGGGGGTCGGCTCGGTAGCCGACCTCACATCGCTTCCGTGTGGTTGTATTCCCACTTTTCGATCAGCGGTCCCAGTTCCGTCAGGAACTTGGCCACATGCGGCGTCGTGCCGTGCAGATCCAGGGCTTCCTTCGAATCCCAATGCTCGAAGCAGTGGAACAGCGCCGGGTCATCCAGGTCTCGGTAGAACTCATAAGTGATGCAGCCCGGCTCCGCGAGGGTCGGGCCGACCAACTCGCGCATGGCCGCGGCGGCCCGATCGGTTGCGTCGGCCGCAACCTTGACCCGGATGAACGCGGTGTGCACCATTAATTCTTCTTTCCTCTGAAACTCAGTCGAGCGCTAAACGTCAAGGAAGCGAACGTCTTTGGCGTTACGCGTGATGAAGCTGCGGCGGGCCTCAACGTCCTCGCCCATCAAGATCGAGAAGAGCTCGTCGGCGGCGGCGGCATCGTCGAGGGTGACCTGCCGGAGCACGCGGATCGACGGATCCATGGTGGTCTCCCACAGTTCCTTGGCGTCCATCTCGCCCAGACCCTTGTAGCGCTGAATGCCGTCGTCGGGGTTGATCCGCCTGCCGGCCTTCTTGCCCGCTTCCAGCAGCCCGTCGCGCTCGCGGTCCGAGTACGCGAATTCCGGTTCGCTGCGTTGCCATTTCAGCTTGTAGAGCGGCGGCTGGGCCAGGAAGATGTGGCCGTGTTCCACCAGCGGCTTCATGAAGCGGAATAGCAGCGTCAACAGCAGGGTGGAGATGTGCTGGCCGTCGACGTCAGCGTCAGCCATCAGGACGATCTTGTGGTAGCGCAGCTTCGCCAGGTCGAACTCGTCATGGATACCTGTGCCAAGGGCCGTGATGATGGCCTGGACTTCGTTGTTCTTCAGCACGCGATCGATGCGGGCCTTCTCGACGTTGATGATCTTGCCGCGCAGCGGCAGGATCGCCTGGAACATCGAATCGCGGCCGCTCTTGGCCGAGCCACCGGCCGAATCGCCCTCCACCACATACAATTCCGACTTGCTCGGGTCGGTGGAGCGGCAGTCGGCCAGCTTGCCGGGCAGACCGCCGATGTCGGTTGCGCTCTTGCGGCGGACCAACTCTCGCGCCTTACGCGCGGCGACTCTGGCCTGAGCGGACGAAACTGCTTTGTTGACAACGGTTTTGGCTTCGGCAGGGTTGGCCTCGAACCAGTGGGTCAACTGCTCGTTGCAGATCTTCTGCACGAACGACTTGACCTCGGTGTTGCCCAGCTTGGTCTTGGTCTGGCCTTCGAACTGCGGTTGACGAACCTTGACCGACACCACGGCGGCCAGACCCTCACGGATGTCGTCACCGGTGAGGTTGGCTTCTTTTTCCTTCAGCAGCTTCTTGTCGCGCGCGTACTTGTTGACCACCGTGGTCAGCGCCGCACGGAAACCTTCTTCGTGCGTACCACCCTCGTGTGTGTTGATGGTGTTGGCGAAGGTGTGCACCGACTCCGAGTACCCGGCGTTCCACTGCATCGCGATCTCGACCTCGTGGCCTTCGGCCTTGCCACCGAAATCGATGATGCTCTGCTGGATGGCGCTCTTGGTGCGGTTGATGTGCTTGACGAAGTCGACCAGACCGTCGGGGTAGTGGTAAATCCGGTGCTTGACCTTCTGCGGAGCAGACGCTTCGGCTGCCTTTTCCTCGGCGGTCTTGGGTGCTTCAGCATGATCACTGACCACCTCGTCGACAACGGCTGCCGCGACGACCCGTTCATCGGTCAGCTCGATGGTCAGGCCCTTGTTCAGGAAGGCCATCTCCTGCAGGCGCCGGGCAATGGTCTCGAAGTCGTAGACCGTGGTCTCGAAGATGTCCGGGTCCGCCCAGAACCGAATGGTCGAACCGGTCTTCTTGGACGGCCCGCCCTGCCGCAGTGTGCCGGGGACAGACCTGTCGTAGGTCTGGTGCCACTCGAAGCCATCCTTGTAGATGTCGGCTTCCAGCCGCGTCGACAGCGCGTTGACCACCGAGACGCCGACGCCGTGCAGACCACCGGACACCTGGTAGGCGCCTTCTTCGAACTTTCCGCCGGCGTGCAGCACGGTCATGACGACGTCAATGGTCGGGATACCGGTCGCGTGCATTGCGACAGGGATGCCGCGGCCGTCGTCGGTGACCTGGACTCCGCCATCCTCGAGGATGCGTACATCCACCTTGGTGGCAAACCCGGCCATCGCCTCGTCGACGGCATTGTCCACAACTTCCCAGACCAAGTGGTGCAGACCGCGCTCGCCGGTGGACCCGATGTACATACCGGGGCGCTTACGAACCGCTTCCAGACCTTCGAGGACCTTGATCGAATCGGCACCGTACTCAGCCGGCGCATCCTTCTTTTGGGCAGCCACGTCGGACGCGTCTCCTTGGGGTTCGCGGGGCGGCGAGGACACCGCACTCAGATCTGTCGACAGTCTACCGGTAGCGACCGACGGCACCGACTTTCTGACGACGTTTTGACATGCCTGTCTGCGCCGTGCGGTGAATTTTTCGGGCTACGTTGCGTCCGGACGCCTCAGGGGCATCATCTTCGACTTGTCGGCGCGCTGAGCGACCACTGGATCCAGGCTCAGCCGTAGGTATCGCGTGGCCCGCGGCCACCGAAATTCCGCGGCCCTTTTTGCCACGTCGGACCAGAGGGGCCCAGGATCTTCACGGACGTGACCACTCCGTCGCCGACGGCGGCGGCGATTTTCGCCAGAATCTGGGACTGCACCATCCGGAGTTGCGTTGCCCACGCGGTGGATTCAGCCGTCACGGTCAAGACGCCCTCGCGCAGCGCGGTGGGGGAGGCGTGGTCGGAAATTTGGCTCCCGACCACCGTCGCCCACTGGCCGAACACTGATCCTTCGGCCATGCGGCCGGACCAGCCTCGGGTGCGGGCCATATCCATGCTCGCTAACCCCAGCAACTGCGGATCCCGACGATCAGGTCCCGGGCCGGACCAGGTTCGGCGGCCACCACCACGGCCGCGATTGCGCGAAACCGGCGTACTACGGCCGCGGCCGACGTCCTTGCCCTGGCTGCGCGCCGCGCCCCGGGCCTCTTCAAGGGTCCGACGAACGAGATCCATGCCCTTCAGATGGGCGAGATGTGCTGGCGGAAAAGCACTTACCGGTTCGTCCGGCTTAGCCGATTCTTCCGGCTTACCTGGTTCTTCCGTCACGCGTCCACCACCGAAATCCGCCCGCCATCGTCGTCGCGCATCACCACGTTGACCCGGGTGCCGTCCCAGTCCTGGGGAATGTCGTCGGGCACCGCTGCGGTGACCAAAACCTGCTCAGCAGATTGTGCCACGTCGGCCAGCGCGCGTCGGCGTGCCGAATCGAGTTCGGCGAAGACGTCATCAAGGAGCAACACTGGGTCGGTGCCGTCGGTACGTAACAATTCGTACGCCCCGAGCCGCAGGGCCAACGCCATCGACCACGATTCACCGTGGCTGGCAAATCCTTTCGCAACCTGATCGCCGAGCCGGAGTTCGAGATCATCGCGGTGCGGGCCAACCAGACACACGCCGCGCTCGAGTTCAGCAGACCGGCGTCGGGCCAATTCCTCGAGCAGCGCTGTCTCATACGCCGCGATATCGACAGACCCGGTAGTCGCTTGAGCTTCGACGGCCTCGACTGAACTGCGGTAGCGCACCGACGCGGGCCGCGAGGCCGGCGCCAGCAGGTGGTAGGCCTTCGTGATCTCAGGATGTAACTCGTTGATCAGGTCGACGCGGGCCGCGATCAGCTCGGCGCCGTGACTGGCCAGGTGCCCATCCCACACGTCAAGGGTTTCCAGCGCGCCGGCGTCACTACCCCGAAAACGACTGACGCCTGCGGATTTCAGCAGCGCCGTGCGCTGTCGCACGACCTTCTCGTAGTCGGCCCGCACCCCACCGAGCCGGGGACGACGGGTACTGGCGAGCTCATCGAGATAGCGTCGGCGTTCGCCTGGGTCGCCACGTACCAACGACAAGTCCTCAGGTGCGAACAACACCGCCCGAAGCGCACCGAGAATTTCGCGGGCGGACCGGACGGGCGAGCGGTTGAGCCGGGCCTTGTTGGCTCGTCCGGCGGTGATGTCGAGATCCACCGCCAGTTCCCGGCCCTCGTTGACGACGATGGTGGACACCACCGCCCGCTCGCAGCCAGACCGGATCAGTGGCGCGTCCGACGCCACCCGGTGGGAGCCGAGCGTGGCGGTATACCAAAGCGCCTCAACAATATTCGTCTTGCCGAAACCGTTCTGGCCGACAAAGACGGTGCGTCCAGGAGCCAGTTCCAGGTCGAGTCGCGGCCAGGATCGAAAATCGGTCAGACTGATATGTCGAACAAACACCTAGCCGGACTTACTGACCCTCTGCACGGCGTGGCCACCGAACTGATTACGAAGTGCTGCAACGGCTTTCATCGTCGGCGAGTCTTCCTGCCGGGACAGGAACCGGGCGAACAACGACGCCGCGATGCTCGGCACCGGAACCCTCAGCCGGATGGCTTCCTCGACCGTCCACCGGCCTTCACCGGAATCCTCGGTGTAGCCACTGATGTCTTCGAGCTTCGGGTCTTCCTTGAGCGCCTTGGCCAGCAGCTGCTGCAACCACGACCGCACCACGGTGCCGTTGGTCCAGGCCTGGTACACCGCCTGCGGGTTCTCGATGAGCGGCTCGGCGGCGAGCATCTCGTAGCCCTCGCCGTAGGCGGTCATCAACGCGTACTCGACGCCGTTGTGCACCATCTTGGCGAAATGACCGGCACCAACAGGGCCGGCGTGGACGAACCCGTCGGCGAGATCTCCCTCGGGCCGCAGCGTCTCGAAGATCGGCATCACGCGGGCCACGTCGGCTTCACTGCCGCCGACCATCAGACCGTAGCCTTCGGTCAGGCCCCACACGCCGCCGGAAACACCGGCGTCGATGAAGCCAATGCCCTTGTCCGCCAGCAGTTTTGCGTGCACGCCGTCTTCGGTATAGCGCGAGTTGCCGCCGTCGATCACCAGATCTCCGGCACTGAGCACGCCGGCGAGATCCTCGATGGTCTCGCGGGTGATCTCACCGGACGGCACCATCACCCACACCACGCGCGGCGCCTCGAGCTGCTCCGCGAGCGCAGCGAGCGACGGGACATCGCTGACTTCCGGTCGCGGGTCGTAGCCGATGACTTCGTGCCCGCCACCGCGCAAACGCTCGCGCATGTTGAAGCCCATTTTTCCGAGGCCAATCAACCCCAGCTGCATTTGTGGTTCCTTCGCTGTTGAGTCCCGGTCAGCCCGGGAGACGCACCGGCATCAACAAATACACGTAATCGGTATCTCCCGCGGGGAACGGACCGGATCCCGAGTATTGGTTCTCCCCGGCCGGCCGCAACACTGCAGGCTTGCTGGGGGTGGTGAATCCAAAGGTGACTCGCTCGGCGTGCAACGAGCCCAGACCGTCGGTCAGGTAGGTCGGGTTGAACGCGATGGTCAACGGTTCGCCGTAGAACTCGACCGGCAGGTCTTCCTCGGCGCGGCCCACGTCGTCGGCACCGGCCGAGAGCCGCAGGATGTCGTCGGCGAATTCCATCCGGACCTGAGCACCACGATCAGCAACGAGCGCCACACGCTTGATGGCCTCGGCCAGCTCAGCGACACCGATGGTGGCAACCGCCGTGTGCTCTGCCGGCAGCAGCTGACGGAATTTCGGGAATTCAGCGTCGAGCAGGCGCGTGGTGGTCCGCTTGCCGTTGCTGCGGATGCCCAGCATGCCGTCCTTGCCCACGGCCTGGCCGGCACCCAGAGACAGATGTACTTCGGTACCGTCCGAGCCGGATTTGGCTGATTCGGCCAGCGTCTTCGCCGGAACCAGCACAGCGGCTTCGAGATCCGCCACGGCCGAATTCCAGGTGAGTTCACGAACCGCGAGGCGGAACCGGTCGGTAGCCGCCAGCACGACCTTCTCACCCGAGATCTCGACGCGGACACCGGTCAGCATCGGCAAGGTGTCGTCGCGGCCGGCAGCGACCGCCACCTGGCCGATGGCCTCGGCGAAGACGTTGGCAGGGACGATGCCCGTCTCATCGGGCAGCGGCGGCAGCGCCGGGTAGTCCTCAACTGCCATGGTGGGCAGGGAGAAACGGGCGCTACCGCAGCTCAGCGCGACCCGAGTGCCTTCCACGCTGAGCTCGACCGGCTTGGCCGGCAGCGCGCGCGTGATGTCCGAGAGCAGCTTGCCCGACACCAAAACGCTTCCAGGAGAAGCGATTTCAGCGGCAACGCGCACCTCAGCGGACACTTCGTAGTCGTACCCGGAGATGGTCAGACCGTCATCGGAGCCGGTCAGCAGCACGCCGGCCAGGACCGGGTTCAGAGGCCGGGACGGCAGGATCCGGGCCACCCAGGCCACGGCGTCGGCGAAGTCTTCCCGAACGAGACGGAACTTCAAATCGGTCAGACCCGCTGTCGTCGCCACGTCCATAGCGTCCCTTCGCTGTAACCCCACCACGCTTACCTGCCGGATCCCGGCCGACGCAGGTCGCATGGGCGCTGGGCGCGTGCGGATGCATCGGCGGTGGTTCCGGCTATCGATGAACACCGTAGAGCGTTCTGCCTGAAGTTGAAAGCTAAACGATCAGGCCCGACAGCCCGTGATGACCGCTGGAAACCTCCGGGTCCGGAGTTGTCCACGAGCTGTTTCCCCAACGGACTGCTTTTAGAAGAAGATCTAGGAAGATCTATAAGTAGTAGTAATAGGGGTTGTGCAGGTTGTGGATGAAGCGCCGGACTTGCTGGTCGGAGGCTCGCCAGCGGGATCTCAGGCTGTGCGCAGACTGTGGACGCGGCGTTAATCCAATCTGTGTATTTGTGGAGCGTTCAGCCCATGTGAGTTGTTCTGAGCAAAATCCCAGGGTTTATCCCATGTAGTACACAGCGCTGTGCACATCCGAATCGTGTGATTTATGTGGTGTGTGATGCCAAAGTTTTTGGTGCGAATCGTCTCGACGGGTGAGAAATTCGGCGGGATCTCGCCGAGATCTCGGTGGAATCTCAACGAGATCTGCGGTGAGATCTCAACGAGATCTCGGCCAGATCTCACTGAGATCTGGAGTGCCGGATGTTGTCGACGACGCGCTAAAAACAACACCGGCCCGCAGGCGCGATTGCCTGGGGCCGGTGTCATGAAGGACAGATTTAGTGCTTGGAACGCTGTCGGATCCGAGTGGTGAGCTCCTTGACGTGATCGAAAACCTCACGCCGGGAAGCCATTTCCTTCTTGATCTTGCGTTCGGCGTACATGACGGTGGTGTGATCACGGCCAAAGGCCTGGCCGATCCGGGGCAGTGAGAGGTCGGTGAGTTCGCGGCACAGATACATGGCGATTTGCCGCGAGAGCGCAACAGCGCGGGTCTTACCGGGGCCGCGAAGCTCCTCCACGGTGGTCTCGAAGTACTCCGCGGTCGCCGCCATGATCGTCGCAATGCTGATCTGAGTGGTGCCGGCGTCTGCCATGAGATCTCGCAGCACGATCTCAGCCAGAGACTTGTCGATCATCGTCTTGTTCAGCGATGCGAACGCCGTCACGCGGATCAGTGCACCCTCGAGCTCACGGATATTGCGGTCGATGCGGCTGGCGATCAGCTCGAGCACGTCGTCCGGCGCATCTAGACGATCCATCTGGGCCTTCTTGCGGAGGATCGCGATACGTGTCTCCAGCTCAGGCGGCTGGACGTCGGTGATCAGACCCCATTCGAAGCGGGTCCGCAGCCGGTCTTCCAGTGTCGCAAGCTGTTTCGGCGGCCGATCGGACGAGATCACGATCTGCTTGTTCGCGTTGTGGAGCGTATTGAAGGTATGGAAGAACTCTTCTTGAGTACTTTCCTTGCCTTCGATGAACTGAATGTCGTCCACCAACAGCACGTCGATGTCGCGGAAGCTGCGTTTGAACGACGCCGTCCGGTCGTCCCGCAACGAGTTGATGAAGTCGTTGGTGAACTGCTCGGTTGAGACGTACTTCACCCGCATGCCCGGGAAAAGCTTCTGCGCGTAATTGCCGGCCGCGTGCAGCAGGTGCGTCTTGCCCAGACCGGATTCACCCCAGATGAACAGTGGGTTGTAGGCCCGGGCCGGAGCTTCGGCTATAGCCAGGGTGGCAGCGTGCGCGAACCGGTTGGACGCGCCAATGACGAAGGTGTCGAACGTATAGCGCCTGTTAAGGCTGAGATCCGCCGACTCGTCCGCCGGTGGCCGGTTGAAATACCGGGGCCAATTGTCTTCCGGGTTGGACAGTTCTTCGGTGTCGTCGTCCAGGTCATCAGTGACGGTGACCGGATCGGGCTCAGGGGCACGCTCGGGTTCCGGTGACACCGGCCGGTCGTCGGTTTCCGGGACCGCGATACGAACACCGAGGTCGACGCGTTGTCCGAGGTGACGGCTCAGCGCGGCGATGATCGGTTCGCGCAGGTGCCGTTCGATCTCATTCTGGACAAACTGGGTGGGTACTGACAGCAAGGCGAAGCCCTCAGTGAGTACCAATGGCTGCACCATCCGGAGCCAAGCCCGCTGTTGGGCGGTCAAGGTCGTGGTGCCGCCGAGGTCGCCGTTGAGTTCGGCAACCACGCTTTTCCAGATCTCGGCGAACGATGCACCGGGGTTAGCGGTCAACGACTACTACCCCCTCGGAGCCGCCTGACCGGTGGCTCAATAAAACGACGACAATCTGTCCACATAGTTATCCACAGACTGTGGACAAAGTAGGAGAGTGCCGTCGTGCTGTTGGTTTGCATGCAGGAAGCCCGCGCGCTGAGGCTCGTCACAGGAACGTCTGTGGGCTCGTAGCGTCGGGACCTCGCTGACTTGTTGTCTGGCGCCGTCGTGCAACGGCATTGGCAGAAGCTAACAAGTTTTCTGTTCGTCCGCCAACCGTTCGGCAACATTCCTTTGAGGTTCTTGGGCGTGTCGGCTTGCCACGTGGCGAGTGGGACAAGTGTGACAAAGCGGTAACAGTTGGTGGGGTGAGGGAGCGAGGTTTGACCCAGGGAATTCGGGTCAGTACCCTCGAACAGTCGCCCACACGTGGCGGTACGGCTGCGACCGTGGAAGTTCTCCGGAATCTTTCTCGGTACCGCGCCGGCTAGCAAGCAAGATGCGCGAGCTTACCAGCGACGACCGTGCCCACCGGCATGACTCGTTCATGTCGGTGGTGAGTGCGGGCGTCACTTAGTTGAGGAGATACAGCCGTGGCCAAGGGCAAGCGGACTTTCCAGCCGAACAACCGTCGGCGGGCTCGTGTGCACGGCTTCCGCCTGCGTATGCGCACCCGCGCCGGCCGTGCCATCGTGGCGGCTCGTCGCGGCAAGGGCCGTCGCTCTCTCACTGCGTGATCTGACGCAGGATCGAAGCACCGTGCTTCCGGCTCGTAACCGGATGACGCGCTCTACAGACTTTCGAGTCACCGTGAGCCGCGGTGTGCGTTCGGCCCAACGGGATCTTGTGGTGCATTCATTGGCACCCGGAACCGTTGACGCCGCTCACCCAAACACCGAGGACGCGCCGAAGGTCGGCCTCGTCGTCGGCAAATCCGTTGGCAATGCTGTTCAGCGCCACCGGGTGTCCCGCCAGCTGCGGCATGCCAGTCGAGACGTGTTGTCTGAGTTGCGGGCCGGTGAGCTCTTGGTGATCCGGGCGCTACCCGGCAGCCGCGACGCAGCAACGGCACGGCTGCAAGAAGAACTGCGCACCGCGCTACAGCGGGCCCATGCGAAATCCGGACCGCGTCCATGAGTGGCCGGCTGGCCCGCGGGCTGATCTTCCTCATCGAGCTGTACCGCAACATGGTGTCGCCGATGCGCTTGCCCAGCTGCCGATTCAGTCCCACCTGTAGTCAGTACGCCGTCGAGGCGCTGACCGAACACGGACTCTTCCGCGGTTGTTGGTTGACGACAGTTCGGCTGGCTAAGTGTGGCCCGTGGCATCACGGGGGATGGGACCCCATTCCCGAACGACGGTCCGCGGCATCGGCCGCGCAGTCAAGGAGCGATTCGCTTGTCTTTTAACTGGTTCAGTCTGGACTACATCTATTACCCGGTCTCGGGGATCATGTGGCTCTGGTACAAGCTCTTCGGCTCGATTCTCGGTGTCGAAAACTTCTTCGCCTGGGGCCTATCGGTGATGTTCCTGGTGTTCACCCTGCGCGCCCTCTTGTACAAGCCGTTTGTTCGCCAGATCGAGACCACCCGGCAAATGCAGGAACTGCAGCCCCAGATCAAGGAACTGCAGAAGAAGTACGGCAAGGACCGCCAGCGTCTTGCGCTCGAGATGCAGAAGCTGCAGAGCGAGCACGGTTTCAACCCGCTCCTGGGCTGTCTGCCGATGCTGGCCCAGATTCCGGTGTTCCTCGGCCTGTTCCACGTGCTGCGGTCCTTCAACCGGACCTCAGGTGCCGGTATGGGTATCGGAGCGCAGGCGCTGTCCCTTGAGCAGAACCGCACGACGGGCAACTACTTCTTCAGTGCCACCGACGTTAGCCACTTCCTGAACACGGACTTGTTCGGTGCGCCGTTGGGCGCCACCATGATTCAGGCCGGTGACAGCCTCAAGGCCTTCGCCCACTTCGACCGCATGTCGGTGATCGTGGTCGGCATTCCGCTGATGATCATTTCCGGCATCGCGACGCACATGAACAGCCGCGCATCGGTGGCCCGCCAGAGTGTGGAAGCTCAGCAGAACCCGCAGACCCAGCTGATGAACAAGCTGGCGCTGTACGTCTTCCCGTTGGGCGTCGTGGTCTCCGGTCCGTTCCTGCCGATCGCCATCCTCATGTACTGGGTGGCCAACAACATCTGGACCTACGGGCAGCAGCACGTCGTCTTCAACCGAATCGAGCAGCGCGAGACGGAGGAAAAGGAGCGGGCCCTGGCTCGCCGTGCCGCGAATGCCCCGGCCCCCGGTGCGAAGCCGAACCGATCGAAGAAGGGCAACCCGACCGCTGCAGCGGCCGACTCTGACGCCGATGTCGAACAGACCGAGACGGAGCTCGACGGCACGCCGGATTCCGGTTCCGCAGGGTCGAAGCCGGCCCCGGGCGCCAAGCCCAACAAAAAGAAACGTTGACCGGTCTCCAGGTAACGACCTGAGCGACAGCCGGTGCAAGAGGGAGAAGGCAGGGATATGACAGACACAGAAACACAGGCGGAGGCGACAGCGGAAGCTCCGGCAGCCGTTCCCGCAAGTAAGAGCGAAGATCTCGAAGAGCGCTTGGTCGCCGAGGGCGAGATCGCCGGTGACTACCTCGAGGAGCTCCTCGATCTGCTGGACTTCGATGGCGACATCGATCTGGACGTCGAGGGCGACCGTGCGGTGGTCAGCATCGACGGTGGCGACGATCTGACCAAGCTGGTTGGTCGTAAGGGTGAGGTGCTGGACGCGCTGCAGGAGCTGACGCGCCTGGCTGTGCACCAGAAGACCGGCGAGCGTAGCCGCCTGATGCTGGACATCGCGCGGTGGCGTCGGCAGCGGCGTGAGGAACTGGCGGCGTTGGGCACGAAGGTCGCGGAGCGCGTGCTGGCGTCCGGCGAGCGTGAAGAGCTGTCGCCGATGACGCCGTTCGAGCGCAAGATCGTGCACGACGCGGTTGCCGCCGTGGACGGTGTGCACAGCGAGAGCGAGGGCGTGGAGCCATCCCGCCGGGTGGTTGTTCTGCTCGATTGAGCACCCTAATTACATCGATGTGGTTCGTCGGCGGCGAGCTGGCGGGGAATGCGGAGGTTTCACGTGAAACATGGTGAAGCCCCATCCCCACCGGCCGCCGCCGTTGACGTTTTTGGAGACCGGGTCGAGCTGGCCCAGCGGTACGCCGAGATCTTGGCGGGCGATGGAATTGAACGCGGACTCATCGGACCGTCTGAAGTAGGCCGGTTGTGGGACCGTCACGTGATGAATTGCGCCGCTATAGGCGAGTTGGTCGTTGGCGGCGAACGAATCGGCGATATCGGCAGTGGAGCTGGTCTGCCAGGCATCCCTCTGGCGCTGGCTCGGCCGGACGTCCATGTGGTTCTGATTGAGCCGCTGTTGCGCCGCGCTGACTTTCTTCGCGAAGTTGTCGCCGAGTTGGGCATCGACGTGACGGTCATCCGTGGCCGCGCGGAGGAGCGGGCAGTGCGGGACGAGGCGGGGGAGCTCGACGTGGTTACCTCGCGAGCGGTGGCGGCGCTCGACAAGCTAGCCAAGTGGAGTCTGCCGTTGTTGCGGGTCGACGGTCGAATGCTGGCCCTCAAAGGTGAGCGTGCGGCCGACGAGATCGTCGAACATCGTCGGGCACTTCATTCACTCGGTGCTGTGGACGTAAGGGTGGTGAAATGTGGCGTGAACTATTTGACTCCGCCCGCAACCGTGGTCGAGGCGAAGCGCGGAGCCAAGCGCACGGGGACCGGACGAACGGTCAAAAGCCGGCGATGACGTCGTCGGGTAGGGGGAGCAAGATGTCCGACGCCAAGGTTTCGGAAGCGGCCGGCCCGGCCGCCACACCAGGAAAGGCAGTGAGCGATGCCGCTGTTTCACGTGAAACATGGCCAACCAGCGTGACGATGGATACGCCGATCGGGGCTGAAGCCGAACGCGCCGTTCAGATCATTCACGGAGCCAAGGGTCAGCAGCTTCCGCACCCGCAACATCAGCGCGTCTTCACGATCGCGAATCAGAAGGGTGGCGTCGGTAAGACCACCACCGCGGTCAACATGGCGGCTGCGCTCGCGCTGCAGGGGCTCAATGTTCTGGTCATCGATCTGGACCCCCAGGGCAACGCCAGCACCGCGCTGGGTATTGAACACCGGCCGGGGACGGCGTCGTCGTACGAGGTATTGATCGGGGAGATCACCCTGGAGGGCGCGCTACAGCGCAGCCCGCACAACGAGCGTCTCTACTGTGTCCCGGCCACCATCGACCTGGCTGGTGCCGAGATCGAATTGGTCAGCATGGTGGCACGTGAAACCCGGCTGCGGAACGCGCTCGCCACTCTCAAAGACCACAACTTCGACTACGTCTTCATTGACTGCCCGCCGTCGCTGGGTCTGCTCACCATCAACGCGCTCGTGGCGGCGCCCGAGGTGCTCATCCCGATCCAGTGCGAGTACTACGCCCTGGAGGGTGTGGGGCAGCTGCTGCGCAACATCGAGATGGTGAAGGCGCACCTCAATCCTCAGCTGGAGGTCACCACCGTCGTCCTTACCATGTACGACGGACGAACGAAGCTTGCCGATCAGGTGGCGATGGACGTTCGCGACCACTTTGGCGATAAGGTTTTGCGGACCGTCATCCCACGCAGCGTCAAGGTTTCCGAGGCCCCGGGATACGGCATGACGATCCTGGATTACGACCCGGGTTCACGTGGAGCAATGAGCTATTTGGATGCCAGCCGGGAACTCGCCCAACGCGGCGAGCGGGGAGTGAGGAAGTAACGATGACGCAGCCACGCAAGCGCAGTGGACTTGGTCGGGGGCTGGCGGCACTCATCCCGACCGGCGCTCCCGAGGGGGAGCAGGGGGATACCGCGTTGCGGATGGGTTCCGCGGCTGCCGACGTGGTGATCGGCGGCGGTCCCGTCACTCCGATCAACGGCGCAGCGGCTGCGGAAGCTGTCGCGGCCGCCGCTGCAGCTGCCAAGGCTGAAGCCGAGGCGATCGGCGCGGTTTACCGTGAGATCGAGCCGTCCGCGATTCAGCCGAACCCGCGCCAGCCGCGTCAGGTGTTCGACAACGAAGCGCTCGCCGAACTGGTCCACTCCATCCGGGAGTTCGGCCTCATGCAGCCCATTGTGGTGCGCGAGCTCAGTCAGCCGTCCGGTGATCATCGGTACCAGCTGATCATGGGTGAGCGCCGGTGGCGCGCATCGCAGGAGGCCGGTCTGACGGCTATCCCGGCCATTGTCCGGGAGACCGCGGACGACAACATGCTGCGCGACGCGCTGCTCGAGAACATCCACAGGGTCCAGCTCAACCCGCTTGAAGAGGCATCGGCCTATCAGCAGCTGTTGGAAGAGTTCGACGTCACCCACGAGGAACTGGCCACGCGCATCGGCCGGTCCCGTCCGGTGATCACCAACATGATCCGTCTGCTGAAGCTGCCCATCGCGGTCCAGCGTCGCGTCGCTGCTGGTGTGCTGTCGGCTGGTCATGCACGCGCGCTGCTCGCTCTCGAAGGGGGAGCAGAGAAGCAGGAAGAGCTCGCCGCTCGCATTGTGGCCGAGGGCCTGTCGGTCCGCGCCACGGAGGAAGCTGTCACGCTCGCCAACCGCGACGGTGACAAGCCGGCACCGGCTCCGAAGCGCAAGCCGATTCAGATGCCCGGTCTGCAGGATGTGGCCGAGCACCTGTCAACTGCGTTCGACACGAAGGTCACCGTGAGCCTGGGCAAGCGTAAAGGCAAGATCGTCGTCGAGTTCGGCTCGGTCGACGATCTCCAGCGGATCGTCGACCTGATGAAGACCGCACAGGACTGAAGCACCTTTTTTCGGGTTTGCGACGCCCCGACCGGAGACATGAGCCAGTTACGTCACTGTGACGGCGGACGATCGGGGCGCTTCGCAGGCGGAGTGGGGAACCGCAATGTTTCACGTGGAACAGTTCAGCCTTCGGGTGCCGTCAGATCGAACGAAACAAATCGGGTCGACGGCGCCAGGTTCTCCTATCCTGAAAGGGCAGCCTGATCCGATCGGGCGGACGACGGGAGTCTGGTGACATCACGAATCACGCCGCTGCGCCTCGAGTCATTCGAGCGGCTGCCCAAGCACGCGAGGCGTTGTGTGTTCTGGGAAGTCGACCCGTCGATTCTTGGTGGCAGCGACCACCTCAGTGACCCCGAGTTCGAGAAGGAAGCATGGCTGTCGATGGTCATGCTCGAGTGGGGATCGTGCGGACAGCTCGCCGTCGCCTGTGATCCCGATCGAGCGGTCGAGCCCGACGACGATTCGCCGTGTCTGGGTTACGCGTTCTATGCGCCGCCTCGAGCGGTACCCCGCGCGCACCGTTTCCCCACCGGACCCGTCAGTCCTGATGCTGTCCTGCTGACGTCAATCGGCGTCGAATGCAGCGAGGCAGGGGAGGCGCTGTCGCGTCATCTGATTGCTGCCGTGGTGGCTGACTTGGTTCGTCGTGGTGTGCGCGCGCTGGAAGCCTTCGGCCGCACCACCGAGGTCGCGGAGCTGGGTAGCCAGGAGGCGTGCCCGGCCGAACTCGCTGCAGCCGTGGAGGCGTTCGGTGAATGCGCTGTCGAGCAATGCGTGATCGCAGCGGACTTCCTTCTAGACAATGGCTTCGAGATCGTCGCGCCACATCCGTATTTCCCGCGACTGCGCCTGGAACTGGAGCAGGGACTGGGTTGGAAGGCTGATGTTGAGGCGGCGCTGGAGCGACTGCTGGACAGCAGCCAACTGCAGCAGCCAGTCGGCGCGGTGCCATGCCCGACGCTGTGGACGCCGTACTCGGCCCAGTAGCCGGTGTCGTCGGGGAGCAGGTTTCACGTGAAACGGTGCGACGCGTAGTGCCCGACTTCCCGTCCGCCTCGGGACTGCTGGATGTCGGAGACGGCAACCAGGTCTACTGGGAGACCCGAGGAAATCCGACCGGCCGACCCGTCTTGATCGTGCACGGGGGTCCGGGCAGCGGCCGGTCACGCACGGCCCACAAGCAATTCGATCCCGACCTTTTTCGGGTCGTGGCGTTCGATCAACGTGGCTGTGGTGACAGCGTCCCGAGCGCGGCGGACCCGTCGACCGACATGGCCTGCAATACCACCGAGCATCTGATCGCGGACATGGAGACGCTGCGCCGTCATCTCGGCATCGATCGGTGGCTGCTCTATGGAGGGTCCTGGGCGTCCACGTTGATCCTGGCTTACGCGCAGCGGCACTCGGAGCGGGTCATCGGCATCGTGCTGATCGGGGTGACGATGACGCGGCCGCGCGAAGTGGATTGGCTGTACCGCGGTCTGCGAATCTTCCGGCCCGCTGAATGGCAACGGTTCCGCGACGGCGTACCTGTGGAGCACCGCGATGGCGTTCTCGTCGAGGCCTACCGGCGGCTCATGGAGCACCCGGATGCCGCCGTGCGCGAGCGAGGCGCGGGGGACTGGTGCGCGTGGGAAGACGCCGCGATCGCTCACGAGACGTCCGGGAAGCCCGGGCAGTACTCCGCGAAGATCGACGCGGACCGGCTGGCGTTTGTCCGGATCTGTACGCACTACTTCGCCCGTGCGGCATGGCTGGACGACGTTCAGTTGCTGCAGAACGCCCACCGGCTTGAAGGCATCCCCGGTGTCCTGATCCACGGCCGGCTCGATCTCTCCGCGCCGGTCCGGATCGCGTGGGAGCTCGCCGCGGTGTGGCCCGACGCGGAACTCCGAATCATCGAGGACTCCGGACACACGGGTAGCGCCGCCATGGTGGCTGCTATTGCCGAGGCCGTCGCGCGGTTCACGCCAACGCCGGACTGAGCGCACGTGGTTCCACGTGAAACATCGTGAGGGTCGTATGTCTGCGCCGGAGGTGGATACGTGGCTGCGCCGATGTTTGTGGCTCACCGACCCCTCACGCTGATTGGAATGAGCGAACTGCGTGCGGCCTTCCCATTGGTGGATTGGAGCGGCGTGGGCGACCGGACAGTTCGCCGACCTGGTTGTGGCGCACGACGGTGTCCAGCCGGTCGCGCAGGGTGAAGGGGACAGCTTCGTCATCGCCTTCGGCTGTGCGTCTGATGCGGTCGCGCGTGCGCTGGAACTCCAACGGGCGCCGCTCCGGTTGCGTGTCGGGATCCGTTCAACTGACCAACTTCGTCGGCCGGGCCGCCGAGACCACGAACCTGCGCGACCTTCTTGCCGGCAACCGGTTGGTCATGCTGACCGGAGCGGGTGGGTCGGGGAAGACACGTCTGGCTATCCACGTAGCGAGTCGGGTCGTGGCGGATTACACCGATGGCATTTGGTACGTCGACCTTGCGCCGATCGCCAATCCGGACGTCGTACCGGCGACGGCAGCTCGAGTATTCGGACTGGCCGACCAACCGGGGCACTCCACGACGGAGACGCTGCTGCGATTCGTGGGGGATCGACGGCTGCTCGTGGTGCTCGACAACTGCGAGCATCTCGTTAACGCGTCCGCCGCGATGGTCATCGCGGTGCTAGAGGCGGGGCCTGGCGACGAGTCGCGAGCCGCTCGGCGTGCCGGGAGAGGCGGTGTGTCAGGTGCCGTCGCTGGCGCTCGTCGATGAAGCCGTCGAATCATTCGCCGACCACGCGCGGCTCGCCCGCGCCGACTCCACGGTCACAGCCGAGAACGGGGCGACCGTGGAGCAGATCTGCCACCGGCTCGACGGCATGCCGCTGGCGATCGAATTCGCCGCGGCCGGGGTGCGGGCGCTGTCACTGCCCGAGATCCCTCGGTGGGTTCGATCTGGAGGCCGCGCGATCGGTTGCAGCCGACGATGTGGCGGAGCGCTATCAGGTTCTGGATCAGCTGAGCCTGCTCGTCGACAACTCGCTCGTCATCGCCGAAAGCCGGCTCGGTCGGACCCGGTACCGGCTGCTGGAAACGGTGCGCCAGTACGCGCTGGAGAAGCTGGGGGAGTCGGACGAAGCAGACGCCGTGCGACGGCGGCATCGGGATTGCGGCGTCAATCGCGGCGTCGCTACAACCGCTGTGGCTCAACGGTGGCTGTATTCGAGAAGGACTGGTCTGGTTCGGCCGGGTGCTCGCTGAGGAGCACGCGGAGCATGTGGATTCATCGCCGCCAACGCCGAATATCTCGGCGCGGGTGCCAGTTCGTCGAGCGCATAGGGGCGGGCGCACGCGTCGGGGTTAGTCACCTCCGTCGCACCTACGGCGCCCGGGGGCCATTCGGGGACCCGCGTTAGCGTCGCCCGCATCTGGGCCGGCAGACGGGCGAGGAGACGCCGTTGCGGCGGTGCCTGACGAGCTAGCGGTCCTCGTCCGCGATGTGGCGGGTAAGGAGTTGGAGCGCGTCTGCCGAGGAGGCGTCGTTGGGGGTGTAGACCTCCAGGCGGTGATCCGGGCTGTCCGGCTGCAGCCAAACCTGGTACGCGATGCTCGTGGCGCCGACGGTGGGGTGTTGCAGATGCATGTCGCCAGTGGTGCAGTCGGAGACCTCGCCGGTCGCCCACATCTGCGCGAACTGATCGCTGCGCATGCTGAGTTCGCCGATGAGGTTCGCCAGACGTGCGTCAGTGGGGAAGCGGCCAGCGGTGAGCCGGAGGTACGCGACATGGACGCGGGCAAGCTCGTCCCAGTTGCGGTGTAGGTCTCGGGTCAACGGGTCGAGGAAGAACATCCTCGGGATTGAGGGACGATGGCCTGGGTCCGTGGGTCCGTCGAAATCCACGTGCTCGGCTAGCAGCGCATGACCGGTGCGGTTCCAGGTGAGCACGTCCCCGCGCCTGCCCAGCAGGATTGCGGGAGTGGCTTCGCCGAGCGAGTCGAGCAGCGCGAGCACCCGGGGGTGAGGGTGCTCGACGGGTGGTTCGGCGAGGCCGGTCCGATGGGTCTGACGGGCGAGGTTGTGTAGATGGGCCGTCTCGACTCCGTCCAGTTCCAACACCCGGGCCAGAGCGTCGAGGACTTGTGCGGAGGCGGCGCCGGCTTGGTCTTGTTCCAGCCGCGTGTAGTAGCCCGCACTGACCCCGGCGAGGTGAGCCAACTCTTCGCGGCGCAGACCGGGAACGCGCCGCCCGCTCCCGTAAGTGCGGAGCCCGATCGCATCTGGCGTGACCTGATCGCGACGGTTCTTCAAGAATGCGCCGAGGCTCTCCACGTACTCAAGCGTGGCATGGGCGTTGGTCGTGTGCGTGCACCTGCGGGGTGTACCCACACCCGGTGCCTGGCTGTCCCCGCGCGGTCCCTGAAGCGTTGCCGCTATGGCTCAACACCCCTCTGTCCCGTCCGGCGTGCGCAACCTCCGCACATGGCTCGGTCTAATCGTGATCCTCGGTCCGGTGCTGCTGGTATCGATGGACGGGTCCATCCTCTTCCTCGCGATGCCCCGGATCAGTCAGGCGCTGAATCCCAGCGCTGACCAAGCCCTGTGGATTCTGGACATCTATGGCTTCGCCGTCGGGTCGCTCCTCGTGGCATTTGGGAACGTCGGCGACCGCTACGGACGGCTCAGGCTCCTGATGATCGGTGCGTCCTGCTTCGGTCTCGGCTCGGCTGCCGCCGCGTTCGCCCCGACCCCGGAACTGCTTATCGCGGCCCGCGCCGTCATGGGGATCGCGGGCGCGACCCTGCTCCCATCCGCGCTGGCGGTCCTCAGCGAGTTGTTCGCCGACCCGAAGCGACGGACCCAGGCCGTCGGGATCTTCGCCGCGGCGTTCGCGGCCGGCTTCGCGATCGGCCCGGTGATTGGCGGTGTACTCCTGGAGCGCTTCTGGTGGGGATCGGTGTTCTTGATCAACCTGCCCACCATCGCGCTGTTCCTCTGCGTCGCCCCGATGGTGCTGCGCGAAGTCCGAGCCGCAGGGGTGGGACGGATCGACACCATCAGTGTGGTCGCCTCCGCCGGCGGGCTCCTGCTGGCGATCTACGGCATCAAGCACGCTGCCGTCGACGGGCTGACGCTGTCCGCCGCCGGCACCGCAATCCTGGGCACCGGGCTGCTGGTGTGGTTCGGTCTCCGCCAACGGCGACTCGACCACCCGCTCATCGACTTCTCGTTGTTCGGCGACCGGACCTTCACCGTGGCCATCATCACCGGCTTGGTCCCGCTCGCGGCGTGGTCCGCCACTGCGTACCTCGCCGGGATCTATCTACAGTTCGTCCTGGGCATTCCCGTCCGCGACGCGGCGCTCCTGGCGGTGCCAGGAGCCGTCGTACTCACCACGACGTGTGTCGTCACCCCGATGGTCGTCGACCGCGTCGGCAAGCGCACCGCGCTGCTCGTCTGCCACTTCTCCATCGCGGCCGGACTGCTCCTGCTGTTGCGAACGACTATCACCGGCGGCATCGGCTGGTACATCGCTGCTACCGCAGTCGCAGGCATCGGCTACGGCATCTCATTCGCGGTCGTCGCGGACACCGCCGTCGCGGCCGTGCCTCCTGATCGCGCCGGATCGGCCGGCGCCATCGCTGAGACCAGCAATGAGATCGGCAACGCCCTTGGCATCGCATTGCTCGGCTCGCTCGCCGCGCTCACGGTCCGCCTCCACGGCCCCGAGCTGGCCCCCACTCTCCACGAAACACTCCAGCTGCCCGACTTGTCAGCTGCGGTCGTGAGCGACGCCAAATCGGCCTTCCTCACGGGCCTACATGTCGCCGCAGCGACAGCCAGCGCCCTGCACGTCGTCCTCGGCCTTGTGACGCTCCGCTGGTTGCCCCGGGATATCGCGGACACCGCGGACGAAAACGAAACCGCAGCGGCCCGCTGACGGAGGACTGGGCAAGGTTCGGGATTGCGTTGGGGGAGAAGGCCTAGCCCGCACGCTGTTCGAGCGTGACTCGGGTCAGCGATCGTGAGCTGCCAGGAGTCGCCGCAGGATGCGGTCGAGGTGTGCGCGGTCTGACTTCGACAGGACGGACACGAGTTGTTCTTCGTTGGCCGCGTGCTCGGTGACGACGGTGTCGATCAGCTCGGTTCCGCGGTCGGTCAGTTCGACCGAGATGCTCCGTCGGTCTTCGGGATTGGCGACTCGGCGGATGAGGCCGGCGGCTTCGAGTCGGTCCAGACGGCTGGTCATGCCGGCGCGCGAGAGCATCAGTTCCTCGGCCAGCAATGACGGCTGCAACGCAAAGGGATGACCCGAACGGCGCAGTGCCGCAAGCACATCGAACTCACCGCTCTGTAGGCCGTGACGCGCGAACACCGCGTTCACCGCCGCCGGCATCACCAGCGCCAGCCGCCCGAACCGACCCAGAATGCCCATCGCGTCAGTCGGTAGTTCGGGCCGCTCCCGTCGCCACTGCGCGACGATCGCATCAACCTTGTCCTGGCTGCTCGGTTCGACCATGGACAGAGTTTATTCGCTCCCATATAGTTCGATAGCGAATTATCAATCAGCGAACTATGTGAGGTGCCATGACGATCACGCCCCCTTTTGATCCCGCGTTCGTCGCCGCCGGCGAGGCCGAGACCTTCGGCAGCGACCGTGTCGGGATGCGACTGTTGCTGGATTCCTCGGCCACGGGCGGGGCGCTGAGCACCCTCGAAGTGCAGCTGGGTGCGGGGCAGGACGGTGCCGCACCGCACTATCACACACGGTCGCACGAGCTGTTCTACGTCACCGAGGGTGAACTGCAGGTGCTCACCGGAGACGACCTCCGCACCGTCGCTGCCGGTGGTGCCGTTGTCGTGCCCAAATACGCGGTCCACGCGTTCGGAGCTGCGCCCGGCGCATCGGCCAAGGTGCTCATCGTGCTCACCCCGGGTGCCGAGCGCTTCGAGTACTTCCGGCTGCTGACCCGGATCGATCGCGGCGAGGCCACTGTCGAAGAACTCGTCGAGGCCCAGGACATCTACGACAACCACTTCGTGGACTCGCCTGTCTGGCGAGCCGCGCGAATGGAAGGGAGGCAATGATATTCGCGCTCGAGGATCGCGCCAGCCCGGTCTCGGCGACCATCCGGGCGATACGGCCATTTTGGCGGCGGATTGAACCGAACCCAGGACCACCCGTTCCTTTCGTCACTTGACGATTGCCTGAGCGGAGCACAACGTTCGGTACGACCGGATGTGTATGTCGCCCCTTGCTCGGTGACGCGATAGGTGTTGACTTGACCGCGGCGAACAACCGGCACTCCTACGACCTGGGCCGCCGGCTTCCATTCACATGTTCGATTTTGAGTGGTCAAGGAAAGTTGACCACCCCAAATCGCAAGTGCCACAAGAGAGATCTGATACGACGACGGTGCGCACAGAACGCAGAAACCGCAATCATGCGATCTCGCTGCCCGCTTGTGGCCGAAAACCTCGACGGCAGAGGGGATTTAGGCTCCGGCTTGGCCGGCCTGCTCCACGGACATTTCGTGGGCCAGGAGCTCGGCGAAGGTGAAAGTGCCTGTGGGACGGTCATTTTTGCCCAGCAGGTACAGCCGCTTGACGGCGGCCAGGATGCCTTCGGCGATGGAGTCGCGGGAACCGGGGGAGGTGAGCAGTTCGCGGTCCTGTGGGCTGCTGACGTAGCCGACGTCGATCTGCACGGTGGGCATGCGCGTCAGGCGCAGCAGATCCCAGGTGCGGCCGTGAGTGCGGCAGTCGCGGAAACCGCTGCGCGCCACCACTTCACGCTGAATGAAGTCGGCGAGGTTGCGACCGATGGTGGACACCGAACCATGTGAATTACCGAAGTAGAACGACGCGACGCCGTTGGCCGCGGCACTGGGCAGGCTGGCGCAGCGCAAGCTGATCATCAGATCGGCGCCGACCGCGTTGGCCGTGGCGGCCCGCTCCGCATCCGACGGGCTGCCACTGACGGGGCGGGACAGGAACGTATCCATACCGATGGCCGTCATCCGGCCTTCCAGCCGGCTCGCCAGGTCCCACAACACTTCGGCTTCACTGACCGGGCCGGAGCGGCTGGTCATGATCAGTCCGCGATCGTCGCCGCCGCGGCCCGGATCGATGATGATCCGCTTTCCGGTCAGGCGGGGACCGCTACGTCGGACGAGTTCTTCTTCGCGGATCGCGTGCGGTGAACCGCCGGTGACCCGGGAACCCAGGAAGTACAGGGAGCGCAGGGTTTCCGGGCCGCAGATGCCGTCCGGGAACATGCCGTATTCGCGCTGGTAGGACATCAGGCCGTTGTGGGTCTGTAGGCCGAAATGACCGTCGACCAGACCGGTGTAGAAACCGAGATCCTGCAGCCGAGCCTGCAGCGTGGCGACGTCGTCGCCGTACATCGGGGCACCGAACTGGTGGGACAGGGTGCGCGCGCCCAGACGGTACGAGGCCTCTTTCAGAGCGCGATAAGTGGCTTCACCGACGATGCCGTCGACGAGCAGGCCACGATGCTGCTGGAAAGCCCGGACAGCCTGATCGAGGTCGTCGTCGAACAGATCGAGCGCGATGTGCTTGCCGGTGGTCAGGTCCGCGTCGGGACTGTCCAGCAGCCCCAGGGCGGCGAGGGCCGCCCGTATCTCGATAACCGCGCCTCCCCGGTCACCGCGACGCAGTATCGACATACCTGGCCTTTCAATAACAGACGCCAGGCGGGCGGACAGCTACGCACTGGCGGGACGCCGGGTCCCATTGTCGCAGACTCCCGGCGGGATCCCGCAACTTCACTGGCAGCGGCGGCGCGGCCCACCCTTCGGGCGAACCGCACCGCCAGTGCGTCAGAGTTCGTCGGCGATCTCGCGCAGCAGGGCGGCCTTGCCCTTGGCCCCGACGATGCGCTTCACCGGCTCGCCGTTCTTGAACAGGATCATGGTGGGAATCGAGACGACCTGAAAGTTGCGGGCGGTCTCGGGGTTGGCGTCGACGTCGATCTTGGCGACGGTGAGCTCCCCGGCCTTCTCACCGGCCAGTTCCTCAAGCACTGGGGCGACCATCTTGCACGGTCCGCACCAGGTCGCCCAGAAGTCGACCAGCACGGGCGTGCTGCTCTTGATGACCTCAGCGTCGAACGTGCCGTCGGTGACGGCCAGCGTTGCGGTGCCCTCGCTCATGTGTTGCTCCTATCGGGTGAATTCGGTGAAAGGGACGGATCAGCTGTGGTCTGCGAGCCAGCGCTCGGCGTCGATGGCAGCCGAACAGCCACTGCCCGCGGCGGTGATGGCCTGGCGGTAGGTGTGGTCGACCAGATCGCCACAGGCGAACACGCCGTCCAGCGAGGTGTTGGTGGTGCGACCCTGCACCTGTACGTAGCCCTCGTCGTCGAGATCGACGAGGCCACGCACCAGATTCGACCGCGGGTCGTGGCCGATGGCGACGAACACGCCGGTGACGGGCAGCTTGCTCTCCTCGCCGGTGGCGGTGTTGCGCAGGAGCAGCCCGCTGACCTTCGAATCACCTTCCACCGCAACAACTTCGGTGTTGGTGACGAAGGTGATCTTCTCGTTGGCCTGCGCACGCTCCAGCATGATGCGCGAGGCGCGGAACTCGTCGCGGCGGTGGATCAGCGTCACCGAACGGGCGAAGCGGGTCAGGAACGTCGCCTCCTCCATCGCGGAGTCACCGCCGCCGATCACGGCGATGTCCTGGTCACGGAAGAAGAAACCGTCGCAGGTGGCGCAGGTGCTGACGCCCTGGCCGATCAGTTCCTGCTCACCCGGCACGCCGAGGTGACGGGCCGCGGCGCCCATCGCGAGGATGACGGAGCGGGCCTGGTAGGTCTGGTCATCGACCGTGACGGTCTTGACGGGGCCGTCGAGCGACACGGCCTCTACGTCCTCCATGCGCAGATCGGCGCCGAACCGCAGGGCCTGCTCGCGCATCTCTTCCATCAGCTCGGGGCCGGTGATGCCCTCCTTGAAGCCCGGGTAGTTCTCTACCTCGGTGGTGGTCATCAAGGCGCCACCGAACTGGACACCCTCGAACACCAACGGCTTGAGCTGGGCACGCGCGGCATACACCGCAGCGGTGTAGCCGGCCGGTCCGGAGCCGATGATGATCACATCGTGCACGGTGTCTTGGGTGGTCATGGCCGCCTTTCATCTGGCTCTGGTCAGGCTGATACCTGGTTGGCCTGCTGCCAGAGTCGGTACGCCTATAACACCAGGGTAAGGGCCCGTGTTCCCAGGCGGCCCGGGGGCTACGGGGCAGTCAGCGGCTGGGCTTGGCTGACGCGGCCGATGGCTCCACGATGACGGCATCGGCGATCAGGCCGGCATCGGTCGAGCTGCAGCCGGGAGACACCACCAGTGCCATCACCGACCCGTGATCGGTCCCGGGCAGCAGCATGATCACCTCATCGCGGTCGTGCACCGTCAGGGTGGCGGCGCCCAGCACCTGGGTGGTGGGCGAGTATCCGAGGCCTTTCAGGCAGGGCTGCAGCCGCCCCGGCCCGGTGAGTGGCCCCAGTTCAGGCTGCTTGCTCAGCAGGCCCAGGATCTGCCGGTCAGACCACGGCATGCCCGCCTGTCGCTGCACCGTCAACGACGCCACGGAAGGACCGGTGGACATGGTCGCCGGTGCGTCCGCCTGACTCAACACGACGACGGCGCCGATCCCGACCGCGACCAGACCGGCGGCCGCTGCGGCAATGACGGCGGAACGCGACGCATGGACACCGCGGCCGGGGACGACGGCGTGGCGGGCCGGCTGGGCGCCGCGCAGGGCGGCTCCGATGTGCTCGGTGACCGCGGCGGGAATGTCGCTCGGGGCGGGGTTGTCGGCGAGATCCTTGAGGTCATGGCGGACCTGCTCGAGTTCGGCGTATTGGCGCGCTACTGCCGGATCGTCGCGGATGCGTTGACGCAGCTGGGTGGCGGTGGCGTCGTCGAGCAGCCCGGCCTGCAGATCGGCCAGCAGCTCCAGGGAGACGGGCTGGTCGGCGTGTTCGTCGTCCACCTGGCGAAGCCTAAACCCGGGGGCGGATGGGTTGGTGTCCCGTCACGCACGGGCGGTGGGCCGAATCCGTCACGTGACTGGCTCTGGTCAGTCGGAAAGGTGGGCCAACGACTGCGCGAGTTTCGCGCGGGCCCTCGAGCATCGGCTCTTGACGGTGCCCTCGGGGACGCCGAGCATGGCCGCCGTCTCAGCCACCGAATAACCCTGCATGTCGACGGCGACCACGGCGGCACGTTGCGCGATGGGCAAGCGCAGTAGGGCCCGTTCGATGACGATGGCGGTCTCGACGTGACGCGCTGGATCCGCGATCCGGCAGGTCGCGTCGCTGAGTTCTTCGGTTCGGTGAAATCGGTTGTGGCGCAATCGATCCAGGCAAGAATTCACGACGATGCGGGACAGCCAGCTGCGGACCGAACTCTCGTGCCGAAATCGCGGTGCGTGGCGGTGCGCGCTGAATAGCGCGTCCTGCAGCGCGTCGGCGGCGTCCTGTGGGTCGTAGCTGGTCAAGCGCGCCAGCCGGTACAGCTGGTGGTGGTGCCGGTAGAACAGCTCCTCGAACGCGTAGCGGTCACCGGCGACGTGTGCCGCAAGCAATTCTGCGTCTGTTGCGGCGGACTGTGGCGCCCCGAAACTCCCCACGTTCGAACCCTAAAGCGGGATCTGTGAGGGACCCTACGCGTATTCGTCGAATTACCGCTTGACCAGCACAGACGCGGAATCCGCGCCTGTGGATAACCTACCCGGCAGCCTTCACGACCACATTGGAGATGTCGGTCTTGCTCTTGCCGTCGACGGAGCCCAGCGTGGAGATCCAGATCAGCAGGTGCGACGTCGGCTGCGCGTTGCTGATGGTGATGGTGTTGGTACCGGGCTTCATGGTTGCCGGCTGCGTCAGGACCGTCGTGGCGTCCAGCGACGCCGGTGTGGCCGACTGGGCGGACCGGATCTGGATCGCGGTGCCCGTACTGGTCAGGTTCAGGCTGACCGACGCCACCGTCGTGGCCTGGGGCAGCTGCAGCATGAGGCCGACACCACTCTTGAAGGTGGGGAAGGGCGCCGGATCGGTGTAGATGTCGGTGGACCACGCGTCGCCGGCTGCGCCCGTGATGGCCTTGCCTACGGACTCGGGGGAGTCAGCGCCACCGCCGGGTGAAAAGACGGTCACCCCAACAGGTTTGACGATACTGCCGGGTGTCGAAGTCGCACTGCTCGACGTCGAGTGCGGGCTGTTCAAGCCGAGCTGCTGCTTGTCCAGGCCGCCGCCGACGTCGCCGAAGATGCCCTTGAGTACAGACGCGAGCACCATCAGTGCCACGAGCAGAATTGCTCCACCGACGCCGAGCCCGATGAGCAGCGCCTTGCGCCGCTTGGCGGCGGCTTCGTCGGCCGCATCGACAGGCTCGGGGGGTCCGGAGCCGTCGATCGGCGCCAATAGTTCGGTGGTGTCGGCGACTGTGGTGGCCTGCTGCAGCAGGTTCAACAGTGTTGGGGCTGAACGGATTCCGCCGCCCTCCTGCACGGCGCGGGCGGCCGCAGCAGAGATCTGGAACGGGATGGTGTTGTCGATAGCGCGCGGTTCAATGGGCTGGCCGGTGTTGTCGCGCGTGGCGGGCAACATGCCGCTGAGCGCACCGGATTCAGGCAGCGGCCACCGGTTGACCAGCAGGGCGTAGAGCGTGGCGCCGATGCCGCGGATATCGTCTTCCGGCGTGGCCGACGGCAGGGTGCCGGGGAATGCGAGCACCACGTCGCCCTCGATGCTGACGCGGATGCGGCCGGGGTGGTCGATCGACAGCGCGACGCCGGACCGGTGCGCGGACTCGGCGGTCGAGGCCAGTGACTGAATGGCGCGTCCCCCACCCATCGGTGACGGTCCCGTCGCGGCCACCTCGGCGAGCGAACCGCCGCGTACCCATTCGCTGACCACCAGGCCACCGTTGCCGTGCCGCGTCACATCCAGGATCCGGGCCAGCCCGGGTCCGTCGACGTGACTGAGTTTGCTTGTGCGAGTGAGGATTTCCTGGACGATCGACTCGGGCAGGTCGCCATCGGGGTCGACGAACGTCAGCGCCACCTGGCGGTCCAGCGCGATGTCGAGGGCGTGCCAGAACTGCAGATCCGGTGGGCCACCGTGGAAGACCAGCAGTCGGTAGCGGCCGTCGCCGATGACGGCGCCGGCCCGCAGCGCCATGTCGTCACCGCCGGATGACATGTCCGGGGTGTGTGCGGAGTCCTGGTCCGCGGGTGCGTCGGTCACCGCAAATCCTTTCCGAAGCCCGCCCCGAGTACCACCTACCGGGTTTCCCCCGCCAGTAGCGGCCGGATCGTGACGCCGTGATACCGGAGGTGAATCGCTTTGTCCAGCGTACGGGACCGCGGTCGTGCCGGCGTCCCGAACAGCAGAGCTGACCTGGACCGCGGGTGTTTGGGGTGCTGGGGCGCGGCCCAGCCGGCGCTGCACGAACGCTACCGCGGCCTGGGCGTCGGGCACCTTGGCCGCGACCAGGACCGCCACGATCACCGGCAGCATGATCAGCCCGAGCAGCATCAGCCGCAGCAACGATCCGGCGGCTCCGCCGTGCTCGGTCAGTCGATCCAGCCCGAATAGGCGGTCCGCGATGTAGGCCAGCAGGCCGGCGCCGAGGGAGGCGCAGATGGTGACCAGGATGGTCCGGATCACCGGTAGTTCGATCATCCTGCCGCGCGGCGGGCGCAGCGCGTTCCGCAGCAGCACGTAGCCGACGGTGGCACCGGCCAGGAAGCCCAGACCGTTGGCCAGGCCCAGGTATCCCGCGACCAGCTCCCGGTCGTCGGTCAGGTGCGGCGCGATCAGCGAGCCGATGATCTTCACCACGGTGATGACGACGATCAAGATGATCGGGATCCAGGGCTGTTCGCGCGCGTAGAACACCCGAAGTTCCAGCAGCACCATGGAATACGGGATGAGGGTGAACGCTGACAGCGCGATCGCCATACCCAGGTAGCCGGCATCGGTGGCACCGAAATTGCCGTAGGCGAACAGGGCGCTGCCCATGGCGGGGCCGCCGACGGTCATGAAGGCGACGATCGGGATGAGCGTCACCATGGTCAGCCGAGTGGCCAGCGAGAAGTCGGCGAGTACCGCCGGGTTGTCGTTGGCCGCGGCGTTGCGGGACAGTCTCGGCATGACGACGGTCAGCACCGTTACGCCGATCATGCCGAACGGCAGTTGCAGCACCAGCCAGGCGTAGTTGTAGATGGCCGGGCCGGATGCGGCTGCGTGGCTGGCGATTTCGTTGCCGACGATCAGACCGCCCTGACTGATCAGGACGTACAGCATCATGGCGGTGGCCATGGTGCCGAACTTCTTGAGCCGGTCGTCGATGCCCCACAGTGGCCGCAGGTCGATGCGCTGGCGATACAGCGCATACAGCAGCGTTCCGGCCTGAGCGACCACACCGAGCGTGGTGCCGACACCCAGCACCAGCAGTTTGGCGTTGCCCATCCGCACCGGGTCGACCGAAAGTTCGCCCGGAACAAGCACATACACGCCGAGGGTGAGGATGGCGACCACGTTGTTGATCACCGGCGCCCAGGCCGTCGGCGCAAAGATGTTGCGGTTGTTCAGGATTGCCATGTACACGGACGTCAGCCCGTAGAAAATGATCTGTGGCAGAAGCAGATACGCAAAGGCGGTGGTGAGCGGCTCGTTCACCTGCGGGGCGTCGCCGAGCATCAGCCGCACCAGCAGCGGGGCAGCGGCCACCGACAGCACCGTGGTGACCAGCAGCAGCGCGGTGGCCAGCGTGACCAGCCGCCGGACGAAGGCAGCGCCGCCGTCGGGGTCGTCGCGTTCGGCGCGCGCCAGCACCGGGACGAAGATCGCGGTGAAGGTGGCTTCGAGCACCAGGGCCGCCACCATGTTCGGCAGCTGGTTGGCCACCGTGAACGAGCTGGACAGCGCAGCCCCGAGAATCGCGGCCAGCAGCACAATGCGCAGGAATCCGGTGATCCGGCTGATCAGCGTGGCGAATGCCATCCCCCAGGACCGGGAGACGACGGCGGCGTCGGACAGTTCGGCCCTTCGCGGATTCGCGGCGCCGCTCTCGGCACGGGGACTGCGCGGGGCGCTCATGAGTCCTCCGGGGCGTGGGCGATGGCGGTGTCGAGGGGTATCTGCGCGGGCTGGGCGGGGATTGGGTGGACGGTCCAGGTCGGCCCGGTCGGGCTGCCCGCGGAACCGGTGCCACAACCGGCGCCCGGCCAGCAGGAACAACACTGCGCCGGCGGACAGCGTGATGAAGAACAGCACCTTGCCGTACGCGTTGGAATGCACGGAGAGGCGGACCGGCTCACCGAGCGCCAGCCCGTTGACTGTCCGCAGCGAGACGTCGACGGCGACGCGTTGGGTGAAGTGCACCTCGATGGGCACCCGCAGCGGCAGATAACCCGGCGGCAGCTCGATCTCACCCATGTCGGTCACCGTCATGCCGGGCGGTGCGTCGATGCCCAGCCGCACCCGGACGGGCACCGGCAGATCGTTGCGCAGCGCCAGGGGGAGGGGACTGCGTTCGGTGGCCAGCGTGTACGAGCCGCCGGGGTTCACCACGGTGACCGCGTGGAACAGGTCGCTCATGGTGTTCTGTGTGGTGGTCACGCGCTGCTCGGCCAACGCCTCGCGCACGGTCGGCGGGACCGACTGCGTCAGCGCGCGCAGCATGTCTTCGCGCAGCGGCGCGGTGTACTGATCGCCGGTCAGCCCAGTCTGAGTGTTGACCGTCAACGCGGCGGTCAGGCCCCAGATGCGGTCCATGACACTCGAGATCTGGTTGGTGATGTCGTCGCTGTAGCGGGCCTTCGGATTTCCGGTCGCGTTGTCTGGCGGCGTGGCGATGGGCGTCGGCGGCAGCGCCTGGGCTTCGGCGACGACGGCGGGCATGGGCCGCGCCACCGCCAGGCCGGAGTGCATAGCGGTGGCCACCGACGTCAGGATCGCCTGGGCGTCGTCAGCCGTCACGTCCCAGGCCAGCGGCGGCATCAGGATCTGGTTGCGGGGCTGGGCACCGGGCTGCAGGCCGCGCCACAGCACCGAGGCGATGGCGTCCTGGCGGCGGGCCACCTGCGAGTCGTGGATCAGCGGTACGTGTAAGGACGTGTCCAGGTACCCCGGTGAGATCGGCGTCCGGCCGGCCCCGGCGAGCGCGGCGGCCACACACGGGTCGAACGGCGCCACGGTGACTTTGTCGCTGTAGCGGCGGGGCGCGGTGTCGGCGACGGTGGACTGCCCGGAATCGTCGGCGGCGACGGGAGCCGCGGCGAGCGCCACGGTTGGATCCGGCTGTGCGGACAGCAGCCGAACAGCGGGGTCGGTGAGCGGCCCGTCCCCGACGACGGTGGCGCCGCGCAGCGACTGAATGCCGAGCAGCTGGTTGACGATCGGTCCGGCGTCGGTGGTCGCGGTGGCGCCCAGGACGGCATCGCCGACGCGCTGCAGCGCACGCAGGTCGGCCTGCGCGTACACCGTCGGGGTGACGCAGACGCGCTGGGCCAGCTCGCGCAGCCGGTGCAGCCAGTCGGTCGCGGCCTGCTGGCCTGTGCCCGGATGGGTGGGCGAGTTCAGGCCCGCCGCGGGATCGTCGGAGACGACGTAGCCGCCGCTCATCGCGTTGACGGTGATCAGCAGGTCGGGGTCGACGGCCAGACACATGGCGCCGCGCATGAGGCCGCCGGGATCGACCTGGTCGTTGGTGGCGAAATCCGCCGCGGCCAGGAGGGTGTCCAGGCGGCCGCCGTTGGCCAGGGAGGTGGCGAGGTCGTCGTCGGCGAGCCGGGCGGGTTCCGTGCGTCCGGGGACGCCGGCGGCTAGGTGCGGACGGTCGGCCAGCGGCCACAGCAGGGTGAGCGCGACGGGATGCGCGGTGTCTGGCGGGACGACGGCGTCGATTGGCTGCTGCGAGCTGCTCCCGCCGGGGGCCGGCGGGGTGGCGGGCACGCCCAGCACCGGCAGCAGGAAGCGGGCGTCGTCGAGCCGCGCGGCCGACCCGTAGTCCGGCGTCCCGTTGACGTTGACCAGCAGCGGGTAAACGCCCGGCTGGTCGATGTCCAGCGCGGGATGGTCAGCCGACCGCACCGGGTACGCCAGCCGGAACGGCACACTCTGGCCGCGCGCCAGATCCTGCGACACCGTGGTGAAGTCGCCGACGGCCGAATAATCGTTGGGCTCTCCGGCGAGCGGGGTGCGCAGTCCCGGAGACGACGTCACCGTCGGTGCGTGCTCAAGGCGCACCATCACGTCGTGCACCGGGCGGTCACCGACATTGGTGACGGTGCCGCTGACCGTCACCACCGGCTCGCTGGTGGTGGTCACGACGTCAGGGGTGACGTGGTCGATGCGCAGTTGCAGGAACGTCGTCCCGCTCGGTTCCCCGGCGGATGAACGCGGCGTGGTGGGGGCGGTGAACAGCAGCAGCAGGGCGGCGACCGCCAGGACGCGCAGGAGAGCTGTCGAGGCCAGCCCCGACAGCTCTCGCCTGACGCTCACGTTCCGGGTCCGCAGCCGTTCGCGCGGCGGCCGGGCTGAGTGTGGGCGGAGTCGTCGGTGCGATGGTTCCGCGTGCGGGAATGGGTCTGGGGGCGGCGGCGCGGCGCGGTGTGTGGCAGCGGCGGCAGGGCTTCTGGCCCGTCGGTGTGCAGTTTGTCGATCAGTTCCCCGGCGACCTCGGCGAGCTTGCGCTCGTCGGCATAGGCCAGGCGGGAGGGCAGTTCCCGCAGCGGCACCCAGGCCACTTCGGTGACTTCGACGTCGTCGTCGGAGAGCTCACCGCCCAGGAATCGCATCAGGTAATGGTGCACTGTCTTGTGCACGCGGCGGCCCTCGGTCACGAACCAGTAGTCGATGCTGCCGAGCGCGGCCAGCACGCTGCCCTGCAGGCCGGTCTCCTCGGCGACCTCGCGGATGGCGGTCTGCTCGGCCGTCTCTCCTTGTTCGATGTGTCCCTTGGGCAGTGACCACAGCATCCGGCCGCGGCGGTCGATGCGGCCGATGAGGGCGGCCATCGCGGTGTCTTTGGGCCCGTCGAGGCCGTCGATCACCAGGCCTCCGGCGGACGTCTCGTGCACGGTGCGCAGCCGGTCGTTGTTCGACTTGCGGGAGGCAGAGGCAGCGGCTGACTGGGCCGGGGCAGCCGCGGCGGGAGCTGCGCGGGCAGTGTTGTTGCGGGCCGGCGCGGCCGAATCGGAGTCAGCGCGCTGGGCGCTGTCGCTGGGCGGACCGGCCGAGCGTCGACCGCGACGTCGCCCGCGGCGCCGTCGTGGTTTGGCCCGCTCGCCTTCCGACACCCAAGCGATATTAGCTGCTCAGCTTGGGCGGTCTGTCCCCCCTAGCCGGTCAGTGGCCCAGTTGTGACCGTGCCGCGATGGTCAGTACCGATCTATGGGGTAGGCACATTAGGCTCATCGGACGTGCCGAACGATGCAAGCGCCGATGCCGGGCCGAAGCGCAGCCCACAGAGTGGTGAGGGCGACCCGACAGTATTGCTGACCGCTGCTGCGGTCGCGCTGAACACGCATGCCGAATTGCTTGTCGACTTGGGCCGGGTGTTCGCCGCGGCGGGTCACGAGCTGTATCTGGTCGGCGGCAGTGTGCGCGACGCGCTGCTGGGCCGCGAGTTGAACGATCTGGATTTCACTACCGATGCGCGTCCCGCCCAGTTGCAGAAGATGCTGCGCGGTTGGGCAGAAGCCTTGTGGGATACCGGAATCGAGTTCGGCACCATCGGCGTCGCCAAGCACGAGCAACGCATCGAGATCACCACTTTCCGGGCCGACAGCTACGACCAGGTGTCCCGCAACCCCGAGGTCGTGTTCGGCGACCGCCTCGAGGACGACCTGGTGCGCCGGGACTTCACGGTGAATGCCATGGCGGTGCAGATCAACCCGGATCTGCCCGGCGGCATCGGCGAGTTCCACGATCCGCTCGGTGGCTTGTCCGCACTGGCCGACCGGGTGCTCGATACCCCGTCGGCGCCGCAGGTGTCGTTCGGTGACGATCCGCTGCGCATGTTGCGGGCCGCTCGATTCGTCTCGCAGCTGGGTTTCTCGGTGGCGCCGCGGGTGCTCGAGGCTCTGCTGGAGATGAGCCCGCAGCTGGGCCGGATCACCGTTGAGCGGGTGGCCGCCGAGCTGGACAAGATGATGCTCGGTGCCGACCCGATGGCAGGTGTGGACCTCATGGTGCAGACCGGTCTCGGCGACGTCGTGCTGCCCGAGGTCGGTGCCATGCGGATGGCGATCGATGAGCATCACCAGCACAAGGACGTCTACCACCATTCGTTGACGGTGCTGCGCCAGGCCATCGATCTCGAAGACGAGGGGCCGGACCTGGTGCTGCGCTGGGCCGCGCTGTTGCACGACATCGGCAAGCCCGACACCCGCCGCCACGAGGCCGACGGCGGCGTCAGCTTCCACCACCACGAGGTGGTCGGGGCGAAGATGACACGCAAGCGCATGCGTGCGCTGAAGTACTCCAAGCAGATGGTCGACGACGTCTCGCAGCTGGTGTATCTGCACCTGCGGTTCCACGGTTACGCCGACGACAAGGGCACTGGCCAGTGGACCGATTCGGCGGTGCGGCGCTACGTCACCGACGCCGGTCCGCTGGTGAGCCGGCTGCACAAGCTGGTGCGCGCCGACTGCACGACGCGCAACCGCCGGCGCGCGGCCAGGCTGCAGGCCAACTACGACGGTCTGGAGCAGCGCATCTCCGAACTGGCTGCGCAGGAGGATCTGCAGCGAGTGCGTCCGGACCTGGACGGCAACGAGATCATGACGCTGCTCGGCATCCCGGCCGGCCCGCAGGTCGGCGAGGCGTGGCGGTTCCTCAAGGAGCTCCGGTTGGACCGCGGGCCGCTGTCCCACGACGAGGCCATCGCCGAATTGCAGAAATGGTGGAACGCCCGAGGCTGATCATCCGTCCAATCAGGTATGGACTATTGCCTGAGTAATGGAGACGGGTCGGCATCGTGGTTGTCGGGGGAGCCGACCGTCGATGCCAATGGCGACGGGGTGCTCGACGGCGTGCGCCTCGATATCGACGGCGACGGATTGTTCGACGACGCCCTGGCTGATTTCGACGGTGACGGTCGGGCCGACCACGTCGTCATCGACGTGGACGACGTCGGAGCCGGCGCTCGGCGCACACTCACCGACGACGGTTCGGGGACCTGGGCGGTGGGCTCGGGCCTGCGCTGGTTCGGGTTGGACGGCACCGAGCACACCGGGGGACCGCTGGTCGATTTCGACGGAGACGGCGTCGCGGGCGAGCGGCTGATCGACACCGACGGCGACGGGCTGGCCGACCGGGTGCTGGCAGGGTCCGTGGCGTACGCGGACACCGACGGCGACGGCAGGTGGGACGTGCAGCTGATCGACACCGACGGCGACGGGACGGCCGACTCGGTGGGCCCGGTCACCCGACGCTAGTTCCGGCCGGTTCCCGGCGGTCCGGCGAAGGCCTGGGCGATGGTCAGCCACTGCTGGGCGTCGTCGCCGACGGCCGTCACGTCGAGGTCCCGGAGGGCGCGCCGCTGGGTCACCAACAGACAGAAATCTTCGGCTGAGCCGGTGACGCGCTGCGCCGCGTCGTCCGGGCCCCAGATCCAGGTATCACCGTCGGGCGCAGAAAGTTCCACGTGAAACATGTCGGTCGGCGGGGTCAGCTGATGCAGCGAATAGGCGAAATCCCTTGTCCGCACGCCGATGTGCGCGATGGACCGCAGCCGCGCCGTCGGCGTGCGCCGCACACCGAGGGTGTCGGCGACGTCGACGCCGTGCGCCCAGGTCTCCATCAGTCGGGCACTGGCCATCGATGCCGCGCTCATCGGCGGGCCGAACCAGGGCAGCTTGCGGCCGTCGGTGACGCCATCGAGAGCGTCATGCAGCGCGGTCCGGGTGGTGCGCCACTGGGCCAGCATCTCGGCGGGCGGGGTTTTGGCGAGTTCCTCGGCGGCCTCATCGACGAAGCCAGTCGGGTTTTTCCAGGCTTCCGTGAGCGTGGCGGCGAAGGCGTCCTCGTCGGTCACGGACAGCACGGACACCTGGTCGGTCCACCACAGATGAGCGATCTGGTGGGCGATGGTCCAGCCGGCCGCAGGGGTGTCGCGGGCCCAGCCTTCGGCGGGCAATTCGGCAACCAGCTGGTCCAGGTCGTCACTTTCGGCGCGCAGATCGGCAATCACGCCGGCGGCAGCATTGGGGGCCATGGCAGCACCCTAGACGGTACCGCCGGTTCTGGTGCGCTTGCCCAGAGTGGCGTGCAGGGCTAGACCCCCGAGATAGACGGCGGCGCCGGCAGCCATGAGTGTCGACGACCGGCCGTCAGCCGGGATCACCGCTGCCGCGACCGTGATCGCGAGGATGAACGCCATCCAGAACAACGAGTCCTGCACCGCGAACACGTGACCGCGCAGCGCATCGTCGACATCGAGCTGCATGGCCGAGTCCGCGCACAACTTCACGACCTGTCCGGCGGTGCCCAGCACCAGACTGCAGACCAGGAGCACGGGCAGCTGCAAACCGGAGCCCGACAACTGAACCAGCGCCGAGATCGCGAGGGCGCCGTTGGCCGTGGTGTAGCGGCCCCAGCGCCGAACTGCGGCCGGCATGACGACATTCGCCAGGAACGACCCGATGCCGGCGGCGGCCACGAACACGACGGCCACTTTGAAGCCCGCGACGTGTTCGCCACTGCCGTGCCGAACCATCACCAACACCATGAGGGTGTTGATTCCGAACACCATGCGATGCGCGGCCAGCCCGGCGAGAGTCGCCGTCACCGTCGGCACGTTGACCACTGACCGAATGCCGTAGACCCAGCCGGTGACGACCGCGTAGGTGACGGATCCGTGGACCGCGCGGACGCTGTCGTCGGGCCCCAGCAGGTGCCGGTGAAAACGCACCGACAGCCACAACGCCAGCGCGACGGGTAGCGCTGCGAGCCAGATCACCACCGCCGCGCTGGCATCCCCGGCGCCCATGAGCCAGCGCGGCAGCAGCATCACGTTGGCACCGACGAACGCCGCGAGGGCCCCGACGGCGGTGGCCACCGAGTTCATCGAGACCACCTGCTCGGTGGGCACCACATGGGGCAGCGCCGCCGACAGACCGGAGGAGACGAAGCGGGTGAAGCCGTTGATGATCAGTGCGCCGAACAGGATCGGCAGGTCGGCGGCGCCGGTGGCCAGCAGTGCGCCGACGCCGATCATCAGCAGTAGCCGCATCACGTTCGCGACGATCAGCACCTGCCGGCGATCCCAGCGGTCCAGCAGCGCGCCGGCGAACGGACCGAGCAACGAGTACGGCAGGAACAGCACCGCGAAGCTGCCGGCGATGGCCCACGGAGTGGCCGCCCGGTCCGGGCTGAACAGCAGCGCGCCCACCAGACCGGCCTGGAAAAGTCCGTCCCCGAACTGACTGACCGCACGCAGTTCCAGCAGCCGGCGGAAGTCCGGCAGTGCCTGCACCGCGCGCAGGACGATGTGGTGTGGGCGGTCGGTCACTGGAATATTCGTGTCCTGATTTTCAGAGTGCCGGGCGAGATTGAGGCGACCTGCTCCACAGTACAAATATCCCGGCGGACGGTGTGCGTTGGTCACACACGGAGCCTGCGAGTGCCATGATGGAGGGCGTGGCGCAGTCAGAGGAACCGGAGGATTTCATTGCCCCTGTCGCGCACAGGATTCGCGCCGGGACGTTGCTGCTTGCCAACACCGATTTGCTGGAGCCGACCTTCCGCCGCAGCGTCATCTACATCGTCGAGCACAACTCCGGCGGCACTCTCGGCGTCGTCCTCAACCGGCCCAGCGAGACGGCCGTCTACAACGTGCTGCCGCAGTGGGCGAAGCTCGCCCATAAGCCCAAGTCCATGTTCATCGGCGGCCCGGTGAAGCGCGATTCGGCGCTGTGCCTGGCGACCATGAAGGTCGGGGTCGACGCGTCCTCGGTGCCGGGGCTGCGGCACGTCCAGGGCCGCATTGCCATGGTCGACCTGGATGCCGAACCCGAAGACATCGAGGGTGCCGTTGAGGGCGTCCGGATCTATGCCGGCTACTCGGGCTGGTCGGTGGGCCAGCTCGACGGTGAGATCGAGCGTGACGACTGGATCGTGCTGTCGGCACTGCCGGCGGACGTCCTGGTGGAGCCGCGGGTGGACCTGTGGTCGCGGGTGCTCCGTCGTCAGCCCATGCCCATGGCGATGCTGGCGACGCATCCGATCGACGTCAGCCGGAACTAGCTGAGTTCGACGGCTTGACCCTCACGCGACGTCAGGCATCAGTCTGGTCGACGTGACGCAGGAGATGCAGGTGGACCAACTCACCGTGGGTGAAGTCGCGCAGCGATTCGGCATCACGGTCCGGACGCTGCACCACTATGACCAAATCGGGTTGCTGACTCCGAGTCGACGGTCCGCCTCGGGTTATCGGGTGTACACACCCGCCGACCTGACGCGCCTGTCGCAGATCATCGTCTACCGCCGGCTCGAGCTGCCTCTAGATGAGATCGCGAGCCTGCTGGACGAGGGCAACGAGGTCAGCCACCTGGTTCGGCAGCGCGAACGCGTCATGGCCCGGCTCGACGAGATGGCGAACCTCGTCGCGGCTATCGATCACGCATTGGAGAAGGCAATGACGAACACCCCCATGACCGACGACGACATGCGCGAACTCTTCGGCGAGAGCTTCGACGACTACCAGGCTGAGGCCGAGCAGAAGTGGGGCGAGACGGCGGAGTGGAAGGAATCGCAGCGCCGCGCGAAGACCTACGGCAAGGAAGACTGGATCCAGATCAAGGCCGAAGGTGAAGCGGTCGAGAAGGCTTTGTCCGACGCCTTCCGGGCCGGGTTCCCCGCCGACTCCGAAGAGGCGATGAATGCTGCGGAACAGCACCGGCTCCAGGTGAATCGCTGGTTTTACGACTGCCCGCCGGACTTCCACCGCAACCTGGGCGATATGTACGTGAGCGACCCGCGGTACGTCGTTACCTACGACGAATCATTCGGGCTTCCGGGGCTGGCGGCCTACTGTCGCGACGCGATCCACGCGAACGCGGACCGGCAACTGGGTTGATCGGCTAGCTGCAGGACAGCGTGCAGCTGGCGCAGCTACCGGCACAGCCGTCGCTGGCGGGCGCGTTGTCGAGCCCCATCATGGCGGCTCCGGCCTTGGCGCCCTGGTAGCAGCCGGCGGCAAGAGTGCCTACGGCGCCGAGGACGCAGACGATGAGCACCGTCAGGCTGGTGCTGCGCGGGGCTACGAGAGCAACCGCGCCACCGGCGGCGAGCATCGCGGCCGTCGCGAGTTGGATGGGAGCCACCGAGCGCAGAACCCGCGGCACGGTGTCGGTCGAATGAGGCCGCGTCAGCGACCAGGCACCGACTCCGGCGGACGCCGCGGCCGCGCACAGGCACAGCACGGCAGCGATCAGCATGCCCTCACGATACGGGGAGACCGCCGCGTGAGTCCAAATCGGTGACCGACTAGCGGGTCATCCCGGGGATCGTGGCGGTCAACGGCGTCGCTGCGGCGGGGTGCGGCTGGACGGCCGCCGGGGCCGGAACCATGGGCGCTGCGGGCGCCGGAGCTGGGGCGGCGGGTGCGGGCGCTGCCGGTGCGGCCGGTGCGGCCGCGGGTGCCGGTGCCCCCGGCAGTGTCACCTTGAAGCCGTTGACGATCGCGTCGGTCGCACCACCGGACGCCACGGTCACCTGCGCACTGGTGGTCACCGACAACGTGACCAGGTAGCGGTCGGCGCCTGACGTGGCGATGATGTGCCGCCGCGAGGTGTTCAGCGTCATGTTGTTCTCGCGGAAGGTGCCTTCGATGATCGACGACGGCATGCCGTCGTAGTCAGTCATCGAGCCGTCGGTGGACCGCCACGCGACCTGCTGCTGGCTGTCGATGAAGCCGTGGCTGATGGCTTCCTTCGGGTCGAAGTCGCCGACCAGCTTGTAGACCTGCAGTGCGGCGTTCGAGGTGTAGAGACCGTCGCCGCCGACGCGGTCCGCGATGACGGCGAAGGCGTCGGGCACGTTGGGGTCAGGCACCGGAGCCCATCCCCGCGGCATCGGCAGGACGATGTTCAGTGCCGTGAAGCCGGCCGCTGCCTGTTTCTGCATCGCCACGTTGTGGGCGTGGAAGTAGTCGGCGATGGTCCCCGCAGTGGCAGGCGCGAGAGCCGGTGCGGGGGCTGGGACCGGGGCTGGCGCTGGGGCCGGCGGGATGACGGGTTGCGCCACGGCGGGCTGCGGAAGCGTCGCGGGCTGGCCGGCGGGGATGAACGCGGGGCCGGCCGGTTGCGCGGCGGGCACGGGCGCCGGGGCGGCCGCGACGGTGACGGTCTGGGTCACTGTCGCGGCCGCTGGAGCGGGGACGACGGGCTGCGGCGGCAGCGGCTCAGCTGAGGCGACATTGCCGGCGAAGCCGACGACGCCCGCCAGGCCTGCGGCGATGCCCCCTGCCAGAAGTCGCCAGTGGCGGCCGTTCTCGAACATGTGGCGTCGGTCCTTCCGCTTCACTGCTGCCTCACGCGTTTCACTGGAAGGACTGTATGTAGGTGTCTGCGGGGCCCACCAGGTCCGACGCGCACCTGCAACCGTGCTCTGACCGCACTGCAACGGAACCGAGACCATTGGCCTTCCAGCAGTCCACTGTCAGTCCGCTGGCTGGCGTGATGCAGGTCGCGCCGGGGGTGTTGACTACCCTGTGCACGTGAGCGATTCCCCGAATGCGCAGGCAGGCGTGCGTCCCGAGGCGGCCGCGGCCGTCGACGCCGACAGCCCGCAGCACCGTTACACCGCCGACCTGGCCGGCCGCATCGAGGCCGATTGGCAGCAGGTGTGGACGGACCGCGGGACCTTTAACGTGCCCAACCCCGTCGGCTCGCTCGCACCCACCGACGGCTCGGCGGTGCCCGCCGACAAGATGTTCGTGCAGGACATGTTCCCGTATCCGTCGGGCGACGGCCTGCACGTCGGGCACCCGCTCGGCTACATCGCCACCGACGTGTACGCCCGCTATTTCCGGATGACGGGCCGCAACGTCTTGCACGCCTTGGGCTTTGACGCCTTCGGCCTGCCCGCCGAGCAGTACGCGGTGCAGACGGGGACGCACCCGCGGACCCGCACCGAGGCCAACATCGTCAACTTCCGCCGGCAGCTGGGGCGGCTGGGCCTGGGCCACGATTCCCGGCGCAGCTTCGCCACCACCGACACCGACTTCTACAAGTGGACGCAGTGGATCTTCCTGCAGATCTACAACGCCTGGTTCGACGCTTCGCAGCAGAAGGCCCGGCCCATCGCCGAGCTGATCGCTGAATTCGATTCCGGCGCACGGACTCTCGAGGACGGTCGGGACTGGTCGGCATTGTCGGCCGCCGAGCGCGCCCTGGTGGTCGACTCGCATCGTCTGGTGTACCGCTCCGATTCGATGGTGAACTGGTGCCCCGGCCTGGGCACCGTGCTGGCCAACGAGGAGGTCACCTCCGACGGTCGCAGTGAGCGCGGCAATTTCCCGGTGTTCCGGAAGCGGTTGCGGCAGTGGATGATGCGCATCACCGCCTACTCGGACCGACTGCTCGACGACCTGGATGTGCTGGACTGGCCGGACAAGGTCAAGGCCATGCAGCGCAACTGGATCGGCAAGTCGACCGGTGCCGCCGTCCAGTTCTCCGCAGGTGCCGCGGCCATAGAGGTCTTCACCACGCGGCCGGACACCTTGTTCGGCGCGACGTACCTGGTGCTGGCTCCCGAGCACGATCTGGTCGATTCACTGCTGGCTGATGCCTGGCCCGCTGACGTCGACGAGCGGTGGACCTACGGTGCGGCCACCCCGGCCGAGGCCGTCGCGGCTTACCGAGCCGCCATCGCCGCCAAGTCCGACCTGGAGCGCCAGGAGAACAAGACCAAGACCGGTGTCTTCACCGGTGCGTACGCCACGAATCCGGTTAACGGACAGCAGGTTCCGATCTTTATCGCCGACTACGTGCTGGCCGGCTACGGCACCGGCGCCATCATGGCGGTCCCCGGCCACGACCAGCGCGACTGGGAGTTCGCCACGGCGTTCGGCCTGCCCATCGTGGAAGTCATTGCGGGCGGCGATCTTTCGGAATCCGCGTACACGGGCGACGGCGCGGTGGTGAATTCCGATTACCTCGACGGACTGAACGTCGCGGACGCCAAGGCCGCCGTCACCGAGAAGCTGGTCGCCGCCGGCCGCGGCCAGGCCCGCGTGGAATTCAAGTTGCGTGACTGGCTGTTCGCCCGTCAGCGTTACTGGGGCGAGCCGTTCCCCATCGTCTACGACGCCGACGGCCAGGCCCACCCGCTGCCGGATTCGGCACTGCCCGTGGAACTTCCGGATGTGCCGGACTACTCGCCGGTGCTGTTCGACCCGGACAACGCCGACAGTGAGCCGTCGCCGCCGCTGAACAAGGCCACCGAGTGGGTGCACGTCGACCTGGATCTGGGTGATGGGCTGCAGTCCTACACCCGCGACACCAACGTCATGCCGCAGTGGGCCGGCAGCTCGTGGTACGAGCTGCGCTACGCCGACCCGCACAACTCGGAAACCTTCTGCGCCAAGGAGAATGAGGCCTACTGGATGGGCCCGCGCCCCGAGATCCACGGGGCCAGTGATCCGGGTGGCGTCGACCTGTACGTCGGCGGCGTCGAGCACGCGGTGCTGCACTTGCTGTACTCGCGGTTCTGGCACAAGGTGCTGTTCGACCTCGGGCACGTGTCGTCGCGCGAGCCATACCGGCGCTTGGTCAACCAGGGCTACATCCAGGCTTTCGCCTACACCGATGCCCGCGGCGCCTACGTTCCGGCCGCGGAAGTTGTTGAACGCGAAGGCAAGTTCTTCTGGACCGGCCCGGACGGCGAGATCGAGGTGAACCAGGAGTTCGGCAAGATCGGCAAGAGCCTGAAGAACTCCGTCTCGCCCGACGAGATCTGCGAGGAGTACGGCGCCGACACTCTGCGGGTCTACGAGATGTCGATGGGCCCGCTGGAGGCGTCCCGGCCGTGGGCGACCAAGGACGTCGTCGGCGCGCACCGGTTCCTGCAGCGCGTGTGGCGCGTCGTCGTCGACGAAACCACCGGCGGCGTCAGGGTTTCCGACGACGCGGTGTCCGACGAGACGCTCAAGCAGCTGCACAAGACCATCGCCGGGGTGAACGAGGATTACGCGGCGCTGCGCAACAACACCGCGGCCGCCAAGCTCATCGAGTACACCAACCACCTCACCAAGGAGGGCGTCACCGCCCGCGCCGCGGTCGAGCCGCTGGTGCTGATGGTCGCGCCGCTGGCCCCGCACCTGGCCGAAGAGCTGTGGCGACGGTTGGGCAGCGAGGCGTCACTGGCGCACGGCCCGTTCCCACTCGCTGACGAGCGCTACCTGGTCGACGACACCGTCGAGTACCCGGTTCAGGTCAACGGCAAGGTGCGCGGCAAGATCGTCGTCGCTGCCGATGCCGACAAGGCCACGCTGGAAGCTGCCGCCCTCGCGGACGAGAAGGTGCAGGCCTTCCTGGCCGGCGCCACGCCCAAGAAGGTCATCGTGGTGCCCGGCCGCTTGGTCAACATCGTCGCCTAACCCGTGATTTGTGCACGATTTGGCGCGCTCAGCACACCAAATCGTGCACAAATCGCAAATACCACGCCTGTCAGGGCCAGTGCCATCGTCACCAGAGTGGGGATTGCGACACCTGGAAAGCCGAGCGAGGCGAAGCCCGCCAAGCCGGTGATCGCCGCAATGGCGAGCAGCGTCGCGGGCAGGATCCAACGTCGGCGGACCAGCCGCAACACGCCGGGTGGCAGTCGCTTCGTCTGCTCCCGGTCGAGCCACGTGACCCCCGCGCACCCGAGGATTGCCAGCAACGTTCCGGCCACGGCTGCAACGGTGTGGCCTGCCGCGTTGAGGAACGGCAGCCACACTGCCCAGAACGCGAACGCTGCAAACGCGACCGCCGATGTTCTGCGCGCGATTCCGCGGCTGAGTTGGTTTGCGTCGACCATGCCCGAGTCGATCGCGGCCAGCGCCAGTGTGGAGTCGACCGATTGCATATAGCGAAAGCGCATCCGCGCGACTTCAGCGGCGACGGCATGGGTGTGCGGATTGCCGGGATCCAGGCGCAGCCCCTCGAGAAGATAGGCGTCCGCACGACGCAGCGGCGCGCGCCGCCGCAGGAAGTGGAATAGCCAGACGATGGCCATCACCAACAGCGCGAGGCCTCGGGATAACAGCACTATCAGTACCGCCCACACTGGGTTCGGCCGGTAGAACCGCACGCGGTCGATCTCGACGAGTGCTTGTGCCAGCGGTCCCAAAGGCGACGCCGGCGCGACCGCGCGGATGGACTCCGCCGTTGCTTGAGCGTGTGCCCGTTGATTGGCTTTCAGATAGGCACGGGTCAGCGTGTACCGGAAGCTGGCGTCGCCAGGGTCCAATTGCACTGCCGCATAAGCTGATTGCACCGCCTCCTGAGGGGTCCCCGCGCCGCTGAGGATGGCGCGCGCATGGACCGACAGCACCCAGGCCTGGCGCGGGTCGATGCTCAGCGACCGTTCGGCCCAACCCCGGGCATCGGTGGAGAAGTCCTGTGCCTCCATTGCAATGGCGAGCATTCCCAACAGGATTGGATCGTTGGGATCGTGGCGCAACGCTTCGATTGCCGCTTGCTCCGCCTCGCTGTTGCGGTCGAGCTGAAGAAGTATCCGCACCTTCTCGACGGCGTCAGCGCCGGATGAGGTCATCGGCGCTTCTTCCGGCTGTGTAGGTACTGCTCGAGTTCGCTGAACTCTTCTCGGTTGTCGGCGAACGCGACGTAGTTCTGGGCGAGGCTGAACCACGCCCCGGTGCTGGGTGGAGTGTCCCGGAGCGCGGCATCGAGGTGACCCTGGTTCACCGGTTGCGTAGATCCCCGCCGCACCGACTCGTGCAACGCGAATTCGACTGCGCGGCGGCACAAGCCGGCAAGATCGGCTCCGGAGTAGCCGTCAGTGCGTGCGGCGATCCGCGCCAGGTCGAGCCGGTCGGTCGGGCTGTGCCGGAGGTGGTGCGCGAGGATGGCATGGCGGGCCGGTTGGTCGGGCGGCAGGACCAACACCTTGCGGTCGAAGCGTCCGGGGCGCAGCAGGGCGGGGTCGACGTCCCAGACCTGGTTGGTCGCACCCAGTACCAGGAGCCCCTCGTTGTCGCTGGCGGCTCCGTCCAGCTCGAGCAGCAACTGGTTGACGATGCTACGGATGTAGCTCGACGTCTGTGCCCGCTTGTGGCCCAGCGCGTCCAGCTCATCGATGAACAATACGGTCGGACGCAGCTCTCGGGCCTCGTCGAAAACGTTCTTGATGTTGCGCTCGCTATTGCCGAGCCACTTGTCCAGAATGTCGGCAATTCCGACGTGGATGAAGTACAGGCCCAGTTCGCCTGCGAGCGACTTGGCCAGGAACGTCTTGCCGCAGCCCGGAGGTCCCCACAGCAGCAGGCTGGACCTCAGTGCGTGCCCGAATGATTTGCGCAGTTCCTCGTTGCGCATGGGTTCGAGGAAACCCATCCGGAGACGCTCTTTGACCTCCTCCATACCCGCTACATCGGCGAGTGTCAGCTCGGGCCGCACGATGTCGACGAGGTCGCTGGCAGAGATGACATCGTCGTCATCCTCGGTCGTGGTCCACACTGCCTCGTGCGGGGGACTCGCCGGAGCGGGCGGTGGCGTCGGCGGAGCGGGCGGTGGCGTCGGCGGAGCGGCTGGCGGAGTCGCGGCCGGATGAGCCGGGGGCAGTCCGAATTGGCGGAGCGCCTGGGCCTTTCGTCCAAGGACATCGGCATCATCGGCCGACTGCTGGAGCATCACTTCGCAGTGGCCGAGCGCCGCGGCGTGTTGGCCGTCATCGAGCAACAGGTCGACGAGATGCAGACGAAGCGCGCGGTTGGCGGGGTCGGCACGTACCGCGCCGTCGAGCGCGGCAAGTACTTGTGGGTCTACGGCCATGCGGCAATCCTTCCCAATACGTCGCGACTTGTGCACGAGAAGGGACGCTCACCGGCCCGAATCGTGCACAGATCGCTGGAAATCAGCGGGGGCGGATGATCACCTCGTGCTGGTGGGCGTCCTCCGGGGTGGCCACTACCTGGGCGATCACCTGCGCGACTGTCGACGGCTTCAAGAACCGCTCGGGATCGTAGGTGCCGCCCTCGTAAGCGACCAGGTTCCACTGCATGTCAGTGTCGATCCGGCCCGGGTACACCGTGGTCACGCGCAGCGACGGTTCGTCGGCGCGCAGGGCATCGGCGAATCCGCGCAGCGCGAACTTGCTGGCGGTGTAGGCCGCCAGCCCGGGCGATGCCGCCCGTCCGGCACCGGAGTTGACGAAGATCACCTGGCCGCGGGCGGCCCGCAGCGCAGGCAGCAGGGGCAGCGTAAGTCCCACAGCGCCAAGCACATTCACTTCCATGGTGGCCCGCCACTCCTCGATGGAGGACTCGCCGACCCGTCCCGGGTAGGCGACGCCGGCGTTGTGCACCAGCACATCGAGCTCGACGATCGGCTCCACCGCCGCCTCAACGCCCTCGTAGTCGGTGAGGTCCATGGGCCACGTCGTCGCGCCCAGCCGTTCAGCCACCGCGTCGAGTTCGGTCGACGTTCGGCCGGCCAGGAACAGTGTGTGGGTCGGCGCGAGGGCTTCGGCGATGGCCAGCCCGAGGCCGCGGGATGCACCGGTGATCATTGCGGTCGGCATGGCGTGAGCCTACCGATCAGCGAATCTCAGAGCGCCGACGCACAATAGACGGCAATGCCACCCGATCACAGCTTCGCGCCCACCCAGCTCGCCGCCCGCGCCGCCTATCTCCTGCGCGGCAATGACCTGGGCGTCATGACGACAGCGGCGCCGCTGCTGTATCCGCACATGTGGAGTTGGGACGCGGCGTTCGTGTCGATTGGGCTCGCTTCGGTGAGCGTCGAGCGCTCCGTCGTCGAACTCGACACGCTGCTGTCGGCGCAGTGGGCCAACGGGATGATCCCGCACATCGTCTTCGCCAACGGGGTCGACGGGTACTTCCCGGGGCCGGCCCGCTGGGAGACCGCGACCCTCGCGGTCCATGCGCCGCGCAACCGCGACACCTCGGGCATCACGCAGCCGCCCGTGCATGCCATTGCGGTGCAACGGATTCTGGACCGCGCCCGCACGCGTGGTCGGTCCACGCGCGTGGTCGCCGAGTCGTTCCTGGACCGCCGCTGGAACGACCTGGTGCGCTGGCACCGCTGGCTGGCCGAGGCCCGCGACCCGCAGGAGCACGGGCTGGTGACGCTGTACCACGGCTGGGAATCCGGCATGGACAACTCGCCGCGGTGGGATAGCGCCTACGCCAACGTGATTCCCGGTGCGGTGCCCGAATATCAGCGCGAGGACAACGCGATCATCACCGACACCAGTCAGCGGCCGTCGGACGTCGAATACGACCGGTACCTGTGGCTGCTGGAGGAGATGAAGTCCGTCCGGTACGACGATGCACTGCTGCCCAAGGTGATGAGCTTCGCCGTCGAGGACGTGTTCGTCTCAGCCATCCTGTCGGTGGCATGCACGGTGCTGGCCGAGATCGGCGAAGACTACAAACGGCCGAATGCCGATGTGCGCGAACTGTATTCGTGGGCCGAGCGCTTCCGTCAAGGCGTGGTGGCGACCACCGACGAACGCACCGGCGCGGCCCGCGATTTCGATCTGCGCGCCGACAGATGGATCCCGAGCGAGACCGTCGCGCAATTCGCGCCGCTACTGTGCGGCGGCCTCACGCACGAGCGGGAGCGGGCCCTGCTGCGGCTGATGGAGGGTCCGCGGTTCTGCGCGCATCCCGACCTGAAGTACCCGCTGATCCCGTCGACGTCACCGGTCTCCCGGGACTTCCGTCCGCGCGAGTACTGGCGCGGTCCGGTGTGGCCGGTGATGACGTGGTTGTTCTCGTGGTGTTTCGCGCGCCGCGGCTGGGCCGAGCGGGCATCGATCCTGCGCCGAGAAGGGTTGCGGCAGGCCAGCGATGGGACTTTCGCCGAGTACTACGAACCATTCACCGGCGAGCCGCTGGGCAGCATGCAGCAGTCCTGGACCGCGGCTGCGGTTCTCGACTGGCTGGGTTGACCTAGGCCGTATTGCCGCACTCCTCAAGCGGCTCGTTCCTCGCCGCTTGATCGTCGCGCGGCTAGTCGTCGTTGGTGGTGGCCAGCTTCTCCAGTGGCGCAAGGGCCTTGGAGATGTTGCAGATGTCCTCGGGCGTCAGCTTGGCCATCATCGCGATCAGGACCTTGCGGCGGGCCTCGAGGGCTTCGCGGTGCTGCACCAGTCCGCGCGGCGTCACGTTCACCAGGACTGCACGCAGGTCAGAGGGGTCGCGGGACCGCTTGACCAGACCGAGCTTTTCGAGCCGCCGGATCGCGACCGTGGTGGTGGGCGTCCGGACCCGTTCGTGAGCCGCCAGCTCGGTCATCCGGATGGGGCCGCGGTCCAGCAACGTCAGCAGGATGGAGAGCTGGGCCAGCGTCAGGTCGGCGCCGGCCTCGGCATCCTTCGGGATTTCGACACGTCGACGCATCACATTGAACAGCTTGGAGAGGACCTGCTGCAGTTCTCCTGCAAGGTCCGCGACCTGCGGTTCCGTCGACGACATAGTTCGATAGTCTAACCTGTATGCCGGGAACTGGTCGTCATTAGACGACTTGCGCCAAAAATTGACGCAGCCGTTGGGTTTCGGCGGTTTCAAAAATCTGTTCGGGCGTTCCGGCCTCGACCACGCGGCCCTGATCCATGAAAACCACCGAATCCGCGGCTGACCGGGCGAAACCCATCTCGTGGGTGACCACCACCATGGTCATGCCGTCGGCCCCGAGTTCGCCGATCAGCTCCAGGATGCCCTTGACCAATTCGGGATCCAGCGCCGATGTGGCCTCGTCGAAGAACATCACCTGGGGTGTCATGGCCAGTGCCCTGGCGATCGCGACACGTTGCTGTTGTCCACCTGAGAGGGTACTGGGCCGTACCTGGGCCTTGTGCTTGAGGCCGACGCGATCGAGTAGTTGAAGGCCGAGTGAGCGGGCGGTATCGGCATCGAGGCGCTTGAGTTTCCGGGGCGCCAACATGACGTTTTCCAGCACGGTGCGGTGCGGGAACAGGTTGAAATGCTGGAACACCATGCCGATCCGCTGGCGCAGCTGATCCGGGTTGTCCTGCAGCACCGAATGACCGTCGAGCAGGATGTCGCCGCGATCTGGTTCATACAACCGGTTCAGGGTGCGCAGCAGTGTCGATTTGCCTGACCCGGACGGGCCGATAACGGCGGTCGTGGTGCCGGCCGGGACGGCGAGGTCGACGCCGCGCAAGACCGCGTTGGCGCCGAACGACAAATGAATATCGTTGGCAGCCAGCGAAACCGGCTGTGGGGCGGTCATGCCATCTCCTCGGTGGTGCTCTCAGCGGCGACGGGCCGGCCCGTGCTCAGTCGCCGGTCGATGTAGTTGACCAGATGCGTCAGGGGAATGGTCAACGCCAGGTAGAAGAGCCCGGAAGCAACCAGGGGCGAAAGGTTCCCGGTCTGCGCGTTGAGGTCGCGGCCGACCTGGAACAGTTCGCGCTGACTGGCGATCAGCCCAAGGAAGTACACCAGCGACGACGCCTTCAACAGTGAGATGAACTGATTCACCAGCGCCGGCAGCACCCGTCGCACGCCTTGCGGCACCACGACCAGCCGCATCGACGCCGGGTACCCGAAGCCCAGCGCCCGGGAGGCCTCGAGCTGGCCGGCGTCCACGCTCTGGATACCAGAGCGCAGGATCTCGCCGATGTACGCGCCGGCCATCAGTCCCAGCGCGGCAATTCCCAAGGGGTACGGGTTGTTTCCGGTCAGCGAACCCACCACCGGGCCGATGCCCAGCCCGATCACCAGGATGATCACCACTTCCGGCAGCCCGCGGAAGATGTCGGTGTACACCCGCGCCGGCCACCGCAGCCAGCGCGATCGGGAGATGCCGGCGATCGCCAGCGCCAGGCCGATTACCAAGCCGATGATGCTGGCGCTGATGGTCAGGATCAGGGTGTTCGGCAGGCCGGTCTTGAACAGGTCCGGGATGGCCTGACGGTACAGCTGCCAGTCTCCGAACGCGTCTTTCAGTTGCGACAGTGTCGATTTCGGTGCGGCGCCGGCCGCGGGAGTAGACGACGCGTGTTGCGCGGCAATGGCGTTGAAGTCGGGCAGCCCCGGCAGGGGAGCGGCCTTGGATCCCGGCTTCCAGCCCGGCGGCAGCGCGCGCGGCACCCAGTTCGAGTACAGCTTGGCCCAGGTGCCGTCGGCGATCACGGCGTCCAGCCCGGAGTTCAGCGCATCGATCAGCGGCTTGTTCTCCTTCGCGACGGCGTAGGCCACGAAATTGTCCAAGCTGAAGGTGTTTTCGACGATCCGGGCCGGATCGTTAGGTTGGACGCTGCCCTGGGCCTGCTGTGACGGTGCCACCCACGCGTCGAGCTGCCGGGTCTTGATGTTGGCGTACACCGTGGCGTAGTCCGGGAACTTCACCGGTTCCAGGTGCAGGGTGTCGACGACGTAGGCCTCCTGCACGGTGCCCTGTACGACGCCGATGCGTTGTCCGGCCTTGAGCGCACCGAACCCGGTGATCGGCGATCCGGCGGGTACGACGAGCGAAAAGTAGCCGAAGTCATAGCCATTGGTGAACCCGACGGTGCGGCGCCGGGCGTCGGTGGTGGTGATCGAGGACGACCCGACGTCGAACCGCCGCGACGCGACCTGCGCCAGCAGGCCGGAGAAATCGGTACCGACGAAGTTGATCCGCAGGCCAAGTTTCCCGGCGATGGCCCGCAGCAGCTCGTTGTCGAAGCCGGTGAACTGGCCGCTGGAGTTGATGCAGATGCTCGGCGGGGCATCGGACAGTGTGCCGACGGTCAGCACCCCGGGGGTGCCCAATCCGAGGGCATCCGGGCGTACCGACGAAAGTGGTTGCGTACCAGGCGTTGTGTACTTGTCTGTGCCGTCACCTTTGGCGGCGGTGGCCAAGTTGGTGGGCAGCGGGCTGGCGCTCTGCACGCCCGGCGGTGCGCACTGGTCGGTCGTGGCGCGGGCTGGAACGCCCACGCTCAACGAGCTGACCAGCAGCGCCACCAGTATCGCTACCGTCGCACGCAGGAAAGAGATCACGCTGGTCAACCTAGCGGGTGTGCGGCTGAATTCCGCGGCTTCAGCTCGCCCGGAATTCATCCGCCCGGACCGTGCCTACTGACTGTCGCGCCAGCGGCACAGGGCTTCGGCGTCGCTCAGGTCGTAGTCCGGCCCGTTGACGCCGACGGTCAGGAGCGAAACACCCAGTGCGGTAAAGGCTTCCGCGTTGGCGATCAGCCCATTGCCGCTGTGGTCGACGCCAGCGGACCGCTCGATGGCGGCAGGATCGCGGCCCACGTCAGAGCAGTGCTGATCGAGCACTGCCGCCTTGTCTGGGTACGTCTCGGCTGTCGTGAAGCCGTGCCACATCTGGGCGTACTGCGCGACGAGCTTCAGCGTCTTGCGTTCGCCCTGGCCGCCGATCAGGATCGGGATGTCCCGGACCGGGGCCGGGTTCAGCTTGCCGAGCCGCGACATGATGCGCGGCATGGCCACCGCCAAGTCGTCGAGTCTGCTTCCGACAGTGCCGAATTCGTAGCCGTACTCGTCGTAATCCTTTTCTTTCCAACCGGATCCGATTCCCAGGATCAACCGGCCGTCGGAGATGTTGTCGACGGTCCGCGCCATATCCGCCAGCAGTTCCGGATTGCGGTACGAGTTACAAGTCACCAGCGCGCCGATCTCGATGCGTGACGTCTGCTCGGCCCAGGCGCCCAGCATGGTCCAGCATTCGTAGTGCGCGCCGTCGGGGTCGCCGTACAACGGGAAGAAGTGGTCCCAGTTGAACGCGACGTCGACGCCGAGGTCTTCGCAGCGGCGCACGGCGTCGCGCATCAATCCGTAGTTGGGGGAGTGTTGGGGCTGCAGCTGAACCCCGATGCGGATGGGAAGCGTCATGCCCCCACGCTAACCGCCGAGCACACCACGGAGAATGTCAACGAGCACAGCGGGCTGATCGCCCTGCACAGAATGCCCGGAATCGGCGACCAAGTGGGTTCGCTGGAACCCCGGCGCTCCAGCGGCGAAGGCGGCGGCATCGTCGTCGTTCACGAAGTACGACTTCGCACCCCGAACCAACGTGGTCGGCATGGTGATGGACGGGACGTCATCCCACAGCCCGACAAAACCCTCACCGTTGCGGAATGAGTCGTACCGCCAGGTCCAGGTGCCATCCTCGAGCTGCTTGGCGTTGTGAAAGACGCCGCGGCGCAGCGACTTCCGACTGCGGTGCGGCGAGGCGGCCACCGTGACGTCGAGCATCGCGGCGAAGCTGGGGAAGCTGCGGTCGCCCTTCACCAGCGCGACCGCGCCCAACTGCGCCTTGGTCATCTCCTCGTGCCGCTCGGGCGCCGACGGCGTGACGTCCACCAAAACCAGTTCAGGCACCAAAGCAGGCTCGGTCGCGGCGATCCGCAGCGCGGTCAGCCCGCCCAACGACATCCCGACCACCAGCCGGGCCGACGGAGCGTGCGTCCGCAGCACCGGCCGAAGCGTTTCAGCGTTCAACTTCGGCCCATAGTCGCCGTCCTCGCGCCACGCCGACCGGCCGTGCCCCGGTAGGTCGATCGCCAGCGCCGGCACTCCGAGGCCGAGGATCACGGTGTCCCAGGTATGTGCGTTCTGCCCGCCGCCGTGCAGGAACACCACTTCGGGCGCCTCGGTGCCCCACTTCAGCATGCTGATGGGACCGTCGTCGATCCGCGACACCGTCGGCAGCGGACCAACAGCACCGATCTGTTCGGCGTTCTCGGGCAGCAGCGCGAACTCGTCGAGGGTCAGCAGGTCGTCGTCAGAAATCTCGGGGGCCACGTCTGCGGACATTACCCCCGGCGCCGGGTAGCGCTCAGGCGTCGACCGGGGCGCTGGTCCGGATGAGGTGATCGAACGCGGACAGCGCCGCTGTCGCACCGGCTCCGGCGGCGATGACGATCTGTTTGAACGGCACCGTCGTGCAGTCGCCGGCGGCGAACACGCCGGGAACCGAGGTCTGGCCGCGCTCGTCGACGACGATCTCGCCACGCTTGGTCAGTTCGATGCTGCCCTCGAGCCACTCGGTGTTGGGGAGCAGGCCGATCTGGACGAAGACGCCCTGCAGCTCAAGGGTGTGCGACTCGCCGGTGGTGCGGTCCTGGTAGGTCAGGCCGGTCACCTGATCGCCGTCGCCGAGCACCTCGGTGGTGAGCGTGCTCATCAGGATGTCGACGTTGGGCAGGCTGCGGAGCTTGCGCTGCAGCACTTCGTCGGCACGCAGCACCGAATCGAATTCGATCAGCGTCACGTGGGAGACGACGCCCGCGAGGTCGATCGCGGCCTCGACGCCGGAGTTGCCGCCGCCGACCACAGCGACGCGCTTGCCCTTGAACAGCGGTCCGTCGCAATGCGGGCAGTAGGTGACGCCCTTGTTGCGGTACTCGGCCTCGCCCGGCACGTCCATCGCGCGCCAGCGGGCGCCGGTGGCCAGGATGACGGTCCGAGCCGTCAGTGCGGCACCGCTTTCCAGCGAGATCTCGATGAGGTCACCCTCGCCGATCCCGGGCAGCAGCTTCGCGCCGCGCTGGGTCTTGATCACATCGACGTCGTACTCGTTGACATGAGCTTCCAGCGCCGCGGCGTACTTCGGTCCCTCGGTGTGCGGGACGGAGATGTAGTTCTCGATCGACATGGTGTCGAGCACCTGACCGCCGAACCGCTCGGCGACCACGCCGGTGCGAATTCCCTTGCGGGCAGCGTAGATTGCGGCCGCCGCGCCGGCAGGTCCGCCGCCGACCACCAGCACGTCGAAGGGGTCCTTCTCGGCGATCGCTTCGGCGGTGCGCTGCGCGGCGCCGACGTCGACCTTGCTGATGATCTGCTCCAGGGTCATGCGGCCCGAGTCGAACACCTCACCGTTGAGGAAGACGGTGGGCACTGCCAGCACCTTGCGCTGCTCGACCTCGTCCTTGAACAGCGCACCGTCGATGGCGACGTGGCTGATGCGCGGGTTGAGAATGGCCATCAGGTTCAGGGCCTGCACCACGTCGGGGCAGTTCTGGCAGGACAGCGAGAAGTAGGTCTCGAAGTGCAGGTCGACGTCGAGGCCCCGCACCTGCTCGAGCAGTTCGGGGGATTCCTTCGACGGGTATCCGCCGACCTGCAGCAGGGCCAGGGCCAGCGAGGAGAATTCGTGGCCGAGGGGGATGCCGGCGAACCGGACCTCGATGTCGGTGCCGGCGCGGCGGATGGCGAACGACGGCCGACGGGCGTCATCGTCGGCACGCGAATAGGTGATCTGGTCCGACATCGCCGCGATCTCGGTGAGCAGTTCGGCGAGTTCGGTGGACTTGGGGCTGTCATCGAGGGAGGACACCAGCTCGATCGGCACGGTCAGCCGCTCCAGTAGGGACTTCAATTGGCCGGCGAGTGAGGTGTCGAGCATGCGGATCAACTCCATCGATGTGAGGACTGGATGGGCCAGTGCGGCCCGAAAGATGTTGGCGGGTAACAGTTCTGGTGAGCGGTACGGGCCGGGCGGACCAGGCCCGTACCGTCATCAGCAGTGACGTCGGAGCTAGATCTTGCCGACGAGTTCCAGCGACGGGGCCAGGGTCTCGTCGCCCTCTTCCCACTTGGCGGGGCAGACCTCGCCCGGGTGGTTGCGGACGTACTGGGCGGCCTTGACCTTGCGGACCAGTTCGGCGGCATTGCGGCCGATGCCCTCGGCGGTGACCTCGGTGAACTGGATGACGCCGTCGGGGTCGACCAGGAAGGTGCCGCGGTCGGCCAGGCCCTGGTCTTCACGAAGCACCTCGAAGTTGGTGCTGATCTGCAGGGTGGGATCGCCGATCATGGCGTACTGGATCTTGCCGATCGTCTCGGACGAGCCGTGCCACGCCTTGTGGGTGAAGTGGGTGTCGGTGGACACCGAGAACACCTCGACGCCGAGGCGCTGCAGCTCCTCGTAGTGGTCGGCGAGATCGCCGAGCTCCGTCGGGCAGACGAAGGTGAAGTCGGCCGGGTAGAAGAAGAAGATGGCCCACTTGCCCTCGATGTCGGCTTCCGACACGGGGATGAACGTTCCGTTCTTGAACGCGGTCGCGGAGAACGGCTTGATCTGCTTGTTAATCAGGGCCACGGGTACCTCTATTCGGGTCACTGTCGGATACTTGCTGCGGCTCCCAGCCTAGTAGTTTTCTTGACTGAATCCAGTTTTGTGCGCCTAGTTGTGGGCAGTCTCACAACGCGGCAGTCGTCAGCCCCGTGCCTCAAATACGAAGTGGGCGGCCAGGTTTCACCTGGCCGCCCACTCTGACGAAAGAAAGCTACCCCTCGATGAAAGCTTCCAGCTGCGTGCGCGCAACGTCGTCGGCCAGCTGCTCCGGCGGGCTCTTCATGAGGTAGGCCGAGGCCGGCAGGATCGGGCCACCCAGGCCACGGTCCTTGGCGATCTTGGCGGCGCGCACCGCGTCGATGATGATGCCGGCCGAGTTCGGCGAGTCCCAGACCTCGAGCTTGTACTCCAGGTTCAGCGGCACGTCACCGAAGGCGCGACCCTCGAGGCGGACGTACGCCCACTTGCGGTCATCGAGCCACGCGACGTAGTCCGACGGGCCGATGTGCACGTTCTTGTCGTAGACCTTGTCGGCCAGCGAGCCGGTCAGGTTCGAGGTGACGGCCTGGGTCTTGGAGACCTTCTTGGACTCCAGGCGCTCGCGCTCGAGCATGTTCTTGAAGTCCATGTTGCCGCCAACGTTCAGCTGGTAGGTGCGGTCCAGGGTGACGCCGCGGTCCTCGAACAGCTTGGCCATCACGCGGTGGGTGATGGTGGCGCCGACCTGGCTCTTGATGTCGTCACCGACGATCGGTACACCGGCGTCCTCGAACTTCTTGGCCCACACCGGGTCGGAGGCGATGAACACCGGCAGCGCGTTGACGAACGCGACCTTGGCGTCGATGGCGCACTGGGCGTAGAACTTGTCGGCCTCTTCGGAGCCGACGGGCAGGTAGGACACCATGACGTCGACCTTGGCGTCCTTGAGGGCCTTGACGACGTCGACCGGCTCAGCGTCGGACACCTCGATGGTCTCCGAGTAGTACTTGCCGATGCCGTCGAGCGTCGGGCCGCGCTGCACGATGATGTCGGTCGGCGGCACGTCGGCGATCTTGATGGTGTTGTTCTCGGAAGCACCGATGGCCTCGGAGAGGTCGAAGCCGACCTTCTTGGCGTCCACGTCGAACGCGGCGACGAACTTCACGTCGCGCACGTGGTACTGGCCGAACTTGACATGCATCAGGCCCGGGACGTTCGAATTCTCGTCGGCGTCCTGGTAGTACTGCACGCCTTGGACGAGCGATGCCGCGCAGTTGCCTACGCCGACAATTGCGACCCGAACCTCGTTCGACTCAGACATGTGACGGTCTCCTTTTCCTACTCTTTCAGTGCATTCGCCGGGGGCGTGTGCGCTCAGGTTTGGTCGGCGTGACCCTGTGCCACGCGCTCGGCTGCAATCAGCTCGTTGAGCCATTTCACTTCGCGCTCACTGGACTCCAGCCCGAGCTGATGCAGCTGCCGGGTGTAGCGGTCGAGTGAACTACTGGCCCGTGCGATCGCCTCGCGTAGACCTTCGCGACGCTCCTCGACCTGACGACGCCGCCCTTCCAGGATTCGCATCCTGGCTTCGGCGGGCGTCCGGTTGAAAAACGCCAAGTGCACACCGAATCCGTCATCGGTGTAGTTCTGGGGGCCGGTGTCGGCGACGAGCTCGGTGAACCGTTGCTTGCCGGCGTCGGTGAGTTGGTAGACGCGGCGGGCACGGCGCACCTTGGTGGCACCCAGGGGCGCGGCATCCTCGACGATCAGTCCGTCGGCCTGCATCCGGCGCAGCGCCGGGTAGAGCGAGCCGTAGGAGAACGCGCGGAACGCGCCGAGCAGCCCGGTCAACCGTTTGCGCAACTCATAGCCGTGCATGGGGGACTCCAGCAGCAGCCCCAGAATGGCGAGCTCCAGCACAGTGTCACCTCCCGGCCTGAAATGTTGGCGCAACATATTGGGCGCTACGACGCCTCAACACCTCGCGCCATAGTATCGCGCCGATATATACGGGGCCAATTAATCGCGCACACAGAGATGAATTGCGCTCAATCCGGCGGGCAACTCTGCCCGAACGGGGGACGAATCAGCTGGGGTAGTTGATTCGTTTCTGGTTGCCGTCCCCGTCCAATTCGATGTATCCGCTGTCGTTGAACTTGCCCGAGACGTAGATCGAGATGGCGAGGGCGTCCGGCGGCGCGGTGATGTCCTTGCCGGCCTTGATGTCGACGTAGACGGTCTTGATCTCGTCGCGCTTGATGCCCAGGGTTTCCGGGGCGCCATGCAGGATCGCGGTGATCTTCTCGACGTTGAATTTGCCCAGGTCGACGACGCGTTCGTCGCTGCTGACCGTTGTGGTGTCGGGGTCGTCCCAGCCGCCGCGGTAGTCGTACCGCAGCACCCGACGGGGCTCGGCTGGGTCAGGGCGTTCGAGGATCGCGAAGTCGGAGTAGATGTTCAGCTCGTAGCCGGTGGTGTCACCGAACTTCTGTTTCATCTGGGCGAGGAGGCCGGTCAAGCCGCCGAGCGACTGCAACTGACGGGGCGGGGTCAGGACCAACGGGGCCACGCCGTCCGGCTTGGCGCCGGGATCCTGAGCGGCGCTCATCGGGGACTGGCCAGGTGCGGCATAGAGGCCCCAGCCGGTGGCGATGCCGACCACCAGCAGCACTGCGGCCCCGGCGACGAGCACGCCCCACCCCGTGGTGCGCACCGGCCTACCCGCGCCCGTCTTCAAAGTGGGCAGCTGGACCGGAGCGTCCGCGGTCTGCAGGTCGGTTACCAGCGCCCGCAGGTCACCGAGCGTGACCGCGGTCGTGGCCGCCGCGACCCGCTGCCGGTGCTCCTCGGCGGACAGCTGCCCGTCTGCCAACGCACTGTCAAGAATCTGGCAGGTGTCATTCCGGTCGCTGTCTTTTGCCCGGGTAGCTGCTGTAGCCATCGAGAAAGCGTAGAGGTCAGCGGGGCACTCGAGCTGAGCCCGGCCACAACCCGGCTACGAGCGGGCCACATGAGCGCCATCACGCGTCGGCGTCCAGGTGCCCGACGTACTCTGGTCAACGTGCGATTGCAGCGGCAGGTGGTCGACTATGCGCTTCGGCGCAGGTCACTGCTGGCCGAGGTCTACTCGGGCCGCACCGGCGTCACCGAGGTGTGTGACGCCAACCCCTATCTGCTGCGCGCAGCAAAATTTCATGGTCGTACCAGTTCGGTGATGTGCCCGATCTGCCGGAAAGAACCACTGACATTGGTGTCGTGGGTCTTCGGTGATCATCTCGGAGCGGTGTCGGGTTCGGCCCGCAGCACCGAGGAGCTCGTCCTGCTGGCGGCCAAGTTCGATGAATTCGCGGTTCACGTGGTGGAGGTATGCCGCACTTGCAGTTGGAATCATTTGGTCAAGTCATATGTATTGGGGACGCCGAGTCCCGTGAAGCCGCGGGGCACCCGGGCGGCGCGCTCGAAAGCGCGCACCGCCAGTGAGTGACGAAGGGCGCCACAGCCGGTCGGACCGGGACGCAACGAGGGGACCGGCGGGCGCGCAGCCCGGTCGCGGCCAAGTGCCGCCCGATGACCGGCGCACCATGATCCTGCCGCCCGTCGGCAAGGCGGACGATCCGCGGTTGCGCGACCCCATCGACGCGGTGAAGGCGGCCCTCGACGGCACAAAGCGGCCGCCGACGGGCCCCGCGGTCGGCATGAACCCGCCGCCGAAGTCACCGCCGCCACCGCCCCCGCGCACCGGTGGCGGTAAGCCCGGCCGGCCCCAGCTGCCGCACTTCAACTGGAACTGGAAGCTGTTCCGGCGGCTCTGTTACGCGGGCGCCGTGATGTTGCTGGTGCTGCCCATCGTCACGTTTGCGATGGCCTACCTGATCGTCGACATTCCCAAGCCGGGTGACATCCGCACCAACCAGGTGTCGACCATTCTCGCCAGCGACGGCACCGAGCTCGCCAAGTTCGTGCCGCCGGAAGGTAACCGGGTCGACGTCAACATCGACCAGATTCCGGTGCACGTCCGCAATGCTGTGATGGCCGCCGAGGACCGGGATTTCTACACCAACCCTGGCTTCTCGTTCTCGGGCTTCGCGCGCGCGTTCAAGAACAACATCTTCGGCGGCGACCTGCAGGGTGGGTCGACCATCACGCAGCAGTACGTGAAGAACGCTTTGGTCGGTGACGCCCGCTCCGGCATGGGCGGCCTGGTCCGCAAGGCCAAAGAGCTGGTGATCGCCACCAAGATGTCGCGGCAGTGGTCGAAAGACGAAGTGCTGCAGGCGTACCTGAACATCATCTATTTCGGCCGCGGCACCTACGGCATCGGCGCGGCGTCGAAGGCCTACTTCGGCAAGCCTGTCGACCAGCTCGACGTGGCCGAGGGCGCCCTACTCGGGGCGCTGATCCAGCGGCCGTCGACCCTGGACCCGGCCGTCGACCCGGAAGGCGCCGCCGAGCGCTGGAACTGGGTGCTCGACGGCATGGTGACCATGGGCGCGCTGTCCAAGGCCGACCGCGACGCGCAGAAGTTCCCGGCCACGGTGCCGCCGGAACAGGCGCGCCAGCAGAACCAGACCGAAGGCCCCAACGGGTTGATCCAGCGGCAGGTGATGAAGGAGCTGCAGAGCATCTTCAACATCAACGAGCAGGCGCTGAACACCGAGGGTCTGCAGGTCACCACGACCATTGATCCGAAGGCGCAGCAGGCCGCCGAGGACGCGGTGTCGAAGTACCTGGACGGCCAGGAGTCCGACATGCGGTCCGCTGTGGTTTCGGTCGATCCGCATACCGGCGGCATCAAGGCCTACTACGGCGGCTCCGATGCCAATGGCTTCGACTTCGCGCAGGCCGGCCTGCCGACGGGTTCGTCGTTCAAGGTCTTCGCCCTGGTCGCGGCCCTCGAACAGGGCATCGGTCTGGGCTATCAGGTCGACAGTTCGCCGGTGACGGTCAACGGCATCAACATCACCAACGTCGAAGGTGAAGGCTGCGGCACCTGCAGCATCGCCGAGGCGCTGAAGCGGTCGCTGAACACCAGCTACTACCGGTTGATGCTGAAGCTCAAGCACGGCGCGCAGGACGTCGCCGACGCGGCCCACAAGGCCGGCGTCGCCGACAGCTTCCCGGGCGTCGACCACACTCTGTCCGAGGACGGCAAGGGCGGACCGCCGAACAACGGTGTGGTGCTGGGCCAGTACCAGAGCCGCGCGCTGGACATGGCGTCGGCGTACGCGACGCTCGCCGCGTCCGGCGAGTACCACAAGCCGCACTTCGTGCAGAAGGTGGTGAACGCCGACGGCCAGGTGCTGTTCGACGCGTCGTCGCAGGACAACTCGGGTGAGCAGCGGATCCCGAAGGCCGTCGCCGACAACGTGACGTCCGCGATGCAGCCCATTGCCGGTTGGTCACGCGGTCACAACCTGGCCGGTGGCCGGCCGTCGGGCTCCAAGACCGGCACCGTGCAGCTCGGTGACACCGGCGCCAACCGCGACGCCTGGATGGTCGGTTACACGCCGTCGCTGTCCACCGCGGTGTGGGTTGGTACGACGGCCGGAACGCAGCCGCTGGTCAACAAGGGCGGCGGCCCGGTCTACGGTTCGGGGCTGCCGTCGGACATCTGGAAAGCCACCATGGATGGCGCGCTGAAGGGCACCGACAACGAGTCGTTCCCCAAGCCGACGGCCATCGGCGGCTATGCGGGTGTGCCGCAGGCACCGGTGATCAAGCCGCCGACGCCTGATGACCAGCAGCCACAGGTCCCCGTGCCGGGTGCACCGACCGAGACCGTCGTCCAGCCGACGCTGGTGGTCGCCCCGGGCATCACCATCCCGTTCGGCCCGCCGACCACCATGCAGGTTGCCCCGCACGGGGCGCCGCCGCCCGGTGGCGGTGACCAGGGTCAGCAGGACCAGCCTGGCCCCCCGCCGCCGCCGTGACGGTCGCCGAACCGGCCGAGCCCGACGTCGTGACGGTCTCGCCGGCCCGGCTCGCCCGGGACCTGCGAAGCGCCGACGACCGCGACCTACCCAGCCGCACGGACGCCATCGGTGCGGCGCTGTCGGAGGTCGTGGGTGGGCCGGTGGGCCGGCACGCCATGATCGGCCGCGCCCGGTTCCTCACGCCGTTCCGGGTGATGCTGATGATCACGCTGGTCTTCCTGGCGCTCGGCTACACCACGAAGGCGCCCTGCCTGGTGACCACCGGCTCGGGCACCGCCGACCAGCGCGTCGCCAACTGGCAGAACCAGCGGGCCTACTACGAGTTCTGCTACTCGGACACCGTGCCGCTCTACACCGCGGAGCTGCTGAACCTGGGCAAGTTCCCGTACAAGTCGAGCTGGATCGAGACCGACAGCACGCATAAGCCGCGCATCCAGTACGACGGCACCCGCGCCATCCGCTACATGGAATATCCGGTGCTGACCGGCATGTACCAGTACCTGTCCATGTCGGTGGCCAAGACGTACACGGCAATGTCGAAGCTGGTCCGGATCCCGGTCGTCGCTGAAGTGATCATGTTCTTCAACATCTCGGCGTTCGGGCTGGCCCTGGCCTGGATGGCGACGGTGTGGGCGACCATGCGAATGTCCGGCCGGCGGGTGTGGGACGCCGCGGTGGTGGCCGGCTCGCCGATCCTGATCTTCCAGGCGTTCACCAACTTCGACGCCCTCGCCACCGCGTGTGCGGCCGGCGCGATGCTGGCCTGGTCGCGCCGAAAACCCGTGGTGACCGGTGTGTTCATCGGCGTCGGGGTGGCCCTCAAGCTGTATCCCCTCCTGTTGCTCATCCCGCTGGCGATGCTCGCGGTGCGCACCGGGAAGTGGCGGCCGGTTGCCAAGACCGCGATCACCGCGCTGGTGACGTGGATCGTGGTGAACCTGCCGATCATGCTGATGTACCCGCGGGGCTGGTCGGAGTTCTTCCGGCTCAACACCCGCCGCGGCGACGACATGGACTCGCTGTACAACGTGGTGAAGTCGTTCACCGGCTGGGGCGGTTTCGACACCAACCTCGGCTTCTGGCAGCCGCCGGCGGTGCTCAACAGCGTCACTGCGGTGTTGTTCGTCGTGTGTTGTGCAGGAATCGCTTACGTCGCGTTGACGGCGCCGCAGCGCCCGCGGCTGGCGCAGTTGGCGTTCTTGGTGGTGGCGGCGTTCTTGCTGACCAACAAGGTGTGGAGCCCGCAGTACTCGCTGTGGCTGGTGCCGCTGGCGGCGCTGGCGTTGCCGCATCGCCGAATCCTGTTGGCGTGGATGACCATTGACGCACTGATCTGGATTCCCCGGATGCTGTACCTGTTCGACGATCCCAAGCTGGGGTTGCCGGAGCAGTTCTTCACCACGACGGTGCTGCTGCGCGACATCGCGGTAATCGGGCTGTGCGCCTTGGTGATTCGGGCCATCTACCGGCCGGAGTTCGATCTCGTTCGATCGGGTGGCCACGGCCACCCCGTTGATGATCCGTCCGGTGGCGTGTTCGACGAGGCGGACGACAACCCGCCCCGCTGGCTACCGGCCTGGTTGCGCCCGCGATCGGCGGCTGTTGCCGAGCCCGATCCGAACCCGGATCAGGAGCTTCTGCTCACGGCATAAACGGGCTGCGTTCGACCGTCGACGGTGGCAGGCTCAAGGGCGTGACAGACCTGACATTCTCCGATTCCATCGTCGTCAACACCGATCCCGAAAGCCTCTATGCGCTGGTCTCCGACGTGACCAACATGGGTCAGTGGAGTCCGCAGTGCAAAGAGTGCTGGTGGGAGGACGAGGACGGCGGCCCGGTCGCCGGCGCCTGGTTCAAGGGCCGCAACGAGGCGGGTGACCGGACGTGGGAGACCCGCAGCCAGGTGGTGGTCGCCGAGCCCGGCCGCGAATTCGTTTGGGAAGTCAACGGGGGCTGGGTGCGCTGGGGCTTCACCCTCGATCCGGTTGACGACGGCACCCGGCTGACGCAGTCATGGGAGTTCCTACCGGCCGGGATCGCCGGATTCCACGAGCGCTGGCCGGACACCGTCGATCAGCAGATCGAGCTCCGGGAGAAGTTCGCCAAAGAGGGCATCCCGGTGACGCTCGGCGCGATCAAGAAGTCGGCCGAAGCTCAGCCCTGATACGGCGGGTACTGCGGCAGGAACTGCGGCGCCGGCGGATTCTGCTTCGCCAGGATCCACGCCGTCGTCGACGGCAGCATGGCCAGCACGATGGTGGTGACCGGGAAGATCAGGCCGATGAGCGTGAATGCCCCGCTGCTGCCGAACGTCCGCACGCTTGCGGTCACAGAGCTGCTGATACCCATGCTGATCAGGCCGTTCACGATGGCCAGCGCGCAGCCTCCGACAACCAGCCAGCGGCCGAGCATCTTGCGCTGAAACAGCAGCACCGCACCGGTGAGCAGCACGGCGCCGAAGACCACGCTGGCCAGGACGCCGACGATCATCATGGCGTACACCCCGTCGGAGAGGCCGGTGATGCTCGAGAGCTGGGAATCAGTGCTGAGCGCGGCCACTCCGATCAGGCCGAGAAGGCCACCACCGAGGCCCGCCGCTCCGCCCAGCGCCGCCAGGACGCCGGCGGTAATCGCGGTGCCGCCGCTCGGTCCCGACGGCGGCATCGGTGGCGGTGGGTAGGCGCCGGGGTATCCGCCGGGCTGTGGGTAACCGCCCGGTTGCGGGTAACCCTGCTGGTAGGCGGGTTGTTGGGGGTAGCCCGGCGGCGGATATCCCGGCTGCTGAGGCTGCTGCGGGTAGCCGGGCTGCCCTGGGAAACCCTGGCCTTCGGGCCCGTACGGATAGTTCACAGTTCCCCCTCTGGCGGAAAGCTAATAGCTACAGAGTATCGACTGTGACGGGTGCGTCAGGATGGCACCGCCCAGTGTGGATTTCGCAGCTCAGGGCCTAGTCGGGTAACCTAACCCGGTTGCCGACGCAGGCGACCCTCCTGCCACGGAACACGCCGTGGCCGACACGACCATAGGAGGTGATGGGTTCCACATGCGTCCATACGAAATCATGGTCATTCTCGACCCCACACTCGACGAGCGCACCGTTGCTCCGTCGCTGGAGACGTTCCTGAACGTCGTCCGCAAAGACGGCGGCAGCGTCGAGAAGGTGGACATCTGGGGCCGCCGCCGGCTGGCCTACGAGATCGCCAAGCACGGTGAAGGTATCTACGCGATTGTCGACCTGAAGGCCGAACCGGCCACGGTCAGCGAGCTCGACCGTCAGCTGAATCTGAACGAGTCGGTGCTGCGTACCAAGGTCATGCGGACCGACAAGCACTAGAAGCACCGAAGCGCTGCGGATTTGTCGCGGGCCTTGCGTAGGCTCGCGCCTAATTCACCCAATCCGTCCCAGGAGGATCTCGTGGCTGGTGACACCACCATCACCGTTATCGGAAACCTGACCGCTGACCCGGAGTTGCGGTTCACGCCGTCCGGTGCCGCTGTCGCGAACTTCACCGTGGCGTCGACGCCGCGGATGTTCGACCGGCAGAGCAATGAGTGGAAGGACGGCGAGGCGCTGTTCCTGCGCTGCAACATCTGGCGCGAGGCGGCGGAGAACGTCGCCGAGAGCCTGACCCGGGGGTCGCGTGTCATCGTGACCGGCCGGCTCAAGCAGCGCTCGTTCGAGACCCGTGAGGGCGAGAAGCGGACCGTCATGGAGGTCGAGGTCGACGAGATCGGCCCGTCCCTGCGGTACGCGACGGCGAAGGTGAATAAGGCCAACCGCAGTGGCGGGGGCGGTGGCGGCTTCGGCAGCGGTGGCGGTGGCGGGGGTTCCCGTCCGGCTGCTGGTGGCGGCGCTCCGGCCGACGACCCGTGGGGCAGCGCCCCGGCATCGGGTTCGTTCGGCGGCGCCGACGACGAGCCGCCCTTCTGATCCACGTAATTGGCTGGGCAACCAGCTAGACCCAGAAAGAGAAACACATGGCTAAGGCCACCAAGCGGCGTCCGGCGCCAGAAAAGCCGGTCAAGACCCGCAAGTGCGTGTTCTGCTCCAAGAAGGCGCAGATCATCGATTACAAGGACACCGGACTGCTCCGGACCTACATCAGCGAGCGCGGCAAGATCCGTGCCCGTCGAGTGACCGGCAACTGCGTGCAGCACCAGCGTGACATCGCGATCGCGGTGAAGAACGCTCGCGAGGTTGCGTTGCTCCCGTTCAGCGCGTCGACGCGATAGGGAGGACTGAGAAAATGAAGCTCATTCTGACCACTGAGGTCGACCACTTGGGTGCGGCCGGCGACGCCGTTGAGGTTCGCGACGGCTACGGCCGTAACTACCTGCTGCCCCGCGGCTTGGCCATCGTGGCCAGCCGTGGTGCTGAGCGTCAGGCCAACGAGATCCGTCGGGCGCGCGACGCCAAGACGGTTCGCGACCTGGACCACGCCAACGAGCTGAAGCAGGCGATCGAGGCCCTCGGTCCCGTGTCGCTGGCTGTCAAGGCCGGCGCCGACAGCGGCAAGCTGTTCGGTTCCGTGACCGCCGGTGACGTCGTCGCCGCGATCAAGAAGGCCGGTGGCCCGAACCTCGACAAGCGCACCGTCGAGCTGCCCAAGGCGCACATCAAGTCGGTCGGCACCCACAAGATCGCGGTGCGTTTGCACGCGTCGGTCAACGTGCCGGTGTCGCTGGCTGTCGTCGCCGGATAGGGACGCAGTAGCTCGTACAGCAGAACGCCCGGGTGGAGTCAATCTTTGACTTCGCCCGGGCGTTTACTGTTGATTCGAGTGAATATTTTCAGCCAATCTGCAAACGATGATCTACGCCGACTGTTAACCTACGCAGCCCTTTGGCGCCATGCCCGCGCAACTCAACACGCCCGAGATGGCTACCCGGCACGACACGCCGCACCAATTCTCATGCACAGGGTGGAAGCCGATATATAGGTCGTTGACCAGCGAGTTTAGGAATTTACTCGTGGGTATTCCACAAGTTTTCCCCAACCCGTCAACACCGTTGTCCACGACTTTCCACATTTCATCAACAGGGTTATCAACAGGGGTAGTTCCGGACTGCTCCAGCAACGTCTAGCGTGATGCGTCGCGCGAGAGGTGAGCGGCTTGGGAGCCAGGCCTGTCGGTGGGGTGAAGTACGGTCACAAGTAGCTCGTTTCGAACATTTGTTTGATATTGATTTTCGGGGGAGGAGGAGCGCTTCGTGGCTCTTGTAGACGACCTGGGCCGTCCTGAGATGGAGGAGCCGCCCAGCGAGGACTACGGCCGGCAACCGCCGCAGGACGTGGCCGCAGAGCAGTCGGTGCTCGGCGGCATGCTCTTGTCGAAGGACGCGGTCGCTGACGTCTTGGAGCGTCTGCGCCCGGGCGACTTCTACCGCCCGGCGCACCAGAACGTCTATGACGCCATCCTCGATTTGTACGGCCGCGGGGAGCCCGCTGATGCCATCACCGTCGCCGCCGAGCTGGACCGGCGCGGTCTGCTCAAGCGCGTCGGTGGCGCGCCGTATCTGCACACCCTGATCTCCACGGTCCCCACCGCCGCCAACGCCGGCTTCTACGCCGGCATCGTCGCGGAGAAGGCCACGCTGCGCCGCCTTGTTGAGGCCGGGACCCGCGTCGTGCAGTACGGCTATGCCGGGGCCGAGGGCGCCGATGTCGCCGATCTGGTCGACCGCGCCCAGGCTGAGATGTACGACGTCACCCAGACGCGCACCAGCGAGGATTTCACCGTCCTGGAGGAGCTGCTGCAGCCCACCATGGACGAGATCGACGCCATCGCCTCCAATGGCGGTATCTCGCGTGGCATCCCGACCGGCTTCACCGAGCTCGACGAGATCACCAACGGTCTGCATCCCGGGCAGATGATCATCGTCGCCGCGCGCCCCGGTGTGGGTAAGGCGCTCGCGCTCGACACCCCGCTGCCCACGCCCGGCGGTTGGACCACCATGGGCGACGTCTCGGTGGGCGACGAGCTGATCGATGCCAATGGACAGCCCACCCGTGTCGTCGCGGCGACTCCGGTGATGGAGGAGCGGCCCTGCTACGAGATCGACCTGGCCGACGGAACCACGATCGTGGCCGACGCGTCACACCAGTGGCCGACGGGCCGCGGCATCGTCACCACCGCCGCGCTGCGCCCCGGTGCCGACCGCCTGGAGCCGGCACTGACCGCCGGTGGGCTGGCTGTCCTGACCCGACCGGTCGCCATCGCTGAGGTGCGGCGGGTCGAGTCGGTGCCGGTGCGCTGCGTCGAGGTCGACAATCCGGCCCACCTGTACCTGGCAGGGCGGTCGATGGTGCCGACGCACAACTCGACGATCGGGCTGGACTTCATGCGGTCCTGCTCGATCAAGCACCAGCTCGCGAGCGTCATCTTCTCGCTGGAAATGAGCAAGACCGAGATCGTCATGCGACTGCTCTCGGCCGAAGCGAAAATCAAGCTCGGTGACATGCGTTCGGGCCGCATGAGCGACGACGACTGGACCAAGCTGGCCCGCCGGATGAGCGAGATCTCCGAGGCGCCGCTCTACATCGACGACTCACCGAACCTGACCATGATGGAGATCCGGGCCAAAGCCCGTCGTCTGCATCAGAAGGCCCAGCTGCGGCTGATCGTCGTGGACTACATGCAGCTGATGACCTCGGGCAAGAAGTTCGAGTCCCGGCAGCAGGAAGTCTCGGAGTTCTCACGGTCGCTGAAGCTGATGGCCAAGGAACTCGAGGTTCCGGTGGTCGCCATCAGCCAGCTGAACCGTGGCCCCGAACAGCGCACCGACAAGCGCCCGCAGGTGTCGGACCTTCGTGAGTCCGGATCGCTGGAGCAGGACGCCGACATGGTCATGCTCCTGCACCGCCCGGACTCCATCGACCGTGACGACCCGCGCGGTGGCGAAGCCGACATCATCCTCGGCAAGCACCGTAACGGACCGACCGCGAATATCACTGTGGCACACCAGCTTCACTTCTCGCGGTTTACAAATATGGCGCGGTAGGGCCCGGCTTCTGTAGGGTCTCACGGATCGTGGCACAATCTCACGGCTGATGGCGCATCGATGGCATTTGCGCCACTTTCGTGAGACACGCGGGCGGTTCAATCCGTGGGCTCTCCTGATGGGCGTGTGACGATGGCATCGCCAACAGCAGTTTGATCCAGTTGCAGGATCGGGTGATTGTCATGGGCCGTTTTGGAGACCAGGCATCGACTGCCTCAGTCTCATATCGAAGTTCTGCTGACCTGATCGAGGTCACGCATGAGTGGTTAGCCGCCGGGGTTGATGGGCTTGCTGGCGCGGAACCGTGGCGGACGTTTCGGTGGTACCACGGGCAGAAGCACTATTCGGGTGCGTACTGGTCGAGCACCGCGCGCGGTCACGTTATCTATGAATCGCGACTTGAGTTGTCGCGCTTAATCTTTGCTGATTTTGATCCTACGGTGCGCCACATTATTGCCCAACCGTTTCTGCTGCGGACAACGGTCGGCGGAAAGTCCTACAAACACATTCCGGACTATCTGTTGATCACTACCGCGGGCCCTGCGGTCGTTGATGTCAAACCTGCCCGCCGTCTCGCCGATCCGAAAGTGGCATTCACGTTCGAGTGGACTCGGGAACTCGTCGAAGCGCGCGGTTGGCGCTATGAGGTCGCTACCGAACCAGATTCGGTTGAGCTCGCCAATGTCCGCTTCCTGGCAGGATACCGTCGCGAATGGCTGTTTCCACCGTCGCTATTGGAGCAGATTCGGGACAAGGTGCTGGACACAGCGACGCTGGCCGAGGCGTTCCGGTGTTCGCCGGATAGACCGCTCCATCTTGTGAAAGCAGCGGTGCTGCATCTCCTTTGGAGACGGGAAGCGTTGATCGATATGACTCAGCCCATGAATGGGCGGACGGAATTGAGGAGGCCGGCATGACGTCTTCGGCGGCGGTACGGATTGGGGTGGGGACCCGTCTGGTGCATGACGGGGAGCTGGTGCAGATCGTTGAGACCCGTTCCGGCCAGACCGGTATGGACGTCACCGTGAAGAATACGTCCTCTCAGGTACTCATCCGGTCGAGTCTGCATGAGCTCTTGAAGTCGGAGAGCACTCGGCTGATCGCGGAACCCGAGGGGTCGTGCAGCAGCGACGATATCGACGTCGCTGCCATGATTCTTGCTCAGCTGAGCGACGTTGAGCGTCAAGCCGTGGTTGAGCGTGCTGCACACATACGCGAGATTCTCACGGGATTCCGTTCGGGGAGTGAGGAATTCGCCGCTCCGGGGGAGCCCAGGCCGGAGTACCGAACCGACGCGCCTCTGTCGGAGCGTTACTCGAGTAAGGCACGCGAGCTTAGTGTGGGCAAGCGTACGGTGCAGCGGTGGGTTGCGCAGTTCCAGCAATATGGTGAAGCGGGTCTTGTCTCGGCGGGAGACAAAAAGGCGGCTGGCCTGGGTTCGAATGTGGATTCGCGCTGGGTGGACATCGCGATTGAAGTGATGGTCGAGCATGCGGATCAGTCGCGGCCGTCGCAAACCATGGTTATCAAGCGAACCAACGCCAGGACTGTGGCGCGGTTCGGAGAGGGGATCGTCGACATCCCTTCGCGGGCCACAGCTTTTCGTGTTCTCGCAGAGTTGGAGAAACGCTATCCGACGTTCCGGTTGAGCACTAAACGTAACCGCGATATCGCTGCCCGTCCCGATGGTGTGTACGGCAAGCTCCGGCCAACCAGACCGGGCGAGTACATGCTGATGGACACCACCCGGCTCGACGTGTTCGCCCTCGACCCGATCACGTTGCGGTGGGTGCAGGTGGAATTGACGATCGCGATGGATTGGTATACCCGCTGTATCACCGGAATTCGGCTGACTCCGGTGTCGACGAAATCGGTGGATGCTGCAGCGGTGCTGTATCAGGCGTATCGGCCGCGGCCGGCCGGCAAGAACTGGCCGCCGCACGCGGTATGGCCCGAACACGGTGTCCCACGCTCGGTTCTGATTGACGTGGATGCCGTGGACGGGTCGTTCGTCGGTGCTGCGGGCCCGGCGATCGTGCCGGAGACCGTGGTGATCGATCACGGCAAGATTTTCGTGTCCGAGCATATGACGAGTGTCTGTCAGCGACTGGGGATTTCGATCCAGCCGGCACGGTTGCGGACGGGCCGAGACAAAGGGCCGGTGGAGAGATTCTTCCGCACGATCCGCGAAGACCTGCTGCAAATCCTGCCGGGATACAAGGGTCCAGATATCCATTCGCGGGGGCTAGATCCCGAGTCGGAGGCGTTCTTCTATCTCGACGAGCTGGACGCGATCGTCCGCGACTGGGTCGCCATCGAGTATCACCACCGACCGCATGACAGCCTGATTGATCCGCAGGTACCCGGGCTGCGAATGTCACCGGCGCAGATGTTCGAACATGGCCTGGCACGCGCCGGATACATCGAAGCACCCCGCGACCGCAACTTGGCGTACGAATTTCTCAAGACCGAATGGCGCACGATCCAGCACTACGGCGTCGAGTTCGACAATCGTGTCTACAACGGGCCAGCACTCAATGAATACCGCAACATGACCAGCCCTTACACCGGAAAAGTCAAGGGCCGCTGGCCGATACACTACGACCCAGACGACGTCACCCGCGCGTACTTCCGCGATCCGAAGACCCGGGAATGGCATCCGCTGGTTTGGGGGCACGCTCCTACAATCGATGTGGCGTTCAGCGAGGACGCGCTGGAATTCGCCCGCAAACTTGCGGTCGATAAGTACACCTACCCCAACGACACACTCGCTGTTGCTGACCTTTTTGAGCGCTGGAACCTGGGACTGGGTACCACGCTGGCCGAGCGCCGCATGGCGCTGCGCATGTCCCACGCTGCCAGGTTGATCGACGAAGCCGAGCCCGCCGATGAGGTCGCCGCCCTGCCCGCCGTCGCCCGGGTCTTGGCGATCAGCGCACCTCCCGGTGTAGGCGAGCAGCCCGAGGCCGCTCAGGACATCGATCCGGAGGCAGGTGATGACGACACCGACGACGAGGCTGTCGACGAATTCGACTGTGCCGATGACAGTTTCTACGCCGATGCTCTGGAGGACGCATGAGCGCAAAGACAACGGCACGCCGTGATGCTGACGCCGGCCTGGACAATCTCACGCTTGCGCGCAAGGAGGGCTGGCAACGATTCGTCAACACCCCCGCGCGGATCACGCCAGAACCGTTGACCCGCAGCCAGCTTGAGCAGCTCGGGGAAGAGGCGTTCGACGATTACAACCGGCAGCGCCGCGAGTGGCATGCGAACCTAGGGCCGATCAAGACCCCGCAATTGGCTGCGTTGCAGGAAGACTTGTGGGACATCATTGATAGCAACGCCCAAGACGGCGACAAAGCCAAGGGTGCGGTTGCGTTGGATGGCCCTGCTGGACTGGGCAAGACGACGTTGATACTCGATTTCGCCAAGAAGTATCACCGCCGTGAAATCTGCGAATTGGGCGCCGAAACCACGGCAGGCAACGAACGCTGGCCAGTGTGCAGAGTGGGACTGACCGGCAATACAGGCATGGTCGAGTTCAATCGAGCGATGCTGGCCTTTTTCGCCCACCCTGGCCGAGGTCGAGGCAAGGCCGAGCAGTACGCCCATCGTGCACTGGACAATGTGCTCAGTTGTGAAACAAAAATTCTCATCGTCGACGACCTCCATTTCCTGCGGTGGCGCAATACCGTCGGCGTCGCAATCAGCAACCACTTCAAATACATCGCGAACGAGTTTCCTGTCACCATGTTCTTTGTCGGAGTGGGGCTAGAACAGCGTGGCCTTTTCGCCGAAGGCACCTCCTACGAGGACAGCGTGATGGCTCAGACCGGCAGGCGCACAACCAAACTTAATATCCATCCGTTCGAGATCAAGACGGATCAAGGTCGGCGAGAATGGCGCCACCTGCTTCTTGCACTGGAGCAGAGGGTGGTCCTAGCCGACAAGTACCCAGGGATGCTGGCAGACGACCTAGGGGAGTATCTATTTGCTCGCAGCACTGGACACATTGGATCACTGATGACGCTGATCAACCGTGGCTGCCAGCGCGCTGTACGTACCGGCGCGGAAGTCCTGTCCCGCGAGTTGATGGACCTCGTCAAAAACGATGAGGCGTCGGAGAAAGCTCGCCAAGAGCTTCAGATGGCCTTCGAGACGGGAAAATTGACCAGCAAGCTGACGAAGGCCGGCTAGTGGGATGCGCGCTGTAATGCGGTGCTTAAAGACTGACGCTAATCGCGGTCGTCGATGACGAACGTGCGCACTCTTCCTATACGTGTCGCCCCGCTTCCGGGCGAAGCTATCGATTCTTGGCTGGAGGCGGTCGCCGCACGCTGCCACAGCGTGTGGTGCGACGTACTCGACGCCGTCGGCCTGGAGCGAGGCGGCGGCGGAGTCATTGTGAGCCCCTGGGTTCTGCAAACGCTACCCCACGAGACGATATCGATTTCCGATGCCAGCTGTGTGAAACCCTCTGTGGTGGAAGCGATGACGTTGTCGCATTACGCCGACCGCGCGCTGCGTATCAACACTGAGCGCCGGGCGATCAACAAAGCGTTTCCGTGGGGCCGGGCAAGCGCCTCTCGATATTGCCCACAGTGTTTGGCCGAGACGGGCGGGCGCTGGCAACTGAAATGGCGGCTCGGTTGGTCGTTCGCTTGTCTCACGCACAACTGCTTGCTGGCCGATACATGTCCGTCGTGCCGAGAGCTTCAACGTCGACGCCCATTGAGCGTCGACATGATTCCTGTACCAGGCACATGCGCCGGCGCGGCGGCAGGCGCTGCAGGGCGCGCCGCGCCCCGCTGCGGAGCAGACCTCACCGCTACCGCCGTGACATCGTTTCCGGCGGAGCACGCCGTCATTGAAGGCCAACGCATTGTCTACGACATAATCGATTCTGGCGTAGGACAATTCGGAATCTACAAAGACAGCCCGCAACCGGTGCTCGGGGTCCTAAGCGACATCCGCGCGCTCGCCGGCCGAGTGCTGGCCTACGCCGACGACCAGGAACTTGCCGACCGTGTTGCACCGGATCTGCTCGCGGCGTACCGGGCCGTGCCCATCGACTCAGTGAAACAGACGAATCCACGAGTCAAACCGGGACTTGCAGCACCCGCAACGGCACAGGCTACGGCGGTGGGTGTCACCGCAGCGCTGACAACGTTGAACCAGCTTGACGTCACCTCAGCAGGCCGTTCGATGCGGTGGATGGTCGACAGTGGACGTAGTCGCGGACTCGATGTCAATCCGTCGACGATCGGTTGGGGGCGCAGCATCACACCGACGTTGACCGCAGTTCAGCTTGCGGCCCTTGATCATCAACTCCAACCTAGTCGCCAGCTGCGATATCGGACCGCGACGCCGTCACCGAGGCGCCCGCAGACTGATTCTGAATATTCGGACCAACTACTGCGCTCGGTTCCCACGATGTTCTGGCCGGCGTGGTCCCTGCATCTAGCGGTCCCGAACTGCGAACAGCGCGTGTACCGCTCGGCCCAATCGGCCGCCTTGCTGCTGGTCGGCACGAAGCTCACGATCAGAGCAGCCGGGAGGTTGCTCGATGCTCCTGCCGGCGGGTCGGCGATATCCAGAGTGTTGGGTCTGATGCAAGACGGCGATTGGAACGCCACCTGCGCCGTATTAACCACGCTGGCAGACTATTTGGTAGAAACTGGCAGTCCCATCGACTATCAGCGTCGACGAAAACTGGATTACGCGGATCTGTTACCCGATGACGTGTGGAAGCGAATATGCCGCGAAACCGCGACGCCGGGCAGAGGCACTGCACGAGCCAGGATTGTTCGGGGCTATCTCTTCGAACAGCTCAGCACTCTGCCCGCCAGCGCAGCGCCATTCACAGTTGATAGCTACGAATTCCGCTCCAAGACAGCGGATTTCCCTCGAAGTCTCACGCCGGAACTCCTCACGGCCCTCAACGAACACTGCATGATATTCCTGGCATCGAACGGTATCGGTGACGAACCACTCACCTGGCATCCACCCGCGACGATCATCGACAACCTGGTGCTACCGGGCGATGATCCACAGCGCGACCGCATTAACGACCTGCACCGATTAGTGCGGATCGAGGATGGCGCTCTCGGGGACGTCGCGAATGCGCTGAATACCACTCTCGATACGGTTCGATACCTGCTCGGCAGAACGCCCGCACCGGCGGACGACGCGCCTATCGGTGGCCCCGCCCGCCGTCGCTTCTCCTCATACCGGCGGGCCAGATCTGCACTGCCGCCGCACCGCTTCAGCGAGCTTTACGTCGAGCAGAAACATGGTCTGGGATATATCAGTGAGCTCGTTGGTGCTGACCGGAAGGCTGTCGCCCAACTGGCTGCCGAGTACGGCATAGCGCTGCGCCCGCACGGCAGACTGGCTCTAGTCGATCGCGATTGGCTGTACGAGCAATACGTCAAACGGGAGCGGCCGATGACCGATCTCGCGCGCGACTGCGACGTCGGCGTAACCACGATGACTCGTTGGGCTGTCTCCTACGGTATTCCGCTACGGACCCGCGGGCCGTCGCCCTCGTACCTACGGCGCACCGCCGCAGCTGCTGCCACGGGCGCACCGGAAGTTCTGCAACCAGCGTTCGTTACCCCCGGCGCGTGGGATCGCCTGTACCGTTTTGCTGACGCCGCTGGCTTTCAGACGCTTACCGAAGCTGCTGAATGCTTAGATTTGCCACAGTTTGTGCTCGTCCGCCAGATCAATCGGCTCGAACACGACTTCGGAACGAAACTGCTCAACCGCGCGTTGCGAGGCCAGCCGATGACGCTCACTCAGCACGGCGAGTGCGTCGTAAGAGCCGTGCGACAGTACCGCAAGGATCACCCTGACGAAGACGACCAAACAGCCTCACAGGCGAGGTGACCTTGGTAGCCGCTGAAGAAACTGACGCCCACGCCTGGCCGTAGCTAGAGATCTTCAAGCAGGGTGCTGGGATGAACGTCGAGTGCATCCGCGATGTCGACGAGCCGTTCATAAAGCAGGCCGCGTTGGCCGCGTTCCACCTGGACAAGCATGTGCCGGGCTACGCCGGAGACCAGGGCGACCTGCTCCTGTGTGAGCCCTCGGTCGAGACGCAACGCACGGATGCGGGCTCCGACGGACGCCCGGGTCGCCTCCCATCGCACAGCACGCTCGGGGTCGTGGTTGCTGCGGCTTGTCGGCACGCAGTCCAGTCAGACGATGGCAAAGCCGAAAGTCTGTACAACTAGTTGTATATTGCTGCGATGTCTGTGATGTCACACGGTCCCGGACCGTCCGAGTACGTATCCTGTACCGCCTTGGAGCTGCTCGATGAACTGCGCATCAAGATGATGGAGTGTCGACTCGTGCTGCAGGCGTTGCCCGACGAAGCGGACCTAAATTTCGATGAGTTGGACCAGGACCTGCTGGCAGCGCAGGACGCGGCTCGCTTGGCATACGGTGCGGCGAGCCTGGTGCACGAGCGCGCCCAGCTAGCGACTCGTTGGGGAGCCGGTTGGTCACGGCCGAGGGCCATCTTTGCCCGGCACTCTGCGGAGGTGCGCAACGGCGCCAACCGGGTCGCCCCGAAGCCCGCCTTGAGCGACCGCTTGGAACGATCGCTGTGGCAGTTGCCATTGCGAGATCGCGTCCAGGATGTCGTCGGCGACCGCCCGCGATGTGCGGCCAATGTGCGTGCGACAGGACTGCGGTGTACCGGATCGGTGATCTATCTGGGATCGGGAATCGTTGGTGCACAGTGCTATTCGCATGCCTCGCCCCATGAACGAGACCGTTACCGTGCCCGAAACGACTCGCTGGCCGCGGCCCAGTCTGATGCGTACGACAGACTAACCGGGCGCCAGCGTGGGGCCGGGGAGCGTGTCAGCGTGCGGTGGCTCCAGCATCGTGAAGGCCAACGGCAATGGGTAAACGAAATTGGTGAGGCCATCGGAACCGTGGGATAGCGGTGGGCATGGCAGTCGCGGCCGTGAGCCACGTGGCGAGCATCTGCGCGGTCAGGGCGACGGCCTCTTCGAGGAACTGTCACGAAAAGTATTGGTACGAAGGCTGTTCTATCCATGAACGACGCCTGGTGCACGAACTCCCCGAATTGAAATCTGCGCTCTCGGATATCCTAGAGCAGATAGCGGAGCGTCTTCAGCGCAAGCATCACCTGGCCACCTACCGTAGCGAGGGATTCCAGCAGGTGCCGCCGCACGTAGCCTCGGTTCCAATCCAGAATGTCCCCGATGCCCGACTGCTGCCCCGGTGGCGCTCCAGAGACTGCGGCCAACGGATACCGCCTGCTCACGCATTTGGGTTGGTGGCGTTGATCGTTGCTAGCGTGTCGATGGCAATCGCTAATGGCCAGCGCGCGTTAGCAATTCCTCAGTTGCGTTTGCTATGACTACTCAACCTCATCGCTCCTGCCACTCGGAATGGTGAACGGCGCATCCCTCCGAGGCGCCCAAGCACACCTCGCATTCCTCGCCGTCCACCATTCCCTCACCCCGGCATTCCTCGCACGGCACAATTTCGCGCGAGCATTTCACGCACAGCCGCCGCGCCGGTGCCTCGTCGATTGATGCCATCAATTGCATCCTTCCCGTTCTCAAAAAACCATTGGTGCCAAGTACTTCCGCGCAAATCGTGCGACGGCCTCTGGATCGTGGGCACTCAGCGTTCGCGATGGCCGGTCTACAAACGAGTGGGCGACGCGGACCAGAAGTTCGGAGACGTCGAGCAGATCGGCTTCGGGCATAGTTGCGCCGGCACGTCGAAGTGCGCCAGCTACCCGCCGCGAGGACCCTTCTACCGTCCAGCTCTGGATCGAGTTGAGGTTTCGGACGACGGCAAGATCTTCTGTCATGACGCGGTGAATCAATGAGCCTTCGTGGTCGAGTCGTGCGCACATAGCAAATGCCGCGACGACTGCATCCTGTGGCGTCTGCCCCACGGTCGCGGCATCAAGTTCCTGAAGGTTGGATTCGAGAACACGATTCAGGACCGCCAGCACCAAGGTCTCCTTGTCACGAAAACGTCGGTACACGGTGCTTCGACTTACTCCGGCGCTTTGTGCGATGGCGTCGAGACTTGAACGACGCAGTCCAACAGTCTCGAACACCTGCTGTGCGGCGTCGAGGATCAGGACTTCCTCTAGGTCGGCGTCAGTAGATGCTCGCTCATGACGAACTTCGGTGCCCATGTCGATCTCCATTTTTGTCGTCTTGCCACGCCGCCCCTAGAGCAGCGCAAGTCGCTGTCGTCCCTTTGCGAAACAATACTCAAATGTTGACATTTGTTCCACCCTCGTCCAGGCTGAGGTTGCGGCAGCAACCTGGCAGCCGAACTCCCGGCATCGGAGGGCCGATGACAAGTACAACCTCGGACGTAAACGTTCTCGCGGGGGACGAACAAGTTGGTAGGAACACCTATCGCAAGGGAACCACCATCCCAAGTCGCCCAGGCGATGGAAGCCTTTCGCGGTCGAGTCGCGATCAACGCACCATCCCGCCGAATTCCTTGCTATGGAAATATTGGGGCGATTACAGGCAAAGCCTGGTATTTCTCTATGTTGCGGCTATCGAAAACATGTGGCCGCAACTGGGCCAAGGGGTGTCGGACCACTCGCAGGTTTTTGGGGACAAGGCGAACTTTCTGGAACGCGGTGCTCGCACTCGAGTCATCATTACATCGACCGTCTATGCGGCAGCGGCCGAGGCGTCAAAGACCGGACTCAAAATCCGCAATTATCACAAGTCAGTGAAGGGCAGCATGCCCGGCGGCAGTGACTATCACGCACTCAACCCGGAGACCTATTATTGGGCGCACGCCACATTTCTCGACGGGGTTTATCGATATGTCGACTGGTTCGGCCGCCGACCCCTGACGCCAGCCGAGAAGGAACAACTCTTCGAGGAGTCGAAGGAGTGGTTCAGCTTGTACGGGGTTGACGATGTGGCGCAACCCGAATCGTATACCGACTTCGTTAGCTACTTCGATGACGTGGTGAACAACCAATTGATCGATTCGAGCGTCGCGCAGTACAGTTTGGGATTCGCACACAAGCCTCTTCCCGCACCTCCGGGCACGCCCGCGATGATCGCCCAACTGGTGTGGCCGCGCATCACTGCTCTCATCCGCCTGACCAATATCGGCGTACTCCATCCTGTGTTGCGTGAGCGTCTCGGGCTGACCTGGACAGACGCGGACCAGCGTAATTTCGAACGAGTTTCCAAACTGTCGCGCGCACTGGCCCCGGTGCTGGAACGATTGCCGCTCAAATTTCGATACGAGCGCGTTGCTGTCGAGGCGTTCGAGCGCGTGGGTATCGACCCGGACAGGATCACGCTGGAGACGGCACGCGCGGCACTCGCCCGAGCGCGCTCAGCTGCGGCGGACGCGGTCCGTTGACGAGGCTGATCGACGCGGTCGATATCAATACTGACTACGGGCCAGCGAACATCCTCCGCCGTCAGCGCTGGTCGTTCCTGCAGGAGGGGATTCCCTCGCCGGCGGCCGGGTTGGACCGTCTGGCGCAACTCGCCGCGTTGCTCTCCGACCACGTCGACGAGCTGGTCGACTCGATGACCGTCGATTTCGGCTCACGACCGGTCGCGTTTTCGATGTCAGGCGATATCGTCGCGTGCCAAGCCGACATCCACGAACAGCGGCGTCACCTGCGCGCTTGGGTGAAAGACACTTTTCCGTCGAAGGCGTCACGACTTGTCGGCTTTCACGCCTCGGTGAGGCGCAATCCCCTTGGAGTCATCGGGCCCTGGACCTTCCCGCTGCAACTGTCGCTGACCCCCGCGGCCGCCGCACTCGCCGCCGGAAATCGCGTCATGGTCCGCACCTTATCCAGAACAACGCTCACGAAGTGGGCGCAACGGCCGGACAGACAAAACAGGTCTACCGGAAGGGGCCCACAATGAAGAGCGTCACGATGGCAGAGGTCCCGAAAGCGAGCGGGCTCCTGCCGATTCACGGGTCCGGTGACTCGTCCCTGGTGACGTTATCCGGATTTTTGTGGGATTTCGAAAAGCAGATGCGCAAGATCATGCAGTACGGAGACATCACTTTTGTGAATGCCTTAGGACGTCGAACAGTCATAGTGGGCAGCCCAGAAGGGGCACAGATAGTCACGTCGTCGAAATGCAAGGATTTCGAGGCGTCAACCGCGTGGGATAACGCGATAGGCGTCGCGTTCAAACGCGGTCTCCTCCTGATGGATGGTGCCGAACATCTCCGCCACCGGCGCATCATGAATCAAGCCTTCACCCGCCCACGGCTCGAGGCCTACCTGCGCGACCTAGACATCAAACTCGGAGAACGGATCCGAAACATCCCCGTCGGGCGGGTCCGCATGGCGGACGAGTTCAAAGCGATCCTGCTAGACGTTGCATTGGAAGTATTCGTCGGCGTCGAACTCCCTCGCGACGAGGCAGATCGCATCAATCGCGCGTTCGAGAACTGTCTCAAGGGGGTCGCAGCGCTCGTTCGCTACCCCGTGCCAGGTGGCAGATGGGCGCGTGCGATCGCCGGACGGAGGGACCTCGAAGAGTTCTTCAGACGTCTGATTCCAGAAAAGCGCGCGACGCAGACGCCCGATCTCTTCTCTGTTCTGTGCCATGCAACAACCGATGAACATGAGACATTCACCGACGAGGATGTGGTGAATCACATGATCTTTCTGCTGTTCGCGGCGCACGACACGTCGACGACAGCACTCACCACCACGGCATACAACCTCGCCCGAAATGAGGAGTGGCAGCGACGTGCGCGCACCAAGGCATTGTCGATCGGCTCCGCACTCGATCTCGCCACGCTGGAAGACATGACGGAGCTCGATCTCGCCGTCCGCGAATCACTGCGGCTCAACTCCCCGGTGCCGGCGATAATGCGTGAAACAACCGAGGACGTCGACATCGCGGGACATTACGTGCCCCAGGGAACGGTCGTATGGGTTATGCCTTGGGCGATTCATCACAACCCGAGGTTCTGGTCGAATCCTGATGCCTTCGAACCGGATCGGCACACAGCGCCGAACATTCACCGGCTTGCCTGGATGCCGTTCGGGGCCGGCGTGCACAAATGCATCGGAATGTTCTTTGGCAACATGGAGATCAAGGTGATCATGCATCACCTTCTCCGCAACTACGAGTGGTCGGTTCCGCGCGACTACCAGTGGCGTTACGACGGCAAAACGCTTGGCCTGCCAAAAGACCGTCTGCGAGCCCGCGTGCACAGTCTATGAACGATTGCCCATTTCGCGGATGGGCGAAGGCGTGTAAAGATCGCACGCCTGAGCGGCAACGACCGGGCCGTAGCGATACTGCGACGAGGTGGACTGCTCGAGGACGAACTCTCAATGATGTTGGCCCGTCCAGTTATATCGCCAATCCGATTCGCTTTCCGACTGAATCAGAGAGGGGCTGACACGCCGATAGGCGTATCGCGTCGATGTTGGGTGCCGAGCTTCTCGACTCCGTCGGACTAAGTGCGAGCATATTGACGTCTACGCTTCTAACACGGCTGGCCATGAGCAGCCTAGTGCGCAGTCGGCCGGACAACGATTCCGAAGAATTGGGGCAGCCGAACGGATTTCGTGGTCCATCGGCGATTCGGGGTCGATCGCTGCAATCGAAGAGCGGACAGCGGACTTCGCGACGGTGGGGGGACTTCGCGACGGCTTCCAATCTCAGTGTCCGCGCGCTGGAGGAGGGTTTTGCCGACGCGCTGGTGTTTCACCGATGAAGTACCTGCGTCAAGTTCGCCCGGTGCGCGCTCGTGAGGAGCTTCTAGAATCAGATCTGGCTCGCACCACCGCCAGCCGCGTCGCGCTCAAGTGGCGGTTTGGGCATAGCGGACGATTTGCGGCGGAGTACGAGTAAACGATAGGGCCGGACACCGTCTGACACGTTGAGAAACAACCAGCCAAAATTTTCGCGGGTGTTATGTAAAAGACGTCTAGATGCGCAAAAGCGCTTGTTCTGCAATATGATTGGACTTGTCGAGGGTTCAAGCGTTCTCGCGGGAGGGCGCTTCGCAGGTGAAGATTATCGCGGTGGCGCCGCGGGCACCCTGGCCTGAGCGCAGCGGGTCCGGTCATGAGTCCATGATCCGGGCGTGTACGCGGCGCGGTCGATCAACGTGTGCCCCCCGAGAACTGGCGTAGATCATGTAGACCGCGAGTTGTCAGTTGTCGACCCGGCCCGCGGTGCTTACCGCTGACGTTGCACACCAACAGCTTTGGTGCCCTTCTTCACCTCCCCGGTTTCGTCGACCACCAGCACCGCGTCCGGAGCAGCGAACGCATCGGTGGCATACCGGCGAGATCGTCGCGGAGTCGTCGGCTGCCCATTTGGCGCGACAAAGTAAGCGCTGCGACTTGTCCGGAGAGCCCTGTCCGGACGGTTCGGCCATTGTCCAGCAGTTCTTGGTCTCCGACGTTGAGATCACGCCCAGAATGAATGTGCGCACGTTGCGGGCCGGGTCATGCAGGGCGAATCGGCCAGATATCTGACCCATCACGCTCCCAAACCATCACGCTAGCGTTCGTGATCTACCCACAAATCCGCAGTTGCCGCGGGTGGATTAGTTGTCTTCGCAAACCGCCAATCATGCCACGGCGACCGTCTCTACCAGCGCAAACGCGCCCCGATGCAATCCCATCAGAAGCGAGCTACGGCTGTAGTACTACGGGACAAGTCGGCAAGGAGATTTATGTGTGCGGATAGTCGCGGTCCAGAGAATCGCACCATCGCGGCAAGGTCTGCCCCACTGCGTCGGGCGGCGATCTCGTCGGCTCGGCCCGTCTGCCCATGGGCATCGCGGCGAGGCGGGCCTGCGAATCGAGTTCACCGCCGGTGATCATCCGGTGGAGCGTCACCGACCTGCAGATGGGGCCCCAGTAATGCGAGACTGCGGTTCGTGACGACCTCCAGCCCGCGCCAGCGGCTCGATCCCGATGCGCGAAGACAACAAATCCTGTCCGCGACGGCGCGCCTTCTTGGCGACCGGCCGATCGAGGCGGTGTCGACCTCTGAGATCGCACGCGAGGCGGGCGTGGCCCGGGGACTGTTGAACCACTACTACGGCACGAAACGCGATCTCTATCTCGAGGTCGTCCGCGCCTTGACGTTCGTGCCGGACCTCGGGGAGATCGGAACAGGCTCGCTTCGCGAGCGAGCCGAGGCGGTGATCACGTGGATGCTGGATGCTGCCACCACGCGAGGGCGCGCGTGGGTGGCGGTTGCGGTGCACGAAGGCAGGCAATCCGACCTAGAGGTCCGAAGGATCCTCGGGGAGGCCAACGATCGTGCAGCACACGAGATCCTGCGCGGGCTCGGCGTCGAGGTCAGCGACCAGAGACACACGTACGCCATCCGGGCACTTCACTGCTATGGAGCGATGGTGAAGGCCACTGCGCTCGAGTTGATCGAAGGCTCGTCCCTCACCCGCCCCGACGCTCAGTGCATGCTCACAGAGACACTCTTGGCTCTCGTCGAGACCTTCTGAGCACCATCGAATATCCGCTATTGGCAGTATTGCCAATAGCGGATAGGCTGGGCCTCCAGTTGAACTCGGCACGATGGGAGTACCAGTGGAAAGACAGGTCACGCGGTGTGACGTTCTCCGCGTAGCGGGCGGGCGGGAAGTGCTCGGCGGCCCGACCGTGAATACGTCGCCGTCGGCGACGGAGTCGGCGTGATTGCGGCCGGCACTCGCGGGCGCCGCGTCGCGGTCTTCGGCGGCGGCCCGGCGGGATTGACTGCCGCCCACGAGCTGGCAGTGCGTGGATTTCAGGTCACCGTCTACGAACGACACCCGCGCCTCGGCGGCAAGGTGCGGGCGTACGCCGAGCCGGGAGCGGGAACGCAGGGGCGGGCGGGCCTTCCCCTCACCTGCGGCGGACACTTCTTCTTGCCCGGATACGGCAACGTCTTCGAAATGCTGCGGCGGATCCCCGCGCCCGAAGGCGGCGATCTGACTGGACGACTCACGGCAGGGCCTCCAGACAGGGGCACACGTTTGCGGCTGGTGTCGAGCGGCACCGACCTCAAGTTCGTGTTGCCGAACGCCCTCGCGATTCCAAGATCCGCGACACCACAAGCATTGGCAGCATCTGTGGTCTCCGCTCTGCGGATGGCCGGCCAGTTGACCTTCAAGGACGTGGCGATCCTTGCGAGCAAGATCGCAACCATCTTCACCAGTGGCAATTTGCGTCGCCAAGGTCAATTCGAACGGATCAACTTCGCTGACGGCTTCCTGCGATCCGATGCCTTGTCCGGACCCGCCGCCCAGCTGGTCGAATTCCTTTCGCTGGCGGGAACCGACGGCCCTCAGGGCGCGAGTGCGCACTTCTGGCTCGGGTTGGTCGACGGACTGTACGAATGGGCTACATGTCGCCGGGACGGGCTTCCTCGTATACAGAACTTGACGATGTTTATGAACAACCCGGAGAGCATCGCGTGGTTCGATCCGTGGGCGGACTTCCTCGCATCGCAAGGTGTCACCATCCGCACGGATCATCGACTCGTCGGATTGTCAGTGGACAATCAGCGAATCGACGGCGCGACGGTCAAGGATCGATCGGGGGAGATTCACCAGGTCGACGCTGATTGGTACGTCATGGCTATGCCGTTCGACAAGCTCGCGCCGATCCTCGACCGTCGCGTACTCGAGCGCGATCCCGGCCTCGCCGAGATCCGACACCTCCAACGATCCAACATGTCGGGTATCCATCTCTATCTTCGCGAAGGGGCAGACTTCCCCCACGAGATTGCCGTCAACCTCGACGTGCCGTGGAGATTCGGGATCGTCGCCGTCTCTCATTACTGGAACAAAGACATGTCCAAATTCGGCGACGGACGGGTCGGCGACGTGCTTTCGGTGGAGATGACCGGCGACACCATGGACAAACTCCCGGGACAGGTTTACGGGAAGCCGGCAAAGTACCTACATCCCGACCAGTTGTTACACGAGACCGTCACCCAGCTCAGAACCCATTTCCCGGACGGGCAATCCCTGTTCAGCGACGATGCCATCCACTCGTGGGCGCCGCATCCGACCATGCAGTGGACCGGCACGCAGTGGCTCGTCGACGAGCCCATGATGGGTGCCGGCCCCGATACTGTTCGACACCAGCGTGACCAGGTGACCGGGTTCGCCAACCTGTTCCTCGCAGGTTGTCACACGCACAGCTCATTCATCGGCGACGGAATGGACGGTGCCGTCGAGACGGGGAAGAAGGCTGCCCAAGGGGTGCTCGCGGCGTCGAGCTCGACCGCCCTAGATGTGACGGTCGTCCCTTTCAAGCCCCCCGCTGAATTTCAGGGTCTGCGATGGATTGACGACGTGTTGTACAAGCTCGGGCTGCCCAACCCCTTCGACGTGGTAGCGCAGTCGCGGCGTTTCCGTTCAGGGGATCTAGTTGATGTAACGCACGATCCGACTTCGGAATCTTGCATGCCTGACACGAGCGGCGGCGCAAACGATCGCAGCAAGGGGCAGCGGGGTCGTGATCGTGGAATTGCTGCAGTTGTTGAGGCGGACCGAGGAGCTCAAGCGGCAGATCGGTCAGAGCTCGCGTAACAGCTCGCTGCCCTTCGCGGGATTCGCCGCCCGCGCGCAAGTTGGCGACATCCCGAGGCGAGCCAAACAGGCGGGCTGGATTGCTGCGGGAAGAGCTCAGCGACGCCGCGTTGGCGGAGTTCGCTGAGCGGGTTATCGCCAGACTTCGATCACCGAGTTCCGTGATCACGTTTCGGGTATCGGTGTGGCCTATAGCGACTTGGTGGCCGAGGAACCGCGCTTGATGCAGTTGATCGTGGCGCAGGCGGCTGGTGTTCATCAGCAGATGACAGAGGAGTTACAGCATTTGTTTGATGTTCGGGCTATTGCCGAGACGATCTGGGCCATCCCGTTCGGCATCGCCCTGCGCTATGGGCAGAAGCCGAGCCGTGAAGAGCTGATCACGCAGACCTTCGCAAGCAACGAACTGGTGTGCCGTGGCATCGCCATCGAGTGGCCGCAATCCGGCCGGGAAGGGGCGGCGCGATGACTGATCAGGCACAGCGCGGGGGAATGGCGAAATGGCCTGCCATTGCCGAGGCGATCGACTGGGTCCGCCGCTATCTGCAGAACCATCCGATCGCGTCGCTGAGCACCGCCGGCGGTCAGATCGTGTTGGGGTTGCGGACGTTGGAGTATTTGTTCGTCGACATCGTCAAGGGCCGTTTCCAGGTGCGGGAGTTCCTGGATCAGGCCGCGTTCATGGCCGGGACTGCCTTGACACCAACGGTTTTGGTGACGATTCCGATCAGTGTGACGTTGTCGATCCAGTTCGCGTTGTTGGCCGGGCAGGTCGGTGCCGCCTCGTTGTCGGGCGCGGCGACGGGCTTGGTGGTGATCCGGCAGGGCGCCCCGCTGGTCGCGTCGCTCCTGCTCGCGACGGCGGTCGGTTCGGCCGTGTGTGCCGACCTCGGGTCACGCACCATGCGTGAAGAGATTTCGGCCATGGAGGTCATGGGAGTGTCTCCGATCCAGCGCCTGGTGGTGCCGCGGCTGGTCGCGTTGGTGCTCATCGGGGTACTGCTCACCGGCGTCACCAGCTTCGTCGGCTATCTAGCGAGCTACATGTTCAACGTCTACTTGCAGAACGGCACCCCCGGCTCGTTCATCGCAACATTCTCGTCGTTCTCCACGGTCGGTGACCTGGCGCTGGCGATGGTCAAAGCCATCGTCTTCGGCCTCATCGTGGCGGTGATCAGTTGCCACAAGGGGCTTGACACCCGCGGCGGCCCGGCCGGCGTGGCTAACTCGGTCAACGCCGCCGTGGTGGAGTCCGTGTTGCTCATGATGATCGTCAACGTCGTCATGAGTCAGCTGTACATCCTCATCTTTCCGAAAACATCGATCTGACATGGCCGCTCCCTCAACATTCACCCCGCAGCTGATGCGGCCGTTCACCAAGGTGGGCAACGGCCTACTCAAGGGCGCGGGACGTACCGGCCACATGGTCGAGTTCTTCGGCAAGGTCTTGCTGGCCATGCCCACCATGTGGTTGCGCTACCGCAAGGAGTTTCTGCGGCTGCTGTCCGACATCACGTGGGGCAACGGTTCGATCGTGGTCGGCGGCGGCACGCTGAATGTGGCTGGGGTGCTTGGTGTCACGGCCGGCGCGCTGGTAGCAGTCGAGGGGTACAACGCGCTGAATCTGTTGGGTTTGGGCCCGGCGACGGGTCTGGTCTCCTCGTTCGCGACGACGCGTGAACTGGCGCCAGTGATGATCGCGATGGCCTTCATCGCGCAGGCCGGCTGCCGCTTCACCGCGCAGCTCGGGGCCATGCGGATCAACGACGAGATCGACGCGCTAGATACCCTGGGCATCAACTCGGTGGCGTACTTGGTGGCCACGCGGGTGGTGGCCTCGATCATCGCCGTGGTGCCGCTGTTTCTCGCGTGCCTGGCGCTGGCGTACCTGTCCTGCCAGCTGGTCAGCGTGGTGGCCGGCCAGTCCACCGGTACTTACCTCCACTACTTCGGCCTGTTCCTGGAAGGCCGGGACGTGCTGTTCGCGACCATCAAAGCCGTTGTGTTCGTGTTCATCTCCTCGACCGTGCAGTGCTACTACGGCTACTTCGCTTCCGGCGGCCCAGCGGGCGTGGGCGTGGCGGCAGGCCGGGCGATGCGGGGCAGCGTCACCGTCGTGGTGATTGTCAACATGCTGCTGACCATGGCCTTGTGGGGCGTCATCAGTGGCGCAAGGTTCGGTGGCTGATGGGCAACTCGTTCGATCACGACCCGCGCGGCTCAACCGATCGCAAGCTGGGCGTCATCGGCCTGTGTTTTGCCGTGGTGGCATCGATCGCCGCCGTCCTGATGGTGGTCAAATCTCAAGGCAAACTGGATGATTTCATTCGGGTGGACTTGAAGCTCATCAACATCGGAGACGGCCTCCCGGAGCGCTCCGACGTGAAGTTCCGCGGCGTGATCGTTGGCATGGTGTCGAGCGTGACGCCGCCGCAGCACGGTCAGCCGAACGTGGTGCACGTCGACATCCAGCCGCAGTTCGCGCCGCAGATCCCGGACACTGTGACGGCCCGCGTGGTCCCGGCGAACCTCTTTGCGGTGTCAGCTGTGCAGCTCGTACAGAACGGCAACGGCGCGCGGCCCATCCGCACGGGCGACGTCGTGATGGAAGATCAGACCCTACCCACAGTGCTGTTCCAGAACGTGTTGGCCAAGCTGCGGCAGCTGCTCAAAGCCGTTGGGCAGTCACCCGATGCCAATAGTGTCGGTGTCTTTGCGGCCATCTCCGAGGCCACCCACGGCCGCGGGCAGAAGCTCACCGATGCCGGCCATGACCTGAATGCGGTAATGCAGCAACTGAATTCGGTGGTCAAGTCCGACGACTCGGGGCCGACGACGTTGTCCGCGCTGAAGAACGCAGCGGATAGCCTGCGCACCGTGTCGCCGGATCTGTTCGCCGCGTTGGACAGTTCGGTCAAGCCGATGCGGACATTCGCCGAGAAGCGTTCGCAACTGACCAATTTCCTCACAGGCGGACTGAAAACCACGGGCACTCTTGGTGATGCGTTCGAGCACCAAATCGACCGGATGATTCAGGTCAGTACTGGTCTGACGCCGGGGTTGGGTGTCCTCGCCGACCATGCCGGCGAATTCCACGGTGTGTCAACGCGTTTGCAGGCGCTGGCCAACAAGTTCTACGACGAGGGATGGGACCAGGACAGCCACATGCTGAGGGTCATGGCGGTCGTCTCGATGAACCCTTCGCGTCAGTACACCCGGGCGGACTGCCCGCGGTACGGCGAGTTGGAGGGGCCGAGTTGCCAGACCGCGCCGGAAACCCCGACGGCGCCGGACCTCAAGCCCGGCCTGTCGTCGATGGGTATGGCGACCCCGCCGTGGGTGACCGAGAACCGTCCGAACTATGCGCCGCCGCGCTTTTCGGTGCCGATCGTGCCGGACTTCCCGGGCCCGCCGGATCCCGATGTACCGCCGGCACCCCAATCCGCACCCCCGCCGGGGCAGCAATCCGCGCCTGCACCGGTTCAACAACAATCCGCACCGCTCTACGGCGGCACCGTCGGGCCCGTTGGCAGCCAGGTCGAGAAGGATCAGTTGAGCCAAATCGTCGGTGGCCCAGCCACATCCGCCACACAACTACTGTTGGGGCCCGTCGCCCGCGGCAGTGAAGTGCAAATCACTCCGGTGCCGGAGGGGCAGCGATGAAACTGAAACGTAGCACCGTCGTTTTTCTGACGCTGTTCCTGGTGTTCTCCGTCGCTGTCACGTGGATGGTCTTTGCCACCCTGCAGCGCAACGTCGCCGGGCCCACGTCGACCTACTCGGCGATATTCAGTGACGTATCGGGTTTGGCCGAAGGCGACGATGTCCGGGTGGCCGGTGTACGCGTCGGCCGGGTCGACAACATCGAACTGACCGGTGACAACCAGGCCAAGGTCACCTTCCAGATACGCAGCAACCAGACGCTGTACACCAACACGCTGGCCTCGGTGACCTACCAGAACGTCATCGGGCAGCGGTACCTCGGTTTGAGTCAGGGCGAGGGGGAACGTCGCAAAATGCCTGTACGAGCCCAGATTCCGGAAAATCGGACCAACCCGTCGTTCGATATCTCCTATATGCTCAACGGTTTTGAGCCGTTGTTCACCGAACTCGACCCGCAGCAGGTGGACAACCTGACCAATGCCATCATCCAGGCGTTTCAGGGCAACCAGGGATCGCTCTTGACATTGACCACCCAGGCCTCGGTGTTGACGCAGACCCTCGCGGGACCCGATGCGGCGCTCGGTGATCTGATCGCCAACCTGGACAAGCTGATGACAACGCTGGCCAAGCAGAGCAACAACTTGGAGACAATGCTGAGCGAGTCGTCGGCGGCGCTGTCCACATTGAACGGCCGGCGCCAGGAACTGGTCGCCTCGGTGGGGTCCATCACGGCGAACGTGACGCGGCTCTCGACGCTCGTCAGTGCGATCACTCCCGATGTGCTGCAGTTCATCGACCGCGATCCCGGGTTCCTGACGTACAGCACCACCGACGGAAAAGCCCGGCTCGGCTACCTGATGGCCAACGTGCCGTTGCTGCTGAAGGGTCTGGCCCGCATCACCCAGGACGGCAGCTACTTGGACGCGTACATCTGCGATGTGGACTTCGGGCTGTGGCGCGGCTTGCTGAACTGGTTCCGCATGTTCGTCGTCAGGGCGACCCCGGGTAATGGCAACGAAGTGTGGCATACGGCGGTGTGCCGATGAGTAGCCTCTTCGGCGGCCCCCTGCGCCCGGCGAACATCCCGGGCGGGCGGCAGCGAGTTCTCGAGGACTACAACAAGTTCTGGCTCGGCGTCATCGGTATGACAGTGATCGTCGGGATGGTCGCGGCGGTTGTCCTGGTCAGCGTGCTGGACCTCGGCAGGAAGCAGTACACCGCCGAGTTCGCGCAGGCGGCGGCGATCAAGTCCGGGAACGCGGTGACCATCGCGGGCATCCCGGTTGGCGAGGTGCAGAACGTCGCCCTGGCCGGTGACCACGTGGTGGTCACCTTCAAAGCCGACAAGAACGTGCGGCTGGGCACCGACACCCGTGCGGCCATCAAACTCACCACCATCCTGGGTGCGCGGTACCTGGAGATCGCCCCCGCCGGTTCGGGTCAATTGCCGGGCAACACAATCAAACTGAGCCATACGGAGGTCCCGTATGACCTGCAGAAGACGCTGGAGGGCGCGACCAGCACCCTGGCTCCGCTCGACGCGGATCGGATCGCCGAGTCGGTGCGGGTGATGAGCGGCAGCCTGCAGGGCATGCCAGACGCATTGCCGCAGGCACTCACCAACTTGAACTCGTTGGCCGGGGTCATTCAGTCCCGTCGCGATCAGCTCGGCACCTTGATCACGAACGCCGATACCATCGCGGCGTTGTTGCACCGGCAGAAGGCCGACTTGGGTGCACTTGTGTTGCAGGGCAATCAGATTCTGGGTGAGATGACCACGCGACGGGCCGCGATGCAGCGCCTGTTCGACGGGGTCACGCTGCTGGCTGATCGGGTCCACACGATTCTCGCCGATGAGCCGCAACTGGATTCGCTGCTCAACAGCCTGCACGAGTTCGCCAAACTGCTCGCCGACCATGACGCCATGCTGCGTAACACCCTTCAGACCGCGCCCGTCGCGACGCGCAATCTTGCCAACGTTATGGGCAGCGGCAATGCCATCGATTTTGCCCTGCCCGCCGGCGTCATGATCGACTCCTGGATGTGCGCGATCAGCGGTCGGGCCCGGCAGTTCAACCTCGTCGAATATTTCAAGGACTGCAAATGAGTAGGCGCCCCTTGATGATCGGCGTGGTCGCGGTGGTATCCGTCATCGCCGTGGTGGCGGCCGCGGCCATTGCGCTGCCGCGCTTGTGGCACCGCAATATCACGGTGACCGCGCACTTTCAGGACGCAGTGGGGCTGTATCCGGGCAATGCGATCTCGGTGCTGGGCATGCAGGTCGGCAAGGTTGACACGGTCCAGAACATGGGCGGATACGTCGAGGTCACCATGGACATCGACCGCAAGGTGCCCGTGCCTGCCGATGTGGTGGCCGCGACGGTCTCCGCGTCGATCCTCACCGACCGGCACATCGAGCTGACCCCGCCCTACCGTGGCGGACGCAAGCTGCGCGACGGCGACATGATCGGGATGGGCAACACCAGGACGCCGGTCGAGTTCGACAAGACCCTGTCCATGATCGACAAGCTCGGCACCGCGCTGAAAGGAAATCCGAATGGCGGTGGGCCACTGGGAGATCTGGTGAACCTGGGCTCGCAGATTACGACCGGCAACAGCGAGCAGATCAAGTCGACGCTGACCAAGCTGTCCGAGGCGCTCAAGGTGGGTCCCGACGGTGGTGCCAAGACGGAGAAGAATCTGCAGGAGATCATTCGCAGCGTCTCCGACCTGACTCGGTCCGCCGCCGACAACGATGCCGCCATCCGCACGTTCGGCGGCAACGTGCACCAGTTGAGCGACATCCTCGCCGACCAGAACCTCGGCTCCGGACGCACCGGAGCCAAAGCCAACGAAATCCTCCAAGAGGTAAGCGGGCTGCTGGACCGCCACCGCGATCAACTCAAGGGATCGTTCGGCGACCTCAACACCGTCACCAAGTCCCTCTCGGACAACAAACGTGAGCTGCAAGAAACCTTGGACGTCCTGCCGCTGACCCTCGACAATCTGTACAACGTGCTTGACCCGGTCGGCGGCAGCGTCAGGGTGCACGCGGTGACCGACAAGCTGCTGTTCAACGGCCAGCTGAACAAGGAACTCTGCAACCTCATGGGCCTGAAGCAATTGGGTTGCGCAACAGGAACATTGCAAGACTACGGCCCCGACTTCGGGCTGACCTCGATGATGGACCTGATGGCCAACGGTATCGGCCCGTCAGGTCAGGGTGAGCCGCCCAAACCGGCTGCACCCGTGCAGGGAGGGCCGACCCGATGACGATGAGCGTGAGATCGGCGCGGCGCGGCGCGCGCTGCGCCGGCGTGCTCGGCGGTGTCCTTCTGATGACGGGCTGCGCCGCGGGCCTGGACAGTGTGCCGCTGCCGTCGCCAGGGTCCGGCGGGAAGACCTACGACCTCAACGCCGTGTTCTCCGACGCGCTGAACCTGCCGGCGAAGGCGAAAGTGCGCCTGTACGGCGCGGATATCGGTGAAGTCACCTCGATCGAGGCCGAGGACTTCACAGCAAAGGTATCCATGCGGATCCGCAAGGACGTGCCACTACCGGTGGGCAGCACGGCCGAATTGCGTTCGGCCACACCGCTGGGCGATGTGTTCCTCCAGATTCGCCCGCCAGAGGATCAGTCCCAGACGGACCGCCTGCTTCGCGGGGGCGACACCGTCGGATTGGCGTCGACGGCGGCCGCACCGACGGTCGAGGAACTGCTCAACTCCCTGGCCATGCTCGTCAACGGCGGCGCTATCCGCGCGCTGACGACCGACGTCAACGGGGCGGGCCGGGCGGTCGGTGGGCGCGGCGAGAAGCTCGCCTCGTTGATCGCCGAGACCAACCAATTTCTGTCGAAGATGACGGCGCGTTCGGCGCAGCTGGATGCGACATTGCGCAGCACGTCGAACATGGCGGCTGAGGTGGCCAGTCATCAGCAGAGCCTGGACGCTGCGCTGTCGGCGGGTGCCCCCGCGTTGGCGGTGATCTCGGACAACACCACGCGCATCATGGATGTGGTCGACAACGTCGCACGGATCACGCGGCAGTTGTCCAAGTTCCCGTCGATGCAGGGCACCGATACCCGCAGCGTGGCCGCCGATGTCAACAAGCTGTCGGCGGTGTTCAACGAGATTGCGATGGACCCCAATATCTCGCTGACGGCCTTCAACAGGCTGATCGGGATTTTAATTAAATCCACCACTTCCACTGCGGTGCACGTGGAAGGGGAGGTCGCGAAGATCGCGATCGGTGCACTCCCCGACAAGAACTACGCGGGTGATCCCGGCATGCACGGACCCGACGGCACCGACTGGCATCTGATGATCGGCAGCCTGCGGTACGAGTGGAACATGCTGCTCGGCCGCATCTACGGACCGGACCGCACCCGATGAACGCGCTGAATTCGTTGCTGGCGTTCGCAATCCGGATCATCAAGGCGATGGCCAACCGCAAGGTGCTGCTCGCCCTGGTCGGCTTGGTGCTCACCGCAGTGATCGCCTTCGGCTACATCGCCATCGACGGTCTGCGGTTCAACCCGTTCCACCGGACCATCGCGGTCTGGATCATGCTGCCCGAATCCGGTGGGCTGCTGGCCAATCAGGACGTCACGTTGCGCGGCATCCCGATCGGTCACGTCTCGGCCGTCAACCTCACCAAGAACGGGGTTGAGGCGGTCGCGTCCGTCGACGCGTCGGCCCGCATTCCGACCGACAGCCCGGTGCGGGTATCCGGTCTGTCCGCGGCGGGGGAGCAATACCTGGATTTCCGGCCCGAGCACGGAGGCGGCCCGTATCTGACTGATGGGGCGGTGATTTCGGGTAGGCAGGCCAGTATTCCGGTGACACTGCCGCACATCATCGATCACAGCCGCGGCGCGCTGGCGCAGCTTGATGCCGACAAGCTCGGCAAGATGGTCAACGAGCTGCACGTCACCAAGGATGGGCCGCGCAAGCTCGCCGCGATCTTCGATGGCGCGAGCCTGTTGGCCAACACCTTGGACTCGGTCCTGCCGGAGACCGTCGGCATGATTCGTAGTACCCGCGTTGTGTTTCAAACGTTGGCCGATGTACGGCCCGGCCTGGCCGCCACCACCAACGACTTGACCAACGTGCTCGGCGGCGTGAACAAGATGGACGGCGGCTTCCGCACGCTGGTCGAGAACGGTGAGCAGCAGCTGGCCACGCTGGACAACCTGATCGCCGACAACCGGCAGAACGTGGTGCAGATCCTGGGCAACCTGACCACGGTGTCGCAGATCATCTATCAGCGCATACCGGCGTTGCAGTACCTCTGGCGGCCCGACCGCGACCCGTTCATCGATCGGTTCTCCGCCATGATCCATGACGGCGGTATCTGGGCGATCGGTGACGCCTACCCGAAGTACCGGTGTGACTACAACCTCCCGCGGCACTCTCCGTCGGATGCGAGCTTCCCCGAGCCGTACAAATACACCTACTGTGAGGACAAGGATCCATCACTGTTGGTCCGTGGCGCCCGCAATGCGCCCCGGCCGCCGGGTGACGACACAGCCGGCCCGCCGCCGGGATATGACCCGCATGTGGTCACCGACAAGACGCCGCACTACCCGGGCTACACCATCGACACCCCATACGGCGGCCCGTCATACCCGATCCCGATGCCGAACTGACGGGCCCACGAGACACGCGAGATGTGATGAGTAAACGAACTGCCAATGCCGACGTATTCGAGCAGGTACAAGATCAGGTACAAGACACGGAAACCGAAACGAGTGAGCTGACCGACTCGACTCTGGGGCCAGCCGCCGGCGATCTCACCGGGACGGATGCATCTGCCGACGCCGCGGAACCGGTTGCGCCAGAACCGAAGCGACGCATCACGCCGGCCGAGGTGGTGTGTGCATTGTTGTTCACCGTGCTGGTGGCGGCACTGGGTTTTCTCGGTTGGCGGCAGTATGAGCAGTACCGGGTCAACGCGGCGAGCGAAGCGGCGTTGACGGCCGCCAAGGACTACGCCGTGGTGCTGACCACGTTGGACGCCAAGAACATTGACGAGAACTACCGCAGGTCGCTCGATGGTGCCACCGGCGAGTTCAAGGATGCTTACAGCCAGGGTGCGAACCAGTTGCGGCAGGTGCTGATCGACAACAAGGCCTCCGGGACGGGCGTCGTCGTGGCGGCGGCGGCGGTGAAGTCGGCGACACCGGACAAGGTCGAGGTACTACTGTTCGTCGACCAGTCGATCACCAACGCGGCCAACCCGAGCCCACGCATCGACCGCAACCGCATCGACATGACCATGGAGAAGGTCGGCGACCGCTGGCTGGCCAGCAGGGTCGAAATCCTGTGACCGCCAAAGAAACTGAAGTGACCGAGGCAGTCGAGGACGCGGAAGTCGAGACCCCCGACGTCGAGTCGTCCGAACCGACGGAACCGGCGGACCCCAAGGCACCCAAGACCTATGCCATCCGGCGGAGCCTCTGCTGGGCAGTGGCGGTCGTGATCATCGCGCTGTCGGCCGCTGCCGGGACGGCGTGGGCGCTGGTCTACGCCCAGCATCAGCACGACGCCGAGGCGGCCGACGCACTCGCGGCAGCACGCGGCTACGCGGTGACCCTGACCACCACCGACCAGAACTCGACCGACAAGAACTTCGCCGACGTCCTGGGCGGAGCTACGGGCGAGTTCAAGGACGCGTACAGCAAGGCCGCGGCGAGTATGCGAAAGATGTTGATCGACAACAAGGTCAACACCACCGGCACTGTTGAGGACGCTGCGGTCAAAGCCGTTCGCGGCGACGACGTCGACGTGATGCTGTCGGTGAAGCAGGACGTCACCAGTGCCGCGGCGGACAAGCCGCGGACCGACTACGTCAACGTGTCGATGACGATGCGCAAGATGGGCGACAAGTGGCTGGCGGCGGAGGTGCTGCTGGCCGGAGCGGACGGTAAACGTGGCAAGTAGAGTCCGGGCCACACTGGCCGCCGTGGGCACAACAGTCGTCGCTACGACGTGTTTGACCGGCGCACCCGCCGCCCATGCGGCGATCGAGAGCTTCTGCGCCCAGCTCGGGGCGGTCTGGGACGGCGGTGCCTGCACCGCCGTGGTCAAATCCCAGCGGGAAGCCGAAATGCTTCTGTCTCTACGGCTTCCGGCCGATTTGGTGGACAACGGAACCACCGGACCGGTCCTGCGCGACTACTACACGCGGCTGTTCAACGGCTGGCGGGCGACCGGGAACACCACACCCCGCGACAGCAGCGCCCGAGCCGACGACGAAGTCATTCCGGGCCCCGGCGGGCTGCTGTCGGTGGTCGTCCACGAGACGTTCGAACCGTTCGGCATCCAGTCCAACAACGCTTACCGGTCCTTCCTATTTGACATGAACTCCGGCCGTCGGTTGTACCTGCCTGACCTGTTCCGTCCGGGAGTCAATGTGAACCAAGCGGTTTCGGTGGCCGCCGCACCGATCCTGCCGCCGGTGCTCGATGCGGCCGCGCCGCCGCACGCGCCGGGCACCTATCCGTTCACCGTGGCGGAGTTCCAGTCCGACGGGGACGGTCCCGGCTATTCCGGCAACTACCGCGCCTTCGCGGTCACCGGCGACTCCCTCCGCCTGTACATGCCCGACCAGCCGCTGACGCGCGAAAGCCCCAGTCCGCGAGACCGTTTCAGTTGGTCCATGGACGGCGGCACGGTGGTGGCCAACATTCCGCTGGCCGCCCTGGCAGGACAGCTGAAGCCGCAGTACCGCGACTGATATCTCGGCGAGATGACGATGGGATGACTTGTGAGATCAGACATCAGATGAAGAATGCCAATGACCCCAGCTCATTCATGAGGCCAGCTGCCGCAGTCACGAAGACTGCCCTCCGCTTGGCAGATTGGGCAGCGTGGCAATTTTCAATGCTGATTCGTGCCGGGATCGACACGCTCGAGCCTATGTTGCAGCAGGCAGCACCAGTCCTATCCGAATCGACCAGCGCGCCTTCGATTGATTCGCTCAACTCGAAGATGCGGTCATTGCTCGATCGCGCGCTTGACCAGAGCGCCCGTGACAGCGAGTTGGAGTTGTTTGAGCATATATTGAGCCAGCTGGTCGCCGATGAAGCGCGGATCGTGAGTGCACTATCGGATGGTTCGATGTCGCCGGTAATCAATGTCTATGCGTGGACCCGGTCGCGTACGGTGCGGCACCCGGTGTTGGAGAATGCGTCGTTGATCGGGCGCACTGCGAATGTCGCGCTTGTAGCCATGGTGCCGGCGTACGTAAGTCACCTGTTGTCTTTGAAGCTGATCGAAATCGGGCCTGAGGAACCAGGACTGGCTGCGGAGTACGAGGTATTGGCCGCCGAGAGCATAGTGATGAAAGCGATAAAGGGCGCATCGGTAGGGCCGTTGGCGGCAAAGGTAGAAAGGCTGACGGTGCGGCTGTCCGCCTTGGGGCGGGAAATGTGGGCTACTGTCACCCAGACTGATATCACATGAGTGTCGCGGTCGTGTGTATGCAGACCTGGCAACAGATCCGGCACGACTTCGGGTTGAATTGGATTGTCTATCTGTCGATGCCGCTGGTCGCTGCTTTTGTCGGTTGGAGCACCAAGGTGGTGGCCATGGAGATGGTGTTTCGGCCACTCGAATTCAAAGGAATCGGTCCGATTGGTTGGCAGGGCATCATCCCTCGGCGTGCCGGCAAAGTCGGATCAACCACCATCGAACTGTTGATGACCAATTTGTTGCGTCCCGAGGAATTGCTCGGCCGGTTCGACGCCTATGAAGCAGTCGAGGCACTCCACGAACCGATGGTCCGCGCAGTTGACGAGGTCTCGCGGGATCTCGCCGAGCAGATCCGCCCTGGTCTATGGGACTCGCTGCATGAAAGTGGCCGAAATGCTGTGCAGGCCAGGGTCAAGCGGGAGGTTCCTCGTATCGCCGAGCACGTCCTGGCTGAGATGAAAGCGAACATGGGTCGATATATCGACCTCCCGTATCTTGCGGTCACGACACTGGTCCGCAACAAGACAAAACTCAACAAACTCATGCGCACCGTTACCACAGACGCCATGACGTTTGTGCGGCGCAGCGGGATCTACTTCGGATTCGGGATCGGTTTCGTGCAGCTGGTGGCATGGGCGCTGTTTAGGAACCCATGGATCATGCCAATGTTCGGGTTCGGAGTCGGGTTCATCAGCGACTACATCGCACTGAACATGCTGTTTCGGCCGCAATATCCCCGAAAATACCTTGGCCTGTGGCGCTTTCAGGGATTGCTGCACGCGCAGCGCGCCACGATCACCCGCGACTACGCGAAGATCCTGGCCGAAGACTTGTTCTCGCCAGAGAATCTCATCATGGGTGTCCTCAGCGGACCCGGTTCAGACAAGCTGTTTGCCCTGGTCGCCAAGGAAGTTGATGCGGCCATCGATGCACAGACGGGACCGGCGACACCTCTGGTTACTCTGGTCGTGGGAACTCAGAGGTATCGCCGGTTGAAGAACAGAGTCGTCAATTTGGTGCTTGAGCGGCTGCCTGAGACTCTCCAGGATGCCCAGAACTACGCCGTCGGCGTCATCGATTTGGAAAACACCATTGTCGAAAAAATGACACTTCTCACCAACGAACAATACGAGTCGATTATGCGCCCAGTATTCAAAGACGACGAACCTTTGATGATCGCTGTAGGAGCGATACTCGGAGGTTTGGTCGGCGAACTCCAGGTGCAGATCATCGAGGCGTTCGCACGACACTGAGGGATTCGGTTGCGTTACTGCTTTTGGTCAGACAGACAGACACATCTACTTTTGGAGGCGGCGCATGTCTGATATTCCGGCGGGCATCCCCGAGTCGTTTGCCTACTACCGCAATCGTGACCGGCCGGAGTTCGCGACGATGCGGCGCGGCTGCCGATTGCTGGTGCGGGGTCCATTGGAGTTGTCCGATGATGTCGTGGCCGGACTTGGCCGCTGACGCGAATGGCGCGAACCTCGGGCTACCCGCGAGGTCTAGTGGGCGATGACGTTCCGGTTTGCGGAGATTGGCGTGGCCGTATAGACATGCTGGCGCACCTTGGCCGACCGTGCCTACCATCGTGAGATGGGTGCACACGAGGCTCGTTACCAGCCGCCGGAAGACGCCGCCCAGGACTTGGACGACGAACGTCGCGCACGGATCAACGCCATCAGCCGCCATATCGCGGAGAACAGCAAGGAGCTGTTCGAGCGTCTCGCGCGATGGGGCGAGCACTGAAGAACCGCTTCGCCGCATCGCGGGACTGACGATGGCGTCGGTGTCGAATCAGGGCGTTGTCGGTAGTGGACACCGTAGGCGTCCGGCGACCATAGTCCCGGCGTCGACGGCACTCGGACCGGTCGAACCCGACAGTTTTGAACTTTATCGGCGGTTGGATACTCGGGCTCAATGGGAGTTGTTCGTTTACTGACTGAGCGAGGGCCTTGTATCTGTGGGTCAACGGGGAAGTTCAGGTGATCCACTGCGCATAGGACTTCCGAATACGTTCCGAATATCATGGCAGTATGACCACGACTGGCGTCCGCTCTTCTACGCGCCGCTCCTCGGACCTGAGCAAGCATTCGGCCGAGGTGTTCGCCGAGGCTGAGGACCACCCGGTGACGGTGACACGGCGTGATGGAGAAACGCTCGTGCTCATGTCGCAGCGTGAGGTGGAAAGTCGCAACCGCATGCTCCAGTTCGCCGCGCAGCTCATCGGTGTGGCGGTCGATGACAACGGCCCGCTGGCCGAGCGGATGTCGAAGGCTTTTCCGTGGATGCTCGCTCTGTCACCCGCGGACCGGGCAACCTGCGCCCAGGACCTCGTCGACGCCGCACAGGCGTCGTTCTCCACGGACCAGCCTCATCTGGTGCTCGCGGAGCTGACCTCGTGGAAGGAGACGGCGACCGCCATCGCGGCCGGCCTGAACCGGGGTGAGCCGGAGTGGTTGGGCGATGGGGGCGCTGTCGTAGAGCGGCCGTAGCGGTGGCCGCTAAGCGCGGCGAGCTGGTCCCGCTGGCTAGCCCGGCGCTTGGATACCAGGCCCGCCAGCGATGGTCGCCTGCAAGGCGTGCTGCTCGTGGGCCAGGGGGTATCCGACGTCGCGCATAAGGTTGACCTCGCTTGGACAGATCACGCAATGCGACGGGGGAGGGCGCCACGATGGACCCGAGGCTGGCCGATATGGACCCTACCGAGTTGTTCACTCGACTGTCCGAGAAGCTGACGACCGCCGACGCGATGCACCGCACACTGATACGCGCACAGCGAGGAAAGGAGCTGTACACATGGGGGCTCAACCCCCAGTACGCGGACCCGAACAGCAGCCTGGCCGCCGATGACGCGGGGTTCATGAACGAATACGCGGGCGACATGGTTAGCGGGACAGCCCGGTTCCCGATCATGAACGCTATCGACTGTCTCTGCGCGACAGCAGAACTCATTGAGTGGCGACCAAAGTCGCGTGACAGTCACACGACCTCGATCCTTGCCCAGTGTCGAACTGCGATTGAATCGTCGGCGACGACGATATGGCTACTGTCCGACCGTGATCGTCAGATGCGGCGCAGTTTGAGCGTGCGGTTCACCACCTCGGAGTTGAATGCTCAGCGTTCCTACCACGCGTCGACAACCAAGTGGTTCAACACCGACCCCAATCATGCTGATACCCAACAGTATAAGGACTTCGCGGAGCACGTTCGGCTGTTCGACAACCGTGTGAAAATGCTGCGACGGGGCGAGAACATCACACCTAAAGCGCCCGTACGCACGAGCGACGGGGTTGTGCGGTTCGCGGCGAAGTGGCTGGACAAACACCCACCTGCCCACGCAGCCGAGGGCGAGCCATACGGCCGCAAAGCGTTCGGATTCGAAGACACGGCCGCGGGTTTCTACCTGACTAGTTCTGCCATCATGCACGGGCTCAAATGGCCGCTGGACTACATGCCTAGCGGCGAACTGGACATGTCACGCTTGATTGTGGACGGGGTCAGCATCGCTGTGGGGATGGCCGAATGCGCCGTCGCGTTGTTCGAGGTACACGCCCAGCAGCGAGTACCCAAAACACAACGAAAACCGCTGTATCCGGATCGGCTTCGGCCGACGATCAAAGGGTGGGCTCGACACTTTTACGAGCCGGTACACCCACCCGTCGATCCGGCGTTGCTTGCACTACCCGGTCCGGCGAACACCTAGCCATTCATGGCCCGCAGGTTGGCCGGCGGCAGTGCGGCCATCTCGTCGTAGCACCTGCCCGGTCCCAGTTCGGCTGGTAGGCGAGAGGATTCTCAGAACCGTTGGGCCACAATCGAAAATGACGTTCTTCAGCCGACATAACCGGGAGTTATTGGCGATCGACGAGCTTCACGCCCCTAGCGATCCTCTCCGTCCGCCGGTCCCTCGTGGATGGCGATTAGAACAGGGCGCACAATTCCCTTCATCACGGGTGGTGCCGCCGGTTTGAGGACCTCATGGGCTGGCCGAAAGCGGCGGCGCACAACCGGAGCCCGCAACGAGCCCCGCAGAGGATGTTTCCGCCTACGCTTGCTGTAGGCGACCATGGTGTTGGTCAGGATTGGGAACGGTGATGGCGCACGATAGTAGCGATGGGCAGCGACCAATCGCCCGCGCCGACTCGACTCATACCGACCCGGATGGCAATAACGGCCGAACATTCGGTCAACTACCCGATCTCATGGTGCCCGATGACTTCGATGAAGCATTGCCGCCGGCGGAAAGTGCTGCGTGGGAATCCGACCAAGTGAATCCCGTTGAAGGTGAACCGTTGACGGTCGCGCAGACCGGCACCGAGTCGCTGATGACCGACCGCGCCGCGACCAGCGCAACAGAACGGGACGACGCACTCGGCAATGACGAATGCGCAGGCGCCTGACAGCAGAGTTTCATCGATTGTCAGGAACAGCAACCCGAATAGGCCGAGGCTGTGTTTGGCCGTTGTGGCGGGCAGTCTCATGCACCCCTCAATCGTTGATCGCCTCTAGCTAGACGTGGTAGAAGGCAAGGCGGATGCTCGAGGGTGGTTCCTCTTAAGGAGTTGCGATGCATATGCCACAGCCAGTGAGCTTCCCGAGACTCGGCGATCCGCTGGACGGGCAGGCCCTTGCCTACGTCAAACGGATCAGTGCGCAACGGCAAGCGAAGTTCTGGAACGAAATCCTGCTCGATGATCCGGTGATCGGGCCGGCGTGTGGCCTGGTGGTTGGCGTCGCTCCGATTCGTAATGCCGATGGTCGTTACCCGTTGGTGTGGGTGTATGCGTCGCCGGCAACCGCGATCGTTCCCGACGACTAGCGCGGAGGCAGATGGGGAAGTCGACGGCAACTCTAAATTATGGTGGTACACAGTCGATTTCGACACAGTGTGCTTCTCGCGACGTACTGGCCGGCGGGTTGACGGAATTGAACGTTATCGGCCGCTTGACGAACGAGCTTGTCGACAGTGTTCGAAACTCAGGATCGTGGGTTGGCGGTGAACTCGCTTTCCTTGGAATCGAGGAGAGCCGAACCAGCTGTCGTAGGCTATCGCAATGGAGGGCGGAGCCAGTTGAATGCGCAACAGAGTGAGAAACCTCAGATCTTCGCGTCTGATCTTTGCGATGTGCCAGAACCTGCCGGCGACGGGGACGGACCTGCGCTGGCTGGACCGGCAGTTTCTCCCCAGGCGCGCATTTCATGGTACGACGACGAAGAGTGGGAGCGATTTGTAGAAGAGTGGGTTCACGCCCTCAAGCGTGGGTATGCGCAAATCAAAAGGTTTGGAGGGGCGGGCGACCGTGGGGCGGATATCGCAGCCTTCAAGACAGCGTACGGCCTAGAGGGAGCATGGGACTGCTTCCAGTGCAAGCATTATGCGGCTCCTCTAGCGCTGTCGGACGTTTGGCCGGAAATGGTCAAGATATTTGTTGCAGTGAGTGGCAACCTCTGCAAGCTACCCGACACGTACCAATTCTTGGCTCCCCGCGGTTGCAGCACACAGTGCGGGCGGACGCTCAGTAGCCCTAGCGTCCTTCAAACGAAATTCTTTGAACGTTTGGATGAGGCCGACAGCAAGCCGATCAAGGGATTTGGCCCAAAGGATATTGCTGCGGCGAGAATTATCGCTCTAAGCGCGGATTTTTCGATGTTTCGGTCCGTTGAACTGATGGATGTTCTTGAGCTGCATTCAACGACACGCTGGCACAGTGCTCGGTTCGCAACGGCACTCAAGCCGAGGCCGGCACATGTGCCTGCGCCGGGCGAGCTCGCGTCTCACGAGTCGCGATATGTCCGTCAGCTTGTTGACGTCTACACCGAAGCTCATCCGAATGAGTACCTTGAGCCTGAGTCGATTGCATCAAACCCGAAGGTGGGAGCGCGCTTTCGTCGACAACGAGAGAACTTTTATAAGGCCGAATCTCTTCGGGTATACGCGCGCGACGCGGTTCCGCCGGGAACCTTCGAGCGATTGCAGGACGATATCTACTCAGGAATTGTTGATGTCGTCGAATCTGACCATTCGAATGGGCTAGCCCGCCTGACCACCGTTTTGAATCTCGTCGGCCTGTTAGATCTGAACCGACATCGCCTTATTACCGTCGCCGATATCGACGATCGAAAAGGCATCTGCCACCAGCTAGCCAACGTCGATCGCGTACTTTGGATGCAGGATCATGGGTGAAAGCTTCCGTCGCCACTTTGGATCAGCCAACGAATTTTCAGAAGTAGGCAGCACTTCGCCCGCTCTCAACGGACCCCTTGAAGTCGGAATTCGAGTATTGATGATCCTAACTAGCGCTTATCCTGCTCGGCTCGATGTCAACCAACTCGTACTTCTCGACCACGTCGTCCTCTACAGTGCTGATGTAGGCGGTCCTCCGAGTTTGCATCCTGCAGTGCCGATACGTTCCGGCGAGATTGCCGTGAAGCGTGAAAGCGTGGAATCCGGTATCGCGTTCTTTATGAAACTAAAACTTATAGAGCTATCGATTGACGAGTTGGGCGTGCGGTTCTACGCGGGTGAATCGGCTCTGCATTTCATCAGCATTCTGGGTTCGTCGTATTCGGCCGGCTTACGGCAGCGTGTCGGGTGGGTTATTGGAAATTTCTCCAGCCTAGAAACCGAGAGCTTGAGAAGTCAGACCAAGGCTGTTTTTGATTCTTGGTCCGAGGAATTTCATTGGCTTGAACCCGATACTATCGGGGGGAGTGAGCTGTGAATCGCCTAACCCTAACGCACCTCACTTTTGTCGGGCCGAACAGGGACACGGCCGGTGTCGATTTCGGTCGGCGGACGACAGTGATCCATGGACCCTCCGACACTGGGAAGTCCTTTATCGCGGACGCGATCGACTTCATGCTCGGCGGCTCAAGTCTTCGATCGATACGACACAGTGCGGGCTACACGGTAGTCCTTCTCGGCGTTCGCTTGCCTTCTGGTCAGGACGTCACGTTGACACGCTCGGTCGAAGGTGGCGCCTTCGGACTATTAGACGGCGAAGTTCGCAGCCTGCCACCGGGCCCACCGGAGCGAGTTCTCGGCGCTACGAACGCTGGGAAAGACAGTCTGTCGAAATATCTGCTCGAACTTCTTGGGCTCGATGGAATGCGCTTGCGAACCAACGTGTACAACAAGACTCGCGATCTGAGTATTCGTGATGTTGCGCGACTAACGGTGATCGGCGAGACGAAGATCCAGTCTGAGACACCCCCTGCACTCAGCGGACGACATACGGATAGAACCGTCGAGATCTCTGCGTTCAAACTGCTTCTCGAGGGAATCGATGACAGCAATCTGGAGCAGCTTCCATCTCGAAATGAACGCCGCCAGGCCGCAACAGCAAAAGTAGAGGTCGTAGATTCGATCATTGCACGGCTACAGAGGCGGTTGGAGTCTGCTGCAGACGTTCGCGTGCTTCAAGACCAGTTGAACCGGTTGAATACCTCTATCAGACAACAGAATATGAGCGTCGCAAAGGTGAGCGATGAGCGACGAAAGGCAGCCAATCAGCTCGCACAACAAGGCCAAGTGTCGGCGGACACAAAGAAGCGAATCACCGACATCGGCGTTTTGGAGGCACGATTTCTTCTCCTCCTCGCAAAGTATGAGTCCGATCTTGCTCGCTTGGATATGGTTGGCGAGGCCGGCACCATTCTCGGGCTCTTTACACCGGGGGTCTGTGTTGTGTGCGGTGCTGATCCTGCCCATCAGAGTCATAACGACCATATCCCTCAGGACTCGACGAATTTCGCCGAGTCGGTAGACGCCGAGCGACGGAAGACTGAACTACTCGCCGCAGAGCTGATCAGTGCCATAGCGGATCTGAGGGCCGAACGAGAGAGGCTCGCTGCTCATCTCCTTCACATTGGTGATTCAATTGGTTCATTGCGTGCAGCGGTCCGGCGCCTCGATGATTTTCTTGCGCCGCAAACTTCAGACTTGACTGAGTTGGCTGACAAGAGATCGATGCTTGAAAGCTTGCTCAGCAGCTACTCCGAGATCGCAGAGCTTGAAAAGCTCAAAGTTGCAATCGAAGCAGATAGAAAGTCCGAAAAAGACCAAGCATCAACAAGTTTGGACTTCGCCACGCTCAGGCGGTTCTCCGATGCCGTTGCGGGAAGGCTTACAGCGTGGGCGGTGCCGGATGGTGGGCGTGTCTACTATGACCGCAATGAACAGGATCTCGTCGCCGGTGATCAACTGCGGTCGGCCCATGGTAAGGGCGTGCGGGCGGTCCTCCACTCGGCGTTTACTCTTGGCCTCGCTGAGTTCTGCTACGACAATGGCTTACCGCACCCTGGGTTTGTGGTTGTGGACTCTCCGTTAGTCACGTACCGACCGCCCAAACCCGGTGAGGCGATAGATGCGGAGACGCTTCCGCGCACCGTAGCTGAGGAGTTTTATTCAGATGTTGAGCGTGGATTGAGTGGCCAGGTCATCATCATGGAGAACACAGACCCGCCTCAAGGTCTTAGCGAGGATTCGGTGGACGTGTTCTTTAGCGGAGTTGAGGGAGAAGGTAGAACCGGTTTCTTTCCCGCAATAGTGCAAGATCGGACGGACCCTGTAAGCGGCTGAGGCCAGGCATCGATGATCTGATAAATCCCAGTCTGCTGGAGTGGTATTCGGAGGATTTGGATACGTGCCCCTGTGAGGTCCGCCAGTGCTAGCCGCGTACTTTCGCTGAGTTGCATCCAGTCCCAAAGCCGACACGTGTACAGGCTCCGATCGGGATCCCCGCGGGTCACCAAGATCCTCAGATCGCCAGTCCGCCAACAACTGTCGACCAAACCCGATCCTACCGGGAGCTTCTGAACCTCCAGCAGTTGCGGATGGAGAGTCTGAGAAAGCGGTTAGGAGGGGCCGATGTCCAAGACAACGACGTCGATGTACCTGGAAGGAAGCTGCTGTTCTGCCTGCGCTCGAAGTTCGTCAGCAAGCACACCAGCGTCAGGATGCTTCTTGGTCCATCCCTTGGGGCGCAGTTCGAGAGGAACCCAATAGATCATGTACAGCCCATCAGTGAGCTCGGTGGGCTTCATGTACTTATCCACAAGCTGATTCGGTAGAGCGGTTGACAATTCGCGATTGCTGACCAGTTTCGCTTCTATCGGCACCCGCGCGATCTGAGCGCCGCCGGAGGAGGCTGTGATGTCGATGCGGGTGCCTACGCCCGCGTCCTTACGACGCGTAACTTGTATCTCGCGGTCGAGCACGACGTGGGGTTTGAGGCGTAGCTTCAGCTGTTCGACCAGCCAGTCGGATATGGTGTCCTCACTCTTGGGCGAAGCATTGTCGTCACCGGGTTCGCCATCCCATAGGCTTCGAAATCCGCCGCGGGGTAAATCATTTTGAATATGCGCGAGTTGTTCGACTAGCACGGTTCGGAGTCCTGCACTATCTCGGATCAGTCGGGCGTCACCGCTATCGAGGAGTTCCATGAGCGTGACCGGAGCTAGCGGCCGCCAGTTGGTCATCGCCTCGTAGGCTCGGGCTTGCTGCAGCAGCTGGCGGATCCGGTCCGTGTCCGCGACCGGCCGCCCTTTCGCGAGATCAATAAGAGCGTTGGCCATGCCACGACTGGCCATCGATTGCAGTAAACGAGTCCGTGTCCGACGCGCTGCCGCGGCTGGAGTTTCCGCGGCGAAGTCGTAAAGTTCGTCGGGATCTTGGGCGAAGGGAAGCTCATCAAGGACTAGCCTTGTCAACGCGACCACCGAGTCGTTGGAAAGCTTCTCAGTGTCGAGTTCCCGCAGAAGCTCCAAGGGGCCCAGACTTTCTTGGGTGATCCAGTTTGCGAACAGGTCCTGTGGCGCCAGCTTGGCGAGCGCAGCGAACGCCGCCGGGGGCACCTCGTGCTCGCCCATGGCTGCCTTTGCGACCGCAACTGCGACATCGGGGGCGTGCTCTACCAGCACGCCTAGTGCTTCCGCGCGGCGGGCCGTGGACTCGTCCGTGGCGCGAGCAATTTGCTCAACGATGGAGAGGAGCCGACCATCGTTGAAGTCGGCCAGAGGGTGGTACGCATACGACACAGCGGGCATCGAGCGGATCTGTTCGCGCATCGCCGCGTCGACCGCGTCTTGAGCACTCTGAGACACTGCACTTCGGAGCTCCTGCAGCCACGACTGCTCCGACGAATAATGCGACATTGCGGTGATCACCGGCGCCCACGCCGTCCATGCCGTGTCTTCCACGTTTCCCAGCAGCTCCGGTCGGTGCATAACCAGCGTCGCAACGAGAGCTGCGCCGGCCCAGTCGGGAATGACGTTGTCGGCCTGAAGCACATCCTGCCCTGCCCACCGGTCAACGGCGGGCGTCCTAGCATTGAGGTATTCGACGCCTTTGAGCAGGAGCAATTCCTGTTCTTGCGTGCTCAGTTCGGACCACAGCCGCCTGTTGGTCAGGTCCCAGTCGAGGTAACGGCTGGGGCCGCCGTCCCGGCCCGCCAGCGCTACGAAGACGTGCCACCAGTCACCAGATACGGCGCAGACGTGCTCCAGGGCCGCGCGGAGCGTCGATGTTGCCTCGGCCTTTGATTCGCTGTCTGCACTGTCGGTCTGGCTCGGAAAGGGAGGCCGCGACTTGATGTCCTGGTGGCCACGGAACGACTTGAGATCTTCGTAGGCCGGGTGGTCCTCGTCCATCGAGAGGATGCGGTCGGCCGATGCGGCGTCCGCAACGTTCCAAGCCAGGTTTCGGGCCACCACTCCGGCGCACGTGAGGGCCTCGGCCGGCGCGGTAGGCATCCAGTCAATCAGCCAGCCAAGGTCTGACGGGGTGAGGATGCCTAAGCCCAGGACCGCCATGAACGCGTGCTCATGAGCACCCAAGGCGGCGGCTGCGATAGTCCGGCGGAGGTCTGGGTCGTCATCGGTCTGCCACGGCAGACCGGCCTGGCGCCCGAATCGATCACTGGCCAACGCGGATCCAATCGCTTCGGCGGTCGATGGATCTCTGGCATCCCACGCGCGCTGAAGTAGCTCTCGAATGAGGTCGTCGAAGGCCCGGCCGCCGTGCTCTGGCCGACGGCGAAGTGCATCGTTCAGAGTGGGTAGCACTTCCACCGAAGGTATTAGGCCAGGAAGCTCGCTGAGCAAGCGCTCGTAATCGCCGATGAAGTGCGAATTGGTTGTGGGGCGGATTGCATTTCGGATGCGGTCGAAGTCCAAGGCGTTGGGCAATACGGCTCGCAGAGCGGCTGCACGGATTTCGTCGTACGGGTCCTGCGTGGTGTCTAGCTCGAGTAGCGGCGCGAGTTCCGCCTTACGATGATCCGCGGTAACAGCGGCGAAGGCGGTGACAGCTTCGGCTCTGATCATCGCGGGCAACGAGGGCTCGAGTGCCAGAGCTAGGAGGTCGTCGGCGACCTCGTGGACGGCGCATTGTCGGGCGATCCGACAGATCCAGAACGCAACCCACGGGTTTGCTACGTTGCTCGCCGCAGCCTGCAGCTGCACGGCCAATTCAGGGTGCGACAGTATTGAAGTGTCTGCCCGTGGGGGGCCTTCAAACAACCCAGAGGCCGCTCCGTTTAGCAGTGCTTGGACGAGGCTCCTGCGGGTCTGATCATTGGCGAACTGCAGTCCAGCCGTGTTCAACAATTGTCTTGCGTTCTCGGCCATCAGAACGTCCGGCACAGGTGCGCCCTTCGCTAACAACCAGCCCAGGACTTCGATCATCGGTCCGGGAACCAGACCGTTGACATCGGCGCCGAGAAGGGTGATCAACCGTTGTCCAGCGACACCGCGGCGCCGAAGGTATGCCGCCGCTAGGTATTCCGTGTAGGACTGGTGCGCGAATGCCACCGCACCCTGTCCAGCAGCAGCGAACAGTGAAGTGCCCAGTACCTCCTGGATGTCCGGCACGGTTAGGGCAGCACCGGCCAGGTCGGGTTCGGCGTGCGTTGGTACCGCGCTGACTGCTAGAGGGCCCGGCGTGACGCCGCCGGCGTGCTGGAGCGAGAAGCTTCCGACGCTGCAGAACATTGAGAATGCGGCCAGGCGTTCGGCGATCAGCTGGCATCGTTGGTCGTCCAGTTGTCCGGGGAGGCGAGTTGTACTTCCCTCGCTGAGCATCCGGTTGACAGCGTGCTGCATGGCCACCGACCGATTTGCTGGAAGCTGGCCCGAATGGCGCCAGGCGTCGAGCAAGTTCGACGCGTGCAGGGGAAGTGCTAGCAAACGGTTTAGGCCGGCCTGCTCAACTTGGTTGATGAAGGCGTCGGCATCGTCCGCTGCCATCGCCCGGATGTCCGGTATCCCAAGAGGCAGGAGTTCCAGTTCCTCGAACCCCGGCAGGGCCGCGTGCATCCCGTCTGCCAGCGCACGTGACCACGAGGCAGGTCGACAGGCGAACCGCCATGCCAGTTTGCTCATCTCTGGCCGACTGAGGAGCCTGACCAGCACGTGTCCAATGTTGGGGTCCACTTGTAGCGCCTCGTCGATCGCGTCGATAAAGACGGTGACTTGCGGTGATGACGTTGATGCGGATTCTCCGGAAGACAACTGGTCGAACGTCGCAATAAGGGATTGCGTGCTGTGCATCCGCAGATCTATTGACTGGCTGGCGGGCTCTCGACGTTTGAGGGCCTCGATGAGCGTGCTCTTACCCGCTCCGCCTGGCGCGAGCAGCACATACGAACCTTGGCTGTCGACCAAGTCGTCTGATGATCGCGGTCGGTCACCTGAGTACCAGTCGTAGTCCAGCACTACCGAGTCAAGGAGTCCGTGTTCGGTGCGTGGGATCTTGCTGCCTACCGGAGCTAACCAGCGGATGGTACCGCTTCCTTGGGGCCGATCATCGGTAGCTCCGTCCTGATTCGGACCCGGTTCGTCAGCATGAGTCATTGAAGGATTCATGGTACTTGTCGGTTGGGGCGACGGGCTGATCGGTGGCTCTAGCTTCGGCAGTAGTCACGGCATCCTGTCGGTGGCTGGTGGCAAGGTTGTCTTCACCAATGTGCACCACCGAACCTGGAGGATCAGATGTCCAAGATGACGGTCAAGGGCGCCTGGAAGGGTTGGGACGGCAAGACGTATGTGGAGATGACCGACGGTTCCAAGTGGAAGCAAGCGGAATACCACTACGAGTACCACTACGCATACTGTCCGCAGGCAACCGTCACCAATGACGGACTGATGCTCGTAGACGGTATGAGTCGAGCTGTCCGGGTGCGCCGAGTTTACGGGCGCGAATGAGCTTGATGCTTATCGGCGTCCATCGATCAGTAAGCAGTATCCGGCATCCATCGCGGGCAGCTGACTAGCAATCGGCGGCAGAGGAGAGCCCCGTCACGTGACGTAAGTAGGGCGGTGGCGCATCGATGGCGTGCCGGCTCAAGCGGCTTGACTCCGCCGAGGCCAAAATGCCCGTTGAGGAAATGCCAAAATTCTGAGACCGAAGCCCGATGACATCAGGTGAGACAACTTGCGTCACCGCAGGTCAGAGGATCGGCAGATGTCACGGAATCTGAGACCCTACAGCTTCTTCTTCTTTCGTGCCGGCTGGGATCAAGGCGTAAGACGACGATCTCGCTACGGTGGCCCGAAAGTTCAACCGCCGCAACGACATTGCTGTCATTGACTGCTGACGTCGCTCAGTCGATGGTGTTCGGCGCCTGATGCTCGGGCAGGACCGCGACGTCTTCGTTCTCTGCCACCAGGCAGGCGCGGCAGAAGTCGATGCCGAAGGGTGTGAGGTGGATCGAACGGCGGACGACCTTGTGCGCGCGCACCGAGTGCATCGCCGCCAGCACATCCGGCTGCGCCTCAACTACCTGGTATTCGAGCGGGTCGCGCAGTTGCTCCTGGGAAAACCAGATCAGCCCCAGCCGGAAGAGATTATTGAGATACGCGGGGACCTGGTCCAGATAACGCAGCCCTGCGCGCGGGCCGATCATATTGAGGCCCGGAGCCACCAGCCTTGAGGACACCATGCCGATGGCGCCACCCGTGCGGACATCGACCGCTGGCTGCGGTCCGCCGCGCAGCAGCAACAGCAGGATGCGAGCCTCGTCGGGCGCCATCTCCTCCAGGATGCGCGCATACGCCGGGTGGCTGCGTTCGGTGTTCCACACGTCGCGCGAGCGCATCAGCAGCGCCTGGCCCTGCGCGCGCAATGATTGCTCCATCTGGTGTTGGCGCTCTTCCGCCGCCTCCTGCCGGTGCACCACTTCCTGTGTCGTCACAGTCTTAGTGAGCGAGCCACTGACCTGGATGATGGCCTCCGACACCGAGACGCCATTGGAGACCGCCTTGGCCAGATCGCCGAAAACGGCGCCTGCTTGGGCCGCGCCCGCGATCAGCTCGCGTGCGGAGGCAACCGCGGATGCCGGGTCAGCGGCTATCTCGAGTGCACGACGGCCTGTTTGGAGCCCGGCAACCAGGGTCCACTCGGCAGTACGCACCCAGGCTGTCGTGGCCAAGCGGACCAAGCCGGGAAGTGCCTCGCCGACACCTGTGGGCATAGGGGAGCGATCCTGCGCCGGTGCCGGAGATTTGTCTGTACTCATGCGGCACCAAGTCCCAAGAAGATCCCGTAGTGAAGGAAGCCACCTGCCGCGCCCATGATCGCGCCGTGAGCGTAGAGCATCCACTCATCTTCCTTGATGGCAGAGCGCAGCATCTCGACGAAGTCCGATGGCGGAAGTTCTTTGGTGCGTTGGGCGATCAAATTGCGGATCTTTCCTGACTGTGCCCGTGAGAACTCTTCGTCCCGGAAGGGTGTCAGTGTCCGGTCGACTGCCTCGGCGGCAAAGCCGGCCTTGATCGAGTCGTAAGCCTGGGCTCCGAGTGCTACTCGCGCGGCGCCCCGGATCGGCCCGGCGGCCCGGTCGATGGCTGGACCCAGAGCTGTGGCCATCATCTGGCGGGTGCGGTCGCCGCTCGGGCCGTCGATCAGGTAGTCGCCGATGCGTTCCAACGTGATGACATCGCCGGCGATGATCCCGGCATACACCTCGGCGGCCTGCTCTTGCCGCTGCAGGAACAAGCCCTGGAACTTGATGCCGAAATAGCGGGTCGGCTCGGTCGGCTCGAAGATGAGCCACATGCCGAGCGCGTTGGTTATCCAGCCGACGATCACGCCGAGCGCAGGCAGCATCCACCACGTATGGAACCAGTGGTCGATGAACGCGACCGGAATGCCCAACAAGAAGCCGAAGATGAAGCCGAAGTTGACCATCAGGTTGAGCTCGCGCTGTCCGATGTCCTTGAAGACGCGGATGACGAGCTCGGGGTTCTTTCGGAAGTGCTCGATCACCATGATCTTGGGATCGAGCAACTGGTCGATGTGGATGCCGATTTCGGTGGTGATCGACTGCACCACTTCTGGCAATTGCGACTGGACCCGCGCCACGATCGCGCGTTTGCCGACAGTAGGTAGGTCGCGCCAGAACTGCGGGTCGTTGGCGACCATCACCTCATCGACGAGCTGCGGAATCTCGGCCCGGAAAAGCCTGACGATGTGCTCTGCGATCTCTTCCGGCTCGAGCTGCTGATAAAACTCCGCGGGCGTACCGAGCTTGGCAATGGCCTTGTCCGACGCGATCGAGCCCATCTTGGCCGCGCGCGCCGGCACGATGCCCTGCCAGCCGACTCCGCCCTGCAGTACGCCGGGGATCTCCTGCAGTTTGTGCGGCGCCAGCCGTGCCAGCTCCGCCATGCCCGGGATTCTGAACCCGTGAAAGTTGACCGGGTAGAACAGCATGATCAGGCCGGTCCAGTTGATGAGCCAGCCGATCACTCCGGTGAACAACGGAATGCTCAGGAATGCGAACCACGCCATGGGGGTGTCGATCTGGCTCAACGTCCAGTCGCGATTGACCAACCAACTCCAGAATTCGTCGAGCGTAGTCCTCACCGCCTTTCGTCGAGCAGAGGTGATTTGCCGACGAGGATGGCTGGTCACCTGTGCGAATGCACATTAGCGGTTGTAGCGATGCCAGACAGAGACTTGTGCGGCGCCGTTCCCAACCTGCGCGTACGCTTCGGCGAGATCGAGGCGCGCGACATCGCGGTCACCCCGGCGGGGCGCAAACTCTACGACGACCTCATCGTGGGACCGAAGTATCGCCCGCACCGCGCGAACCATTTTGGGGGCCAACGGGATCAGCGCCGAATATCCGGTGATGCGGCACGCATGCAACCTCGAATCGTATTGACTTATGAGGGCACCAGCGAGATGCATTTGCTGATAATCGGGCAGGCGCTGACCGGTCACGCAGCATTTGCGTGACCCATCGCTTGTGGGAAGGGAAGTTATCTGATGTCCGACGCCGTTGACGATCACTTCATCACCGCGCTGCAAGCCTGCAGTCCGGTGGTGCCCGCACCCGGGCGCGACGACAACGCGCCGGTGCGGCCCGGGGCGTCGCTGACGGTCGCAGATGCGCTGCACATCTTTGACTCGCAGATCGGCAGCCGTCATCTGGATTTGGCAGCGCGTGCCTTGCGTGCGGACGGTCAGGGCTTCTACACCATCGGATCGGCCGGGCACGAAGCCAACGCCACCGTGGCGGCGGCCCTGCGCCCGACGGATCCCGCACTGCTGCACTACCGTTCGGGCGGATTCTTCCTGCAGCGCGCCCGTCAGTGCGGCGGCGAGCGCGACGCGTTACGCGACGTGCTGCTGGGTATCGTGTCGGCCACCGAGGAGCCGATGTCCGGCGGCCGGCACAAGGTTTTTGGCCGCCACGACCTCAACATTGTTCCGCAGACCTCGACGATCGCCTCGCACTTGCCACGGGCGTTCGGCACGGCGTTCCTGCTTGGGCAAGCGTGCGCCGTGGGGAGCGGGCCGTGGCCACAGGACGCGGTTGTGGTGTGCAGTTTCGGCGACGCCTCGGCCAACCATTCGACCGCCGTCGGCGCTATCAATGCCGCGCTGAACGCGACGTACCGCGGCCTGGATGTGCCGCTATTGCTGGTGTGTGAGGACAACGGCATTGGCATCAGCACCAAGACCCCGCAGGGGTGGATCGCGAACGTCTACGCGCACCAGCCGGGCCTGACGTACTTCGCCGCCAACGGTGCCGATGTCGCGGAAACCTTCGCCGCGGCGTCCGCGGCCGCGTCCTATGTCCGGAATTACCGGCGCCCCGCGTTCCTGCATCTGAGCACCGTGCGGTTGATGGGTCATGCCGGCTCGGATTACGAGCCCGGCTATCGCAGCCCGCGCGAGATCTCCGAGGACTACGGCCGCGACCCGCTGCTGGGCACCGCGCGCCTGCTTGTGGAACAGGGGCATCGCAGTGCCGGTGAGTTGCTCGAAATATATGAGCGCAAGCGTGCCACCGTGATGCGACTGGCCGCCGAAGTGTGCCAGCTGCCGCAGCTGGATTCACCGGCGGCGGTCATGGAACCGCTCAGGCGCACGTTGCGTGCGTCCGTGCGGGCCTCGCGTACGGTGCGCTGCGAGCCGACTGAGGCCAAAATGACGCTGGCGCAGTCGATTAACGCGGCATTGCAGGACATTCTCCGTGAGTATCCACAGGCGCTGGTGTTCGGCGAGGACGTAGCCCGCAAGGGCGGCGTCTACGGACTGACCCGCGGCCTGCAGAAGAATTTCGGCGGCGCCCGTGTCTTCGACACCATCCTCGACGAGCAGACGATCCTTGGTCTGGCACTCGGTGCCGGGCTCAACGGCCTGCTGGCCATCCCGGAGATTCAGTACCTGGCCTATGTGCACAACGCGCTGGACCAAATCCGTGGGGAAGCCGCGACGTTGCAGTTCTTTTCCAACGGCCAGTACCGCAACCCCGCGGTGATCCGCATCGCGGGCTACGGCTTCCAGAAGGGGTTCGGCGGACACTTCCACAATGACGAATCGGTGGCCGCGCTGCTGGACATTCCGGGCATCATTGTGGCCTCGCCCTCGCACCCCGACGACGCGGCAATCATGTTGCGGGCCTGTGCCCGTGCCGCCGTGGAGGCTGGTGCGGTGTGCGTCTACCTGGAACCCATCGCGCTGTACCACACTCGCGATCTGCACCGCGAGGGCGACGGCGGGTGGCTGACGGGCTCTCACGAGGTGCTGGACGCCACCATCGGTACCGCCCGCACCTACGGCGATGGTGAGCATCTGAGCGTCGTGACGTTCGGCAACGGCGTCCCGATGAGCCTGCGTGTCGCCGAGTCGCTGCGTCGCACGCACGGGATCCACTGTCGTGTCACCGATTTGCGGTGGCTGTCGCCGCTGCCGATCAAGGACGTCCTGCGTGACGCGGTCGCCACCGGGCATGTGCTGATCGTCGATGAGACCCGGCGCAGCGGGGGAGTCGGCCAGCAGGTTCTCGCGGAGCTCATCGACAACGGCTATCGCGGCGCCCTGGCCCGCGTATGCAGCTATGACAGCTTCATCCCGCTCGGGGACGCCGCCCTGCAGGTCTTGGTCAGCGAAGAGGCCATCGAACATGCGGCCATATCCCTCGTCGGCAGCACTCGCGGGTAACCACCTCGCAAAGTACTGAGTTGTTGAACCCAGCGGGATCTCTGCGCGGGCAGCTATCTTGCGTGCGTGAACTCCGTCGATCCCTGCTCAGCGATCAGTTCAGCTGCGGCCACCACAATCTGGCGGCGGCGCTTCTCGGGATCAGGTGAAGACGCGTCGAGGCATTGTCTTCTTCGGTGCAGCCACGCAGCTCCCCACCATTTCTGTCTAATGTACTGACGTACATCAACCACGATATTCGCCTTGCCTGCATCGAGCCCTTCGACCACGCAGCGCGCGCCGTCATGGTGCTACTGCACAGCGAGCGATAGACATGATCAAGACGCCGATACCGGGGTGTCAGGCGGCATCGCTTGCCCGGGTTCGGCCGTACTTGAAGAAGAAAGACCGCCAGGCCTGTGGCGGCGCCCGTCCCGAAGTCTGGCTGCGCCTTTGAGAACCTGCAGTCGCCGGGGTCAGTACGGCCGTATCGACTCTGCCAGGGCCTGGGCGATATTTTTGTCGATAGGGGATGATGCGGAGCCGAGCCAGACGGCGAAGTAACGATTGATGCCAATTCCCACCACACTTGCCCACATTTGTCCGACATCCTTGCCGGGATCGTCGTAGGTGGTCTCGAAGTAGGTGGAGGCGGCGGGCAAGCCGTTGGACTGAAACACTCTGTCCTCCCCGTTGATTCGAGTACCTGTGTAGGGCCTCAGGAAATTGCTCAGGTCCGACGACAAGCGGATGACCGCCTTCGTGTTGTTGGGGTACCCGGAGGCGAAAAGCTTCAGATCGACCGGACCCAGCAGGATCACCCCGTTGGGGGCTGCCGCGTTGGTGTACAGATCGGAACCATACGTGAGCTTGGCCGAGTTGTTCCGGATCCATCCGGGGGGCGGCACGAAACTGAAACCCGCCGTGTTGTTGTAAACCCTGCCGGCGTTTGGGATTTGGGGAGCTTGGTCCGCCGGTTGAGGCTCATCGGTGGTCACCAATGCAATGGGTACCGACCAGGTCTGCGTGTCTACCGCTGCCGGTTCTGCGCCGATAAGCACGGCGACGCCCAGTAGTGCTACCGCTGCTGTGAACATTGCGGTGCTGGGCGCCCGCCAGGCCATCACAATCCCCACCGAGAGCCCAACAGGCCCTTTTTCGTCAACGCCACACCATCACTCCACATCACGAGGAAGGCCCGAGGCTAGTGCGCGCTGGCCGATGGCAGCATCGACAAGGTGACCGTCGAGCCGGGCAGTATCTCGTAGTCCACGTCGACCATGCGCGTTGCGGTACCGAGCGGGTCGTCGGTACCCAGATTGCGGGCGAAACGCGGGAACGATCCGCCGGATACCTGCACGCGCAGCTGGTGTCTCGGCTTGAACCGGTACGCCGTGGGCCAGCACTGCACGGTCACCAAGCGCGCGCCCTCCTCATCGACAGGGAAGGCGCCTGTGGTGATCCGCTGGATACCATCGCACACGTTCGTCGAGACGCCGTCTTCGTCGACGTCGCACAGGCGGACGAATACGTCAGCGTGCTCGCTGCTTGTGCGGAGCCGGATCTGAGCCGACACCGGTCCGATCACCTCAAGCGGCTGACACAGCGTCTTGCCGGTGTAGACGGCGACGTCGGCACGCGACTCTCGGGACTTCTGGTCCTTGCTGCCGGCGGTCCTGGGGTCTAGCAGCGGGCCGCCAACGTCCGGGGTCGGGTCCGACGGGCGATACGTGAACCGGTCGACCGCTCCCGGGGCCGCCGGCTCACCGCCGAGGCCTCCGCCCGGCCAAAGGTTGAACACGTGATCGCCGACGCCGGGCGGCGGGTACTCGGGGTAATCCCGCCATTCGTCGGCGCCGAAGATATACAGTCGTACTGGCAGTTCCCGTAACTTGCTGTGATCGCCCGTGGTGTGGGCCTCGAACCAGGTCAGTGCTTCGGTGACTGCGTGATCGAACTGGCTGAAGTCCACGTGCGTCCACGGCCCGACGGTCAGATATGGGTCGCGACCTGCCGCCCGCATTGAGGCGTAGTCGGCTAGCTGAGTAGGCAGCAGGATGTCTTGCCAGCCAGTGAAATGCAGCGTCGGTGCCACGATGTCACCGACGCGGTCGGCGCACGAGCGCTCCGACTTCCAGTACGGCATCGCCGGATCGCTATTGTCCAGCCATTGCTGGAAGTAAGGGACCCGGCAACCGGTGCCCACGATGTCAATCTCACGTAGCGGCAGGTGCTCCATTGCCTTGCGGGCGCGCTTGTCACCCACGATCTCCTTGAAATCCGCCAACAGCGGCGTGTGCCGCTCACTGGTGACCATGCGCGCGGTCCACGCCGCAACACCGGCGAGGGAGACCGTGTCGCCGCCGAGAAGGTCACTGCCGATGTCGGAGCTGCCGATCATCGGGAACAGCGCGTCGATCCGATCGCCGGCCTCCACCGCCGCGGCGTACTGGACGAATCCCAGGTAGCTCGGACCGAACATGACGATCTTGCCGTTGTGCCAGGGCTGCTTCTCGATCCAGTCCAGGGTGGCCAGCCCGTCATCCGTTTCGTTCCGGAACGGTTCGAGAACGCCCCCGGACCCATCGGTGCCCCGCGCTGCGGTGACCAGCACGTTGTATCCCCGCTCAGCGAAGGTTGAACTGATCAACCTGCTGACCAGGCCGGTGCGGGCGTACGGCGTGCGAACCAACAGCGTAGGTGCATTCGGGACGTCCCGCGGTTCGTGCAGATTCGCCAGCAACTGCACCCCGTCATACGCCAGGAACCGCAGGTCCTTCGTCACCTTCACATCGCGGGTCAACGCGGGCGATACCTTCAGCACTCGCTCGATGATCCGACCTTGCAGTGTCATGTGTCGACGTTAGCATCTTGAGCCTCTATTAATAGAAGTAGATTTTACTTACACTCGACTCTCGCCAAGCAGCGTCGAGTGCGAAGTTCCCGATGACCCCGGGCGGAAGTCATTGACGTGGGGTCTTGACTGGCGAAAGCCACTGCCTATAGTGGAATTGCATTTGATTATCAGAATCATATTCCTATCTGAGAACTCGTATATGACGACCTTGGGTGTGACCTCGCCCGGCCACGATGGAACTGCAAAGGATGAGACGTGACATCGACGGTGAAGTTGCCCAATATGGCCGGCCCCCTGACGAAGTGGCTTTCTGGCCGCAGGACGGCCTCAGCGCGGGTGTTGACCCCAGCCGAGGTCGACGGCTTCCGCCGCGCGCAGCAACTGGGGTTTGGCTGCGCACAGGCCTGTGCTGAGGTGATACGGCCTGGATGGACCGAGGCCAAGACGTCTGTCTGGATGATGGATTGGCTGTACGACCATGGCGTGAAGGCCATGTTGCACAAGCCGATCGCCGTATTTCACGAGCGGACCCTGGCACCGGACGGAGAATGGGGTCCGGTAACCCGTGGCACGGGGGCGACGTTGCAAGGCGACGACGTTGTGATCATGGACTGCTCCCCGATCGTCGACGGGTACACCGGTGATATCGCGTACACCGCTAGCGTCGGGCCGAATCCCGAGCTGGAACTAGCCTTGGACTTCCTGGCGAAGCTGCGCACGGAAATCCCACGACGATTCGCTGACAAGAACCTTGCCTCCGGCGTCTTCGAATGGGTCGACGATGAAATCCGTGCTGCGGGCTACGGGAACGCGGCGGCCGGCTACCCGGGACACGTTCTCGGTCACCGCGTGTATCACCATGGCGCGCCTGGTCGCAACGTCGGATGGTTCCTCCCGGAAAAGCTGGTCGGCTACGTGCCCAGCTGGCACGGTCTTGGATTCCTCGGCACGCTGGTGCGACGCCTGGTGTTCCCCGAGACACTGGGCCCGCAACACACCGGCCCAAAGACGGGGATCTGGGCGATCGAGCCGCACGTTCGTGCCGACGGATTCGGTGCGAAGTTCGAAGAGTTGCTCGTCGTTGGGGAGGGCGAGGCCTACTGGCTCGACGACGTGAGCCAAAACCGAATCATCATCAATCCCTGAGTCGGGACTGGAGCAGCAATGTTGGCCGACGAAGCCGCGCGACGGCGGTTCACGATCTACTGGGGGGCGGGCTCAACCTCGATCCGACTGTAGCGGCGAGTGCTGCTCAATGTGATCGGCTGGCAGCCCGGTACGGCCGTGCCGAAGATGGCGGACCCAATCCACGACATCGCTCCGCGTGAAATCAGCTCCCTACCAACGTCTTCCCGCAAAGTCCTGCTAAGTCAATGACATAAGAAAGGCTCGACTTTCATGACACCACTCACCGATGTCGAAACCGGGGCCGGCATCGTCCGCGGTCGGCTCGACCACGACACGCTCACGTGGTTGTCCGTCCCCTATGCCGCTCCTCCGGTAGACGCGTTGCGCCTGCGCGCCCCGCAACCCGTGGAAACCTGGGCCGGGGTACGCGATGTGACACGAATCCGATATGCGGCGGTATCGCATCCACTCAGCTCGTTTCTCGGTGTGACCAGACGCCAGAAACAGGGCGAGGATTGCCTGACGTTGAACGTGTGTGCACCGGCCGAGCGGAGTGCGTGCCCCCGTCCCGTCATGGTGTGGATTCACGGCGGCGGGTACTTCGAAGGCAGTGCGAACTGGCCGATCTACGATCCGAAGCCTCTGGTGCGGCGCGGCGACGTCGTTCTGGTGGCCATCAACTACCGTCTCAATGGCCTTGGATACGTAGACTTTTCGCAATTCTCGACGCCGCAGCGGCCGTTCGATTCCAATCTGGGATTGCGTGACCAGGTGGCAGCACTTCGCTGGGTGCAGGCAAACATCGGTGCCTTCGGCGGAGACCCGGGCAATGTGACGTTGTTTGGCGAGTCCGCTGGAGGCTGCTCGATCACCACCCTGCTCGCGACCCCCGCGGCCCGGGGGCTCTTCCATCGGGCGATCACGCAAAGCGGCCCTGCCGACGCCAATTTGACCCCCGACCTCGCGGCGCAGATCGCCCGTCGCTGCGTCCAACGCCTCGGTGCGACCGAAGAGACCGCTGCTTCCGCGCTGGCCGCTGCAGACGCCCGGCACATCTGTTCTGCCGCGTTCAAGACCGGGCTTGCAGCTATGCGGGAGGTGCCCGGTCGCATGCCGTTCGCTCCAGTGATTGACGGCGATTTTCTGCCGGAAGACCCGCTGGTCGCGATCGCAGCCGGCCGCGCGCTGCAGGTGCCGCTGATCGTCGGATCCAATCGCGACGAGATGAGCCTGCACGGCCGTGTCGCTGGCCGGCTCGTTCCGACGCGACCTAGCTCGATCGACCGGATGTTCGCGGGACTCGACGCTGACACGCGAGATGAAGTGCTGGCCGCCTACCCGGGCTATCCCAAAAGTTCTGCGACGACGCGAATCGGCACCGACAGCTTCTTCCGTCGCCCCGTGATCGCCGTCGCCGAAGGCCATCAGGCCCACGCACCGACATATCTCTACCGATTTGACTATGCGCCACCACTTCTGAGGAAATCCGGCATCGGCGCCTTTCACGGCGCCGACATCCTGCCCGTGTTCGGACTGGCCGACAACTGGCTTACCCGGGTGATGGCTGCCGGCGGACGGGAAGAATTGCGCAAGGTGTCCGCCGACATGCAGGGGCACTGGCTGAATTTCGCGCACACTGGGGCCCCGATGCCACAGTGGCCCGCCTACACCGCCGAACGGCGAAGCACCCTCGTCGTAGACGCCCCGTCCCGGGTTGTGGACGACCTCGACGGCCGGGTTCGGGCGACGTGGAGCAGCTACGCCAGGCCCACGCCGCACCCGCTGCACCCGACGGTTGCGGGAAGCACCCTGATGAATCCCGCAGCACCCAGCCCCACCTCCCGCCTGGTCCTCGGTGCAGCCCGACTCCTGGGCAGGCCGCTTCTCAGGTTGGTGCGACTGAACGACACCGTGATTCGAATCTGCCGCGAGAGCGAAACTGTGGCCAGGGTGATCCCCGAGCCGCGCGGAGTTACGCGACAACGCATCCAGCTGCCGGGCTTCCGGCTCGAGGTGGTGCGCGTCAACGGAGGCAGCCCCCGGATCAGCGACGGGGCGGTGCTGTACTACCACGGCGGCGGATTCGTCTCCGGCGGTCCCAAATCTTACGGTCGGGTGGCAGCCGACATCGCACAACGAACCGGACTGCCGGTAGTCCTTGTCGACTACCGCATGCTTCCCGAAACCGACGTACGAGGCTCAGCAGCTGATTGCCTCGCCGCGTACCGGTGGCTGCTCGAGCAAGGGGTGAACGCAGCCACCGTGGTCGCCGTCGGCGACTCCGCCGGTGGGTTTTTGGCGTTTGCGATGGCCGTCGATGCGATCGACCTGGGCTTACCGGCCCCGGGCGGGTTGGTTGGTATTTCGGCGCTGCTCGACCTGGATTGCACGCGCAAGTTCAGCAGCCCGAGCGCAGCCAGCGACCCGTACGGGCCGTCGGTCGGACCACTGCTGGCGGCCGTGTGCAAACGTGCCGGGGAGGTCGACGGCGTGTTGGACCCCGAACTGTCCCCGATCAATCGCGTTTCGTCCATGCTGCCGCCCACTCTTCTGATCACCGCCGCGCATGAATTCCTCCGGCCAGACTCCGATTTGATGGCGACGCGGCTGGGCGCGGCCGGCGTTCCGGTCGAACTCCAAATCTGGCGGAGACAGATACACGACTTCGTCAATCTCTGGTTCCTCCCAGAGAGCCGCGCGGCGCTCGACGAAGTGGCGCGATTCGTCGCAACGCGAATAGCAGCAGCACCCGACTGCGTCGATGTCGAATCGGCGAAGGACCGCCAGACGATTCGAACTGAACGGATCGGCTAGCGCCGATTGAATTCGCGCGACCTCACTGGGCCGCGGTTTGCCTCGCAGTCGGCTGCCCCGCGGCCGAGATCGTGTTCCTCAGGCGGCGGCGTATCGCTGGTTTCAGCCTGCCGTCGCTGCCCCGAAGGGCATCGGTGACCATTCCGTCGAGAATGGTCTCCACTCCGACCAGCAACGTGGAACGAACCTCGTCCTCAGTCAGGCGCAGTGCATCCGGGCGCAGGGCGAGGCCGATGATCCCGTTCATCGAGCCCCACAGGAAGCGGGCGGTATCCCGCGGCACGGACTTCCGAAGAACACCACTGCGGATTCCGTCCTGGACGACTCCCGTCAGCATTGAGTTCATTCTGCCGACGCGTTCGCTGATCATCGCCGCGGCGGGATCGTCAGTTGGTGCTGGGTGTCCGAGTTTCAACTCGACCATGGCGAATAGCCATGGCGATTGCAGGTAGAACTCAAGGTAAGCACCCACCGCGTCGATGAGCTTGTCGACGGGATCGGCCATCGACTGATAGACCGTGACCATGAACCTCTCGTTTTGTTCGAGTGCCCGGTTCACGGCAGCGGAGTGCAGCTCGTCCTTGCCTGAAAAGTGTTGGTAAATGGTGGCTACAGCGACGTCGGCGACGTCGGCAATGCGCTCTATGGTGACTGTCTCGCCGTCAGCGGTGAACACCTCCTGTGCCGCGTCGATGATCTGTGCACGAGTGCGAGCTTTGCGGCGCTCCTGCCGTGAAACAGGAGGGGGCGCGGAAGAAGGCATGCCGCTGATAGTAGCTCGGCTACACAACTAATAGACCCGCACGCTGATTTCAGATCAGACATGCGCGGCCAGCGATTGACGCTACTCGGAATATCACAGCGCCCCGGTACCGCTACCGCTACCCCGAACCGTTCTCGGCTCGGACGGAGGTCTGTCAAGACTTGGGGGAGTCGGCGCTCGTTGGTGCGACGTGACTCCTATTCGCTAGGGCGCAACGCCGCCGTCAGCGGGTGTTCCGTTGGGCGCGCGGGTCGGGAAGTTCGCCAAATACGGTGATGCACAAAATATTTGGTGGCCGATGGCGCACATCATATTTGCCCGCTCGCGCCCCTGCGAATAACGCCGCCGTGGGCTCGATACGGCTTGCCTGGGTGCGTGCGGCGTGTCGTCTCCGCCCCGAGCGAAGTGCGACAACCTGCCAGGCGACCTCGATTATCATAGTGGGCTTCCATTTATAGAGTTGTGTGCTTATGCTAGGCCGGAATTCTTCACCCGAAGACCTGCTTGCCGTGGAGCTGCCGGTGCGCCGATAGAGATGGGAGACGCTGGTGACGGTAAACATCGAGGAGCGACTGTGCGGCCCCCGAATGAACCTGCCGACGTGCAACTAGGCAAGCCCATGCCAGATCTGTTGGTACCGGGCCCCTCCCGGCAATTGCCGCAGCCACCGCCCGCCGCACTTCATCGTTTGGCGAACGTTGATTTCGGGCGGCGCCGGGCCGCCGTCGCCAAGACCGTCAACGACGCCGTGAGGCGCATCGCACTGGACAGCTCGGCCTCGGTCGGGCGTGCCGCAACCCTCGCCGTGTTGGTGACTCGATACCTGTTCACCGACATCCTCAGACTCAGGCTCCCCGTTGGCGAAACCATCCAGCAGTCCTGGACATTGCTGACCGTGACGGTGTTCCCGGCCGTGCTGATGGCAATTCCATTCGGGGCCATCGTCACCATCGAGACTGGCGGCATTCTTCATGACGTTGGCGCTACGGCGATGGCCGGCGCCGCGAGCGGTCTGGGCATCGTGCGCCAGGGCGCGCCTATGGCCGCCGGCCTGTTGATGGCGGGCGCGGCGGCGTCCGCCATCGCCTCCGATCTGGGTACTCGGGCAATCCGTGAAGAGATCGACGCCATGCGCGTTATGGGCGTTGACCCTGTGCAGCGCCTCGTCGTTCCACGCGTGCTGGCGATGCTGTTGATTGCGCCGATGATTTTGGCGACCATCGTCTTCGTTGGCGTCGGATCGTCATATGTGATCGCGGTGCGGTCCACTGGAGTGAGTGCGGGAAGTTTCTGGGCGTCGTTTGGCGCGTTCGCGACCACCACAGATCTCGCGTTCGCGTTGGCCAAGACTCTGGTCGCCGCCGCCTTGGTGGCGCTTATCGCCAGCCTCAGGGGCCTCGAAGCGCGCGGTGGACCACGTGGGGTCGCTGATGCTGTGAACGCGGCGGTCGTGCTCAGCGTGGTCGCGTTCGTGTTCGCCGCGCTCGTGCTCACTCAGCTGCAGACGATGTTCTTCCCGGAGCAGTTTGCATGACGCGCATGCCAGGAGCCCAGATTGCGCGGTACCGGCCGCACCAGTATCTGACGGAGCCGCTCGTCCGGTTCGTGGTCACCCCAATTGCCAACTGGCTGGCCACGATCGGGCAAGTAGTCGTCTTCGTGTGGACGGCCGTGCGATATATGCCCGCCGCAGTTCGTTGGTACCCCAAGGAAACTCTGCGGATCCTCAACTACCTGGCGTGGGGACGCGGCGCGATCGTCGTGGACGGCGGCATCGTGTCAGTGATGCTGTTGATCGGATTCGGCATGGGCGCAATGGTTTCCATAGAGGCCTTCGCGGCGTTGGATCTCTTTGGGTTCGGCGCATTGACCGGTGTGGTCGGCGGGATGGCCAGTGTCCGGGAGATGGGCCCGCTGGCGGCCGGCATCGCGTTCGCTGCCCAGGCCGGTTGCCGGATGACCGCCGAGGTGGGCGCCATGCGGGTCTCCGAAGAGATCGACGCGATCGAATCGCTCGGCATTCGTGCCGTCCCATTCGTGGTGAGCACCCGATTGCTGAGCGGCATGGCCTGCGTCATGCCGGCGTACCTGGCAACCCTGCTACTTGGCTTTGTTGTCAGCCGGATGCTGGTGACCGTGGTGAACTCCCAGTCCGAAGGCACCTACAACCACTACTTCGAGCAGTTCCTCGATCCGGCGGCCCTGGGGTTTTCAGTTCTGAAGGCCGTCGTGTTCTGTGGGGCGGTCACGTTGATCCACTGCTACTACGGGTTTTTCACCACCGGTGGCCCGGCCGGTGTCGGAGTGGCCAGCGGCCGCGCAATCCGCGCAAGCCTGATCATGATCATCGTCCTCGACCTCACCTTGTCCATCATGATTTGGGGCCTGTTCCCCTCCTACGCGTTCCGGGGTTGAGCGATGTCTGAACTCTTGCGGGGCACCGAAGCTCGGCAGCGACGCACGCTGATCGCCACCGGAGCAATAGTCGCGGCAGTCGCCACAGTCGTCGTCCTGGTGATGAACGCGCTGCCGGAACGGCCTCAGGACAACTCCATGGACGTCGTACTGTCAACGCCCATCGTGGGTCAAGGCATAGCCGTCGACTCAAAGGTCCTGATGCGCGGAGTTCCAGTGGGTGTCGTCACCGCGCTCGACAAGCACGGCGGCACGGTCAATGTGCGCCTGCGTCTCGACGAGAACCAAACCCGTGGCCTCACCGACGGCTTCGGGTTCGACTTCCGCCCGGCCAACAGCTTCGGCCTCTCGGCGCTGAGTATCACCCCGCGCGACGGGGGCGTCCCCCTCGTTGACGGCCAGGTCATCGATCGCAGCCCCGACGTCAACGCCACCATGTCGCAGATGCTCAATGGGCAGGTCACGCTGATCACCAGCGTCGTCAACGACAAGCTGATTGAGCTGATGAAGCATTCTGCCGATTACCTCACGGCGCTGGCTCCAATGATCGAAGGCGGTCTGACACTCACCAACGTGCTCGCCGATACCCAGCGGACTGCGTCCGACGTGTTACTCGCCAAGGCCAACCACGTGCTCGAGCCCATGCCGGAATTGCTTGACGCCACCCTGCCGGCTATCCAGAACTTCCGTCACCTAAAAGGGTGGCAGCTTCCGATGGACAATGACCGGGCGATGGAAAGCCTCGTCCTGATCGACGACGGCGTTTTCGGTCCGCTTTCCGACATTGTAAAAAACGACAAGACCGCATTGCTGCCCGCGACGGAGATCGCGCGTTCGATGGCAGATGCTGTGAGCGCCCTGGTGCAGCGGTCCCGTGGTTCGTTGCGGTGGGACAAATTACTGGCGGGCCTGCGCGACACGTATTCCGGGCCTGAAGGAGCTAAAACCGCGAAGGTCCGGCTAATTCTGGAGCCGCTGCCGGCACTACAGGCGGTCATGCAGGAACCCTCCGATCTGGACGGGAATCGGACGCGGTGAGAAGGGCACGGAAGTCGCTGATCAAGTTGCTCCTAGCGGCTGGCATCACCGCGCTCGTGTACGTACTGATCGTCAATGGATTACGCAACCCGGTCGAAGGGCACACGAGCGTTTATCGGGCGTTGTTCAGTGACGTGTCCGGCCTGCGCGTCGGCGCCGATATCCGACGCCAAGGCGTGCAGGTGGGCAAGGTGACCTCGATCGCGGTGTCCCGCGATGTCGATGCCAATGTCGCCGAAGTAGGGCTCGAACTATCTCGTGACCAGCCGGTGACCACTGCCACGCATCTCGGCGTCAAATACCAGAACCTCACCGGCGCACGGTATGTCGACCTCCGTGAAGACGATGTGCACAACCCGCAGCCGATCACCGAGGTTCCACTGTCGCAGACCACCGGGTCGTTCGACATCACCACGCTGTTCCAGGGCTTGGCACCGGTGCTGCGCACCCTGGACGACGCCGAAATCAACAACCTCACCGACAAGGTCGGGATATTCCTCAATGGGGACGGCGCCGGCGCAGCGGACCTGATCGACAGTATCCGCAGCCTCGCCGCGACAGTGGACAACAAACAGCAGGTCATCAGCACCATCGTCGACAATCTCTCGGGTGTCGCCCGGAAAGTGCATGGCCGCTCCCAAGCACTGATTGAGGACATCCGGGCATTCCAGCTGATCACCAACAGCGTCATGCCCTATACGAGCTTGTGGGCACCTCTAGCAGAGAAAGGCCCCAACTTCTTCTTCGCGATCAACCGACTGCTGTGGGACATCGGCGCCCGCAAAGACGCGGCGATCAACAACAAATTCGACGTGCTACGAGCGAACCTCTATCGCATCCCCGAGTTCTTCGAGCGGATGCCGGGTGCCTATCGCGGCTTGCAGTCGCTGCTCAAGCAACCGGGGTCCGATTTGAACTGCACCAACGGCCAGGTGGTACTGCCTCCCATGGTCAAGGTCTTTCTCGGGGACGAGCAGGTGGTGCTGTGCAATCGATGATGACGAGAGTCCAACGAATGTTGCCTGGCGGCCGTGACAACCCACGCCCCCGCCAGATCGCGATCGGTGTGACCGTTTACGTGGTGGCCGCCCTGGTCGCAGCCAGCGTGGGCTACATCTATCTGAAGCCACCCGGCGAGCGCGACGTCGCTTTTGCGCTCACCGATGCGGCATCCGTCAAACCCGGCACCCAAGTTCGGGTTGCCGGAGTGCCCGTCGGAACCGTCTCCGCGCTGAAGGTGGGCAAGGACGCGGTGCGCGTCGAACTCCGGGTCAAAGATGACGTCTACCTGGGAAACGAAACGTCTGTTGACATTCGGCTGCTCACCGCACTCGGCGGCTATTTCGTGAACCTGACGTCCGCCGGCTCCGCCCCGCTCGGTGACGCCGTCATTCCGGTGTCACGCACCCACCCTCCATACAGCCTGACCGATCTGCTCGCGGACAGCACCGAGAAGCTCAAGCAGCTCGACTCGACTCAGATCGGCGCCAACCTCGACCAACTGGCCACCGCGTTGGAATCCAACTCAGGAGCCGTCACCACCGTGGTCAATGCGGTCAACTCGGTATCGCAGATCGTCAACCACCAGCAGGATCAATTCAGCGTCCTACTGGACACTGCCAATGAACTGCTACACACCTCAATCACCAACAGCTCACTACTGGCGACCCTGGCACAGCAGGCCGCGGTGTTGTCCGTACAACTTGACACCTACAAATACGGCATCCAGCGGGCAGGCGCCGCCCTGGCACGGATCGTCGACGCAATCGTCGCCGGCACCACTTTCTACGACCTGCATCGCGACTGGGTGCTGGATTCACTGCAGCGAACCAACAACGCGCTCAACGTCATCAACACGGACATCCCCAGAATCGTCGGAAACCTGGGGAACTTCGTCGATGCGGTCCGTGGCGTGACCTCGCCCGGAGATAAGCGCAACGCCCCGGATCTGCCCATGCTGGCAACTGACATGTGCGTGCCCCTGCCGGGACGCACATGCTGATCTCGCGTGCCCCCAAGATCCTTTCGGTCATCCTGACGGTCGCCACCGCGACTGGATGCTCGGCTGCCGACCGCGTACATGACCTGTTGTCGCACAACACTTCCTCGCACGGGTACTGCGCGATCATGAGCGACTCGATCGGCCTCTACCCCGGCAATTCGGTGTCTCGGATGGGGGTACCGATCGGCCGTGTCGACCACGTCGAAACATCCACGACATCGGTGCGGGTGACGTTCAGCCTGGACCACGGCATCACTGTGCCGGGCGGCGCTACGGCCGTTACCCGCACACCGAGCATCCTCGCCGACCGTACCCTCGAATTGGCAGGTGGTGATCCGAACGGCGCCGCCCTGGAAACGGGCGTGTGCATCCCTATCGAACGGACGGCCACCGCCAAGAGCATCACCGAATCCACCGCTGCGGCCACCAACGTGCTCAACGAGATCAACGACGCTGGCCAAGGCAATACGGTCAATCGGTTGGTCGGGGCCGCCAGCACTCAACTCGCCGGCAACGGCGCGACACTGCACGATGCCATCGCGAACTTCACCTCGCTATCCGTCGACCCCACCCACGCCGCTGTCGACGCCAACCAGATGGTCCGCGAAATCTCAACCGCGATCACGGGCATCAACGATCACTGGGATGACATCGGGCAAGTCCTCGTGCACATGCCCCCGGGATTCGGCACCCTTTCGACAGGCCTGATCAAGGGCGTGGCAGCGATCCTGAGTCCGCAACTCAATGACGTCATTCAGGTCCTGCTCGACGTAGCCACCCATCTCCACGACATCGTCTGGAACACCCTGGACACCACCGCGAAAACGATCCGGCTGCTTTCTGAGCACACCGGCGTGCTCGTCATGTACGCGGGCACGTTTCCCAACATCATCGACGGCGTCCGGAGTTTCTGGGCTCGGCTGCGCGCACGCGAAATTCCAATGATCTCCCCGCGCGTCGCGGCCGGTCCGTCCGACGACGGCAAAGTGTGCTCCAACACGGACATGGACCCAACCCGCAAGGACCATTGCGGGTTCTTCTACGGGGTTCCCGATGGGGGCACCTCGGCAGATTTACTCCAGCTCGTCCTCAACGGGGGTGTTCAACAGCCATGAAATGGCCGTCAGCAGCGTTGGCTGTCGCAGTCGTTGCGACGGCTCTGTCGGGATGCGGCATCAATCCGGTGAAGATGAGCTCCCCCGACATCGGGGGACCGCCTTCGTTCCGTGCGACGATCGAGTTCTCCAGTGCTCTGAACCTGCCGGCCGGAGCCAAGATCACCTACCAGGGGACCGGCGTCGGTATCGTTCGTGCAGTCACGCTCGACCACGGCGTAGTCGACGTCAAGGTCGACATCGACAAACAGGTTCGCATCCCTGATAGCGCCACCGCGGCGATCGTCCAGGACACTGTGCTCGGCGACTCGTACGTCGCCTTGACTAAGTCCGCGACCGCGGACAGTGCAGCGCTACTCACTGACGGGGCCCGCATTCCGGTAGGCCAGACCCGCCCGCCTACCTCGATCGAAGACATGCTGACAACGGTGGCAACACTGCTGGGATCGGGGTCGATCCAGCGACTGCAGAACGCGTTTCACAACGTCAACGCGGCATTGCCAAAGTCCGACGACGACGCCCGCAAGATCGCTACCACCGTGGCGCAGGATCTTCGGGCTCTAGCCAGAAACAGCACGGACCTCGACGGCACCATCAGCAACCTCTCCCGCGTTTCGCGGAGTCTGAACGACCAGAAAGACACGTTCGACGCGTTGCTGACGGACAGTTCGGTGGCATTCTGGACCAAGTACTTCGGCACCGTCGCCAAGGTGACGAAAATCCTTGCGTCGGTCGGCGGCTTGGCGAATGACGGCTATTGGGTTGTCCCCGTTCTGGATTCAGTGTCGACCGCACTCGAGCAGACCGGCGTTGGCAGCGGCGGCGCGGTAGACCAATTCACCGACCAAACCCTGCTGCCCTTCCTTACCGACCCCAGGATCCAGATCACCGACGTGGTCACTCCCGAGGGCACCAATCGAATGTCCGACGCCCGACGGGTGCTGGCTCAGCTGGGTGCACTGGGGTGACTCGCAACATCATCTCGGTCGCCGCACTGATCGCACTGCTGGTCGGCTCCCTGATTGCGATCAATCAACAGGGCGTGCCGTTGCACACCACAGATGCCGGCATGCTGCGCGCAACTTTGGAAGTGCGCGATGCAGCGGGGCTGATGCCGCGATCGCGAGTGTTGTTGCGCGGCATACCTATTGGTGAGATCACCACCATCTCTCCCGACGCCCGCAAAGTGTCAGTCGAATTCAAATACTCTGCGGCCATCCGGCTGCCGTTGGACAGCGTTTACCGGGTAGAGGATCTCTCGGCGCTCGGCGAGGCCTATCTGTCCATCAAGCCCATGCACGACGGCGCACCTGTCCTGGCCGACAACCAACGGATCATCGCTGATGCCGCGACGGCCGCCGGCAGCATCGGTGATACAGCCGTCGCTTTCACGCGCATATTCGACAAACTGGACCCCGAGCAGGTCAACCGCATCGTCGACGAGGTCAGCACGGCGTTGTCCAACGAATCTGCCGTGCCCGTGGTGGCGGCCGCCTCGGCCGGCCTGAAGAAATTCGCCGTCGACCGCAAAAATGACATCGGCAGTATCCTCACCGGCACTCAAAGATTGCTGGATCACAGCGATACCATCGCGACGTCCATGAACGAGTTCCAGCACGCGGCACCGGACTTCTTTACTAACTTGCAGTCGCTCGCTGAGGGTGCGCTCGTGCTGATCTACCAAACCGGCGACCACCCAGCGGACCTTCGTAAGGGGGCGCTGGCAGTGCTGCAGAAAGTCCAGCAATTCCTCAAGGATGTCGGACCTAACTTGTACAACCTGACCGAGCCGCTAGTCCCACCGATGCAAGCGACGGCAGCTGCGTTGATGACCATTGACACCAGCCGATTGCTCGATAGCGCGCTCGACAGTGTGGAAGCGCCAGGCGCATTCAGCGTGCACGTCATACCGAGCAAGTAGCCCGCCCCGGCTGCGGGACGGGCTACTTGCTCGGCGCTCGATTATCGTCCGGCTTTGATAGCCGAACCCAGGCCACCGACATCGGTAATGACCCAATTGTCTTTCTTGTTGGTGGTCACGGTGTATGTGGCCGTCGATAGGACGCCCTCGGGTGCCTGCAGATTCTTGGTCGTCACACTGACAAAGGCATTGACCACGAATACTCCGTCGTGCGATGAACGCACCACCGCTGCAATCGGTGCGGCCGTGGACTTCCACTGCAGCGGTACGACGATCTGCTCCATCGCGGCCGACGCATCTTTGAGTTTCTTCGCGAGCTCCGGCGAGGTCTGGCCGACAAGCCTTTTGGTCCAGCCCGCCATGTCGGTGTAATCCATGACAGCCGCCTGCGTTGCATAGTCGAGTGCCACTTGCTCCGCATGCTGGCGGTCGGCTGAGTCTTCCCGCATTGTGGCCACTTGTGTCTGCGCGGTGCTCGCCACCTGATGGTCCTGATACCAGAGCCACCCCAGTGCGCCGTTGCCGACAAGCGACAGCACAAGTAATGCCGCAAGGATCCGGGCATCGATTCGCAGCGACAACGTCAGCTTGCGGCTGGACGATTTGTCCTCAGGGCTGTCCGATGTCTCCGTGTTCGCCGGCGCGGCATCGTGGCCGGCTGTGGCGGTGTCCTTACGAGGCAGAGGATTGTCGATCGGATCTGCAGCCGACGCATTAGCGGAGTCGACCGGTTCTGCTTGCTCCCCAACCGATTCTGCTGGCTTCGCAGAATTCGACTGTTCGAATTTATTGTCAGTCGATGAATCATCACCGTGTGCATCAGTCACAGTGTCCATCACATCACATTTCTCTGGGCTCGTACATGTCTTTTTTAACGCTGATTATCGCGTCAATTTCTCAGCTGTATCCCAGTCTTTGAGTACGACTTCGTGTGTTCGGTCGGTCATCGAATGCGCAGGCCACGCTCCGATAGTTCGAACGGGGACTGCCGCCCGGCTGCTCGGTTTCAGGACGGCCATCTGCGTGGTCCTTTGATGCACGATTAATCCTCCACAGGCCATAAAATGACATGACCCAATTGCGTCGATTAGCGTGTATGGTAAATCAGGCGCATGCAGCATTCGCGATGACATGTTTGCCTCGGACATCGAAACTGTTTCAGGCTGCTGTTCGCTGAGACTTATTTGCTGAGACTTCGGTCGGCCTGACGCCGGACCGGTGCGACGTTCTAAGGGGTTCGGCGATGAGACGGTATGCCGCGGTTGTTTGCTGGGCGCCCTTTGTCGGTGCGCTGGCCGGGCTGGGAGCTGCGCCGCCGGCACACGCGTACGACTCGTGGTGCGATCTGGTCGAGACGCATAGCCCGCGGATCGCCCTGGTGTCGGAGCCACTGCGGGAGGCCCCCACGCAGCGAAATATCGATCGGCTGAACGTCTTCTACAACCGGGTGATTCCGCAGCTCAACACGGTCGCGTTCGCGACGTTTTGGTACCCGGACGTGTGGGGTAGCCCCGATATCCGGCCGGATGTCCATGTTCTCTTGGGTGCCATGGACGATTTGCAGACCACCGCGAACGACGGAACTGTGACCGCTGCCGGTGTTCAGAGGGTGGATGACGCCATCGGCGTGCTGCACCAGCAGTGCGCAGGGAAACGATCGTTACCGCCACTGCAATGACGAACTTCCGTCAGCCGGAACCCGCTCACATGCGGCCGATATCAATGGATGCGAATTATGCCTGTTCACAAGGAATTTAGTGCGCGGCCCGGTCGGGGATTGGCTGTGGCGATGCTGATAGCTCCGCTGTGGCTTGGCGGCGCGGCGCCAGCGGCAGCGGACGACGGCCACGCTGTGCGATACCTCATGAGGGCCGACGGAGGTGTGGAAGCAGAGATCCACTACCGGGTTGACCCGCCCTCAACGACAGGCAATGGTGCCAATTACGAACATGTTTGGATTAGTCCGGGGGAGCCGTTTGAGCGCTCCACCGTGATGGAAGAACCTAGGCGATACGCCTACATCTCGGTGCGAAACATGACGTGGAACCCCAACTTTCAGTGCGAACTCTGGATCGACGACAAGCTCGTTCAAAAGGCCAAAGGTTATTGCGGGTTGAGCGAGGTCGATACGCACTAGGCAGCTGCCTGCGCCGGGGCCAGGTGCGCTGGCACGCGCCCGACAGCATCCGTCCAGAAGATGTTGGGCCGCAATGGCTTTGGCGACCCGGGCAAGTTTGAACGCGAGGTTAGGCTCCGCGGCGGTGCTTCTGCTCCCATACGGTGGATTGGGCGTGCACCGGGCGGCCGTGGCCGGGTAGCAGATGTGCGACCTGTAGGGCTTGCAGGCGGGCCGCACTGGCTCGGGCAGCATGAGTATCGACGACCTCCGGGGTGTGCCAGACGCGTCCGCCGACGCAGAGCACCGCATCGCCGGAGATCAGTGTCTGGGATTCCTGATTCCACAGCGCGATGCTGTCGTCGGTGTGTCCGGCCGTACTAAGGACGGTCCAGGCGGGGGCGCCCGGCAGCGGTTGTCCGTCGGTGAGTCCGCTGTCAGGTCGCGGCCCGGACCAGCGCATGGTCCCGGAGGTGCCGAATCCGGCCACGCGCTGGCCACGCACGAGGCCGATAGCACCACGGTGGTCGAATGGCTGGTCGAGGAAGACGGGCCAAATCTTCGCGACCTGTGACGGTGTCGGATTTCGGGGTCGTTCGCCGTCAAGGTAAGCCAGGGCCCGCGCCGGTAGGTGGATCGGTGCACCGTGACATTTCGCCAGTTCCGGCGCACCGGCGACATGGTCACTGTGGGTATGGGTCGCCACGATCGTCTGCAGTGACCCCGCCAAGTTGCGCAGGATCGGCTCGAGATCGTCGGCGGCGCGCGGCAGCCCGGCGTCGACCACAACGGATCCGCCGTCACCGTCGTGAATGACGTAGCAGTTGAAGATCCATCGTGACACCCGGGTTATTCCGAGCTGGGGCATGTAGTCAACGACCAAAGTCATTGATATGTACTCCTTTTCGTGTTGGTAGCCCGTCTCCGATCTGGGTCTCCCATCTCCGATTTCTCAATCGCTCGCGGTGCTGACCGGCGCGTAGACCCTGAAGAGGCCTCGGATGCCGTCGGCAAGCTCTTTTCGGTCGGACTCGCCGCGTGGCCACGCAAACCGTTGCAGCGCAAAGCCATCGATGAGCGCGACGAGTGGGCGGACGAGTCTGGGGTCGTCTGCGCCGGCCTGCCGCAGTATGGATCCGGCGATGCGCTCAAAGGTGGACATCATGTGATGTGCACCTGCCTGAAGTTCCGGGCGGTGCGAACACTGGATGTAGATCTGGAACTCGGCGGCAAGATACGTCGTCGGCAGCGCGATGATCAGATCGACGCACCGGTCCACTATTTCGTCTGGCGTCAGGTCTGCATCGGTGATCTCCTCGAGTACGCCGTCGAGTGTCGTGATCAGCCGAGTAGCGGTCATCTGTATTGCTTCGGCGATGAGTTCGTCTATCGACGTGAAGAAATAGCTGGTCGTGGAGAGCGGCATTTTGGCTTTCGCGGTGATCGCCCGGTGCGTTGCGGCGTCCACGCCGCTCTCGGCGATGACTTCGATCGCGGCTTCGAGCAGGGCTACGCGGCGTGCCTGACCGGCGGCGCGATGAGTCTCTGGGCGGATGGCCATCCATCCAGCATAGGCCACAAGTCTGGACAAAAGTCCGGACAACTGCCACACTCTGGACAAATGTCCGATGTTTCGCAGTTCCTCCAGAAACGCTGTTGATGGCTGTCGGCAAAGAAGGATGACCCGTGCCACAAACCACGCCCCCGCTGTCGAAAGATGCAGATCCGATCACCAAGTGGCTGTCCGGCCGTCGAACCGCGTCGGCCGCGGTGTTGTCGCAACGCGAAGTCGAAGGCTTCCGTCGTGCGCAGAACCTAGCTTTCGAATGTGCGCAGTCGGTCGCCGTCGAGATGCGGCCAGGCTGGACTGAAGCCCAGACCGGCAAGTGGATGATTGAGTGGCTCTACGACAATGGTGTCAAGACGATGCTGCACAAGCCGATTGCGGCGTTCCGCGAGCGGTCGATGGCCCCGGACGGCGAGTGGGGTCCGGTGACCCAGGGCACCGGCGCAACACTGCAGGACGACGACGTCGTGATCCTCGACTGCGCGCCGGTGGTCGACGGGTATACCGGCGACATCGCCTATACCTGCGCGGTCGGGCCCAACTCCGAAGTCGAAAAAGCTCAGCAGTTCTTGGCTAAGTTGCGCGCCGAAGTGCCGAAGCATTTCTCGAATCACGAACTCGCACAGGGTGTTTTTGAGTGGGTCGATGATGAGATCCGTGCCGCTGGATACGGTAATGCTGCCGCGGGTTACCCCGAGTCAGTACTCGGACATCGGGTGTACCACCACGGCAGGTTGAACGACCGGCTGCCCTGGTTCCTACCAGAGCCGCTCGTTGGTTACATCCTGAGCTGGCACGGAGTCGGCTTCCTCGGTACCCAAATCCGCCGGCTGGTGTTCCCGGAACTGTTGGGGCCCAGCCACACCGGTCCGAAGACGGGCATCTGGGCGTTCGAGCCGCATGTGCGGGCCGACGGCTTCGGTTGCAAATTCGAGGAGCTTCTCGTAGTCGACGAAGACGGCGCGTACTGGCTCAACGACAACAGCCAGAAACGCATCACCATCAGCCAGGGAGCCACAGCATGACAGAGCAGATAGCGCCGTGTAACGGCATCCAGATCGCGTATGAGACGTTCGGCGATCGCGCCGATCCGGCGATGGTGCTGATCATGGGCATGGGTTCCCAAATGGTCACCTGGCCGACAGAGGTCTGCGACATACTGGCTGCGCGTGGCTATTTCGTGATCCGCTTCGACAACCGCGACACTGGGCACTCATCGCGAATTACCGGCGGACCGAAGCCGAATCCGCTGGCGGCCCTATTGTTCGGCAGCGGGCGTTCGGCCAGTTACACCATCGAGGATATGTCGCAGGACGTTCTAGGCCTGCTCGACCATCTCGGCATCGACAAGGCCCATATGTTCGGTGGGTCGATGGGCGGGGTGATCGGCCAATCGCTGGCGATCAACCATCCTGACCGCGTGCTGTCTCTGGCATCGGCGATGGCCCCGACCGGGGCATCGATCTGGACCGAGATGCCCAAGCTTTCCTTGCTGCTCAAGATCATTCGTCTCGTGGGCAATCAGACAGGTAATGCCTTGGGGGATGCAAGAGAGAAGTATGTCGACCAGGCGACGGCGATATGGCGGGCACAGGGTTCGCCGGGGGAGCCTTTCGACGAGGCATGGACCCGGGCGATGCACGCCGAATCTTGGGATCGCGGTGTCGATCTCGAAGGGTCCGCACGTCAGACCGTCGCGATCGCTTCGTCGGCTAACCGACGTCCTCTGCTGCGGAAGATCAAGGCGCCCACGCTGATTCTTCATGGGTCGGGCGACAAGTTGATACCGCCGAAAGCGGGCCGGTACGCCGCCAATGCGATCCCTGGTGCGCGGTTGCTCGAAATCGCCACATGGGGTCACGACCTCCCGCCGACACTCTGGAAATACATCGCGACTGCAGTCGCCGACAACGCGGACCGCGCACGCGTGTCGGACCCCACCTGAGAAGGAGCATCATCGGCTCCGAATTCAGGTGTCGAGCAGATCATTTCCGAGGTTGGCCCGTAAACAACGGCCCGGGTTCGGCGGTCACCATGTCGGTGGTGCCGATGTACTAGGACTCGGCCTCGATCACATCCCCACAATCTCAGCAGCGGGAAGCTGATCGGCTTGCCGCGCGACGAACTCGTCCTATTTGCAACGGAGTACGTACATGGAATTGACGATGGCGCTGCACCGGTTGGCGCAGATCTCACCCGATCAGCCATTGACCGTTTGCGGTGACCGCGTGCGGACCGCCGCGGAATCGGCCGACCGGGTCGTCCGGTTCGCCGGTGCGCTGCGGTCACTCGGTGTTGCCGACGGTGACCGCGTCGGCATCGTCGCGCTCAACTCGGATCGCTATCACGAGTACATGCTCGCGGTGCCGTGGGCGGGCGCCGTGGTCAACCCGGTGAACATCCGTTGGAGCCCAGCGGAAATCGCCTATTCGCTGCGGGAGTCCGACACCAGCGTGCTGCTCGTTGACGACGCGTTCGCCAAGCTGGTTCCTGCCCTGCACGCCGAATGGGACGGGCTGCGGCACGTGATCTTCTGCGGGGACGGCGAGCAGCCGGACGGAACGTCAAGCTACGAACAATTGATTCACGACGCGCAGCCCGTGGACGACGCCCGTCGCGGTGGTGACGATCTCTACGGGCTGTTCTACACCGGTGGCACGACGGGCCATCCCAAGGGCGTGATGCTCAGTCACAACGCGATGATGGTGTCGGCGATGGGCACGTTGGCGACACTGCCGGAAGTGCTCACCCGGCACGGGCGGCTGCTGCACGCGGCGCCGATGTTCCATCTCGCGGATATCGCGATTTGGAATATCGGGCTGCTGATCGGTACCACGCACGTGATCGTGCCCCAGTTCACGCCCGCAGAAGTGATCAACGCCATCGGCATCCACCGGGTCACCGATAGCCTGCTGGTGCCGACAATGATCCAGACGCTTGTCGATTCGCCGGAGGCCGAGACCGCGGACCTGTCCTCGGTGCGCAGCGTCATCTATGGAGCCTCACCGATTTCACAGGCTGTCCTGGACCGGGCGCACAAGACGTTTCCGTCGGCCCGATTCACGCAGGCATACGGAATGACCGAGCTGGCACCGATCGCAACACTGTTGTCACCGGCCGATCACGACGATCCCGAATTATGCAGTGCCGCAGGCAGACCGGCAGCGCACGTCCAGTTGAAGATCGTGGACCCCGACGGTGTCGAAGTTCCGCGCGGCGAGGTCGGTGAAGTGGTCGTACGCGGTGACAACGTCATGCAGGGGTACTGGAACCGGCCCGAGGACACTGCGGAGGCGCTCCGCGGAGGCTGGATGCACACCGGCGACGGCGCCTACATGGATGAGCGCGGATACGTTTTCATCGTGGACCGCATCAAAGACATGATCATCACCGGCGGTGAGAACGTGTACAGCGGCGAGGTGGAGAACGCGCTGGCCAAACACGAGGCCGTCGCAACGTGTGCAGTGGTCGGCATTCCGGACGAGAAGTTCGGGGAGCGAGTACATGCCGTTGTTGTCCTGCGAGCGGGAGCGCAGGTTCTGCCGCAAGAACTGACCGACTTCTGCCGGCCATTGATCGCGAATTACAAAGTGCCGCGCAGCTTCGCGTTCGTCGATGCGCTGCCGATGTCCGGTGCGGGCAAGGTGCTCAAGCGGGATCTACGGAAGACGTTTTGGGACGAAGGTGGCAGGCAGATTTCCTGACCCGGGCGCCGCGCGCGGCCGCGCCGGTCAGCGGCGCGCGAAGTGTTCGATGATCAGGACCTGGATTTCGCCGACCATGCCGCCGAGGATGGCGCCGATCGCGATCACCAGCGGTTCGTCGTCCTTGAACACAGGACGCAGGATCGACTCGTAGTCCTCGTTGCTGAGTTGGCTCATCTTGTCGACGACTGTCTGCTCGAGATCGATCACACTCATCGCGTAGTCCTGGGCTTCGAGCAGCGTCGTCGGCAACTGGTCGAGGACCATCTTCACCACCTTGTCCTTGAGCGCGCGATAGCGCTCCGTGCCGACGGCGAGCACGACCAGCGGGGTGGCCAGACCGGTCTGCGCATCGATCGCCGCATTGACCTCCTTGGCCGTCAGTGCAAACAGCTTGTCGGAGCCCGGGCCTCGGAGTATGCCGTCCAACAGGATCTCCGGTGAGAAGAGGTCATGAGCCAGGATGTTGGCGTAGTCACGCATGATCTTGTCGCGCTGGGCATGCAGCAGCCCCTGGAAGCGGATGAAACCGAGGTACTTCTTCGGCTCCTGGGGCCGGAACAGCATGTTCAGCGCTATGTAGTCGCTCACCGAGCCGACGCCGAAGCCAAATGCCGGCATGATCCACGGATTGTGAAACAACCCCCAAGCCACCATCTGCACGAGGCCGATCACTAGGCCGAAGTAGATGCCGCTGCGCCGGAAGAACGCGAGGGCGTCGGTGCCCACAGAGCGCATCAAGTTGTTCAGCTTCTCCTTGTTGCGCACCAACGTGGTGACCGCGAGAAACTGAATGTCGACATACCGGCCCAGGTCCGCCTTCAGTTCGGCGAGCATGTTCTCGGCGATTCCGGGCGCCTGCGCTTCAACCCGGGCCTGGAGTGCCCGCTTGGCGACCGCAGGAATCGAATCCCACAGCCCGGGCCGAATCTCCTCGGCGAGGTCTCGCGACATCTCGTCGATTGTGGCGACGAGTGGTTCGCGCAACGCCTCAAGCGCCTCATTCACGTCGAACCGGTCCAACAGCTCCTCGGGTTTCAGCAGGTTCGCGGTGAGCAGCTCGATGGTCTTGGAACCGACCTTGCCGGCACGCCGCGGCACAATACCCTGCCAGCCGATCCGCCAGATGCCCTTGAACTCCACCGGCCGATACAGCATCTCTTGTGCCACCATCTTCGTGCTCCACCCGACAAAGGCGGCGACGAACGGCATTGACAGATAGACCAGCCAGTTGAGCCCGAAGTCGTGCTTGATCTGCTCCCAGCTCTGCATGCAAACGACGAGGTCGTGGCTCACGGTCTGTACTCGAACATCGTTGCCGCGCACAGGGACTGAACCAATCTAGGGTCGGCGCCGCGGAGCGCGCGCAGCCAATCGAGCATCCAGGGCGGGCCTTCCGCTCGCCCTGGATGCGGGCGACGCCGCGGCGAACCAGGGGACTGCGCGGGCATCGACGACACAGGTGCCTCCTATTAGCTAAATCTAAATGGAAGATCATTATGAAATCACAGTCAGCCTCTATTAATCATGAGGCATGCTAGTATCAGCTCGCTAATCAGAGCTGCTGCGCGAACGTCCCCGGCGGCCCAACTTCCGCGCCAGGAGAGAGCCCGTGCACCACATCGCTCACCAGGTCGAGCTCGCCGTTCCGGCAGACGTCAGCTTCCAATACGTGGACAACTTCGACAACGTGCCAAAGTTCAGCTTCGGTGTGAAGTCGTTCCGGCCGATCGGGCCGGCCGAACCGCGACTCGGCAGCAAGCTCGAGAGTTCGGTACAACTTGGACCGGTCAAGTTCAACTCCCAGGGGTGGGTGAGCGCTTACGTCAAAAATCGGCTCATCTCCGTGACGGTCGAACAGGGACCCATCACCGGAGTCGTGTCGTGGCATTTCTCGCCGACTGCGTCGGGCGGCACACTCCTCAAGGTGGAGCTGTCGTACCAGATCGGTGGCGGCCTTGTCGGCCGCGCGCTCACCAAGATCATCGACACGATCATCGATCCGGCCATCAAGTACACCGAAAGCAAACTGAGTGAACAGATTCCGGCCTACTACCGGAGCATTTCCTCGGCAACCTGATCGAGCTCGTTTGCGTCTCACTACTATTTCCCGGCGGAAGTGCGCAGGCATGCCGGATGTATGCGCCCGCGGCTTGTTCTTGATGGCTTGCCAAACCCGTACCTCGCGGGCTGATCAAGATGTGCGCCAACATGTTTCGACCAATGCCACGAACATTCGATGGAGATGATCAATGGGTCCCTTGAGCGGTATACGGGTGATCGAACTAGCCGGACTCGCGCCGGCCCCGTTCGGCTGCATGATCTTGGCCGACCTCGGCGCTGACGTGCTGCGGATCGAGCGCGCCAACAACGGTGGAGACACCGTGGTTCCGGCAAACGGACCATTGGACCGCGGGAAGGTTAGCCTGAGCCTCGATCTCAAAAACCACGCGGACAAAGAGGCCCTGATCGCACTGGTACGCCAGGCCGACGTGTTCGTCGAAGGCTTCCGTCCCGGTGTGACCGAACGGCTCGGCATTGGGCCGAATGATCTTTTGGCACACAATGATCGACTCATCTACGGCCGGATGACCGGATGGGGCCAGAGTGGCCCTTTGGCGCACACTGCCGGACACGACATCAACTACATCGCCCTTTCGGGGGCACTGGGCCTGATCGGACCCGCTGATAGCAAGCCCGTACCGCCCGTGAACCTCCTTGGCGACTTCGGTGGCGGAGGAATGTTGTTGGCACTCGGCGTCCTAGCTGCCCTGTGTGAACGCCACCGGTCCGGCCAAGGCCAGGTTATCGACGCGGCCATGGTCGACGGCGCCGCGCTTTGTACTACGTTCATGCACGGACTACACGCGGTTGGCCAGTGGAACCAGCCCCGCGGACGCAACGTTCTCGACGGAGCCGCCCCGTTCTACCAGGTGTACGAGTGCGCTGATGGTAGGTATGTCGCCGTCGGCTGCGTCGAGCCACAGTTCTTCCGGCAATTGCTGAACGTCCTCGATATCGATCACCAGGACCTTCCTCCGCAGATGGACGCTGCACGCTGGGAAGAACTGAGTGCGGTGATTGCAGCCAAGTTCCAGACGCGAAGTCGTGACGAGTGGGCCGACGTGTTCGCCGCGACCGACGCGTGCGTCACGCCCGTGCTCGATCCGTGGGAAACCCATGACCATTCCCACCACCGCGACCGACAGTCGTTCATAGATATTGCCGGGCACCGTCAACCGGCTCCCGCGCCCCGCTTCAGCCGAACTCCGGCGGCCCACCCAGAGGGGATGCGCGCGGATATCGACGCCATCGGGAAACTGTTCGAGCGGTGGGGCATCTCTGGGGACCCGCTTGCCAACTAAACGGGGGCCGTTGAGCTATCGCGGCATATCGCCGATCCCACCTTGTGTATCGACGGCACCACGAATGCGATCATGAACCCTGCCATCGACCGGCCGTCGTCGATGAGGCTTGGACACGGAGTTGGGAGGGCGCCGAGGAGCAGCATCTCGCGACCCGTGCGGGGTACGCGGCCGGCCAACCGCCGCGCCACCATCATCGCCGCCGCCGGCGAACTATTCGCCAACCGCGGCTACGAGCACGTTTCCATGGGAGCATCGCCGAAGCCGTCGCGGTCGGACCATCCGCGCTGTATCAGCACTTCCCTAGTAAACAGGAGCTTCTGTACGTCGTCGTGGAGGAACTCCTAGGACCGGTCGAGGAGGCGGTGCTCGACCTCAACTTCGATGACCGATCGGAGACGCTGTCGATGTTGGTTCAGCGCACATTGGAACGCCAAGACCTCGGTGTCTTGTGGATGCGCGAGGCCCGGCATCTGCAGCCCAAGCAACACGACCAGATTGCCGCCCAACTTTCAACGATCGCCAGCCGCCTCGCCGCTGCGGCGGTGACATTTCTTTCGGCCGCCAATCCCTAGAGGCGTGCGCGCATCCATTCAACGAGGACCGCGCCGTCGTCGTCGGACAGCTCGATGCTGAAGGTGTCGGCCAGTAAGGCGGGCACGTCGTCGATCTCGACGTTACGTGTGAAGCTCGATCCGTCGGGATTCGTTGTGGTCCAGGCGGTTCCGTCGAGAACGTGCTGGACCTCGGCGGCAAATCGCTGGACGAACGGCCGTGCGGTGAACGGCGATCGCGGCGAGGTCGACACGTAGTGGTTGGCGACGGTGTAGTCGATCGGGTACTGCGGCTCGAGCGTGAAGACGTGCCTGTCGAGCCATCCGACCTTGCCATCCACACTCGACTGTTGCCACAACGTCCACTCGTCGGGGTGCAGCACCTCGGTGTCGCCGCCGAGTGGTGCATTGGACAATCGCAACTTCCATCCGTTCTGGTCGACCTCGTTACTCGCGATGAGCTCGATGGGTTCGAGTGGTCCGCGGCCGAATCCGACATCACAGAGCCAGCGGCGATGGTCGTCGAATTCGACGACGATCAATGCGTGCGTGCGCGGGCGCATCGACTCCGCGCCCATTGTGACGCGCCCGGCGAGCGCGGTGAACCGGAAACCCAGTCGCTCCAGTGCCGCCGCGAACACCGTCACATGCTCGAAGCAGTAGCCACCGCGCTTGGTCCGAATCATCTTGTTCTGCAAGGTGTCTAGATCGAGGATGATTGACCGGCCGAGCATGATCTCGAGATTCTCGAACGGAATCGAGGTGGTGTGGGCGCGGTGCAGTGCCACCAAGGTCTGGGCCGTCGGGAGTCGCTCAGCATCGAAGCCGATGCGCATCAGGTAAGCGTCAAGATCGAGTTCGTCGCCATGCCAAGTAGTCACCGCCCCACGATAGCCAGCGGCCTGCTGAACTCGCCAGGGTCCACGGCCAAGCCCAAAAAGCTTGTCGGACAGTTCAAACCGTGTTCCGGTGTCGGGTGACTCTATGACCGCCTGCGTGATGCTGAGTCGATTGCCGGTAGGTAGACAAGGTCAACCAGCTCGGTAAGGGTGCTGGATTCAATGGTGTTGCGCGCGAGCAGTAGTTCGTTGCGCACGAGTGCGAGGATGCTCGTCGCCACCCGGTCGGGAATCGCGGCGGGCCCGATCTCGCCGCGATCACGCGCGGCGTCCAACGCGCGGCGAATCGTGTGATCCGTATGTGCAGCGACTTTGGCCTGGAACGTCTCCAGGGTGGCGTCGTCGGCTTCGGCGATCAGGCTGCGGTAGGTGTCGACTCCGATCTGTTGCCACTCTTTGGCTAGGGAATTGACCATGGCGAGGATGTCGTCGCGAAGTTTCACAGACGACGCCACCTCGGTGGGTGGGGTGCGGAGCGTCGGTAATGCGTCGGTGACCATCTGCGCGCGAGAACGGTAGCGGCGGTAGAGGACTGGCTTTCCGGTCTTTGCGCGGCGGGCGACGCCTTCGAAGGTGACCCCGGAGTACCCGTTATCCATCAACTCAGCCCAGGTGGCGTCGCGGATGGCGGACATCAGTGCGTCGTCCCGGCGCCGCGAACCAGGCCCGTGTGGCACAGCCGCTTCTCGATTAGGCACGTTGCGTATCTTAATCGGCCGCGCTAGTATCGCCAATAGGGAACGCTCCGTATCTTATGGGCGACGCCGACAAAGACTCCTTTGAAGCGAAGGTGAGGATTCGTGGCTGTTCAACTGCCGAATGTGGAGGACCTCGATCCCGCGCAACGCGAGGTTTACGACCTGTTTCCGGCGAACCTGTCGAGGGGTTTGGTCATGACCAGATCCAGTGCGAAGCCCTATCTGGCTCTTGGTCTTTCGTTCCGTACGGGCGCACTATCGGCCGAAACGCGGGAGTTGGTGATCCTGCGAGTCGGTGCAGTGACGAACGCTCCGTACGAGATCCATCACCATGTGCCCGAAGCGCGGGCCGCCGGGATTTCGGATTCGATCATTGACGACGTGCTGGCCGGGGCCACGTCGCTCGGGGAGCGGCGCGTCGATGTGCTCATCGCCTTCGTTGACGACCTGCTGGCGCGGATCAAAGACGACGGGGCAGACACGGCAGCCATGCAGGAGTTCTACTCCGACAACGAGATTGCCGAGGTGACCCTGCTGGTCGGCCACTACGTGATGACCGCGATGTTCATCAAGACCCTCGGCATCGTCCCTGAGGAAGAAGCCGACGCAGACGCCCCGAGCGTCCTGGCTGAAGCCACCGCCAAGCTGCACGACGAACGACTGAAGGATGGGCGATGACAAACGAAATTCCTTTTGAGGAGGGCCTATTCGACCTCGGCGGCGGAGCGCATGTGTTTCTCTCCGGCAATGAGGCACTCGGACTGGCCAATGCCGGTTTGGTGGTCAGTGGTGGTGAAGCGCTGGTCATCGACACGCTCTACGACGTGAAGCATGCGCGGGCCATGTGCTCGCAGATGGATGAGCTGACCCAGTCCGCACCGGTGCGGTACGTCTTCAACACCCACACCGATGGCGACCACTTCTTCGGCAACCAGGTGTTCTCCTCCGACACCGAGATCATCACCACCGAAGCTGCCAGCGCGCTGATGACCCAGGAACATGCCGACCTGACCGCGAAACTGCTTGGCACGGAAACCAAGCCGGGTGGTGCACTGCAGGCTCTTGAACCGCTGGGGCGACCGTTCAACTTCTCCGAGGTGCGGGTCCGGGCCGCAGACACCACGTTCAACAGCGAAAAGGCCCTAAGAGTAGGCAAGCTCGACGTTGAGCTGCATGAACTTGGGCCTGCACACACCGTGGGCGACGCGATTGCCTACCTACCTGAACTGGGTGTGTTGTACGCGGGAGATCTGTTGACGCGCAACATCGTTGCCGTCACGTGGTCGGGTTCGATCCCGAACTGGATCAAAGCGCTGGAGCGCATCCGTGCTTTTGAAGCCCAGACTGTCGTCGCCGGCCACGGTCCCGTTCTCGTCGGCCCCGAGATCAACGCGGCCATCGATCGAGGAATCCGATTCTGGTCGAACCTGCACACCGACGCGTCGCGCCTCTACGACCAAGGCGTGCCTCTGGCCGAAGCGGTGGCCCGAATGGACATCCGAAACTATCCGGAAGCCATGGCGACACTGCCGATCATCGTCACCGCGATCTATCACGAACGCGATCCGAACATCCCGTACCTGGACCTGACTGCAGCCATCGAGTCCATCGCGTCGCAACTCACGCACCACGCCCACCAGTAGGTGCACGAAGATGGAATGGTGACGGCGATCACGGGGTTACACCCGGCATGGCCTCGCCCGCGTACGACCCACGTGACCTGATCGCTGATTCGAAGATCGGGATTCTCGCGACCATCCGATCCAGCGGCATGCCGCAGCTCTCGCCGGTGACGGCGGTGTACGACCGCGACGCGGACGTGATCTACGTGTCCATGCGGTCGGGCCTGGCCAAGGAGGCGAACTTGCGACGGGACCCGCGCGCAGCCATCGAATACACCGGCCCCGACCGGTACACCTGGGCCACGGCCGAGGGCACCGCGACGTTGATCGGTCCGTCGACCGATCCCGACGGTCCCGAAGTCGACGCCCTAGTGGCGTACTACCGTCTCGGCGCCGGGGAGCACCCCGACTGGCGTGAGTACCGCGAAGCGATGGTCGTCGACCGACGCGTGCTGCTGGCTCTGAAGATCACCCACGTCTACGGCGCCAAGCTGCGGTGATCCTGCGGCGGCTACGAGCTGGTGAGGCCGAGCGCGCTGATCTGCCGCACGCCGTCTTTCAAGCTGCAGATCGTGACCGAGGCCGTCTCCATCGTGAACCGGATGCCGTTGGCTATCGGCAGCTCCACCCAGCGGGTTAGCACCGACCGGGAGCAATGGCCGTGCCCGACGAACACCACGTCCCGGGTGTCCAAGTACCCCAACGCCAGCTCGATCGCCTGGTCAGCGCGGGCGGTGACGTCAGCCGGGCTTTCCCCTCCTGGGCAGCCGTGCGTCCACACCCGCCAGCCCGGCGCGAGCGCACGAATCTGGTGCGGCGTCAGCCCCTCGTACTCGCCGTAATCCCATTCGGCGAGTAACGGGGATACGTCATCGATAGTCAGGCCGGCCAACTCGGCCGTTTCCCGCGCGCGGCGCCGCGGACTGCTGATCACAAGCGGGTTCTCCAGCTTTAGGTCGGCCAGCACCGCGGCCGCTGACTTGGCCTGCTCCCGTCCGGTGCCGGTGAGTTCAAGATCAGTGCCTCCGGTGTGCTGCCCCGACTTGGACCATTCGGTCTCGCCGTGACGGAGCAACACAAGGCGGTGCTGGCGCGCGGTCATACGACGATCCTCCCGGACATTCGCACCACGGGTGCGGCTCCGCGTGGAGGTTGCGCCAGTTCGGATTACGCGGCCGGCGCGCACTGCTGCGGCCGGTTTGCGCGACAATGGGCGGCGTGACATCGCGAGTACTGTTCGTCCGCAACGACCCTGTGGCGCCCGAGGCGATGCTCGCCGACGCCTTCAGCGAATGCGGTTTCGAGATCGACACCTTCGACGTGGTGCCTCCTGACCATGTTGGCGCCGTGGCAGGCGAGGTGGAGTTTCCTGACCTGACCCGCTATGAGGTGGTGGTCGTGTTGGGTGCTCGATGGTCGGTGTACGACGAAGCCCTGCGCGCCAGCTGGGTCGGAACACTGATGACCCAGCTCCGAGAGGCCGCCGACGCAGGAGTGGGCCTGTTCGGCGTGTGCTTCGGCGGACAGTTGCTCGCGCAGACCTTTGGTGGGGCGGTCAGCAGGTCCGATTCACCTGAAGTCGGCTGGTATGAGCTCAGCACCGACGAGCCCGAGCTGATCCCGCCCGGTCCATGGTTCGAGTGGCATGTCGACAGCTGGACGCTGCCGCCGGGCGCCACCGAGATCGCCCGTACCGCGGGTGCATCGCAAGCCTTCGTGCTGGGCCGAACGCTGGCTCTGCAGTTCCACCCCGAGCTCGATGGGCCCGTGCTGGAGGAGTGGATAGCCGACGACACCGACGGCCTGGTCGCCAAGGTCGGCCGCACTGACGACGAATTACGCATTGAGACAAAGGAACTCAGTGACGACGCGGCGCAGCGCGTCCGCGCGTTGGTACGTAATTACTTGTCGCGAGTGCTCCACGCCTCCTGAGCATGCGACCACGTCTTGGCCGTTGCACTGCGTTCCGGCCTGGCCTGCGATGGGCTTACTTCCAGCGGATTTCATGGCTCGGCGTGCGTCGTCGAGAGTCATGTCGCACACGCCTTTACTGCACTCTCGATTCCCAGTGCCACCGTAAGTTCGAGTATGGTCCGCGGATCGGTGAGGCGCTCGCCGTAAAGCTCTCTCAGCTGGGTCATCCGGTAGCGCACTGTTTGTGCGTGGACGACGAGGTCCGCGGCCACGGCATCGCGCCGACCTTGATGAAGAAGCCAGGACCGCAGCGTTACGGTAAGTGCCGCAGCGGTATTGGGGCGCAGGTCGGCCAGTGGCATGAGGACCCGCCGGCGCAGATCGTCGGCAGCTTCGCGATCGGCGCCGATGACCAGTTCGACGAGGTGCTCGTCAGTGTCTAGCAGGTCAATGTCGTTGTCAGGCAAGATGCCTCGTGCTCTAAGGGCTCTGCAGTAGGACGACCGCACCTGCGTCCACGGACGGGCGGGTCCCACCCATGCCCGCCGGCCGGCCAACGCACGTAGCAGCCGGCGACGGTGCGGACCATCCATGTCAGGGATGAGTAGTGCCGTGAGTGAGTCAGTGGGGTCGACACCGGGAAGGTCTTGGTTCAGCTGCAGCGTCGACGGTCCGAAATTCACTGCAAGGCCATGAACCTGCGACGCGGGCAGCAGCACCGCGGTGAGTGACGTCGGCGGCGCCCAATCAGCCTGCTCGGCGCTGGCTTCGAGGATCTCGATCGGTTCGCCTGCGAGGAGGCTGTGGCCGAGGCGCTCCAGATAACGCTCTCTGACGCGGCCGGTCGTGGCCAGTTCATCGGCGTGGCCCGTCACACTCGACGCCGAGAGCTCATCGATGAACGCGAACACCAGCTCGGCGAACCGCGCCATCGTCTCGGCAGTCAGCCCGGCGCTGACGGCAGTCGACGCCAGCTCACGCCAGGCAACCCGGGCCCCGACGCGGTAAGCCGCCAGCAGTGCGTCGATGGTGCGGCCGCTGCGCGCCTCTCCGCGGCCCAGTTCATAGGCGCCGTCGAGGGCGGGTGACAACTGCGTTCCGACGTCCGCATCCTGCGCGCGGGTGGCCAGTCGCAAGAACCCGCCGAGCGCCATCTGCACCGCGGTCTCGATGTTCTGGCCCATCGGTCCGCTGAACGCGTCGGTGTAGCTCGGCACCTCCACCGTGACGGCGGCAACAGTGCGTTCGGCCGTACGCGCCAGCACCGATTGAAGCGCCGAGGTCACGTCCTCGCCGAGTTCCAAACCGGTGTACCTCGGCGCAGGATCTGGCATTTTTGTTCCTATCGAACATTTACTGGGTGGCAGTTCACCTATCCCGGTCAAGAATTTACCCCGATTGATCACCAATCATTGAGCTATGACAACAACGGCATCGCGCCCCACCGTTGCCGGGGCGCTGCGGGGGCGGGTCATCAAGTTCGCCGAACGGATTACCACCCCACTGGTCCCGTCCGACTACCTCGAGGTGATCAACCCGCTGCATTCGGGCACGGGTTTGCGCGGCCGCATCGTCGCGATCCAGCCCGAAACTCGCGATGCTGCCACCATCGTGATCAAGACCGGGCGCGGCTGGCGCACGCATACGCCGGGCCAGTACGTCCGCGTCGGCGTTGATGTCGACGGCGTCCGCCAGTGGCGGGCCTACTCGTTGACCTCAGAAACAGGTCGACGCGACGGCTGCATCGCCATCACAGTGAAAGCCATTCCGGACGGCGTCGTGAGCAATCACCTCGTCCGGCGAGCGACCGTGGGCACCATCGTCCAACTCGACCAGGCCGCAGGGGAATTCACTCTCGGCCCCAGGCCGCCACGCAAGATCCTCTTCCTCACCGCAGGCAGCGGGATCACCCCGGTCATGGGGATGCTGCGCAACCTGACCGACCCGGATGTCGACGTTGTCGTCGTGCATTCCGCGCCCACGGCCGACGATGTCATCTTCGGCGCCGAATTACGGGCGCTGGCCGGCGACGGCCGAATCCGGTTGGTGGAGAAGCACACCGACACCGACGGCATGCTCGACGTCGCGCAGCTCGACCACCTCGTCGACGATCTCGCCGACCGGCAGACCTGGGCCTGTGGGCCGGCCGGCATGCTCGATGCCCTCGAACGGCGCTGGACTGCCGACGGCGTCGCGGGCCGACTGCACACCGAGCGGTTCCGGCCGACGGTCGTCACCCCCGGTGCGGGCGGCACCGTCACCTTCGCCAAGACCGGAACCGCCGTCGACGCCGACGGCGCACAGACATTGCTCGACGCCGGTGAAGCCGCCGGCGTGCTGATGCCCTCGGGCTGCCGGATGGGTATCTGCTTCGGCTGCGTCGCACCGCTTCGTCAGGGTGCCGTGCGTGATCTGCGCACCGGCGACATCACCAGCGCCGCTGACGGCGTGCTCATTCAAACGTGCGTCTCCGCCGCTGCGGGCGCCTGCGAAGTCGACCTCTGAGAACAAGGAATCCGACATGGAAACTCTGCAAATCGTAAGTGCTCCAACCGATCCGACCGCGCATCTGAGCGCTCAGGACATCGAGAACATCGGCCACGAACTGGATGCCATCCGCGCGGCGGTCGTCGCCGACCGCGGCGAGCGCGATGCGGCCTACATCCGCAAGGTCATCAACGGCCAGCGCAAGCTCGAACTCGGCAGCCGTGCCGTACTGCTTTTCTCACTGTTTCCGCCGGCCTGGATCGTCGGCACGCTTGGGCTGTCCGTCTCGAAAATCATCGAGAACATGGAGATCGGCCACAACGTGCTGCACGGCCAGTGGGACTGGATGCGTGACCCCAGCATCCACTCGACCACGTGGGAATGGGACAGCGCTTCGCCCTCGGATATGTGGAAGCACTCCCACAACGAGCTGCACCACACGTACACCAACGTGCGGGGCAAGGACAACGACCTGGGCTACGGCATCATGCGGGTGGACGAAAACCAGCGTTGGACGCCGTTCTATCTCGGCCAGCCGCTGTGGAACTTCCTCAATGCCTGCGTTTTCCAGTACGGCATCGCCGCCTACGACCTCCAACTCGGCAAGCACTTCAATGGCCGCGGCGACAAGGACGAACTGCGCCGCAATGGCAAGAAGGTGCTGGCCAAGGTTCGGCGGCACGTTACCCGCGACTACATCCTGCACCCGCTACTGTCCGGGCCCTCCGCCGTGACCACGCTGACGGCCAACCTCACCGCCAACCTGATTCGTAACTGGTGGACGCACTCCGTGATCATGTGCGGCCACTTCCCCGACGGTGTCCAGACCTTCGAGAAGACGTCGATCGACGGCGAAACCCGCGGCCAGTGGTACCTGCGCCAGATGCTCGGTTCGGCCAACATTTCTGGAGGCCGGTTGCTGCACTTCATGACGGGCAACTTGTCGTTCCAGATCGAGCACCACCTGTTCCCTGACCTGCCCAGTAACCGCTACCAGGAGATTGCGCCCAAGGTGCAGGATCTGTTTGCGCGGTACGGGCTCACCTACACCAGCGGGTCGATGCCCCGGCAGGTTGCGTCGGCGTGGCGGAAGGTGTTCCGCCTGTCGCTGCCGAATGATTTCGGGCGCAAAGCCACGACGGCCGTGAACCCGATTCGCTTGGTACGCAAAGCCTTCGGCAAGAGGGCACCCGCCATTGCAGCCGTAACCCCATCCGTCGAGGCTGCGTAGCCGCGTCTGGAAGCACTGACGTCACAGCGGCACCACCGACGGGATGATCGCCTCGATGAGGTGTGGCCCCGGCTCGGTGAATGCGCGTTCGAGCGCGGTGAGGAATTCCTCGGTGGTCTGCGCCCGGGTCGCCGGTATACCGAGGGCCGCGGACAGCGCAGTGAAATCGATGGGAGGTTGGCTCAGGTCGAGTTGGGCTTTGGCTCGAGTGCCGGGCTGGCCGACGCCAACACGGTTCAGCTCCATCGCCAAGATTGCGTAGGACCGGTTGTTGAGCAACACCACGGTGACGTCGAGCTCTTCCCGGGCGATGGTCCACAGCGATTGAACCGTGTAGAGCGCGGAGCCGTCGGCCTGCAGGGCGAGGACCGGCCGGTCGGGGCAGGCGACCGCGGCGCCGATGGCCACGGGGAGGCCTTGCCCGATGGCGCCCCCGGTCAGGGTGAGCAGATCGTGGCGGGGTGCTCCGGCGGTCGCTGCTGGCAGGCCGAAGCCACTCGTTTGCGCTTCGTCGGAGATGATGGCGTGCTCGGGTAGCAGGTGCCCGATGGCCTGGCAAACAGTGTCTGCGGTGAGCGGTCCGTCGGGCCGCCCAGGTCGTGCCGGCGGCTGAAGGATCAGCGGATGCTCCTTTGCCCCAAGGATTTCGGCGAGTTCGCCTAGTGCCACGGTGCTGTCCTGAGCAGCCGTAGTGAGCTGGTGAACCTGGCAATCCTCGGGTACAAGGTTGCTGGGTCGACCGGGGTAGGCGAAGAAGGATCGCGGCGGTGCCGCGTCGACGAGTATCAGGTGCTGGAGGCCGTCGAGTTGGGCGGTGCTCATTTCGGACAGGTAGGCCAGCCGCTGCACCGAGGGTAGCCCGGCACCCCGCGGCATCCGAGCCGGAAAGGTTTCCGCGAGCAGCGTCGCTCCACTGACGGCGGCGATCCGTGCGGCAGCCAGCAGCGCGGGTTCGGTCAGTGCAGCCCCGCCCAGGAGCAGCGCCGTCCGTTGTCCATTGCGCAGAGCGTCGGCGGCGATGCCGAGGGCGGCGGGGTCGGTGGCTTGTGGCGGGTCGGGCTGGACAGCTGGTGCGGCACACACACCGCTGTTCCAGGACGCGTCAGCCGGCACGATGAGGGTGGCGATCTGTGGTGGTGAGCTGGTCGCGGCGCTGACGGCGGCTGCGGCGGCTGCGGGCAGTTCAGCAGCGGTAGCGGGCGTGCGGATCCATGTCGACACGTTTCGAGCGACGGTATGGATATCGGACTGCAGTGGAGTGTCGAACTGCCCGTGGTCCGTGGCGTGCTCGCCGATGATGTTGACCATCGGGCTGCGAGCTTTGCGGGCATTGTGCAGGTTGGCGAGGCCGTTTCCCAGTCCGGGTCCCAGGTGCAGCAGCGTGGCCGCGGGCCGCCGTGCCATGCGGGCGTAGCCGTCCGCGGCGCCGGTCGCGACACCTTCGAAGAGGGTGAGCACGGCGCGCATGTCGGGCACCCCGTCGAGAGCCGCCACGAAGTGCATTTCGGAGGTACCGGGGTTGGTGAAGGTCACGCTCACTCCGGCGTCGACCAAGGTGCCCAGCAATGCCTGAGCGCCGCTGGTGGTCGCGTGATCGTTGGTAGCGCAGGTCGAGTCCGAAGTCATCGTTGAGTGTCCAATATCCAAGTGAGGGAATGAGTTTCGCGCGCGCCGCAGCGGTGTCAGAGGGTCTTCCAGGTGATAGCCCGCCGCCCGGCTCGTGGGGCCCGGCCGTCGGGCGGCGCGGAGCCGCGCTTGATCAGTTCTGCGTGCGGGATGCCTTGCGCGAGTTTGCGTTCGAGGACGTCTGGGTCGAAGTTGACGCCTATTGCGTTGTCGGCGAACTCGCCGCCATCGAGCCAGGTGATCAGCTCCTCGGCGGTGGCGAAGTTGTCGACCTGAAGTTCGAGGCGGTTGCCGTCGGGGTCCTCGTAGTACATCGAGGTGGTCGGGCCGTGGTTGATGCACCACACCGGAGTAATGCCCAGGTCGGCGAGGCGGCGATATGTGGCGACGAGCGCGTCGAGGGAGGTGTAGGTGAAGGCGATGTGGTCGACGCCCCAGAATTTGCGGTGCAACCCCCACAGAAAGCCGGGCACCTTGAAGAACGCGGGAAGCCGCACCAAGGCAACGCGGTGGTGTTCGTCGTCGTAGGTGATGAAGGTGAGCATCTCGTCCTGGAAGGTCACCAGACCGTCGAGCACAGTGGTGTACCACCGGGCCATCGCCCGGGGACGTGGTGTCTTCAATACGAAGTGCGCCAGTCGTGCCGGCGCGTGCGGGCGCGGCCCTCTGGGTAGATCGTCGGGATGGATCTGCGTCTTTGTTTTTGTGCTGGCCATGACTGATTCCTAATCGGTTGTGAGGGAATGGATTCCGCGTTCGTCACCGTTTGCCTCGGTGAGCATGCGCAGTGGTTCGTCGGGGTCGACCTCGCCGTCGTGTGCGCCGGAGACGACGAAGTCGGCGGGGAGTCGCAGTGCGACGTTCGTCCCGTCGGGGTCCAGGAACCACAACCGCACGCCATGTTCGTCAGTGGTTGCACGGTGACAGCTGGCACCGACGGATGTCAGCCGTCGCAGCACAGCTCTCGCCGCAGCGGTCCGCATTATGTTCAGCGTCACTGCCGTCACGCCGGCGACCTCGGGGTGAGCGTCCAGCGCGATGTCCGAACGATTCACGCTCACACGGAGTCCGGGGGCATTGAGCGCCGCCGATCGCGGGCCGAGAACTTCGGGGGAGGTGTCCAACAGAGCTGCCCACCAGTCGAGCACGGCGTCGAAGCGGTAGGTCAGCAGCGTGATTTCGTCAACGGACATCGGCGTGGCCTTTCGTGGGCTGATTGAGCTGGATCAACGTGTCGCGGAGGGCGGCCTGCTCGTGACCGGCTGCGGCGATGACGGCGGCGATGTGGCCGTCGGGGCGGACCACCAGCGCAGTGCCGGTGGATAGTTCGGCGAATGGCCCTCCGGCGCAACGGAAATCGACAGCGGCGACCCCGACGGCCTCGGTGGCCCAGCGTGATGCCGTGGCAGGTTGGGCGAACACGGTGAACCTGTCGCGGGCGGGCATGTCCAGCGTCGACACCCGGACGCCGTCGTGGTCGACCCAGGCGTGCGGGAGTCTGCCGCCAACTCGGATAGTGGGTGTGTAGTCCTCGGCGGAGGCCGTGTCCGGTGCGTTGTCCGGGCCGCTGAGTATGCCGTCGTGATAGCACACACCGAGGTCCAGGCCCCACATGCGGTAGTGGCCGGATTGCTGGGCGATCACCGCGCCGATCCCAGCCCGTCGGCGTCGCCCGCGGTGGGTATCAGCGCTGAGGCCGGTCAGCCGCGCCATACCCGCGGTCATCAACGCGGTGGCCAATGCACTAGCCACGGGCCTGGGCAGTGCCCGGAATGGTCGTGATCCAGTTATCCGGCGAAGCGCCTGCTGCCCGGTTCGGGAGAGCCCGAGCTCGTCGAGCACGTCGAGGAGCCCGTCGAAGTTGTGGGCGCTGTGGGCGCTGTTGCGGATGGCGATCGGGCGCCGTTCTCGCTCATAGCTGTCTAGTAGCGCGTCGCTATCTGTCCCGGCGAGGGTCCACGCGAGCTTCCAGGCCAAGTTGTGGGCGTCGCCGACGCCGGTGTTGAGGCCCAGTCCACCGGTCGGCGGAAACCGGTGCGCGGCATCGCCGGCCAAGACCACGCGACCTTCCCGGTACCGCTCGGCCACCTGCGCGGTCATGGTCCAGCCCTGCACCGAACGGATCTCGACGGGCACCTCACGGTCACCGATTGCCGACCGGATCAGCCGCTCACATCGACGGGGCGTGAAGTCGGTAACCTGTTGGGCCGGTGGGAAATACGGAATTTGGAACACCAGGTCGTCGGGGGCGCGGTGCACGATGAACGTGCCGACGCCCCGAGGGCTGTGGGTCCAGATGACGGGTGCCCGTCGTGACCAGAGATAGCGCCGCAGATCGACTCGGCAATGCACGCTGATCAGATGCTGCAGCACAGGCCCTGACATTGAGATACCCGCGTTTCGGCGTACCCTACTGCCTGCGCCGTCGGCGGCCACGAGGTAACTGCCGACGATCTGGTCAGTGGTTCCAGCTCTGTCGACACCGACGGTGACCCAATCGGGTGCCTGAACGTGGAACGCATACCGGGACGAGGGCCGAAAGTCGATGAGTGCGTTGGCTTTTAGCCGCTCCCACAGCAGTGGCTCGAGGGTGTGCTGGGGGAGATTCGCCGAACGGGTCGGGCTGAGTGCCTCGATGCGCTCGGCGTCCGGACTGTCTGGGTTGGCGATGGTGATGCGGCCCAGCTCCGGTCCGGCGAGAGTCGTCGCATAGACGACGTCACGCGTCTCGTGTGGCCGGGAGCTGAGCCGGCGTACCTCACGTTCCAGACCGAGCTCACGGAACACCTCGAGAGTTCGGGTGGACAACACGTGTGCAGCCGGGTGGGTCTGCGGGGAGTCCCGCCGCTCGAGGACCACGGTGCGGACACCGTGCGCGGCCAGCAGGAGCGCCAGTGTTGCTCCGGTCGGGCCTGCGCCGACGATGACGACTGGATGAGTTGTCATGCCACGACCCGGTTGCGTTGAGTGCCCAGTGGGCCGAGGGTCAGCTCCACCAGATCGCCCGCGGACAGGAATTGTTTGAGTTCGATGCCCGCACCCCAAGTGCAGCAGCCGGTGCCGAAAACCTCTCCGGCAACCAATGTTTCACCACGCGATGCCTCGGCGACCATGGCGCCGACGCTGTGGTACATGTCGGCGGTGCTGCATTCAGCGCGCCGTTGTCCGTTCACTCGGATCTCGCCGCGAAGTGCCTGTGGATCCGGTATCTCCTCACGGGTGGCCAACCACGGACCGAGGACGTTGCCGGTGTCGAAATCCTTACCCTTGGCCGGGCCCAACCCGGAGAACAGCTCGCCAACCAGGACGTCGCGGGCGGAGACGTCGTTGAGCAGCGTGTACCCGAATACGTGTGCCTCCCCGTCCTGCTCGGTGAGGTCGCGGCCGGACGTGCCGATCACCGCAGCCAGTTCCAGCTCGTAGTCGAGGCGCTGCGTATAGCCGGGCGCCACGATGTCGTCGTACGGGCCGATCACCGACAGGTGGTTGCCCTTGTAATAAGCCGGCCGCCGGTACCAGCCGCGGGGCGGCGCCAGGAGCCCGGTGCGCTGCAACGCGCGGGACACCAGCCGCCCGGACCGCATCTCGATCGCCGCCGCGAACGCGTTGCGAATATGACCCTCGTACACGCTGAAATTCCTCATGCGTGGTGGCACCACCGGCGCCAGCAGCCGCACTTGCGCCAAGTCCACAATCGCGTGCGGCGGCGGAGCGGCTACGACGTTCGCCGCCTCGTGCAAGGCCGCCGGGCCCGCACCGATGAACGACGTCATCGGATCTGTGCCCATCGCGTCGTATTCGGCCACTACCGGGGTGAGGTCCACGAGGCGATTGGCATCTAGCCGTGCGCCAACCCGGACAACACCATCGCATTCGAACCTTGCCAGTAGCACCGCAGCCTCCAACAACAACTAGAACAATTGGTGTCATCTGTTCTAGTTGTGGAGATGGTGAATGTCAACCCCCGACGGCGGCGCGACTGGGGTCGGAATGGTGATGGGAGGTCAGGAAGTTCGCAACAGGGCGCGGATTGCCGACAGCAGAGTCTCGAGCATCCGGTCATGGTCCGTCTGCGTTTGACCAGCGCGGTCCCACAGCGCCCAACCCGTTGTCGCGGCACGCACCAAGGTCGCGACGGCCTCCGGGTCTGAGCAGTGCACGGCGCCGTCCTCGACGAGCCGGTTCAGGTCTGCGACGGCTGCGGTGGCGAACATCTGCGCGATCGCATGGCCTTGGTCGCGCAGGATCGGTTCGGTGACGCGGTCCCGTTCAGCGACGATGCGGCGCAGGAACGGATCGCCGACCAGTTCACGGTTCAGGCGGCGGGCGCGATCGAGGAACAGATCGACCGGGTCGTCTCCCGTGGCTGCGTCCACGTGCGCTACCAGCCGCGCGACCCGCTCGTCGAGTGCCGCCTGCAGCACCCCGACTTTTCCTGTCCCGAAGTTGGCGTAGATCGTCCCGACCGCGACGTGCGCTCGGCGGGCGATCTCTCGCACCCCGGTCTTCGCGTACCCCACCTCCGCGAGCAACTCCTGGGCCGCGCGGATGACGTCGATACGTTTCGTCGCCGTATCCACCTTCGAATCGGAAATGGACTGTCGCGCGTCATTGCCCATGCGTCGGGATATTAGCCACCGACCGGCGATCTGACCCCGTCGGCCATGGCCGACGGGGTCAGTATTGAAGCACCGGCCTCAGAGAGACGCCGGCTCGGCCTGCTGTTGGATTGGCTTCGGCCAGGGCTGCGGAATCGGGCGCTGACGCACGCGCTGCGGCCACCAGAACCAGCGTCCGAGCAGGGTTGCGATCGACGGCGTCATCAGCGACCGCACCACCAGGGTGTCGAACAACAGACCCAGACCGATGGTCGTACCGACCTGGCCGATGATGATCAGCTTGCTCACCGACATGGACATCATGGTGAAGGCGAACACCAGGCCCGCCGAGGTGACCACCGACCCGGTACCCACCATGGCGCGGATGATGCCGGTCTTCAGCCCAGCGTGGATCTCCTCCTTGATCCGCGAGACCAGCAGCAGGTTGTAGTCCGCGCCCACCGCCAGCAGCACGATGACCGACATCGGTAACACCATCCAGTGCAACGGAATACCCACGATGTGCTGCCACAACAGCACCGAGAGCCCGAATGCGGACGCCAGGCTGAGTACAACGGTGCCCACGATCACCGTCGATGCGACGACCGCACGGGTCAGCACCAGCATGATGATGAAGATCAGGATCAGCGCCGCGGCCGCGACGATCATCAGGTCGTAATCGGCACCGATCTGCATGTCGTTGTACATGGCTGCGCTGCCGCCGAGGTAGATCGAGGAGCCCTCGAGCGGCGTGCCCTTGATCGCGTCAGCCGCGGCGACCTTGAGCGGGTCGATACGCGAGGTGCCCTCCGGCGTCAACGGGTCACCCTGGTGAATGATGGTGAACCGCACCGCATGTCCGTCGGGCGACATGAACAGCTTGAGACCCCGCTGGAAATCTGGAGTATCAAAGGCTTCCGGCGGCAGGTAGAACGAGTCGTCGTTCTTGGCCGTGTCGAACGCCTCGCTCATAGCGGTGCCGGTCTTCTGCATGGCGATGGTCTGGTCCTGCTGGGCCTTCTGCATCTGGTACTGGTTCAGCAGCACCTGCTTCTGATGCTTCATCGACGCAATCTGCTTGGGTATGGTCGCGACCATCTTGGGCATGAGGTCGGCCATGCGCTGCATCTCGGGAACCAGATCCTGGAAGTCATCGGACATCTTGCTGATGCCGTCGATGCTCTCGAAGACCGACCGCATGGACCAGCACACCGGGATATCGAAGCAGTGTGGCTCCCAATAGAAATAGTTGCGCATGGGCCGGAAGAAATCATCGAAGTCCGACAAGTGATCTCGGGTGTCACCCATGTCGTCCGAGGTGGTCTTCATCTTGTCGGCCGTGCGCTGCGTCACCGCTGCCAGATCGATCTGGACGCGCATCATCTCGGTCATCGCGTCGATGCTGTCTTGCAGGTCATTGGCCTGAGAGAGCAGATTGTCCAGATTGGTCTGCGTGTAGTCGTTGTTCATGAGCTGCGTGGAGCCGCTCTGTCCCACGGTGTACGGGATCGTCGAGTGCTTGATCGGGTCACCGTCGGGGCGAGTGATGGTCTGCACCTGGGCGATTCCGTGCACGTTCTTCAGCGCCTTGGCGATCTTGTCAATCACCAAGAAGTCGGCCGGGTTCCGCAGGTCGCGGTCGGACTCGACCATCATCAGGTCCGGGTTCATCTTGGCCTGCGAAAAGTGCCGGAACGCAGCGTCATAGCCGACGTTGGCCGCGACGTCCTTGGGCAGGTAGATCCGGTCGTTATAGGTGGTGTGGTAGCCCGGCAGCGCGATCAGGCCGACCAGTGCGGCCACCACAGCACCGACCAGGATGGCGCCGGGCCAGCGCACCGTCGCGGTGCCGACCCGGTGCCAGCCAGCGGTTTTCGTGTTCTTCCGGGGTTCGAGGACCCGGCCGAAGCGGGTGCAGACGGAGATCACCGCCGGCCCCATGGTCAGCGCCATCGCGACTACCATCACCATGCCGATGGCCAGCGGGAAGCCCATCGTCTGGAAGTACGGCAACCGGGTGAAGTGGAGGCACAAGGTCGCGCCGGCAATGGTCAGGCCCGAGGCCAGCACCACGTGGGCCGTGCCGTGAAACATGGTGTAGTAGGCCGATTCTCGGTCTTCCCCGGCCCGCCGGGCTTCCTGATAACGCCCGATCAGGAAGATGGCGTAGTCGGTCGCCGCGGCGATCGCCAACGTCACCAGCAGGTTGGTGGCGAAGGTGGTCAGCCCAAAAACGTTGTGGTAGCCCAGGAATGCCACCAGACCTCGCGCACCGGAGAGTTCGAGCACCACCATCACCAGCACGATCAAGGTCGCGATGACGGATCGGTAGACCAGCAACAGCATGACCGCGATGACGCCGAAGGTGACCAGTTCGATCAGCTCCATGCTCTTGTCACCGACGATGTTCTGATCGGTGCTGGTCGCCGCGGGACCGGTCACATAGGCCTTTACCCCTGGCGGAGCGGGGCTTTCGGTGGCAACGTGGCGCACCGCGGCGACCGACTCGTTGGCGAGCGTCTCACCTTGGTCACCAGCGATGTAGACCTGCACATAGGCGGCTTTGCCGTCGCGGCTCTGGGCGCCCTTGGCGGTCAGCGTGTCGCCCCAGAAGTCCTGAACGTGTTGCACGTGGGCGGTATCGGCACGCAGGTCACGGACCATCTGGTCGTAAAACACATGCGCATCGGCGCCCAGCGGGCGCTCGCCTTCCAGCACGATCATCACCGAGCTGCTGGTGTCGTACTCGCTAAACACCTTGCCGACACGTTTGGTGGCGATCATCGACGGTGCGTCGTTGGGGCTCATGGACACGGCCCGCAGCTTGCCGACTTCCTCGAGCTGCGGGACGACGGTGTTCAGAGCGGCGATGATCCCGATCCACACCAGGATGATCGGCACTGCAAACCGGCGGAGGAACCGCGGTATTCCCTTGTGCTCCTTGATCTCTACCGTCGGGATGGCGTCGGTCTGGGCATCGGCGGCCGGCGTGCTCATGCGGCCTTCACAAAGCAGAAGGTCTCAGCGTTCATACCGGTGGCGGTCCTCTCTTCTTTGACCACGTCGTCAACACTGACTCGGCAGCTGATGCTGTTTCCGTTGCTCTGGGCCAGGATGTTGGGTTGGACCGAGGGCAGGGTGGTCTGCAGGACCAATGTCCACGGCAGCGACGTGCTCGGGACGCGCTGCGGCTTGCCTTCGAGATCCATGTAGTTGATGACGGCCGTGCTACCCGAACCGAAGATCTCGTACTTGACGAACTTCGGGTTGAAATCCTCGGCGTTGTCCGAGCTCTTCTCGGTGATCACAACCGGATTCGAGCCGAACACCTGACGCACGTTCGACACGATCACCACGCCGGCGGCGACCGCCACGATCGCCAATAGCGGTAGCCATGCCCGCCGAAACACTCTTGTCATCGCTGCCTTCTATAGAAGTTGCCAACCGCGCGGTCGTCGGGCATGGGGGCGCACCGCCGTTGACGGCCCCCGAACATCTAGCTAGCTAACCTAACCGAAAAAATGGATAGAATCCATCCAGTTATATGTAGTCTTCGTTACAACCCGGCGCGGCCCCACCGAATTCCTGTCGCGTCCGTGTTTGTCAGATTTGCGATGGAAAACACTTGGTTAGCAGGGGAATTCAGCCGTACGTCACTTAGCTGTTGGAGGTGAAGTCCCAGACCTGCATGTTGCCCGCCGGGTAGTTCATGCACACGTCGGTCGCCTTGGCGACCACGCCCTTGTTGTTGAAGAACACTTTGGCCCAGTTGCCCCAGTGGGTCGCCACCTGCTCGTAATAGACGTTGGTAGCGGTGTCCTCGGAGTACTGCCGGCGGGCGGCCGGGTCCAGGGAGAAGAACCAGTGGATGCGGTCCTGCGCCATCTGCTGGATGTCCGCGGGCCGGTTGTTCCGGTCGATCATGTAGCGCTGGTAGTACACCGGGCTGGTGTCACGTACGGCCTGCAGGTACTGCTCGGCATCACAGGCGGTGACAATGATCCGGTGCGGGATCGGGTAGTCGTCGGATGCATCAGCGGCAGCCGGACCAGCCAGCGACAAAGAGGTCACCGCAACGCCAAATGCCGTGGCGGCCAATCCGATACGGAGTGATCGGAGCGTCATGCGCGTCCTCCTGTTTGCGACTCATGTGCGGCGTCTGCCAATACCGAGCGCTTGTCGGGGCAATAGGAATCGATTGCGGCAGTGAGGAACTGCCAGTTCTGCTGGGTGGCGTTCTGCCGCGACAAGTTGGTGGCGACGAACTTGGCCGACTGATAGGCGTCATGGTCGATGTTGTTGGCCAACCGCTGGCATGCGATCTTGCCCAACCAGGCGTTGTAGTCCTTCGGGCCATAGATCCCGTAGGTGTGCAACTGATTAGCGAAGTCTGTGTCGGGATCGGCGTGCGCGGCGGCCGAATTGGACACTGCCACGACGATTCCGATACCGGCGACGGCCAATGAATGTAAGGCCCGGTGGTGTCGCGTCATGCAGCGCGCCTTTCTGATCGCAAATCGCCGCAATCGTCGGCCGATCGCAGGGTTCGTCAAGAAACTATTCCGGTAAGTGGATCGAGTCAATCCACTTACCGGAATAGTGTCTCGGATTACACTGCGGGGGTGATGACCCGCCCGACCACGGATCGACCGTTGCGCAAGGATGCCGTGCGCAATCGTCAGCGAGTGATTGACGCGGCCCGCGATCTGTTCGCGACACGAGGCCTGGACGCGACACTCAATGAGGTAGCGCACCACGGCGGGATCGGCGTCGGCACGGTATATCGCAGGTTTCCCACCAAGGAAGCGCTGTTCGAGGCCATCTTCGAGGATGCGATCGACGAGATCGCCGCAATGGCCGATTTGGGATTGGAATTCGACGACTCCTGGCAGGGATTCGCTTGGTTCGTCGAACAGATGTGCCAGCAGACGGCCACCGATCGTGGCCTGCGAGAAATCCTGTACGGCAAGGGCGGTGTCTGCAATCGAGTGGATGCGGCACGCACGCGCCTGGTCCCGAAGCTCGCGAAACTTGTTGAGCGGGCCCAAAAAGACGGATATCTGCGACCTGGTATCACCGACAGCGATATGCCGATCCTGGGTCTGTTGGCCGGCACCGTCAGCGAGTTCGCCGGGCACGTCGACGCCGACCTGTGGCGACGGTACGTGGCGATCTTCCTCGACGGTCTGCGCGATCGCGATGGGCAGGCGACGCTGCCGGTCGACGCCCTTGACGCAGACCACACCGCGATCGTCATGACCACCTCGCCGCCGGCGCCCTGAGTCCACAAGTAGTAGCGGCGGGTCGCGGCAATGCGACGATTAGGCCATGACCGCAACGCTTGTCACGAACAATCTGGCCGGAGGATTTGCCCACCGCACCCTCTTTGAACGGCTCGACGTGACCGTGGCGCCCGGTGATGTGATCGGCGTGGTCGGCGCCAACGGTGCAGGCAAGAGCACGTTGCTGCGGATCCTGGCGGGGGATATCGAACCGCTCGATGGAGTGGTCAGCCTCGCGCCGGCCGACGCATTCGTCGGGTGGTTGCCGCAGGAGCACGAACGGGTGCCCGGGGAGACCGTCGCCGCGTACGTCGCGCGCCGCACCGGATGCGCCGCGGCCACACAGGCTATGGACGCAGCGGCTGAGGCGCTGGCAGATCCGACGGCAGACGCCGACGCCTACGCCGCTGCGCTAGATCATTGGCTCGTGACAGGTGCGGCGGACCTCGACGAACGGCTGCCAGCGGTGCTGGCCGACCTGGGGCTCGATTCCGACGCGGTGCGGCCGGAAGCGACCCTGATGACCGCGTTGTCGGGTGGACAGGCGGCGCGAGTAGGGCTGGCGGCGCTGATGCTGTCCCGTTTCGACATTGTCCTGCTCGACGAGCCGACCAATGATCTCGACCTTGATGGACTTGCCCGGCTGGAAGACATCGTCGGTAACCTCCGCGGTGGTGTCGTGCTGGTCAGTCATGATCGAGAGTTCCTGGCCCGCACCGTAACCCGCGTTCTCGAACTCGATTTGGCGCAGAACACGACCACTGTCTTCGGTGGTGGCTACGAGAGCTATTTAGAGGAGCGTGAGGTCGCTCGTCGGCATCGTCGCGAACAGTATGACGAGTTCGCCGAGAAGAAGGCCGATCTCGTGGCACGCGCACGCACGCAGCGGGAGTGGTCGAGTCAGGGTGTGCGCAACGCGATGCGCAAGGCACCCGACAACGACAAGAACCGGCGTAGCGCACAGACCGAGTCCAGCGAGAAGCAGGCACAGAAAGTCCGGCAGATGGAGAGCCGTATCGCGCGCCTCGAGGAAGTCGAGGAGCCGCGCAAGGAATGGACGCTTCAGTTCAGCATCGGGGCCGCACCGCGGTCGAGTTCGGTCGTCGCGACACTGGACAATGCCGTTGTACGGCACGGCGATTTCGTTTTGGGGCCCGTGTCGCTGCAGGTCGACGCCGGCGAGCGGATCGGTATCACCGGCCCCAATGGGGCGGGAAAGTCGACCCTGCTGCGGCTACTGCTCGGTCGACAGCAGCCTGACGAGGGCCGGGCGAGTCTGGGCGCCAGTGTCGCCATCGGTGAAATCGACCAGGCGCGTGCCGATTTCACCGGTTCCAGCCGGCTCGTCGATCGCTTCGAACAACGGGTGCCGTCATGGTCAACCGCAGATGTGCGCACTCTGCTCGCGAAGTTCGGGCTACGCGCCGACCATGTGGAACGCACGGTCGACGAGCTGTCGCCCGGTGAGCGAACCCGCGCAGGCTTGGCGTTGTTGCAGGCATGCGGGACGAATGTGTTGGTTCTCGACGAGCCGACGAACCATCTCGACCTGGCGGCCATCGAGCAGCTTGAGGAGGCGCTCGAGACCTATGACGGAGCACTGCTGCTGGTGACCCATGACCGCCGGATGCTGCAAAACGTTCGGTTGGATCGCTCGTGGGTGGTCGACAACGGATGTGTGGCAGAGCTATAGCCCTGTGCTGGATGGTTTTACGGCTCGATACGGATCGGGCCGGGGCTCCAGAGGCCGGTGTGAGTGGCTGCACCCAGGGTGAGCTGCGCTTCTGGTGCGTCGACGACGGTGTCGTAGCGGCGCAGTGAGCCCCAGTCGCGGCCCCAGTCGCGCGAGAGGTAGGTCGGCATGACGTGGGCGCGCAGCAGGAGGTCGGTGATACCCAGTGGTCCGCCGTTTTCACCGCTCTGCCAGGTGTCGGGCATCTCGATCTTGGCTGGATAGTCCGGTGACACACGGTATTTCGGCACCTGGGTGACACCGTTGGCGTGCAGCATCGGGTGCTGGCAGGGGAAAACCAGCCCTACCGCCCAATCCAACAGCACTGGCTGTGTGGAGCCGACGTATTCCTGGACGGACCGTAATTCCGGCAACCGGGGTGGGGTGACGGCGATCCAGTCGTCGATGTTCAGTGATTGGTCGTGCGCGGTGATGCGAACGTACTGGGCGTCGTCGGGAATCCCTGCGCGCGGGAATCGCAGGTTGCGCCAAGCGTTTTGGGGGCCGATGTCATAGGGGGTCAGCTGTCCGCTGACGACGGGCACGCCGCCCGGCCCGGCGGTGGCAAAGTCCAGTGTGACGGGCTGTGCATCGGTGTGGCCGCGCAGAACGCTGTTGCCGGTGATGGTGCCGGCCGCGGTGATCACGATGAGCGGGTGGGCGGCGTCGGCGGGCGGGAGCCGGTACCAAGCTGAGGTCAGTTCGGACGGTTGTTGCGGGCCGAAGGCGAAGCTGCCGGCGACGGGCACCCTGGCGGGGTCCAGTCCGTAGGGCAGCGGCACGGTGGAACCGTTGATCCCGGGCAGGTCGAGTTCGGTAGGGATATCCCAGTCGGCGTCGGTCCCCGGTTGAGGATTGGCCTGCCAAATGGCCTCGGCCAGTGTGCGTTCCGGCACCCCGTCCGGCGTGAAGCCGGTTGGTGTGGTGCCGCCAAGGGGGCCGAGCGCCCCGTAGTGCCCGGGTAGGGGAGTGAGGAATCCGGCATTGGCGTCGGGTTCGACGAGTACGTCGTCGGCCAGTCCGCATCCGCCGGCGAGCTCGCGGAGGTTGGCCCATCCGTTGGAATAGGTCGGGTATTCCTTGATGGCGCCGGCCAGTATTGAACCGACGCAGACGATTACCATGAATCCGGCCGCAATCGCGACCGGTGCAGTGGCTCGGCGGATCTCAGGTCTCACGCCGGCGCGTTCTGTCATGTGTAACCACGCGGCGTACCCCGCGATGATCAGACTGAAAGCGAAGAGCACGCTGCTGGCGGGGATCGGTCCCCAGTGCGGGGCGCTGTCGTTGAACGGCACGCCGTAGCTGGATACGTACCAGTATCCGTTGGTGGACGCGAAACACAGTGCGACAACGAACATTACGACGGCGAGGAACGCGACCCGATTGCGGCGCGAACGTAACACCGTAGGTCCCGCCAGTACGGTCGCCACGGCGGCCATCGCCGCGCCGACGGTCGCAAACAGCCCGAAGTGGTGGATCCATTTCGTCGGTGCGAAGGTCAGCAGGAACACGGTGCCCAAGATGGTGCCGATGAGTCGCCACACCGGCCCGGTCGCGATACCTGGAATCCGTTTGCGGCGCAACAGGATCAGTAGCGACGCAAACAAGCACACCAAGGTGATCAAGATGCCGAACCGCCGAGACAGGGCGGCGTCGGTGGTCGGCAGGACGAGATAGAAGTAGCGGAGGTTCTCGGTGTACCAGGGTTGGGACGGTCCGATCGCCGTGCGCACCTTGGTCGCTTCAAGTACCGCCGCGAACGTTTGGTCCGCGAAGACGACCGTCAGGACCACGAATCCTGCAGCGGCCAAGGGGAGTAGCGCCGGCCAGATACCGACCGTCCGGGCTCTCGAGACGATGATGCGCACCAGCGGGCGACCACCGGCGAGCAGTGCAGCGACCGCAATGAGGCCGGTCGGTTGAATGCCCAGGGTGAACGCGGCAACAACGATCGCCAGTGCGGCCGGGGTGACCCGGTTGCTGATGATGGCGCGCTCGATCAGTACGTAGGTGATCAGCGCGCCCGTGGCGATCTGCCCTTCGGGTCGCAGCCCGTTGTTGAAAGGCATCCAAGCCGCGATGAGGACGAGGGCCGCGGTCCAGACCGCGGCACGGTTGCCTGCCACCGCCGGGCCCAGCCGGGGCAGTACTTCACGGGACAGCAGCAGCCAGCACACCAACATGCAGATCAGGTCGGGAAGGCGTAGCCACATGCTGGCGTGGCTGACGTGGGTCATCACGGCGATCAGGTCGTAGTACCAGCCGAAAGGATCCTCGGGGCTGCCGAACCAGCGGAAGTAGTTCGACATGTAGCCGGCATGACTCGATACGGTGGCCATCGAGTACTGGTAGCCGTCATCGGAGGAGCCGGCGCCGGCGACGAACCAGAACACCGACACCACGATCATCGTCGCGTCTACTGCGGTGAACGTCCGCCACCGGGCCGGAATAGCTCTGCGCATGCGTCGGCCGTCAAGGCGGTCCAGTCGCCACAACGCAAGTAGCGCAATGCATGTGGAGAGCAGTCCGGCGATCATGGCGGCGCGTTTGAGCGGTGCCGGTGTGGTGGTGTAGCGGGTGTCGATGGTGGCCCTGAAGGACAGCCCGGGTGGGGCAGGGCCGATCAGGTCGGTGAACGCGCCGACGATCTGCGGTCGCAGGTTCGGGTCGGGGTATCCGCCACGCAGCGGAGCGTTGGTGTCGGGGTCTGTGAGTCCGGTGACCGTGGCGAATGTTCCTGCGGTGGTGGAGGATACGTCCAAACTGCGGCAGGCCGGGTCGGCCATGCGGGCCCGTGGCACAGACAGGATGACTATGTTGCGCGCAATGACGTCGACTCGCGCAGGGTTGGTCGTCACGAACAAGCCGTTGAGCATCGCTTGCTTGCCGTCCGCGGGTGCGGTCCCGACCACCAGCCCGTCGGCCAGGCTGCGAATCACGGTGCAGGGCACCGATGCGGTCAGGGAGACGGGTGTCAGCGTGATCAGCGGTGCGGTGACGCTGTTGACGGAGCCGTGCTGTGGCCAGTCGAGGGTGGCCGTGGTCTGCGCTACGGGCAGCACCGGCATCAGCGCACTCGATACGAAGCCGATCAGCCCCGCGACCATCGCGATCCATCGGGTGATCCGCACGTACCGGTCCGGCCGCGTTGTGCGTTCGTTGGTGTCTGTTGGTCGTGTGTCCGTGTCGCGGAGTTGCGTCACGCCATTGCGCCATCAAAGTTGTTCCGCCCCATCATTAAACAAATAGCTGAAGCAGGTGTTACAGTCAACCGTGCCGCGGCCGATTGATCACGCCAAGCGTGAACAACTCCTCGCCGCCGCCGGCGCAGTTCTCGCGCGCACGGGTGTGGTCGATACGTCGCTGCGCGGGCTGGCGACGGAGATGGGAACCAGCGCCCGCATGCTGGTGTACTACTTCGGCACCAAGGAACAGCTGATTCTCGAGGTACTGACGCGCCAACAGCGCAACGCGATCCCCGAGACCGACGAGCTGGATCTACCGGCATCCGTTGCAGCACACCGGCAATGGTGTTTTGACGACTGGCACGCATGCACCCGCGGAGAGCGCCGCGACACCTTGCGGGTGGTGTTGCAGGTGTTCGGCGCCGCCTGCGGTCTCGACAGTCCCTACCGCGAGTACACCTGGGACACCCTGTCGCTGCTGACGCGCAACTCCAAGGCTCGCCTCGAAGGGCTCGGCATGCCCAGCCATGTCGCGGAAACCCGTTCCCGCATCGCGCTCGCGGCCTTCCAGGGATTCATCATCGAATACTTCACCGCGCCCGACACCACCTATGTGGACGAAACGTTCACGCGGTTCGTCGACGAGTTCCTGCTCGCCCCGTTCGCATAGCAGGCGTGCTGCTACCTCGTCACGGGTGCAGGCTCCACTGACCGACATCGGAGGCCAAGGCATCGCTGACGTCGACTTCGAGGCCGCCGACGACAGGGCCCGGGTTCGAAGCGGTGCTCACGATGCGTTGGTAGAGCACGGCGCCGGGGAAGACCTTGCCGCCCGACCAGGACCGGGTCTGCCAAGCCCAGACCTTGCCGGATGTGGTCGACCGCCCGATGACGCCGTCAGCGGTGGCCCACTGGCAGGTGTTGATGCCGCCGTAGACACCGGTGCGCTGTGCTCCGATCACGGAGTTGATCCCCCGGAACCATGGCAGCGCAACGTTGTTCCACGTTTCGCGGTTGATGTCGTCGTCGACGGAGAAGAAGATCGGCGCGCTTTGGCCGCCACCTGCCGCGCTGTGCAGCTGCCACGCGGTGCGTGCATCGGACACGCCACCGGCATATCCACGGGTGAAGTCCGACGGTGCTGTGCTGTTGGGCTTGCCGTACTGGTAGTTGCTGACGATCGCCAGCCCGGCGGCGTTCAGTGACTGGGCGTAGGGCAGCGTGATCGGCTTGGCGCCCATCGACGATCCGGGGCGGGACGTCGAGACATAGTTGATGACGCCGGCGTGGCCGGCGGCGCGGATGTCCGCGGCCGGAATCTGGCGCATCGCGAAGTCGATCAGTGTTGGCGCGGCGGCCGATGCCGTCGGAATGCTGGCACCTGCCGCACCCAGCGCGGCCAGCGCCGACGCGCCGCCGACGTAGCGCAGCGCGTCACGCCGCGAAAACGACCGCCGAAGGCTTGTGGTCTCCGGGAAGTCCTGCATTGGGCGATGTTAACAATGTGACAGATGTGCAAGTTGTAGCGACAGCTCGTCGACGTCAGATCGTGACCTGCGCGGGCTTGGCGACGCTTCCGTCGCGGGCTATGAGCGGTGAGGCGTTCGATTCAGAGTGACGCTAACGATGTCCAGCACCATCGTCATCACGAACACTTGAGTCCAGATCGACGAGGGAGAGCAGATGTATCAGGGCCGCAGCGTCCGCGCGTCACACGTGGTGCTGACGGTTGAGTTGCCCACGGCATCCGGCGACGCTCAGGCTCAGGTGGCGGCACTGGTAGACGAGTTCAGCGCATATCTGGCTTATCGAGTGCCGGGCGCGAAGGTGGAAAAGTCCGCTGGAACCGGCCTCGCCGCGGCACCGTCTCCCATCACCGGACTCGTCATCGATCGCGCGACCCGGCAGGTCACCATCGACGGGCGTCCGATCCTGATGGCGTACAAAGAATTCGAGCTGCTCGCATACCTGGCGCAACATCCCCGGCAGATCATTTCGCGCGAAGAACTGATCGAAAACGTGTGGGATGAGGGGTTCGCCTCGTTGCGGACCATCGATACCCACGTCCGCAGGCTCCGGGTGAAGCTGGGCGTGCACGCGCTGACGTTGACGACGGTGCGGGGCAAGGGGTATCGCTTTGACCCGCAGCCCTCGACGCGGTTCCGGGCGCAGCGGCCGATCCGTTCTGCGTGATCGTCAGAACGCCGCGACGACGACGTCCCCATAGGACCGTCCGATGAACTCGCGGACCGATTCGGACTGTAAGGCGTCCGCCAGCAATCTGATCGGCTCACTCTGGCAGTTGTCCGGTCGCGCGACGAGGTACTCGGCGTAGCGCCGGTTGGCGTGATCGCAGTAGAGCGCTGAGCGCAGGTCGATCTGGCGATCCATGGCGTAATTGCCGAACAGGAACACCAGATCGAAGTCGGCCAGCACGTCGGCCAGATGTGCGCTGGCGATCTCCTTGAACAGCAGTTGTTTTGGGTTATCAACGATCGAGTCGACGGTCGGGGCGCATGGTTCGTCACGAAGGGCGACCAGACCCTGGTGCTGGAGTATCTGCAGGGCGCGTCCGATGTTCGCCGGATCACCGGGGAGTGCCACCTGCGCATAGGTCGGCACCCGGTCAAGGGCAGCAATCGATTTCGAATAGAGCGCAAACGGCTCGATGTGCACTGGCGCGACCGGGACCAGCTGCTGCGCCGACGAGGTGTTGAACTCGTGCAGAAATGGCAAGTACTGGAAGAAATTCGCGTCGATGGCGCCGGCGACCAACTGCTGGTTCGGTTCGTCAAATGTGTCGAAAACTTCGATGTGGAGGTCGATTCCGTCGCGAGCAAGGGCCGGGCGGACGTGGTCCAGGATCTCGGCGTGCGGCACCGGAGTCGCGCCCACGCGTAACACGCTGCCATTGCCCCGTATCGATCGAATAGTCCCCACTGGCAACCCCTTTGGCTGATACTTGCGGCCACGCTGTGCCACGAAGACTACCGACCCAATGCCAAATCTGGAGTCCCGAAGTGGGCTGAGTGTTACCGATTGTTACGCCCAGTGAGCGCCGATGTACCGACAACTGGAGCAACACTGCGCCACCCAATAGCTTTTGCATACAACATCATTCACCAAGCAACTAGGGGACGGCAGTGACGATCGAACACACCGCCGCGCGCACCGATAGCGGTCCGCCGGCCATAGGTGAACGCCTGCGCGGCAACTTGGGCATCCCGGCGGTCGTCTTCATGGTGCTGGCTGCCGCGGCGCCCTTGGGGGTTATCGGTGGACCGGTACCGCTCGGCATTGCTACCGGTAACGGGACGGGGTTCCCGGCCACCTTCGTCATTGCCACCGTGGTGCTGCTGCTGTTCGCCATCGGATTCACCGCCATGACGCCCTTTGTCCGTGAGGCCGGCGCGTTCTTTTCCTATGTGCAGCAAGGCTTTGGGGTCGCCCCGGCGATCGGTACAGCCTTCGTCGCCGTGGTCACCTACGCCGCGATGGAAGCCGCCGTCTACGGACTCCTAGGTCCCCAGCTCGGTGGCTTGTTGTCGTTGGTCGGCGTCCCCCAATTGCCGTGGTGGGTCTGGGCGTTCGCGGGACTGGCCGTGATCACGTACCTGGGCTATCGGAACATCGAACTGTCCAGCCGTGTGCTCGGTATCCTGCTGCTGGCCGAGATCGCGATCGTCGTCGTGCTCGACGCGGTCGTCATCGGCCGCGGTGGTGATCACGGACTGTCGACCGGGCTGGTCAACCCGTCGCAGATCACCTCGGGGGCACCGGGAATCGGCATGCTGTTCGCCATCGTCTCGTTCCTCGGATTCGAAGCGACGGCGATCTTCCGCGACGAGGCCCGCGACCCGGAACGGACCATCCCGTACGCGACGTACATCGCGCTGGCCGTGATCGGGATCTTCTACACGGTGTCGAGCTGGGCATTGATCTCGGCGTGGGGTGATCGTGAAGCCGTCACGCGCGCAACGAATTCGGGCAGCACAATGCTTGTGGACACCGCGCAGCGCTACCTGGGCGCGGTCGGGGCCGACGTCATTCAAGTCCTCTTCGTCACCAGTCTGTTTGCCTGCATCCTGTCCTTCCACAATGTGGTGTCCAGGTACCTGTTCGCGTTGTCCCAGCGCGGTTTCGTCCCCGCTGCATTCGGGCAGCCGCACACCCGTCACGGCTCGCCGCATGTCGCGTCGCTGGGGCTCTCGGTGGTGATCCTTGCGGTCGTCGGGGTGGCCGCGCTCGCCGGGCTTGACCCGAGTACCGAGTTCTACACCTGGCTTTCCGGGATCACCACGGTCGGTGTCCTCGCATTGATGGTCCTGACCAGCGCTGCGGTACTGAATTTCTTTGCGAGGGACCGGCGGCACTATTCGACGTGGCGAGTGCGCGTCGCGCCCGCGCTCGGCCTGGTCGGACTACTGGTGTTCCTGGGGCTCATCGTGACGAACCTGCGCGATCTGGTTGGCGGCTCGGCGGTGCTGGCTTCGGCTGTGATCGCGGTCCTGGTCGTGAGTTTCATCGTCGGCTCGGTTCTCGGTGTCCGCCGGGCCCGGGCATCCCGAAGCGATATCCATCTGGCCACCCCTGCAGGAGAGGAGAACTGAGATGTCTGTGCTCAGTGACGCCGCAATCGATCAGCGGCACACCGTAATTGTCGATCAGGTCACCGCCGGTGCCATCGCCGAGGTCGAGGTGGCCTGGAGCGACCAGTTCGGTCACGCACTCGGCAAGCGGGTGCCCGTTGACCAGTTCTTGCAGCGCGCGCAGACGGGGTTCAATTTCTGCGATGGAGCGCTCGCCTGGAATGCCAGCGCGCGGGTCATCGAGAGCCTCCAGTTGACCAACTGGAACACCGGCTATCCGGACGTTTTCGCGGTACCGGACCTGGACACCTTCCGCGAGCTGCCGTGGCGGCCCGGCGTCGGACACGTCATCTCCGACATCGTCACCCACGACAGGACGCCCTCCCGACTTGATCCCCGCGGCGTCTTGCGCCGGGTCATCGAGCGGCTCGGGGCCCTCGGCTACACCGCCAAGGTGGGCACTGAGTTCGAGTTCTATCTCCTCAATCCGGATGGGTCCATCTTCCAGGACGACGTTCATACCTACTCACTGCAGAACGCCAACTCGCTGGAACCGCTGCTGAGCGAGCTCTATTCGGTCTTGCGATCCTTTACGTCCCTCGAGGGGCTGCTCACCGAGTACGGCCCCGGACAGGTCGAGGCGAACCTGGTCTACAGCGATGCGCTCGACGCCGCAGACAACAGTGCCCGACTCAAGTACGCGGTCAAGGAAGTCGCCCGGCGCAATGGCAAGCTAGCGACGTTCATGCCGAAGCCGTTCGCGGAATACTCTGGAAGCTCTGCGCACCTGCACATCTCGCTGTGGCGCGATGGTGAGCCAGTGTTCGCCGGAGCCGACGGCACCGAGAGTCAGGTCGGACTCCAGGCCATCGCCGGCCTGCTGGAACATCTGCCGTCGATCACGCTGTTCGGGGCGCATTCGGTCAACGCATACCGCCGATATGCCCGCGGATCGTTCGCGCCGGCCACTGTGGCCTGGGGGCGGGACAACCGGACGTCGTCGATCCGGTCTCTTCTTGAGTCCACCCCAGAGGCTTCGCGCATCGAGCTCCGTACTGGCGCGTCAGATGCAAACCCCTACTGGCTCATTGCTTCTGCCCTCGCGGCCATTGTCGCCGGCCTGGAGGCGAAACGTCATCCGCCAGAGCCGCTGACCGGCAATCTCTACGACGTCGGTGTGCGACTGCCCGAATCGCTCGGGGTTGCAATCGCGCTGGCCCGCAGCGATGACGCCATCTTGGACATTCTGGGCGCGGATTCCGTGCACGACTTCGCCGAGATCGCGCAGAGCGAGTGGGACGAATATTCCAGCGCTGTGAGCGACTGGGAATTCCAGCGTTACTTGGCCAACTCATGACGGCGACATTGACGGCGCCGCGGTTCGGCGTATGGGCGCCCGTATACGGAACCTGGGGCGCCAGAACACATCCCACCGAAGCGCCAGATGCCAGTTACCGTCGAACGCGCGATGTCATTGTCAGAGCCGAGGAACTAGGCTTCGACTCGACGCTGGTGGCCCAACACGTGCTGCACCCCGGCAGTCCCGAACACGATGTGCTGGAAACCTGGTCGACGCTGGCCGGGCTCGCCGAGGCCACCAGCCGTGTCGAACTGATCGGCGCCATCAAGCCACTGCTGTTCAATCCGCTGGTGTTCGCGAAAACTGTTGCCAACATTGAACAAATCGCCTCCGACCGGTTGGCCATCAACCTCGTCAGCGGCTGGTTCCTGCCCGAGCTGGAGGCCATCGGCCTGGGGGACATCAACCACGACGACCGATACGGATACTCCAGCGAATGGCTTGATGTGGTCGGGCGGCTGTGGCGGGGTGACGCGATCGAGTCGGGACTGGGCGGCGCAGTTGGTGCCGGCGCCCAGCTACGGCCCGCACTGGAGCGCAAGCCCCGGGTTTACCTCGGCGGTGAATCCGAGCCGGCCCGCGCATTGGCGGCCGCGCAGGCTGACGTGTTCTTCCTGAACGGGCGGCCACCGGAGGACGTCGCGGTCATCGTCGACGACATGCGGCGCCGCGACCGTAACAAGTTGGAGCCCTTGCAGTTTGGCCTGTCGGCGTTTGTGATTGCCCGAGAGACGGAACAGGAGGCTCTGCGCGAATTCGATTACCTGCAGGGTCTCGTCGACAGTTCAGGGCAGCGCGATCGCACGTCCGGCACCGATCCGGCCACCGCGATGTTCAAAGTCCACGAGAATGTCGCGCGCGTCGGGACCAATGGCGGCACGCTGGCGGGTCTCATCGGCAGTTATGAGCAAGTGGCGGAACGGATCACGACGTTCGCCACCCTCGGCATCGACCTGTTCATGCTGCAGTTCCAGCCTCTGGAAGCCGAGATGGAACGTTTCGCAACCCACATCCTGCCCCTGTTCCGATGAGCTGAAAGGAAAATCCCATGACCGTAACGGCATTGGCCGAGGGTTCTGTCGCAGATCGACGGGCACTACTGGAGTCGGTCGTCGACAAGCTCGGCGAGGAAGACGCCCAACACGAACTGAACCGCACACTGCACCATGAGTCGACCCGGGCGATCGCTGACACCGGCGTCCTCGCACTGCGAATCCCCCGAGAATATGGCGGCCCGGGCGGTTCCATCGTCGACGTCGTCGAAACAGTCATTGAGATCGCGCAGGCCAGCTCCAACGTGGCCCAAGCGCTCCGCGCCCATTTCGGGTTCGTGGAACGGCTCCGGGGTAACCGCGGCAGCCATGCGCTTCGTGCCCGCTGGTTCCCCGAAGTCCTCAGCGGAAAGATCGTCGGCAACGCGATCACCGAAGCTGTTGGTGCATCGCCGGCGGCGATCGGTACGACGCTGCGGCCTTCTGGTCCCGATCGATATCGCTTGGACGGCAACAAGTTCTATTCGACTGGGACTTTGTACGCCGACCTGATCGCGGTCTCTGCCGAGCATGAGGACGGCCGCGAGGTCCATGTCATCATCCCCACCGACCGACACGGCGTGACATTGTTCGACGACTGGGATGGATTCGGTCAACGACTCACCGCCAGCGGTGCCACGACATTCGATGCCGTGCCGGTCTACGACGATGAGGTCTCGTTGGTGCCGGAAGATCGTCGGCTCGCGCACAGCCAGACCTTTCTGCAGCTGTATCTGACGGCGGTTGCGGTGGGAATTGCCAAGGGAGTCTTGCGCGATGCCGTCTGGTTCGTCCAAAACAAAGCCCGCCCTGCCGCACATGCGATCAGTCCTTCGGCTACCCAGGATCCGTTCATCCTGCAGGCCGTCGGCGAGATAGCGGCCTGGACGGCGGCGGCCGAAGCCGTCACCCTACGCGCTGCTGAAACGCTGGATCGCGTGGTCGACACCGGGCAGATCGACGATCAGCAAGCCATCGGCGCCGCGGCCATCGAGGTGGCCACGGCGCAACTCGTGGCCGAGCGGCTCACGCTCGATGCCGCACAGCGGTTGTTCGATACCGGTGGTGCGTCAGCCACGGCGCGAACACTGAATCTGGACCGGCATTGGCGTAATGCGCGCACCATCGCGAGCCATAACCCGCTCGCGTATAAGGCCTGGGCGACAGGAGATTTCGTTGTCAATGGCACGCTTCCGCCCAACTCTGGATACTTTTAGGGTGTCGCTCACCTAGCCGAGAACTGTGACCCTGCTTCGATCCCGAGTAGTTGTTCAAGGGTCTCGCTGCCGGCGCGCGTGACGACGACGGCTCGGCTGCTGCCGATGCGGCGGATCCAGCCACGTGCGAACATGACGGTCGCGATGTGCGCGCCGGCCGCTCCCGCGAGGTGGTCGCGTCGCTCGGTCCAGTCCAGGCAGGCTCGAGTGGCAGCACGTCGTCCCGGTTCGAACGGCGAGCCCAGCGCATCGGTGAGCCACTGCCGTCCGTCTCCGGTGAGCGTCAGCCCGTCATCCAGTAGCCCCCGCTGGACGAGTGCCTGTGTGACGGTCACGCCGAGCCTGCCGGCGAGGTGGTCGTAGCAGGTGCGGCCGCGCGCAAGGGCATCGTTGATGACCGCGTCCCGCATGCCGCGGGGCGGCGTCGGTGGCGCTTGTCCCAGAGCGGCAAGCGATTCCAGCACCTCTGCGACCCGGGCATCCGCCAGTTCCACGTAGCGATGGCGTCCCTGCCGACGTTCGGTGACCAGCCCAGCCGTCACCAATCGGTTCACGTGTTCGGTTGCCGTGGATGCGGCTACCCCGGCATGCGTGGCCAATTCCTTTGCCGTCCAAGCCCGGGCGTCCATGAGCGCGATCAGCATGCGTGCCCGCGTGGTGTCGGCCATCGCAGAGGCAACGGTGGCGAGGCTCTCGGCTGTCATACCCCTCAGTCTGCTTCGGCGACGCTTCGGTGGCCACCGAACTAATCTGCGGGCACGATCTGCTTGCTTGTCCCGCGAAACACGGTGTAGACGTGAGCGTCTGACGCACCGAGTGCGACCTGCAACAAGCGAACGGCCTCTTCGGCGTTGGCCGACTCCCCGCAGGTGAAGACGTCGACGAACATCGCGCCACGCTCCGGGTAGCTGTGGATCGACGCGTGTGACTCCGCAAGCAACGCCAACACCGTCACGCCATGCGGCTCGAAGCGCTTGTCCACCATGTCGCAGACGGTCGCGCCGGCGCGCTCGAGGGAGGTGCGTAGCAAGTGACGCAGCCGCACCCGATCGTCGGCCAGTCCGGCGTCGACCCCGGTGAACTCTGCCAGCACGTGACAGCCCGCGAAGCTGCTACCTGGTTGCGACTGCATCAGTAACCTCCACGAACTGCGTTGCAAGCGGCACAAATCCATTGAACGCCGACGAGGAGCTTGTCGTATAGGCACCGGCCGAATCGATCTCCGACGGCGTCCGCTCTGGCCTACCGGGCAGAGGCGGCAGAGTTCCGAACAACGCGGCTCAGTCAAGCCTTCGGTTGACACAATCTTGCGCAATACGGCCGTATGCTCCAGCCATGTCAGACCCCTCGCAAGATCCGACGGAATACAACGAACTTCCCAGCGACGCCGACATTGCGGGCGACGGTTCGGATCAGCCAAAGCCTTGGTACAAGGTGCCTGCCGTGGTGATTGCCCTCGCCGGTGCGGTCGCAGGAGTGGCCGCCGTTGGGGTTGCGTTGTCGGTCAACGGAGGTGACAAAGTCACGCCGGCTGATACCACCGCGCCTTCGTCATCTGCGTCTTCGGCATCGCCAACATCGACGCACACCCAGACGACGTCTGTACCAGCCGTTGCGCCGTCTCAGACGATCAACAGCCCAGCGCCGACAGCGCCTGACAGCGATGGGCCGTCAGCACCCCAGTCACCAGCTCCGCCGCCGCCACGCAGCGAGCCGCCGGCAGTGCCGGCCTATCCGGCGTATCCGGCCCATCCACCGACGCCCGGGTACCCCGCGCAGCCCGGCCCACTTGAGCCGGGGCACACGACGTTTACCGGGCCGGACTCGGCTGGGCCGCCGGAGCCGGGGCAGACAACGTTTACGGGGCCGGGGCAGGTCGGGCCGCCGGAGCCGGGGCAGAACTCGGTTAGTGGGCCGGCGTCGCCGGGTCCGCTTGAGCCGGGGCACACGACGTTTACCGGGCCGGACTCGGCTGGGCCTCCCGAGCCGGGCCAGACCACCTTCACCGGACCTGCGCCGGCCGGGCCACCGGAGCCGGGCCAGACCTCATTCAGCGACTCTGGATCGTCGGGCTAGGACACCCGCATCGGGACGGCAGCTCCCCGAATTACCTAGTACCTGTTCAGCTTCCGGACGCGGGTGCATGGAGTTCAGTGCCCGCCCGCCGCGTCGCTGCTCTGTTGAGCAGGAACCCCACGGCCAGCAGCCCGCAGAACCACAAGGGCAGTGCGATCGCGCCGGCGTGGGAGGGCTGGTCTTGGGTCATCAGGACGTAGATCAAGGCGAAGTACGCCAGGCATAGGTAGTTCGTGATCGGCGACAGCGGTGTCTTGAAGAGACCCACGCCCTCGCGGGCCCGGAATCGGAGGTGGCTGACCGCAATGATGCTCCACGTGATCAGCTCGGCACCGACAACGACGGGAATGAGGATCGCCAACGCCTTGCCCGGCAGAATCACATTCAGCAGCACCGCAGCGGCAACGAATCCGGAGTTCAGCACAAGCGCGCGAACCGGTACCCCGCGCTTGTTGGTGTGGGCGAGGAACCGTGGTGCCTGGCCGCTGGAGGCCAAGTCGTACAGGACCCGCGCGTTGCTGTAGGTCATGACGTTCGCGACCGACAATGCGGCGGTCAGCACGACGACATTGAGTAGCGTTGCGGCGCCGCCGATCCCAAGGCCGACCAGCATGAGCACGAACGGACTGCCGTCGGTGCCGACCTTGTTCCACGGCCAGATGATCAGCATGACGCCGATGGCTCCCACGTAGAAGACCAGGATGCGCAGCAAGACTTGATTGATGGCGCGGGGGATGTTGCGGGCCGGATTCTCGACCTCGCCGGCGGCGGTGCCGAGCGACTCGATGCCGCCGAACGAGAAGGTGATGGCGACCAGCGAGATCATGAAGGCGCCGAGCCCCTTCGGCGCGAAACCGCCATGTGCCCAGAGATTTTCGAGGCCGTGCACGTTGTAGTTGCCCGCGCCGCAGATGATGGCGATACCGAGCACGATCATCGCGATGACGGCGGTGACCTTGATCAAGGTGAAGTAGAACTCGAATTCGCCGAATGCCTTGACATTGATCATGTTCGCGCCGGTGATCAGCACGAGACAAGAGGCCGTGGTGATCCAGTGGGGCAGGTTCGGGAACCAGAAGGCCATGAACTCCGAGGCTGCGGTCAACTCCACCATGCAGACGACGACGCAGACGTACCACCAGTTCCAGCCGGCGATGAATCCTGCTGGCTTGCCGAGGTATTCGCGGGCGTACGCCGACCACGACCCGGCAACTGGATGAGCGACTGCCATCTCACCGAGCATGCGCATCACCGCGTAGAGGACGATGCCGGCGATCGCATACCCGACGAGAACGATCGGGCCGGCGGTTTGGATCGACGAACCGGAGATCAGGAACAGGCCCGTCCCGATCGCCGACCCCAGCGAGATCATCTGCAGGTGCCGGTTCTTCAGCCCGCGATGCAGCTCAGCGTTGCTGGCGCCGGCGTCGGTGGCTGCCTCGGGGCCTTCGGTTCCCTGTGTCACGAAGTGCAGGGTATCCGGCTAGGCCCTAATTCCCGTAGAGCTGGAGCGCCCGCGCTGCCTCGGTGGCGACGTCGCCGCTCAGCCTCACGATCGGTGGGCCGCCGCGCTGATGGATCACATTTGCCAGGACGATCACGTAGGTATCCGAACCCGGATCCATCCACAGCGTCACGCCGGTGAAACCGGTATGCCCGAAGCTGCCGACCGGAAAGACCATGCCGCGCGGTCGGGAATGCTCGGTATCGATATCCCAGCCGAAGCCGCGTAAGTCCTGTCCGGCGACTGCCGGATAGTTCGGCGCTAATAGGGGATCGGTGGTGTTGGGATGCCGCTCGATCGCCAGCCGCGTCGCGTTGTTGGCCGCCTCGAGTTGGCCCGCGTGGTGCCCCGGCTGCTGCGGCGTCGTGATCATCTCAAGAGTCGATTGCTTCAGCGGAAAGGGACTTGGGCGTCCGGCGAGCCGATCGAGCAGGGCTTGCGCATAGCGACCCATATCGGCGACTGTTGAAAACACCCCCGCACTGCCGGCCACCCCACCCATGCGGCGAGCCGTCGGGTCGTGCACGGTCCCGCGAAGTAACTGGCCGAAGTCGGGATTGATCCCCGGAGTGTCATCGTCGTGGGCGGTGGGTGCGATGCGGGTCAAGAGTGACGTGTTCCAGGTGCCCGGCGCGCATTGCTCAACATCTGGACCGCCGAAAGCAATTGCGTTACCACGGATTTGGTGTGGACCGCAGGCTTTGGTGGCCGGGAGATACCGCGTGTCGACCATGCCCAGTGGGGCAAAGACATTGTCCTGCACATAGATATCCAGATCTTGGCCGGTGATCTTCTCGACCAGCGCACCGAGGATGATGAAGTTGAGGTCGGAGTAATGGAAGCCCTCACCGGGACCGAATTCCAGCGGTGCGGTGAGCGCGCGATGAATGCCCTCGGCTTTGTCCCCGGCGGTGAGCCCCCACGGACCTTGGTGGCTCAGGTCGCCGCCAGTGCCGGAGGTGTGGGTCAGCAGCATGCGCAGCGTCACTTGGGCACGTCGGGGATCGTTCCCCAGGTTGAATTCCGGAAAATAGGCCTGCACAGGGTCGTCGATCCGCACCAGGCCCTTCTCGTACAGCTGCAGCACGGCGACGGTCGTCGAGAGCGCCTTCGTCAGTGACGCGAGATCAAAGATGGTGTCGTCGGTCATCGGTTCGGCGGGAGCCGCTGATCCGTCCACCGCGGGTTCGTCGGCGAGCCTGCGGGCGCCGTAGGCCTGCCGGAACGCGACCGCGCCGCCGTGGCCGATCTGCACTACCGCACCCGGCATCCGGGAGGCCTCGATCGCGTCGTTCACGAGCCGGGTGATGGGCGCGAACGGACCGACTGGGGCCACGGTCGGAATCGGAACCGGAACTGCGGCCGCGCTCGGAGCCGGAGCCGCGCTCCGAGCATGGGTTGCCGCTGATGGGGCGTCCGAGGCTGGGTGCGCATCGCTTCCGCACGACGGCGTTGCGACGAGGGCAAGCGCAACGGTTCCCACGGCACACGCCCGGGCTACCCGCGATCCTGACCCCGTCACCAGGTCGACGTTAGCCGCACACCGCCGAGTGCCACACTGGTGCGCGTGGCCGGCTCTGATTCGATCGAACCCGATACCAAGGACTGGACGTGGGTGTTGTCCCGCGCCTGCCCGGAGTGCGGTTTCGATCCGTCGACCGTTCATCACACCGATGTCGCCGATCAGATCCGCGATGACGCCGCCGACTGGGTGCATCGCCTTGCCACGTCTGGCGTTCGAGAGCGGCCCCGGCCGGGCGTGTGGTCGACGTTGGAATACGGGTGCCACGTCCGCGACGTGCACCGCATCTTCAATCACCGAATCCTGTTGATGCTCAACGAGAATGAGCCGCAGTTCCCCAATTGGGATCAGGACGCAACTGCGGTTGCCGACGACTACGCTGCGCAGGACCCGGCCGTCGTCGCCACCGAGCTGTTCGACGCGGCGAACGTTGTCGCCGGCACCTATGCCAACGTGCCCGCTGACGCCTGGACCCGGCGGGGATTACGCAGCAACGGAAGCGAATTCACCATCGAGACCATCTCGATCTACCACCTGCACGACGTCGTGCATCACGCTCACGACGTCATTACACCGCCGTCTTGATCGCCTGCAGTGTCTGGTGCATCCCCTCGCGCATGAGCGCGGTGAAGGCGACCCAGCCGCCGAAGTAGTTCTCGACCGACTGAAGTGCCTCGGGCGCGTACCCGTCCGGAGCTTCGCGGCGCTGAGTCAACTTGGTCCCCAGCGCGGTTGGCTCCAGGCGGAAGGTCCAGACGGTCCAATTCTCTTCGATGCGGAACGCGATTTCGCGCTCGGCCTCAATGCGGACGACGGTGCCGTGCGTCTTCCACTTGAGCTCGCCGTTGCTGTTGAGGTTGGTGAAACCCACCCCGACGGCGACATCTTGTGCGCCATCGCGGAGCCGTGTCGACTCGACCTGGGGACTCCACTCTGACATCCGGCGCACATCGCTGACCATTGCCCACACGCTGGCGGGCGGTGCTGCGATCTCAATGCTGTCTTCGAGCAGGGTGTCGTATTCCGTCGGCATGGCAGGCCTCCCATTGAGATATAAGCGTCCGATCGGACGTAAATGTGACTTTAGGTCCGATCGTGCAATACGTCCAGTCGGACGCATAAAATGGCGACGTGACGACTGGCGAGATTTCCGATGGCCGACGCGTGCGCGGGGACGCAACGCGTCGCAAGGTGGCCCGCGAGGCGGCCATGATCGCCACGACGCACGGATTGGATTCAATCACCGTGGGCGCGTTGGCCATTGCCACCGGGGTGAGCAAGAGCGGCATCCTGACCGTGTTCGGAAATCGCGAAGCGATTCAGCTGGCCGCGGTCGCCGAAGCACGGAACATCTACCGCGAAGAGGTGCTCTCGAAGGTTTACCAAGCCACGCCTGGCACGTCGCGGCTGCGCGCACTCATGGACTCGTGGGTTGGCTACCTGCATGCCGGGGTGTTCCCCGGCGGCTGCTTCATCGCGGCGACGACGGCTGAGTACGGCCGGCGTAGCGGCGCGGTCGCCGACGCGGTGCGGCAGTTGAAGCGGGACTGGTTGACCCTGCTGGAAACGGAGCTGGAGGCCGCGGATTCGCCGGACCCAGCCGCCGACGCCTTCACGATCGACGCACTGCTGACCGCGGGCAATACCCGCCGCGAACTGTTCTCCGACGACGCGGAGTTGGAGCGCGCCCGAGAACTCGCGATCAGGATCGTCAAGCAATTGGCGGGCGGGACAGCACCACTTTCATCGTCGGCTCAGTGAGCGCATCGACGGCGTCATCCCAGTCGGCCCGGGTGGTGGTGACGAGCGAGGGATCGAAACGGCCGTCGGCAACCAGCTTCAGGACTGTGGGGATGGCCGGCCGGACGTGCGCGCGTCCGGTGTGAAGAGTGCAGCAGCGCGAATACATCGCGAACATCGGCACCTTGGGGTCCTTCAGGTAAACCGAAGTGCTGGTGCAGGTTCCGTCGGCTGCGGTGCTGTTGAGGGCACACGCCAGCCCGGCCTCGGCGCCACTGGCATCGACCGTGATCGGAAAGGCGCCGACCTTTTTGGCCGGTGGGCCCTCGATGACTTCGGAGCCCAGGTGCGCTGCGATCTGCAGGCGCTGCTCATCGTCGTCCAGATAGACCACCCGCCCCGCGCCTGCTGCAACCGCCAGCCCCGCGGCGTAGAGGCCGATCGAGTGGGTGCCGCCCGGGCCACCGACAACCAGCACCTCCGCCCCGGGTTCGGCGGCCAGTTGCGGACCGACAGCCCGCCAACCGTCCGGAATGTTGTCGCTGGCGCTGGCGACTGCGGCTGGATCGATTCCCTCGGGGAGTGGTACCAGCATCGCGTCGGCATGCGGTACCAGCACGCTGTCGGCAAGCAGGCCACCCCAATGCAGTCCACCCATCGGGCCCAGCCCGAACGTCGACATTCGTGGATGGCTCGCGCAGTTGCCGGTACGGCCGCGAAGGCACGGATCGCAGGCGCCGCAAGAGATCTGGAAGGGAACGATGACCTGATCACCCACGGCGACATTCCGAACGTCCTCCCCGACCTCCACCACGACGGCCACGCCCTCGTGCCCCAACGGGTAGGGCCCGGGGAGGGGATAGGCACCGCGCAGCACGAGGACGTCGAGGTCGCACGTCGCCACCGCAATCGGCCGCACGATCGCTTGGTCTGGTGCGGCAATGACCGGCGCTGGGACCTCGTCCCAGCGCACAGCCGCGGTTCCTACGAGTGTCAAAGCGGGCATCGTCGACATAAGACGAGTGTCATAGTAAGACGGTCGTCTTGTCAACGGTATTCTCGGCGTCATGCCCCGCGTATCAGATTCCCGCGCTCGGATGGTCCGCGCCGCCGCAGTGTTGTTCCAGAAGCAGGGATATGCAGCGACGGGGTGGCGTCAGGTGATCGCAAAAAGCAAGGCGCCCTGGGGTTCTCAAGCTCATCACTTCCCGGGTGGCAAAGAACAGCTGGCCACCGACGCGCTGGCGCTGTCCGCGGCACAGTACGAGAACCTGCTGCGGCAGGCGATGTCCGCGCACAACCCAGCCGACGCTATCCGCATGTGGGCCGCGGCCGGCGCCGAGCAACTCAAGCGCAGCGGATGGACCGACGGCTGCCCCGTTGCCACCGTCGCGCTCGAATCTTCCGGCCAGTCAGAGACTTTGGCGACCGCCTGTCATGCGGCCTTCAGCAGCTGGCACGCCGTGTTGACGGAGTCGCTGATCGCGGCAGGGATGGGCGAGGGCGCGGAGCCGTTGGCGCTGACGGTTCTGGCCGGGATCGAGGGCGGGTTGCTGCTGGCGCGCGCGGCGCACGACGAAACGCTGCTGCGTGACGTGGGCGACCAACTTGCCGAGCTGATTCGAGAGAAGCTCCCGCAACCCTGACGCCGGCCGACCTGTCGGTGATTCCAGCCGGGTGCTCATCGGCTGGCCTTCCATTGCCGGTAGGGCTCGGGCAGACAGACCGCGCAGGGGCGATAACCCGCGGCTGCTGCGGCCACTTCGTCGGCGAAGAACACCCGATGGCTGACGTAGCCGCCGTTGGCGAGGGCGCGCAGCGCGGACGGGCAGTCAAGCCGGCCGTAGATCTTGTTACGCCGATGTCCCCCAAGGGTTCCTGGCCTCACGCTGCGATACGGGTGGCCATCGGCGCCGATTAGGGTGTAGGCCTCATGCGGCGTCATGAAAGACCAGGCCCAGGGTGAACCTGGTACCGGAACGGACGGTCGAGACGCCGTGCCGGATGGCGGCGGCCGACCAGCCCCGTGCCGACTTCGTCGGGCGCTCGCGGGTGGTGAACACCAATCCGTGCCCGTGCGGAATCACCGTCGCGGTGCCGCGGGATTGGGCACGGGCGCGCTGTTCGTAGAGCAGGAACTCCCCGCCGGTGTAGTCGACGCCCGCTTCGGTCAGGTTGATCACGACCTGCAGCGGGAAGATCAGCTCGCCGTAAAGATCGCGATGCAGCGCATTCCAGTCTCCGGCACCGTATTTCAGCAGAATCGCCGTCGTGCGGTTTTGCCCGGCGGCGTGGCACATCTGCAGCCAGTCGCCGAAGTCGTCGGGCCAGGGCGCGTCCCGGCCCAGCTGTGTCCACCAGGTCCGGGCGATCGGGAGGAGGCGCGGATACAACGCCTCTTTCAGCGCTGAAACAGCATCCGGGTAGGGCTGCCGGAAGTACCGGTACTGGCCTTCACCGAACCGGTAGCGCGCCATGTCGATGGTCGACCGAAACCGGCCCACGTCAGGGTAGAGAGCGACGAGGTCCGCGGCCTCAGCTGCGGTCAGGAGTGGCCCCGTCGGCGCGCACCCGACAGCGTCGAGTTCGGTGCTGACGGTGTCCCAGTCGGTGGCGTCGACGCGCTCCTGCCAGACGGTCATGCCACCGACTCCAGGTCGAGCAGCAGCCGCTTCGCCTCCGCGCCGCCAAGGTAGCCGCCCATCGCGCCGTCGCTGCGGACCACGCGATGGCATGGAACAACAACGGGCAGAGGGTTTTTCGCGCATGCGGTGCCCACTGCGCGTACCGCCTTGGGGCTGCCCGCCAGTGCCGCGACGGCCGCGTAGCTGGCGGTCTGCCCGTAGCTGATCTCGGGCAGGTGTTGTAGCACGGTGCTGCGGAATCCGGCGGTCAGTCGCCAGTCCAGTGGCAGGTCGAAGGTGCGTCGAGTTCGGGTGAAGTACTCGTCGAGCTCGCGGGCGGCGAGATCGAGGCGAGGGGGAGCATGCAGGACGCGGGGGCTGACCTTGTCGGCGAGATGCTGCAGTACCGCGTCATGGTCCTCGAGCGCGTAGGCAACGCGGACGAGGCCGTGCTCGGTGGCTGCCAGCAGTAGCGGTCCGACCGGGCTGTCGACGGTGCGGTAGGCGATGTCGAGCAGGCCGTCGCGCTGTGCTGCCGCTTCGAGCCGATCGTGCAGTGCGGCCAGCTTGCCCGAGGCCGGTTCGGTGGTCCAGGTCAGATCACGAATGATGCTGTCGCCGTTATGCATTGGTTTCTCCTTCCGTGGGCGCGCTGACCGCGGTGAGATCGCCGAGGTAGGTGCGTCGTAGTGTCGCGATGCCGTCGCTGGCGGCACGGCGGGCGGCCGCGGCACTGCCGCCGAGGATCTCAGCGACCTCGTTGTAGGGCAGGCCGGCCAGATAGTGGTAGGCCACCGCGTGCTTCTGTTTGTGTGGAAGCTGGTCGACCGCGGCGGCCAGATCGTCGTAATCGCTGGTGTGGCTGGGCCCGGGAGTCTCGGGGATGACGTCGGTGGGCGTGGCTCGGCGGCTCCGTGCCCGGGTGATGTCGATGCCTTTGTGGTGGGCGATGGTGACCAGCCAGGCTTCGATATTGGCGTCGGCCGACAGGTCGGGGTAGGCCTTCAGCGCCGCCAAGAACGTCTCCGACCAGGCGTCGTCGGCATCGTGCGCACCGACGACGGCGCAGCAGACCCGAAAAACGGTGGGGCCGTGGTTGCGCACCACGGTCTCAAAAGGCGGTTTGACTTTCACACTCTGTAGACGCTCCGTGGCCGGCATTTGTGAGGTACTGATCGCAACTGATGCCGAGCGCCGCTCACCCCACCAGATTGATCACGAGATTGATTGTGCACGCGATGATTACGGTCCCGTAGATATAGCTGAAGAGGCAGTGCCGCAGAACTTCGGCCCTGATGCGCGATGTCGTGACGTTGGTGTCGGATACCTGGTACGTCATCCCCAAGTTGAACGAGAAGTAATAGAAGTCGACGTACTGCGGTGCCTCGTCGGAATTGAAGTCGATGCCGCCTGGTACGTCGTCGTAGTAGAGCCGGGCGTAGCGCGCTGCGTACATCGTGTGCAGCAACGACCATGTGGTCAATATGGCGGCCAGGGACATCCCGGCATAGGCGGCTTTGTCCGCATCGTTGGCGGACACCAGGAGAATCCCGACGGACGTGAGGCTGGCGATCGTGATCAGCAGCAGCACGAGGTCCCCGACCTCATCGTCGACGTCCGCTTCGCGCGCGTGTGCTTTCGTCCGTTCCGGATCCATCCGCCACAGCACCGCCAGTGCCCACAGGACGTAGATGGTGGCGGTGGCGATGACGACCACCAAAAGCCCGACGGGCCAGCGATCTGACAGCATCCCGGTGACGAGGCCTCCGACCAGACCGATAGCCAAGCTGATCCAGAATCTGTTGGCGCCCGAGAGTGTGGTCATCCCAGAGATCTTCCCTGGCTGTCGGCGGTCCCGTCGGTATTTAACCCTCCGAGGTGGCGAATGCCGGGGCGATGCTGGTTGCTGTCACGACAGGGGCATGGGTCAATGGGATCGAATCAAAGCACGCTACGTTTGAGGCGTCGGGTGGCGTAACTGAAGTGGAACGGGGCGGAGGGTGACGACTTCCAGCGCGCCGCGCGTTTACGGCGGGGTGAGCGGTGAACAGCGCATCGCTGAAAGGCGCCGAAAGCTGGTCGAGGCCGGCATGAACCTCTTCGGCTCTCCGAGTTCGGGGTCGGTCCGGGTCAAGGATGTCGTCGCTGAGGCGGGGCTGACCGAACGCTATTTCTACGAGAGCTTCGGCGACCTGAATGCGCTCTACGACGCCGTGTTCGACACCGCTGCCGATGCGATCGAATCGCGGGTGACGGCCGCCATGGTTGACATCCCGGCCGACGGATTCGCTCGGGTATCGATTGCCCTCCGCACCACCATCGACGTCTTGGCCGGCGATCCGCGGATGATTCGAATCATCTTTGTCGAGGCTCTGGGCACTGGTGGGCGCGCAGGTGTGCATCGCAACGAGATCCTGGTCCGCGCGGCGGGCAACTTCGTGAAGTGGTCGGCGCCTGATGAGCCTTCTTTCGAGAGCAGCTCCATGGATGCCCGGATGAAGGCGTTCGCGATGTCGGGCGCCGCATCGGAACTGATGATCTCGTGGGCGGACGGACTCCTCGACGTCACTCCGGCCGAACTCGCCGACTTCCTCGTCGGGCTTTACGGGCGCATGAACCTGCCCTGAGGGGCAGCCTGACGATGCCGACCGGCGGAAGGCATTCTTTGTGACGCCTCGCGTGTCGGCCGCGTCAATTTTTTCGCCAGTCCCACTTCTGCGGGGTTGCTTGGGCGTAGCTTGAGAAGCGCCGCAACTCCGGACGATGGGGTGACTCATGGCTGACGTGGACTGTTGTGTTGTGGGTGCGGGATTCGCTGGACTGACAGCCGCACTGCGGTTGAAGCAGGCGGGCCGCTCAGTGGCCCTGCTCGAGGCCCGGGACCGAGTCGGCGGCCGCACCTTCACTGAGGTGCTGCCGGACGGGACCTGGATCGACCGTGGCGGGGCGTGGGTCGGGCCGGGGCAGGACCGCATCAAGGCGTTGATGGCTGAATACGGCGTCACCGAATACAAGGAGTACATCGACGGCTACGCGATGATGATCGTCGACGGAAAGAAGCACCGCTACTACTCGGGGACGATCCCGTGGTCGATGAGCCCGTGGGCGATCGCCAACCTCGGCGCCGGCCTGTTGGAGGTCGGTCAGATGTGCAAGTCGATCCCATTCGAGGCCCCGTGGGAAGCGAAGAAAGCGGCCGAATGGGATCGAATCACCTTGGGGGAGTGGCTTAACAAGAACATCCACTCCGCGCAGGCCCGCGAAATGCTCGATACGGCACTCGCTGGCATCTATACCTCGGCCGCCTCGGAAGTCTCACTGTTGTGGGCGCTGCACCAGATGGGCTCAGGCGGCGGACCAGTCTTCGTCATCTCGAACTCCGGCGGTGCTCAGGACGCGCGAGTGCACGGTGGCATGGCGGCGATCTATGGACCCATGGCAGCCGAACTCGGCGACGCGCTGCACCTTTCGCGACCGGTAGACGTCATTGCGCAGAACGACGACGGCGTCACCGTGCACTCCGAGCGGCTCACAGTCCGCGCCAAACACGCGATTGTCGCGGTACCGCTGGCCGTCGCCGCGCAAATCGATTACGAGCCAATGCTTCCCGTCGACCGCACCTTCCTGCATCGTCGCATGCCCAGCGGGGCCGTCTACAAGATCTCGGTCGTCTACGACACGGCGTTCTGGCGGGCCGACGGCCTGTGCGGGCAGTCTGCCGCACCCGGCAGTCCGGCCACCCTGACCATCGACGCCTGCACTGACAGTGGCACGCCCGGGATTATGTGCGTCATCACGGAAGGCCCGGCGGCTCGTAAGCTGGGACTCCTCGATCCGGTGGAGCGCGAAGCCGTGGTGATCGGCGAGCTGGTCGACCGGTTCGGCCCAAAGGCCGGTTTTCCCAACAGCTATCACGAGCAGAACTGGACAGTCGAACGGTATTCGGGCGGCGGCATGATCAGCCACGCACCGCCCGGCGTGCTCACCGAATTCGGCCACGCCCTGCGTACCCCGTGCGGGCGCATCCACTGGGCCGGCACGGAGAGTTCGGCCATCATGTGCGGATGGATCGATGGTGCCGTGAGGTCCGGCGAACGCGCCGCAGCGGAGGTGCTGGCCGCAGAAAGCGTTGTGGCGGTCTGATTTCCGGAGTTCAGCCGACGTGCTTGTCGAACCACTCCACGGCGATCTCCGGATGGACGCCGAAGAAGTTGTAGCCGTCGAACCGCCGGTCGGTGCCCTCGATCCAGTACAGGCTCTTCTCTGCAACCGGGATCGCGTCGAAAATGTCCTGCACGTCTTGCGGGCGGGTCATGACGTCGTCGTGCACCTGGGCCACCAGCGTCGGCACAGTGACGGCCTTGACGTGTTCCTGTGGTGACTGCTCGGCCAGGCGGAAGCCCGTCCGCTCGCGCACGGCGTTGTCGAACTTCGCGTAACCATCTGCCATCCCAACGGCTTTGACGAATTCCTCCACGATGTAGCGCCCGGAAACCGGCTGCAGCATCACCATGGCCTGAACCTCGGCGAATTCCTCCGGATGCTTGGACCAGGCCACTGCGGTCGAGTCAGCACCAAGACACACCGACAGCAAGGCCTTCTTCATGGTTTTGGTGTCGGGACGTGAGGCCGCGTAACGCAGCGACCCGATGACGTCGCGGTACTCGGTCAGGCCGATACCGGCGATGCCGCCGTTGCCCTGACCGCTCATGCCGTGGTTGCGGATGTCGTAGGCCAGGACGTTGTATCCGGCGTCATGGAGGGCCTTGTACTCGGGGAGGAAGTTCACCTCGAAGCCGCCGAGGCCACCGAATTCGGGCAAATGCCCCGGGTATCCGTAGCGGTTTCCCGGCAGGAAGTGGTTGTGGATGATCAGCCGGTCCGAGTCGGCCGGGATGAACCAGCCTTCCAGTGGCACACCGTCCATCGACGGGAAGACCACGTCTTCGTATTCGAGCCCGACTTCGTCGGGACGACGCAGCACCGGCGCGCGTCGGCCACCGGTGGTTCCGGTTGTCCACATCTGGACGAAGGTGTCGAATGCTTCCTGAGCCGCGGTGTCGTCGGACATGAGCGGGATCCTTTCCGTAGTCCTGCCTGTGCAACTCACGCTAGGTTCGCGGCTGCCGGACCGGGAGTTTCGCCTTATAGGGGGAATAGCTAGAACCCCTCTGCGGGGCCTGACCCGTCCTAAAGTGGGTCCCGTGGACGCCGCCAAAGACATCAGGGACTTTCTGATGATTCGGCGCGGGCGGCTGCAGTCGGCGGACGTCGGCCTGCCGGTCGGCAACCGACGTCGAGTGCCGGGACTGCGTCGTGAAGAAGCAGCCCAACTGGCCGGCGTCAGCACGGAGTACTACATCAAGATCGAGCGAGGAAACGTCGCGGGGGTGTCCGACGACGTCTTACACGCGGTCGCCAGGGCGCTGCGGCTCAATGCCGATGAGACAGTTCATTTCTTCGACCTTGCGCGTGCGGCCAGCGGCACCCGCAGCGGCCCTAGCGTCAAGCGGTCGGCCCAGCCGAATATCCCAGAGGGCGTGCAGGCGCTCATGGACAGCATGGTCAACTCGCCAGCGGTTGTCATCAACGGCAGCCTCGACATTGTGGCGGCCAATGCCCTGGGCCGGGCTCTGTATGCCCCGGTTTTCGAGAGGACCACTGGCGTCCCCAACCTGGCCCGGTTCATCTTCTTCGACGCCTCTGCCGCCCAGGTCTTCCCGCAATGGGATGCCTTTGCCGACGACGCGGTCGGGCTATTGCAGGCCGAAGCCGCGCGGTCTCCGCACTCACCTGAAATCACCCAGATCGTCGGCGAATTAGCCACCCGCAGTGACGATTTCCGCACCCGCTGGGCCGCGCACAACGTACGGGCGCATCGCCACGGTGCCAAGAAGTTCTGGAGCCCCCAAGTCGGGGACATCGAGCTCACCTACAACGTATTCAGCGTCTCGGCCGCACCCGGGCTGTCCTTGGTGGGCTACGCGGCTGCGCCGAATTCTCCATCAGCGCAGGCGATTACGATCCTCGGTAGCTGGATTGCGGACGAAAGCGCTTCGACCGAAGTGAACGAAGGCCAACGCGAGGACGCGCCGGGGAGCTGACGACCCCCGAACGACGCCTCGGGCCTTTGGGTGGCCGAATTGTCAGGCCAGATTTTTGTCGTACCCCTCTGCGATGATGGTGTTATGTCCACCGCCCCAACCGCTTTCGCTACGGAGGTGTCTCCGTGTGAGCGTATTGAGGCGTTGTTCGACGAGGTGGCTGAGCTGACCGGGCAACGCAACGCGATCGACGGGCGGCTGGTGCAGATCGTGGCCGAAATTGAGCGTGACGGGCTCTGGGGTGCCACCGGTGCCCGGTCGCTGCCGTCGTTGGTGGCCTGGAAGGCCGGGGTGACACCACGTAACGCGGAAGTGATGGTGGCGGTGGCGCATCGGCTCGAGGAGTTCCCGCGCTGCGCGGATGGGATGCGCGAGGGCCGGTTGTCGTTGGATCAGGTCGGGGTGATCGCTGAGCGGGCCGGCGATGGCTCCGATGAGCACTACGCCGAACTGGCCGCGAGTGCGACGGTCACCCAATTGCGTCATGCGATCAAACTGGCACCGCGCCCGGACCTTGATCCGACGCCTGAACTCGAGCGGTCGATCAGCAAAACCGTGCATGAGGATGGGTCCACGACCTACCGAATTCGGCTGCCGAAGGTCGAAGCCGCGAAGGTCGATGCCGGGCTGGCCTCGCACCATGATGCGTTGATCGCGGACTGGAAACGCAACCACGAAGCTGGCGCTGACACGTCGGAGCAGGCGCCGCCGTTCCCGAACCAGGTGGATGCGTTCATGAGCCTGGTCGAGGCCGGCTGGGACAGCGACGTGGCGCGCCGCCCGCACGGTCAGCACACCACCGTCGTCGTGCACCTCGACATCGAACATGACACGGCCGCACTGCATCTGGGCTCATTGCTGACTGATGACGAGCGTCGCTTGTTGTTGTGCGATGCGACCTGTGAGGTGTGGCTTGAGCGGCACGGTCAACCGATCGGTGCGGGGCGTACCACCCGCACCATCAGCCGTCGGCTGCGCCGGGCCCTGGAGGACCGGGACCGCTGCTGCCGGGTGCCTGGTTGCGGAGCCACCCGGGGACTGCACGCCCATCACGTCCGGCACTGGGAAGACGGCGGACCCACCGAACTCGACAATCTCGTCCTGCTGTGCCCTTATCACCACCGGCTGCACCACCAAGGCGGCATCACCATCACCGGGCCTGCGGACCGGCTCGTCGTCACTGACTCGGCCGGGCATCCTCTGAACAACCGGTCGCTGGCCCGGCCACCGACCACCCCACCACCCGATGTTCCACCGTGCCCCGGGCCGACCGGGGAACGCGCCCAGTGGTGGTGGTACCAACCATTTGAACCACCACCAACATCGTCTACGAACTAAGTCGATTCCCCGTAACATCGCGAGCCGGATAGTACTGGCTGCCAAGCGAATTCGGGAAGGCGTCGCTGCGAGAAAGAATTGGCGCACGAGAGTTGTCGGTGGCCGGGTGCAAGCTTGCTCGCATCTACTACCGAAGGGGGGCGGGGTATGTGCTGGCAGTGCGATAACCCGGATGGAACCGACGAGGAGTACCTGGACATTCTGCGCGGGATGGTCAGAGACCACGGCTGGACCGTGCAGTTTGTCGAAGATGGGCGGCGCCCATTCGCGTACACGATCGGTCTACATGACATAGGCCTACCCGAAATGATGATCACCGGTATGCAACCGGAGCCGTCGGCGCGGGTGTTGGGCTCACTCGCGCATCAGATCACCGAGGACGGCACGTTCCTGCGGCCTGCCATGCACATCAACTATCAGAACGAATTTCTTTTCGAAGTTGTTGATGTGGAACATCCCGACGTCCACTTGAAATACGCAGTAGCACTCTGCAGTCCGCGCATCCGTGCCTTTCAGCTCGTGTGGGCGGATGACCGCGGCCGTTGGCCCTGGGACCGAGGGTGGGGTCATGGTCGGTGGAGGCAGCCGGTCCTGGGTGTCCGCACACCGGTCATGGACCAGTCTTGAGCGTGCGCCCCCGCCATAGGATGCGGGCATGGACAGCCCTGACGTATTGCACATCGCCGTGCAGAAACTTGCGGATGCAGAGGAATTGCGGACGGGCCTAGGGACTTTCGCGCGCCTGGTCGACGGCAAACGGTGGACCGACATGGCGCAAGTGTTCGCCGAGGACGTGACGTTCGACTACGGCGATCAGGGGCAGCAAGCGGGGTTGGCCACCTTGGTCGGAACGTTCCGACGGTACCTCGACGTCTGCGGTGCCTCACAGCACCTCATCGGCTCCATCCAGGTCGATGTTCGCGCAGATGACACGGCGCAGACGCGGGCCTATGTGCAGGCTCGTCATCAGGGCCTTGGGCCGCTGGCCGCCGAAATCTTCGACACCAACGGCGAATACATCGATACCTGGGCCCGCCGGCCTGAAGGCTGGCGCATCGTCCACCGGGAAAGCCGGTGGCTGACGACGTCGGGCAGCCCGGCGGTGTTGTTCCCGCGGTGACTCTCCAGCACGGGCGTTCGAGCTAATTACCGTGCGGGTCAGCCGAATTCAGGGTGGCAACGACATGGTCGTAGTCGCCACGAGCCTCTCCGTACCGGAGGAATTTCACGCGATCGACTTGGATTTCGGTGGCGTCCGGTTGTGATTCGAGAATGGACATCACCTCTGCGATGAAGTCCTCCAAGGGCATGGCGAAGTCGCTATCCCGTTGGCCGGGAACCAGATCGGTTGCCACCGAAGGCGGTTCCAACTCCAGGAGCTCGACCGAGGTATCGGCGAGTTGCAGTCGTAGAGACTCGGTGAGCATGTGGATGGCGGCCTTCGATGCGTTGTAGCTCGGGGTGACTTTCAACGGCGCGAATGCCAGGCCAGATGAGACAGTGATGATGGTGGCCGCGGGCTGCTGCTGAAGGTGTTCGATGAACGCGGCGATGAGCCGGATGGGCCCGAGCACGTTGGTGGTGATCACGGCCTCGGCGGAGCTCAGGAAGCCGGCGGGGTGATGCCAGTCCTCGATCTTCATGATGCCGGCCATGGCGATGACGACGTTGAGGTCCGGATGGGCTGCGATGACCTCTGCGGCGGCTGACCGAATGCTGGCTTCATCGGTCGTATCGATGACGACGGTGTCGATGCCGGGGTGTTCGCCGGCGATGTCGCGGAGAAGTTCCATGCGGCGTCCGCCGATGATGACGTTGTTGCCTTTGGCGCGTAAAGCGAGTGCTAAGGCCAATCCAATTCCGCTGGTAGAGCCGGGGATGAAGATGGTGTTGCCGGTGATCTTCACGGTATGCGCACGTCCTTTTCTAGTCGGTTGGCTACACCGGTTGACCGGATCAATCCAGGTTTTCAGACAGTCAACCATTTGTCACATGCATAGTTATGATGACCGCCATGAGCATGACGCATATCTTGCGGACGGATCTCAATCTGATTCCAGCCTTGGTCGCGCTCTTGGACGAACGGCATATTTCCCGCGCCGCTGAGCGGGTGGGTCTGAGCCAACCGGCGATGAGCCGGGCGTTGCAGCGGCTGCGACTGGCGCTCGGCGACCCGCTGCTGGTCCGCGAGCCAGACGGCTACCGCCTCACGGCCCGTGCGCAAGCGCTCCGTGGTCAGCTCGACGCTGTGATTCCGCTGCTGGAAGTGGTGGTCTCTCCGGAAACGTTTGAACCAGGTACATCAAGCCAGCCAATTCAATTGGCCTGCACCGACTTTGCTGCGCTGATGTGGGGCCGGCAGGTCTGCCAGAATCTGTTGGACGTGGCCCCGTCGACGACCGTGCGATTTCACAGCTGGCGCTACGACACGATGGCCGAACAGATTCGCCGCGGCACCATCGATATCGGTCTCTATGGCGGCTACGCGCCCGCGGACCTTTCAACTGAAGAGCTCATCAGCGACGAGTTTGTCTGTGTCGTCGCGGACGACCACCCACTGGCGCACCAACCACAGCTCACCCTTGATGACTATCTCCGGTTCGGACACATCGTGATCGATGTGGCCGAAGGCGTCCAACCCGACATTGATTACGCCCTACAGACTCGGGGCGCGCCACGTACCGCGGTCATCACGACCCCGTACCACGCAGTGGTGCCCGAACTGCTCGCCGGCACCGAGCTCATCGCCACCATCCCCGCTGTACTCGCCAGAACGTGGGTCACGACCCACCCGATCAGCATCGCCCGCGCACCTGCCGAAATCGGCACAATGCCTTACCGCATGGTCTGGCACCCAGCCTTTGATGACGATGCCCGTCACCGCTGGATCCGCGCGGTATTGCGCGCCACGATCACGGCGGCGGCGTAGCTGCAGCAGTCCGCAAGGTCAGCGGAAGCGGACGTCCATGGTCGCGAGGCCGAAGATCTTCTTGCCGTCGGACTTGGCCCCGACGATGACGACGCCGGTGCGGGTCTCCGGATTCAGCGACTTGACCTTGCCGCTGAACTCGATGGCGCAGCCCTCGGCGGCCGGTACGACGGCGGGGGCGGACAGCCGCACCGTGTAGCGGGTGACCGCGCCGGGGTCGCCCGACCAAGAGGAGGCGAATCCGGCGCCCAGGCCCATGGTGAGCATGCCGTGAGCGATCACGTCGGGCAGGCCCGCCAGCTGCGCGAGGGTCTTGTCCCAGTGAATCGGGTTGGCGTCGCCGGCCACACCGGCGTAGTTCACCAGGTCGCCGATGGACAGTCGCATTGGGCGGACTGGCAATTCGTCGCCGACGGCAACGTCGTCGAACGATGGCGTCCCCGGCATGCGGGCCGCGTCCCCGGCGATCCGGATCTCTCCTTCCGGGCGCACCGTCTTGTGGTACTCATCTCCGCCGAGGTCCAAGATGTTCATGTCGTGCATCATGGCCTTCTGCGCAGCAGATTTGATGTCAGCGTCGATGTCCTCGGCGGTGACGCCGACGACGGTGGTGTGCAGGGTGTGCACCCGCTCGCCCTTGGTGTCGGTGAAGGTGTTGGTGACGGTGATGAAGTCGCGGCCCGCGGTCCGGCGCACTGATGTCAGCTCGACGTCGATGACCAGCTCGTCGCCGGCCACGATCGGGCGGTGCTGCTCGAAGACCTCTTCGGTCTGCAGGTAGGTGTCGTAGCCGACGACGATCGACTCGAACATCCGGCGGTTGCACTTCATGCCGGGGGTCGAGGTGAACGTGATGGGCGCGATGACGTCCGAATAGCCGAGTGCGTTGGCGGCAGCAACGTCCCAGTGCGCAGGGTGGTAGTCCTGCACGGCGCGCGCGTACTCGCGCAGCTTCTCCCGGCCGACCAGATAGGTACCGTCCATGCGGTAGTGGTGGCCGACCCGCGCTTCGAGCGGCGACGCTTCTGCTGCTGTCGTCATACTGTGCCCAACTCTTCTAGCGGCGTGTTCGCTGACGCCGACCAAAGCACACTACGCGGGAACGCTGCGCCAACACACGTCGATGTGCCGTCTACCTGCGCCGAGCAGCCACAAGTGTGCCCGAAACCACGCAATTGCGGGGACACCTAGGTCTGTTCGCGGGCCAGGCCGGCGCATGTTTGACTGGCAGCATGGCTCGCACGCCCGCTTTGGCCCGCCGGTTGTTCGAAAGATTCGAACCCGTCCACGCGATCACGTACTTCGCGCCCGAGGCCCGCGGAGCCGCGCTGGAGCTGGGCTATCCCAGCTTCTGGCGCGGCTACTTCGCCACCCGATCGGCGCCTCTGGGGCCCGTACCGGCGCGCGTCGTCGAGGCGATCTTCTACAACTTCGCCTCGCGCCGGGTGGCCAAGTCAATGGAGGGCCTGTGGGATATCGCATCGCCCGAGCAGGCACTGGCTGCTCGCCAGGCGGGCGCCGTCGCCGCGTTGCGCCGGTACGGCCTCATCGATGACGAGAACCTCCGCACGGCCGCTGACCTGCTCGGCCGCGCCGCGCGAGGAGCTGCCGTCGACGGCCGCCCGCTGTACGCCGCGTTGACGGCGCTGCCCTGGCCAGACGAGCCCGTGGCCGCCCTCTGGCACGCGGCGACCCTGCTGCGTGAACAACGGGGCGACGCCCATGTCGCGGCGCTGGTGGCGGCCGGCATCTCGGGCCGTGAATCCAACGTGCTGCATGTGGCGGCCGGCCGGACCACCCGGGAGAAGGTCGCGTCCACGCGGGACTACGACGACGCCGAGTGGGACGCGGTCACAGCGCGGCTGGCGGCCCGCGGTCTACTGACCCCCGATGGTGCGCTGACGGAGGCGGGACACGCGCTCAAGGACGACCTTGAGTTCCGGACTGACTCCGCGGCGCTACCGACGCTCGACGTGTTGAGCGACGACGAGGTCGAGACGCTGTTTCGGGCTCTCACTCCCATCACCCGGCAGGTGATCGCGGGCGGCGACTTACCCGCGATCACCCCGATGGGGTTGCAGCACAGCGATCTCGCCGATTCCGGCGCGAACCTCGGTTAAGCGGCCAGGGCGCCGCGGTTTCTCAGGAGGGGCAGCACGCCTTCGGCGAACCAGTAGGCCTCTTCGAGGTGTGGGTAGCCGGAGAGGATGAACTCGTCGAAGCCGAGGTCGTGGTACTCGGAGATCAAGGACGCGACTTCTTCATGGCTGCCGACGAGTGCGGTACCGGCCCCGCCGCGCACCAAACCGACTCCAGCCCAGAGGTTGGGATAGATCTCGAGCTTGTCGAGCCGACCACCGTGCAGCGCCGTCATCCGTCGCTGTCCCTCTGACTCGGAGTTGGCATGCAGCGCAGTGGCTTTCGCGACCTGGTCCGGTGACAACTCCGCCAGGAGGGAATTGGCGACGGCCCAGGCCGCTTCGGAGGTGTCGCGGGTGATGGTGTGCAAGCGGATGCCGAATCGCAGGGTGCGTCCGCGGGCCTTGGCGAGTTCGCGAACTTGCGCAATCTTGGCTGCCGCCGCGGCGGGCGGTTCGCCCCACGTCAAGTAGGTGTCGACGTGTTCGGCGGCGATCGGCAGCGCCGCGGTGGACGAACCACCGAAGTACAGCTGCGGTAATGGGTTTGGCGGTTCAGACACCCGCGCGTCGGTGACGGAATAGTGCCGGCCTCGATAGTCCACGGGTTCGCCGCGCCAGACTTCGCGCACGATCTCCAGGAATTCGCCGGTGCGTTCGTAGCGCTGGTCATGGCTGAGCCAGTCCCCGAACCGGCGCTGCTCGGCGTCGTCGCCGCCGCTGACGATGTTGAGCAGCAGGCGGCCCTCCGAGAAGCGCTGGAACGTCGCCGCCTGCTGGGCCGCCAGGGTGGGCGGGACCAGGCCGGGCCGGAACGCCACCAGAAACTTCAGTCGTTCGGTCTGTTCGAGCAACGCCGCAGCGGTCAACCACGCGTCCTCGCACCAGGTTCCGGTCGGGGTGAGCACTCCTTCGAAGCCGAGGCGGTCGGCGGCCCGGGCCACCTCGCCCAGGTAACGCAGGCTGGGCTTGCGGTAGCCCGCCGGGATCGTATGGTGCGACGACGCATGTGACGCGCCGACGATCGAGCGGCTGTCACCGTTGGTGGGCAGGAACCAGAAGAACTTGGCGGACAAGGTGATTGCCTCCTATTTGGCGGTGTTCCAGAACGGCGACAGCACGTCGCCGAATCGGTTGTCTACAAAGTGGGAAAACGTCGGTTTGTGGTCAATCTGCCCGGACTGTGCGAAAGCATCGGCGAGCTGCTGTTCGGAGGCGACGACCTCATCAGAGATGGGGATGGCCAGCCGCAGGCTGCGGGATTGCGCGACCTGCGCCACTGCCGGATCGATTCCGATTGCCGCAGCGTACTTTTCGTACCACTGCTGCGGGTGGGCCTTGGCCCAGGCGGAGGCGCGAGCGACCCGCTGGACGAAGTCGGCCAGCGCGGCATTGCGTTTGGCGTCCTGTAGCGCGGCCACCGAAGCGATCCCGAATCCGTAGCCGTTGCTGACGCCCTCCGCGGTGACCAGGGTCCGCACCTTGAGCTGCTTCTGGGCGAGTGCGGTGTACGGATCCCAGATGGCCCAGGCGTCGGCCTGGCCCTGACTCAAGGCAGTGAAGGCGTCCGCCGGCTGCAGGAACACCAGCTGGATGTCCTTCACTGTCAGGTTGGCCTTCTGTAATTGGAGCAGCAGATGCCCGTGTGCTGAGCTGCCTTTGCCTGCCAGGACCTTCTTGCCGCGGAGATCGGCTACCGAGTGGATAGCTGAGTCGGCGGGAACCAGGATTTGGTCGCCACCTGCCTCATTCGAATACGCCGATACGACACGGATTTTCGCGCCGGCCGCGGCCCCGAAGATCGGCGGTGTGTTTCCGGTGACCGCGAAATCGATCTTGCCTGCGGTGGCGGCTTCGACTTGCGGCGGGCCCGAGGTGAACGTCGAGAACTGGACCCGATACGGCACGTTGTCGAGCTCCCCAGCGGCACGCAGCAGCGACTCGGTGCCGCCCTTCTGATCGCCCACCTGGAGCGTGACTCCGGCCAGATCGGAAAGTGGAACCGATTGCGGGACAGCCAATTCGCTTTTGGTGTCGCGGCTGGAGACGCACGCGGTGAGCAGCGCCCCAGCTGCCAGCACGGATAACAGGCGTAGTGCCCGTGAGTGTTTCACAGTTCTCCTGTCAGACACCGAGCTTGGCAAGCAGCTCGGCGCGGTAGTCGTCGGTTCGCCGATCACGCTCCCCGTGTGGCTGACGCGGATTCTCGATGTGGAGGGCGTGCACCACCTGTCCGTGCTCCAGCACCACGATGGTGTCGGCCAGGGCTATCGCCTCGTCGACGTCGTGGGTGACCAGCAGAACCCCGAAACCGTGTTGGCGCCACAGCTTCAGCAGTAGGCGGTGCATGGAAAGCCGGGTCAGTGCGTCCAGCGCGCCGAACGGTTCGTCGAGCAGCAGCAGTTGGGGTTCGGCGACCAACGCGCGGGCAAGGGACACGCGTTGCGCCTGGCCGCCTGACAGGGTCAGCGGCCAGGCTGATGCCTTGTCGGCCAGTCCGACCTCGTCCAGCGCCTGCTCGGCTCGTGAAAGTGCCTCGGCACGAGACACTTTGGTGCGGGTCAGGCCGTACCGCACGTTGTCTCGGACTGAACGCCACGGGAACAGCCGTGGTTCTTGGAACGCGATGGCAGGCGCACCCTGCACTTCTCGCCGGCCCTGATGGTCACCGGCCAGTCCGGACAGCACGCGCAGCACCGTTGACTTGCCCGAACCGCTCCGCCCGACCAACGCGACGATCTCGCCGCGTCCGACTCGAAGGCTCACGTCGTGGAGCACGCGATTGCCGCCGTACCACTTGGATACCGAGCGCAGTTCCGCGGCCGGTTTATCCGAGAAGGCCAGAGCTTCGCTGCGGAGTTCGTAAAGTGTTGTCATGGTGGTCCTTTCAGATCCGATACCGAAGGGCGCGGCGCTCCAGAATCCGCACCAGTGCGTCGGTGACGATGCCGAGCAACGCGTAGACCACGAGCCCGAAGATGATCACGTCGATCCGCAGGAAATCGCGCGCGTTGTTGATGAGGTAGCCGACACCGGAGTCGGCGTTGATCTGCTCAGCGACGATGAGGGTGAGCCAGGCGATGGCCAACGACTGCCGGAGTCCGACCAGCACTTGCGGCGCGGCGCTGGGAATGACGACGGTGCGCAGTCGCTGCCAGGGTGAAAAGCCCAGCACTGCAGCCGTTTCGAACAGTTTCGGATCGACCTGGCGAATGGCTGACGAGGTATTCAGGTACAGCGGGAAGGCCGCCCCAAGTGCCACCATGAGCACCTTGGGCAGTTCGCCGATGCCGAACCAGACGATGAACAGGGGGATCAGGCCGAGGTGCGGCAGTGCGCGGATCATCTGCATGGTCGGATCCACGGTGGCGTCAGCCCATTTGGAGAAGCCCACCAATGCGCCCAGCGCAGCGCCGATGACGCCGCCGAGCAGCAGGCCCGCAGCGGCCCGAATGCCCGAAACCCGCAGCGCCTCAGCGAGCTGACCGTTGCCGATCAGTTCGATACCGGCCTGCGCGATGGTCTGTGGGGCCGGCAGGATCTCGGGATCGATGAGGCCCCAAGCGCTTCCGGCTTGCCACGCGATGAGCACCACCAGCGGAGACAGCCAGCGCACTATCTCCCAGCGCCGCGCGTAGATGCGGCGACGCCACGCAGGGGCCGGTATCGCGGCAGGTTCGGTGCTCGCGGCGGCCAGTGGGGCCTCGCGGGTAGTCATCACGCTCCTTGCGTCGACGGCCAGCGGTCAGGCGGATACGCCATGACACCGAACGTAGGAGGCTGCGGGCGGGCCGTGAAGATTTACCGTCGCCGTGATTCCGCGGGAACGGAGGCGACCGCATGGCCGCCGGCCACTGGGTGGTTACGCGTCAAGAGGGATGGCACCATCGGTAAACATGACGTCGATGGAGCGGCGCGTGCCGCCGATGAATGCCGATGAGCGCACGACGCTGGAGAGCTGGCTGGACTTCTATCGCGGCTCGCTCGCGGCCAAATGTGTTGGTCTCAGCGATGAGCAGTTGCGGACAGCATCGGTACTGCCCTCCGAATTGACCTTGCTCGGCTTGGTCCAGCACGCCGCCGAGGTGGAACGGAACTGGTTTCGGCGGGGG
>NZ_MPKW01000026.1 GCF_009729415.1 Mycolicibacterium sp. CBMA 234
ACTTCACAACCGGAGGCCTTCACCTGTCTTGACTACAGGCCGAAATCAGATCAACCGGGAACAACGTCCCTGGACATCACAGCTAGTCCTCGGTGCCGGTGTCGCCGGTGTTGTCGACGCCGGCCTGTTCAGCGGCGTGCTCGGCGTCCCGGATGGCGTGCTGCGCCGTCCGGATAGCGAGGTAGGACGCCAGCGCCGCCACCGCAGTGAGCGGCCAGCCCATGGCGATGCGGGCCACACCGAGCAGGCCGGTCTGGTCCTGCCCGTACAGGTGGTTCTGGACGACGAACCGCGCCCCGAACACCAGGACCCACACTCCGGTGGCGAGGTCGAAGGCCCGGACCGCGCGGCGTACTTCACGCCAGCTGGTGTCGTGGCCGGTGACCCAACCCCAGCCGTATCCCACCAGCGGACGGCGTACCAGCACCGACACCGCGAAGACGCCGGCGTAGATCAGTGACGACCAAATGCCAAGCAGGAAATAGCCTTTCGAGGCGCCGACCATCCAGGCGATCAACGCGCTGATGCCGACGCCGAAGAAGCCGGACACGGCAGGTTGCACTGATTCGCGCCGGACCAGCCGCCACAGCAGGACCAGGCCGGCGACGCCGAGCGCTGCCGAGATGGCCGCCGTCAGCCCGAAGAAGGTCGAGACGGGGACGAAGACGAGGACCGGTAGCGACGAATAGATCAGGCCGCTGACGCCGCCCATCTGCTCCAGCAGGGCGTGCGCTGTCAGCTTCGCGTCGGCGTCGTCCTGCTGGGCTTCGATCTCGTCTTCGATCTGCTCGCTGTCTGCGGTCCCCTTATCGGGGAAACTCACTTTTGAATCTCGTAATGCGGGTTGTAGATCGCTTTGGCGCCACTGTCCAGCTTGCCCAGCCGGCCGTGCACCCGCAGGGTGCGCCCGGATTCGATGCCCGGGATGCGACGCTGCCCCAACCAGACCAGGGTGACCGTGTCGGTGCCGTCGAACAGCTCGGCGCGAACACCGCCCGAACAGCCCTTGCCGTTGGTCTCGACACATCGGAGCGTGCCGACCATCGTCACTTCCTGACCGCGAGTGCAGTCCACCGCGCGCATGGCGCCGGTGTTGAGGGCCTCGTCGTTCAGCTCCTGGACATCACTCTGTTCGAGGTCCTCGGTAAGCCGCCGGGTAAGCCGGCGCAAATAGCCTTCCGCCGTTGCCATGGTCTCTCCTGAGACTTGGTGCGAATCCATCGTGGACCCGCTAACTAACCAACGTCACGCTAGACCTGTTGGTTCCGATTTGCCATTTCGGCGCGCATATATCTTCGTTATCCCGCTCACTGGACCGAACACCTGGCCAGACACCTGTCCCGGCCCCCTTGCGAGCGCGGTTTCATCGGCCGGGCACGATCGAGGGATGACGGCCAACTTGCGCGGGATGACCGCGGTGCTGCTGCCCGGCACCGGATCTGACGACGACTACATCCGCCGTGCCTTTGGCGGCGCCCTGGTTGAGGCGGGTGCCGTGGTGATCGCCCCGCCGCCGATGCCCGGCGGCCTGATCGCCGGTTACCTGGCCGCGCTCGACGACGCCGCACAGCACGGGGCGATCATTGTCGGCGGTGTCTCGCTGGGCGCGGCTGTGGCCGTGAATTGGGCGTTGAAGCATCCAGATGAGTGCATGGCTGTCCTGGCGGCACTCCCGGCCTGGACCGGCGACGCCGACGGCGCACCGGCCGCGATAGCCGCGCGCTACTCCGCACAGCAACTGCGCGAGATCGGTCTGGACGCCGCGATTGCCGGGATGCGGGCAGGCAGCCCGGCGTGGCTCGCCGACGAACTGACCCGCTCCTGGACGGCTCAGTGGCCGGCCCTGCCCGACGCGATGGAAGAAGCTGCCGGCTACGGCGGACCGACCCGCGAACAGCTGGCCCAGCTGCGAGCGCCCATGGGCGTTGCCGGGGCGGTGGACGACGCCGTCCACCCTGTTGCCGTGGCCGCGGAATGGGCCGTCGCCGCGCCCAGGGCCGCGCTGCGGACCGTCACCCTCGAGGCCATGGGCGAGCAGCCGACCGTGTTGGGCGACGCCTGTGTGGCCGCGTTGCGGGAGACCGTCAGCCTCCTGTGATGGTCCCCATCTGCTGCGTCCGGAGCTGCTGCATGGCGGAGCCCTGCTCGCTGCGGCGGGCATCGGGTCCTGGTTCACCCTCGGACAACGGTCCCTGCTGTTGCTGCAACTGCTGCTGCAGCTGTTCGAGCGCCTGCTGAGCCTGCTCCATCTGCTGCTGGGCCATCTGCTGGGCGGCCGCGCGCAGCTGCTCCAGCAGCGGCTCGGACAGCTGCACCGGCAACGGGCTACGCACCGGGAGCGGGGTGTCACCGCGGCGAACCACGGTGTCCGCCAACGAGGTTCGGGCCTCGTCAGCGATGGCGTCGATGGTCTCCTCGGTGCCGACGACGACGCAGCGAACCATCCACCGGTAGCCGTCAGTCCCGATGAAACGCATGACGACCTGCTCCTGGCCGGGCTGCGGCGCCGGCAAGCCCACGACCTCACGGCCCCACGGCCCGTCTTCGATCCGCGCCTGGGCATTGTCGCCCCGCAGCGATTCCGCCAGTTCCGCGGCGATCTCGCGCCACAGCCCACCGGTCTTGGGTGCCGCATACGCCGCGACCGAGAACCGGCCGTTCGGCGTCATGATCCACACGGCGTTCGGCACGCCCTGCTCGTTGACCTCGACATTGAGCTGCGAACCGTCGGGCACGGGAACGAGCACGCCGCCGAGGTCCAGGCGGGCCGATTCAGCCTCCGCCGGGTCGTCGAAGTCCTCGATGTCGAATGGGCCGTCTTCGTCGGGGTTGTACTCGAATGCCATCACAAACTCGCATGTCCGCCAGAGGAACCGTGGCCGCCCGCGCCACGTGAGGTATCAGCCAGCCCGGCCTCGTCGAACGACGTGACCTCGACCAACTCGGGCAGCTCGACCCGCTGCACCAGCAGCTGTGCGATCCGGTCGCCGCGATGCACGGTGATGGGCTCGCTGGGGTCAAGGTTGATGAGCGCCACCTTGATCTCACCGCGATACCCGGCATCGACGGTGCCGGGGGCGTTGACGATCGAAAGGCCAACGCGAATGGCCAATCCCGAGCGGGGATGCACCAGGCCGACCATGCCGTGCGGGATCGCGACGGCGATCCCCGTCGGCACCAACTCGCGCTGACCGGGGGCCAGTTCGAAGTCGATTGCACTGAACAGATCGACGCCGGCATCGCCGTCATGAGCCCGGGCCGGCATCGGCAGATCCCGGTCCAACCGAACTACCGCCAGAGAGGTGGACACGACCGCACAGACTACCCTTGGCCGCGTGTCAGACACGCGAGCAGCCACCCAAACCGTCCGCTACCGAGAGCGGTTGACGGTGCCTTTGTGGTGGTGGTTACCAGGTTTCGGACTGGCGGCCCTGATCGCACTGGAAGTCGTGCAAGGCGTGTCGGGCGTCCCGGCATGGGCGCCGTTCGCTGTGCTGCTGCCAGTGGCCGCGGCGGTGCTGGTGTGGATGGGCCGCGTCGAGCTGCGGGTGGTGAGCACCGGCTCCGGACCGAACGCCGAGACCGAGCTGTGGGTCGGCCCCGCACACATCCCGACGAGCGTCATCGCCCGGTCGGCCGAAGTGCCGCGGTCGGCCAAGTCGGCGGCGCTGGGACGACAGCTCGACCCAGCCGCGTACGTCGTGCACCGGGCCTGGGTCGGGCCGCTGATTCTCGTGGTCCTCGACGATCCGGATGACCCCACGCCGTACTGGCTGGTGAGCACTCGCCATCCGGACCGCATCCTGGCCGCGCTTCAGGGCAGCTAAGCCGCGCTTCAGGGCCACCAAACGGGGCCGTCGGGCCCGTCCAGACGCCGAGCGGCCGGTCCGCGCACGCGTTTTCATCTCACAGCGTGCGCAAACCGGCCACTCGGTAGAGGCTGTGCTCGATCGGGGGCTCAGTACCCCGTCACGTGCACAACTCCCAGGCGCTTCCTAGGCGGCGCAGTCCGTACAGATCATCACGCCATTCTTCTCGCTGGCGAGACGGCTGCGGTGATGCACCAGGAAGCAGCTCGAGCAGGTGAACTCGTCAGCCTGCTTTGGCACCACTCGGACCGAGAGCTCCTCGCCCGACAGGTCAGCGCCGGGCAACTCGAAGTTCTCTGCCGAATCGGTCTCATCGACGTCGACGACAGCGGATTGTGCCTCGTTACGCCGTGCTTTCAGTTCCTCCAGAGAGTCCTCGGAAACCTCGTCATTCTCAGAACGCCGTGGGGCGTCGTAATCGGTAGCCATAGTCATCCCCTCCGTTACCTTGCAGCAGAGCTTTGTACCAGCGTCGAACGCTTCTACCAAATGATTCGTGCCCAGAAAGCGCGCCGATTGTATGTGATTTGCATCACATAAGATAGAGGCGGTTGGTAATCGCCCTGGATGCGGTGCATCTAAAGTGCACATGTGGTCGCACAAATCACCGACGGCACCGCCTTCGATAAGCACGGCCGGCCCTTCCGCCGCCGCAACTACGTGCCCGCTGCGGTTCTGTTCGCGGTGCTGGCCGTCGCGACGCTGATCGCGTGGCTCGTTGTCGCCAATCAGCCCGCTGAAATCCACCAGGCGATCACCTGCAATCCCCCACCGGCGCCGACCGACGCGAACCAGCCGAAACTGGGCGACGAGGTGTCCCAGTCCTCGATGGTCAACGTCGTGCCGGCAAAACTCGCCGACACGAAGATTCGCGTGCTCAACGCCAGCGGCCAGGGCGGTCAGGCCAGCGAGGTCGCCGGAGAGCTGCGCGACCTCGGCTTCGGCCAGCCGGCCGCCAGCAACGACCCCGTGTACGCGAACGCCCGCATGGAATGCCAGGGGCAGATCCGGTTCGGGCCGGCCGGCAAGTCCGCGGCGGCAGCGCTGTGGCTGGTGGCGCCGTGCACCCAGCTGTTCCAGGACCAAAGGCCCGACGACACAGTCGATCTGGCGATCGGCACCGAGTTCACCGAGCTCGGCCACAGTGACGACATCGAGGCCATGCTGGCCAGCTTGAAGCCTGATGCGACCCAGCCCGCCGACACCTCACTGCTGCCGAAGATCCACAGCGGGACCTGCTAACTAGCGAACTAGCGGTAGCCGATCCGCTGCAACTGCGCCGTCAACGCGGCGGCGACGCCCGGTGCTGCGGCGATGACGAGGTCGTCGTCCGCCGCGCCGGGGTCCGGCAGCCGGACCACCGCGCCGGCCTCTTCGGCGATCAGGGCCGCGGCGGCCCAATCCCACACGTGGACACCGGATTCGAAGTAGGCGTCGAGCTGCCCCGCGGCCACCATGCACAGGTCCAGGGCACACGACCCGATCCGCCGGATGTCGCGCACCTCAGCGAGCAGCTCGGCCACCGCAGCGGCCTGACGGCGACGTCGGTCGCGCGCGTAGGCGAAGCCGGTTGCCACCAACGCCATCGGGAGCTCGTCGATGACGTTGCAACGCAACGCCGTTGACACTCCGTCGCGGGTCACCACCGCCCCGTGACCGCGCGCGGCCGAGAACACCTCGCCCGTCGCCACATTGGCCACCGCGCCGGCCGCCGACACGCCGTCGACCTGCACACCGACCGACACCGCATAGGCACCGAGGCCGTACATGAAGTTCACCGTCCCGTCGATGGGGTCGAGCACCCACACCGGCACCCCGGCAGGCGCCTCGAGCGCGCCGCCCTCCTCCTCGCCCAGGATCGGGTCGCCCGGCCGCAACTCGGCCAGTCGGTCCCGCAGCAACCGCTCCGTTTCGGTGTCGACCACGGTCACCGGATCGGTCGGGCTGGACTTGGTGCGCACCGCGTCGTCGCCCTGCTGAGTGCCGGAGAAAACTTCACGACGACGGCGCCGGACGAACACGGCAGCCTCGGTCGCCAGCTGCTCGGCAAGGGCGCGCAACGCTGCAGGCGCGGTGCCGCTTTCGGGTTCGCGTGCTGTCATGCTCCCTATCGCAGCACACCCGATTAGGGTGTGTGGCGCGCACGTCGACAGTGCCGACGCTGCGGCATGGGTTCAACCACCTCCTCAAGGAGTGCAGATGACCGACACGCCGACCGCTACGACCGACGGCTCACAGCACCGAGCGCTGGGGATCGACGTCGGCGGCAGCGGCGTCAAGGGCGGGATCGTCGACCTGGACACCGGACAGCTGATCGGCGAACGCTTCCGGCTCCCGACGCCCCAGCCCGCCACGCCCGAGGCCGTGTCGGAAACCGTCGCCGCGGTGGTCCGCGAGTTCGGCTGGACCGGACCGCTCGGCGTCACCTACCCGGGCGTGGTGACCGAAGGCATCGTGCGCACCGCGGCCAACGTCGACAGCAGCTGGATCGGCACCAACGTGCGGGACATGTTCGCCTCGCGGCTGGACGGCCAGGACGTCACCGTGCTCAACGACGCGGACGCCGCCGGGCTGGCCGAGGAGAAGTTCGGCGCGGGACGGGAAGTGAGCGGGCTGGTCGTGTTGCTGACGTTCGGCACCGGCATCGGCTCCGCGGTGATCTACGACGGGGTGCTGCTGCCCAACACCGAATTCGGACACATCGAGGTCGGCGGCAAGGAAGCCGAGCACCGGGCCGCGTCGTCGGTCAAGGAACGCAAGGACTGGTCCTACGAGCGCTGGACCAAGGAGGTCACCAAGGTGCTGGTGACTGTCGAGAACGCCATCTGGCCGGACCTGTTCATCGTTGGCGGCGGCATCAGCAAAAAAGCTGACAAGTGGGTGCCACTGCTGAAGAACCGCACCCCTGTGGTTGCCGCAACCCTGCAGAATTCGGCCGGGATCGTCGGTGCGGCAATGGCTACCGGCGGTGCTCTGCACCACCATTAGCGGCCCGTCAACGCTCCGATCCGGCCGCTGATACGGGTTCTGGCCACTATGTCGTTACAATGGTCAACGGCGGCCGCCTGAACGGATAGCGGCGAACATCCGATCGAAGATCGACGCCAAGATTCGACAGCCGACGCTTATCGGTGGCGCATGCCCACGCCACCGATGTACGAAAGACCGAAAGGGTGGCCGTGGTAGCGACCAAAGCCAGCGAGACAGCCGACGAGCCGGTGAAGCGCACCACCAAAGCCCCGGCGAAGAAGGCCGCCGCCAAGGCCGCCCCCGCCAAGCGCGCTGTGAAGGCCCCTGCAAAGAAGGCCGCTGCCAAGGCTCCCGCCAAGCGCGGCCCGCGCAAGGCCGCCGATTCGACCAAGCCCGAAGACGGCATCAGCACCGACGACACTGACGCTGACGATCTCGCCGCCGAGCCCGGCGACCTCGACGTCGACGACGCCGAACTGGAACTCGACGACGAGATCGAGGCCGACGATGACGACGAAGACGGTGACGCCGAAGACGGTGACACCGACGGTGAAGCCACCACCGACGGCGCCAAGGCCGCGGCCCCCAAGGCTGCTGCCGCCGCAGAGTCCGACGACGCCGCCGACGAGCCGTCCGAGAAGGACAAGGCCTCTGGCGACTTCGTCTGGGACGAAGAGGAATCCGAGGCCCTGCGACAGGCGCGCAAGGACGCTGAGCTCACCGCCTCGGCCGACTCTGTGCGCGCCTACCTCAAGCAGATCGGCAAGGTCGCCCTCCTCAACGCCGAAGAGGAAGTCGAGCTCGCCAAGCGCATCGAGGCCGGCCTGTACTGCACGCAGCTGATGGTCGAGCTCGTCGAGAAGGGCGAGAAGCTCACCACTGCGCAGCGCCGCGACTACCAGTGGATCTGCCGTGACGGCGACCGCGCCAAGAACCACCTCCTCGAGGCCAACCTGCGTCTGGTGGTGTCGCTGGCCAAGCGCTACACCGGCCGCGGCATGGCGTTCCTGGACCTGATCCAAGAGGGCAACCTCGGCCTGATCCGTGCCGTCGAGAAGTTCGACTACACCAAGGGCTACAAGTTCTCGACCTACGCCACCTGGTGGATCCGCCAGGCCATCACCCGCGCCATGGCCGACCAGGCCCGCACCATCCGTATCCCGGTGCATATGGTCGAGGTCATCAACAAGCTCGGCCGCATCCAGCGTGAGCTGCTGCAGGACCTGGGTCGCGAACCCACTCCTGAAGAGCTGGCCAAGGAAATGGACATCACGCCGGAGAAGGTGCTGGAGATCCAGCAGTACGCGCGTGAGCCCATCTCGCTGGACCAGACCATCGGTGACGAAGGTGACTCGCAGCTCGGTGACTTCATCGAGGACAGCGAAGCCGTGGTGGCCGTCGATGCCGTCTCGTTCACGCTGCTGCAGGATCAGCTGCAATCGGTGCTCGAGACGCTGTCCGAGCGTGAGGCCGGCGTGGTCCGGCTGCGCTTCGGCCTCACCGATGGCCAGCCGCGCACGCTCGACGAGATCGGCCAGGTCTACGGCGTGACCCGCGAGCGCATCCGCCAGATCGAGTCCAAGACCATGAGCAAGCTGCGCCACCCGTCGCGCTCGCAGGTGCTGCGCGACTACCTGGACTAGTCCCCCGGCTCAACAAAACTGCCTCGAACCTCCGGTTTCGGGGCAGTTTTGCATCGGGCCGGTGCAGCTCAGCAGGGCACGCAATGGGCGCCGTCCCAGTGCCACCCTGGACCGCAGCCATACGAGCCGGTGGTGCCGTGGCAGTCCATCGCGTGCACGACAGCCGTTGGTGTCGGACCGGACGGGGTAATGTCACTGGAACTTTGGGCCGCATGAGCGCTGACACCCGCACCGAAAGGGCCGACCAGAAGCGCCGCCGCGGCTGCTGTCAGAGCAATTTTTCCTCGCATGGAAACCTCCGGTGTCGAGCAGTGAGCCGAAATTCGAGGCGCCCAATTTTACGCTCATGCCAGTTCCCGGGCCAGGTGCTGGCGACACCGGAAATCGTTTGCGCGCCAACGCACATTTCCGCACAGTGGTCGCAACAGCCCTCACAAGGAGACTCATGACAGGCGACTCAGCATCAACCGATCCACTCGCGCGGGCGATGCTGGATATCTCGTCCGAGTGTTTCGCAGCGATGGCCGGCATTCTCACCGTGCTCGGCGACGACCTCGCCAATCGCCGACCCGACCTGCCGGGCGCGAACAGCTGCTACGCCATCGTCAACCACTGCATCGGCGTGGTCGACTACTGGGCCGGTTCTTTCATTGCCGGACAACGGATTCCGCGGGACCGCGCTAGCGAGTTCACCGCCACCGGGCGAGTCGACGACCTGCTGGGACGGCTGACCGCTCTGAGGCAGCGCTTACCTGGTTGGGTCGAGGTGGCGGTCACCGAAGGGATTCGGGACCGGTCGGTGGCCGACGGGGTTCGCGGCGGCACCACGCGCGCCGCCGTACTGGCCACCGCGAGCCCGGAGTGGACGCTGCTGCACATCCTGCAGGACATTGCCCAGCACGTCGGGCACATGGAGATCACCAGAGACCTGTTGCTCAAACCGAGCGCAGAAGGCTGACGCAGATCGGCCCCCTTCTCCACCGGAGATGGGGGGCCGATCCGGATATCCGAAGCGAACCGTCAGTCGTTGCTAGCGCCGGCGCCGGCCTTAGCCGACTCCTTAGCAGCAGCCTTGGCGGCCTTGGCAGCATCGCGATTGGCCTTCGCCTCGGCCTTCTTGGCGTCAGCCGCAGCCTTCGCATCAGCCTTGGCGGCCTCCCGCTGGGCCTTCGCCTCAGCCTTCTTGGCATCAGCCGCAGCCTTCGCTTCTGCCTTGGACTCAGCCTTGGCAGCGTCCTTGGCAGGCTTCGGATCAGCCTTGGCCTGATCAGCCTGGTTGTCGTCAGCCTTGGCGTTGGCGTCAACCTTGACGTCGTCACCCTTGACCTCATTGGCCTTGGGATCGGCAGCCGGAGCATCGGCCGCCTTAGCGTCCGACAACTTGGCAACAGCAGGCGCCTTGCCCGTCACCGGAGCGTTGTTCTCAGCGGCGGCCGGAGCCGGAGCCGAGAAACCAGCCGGAGAAACCGATGCACCCGAGTTCGACGCAGTGGTCTGGGTGCCAGCAGCCGGAGCCGGCGGGGCCAGCTTCTTCTGCAGGTCGGAGATCGCCGAAGTAACCCCACCGATGACCTGCGCATTGATCGCCCGGGCGAACTTGGCCGTCGAGAACATCGCATCAACCGCACCATGGTTGATGGCGGTCAGGATCTTGCCGACGTTTCCGGTCTGGAACGCCGCGGCGACCTCCTGGACCACGGAGCCCAGCTGACGACTCAACGTGCGGACCTGAGTCAGCACCTTCTCGATCGGGCCCTTCTGCATGCCGGCGATTTCCACGCCGTTCCAGTTCACCAGGTTCCAACCATCAGTCGGATTGCCCTCGACCACAACGTAGTTGGTGTTGGACAGCGGATGCTGCGCGAACAGCATGATCTTCTGCTCAACCGACAGGTTCTTGGCGTTCATCATCGTCCAGATCATGATGGTGCCGCCGTGCGAGAACACCGCCGCATTGCGATCGCCGTTGTCATAGATCTGCTTCAACGCGCCGTTGACCCGAGCCTCGAACTCGTGACCATTCAGGCCCGTGGTGCTACCCGGCGCGCTCGGAATGAACGCATCCAGGTTCGACGGGATCGGAAGGATACTGACGTTCGGCGGCGGCGTGAACTTCAGACCGGCCCAGGCCAGCGGCGCCGTCAGGTAACCGAAGGGCGCCTGATTTTCCGGCGTGCCCTCGTACATGCCGGCTTCGATCTCCTGCAGACCCGGCAACACCTGAATCGGCAGACCCAGGTACTGCGACATCGGCGCAGCGGTCTGCTGGGTCCGAACCATGGTCGAGGCATAGATGCCGTCATAGTTGTTGTCACCCAGCTTGGCCGCGATGTCCTTGGCCTGCTGCTGGCCCTTCGGCGTCAGCACCGGACCCGGCGTCGAGGTGTCACCGATCCCCGACAAGTTGCCGTATGACTCACCATGCCGAATGAACGTGATGGTCATGTTCTCGGCCGCCCAGGCCGGCAACGCCGACCCGATCAGAAGAGCACCGGCCGTCAACGCGACACCCAGCCCCTTCAGTCCCCTTGCGCGACGGCGCTTGCTCGTCGCGTCTGCTGAATTTGTGTGGTTAATGATGTCCTCACTGCGTCGGGAAGATATTTACACCCGCGACAGTGCCAACTCCGCGATGGTGACGCGGCCCACTTTCCCGGTCAATGGACAGGTTCCTCACAGTGTTCACACACAAATCGGCCCCCTCCTCCGAGAAGAGAAGGGGGCCGATCCGGCTATGTCCGACGGAAACCGTCAGTCGTTGCTGGCGCCGGCGCCGGCCTTAGCCGACTCCTTTGTCTGGGCCGCCTTGGCAGCGTCAGCCTTGGCCTGAGCCTCGGCCTTCTTCTCGTCAGCCGTGGCCTTGGCTTCCGCCTTCTTGGCCTCGGCCGCAGCCTTCTTCTCGTCAGCTTTGGCCTTTGCCGCAGCCTTCTTTTCCTCGGCCGCAGCCTTCTTGGCGTCAGCCTTGGACGGACCGTCAGCTTTGACGTCACTGCCCTTGGCATCGTCAGCCTTGGCGTTGGTGTCACCCTTGACGTCGTCAACCTTGGCGTTGGTGTCGTCACCCTTGGTGTCGGCGACCTTGAGGTCAGACGCCGGGGTGTCGCCAGCCTTGGTGTTCTCCGACAGCTTCAACGCAGCAGGCGCCTTGCCCGTCACCGGAGAGTTGTTCTCAGCGGCGGCGGGAGCCGGAGCCGAGAAACCAGCCGGAGAAACCGATGCACCCGAGTTCGGCGCAGTGGTCTGGGTGCCAGCAGCCGGAGCCGGCGGGGCCAGCTTCTTCTGCAGGTTGTCGATCGCGGTGGTGACCCCACCGATGACCTGCGCGTTGATCGCCCGGGCGAACTTGGCCGTCGAGAACAGCGCGTCGGCCGCACCGTGGTTGATGGCGGTCAGGATCTTGCCGACATCACCGGTCTTGAACGCCGCCGCGACGTCCTGAACGACCCCACCGAGCTGCCGCGAGAGGGTGCGGACCTGGGTCAGCACGTTCTCGATCGGGCCCTTCTGCATGCCGGCGATTTCCACGCCGTTCCAGTTCACCAGGTTCCAGCCATCGGTCGGGTTGCCCTCGACCACAACGTAGTTGGTGTTGGACAGCGGATGCTGGGTGAACAGCATGATCTTCTGCTCGGGAGTCAGATTCTTGGCGTTCATCATGGTCCAGATCATGATGGTGCCGCCGTGCGAGAACACCGCCGCGTTACGGTCGCCGTTGTCGTAGATCGTCTGCAACGCACCGTTGACCCGGTCCTCGAACTGATGCCCATTCAGACCCGTGGTGCTCCCGGGCGCACTCGGGATGAAGGCGTCCAGATTGGGCGTGATCGGGTTGAAGGCGATGTTCGGCGGCGGTGCCACCGAAATGCCTGCCCAGGCCAGCGGAGCCGTCAGGTAGCCGAAGATACCCGCACGTTCCGGGGTGCCCTCGTACATGCCGGCTTCGATCTCCTGCAGACCCGGCAATACCTGAATCGGCAGACCCAGGTACTGCGACATGGGCACAGCGGTCTGCTGGGTCCGAACCATCTGCGACGCGTAGATGGCGTCGTAGTTGTTGTCACCGAGCTTGGCCGCGATGTCCTTGGCCTGCTGCTGACCGTTCGGCGTCAGCACCGGACCCGGCGTCGTGGTGTCGATCTTGCCCGACGTATTGCCGTACGACTCACCATGCCGAATGAACGTGATGGTCATGTTCTCGGCCGCCCAGGCCGGCAACGCCGACCCGATCAGAAGGGCACCGGCCGTCAGAGCGACACCCAGTCCCTTCAGCCCCCTTGCGCGACGGCGTTTGCTCGTCGCGGCTTCAACATTTGTGTGGTTAATGATGTCCTCACCGTCTCGGAAATAATTACGCGCGCGACAGTGCCAACTCCACGAGGGTGACGCAGCCCACTTTCCCGGTGAGTGGACAGATTTCTCAAAGTGTTCACACACAAATCGGCCCTCTCCTCCGACGAGAAGGGGGCCGATCCGCTATGCCAGATCGAAATTTGCTGGTAGAACGGCGAAAATGCCGTCGGTATCGGGTCGGTACGGCATCACGCTGCGCACGGCGGCCGCGGGCAGTGCGCCGTACAGGTGCGGGAAGAGCATCGACGCGGGATCCGTCGGGACGCCGGGCTCCCATCGAATCGGCGCGCCCAACAACGCCGGGTCACACACCAGCAGAACCAGGTCGTCCTGGCCGCGGTAAAGCCGGTTCGCGGGCAGGTGGACCTGTTCGGGCGCCGACAGATGGACGAACCCCACGTCGTCCAGCGAGGGCGGACGGAGCTCACCATCGAACTGGGCCCGCTCCCAATCCGTTTCACTGCATAGATGGACCAGGACTGCGGGCGACGGGATCATCGGGTCAGCCTGCCGCTCCCGTAACTTCGGCGATAGGTGAGACACGACACACCCATGAACACCTGGGGAACAACGCTGGAATCCAAATCGTCTGAGAGAGTAGAGATGTGTAACCGGCAAAGCGCCCAAGGCGGCGACGAGCAGAAGGAGGAGCCATGAACGCAACTCTGACCGGCCCGACACTGACACGGGCCGACCGTTGCGACCGGTGCGGTGCCGCCGCCCGTGTTCGCGCTACCCTGCCGTCCGGCATGGAACTGCTTTTCTGCCAACATCACGCCAACGAGCACGAATCCAAGCTCGTCGAACTGGCCGCTGTTCTGGTGGTCAGCACCGAGGAGTGAGTGACCCGCCGGTCGCCGCAAATACGGTCCTGATGGGTTCGCGTCGGTAATGCTGGTCTGGTCATGAACGACCAGCCGCAACCGATCAAGCCGACACGTCATCACGTGTTGCGTGTCGTCCGACGGGCACTGACGAAAAGCTGGGACGACTCTATTTTCGCCGAGTCTGCCCAGGCGGCCTTCTGGTCGGCATTGTCGCTACCGCCGTTGCTGCTGGGCATGTTGGGCAGTTTGGCTTACGTGGCCCCGCTGTTCGGCCCGGAGACACTGCCGATGATCCAGGAACAGCTGATCGGCACGGCGAAGAACTTGTTCTCGCCCAACGTGGTCAACGAGATCATCCAGCCGACCATCCGCGACATCGCGGTGGGCGCGCGCGGCGAGGTGGTGTCCGTCGGGTTCGTCATCTCGTTGTGGGCGGGCTCGTCGGCCATCTCGGCATTTGTCGATTCGGTGGTCGAGGCGCATGACCAGACGACACTGCGCCATCCTGTGCGGCAGCGGTTCTACGCGCTCGGGCTCTATCTGTTGATGCTGCTGTTCGTCATCGTGACCGCTCCAGTGGTCGCGATCGGCCCCATGAAGATCGCCCAGCACATCCCCGAAACCTGGTCCAGCGCAATGACGTATGGATACTGGCCGGTGCTGCTGCTAGGGATTGTGCTGGCGATGACGGTGCTCTATCGCGTGTCGCTGCCCAAGCCGTTGCCGACGCACCGACTGCTGTTCGGCGCGGTACTGGCGACCGTGGTGTTCGTCGTGGCGACCGTCGGCCTGCGGTTCTATCTGACCTGGATCACCGCAACCGGCTACACCTACGGAGCACTCGCGACACCCATCGCGTTCCTGCTGTTCGCATTCGCGCTGGGCTTCGCGATCATGCTCGGCGCTGAACTCAACGCGGCGATCGAAGAGGAGTGGCCGGCGCCGGACACGCATGCCCGGCGCCTTCGCGAATGGCTGGAAGAGAAGGCCGAGACTCTCGGAGCTGATCAGCCTGCTGATCTGCCTGAGCCGCCGGGCTGATCGGCTCCGGCTACTTCTTCATCTGCTCGTAGATGCGCTTGCAATCCGGGCATACCGGCGAACCGGGCTTTGGCGACTTGGTCACCGGGAAGACCTCGCCACACAGCGCGACGACATGGGTGCCCATGACAGCGCTCTCGGCGATCTTGTCCTTCTTGACGTAGTGGAAGTGCTTAGGTCGGTCGTCATCCGTACCGTCGTCGACCTGTTCATCGGAATCGGTACGTTCGAGGGTGTCGGTTTGCATGCACTCATTGTGCACTTCCAGCCAACCGGCCACGGCAGCGCTGAGTCAGATGTGGGACAGTAGAAGTATGAAACACGGCCCTGAGCTGAGTTTCGACGACGACGGTCGGCCGGTCCTCATCACTCGCGCAGCACCCGCCTATGAGGAGCAGCATCGCGCGCGCGTCCGTCGTTACCTGACCATCATGTCGTTCCGCGTGCCGGCCCTGTTGCTGGCGGCGCTGGCCTACAGCATCTGGCACAACGGCCTGGTCTCTCTGGCCATCCTGGTGGCGTCCATTCCCCTGCCCTGGATCGCGGTTCTCATCGCCAATGATCGGCCGCCACGCACTGCCGAAGAACCCCGCCGCTACGACGCGGCACGACAGGCACCCGAGGTCCCCAGTGCGCAGCGGCCGGCTCTGGAAGACCGCCACCCGGTCATCGACGCCGACCCCGATTCCTAGCGACTGCTCCTACCCGCACGCGCCATCCGGCTGCGCGAGGGGTCCCGACGGACGGCCCGGTCGACCCTGAGCGACGTTCTTTTCCCTTTCTAAGGACATTCTCAGGTCGACCCCGAATAACCGCAGGTCAGAGGGCATGAGCGGAGAGGGCCTCGGGAACTTCTCCCCCTGCTTCAGCGTTGAACCATTTGACAGTTCGAGCTGAGCACGAGCAGGAGGCCGCAAATGGCAAAAGCCACCACAAGCCGTATCGATTCCGATCTTGACGCCCAAAGTCCCGCCGCGGATCTGGTGCGCGTCTATCTGAACGGGATCGGTAAGACCGCCCTGCTCAACGCCGAGGACGAAGTGGAACTGGCGAAGCGCATTGAGGCCGGCCTGTACTCGGCTCACTTGCTGGAGACCAAGAAGCGCCTCGGCGACAACCGCAAGCGTGACCTGGCCGCGATCGTCCGCGATGGCGAAGCCGCGCGCCGCCACCTGCTCGAAGCCAACCTCCGTCTGGTGGTCTCGCTGGCCAAGCGTTACACCGGTCGAGGCATGCCGCTGCTGGACCTGATCCAGGAGGGCAACCTGGGTTTGATCCGGGCCATGGAGAAGTTCGACTACGCCAAGGGCTTCAAGTTCTCGACCTACGCCACCTGGTGGATTCGCCAGGCGATCACCCGCGGCATGGCCGACCAGAGCCGCACCATCCGGCTTCCTGTCCACCTGGTGGAGCAGGTCAACAAGCTGGCGCGGATCAAGCGCGAGATGCACCAGAGCCTGGGGCGTGAGGCCACCGACGAAGAACTCGCCGAAGAATCGGGCATCCCCGTCGAGAAGATCAACGACCTGCTCGAGCACAGCCGCGATCCGGTGAGCCTGGACATGCCGGTCGGTACCGACGAGGAAGCTCCGCTCGGAGACTTCATCGAGGACTCCGAGGCCCTCTCCGCGGAGAATGCCGTCATCTCGGAGTTGCTGCACACCGACATCCGGCACGTGCTCGCCACCTTGGACGAGCGCGAGCAGCAGGTGATCCGGCTGCGGTTTGGCTTGGACGACGGTCAGCCCCGCACCCTGGACCAGATCGGCAAGCTGTTCGGCCTGTCCCGCGAGCGGGTCCGGCAGATCGAGCGCGAGGTCATGTCCAAGCTCCGCAATGGCGAACGCGCCGAACGGCTGCGCGCCTACGCGAGCTGATCCGCCGCACCCACTCATAACCACCCCCTCGGTGCCCGCCGGTACGCCCGGCGGGCACCGCTTTGTCGCACCAACGGTCGACCGCGTCCGGGCCGCACGAAACACCTGCCCGGGCGGGTCGTGGTGAGTCCCAGTCAACCCGGTCAAACCGGTAAGCTGAGGCTTGGCGGCAGCCGGGGAAGGTTTGGCATGAACGATCTGATCGATACGACCGAGATGTACCTGCGGACGATCTACGACCTCGAAGAAGAGGGCGTGGTGCCGCTGCGTGCCCGCATTGCCGAGCGACTTGAGCAGAGCGGCCCCACCGTGAGCCAGACGGTGTCTCGGATGGAGCGCGACGGACTGCTGCACGTCGCCGGTGATCGCCACCTGGAACTGACCGACAAGGGCCGCTCGCTCGCGGTGTCGGTGATGCGCAAGCACCGGCTTGCGGAACGGCTGTTGGTCGACGTGATCGGCCTGCCGTGGGAGGAAGTGCACGCCGAAGCCTGCCGCTGGGAACACGTCATGAGCGAGGACGTTGAGCGTCGGCTGGTCCAGGTTCTCGATAACCCCACCACGTCTCCGTTCGGTAACCCGATCCCTGGCCTCGCCGAACTCGGCGTCACGTCGACCGGCGACTCCGATGTCAGCTTGGTCCGGCTCACCGAACTGCCCACCGGATTCCCGGTGGCGGTCCGGGTGCGTCAGCTGACCGAGCATGTCCAGGGCGACATCGAACTGATCGCCCGGCTCAAGGACGCCGGCGTGGTGCCAAACGCCCGCGTGACCGTTCAGGCCACCGATCACGGCAGCGTGATGATCGTGATCCCCGGACATGAGCAGGTCGAGCTGCCGCACCATATGGCACACGCCGTCAGAGTCGAGAAGGTCTAACCCCGCACTCCCCCGTCGCTTCGCTCGCCTCGACCGGCTCACGCTGAGCGGCCGAAAGGTCGTCGTGGTGGCATCTGCACGCCGAGCCGGTCCGCGAGCTTGTAGCCGGTGAGCGCCAGTTCTCTGATGCGATCAGGGCGCATGCCGGATTGCAGAGCCATGTCGAGCATGCCGGCCATCCGGTGCCGGCTGTCGACGTCGAGCGCAGCGTCCAAGGCCACGCCGGCAAGCGGTCCGTCACCGCGGGCGTACGCGCTGAACGCGAGCAGCACGAGCGCCTCCACGCGCCACGGCGCGGGCAGGATGCGGGTCAGCGACGCCCACAACGATTCCGCTGCCGCGGCGTTCTCGCCGACGGCCAACGCGTACAACGTGTCCCGCACTCGGGAGTCTGACACCGCACAGGCCAGGCGCACCACGTCGTCGTCGGGTAGCGGTGCTGCGCCGGACGCGCTGCGCGCGCAGGCCAGTGCGTGCTCGACGTCGACACGGACCTCGCTATCCGGCCTGCCGTCATAATCCGTTGCTGCAGCGCGCTTTTCAATCGCCGGTTGCAGTGCGGCAGCCTGCCGCGCATCGGCGACGGCCACGACGTCGACGAGCTCCGCCCGCCGGGAGTAGAGCCGCCTACCGTCAAGCACCGCGGCCATGGCCACCGGCGAGGACCCCGGATCCTCGACGACGCCGGCGTTTCCGCAACCGTCGGCGCAATGCCACCGGCCACCGGCGGCCACTTTGTCGACCACATGCACCGCGAACAGCTCGATGCCATGGTCGGACAGCGCCTCCTCGAGTTCATGACTCACGTCGCGGAACAGGTCGGCGCACATCTGGCAGTCAACCCCCTTCTCGTCGACGATCACCGCAACAGCAGCGTCCGCGTCCGCCGAAGCCGCCATGTCTGCCAGATGGCCGAGCGCGGCAGGCAGGGCGCCCCAGAATCCGTCGGACAAGTCCACGCGCAGGACCACACCCATCTCGCCGTCGGCGACCGTGACGAGTACCAGCGACTTCTCCGGAACAAACCCCAACACCGCGGGCACCGCCGCGATCAGGGCGCCGGGCCGGTTCAGTTGGAAATCGAATGAACTGAAAGTTGTCATGCCCAGAAGGTCGCAGGACGGTCTGTCACGGATCGTCGTCTGAAGTGGCCTGCAGGGCCGGTCTGTGGATGAATTCGGATCTGTGGATAACCCGACCGCGTTCGTGGTGTTTCCGCAAAGTTCGCCGATGATCGGGCTGCACGATCGCGGACGCCGTGCCAACCTGGCTGTCATGGGTTCCATGCAGGAGTTTGACCTCGTCGTCATCGGCTCCGGGCCGGGTGGGCAGAAAGCCGCCATCGCGGCCGCCAAGCTGGGAAAATCCGTCGCGGTCATCGAACGCGGCCGGATGCTCGGCGGCGTCTGCGTCAACACCGGCACCATTCCGTCGAAGACCCTCCGAGAGGCCGTCGTCTACCTCACCGGGATGAGCCAGCGCGAACTGTACGGGTCCAGCTACCGCGTGAAGGAACGGATCACCCCGGCCGATCTCCTGCGCCGAACCACCCATGTCATCAGCCGGGAACAGGACGTGGTCCGTAATCAATTGCTGCGCAACGGGGTCGAGCTGTTCGAAGGCCACGGCCGGTTCCAGGACCCGCATACTTTGGTCATCGAGGACCCCTCGCGCGACGAGAACGTCACCATTAAGGCGCGATTTGTCGTCATCGCGACCGGCACCAAACCGGTACGCCCAGCCGGCGTGAAGTTCGACGAAGAACGTGTCCTGGACTCCGACGGCATCCTGGACCTGAAGAGCCTGCCGCAGTCGATGGTTGTGGTTGGCGCCGGGGTGATCGGCATCGAATACGCGTCGATGTTCGCCGCGCTCGGCACCAAAGTGACCGTCATCGAGAAGCGCCCGACGATGCTGGACTTCTGCGACTCCGAAATCATCGAGTCCCTGAAATTCCACCTACGCGACCTTGCGGTGACATTCCGGTTCGGCGAAGAGGTGACTGCGGTGGACGTGGGATCGTCAGGCACCCTGACCACGCTGGCCAGCGGTAAGCAGATTCCCGCCGAGACGGTGATGTATTCGGCAGGCCGTCAGGGCCAGACCGAGCACCTCGATGTCACCCAGGCCGGCCTGGAGGTCGATGGCCGGGGGCGCATCTTCGTCGACGACAACTACCAGACCAAGGTCGACCACATCTACGCCGTGGGTGATGTCATCGGCTTCCCCGCGCTGGCCGCGACCTCCATGGACCAGGGCCGGCTGGCGGCCTACCACGCCTTCGGCGAGCCCTGTCAGGGCATGACCGACCTCCAGCCGATCGGCATCTACTCCATTCCGGAAGTGTCGTACGTCGGCGCCACCGAAGTCGATCTCACCGACAGTTCGGTCCCCTACGAAGTCGGCGTGTCGCGCTACCGCGAACTGGCCCGAGGACAGATCGCCGGCGACTCGTACGGCATGCTCAAACTGCTGGTCTCCACCGAAGACCTCACCCTGCTCGGGGTACACATCTTCGGCTCCAACGCCACCGAGCTGGTCCACATCGGCCAGGCAGTGATGGGTTGCGGCGGCACCGTCGAGTACCTGGTCGATGCCGTCTTCAACTATCCGACCTTCTCCGAGGCCTACAAGGTCGCCGCGCTCGACGTGATGAACAAGCTCCGGGCGCTCAACCAGTTCAAGTGCTAGCTGCCGCAGCCGTCGTCGGGTGCGCCGTTCGGCCGGTCGGCGGGGCCGCCCTCCTCGGCGCGCTCGAACAGCACCCGGATCTGCATGTCGAACGGCGACGAATACGACAGCTCGTTGCTGCTGCAGCCGCCGCCCTGTAGCCCGCCGACCACTCCCCTGACCTCGGTTGCCGACACCCAGGGAGACCCACTGGTGCCGTCGACCAGACCGGCACACCGCACCGAGGGGAACCCGCGCTCGGGCCGCGACGTCGGGCCGCTGCAGCTGACCTGGACCCCGCCGTCGCCCTGCGGATAACCCGTCACCGTGATTGGAACATCCGGTCCCGGTGCCGCACCCAGCACGAATCCACCGCCGACGCGGTGTTCCAACGTGTCGGTGGTGGCCGGGCCGCCGTGGCTCACGCGCGCGATGGCGAAGTCCGCGGCCGGGTCCTGATGCCGGACCCACCGCGGGTCCAGATACACCGCGTCGATGTGCCAGAAGTCGCCTGGCAGCCCGACTCCGCGATAGCCGGGCGCGAACGTCTCGTCATACGCCGAATCCAGGCAATGAGCTGCGGTGATGATCAGATTTCCGGACAGCGAATCGAGCACCGCACCGCTGCAGGTGTGCATCGAATCGCTCCCCAGGAACACCGCACCGACCCGCTGGTCCTGCTTGGCCGGCGGCACAGATACCGGGTCCACCGTGACCGTGGACCCATTACCGGTACGCGGATCGGCCTTGATGGTCGGTGCGCTGCACGCGGTAGCCAACAGCGCGACGAACGCGCTCACGGCCAGTCGGGTGCAGAGCATCCGTCGATCTTGCCCGATACCAACTGCCCGGGCATCACCTGGTGCACCATGACGATCTACGGGGTGCCACTGGGAACACCGCAAGAATGCGCGACACTTGTAATAGACGGACCTATCCGGCCGACGGCGCATGGACAGGCAGTACGCGAGGAGTGTGAAGGTGAGCGAGCACGACGGGAGCGACCAGCGCCCCGACGAGGACCAACGCCCGGGTCAGCAGTACCAGCCCGACCAGAGCGGCATGTACGAGCTGGAATTCCCGGCGCCGCAGCTGTCGGCTGCCGACGGCCGCGGACCGGTCATGGTGCATGCCCTCGAAGGGTTCTCCGACGCCGGCCATGCCATCCGGTTGGCCGCCGAACACCTCAAGAACACGCTCGACACGGAACTGGTCGCCTCATTCGCTATCGACGAGCTGCTTGACTACCGGTCCCGCCGGCCGCTGATGACGTTCACCACCGATCACTTCACCAAGTACGAAGACCCCGAGCTGAACCTGTATGCGCTTCACGACACCGCTGGGACGCCATTCCTACTGCTTGCTGGCCTGGAACCGGACCTTCGCTGGGAACGCTTCATCACTGCGGTGCGGCTGCTCGCCGAACGGCTCGACGTCCGTCAGGTGATCGGCCTGGGCGCCATCCCAATGGCCGTCCCACACACCCGGCCCATCACCATGACCGCCCATGCCGGAAACAAGGAGCTGATCGCCGACCACACGCCGTGGGTGGGCGAGGTCCAGGTGCCGGCCAGCGTGTCGAATCTGTTGGAGTACCGGATGATTCAGCACGGCCACGAAGCTCTGGGCTTCACCGTGCACGTGCCCCATTACCTGGCCCAGACCGCCTACCCGTCCGCTGCCGAAGCACTGCTGGGCGAAGTCTCGCGCATCGCCTCGCTGCAGATTCCGTTGCAGGCGCTCTCCGAGGCCGGCGCCGAGGTGTACACGAAGATCAGTGACCAGGTCGAGGCCAGTTCCGAAGTCGCTCAGGTGGTCAGTGCACTGGAACAACAGTACGATTCGTTCGTCGCTGCTCAGGAGAACCGGTCGCTGCTGGCACGTGACGAGGAGCTACCCAGCGGCGACGAACTCGGCGCCCAGTTCGAGCAGTTCCTCGCCGAACAGGCCGGCGACGGCTTCCCCGATTTCCGCCCGGGCGACGACGGCAGCATCGGCGACTGACCGCGGTCGGTCTGACCGACACGATGGGAAGGAGCCCGGACCATGTCCGACGGAAAGCCCACCTTGCACTCAGTGCGTGACGTAACGCCCCGGCTGGAATACCGCACCATTCACGGCTACCGCCGGGCGTTTCGGATAGCCGGGTCGGGCCCCGCAATTTTGCTGATTCATGGCATCGGTGACAACTCCACCACCTGGGAGACCGTGCAGATGCACCTCGCCCAGCGGTTCACGGTCATCGCCCCGGACCTGCTCGGCCATGGCCAGTCCGACAAACCACGCGCGGACTATTCGGTGGCGGCATACGCCAACGGCATGCGAGACCTACTCAGCGTGTTGGACATCGAGCGCGTCACGGTCGTCGGCCATTCACTCGGCGGCGGGGTGGCCATGCAATTCGCTTACCAGTTCCCACAATTGATCGACCGCCTGGTGTTGGTCGGCGCGGGCGGGGTAACCCGCGACGTCAACATCGCGCTCCGGCTTGCCGCGTTGCCCTTGGGCACCGAAGCCCTGGCGCTACTACGAATTCCGTTGGTACTGCCCGCACTGCAGCTTGCCGGACGTCTCGGCGGTGCGCTGTTCGGCTCAACCGGGCTGGGTCATGACCTGCCGAACATGCTGCGGATCCTCAATGACCTGCCTGAGCCCCGGGCCTCATCGGCGTTCGGCCGCACCCTGCGCGCGGTGGTGGACTGGCGCGGCCAGGTGGTCACGATGCTGGATCGATGTTATTTGACCGAATCGATTCCGGTGCAATTGGTTTGGGGTGCACAGGACTCGGTCATACCGGCCGCGCACGGAGAACTGGCGCATGCCGCGATGCCGGGTTCCCGGCTTGAATTCTTCGAGAAGTCGGGGCACTTCCCGTTTCATGACGATCCCGTCCGCTTCGTGGAACTCGTCGAAAACTTCATCGACTCGACCGCGCCGTCCAGCTACGACCGCGACGCTCTGCGCGGTCTCCTACTGACCGGGGTCACTGCGAAATCCATCGACGCCCCGCTCGATACCAAGGTCGCGGTACTCGATGCAATGGAGACCGACGAGCGCAGCGCGACCTAGCGGGTGCCGTCAGCCCGACGACGTGACACCGCGGTGCGCCCGCAGTGCCTCAATTTCGCGCTCAAAATCTTCGGCCGACGAAAATGACCGGTACACCGACGCGAATCGCAGATAGGCGACCTCATCAAGGTCCCGCAGCGGGCCGAGGATGGCCAACCCGACCTCATGACTCGGCACTTCGGGAGAACCGGTGGCTCGCACCGCGTCTTCGACCTTCTGCGCCAACTGATTCAGAGCATCGTCGTCGACCTGCCGTCCCTGGCAGGCGCGCCGCACGCCCTTGACTACCTTGTCTCTACTGAATGGCTCGGTCACGCCGCTGCGCTTAACCACTGCCACTACCGCGGTCTCGACCGTGGTGAATCGGCGACCACATTCCGGGCATGATCGTCGACGCCGAATCGCTTGCCCCTCATCGGCTTCCCGTGAGTCGACCACACGCGAGTTCGGATGCCGGCAGAACGGACAGTGCATCACCGCTCCTTCGCCGCACCGACAATCGACCGTTTCGAACGGTCTTGAGCCTACCCGTGCCGAACGGAGGCGGCCGGGCGCCGTGCCGATCATGGCGTGCACGAGCCGCTCAGCCAACCGGGGCGATCAGGGTCTGTCCGGCATCCAGGGCGACGGACGGCAGCTTGTTGAGCTCCTTGATGCGGTCAACGACAGCGCTGACCGGCGCATCCGGAGCCACCCGCCGGGCGACCTGCTGAATGGACTCCCCGGTCTGCACCCGGACCACCGCGAGCTGCGCAGGCACGGCGGCGGTGGGCTGCACGGCCTCACCGAACTGGGCCACCAGACCCAGCCACACCGTGATGCCCGCCGCCACCAGAGCCAACATCACCGTGGTCAAGGGCGTGATCGGGGTGCGCCGGTTCGACGCGCGGGAGGTCAGGACGCCCGTGCCCCGGTGCCGGAAGGCCGCACCGGCCGGGCGGGAGCCGGAGGGCCGCAACCGGGCCTGCTGGTGCCGATTCACGTCGCCACGCCGACGGACGGCACGGACAACGACATCGGTCGGGTGCTCGCGGGTGATGATGGTCATGTCGATTCCTTCCAGGAGTTCGTACATAGGTTCGATCGCTACTGTGTTCGACTATATCGCCCAAACGTTCGAATGGTAGAACATGTGATCGAACTGTTGCGAACCATACGACGACCCACCGACAAGTAACGTTTGACGACTTCGAGCCCTGTTTTCGAGGCATTTGGCGGCAATATCCACCGCCGACACGCCGACGTACACAATCTCGAACACATGTTTGATCAATCGTTCGAGCTGGGCTAGATTCGTCCGTATGAGCGACAGCACCGATACCCCGGACGGCACCGATCGCACTTCTGGCGCCCCCTCGGGCGGTCGGTCCAGCACCCTGACCGACCGGCAGCGGACCATCCTCGACGTCATCCGTGCCTCGGTCACGACGCGCGGGTACCCGCCCAGCATTCGGGAGATCGGCGACGCCGTGGGGCTGACCTCGACCTCATCGGTAGCGCACCAGCTCCGCACCCTGGAGAAGAAGGGCTACCTGCGGCGGGACCCGAACCGGCCGCGTGCCGTGGATGTCCGCGGCACGGATGAATCGGCCGCCGCCATCACCACTGATGTCGCCGGTTCGGATGCCCTGCCGGAGCCCACCTTCGTCCCTGTACTCGGCCGTATCGCCGCCGGTGGCCCGATCCTCGCCGAGGAGGCCGTCGAGGACGTCTTCCCGCTCCCCCGCGAATTGGTGGGTGAGGGTTCCCTGTTCCTGCTGAAGGTGGTCGGCGAATCGATGATCGATGCCGCGATCTGCGACGGTGACTGGGTTGTGGTGCGCCAGCAGAACGTTGCCGACAATGGTGACATCGTCGCGGCGATGATCGACGGCGAAGCCACGGTGAAGACGTTCAAGCGCACGCGGGGCCAGGTGTGGCTGATGCCGCACAACCCGGCGTTCGACCCGATTCCCGGCAATGACGCGGTCGTCCTCGGCAAGGTGGTCACCGTCATCCGCAAGATCTGACAGTTACCAGTGGCGATAGTTGAGCCCCGCTGCAGTCGCTCGCAGCGGGGCTCAATTATCGGCGCAATCAGCCTCGGATGAATCCGTTGGTCACCGCGAATTCCTCACTGGCAAACCAGATTTCGACGTGTGCCGAATCGTAGCCCGGCGAACCCGGGACCCAGTACAAGCCGGTCTTGGTGTTGGCCTTGATGTCGTAACCCTCGGGCGGCTCCGCATCGGTCGCGACGCGGAACGACATCTGCGCGGTCTCGGGTTCCTCCGCGCCCAGCGCATGGTGCCTGCCGCTGGGCGGGCCGGCCGTCAAGCTCTCGTCCGGTTGCGTGTGATCGGCCGTCGGCTGATCCGCAGGTGCCGGCGGCACGTGATCCGCCTCCGGCGTGGCCTCTACATCGGCCGCCGACTCAGACGCGTCCGCCGGTGCAGAGGCTTCCGCCAGCTCTGGAGCCTCGGTCGACTCAGGGGCTTCAGCCGGCTCAGGTTCGCCGCCCACCCGTTGGGCATCGCGGTCGTCGGCGTCGGCACTGGACTCGGGCGCCGCCCATACGCGCGCGCCGGGCTCCCGACGTCCGAGCGCGGCAAACCCCGCGAGTCCTGCAGCACCCAAGCCTGCCGCCGCGCCGCCACGACGCAGCGCTTCGGGAAGCTGTACGGACACGGTCGGCTCGTCGTCGTGCCGGTCGCCTGCCGCTGCCTCAGCCTCCGGCTCGGTCGAGGCGTCGACGGCCCCCTCAGCCTCAGGCTCTCCCTCGGCCGGGTGTTCGTCCGGCTCGCCGGCCGGGTGCTCGCCCGGCTCGTCGGCCGGGTGCACCTGGTTGAAATCGGGGTACACCGTCGGCGCAGTGTCGATGACGTCGGGGTTGCCCTGGAACTCCGGACCCGCGTACGGCGCGTCGTGGTGATCGACGTCAGCGGCGAATTCGTCGGCGACGCCGGGTTCCCACGGCTCGGACCCGTTCTCCCACGAGCCATGCTCGTCGCCGTGGCCCTCTTCAGTGTCGACCGCGCCGGCCGCAAACTGCGGGTCCTCATAGTCGCCGTAGTTGTCGCCGTAATCATCGTGGACGTAGTCGTCGAAATCGTCCTGATTATTGCGCCGGCGGCGGCGCAGCAGCGCCGCGATGGCAATGCCGATCGCCACCAGCAACAGCGGAATGATCGCCAGCAGCCACCACCAGTGGAACTGGTACCACTTGCCGGACTCCGCGGGCTGTCCGTTCGCGGCGTTGGACAGGTCCGCGCGGGGCACCTGCAGTCCGCTCAGCTGCGATGCCAGGTCCGACGGCTCGGTGGCGAATGCCTTACTGGACTTGTTCCACGAGATCGAGCCGCCAGTGAACTTCTGGCTGAAAACGTCACCATTGACGGACTGGTCGCCGGTCGGCGCGCCGAGCTTCCCCGTGGCGCCGCCGAGCTTGGCCCACGCGGCGTTGATGGCCCCGCGGACGACGAACGCGCCATGGTCAGGCGTCCAGAAGATCTCCGGGTTGTCGGCTGCAGCGAAGGTGGCCACGCGGCTGGTCGGTGTCACGCCGCCGTCGGTCTCATTGCTGTTCGGGAAACCGAGGTCGCCCTGCGGTCCACCGGCCGCGCGGTACTTGGCCAGTAGCTCGCCGGTCACCACGTGGCCGCCGGTGTTCGGCGAGTAGAAGATGGTGCCGCCGGCGAAGTTCTGCGCCACGCCGCCACCGGTATCACCGACCTTGTACTGGGCGCCCTGCTCGTCACCGAGGGGGCCCTGCGGCCCGCCGTACGCCCGGCGCGCCGCGGCGATGGCCGTCGTCGCATCACCCGGTACGCCTAGGCCGGTCAGCTGGCCGGCGAGGTCGGCGGGAACGGTGGTGAAGGCCTTGGTTGTGGCGTTCCAGCTCACCTCACCGCCGGTGAATGCCTGGGAGACGACGTCGCCCTTCCAGGACTCGTCCGCGGTCGGAACGCCGAGGGTACCGGCCGAGCCACCGAGTTTGTCCCAGGCGGCATTGATCGCGCCGCGGACCACCCAGGCACCGTTGTCCGGTGTCCAGAAGATGACCGGCTTGTCTGCGGCACTAAACGTGCTGTTCTGACTTCCGGGCGCCTTGCCCGCGCCTTCGTCGATGGTCGGGAAGCCGAGATCGCTGTCAGCAGGGCCACCGAGCGACTGGTACTTGTCGAGGACCGCGCCATAGATCGGATGAGCACCCGCGCCGGCAGCGAAATAGATCTTTCCACTGGCGAAGTTCTGCGCATAACCGCCGCCAACCTGGTAGACGTCGCCGTCTTTGGCACCCAGTTGGCCTCCATCGCCACCCGCGGCGTCGTAGGCATGACCTATCGCCGCGTCGGCAGCATCGCTTTCTGGTGTCGCAACGGCCAGAGGCGCCATGAGCAGTGCCACCGCGACGGAAAGGGCACCCACGCCTGCCCGTCCGGCACGGGTTCGCAGCCCGGTCATCGAATTCCTCCCGCGGTTGGCAAAACTCAAGGACACAAATTCCGTCAGACAAACTCTCCTGATTGAGAGATTCTGTCAACTTTGCTTCAGTTCATGCCCATAGTGCGGGATATCGGCGAGTTACTGGTCTCTGTGTCGCGGTTCGATATGCGAATCAATTCGACGCGGAAATTAGTTAAACGCCCAATCCGCGCCCGATGATCTCCTTCATGATCTCGGTGGTACCGCCGTAGATCGTCTGGATCCGCGAGTCCAAGAATGCCCGCGCAATGGGATATTCGCGCATATAACCGTAGCCACCGTGCAGCTGGAGACACCGGTCGACAAGCCGAACCTGCGCTTCGGTGGAATACCATTTGGCCATCGCGGCCTGATCGATTGTCAGCTTTCGATCGAGATGCAGGCGAATGAACTCGTCGACCATGATTCGGACCGCGGTCGCTTCAGTCGCCAGTTCCGCCAGCGCAAATCGACTGTTCTGGAAGCTACCGATCGGCTTGCCGAACGCTTTACGCTCCTTGGCGTATTGCAATGTCGATTCCAGCACGGCTTCCATGGCTGCGGCAGCCATGACCGCGATGGAAATGCGTTCCTGGGGCAGGTTCTGCATGAGATAGACGAATCCCATGCCCTCCTGTCCGAGCAGGTTTTCGGCCGGAACTTTGACGTCGGTGAACGACAATTCGGCGGTGTCCTGGGCGTCGAGCCCGATCTTGTCGAGATGCCGGCCGCGTTCGAAACCCGCCATGCCGCGTTCGACCACGAACAGGCTGAAACCCTGCGCACCCTTGTCCGGATCCGTCTGCGCGACGACGATCACGAGATCGGCGTGAATACCGTTGGTGATGAACGTCTTCGAGCCGTTGAGCACGTAGTGGTCGCCGTCTTTGACCGCACGGGTCTTGATGCCCTGCAGGTCACTGCCGGTCCCCGGCTCGGTCATCGCGATGGCGCAGATCAGTTCGCCGTTGCAGAATCCCGGCAGCCAGCGCTTCTTCTGCTCCTCGTTGGCCAGCTCCAGCAGGTACGGCGCAATGACGTCGTTCTGCAGCGGAAACCCGAGGCCACTGTGGCGTCCCGCCGCGGTCTCTTCGGTGACGATGACGTTGTAGCGGAAGTCGGGGTTGCCGCCGCCGCCGTACTCCTCGGGCACCGCCATGCCGAGAAAGCCCTGCTTACCGGCCTCACGCCAGACCTCACGGTCGACGATCTTGGCCTTCTCCCATTCCTCGCGGTAGGGCTCGGCGTGGCGGTCAAGGAAGGCGCGGTACGACTCTCGGAACAGCTCGTGTTCCGGCTCGAACAACGTGCGGTCGTACTTGATGACACCCATGCGAGACCTCCGGTACTGGATAAGTTTGGCTCAACCTATCCCAACCGTCCGGTTGGTTGCATGGCGACACGGCGCGGTCGCGACCTAGCGGGACTGGGTGCGCCCCGACCGCGCACGTCCCGACTGGACACGTCCCGGAGCCTGCTGGCCGCCAGAGCGGCGCCGCCGCTGCTGCGGCTGGCCCGCGGTCGCCGTCTTGGCCGGGCGATTACCGCCGCGCGGCGCCGGAGCTTCCTTGGGCGCGGGCGCCCGGTACGGCGCGATCTCGCCGACCAGCGCCTGCACCGGCGCCGAGTCGGCGACGACTTCCTGCGGCCGGGCCGTGATACCGGCCTTGCGCAGCAGCTGCTGGGCATCCCTGCGCTGCTCCGGCAGCACCACGGTGACGACGTCGCCGGCGCTGCCCGCGCGGGCGGTACGGCCCGAACGGTGCAGGTATGCCTTGTGCTCGGCCGGCGGGTCGACGTGCACAACCAGTTCGACCTCGTCGACGTGCACGCCGCGGGCAGCGATGTCGGTGGCAACCAGCACCCGGGCCTCCCCCGCGCTGAACGCGGCGAGGTTGCGGTCGCGGGCCGGCTGGGACAGGTTTCCGTGCAGGTCGACCGACGGCACGCCGGCTTCGGTGAGCTGACGGGCCAGCTTGCGGGCCTGATGCTTGGTGCGCATGAACAAGATGCGCCGGCCGGTACCGGATGCGAGCCGGTGCACGAGCTCCTGCTTCGCCGCCGTGTTCGAGACATGGAAGACGTGATGGGTCATGGCAGGCGGCGGCGCGTCGATCTCGTCGACCGAGTGCGTGATCGGGTCCGACAGGAAGCGCCGGACCAGCTTGTCGACGCCGTTGTCCAGCGTCGCGGAGAACAGCATCCGCTGCCCGCCGGCGGGCGTGGCCGCCAGGATGCGGGTGACGCCCGGCAGGAAGCCCAGGTCGGCCATGTGGTCGGCCTCGTCGAGAACCGTGACCTGCACAGCGTCCAGGCTGACCAGCTTCTGCTTCATCAGGTCTTCGAGGCGGCCCGGGCAAGCGATGACGATGTCCGCGCCGGACCGCAACGCCGCCACCTGACGGTTCTGCGACACCCCACCGAAGATGGTGGTCACGGTCAGCCCGACGGCTTTGGCCAGCGGCTCGACGGTTGCGGCGATCTGGGTGGCCAGCTCCCGGGTGGGGGCCAGCACCAGGCCGGTGGGGCGCGACGGACGGCGGGGGGCGCCGGCCAGCCGGGCCACGAGCGGAATGGAGAAGGCCAGCGTCTTGCCGCTGCCCGTGCGGCCGCGGCCGAGGACGTCCCGGCCGGCGAGCGTGTCGGGCAGGGTGCTGACCTGGATCGGGAAGGGCGCGGCGATGCCGCGGCCGGCGAGCGAGGCGACGAGCGCCTCGGGGACGCCAAGCTCAGCGAACGACGACGATTGTTCTGCAGACATGTTTAGGTACAGCCTTTCAGGCACGGTAGGTCGACAATGCCGGCGGCAGTATCGGTCGCCGCGAGAAATGCTGGTGCAGAGGGAACTGAAGGCTCTCAGCCGTTCCACGACGTGATCGGCGGGCGCGTCCCTGCAAGGGTGCGCAGCCGATGTTGAGTCAGAGTCTAGTGCCCACCCCCGTGCGTTACCGCTACTGGGCGGTCAATCACGGCGCCCATTCCACCAAAAGCCTTGGACTGCAACAGGTATCGAGACCATGTGATTTAACCCACCACCCCGCAACCCCGCAACGTCAGCAATTAACACCGCAGACAAATTTTCGGCAAACACCGGATACCGATTCGGTCCCAGTGCGACGATGCGAAACAGCTGCCGACGACCGGATCGGAGACGACGAAAGGGCGACCGATGCGCACACTCGGACGCACCATCCCCGCAACGCTGGCTGTGATGCTGACCGTGCTGAGCACGGTCTTGCTGGGCGTCGTGTCGATGGTGACAGCCGCCTTCACTCTCGCGGCCACCGCGCTGATCGTCCCGGGTACCGGCACGCCGAACGCCAACATCGTGGCCGGTTACAAGGAGAACGCGGACAACTACTACATCGCCCCGTTCAACCCACTGTGCACGCAGGCCAACAACTGCACGCTGACCGGCATCAACTACCCCGCCCAGTTCTGGCCGTTCCCGTTCGCCGGCTGGGGTGGCCTGTCCGGCGCCAAGTGGAATGACTCGACGGGCCAGGGCATCGCGAACCTGGACGCCGCGTTGCAGGCCGCGTTGCCGACCGCGACCACAGCCAATCCCGTGGTGATCTTCGGCTACTCGCAGGGCGGCAACATCGTCAGCCGGGAAAAGGCCACCCTCAGCGGACTGACCCAGGCCCAGAAGGACGCCCTGTCATTCGTGATGATCGGCAACACCAACCGCCCTAACGGCGGCCTGTTCGAACGGCTGGCCATGCTCGGCACCGTCCCGATTCTCGATGCGACGTTCGGCCTGCCGGCGCCGACCAACACCGGCATCAAGACCACCGACATCGCCTTCCAGTACGACGGCGTGTCCGACTTCCCGCTGTACCCGATCAACCTGCTCGCCGATCTCAATGCCATCGCCGGATTCTGGTACACCCACGGCACCTACCTGGCGCCCAACGCGAACAGCTCCACCGGCGAGATTCCTGACCTTGAATACACGCCTGCCGAGCTGCAAGCCGCCCTCAATGACCCGAAGAACCAGACCGTCTACGGCGACACCACGTACATCACCATCCCCACCAAGACCCTGCCACTGGTGCGGCCGTTCCTCGAGTTCGGCGGCTTCACCCACACCAGCTTCATCATCCAGCCGCTGGTCGACCTGGTTTCGCCGGTACTGCGCGTGCTCATCGACACCGGCTATGACCGCAGTTTGAGCCCGGGCGTCCCGGCACCGTTCCGGCTGATCCCGCTGATCAACCCGATCACGCTGACACAGGACCTGATCAAGGCCGCCGGCGAGGGCGTGAAAGCCGCGATCAGCGACATCACCGGCGGTAAGGTGCAGCTTCCGATCGCCGCGACCACCCCGGCCCTGGCGCCGACGACGGTCGCAGCCCTGGCCGGGGCGAGTGCACCGAAGGCGGTGTCCGCCACGCCGACCACCGCAGCCAAGCTCGCTCCCGTCGCGGCGACGAAGCTGTCGACCACGGATCCGTCGGACCCGGCCGTCGACAACAAGAAGACGGACACCACCGTCAACACCACCGACCCGAAGCAGGACACGACCTCGAGCCAGGACACCAAGCAGGGCAAGAAGCCCGGCACCAAGAAGAGCGACAAGCAGAACGCGGGCAAGGGCGATCAGTCCGGAGCACCTGATACCGACAACTCAGGCGCCAACAAGAACGGCAAGAAAGACCAGACCTCCAAGCCCGCCAAGGCCCCTGCCCAGAAGGCCGACAAGCCCGCGAAGGCCGCCGCCTGATCTAGACCGTGACGAACTCGTTCAGGCTCGCGGCCAGTGCCATGGGCACCCAGCCTTTGATGCGGGTGCCGTCGGCGGTGTGCTCGGAGGCCTCGACGCGGCCTTCGGCGTGCACGCGGGCCACCAGGTCGCCCCGGTCATAGGGAATGGTGACGTCAACGGCGGCGTCGGTCGGCTCGACCAACTCACACATCCGCATGCGCAGTCGGTCCAGACCATCACCGGTGTGAGCTGAGACGAACACCGCGTCGGGCAGTGCCCGCCGCAAATGGGCCAGCGCCAGATCTCCGGCGGCGTCAGTCTTGTTGACCACCAACAACTCTCGTGGTGCGGCGATGTCGTAATCGGCCACCACCTCGCCCACGACCTTGCGCACCGCATTGATCTGCGCCAGTGGATCGGCGTCGGACCCGTCGACAACGTGGACCAGCAGGTCGGCGTCGACGACCTCCTCCAGCGTCGAACGGAACGCTTCGACCAGCTGCGTGGGCAGGTGCCGCACGAACCCGACGGTGTCGGTCAGGGTGAACGGCCGGCCGTCGTCCAATTGCCCACGGCGCGTGGTGGGTTCGAGGGTGGCGAATAGCGCGTTCTGCACCAGCACCCCAGCTCCGGTGAGCGCATTGAGCAGGCTCGACTTGCCGGCGTTGGTGTAGCCGACGATCGCGATCGACGGGGTGTCGCTGGCCCGCCGGCTGTGTCGCTGGGTGTCGCGAATCTTCTTCATGTCTTTGATCTCGCGACGCAACTTCGACATGCGCTCGCGGATCCGCCGCCGGTCGGTCTCGATCTTGGTTTCACCGGGGCCACGGGTACCCACGCCGCCGCCGGCACCACCGGCGCGACCACCGGCCTGCCGGGACATCGATTCACCCCAGCCACGCAGCCGCGGCAGCATGTACTCCATCTGCGCCAGTGATACCTGGGCCTTGCCTTCGCGGCTGGTCGCGTGCTGGGCGAAGATGTCGAGGATCAATGCGGTGCGATCGATGACCTTGACCTTCACCACCTTTTCCAGCGAGTTCAGCTGTGCCGGGCTCAGTTCGCCGTCGCAGATGACGGTGTCGGCGCCGGTGGCGAGGACGATCTCGCGCAGCTCCTGCGCCTTGCCGGAGCCGATGTAGGTCGAGGCGTCGGGCTTGTCGCGGCGTTGGATCAGGCCTTCAAGGACTTCGGAGCCCGCGGTCTCCGCGAGGGCGGCCAGCTCGGCGAGGCTGTTGTCGGCATCGGTGGCCGAGCCGTCGGTCCACACGCCGACCAGCACCACGCGTTCCAGACGTAGCTGGCGGTACTCGACTTCGGAAATGTCTTCGAGTTCGGTGGAGAGTCCGGCGACTCGGCGCAGCGCGACGCGATCTTCGAGGGCCAGCTCACCGGTGCTGGGCGTGCCGTGGATTGGGTCTTCTGGGTACGTCATAAGTAGTTATCGATGGTGCCCGCAAAGTCAGCGGCCCGCATCTGAATTTCCTTCGTTCTCATGCCACCACTCGGCAGCCAACTCGCCGTGGGCCAACAGCACCGACGGCCCACGCAGAAAGCTGGTGGTCTCGGTGATGGTCACATTGACCTCACCGCCGGGGATCACCACTCGCATACTTCCAGTGTCCTCGCCGGCGTGAACCAGCGCCGCCAGCGTCGCCGCGACGGTTCCGGTGCCGCAGGACCGGGTTTCGCCCACCCCACGTTCGTGCACCCGCATTGCGACCGCGCCATGGGCGGGCGCGGTCAGCACCTCGATGTTGACGCCCTCGGGGAACTGGTCGGCGTCGAACGACACCGGCGCCCCGACATCCAGCGCCGTCAGTCCGGCCATATTCAGCGACGCGTCAACGCACGCCAGGTGCGGATTGCCGACGTCGACGGCCAGTCCCTCGAAGGTGCGGCCGGCGACGACCGCCTTACCCGTCCCGAACGAACGCGCCTGGCCCATCTCGACGGTGACTTCGGCGTTGACCGCGTCGACGGCATGCAGCACCACCGGCCGTGGCCCGGCCAGGGACCCGACCACGAATTCATCGCGGTGCTCCAACCCTGACGCCCGCAGGTAATGCGCGAAGACCCGCACGCCGTTGCCGCACATCTGGGCGATGGAGCCGTCGGCATTGCGGTAGTCCATGTACCAGTCGTCGGCGGAGACCCCGTCTGGGAGTTCCGCGAAAACCCCTGCGTTCTGAGCCGCGCCGGCCTTGGTGACCCGCAGCAGGCCGTCGGCCCCGAGGCCGCGGCGCCGGTCGCACAACGCGGCGATGACGGAAGGAGTCAGAGTCAATTCGGCGTCGACGTCGGGCAGCACCACGAAGTCGTTCTGGGTGCCATGTCCCTTGCTAAACCGCACCCGGTCAGGATACGTGGCGCCACTTACGCATCACGTCGGCTGGGTTTTCCGAGGAGTCCCCCGCCAGCCAGGTGATCCGGTGATCGCGACGGAACCAGGACCGCTGGCGGCGTACATAGCGGCGCGTGCCGATGAACGTCCGCTCCTGTGCTTCGGCCATCGCGGCCTCGTCGCCACCGGCGTCGAGCGCGGTGAGCACCTGCGCGTAGCCCAGCGCCCGGCCTGCCGTCACGCCGTCGCGTAGGCCGCGGGCCTGCAGCGCCACCACTTCGTCGACCAGCCCCGAAGAGAACATCAAATCGGTACGACGCTGCAGCCGGTCGTCGAGTATTGCGGTGTCCCAATCTAATCCGACGATGAGCGTGTCCCACCGCGGGGCGCCGATCTGCGGAGCCGACGCCGCGAACGGCTGGCCGGTGAGTTCGACGACCTCCAGCGCGCGCACGATCCGGCGGCCGTCGGTGCCCAGGATCGACGCGGCGGCCTCGGGATCGACCTGCGCCAATTCACCGTGCAGGGCCGTGACCCCGACCTCGGCCAGCCGGTCCTCCCAACGGGCCCGGACCTGCGCGTCGGTCGCGGGGAACGACCATTCGTCGAGCAGCGACTGGATGTACATCATCGAGCCGCCGACGATGACCGGCACCGCACCGCGGATCGCGATGGCCTCAATGTCCGCCGCCGCGGCCGCCTGATAGTTCGCGACCGTCGCGGTGTCAGTGACGTCCAGGACGTCGAGCTGGTGGTGCACGATGCCGCGGCGTTCGGGCACCGTCAGCTTGGCCGTGCCGATGTCCATGCCGCGGTAGAGCTGCATGGCGTCGGCATTCACGATCTCGCCGCCGAGTTGTTCGGCCAGGTCCAGCGCCAAGGCCGACTTGCCGGTTCCGGTGGGACCGACGACTGCGATGGGCCTCACGCGGGCATCCACGTGCCGACGAAGTAACCGACGCCGTACGGCGCGCCGCGGTACAGCTCGGTGGCTGTGAGGTCCGCCCCGGCCAGCCCGGCCAGCACCTGGTAGGCCGCCCGGCCCAGCACGTCCGACAGTTCGGCGATCGCGGCGACATCGCCGGTGGCCAAGGCGTCGTCCCACTGCGCTTGGCGTGCGACCGCATCCGGTTCGAACCCGCCGGGCGCGGCGGGCGTCAGCGTATTCGCGCCGTCGGCGACAACCAGCACACCGACCGGTTCTGCCTCGGCATCCAACTCGGCGCGCAGCGCGCGGCCGCGGTCCAGCGCCACGTCCGGGTCCAGGTCGTCGGTGATCACCCGCACGTCGACGGACGCCTGCGGGTTCGCGATACCGCGGACCCAACCGGCGATCAGCGCGCACAGCGGCATTGCCCGGACGGACCCGTCACCGCCGCTTCCGGAAGGAGCCAGCGTCACCCGGACGTCGGCACCGTAGCCGGCGAACGTTCCGACCTGGTCAGATGACACGCGAGCGTCCTGCGCACCGACGCCGATCGCGACCCAGCGCGCCGGCAGAACGGCCGCCGCACGCCGCACCGCCGTCGTCAGATCGGCCAATTCCACGGCAGCGCCGGAGGCCAGTTCGGGCACCAAAACAGGGGCCGACGGGACGATGGAGATGGCGCTGAGCACCCGTCCACGCTAACGAGTCCGGCAAACGCCTGCGCAGACGGCGGGTCGACCTGTTTGAATAGCCTGCGAGTACCAGATACGGCGCCGCGTCGCGCGGCAGGAGCGTGGGTCACCCCACGCGCGGGCATGAGGAGCACGACATATGACCACCATCGAACCCGGCAACACCCCGAAACCGACTCCTCGGCCCGGTCCGCCGCGCCCCGGCCCGCGGCCGAGCCCTAGCCCCAGCCATCCGCCGGCCGCTGCTGCGGCCGCACCACCGACGTGCGATCCGCATCGATTCGGCCGTGTCGACGACGACGGCACGGTGTGGCTGATCACCGCCGACGGCGAGCGCAACATCGGTTCGTGGCAAGCAGGCGACGCCGAGTCCGCGTACGTGCACTTCGGCCGCCGGTACGACGACCTGAGCACGGAAGTCGCGTTGCTGGAGCACCGGCTCGGCAGCGGTAGCGGCGACGCCCGCAAGATCAAGGCCGCCGCCGCGACGCTGCTGGAGTCGCTGCCTACCGCGGCGGTCCTCGGCGACGTCGATACCTTGACCGCCCGGCTGACCACCATCGTCGACCAGGCCGGCGCCAGCGCCCAGGAGGAGCGCGCCAAGCGCGACGAGCTCCGGGCCACCCAGACCGCCCGCAAGGAAACCCTGGCCACCGAGGCCGAGGAGATCGGCGCCAACTCCAACCAGTGGAAGGCCAGCGGCGACCGGCTGCGCGCCATCCTCGACGAGTGGCGCACCATCACCGGCCTGGATCGCAAGGTCGATGACGCGCTGTGGAAGCGGTATTCCGCGGCCCGCGAGGCGTTCAACCGGCGCCGCGGCTCGCACTTCGCCGAGCTGGACCGGGAGCGAGTCGGCGTGCGGCAGGCCAAGGAGACGCTGTGTGAACGCGCCGAAGCCCTGTCCAGCTCTACCGACTGGGGCCCGACCGCGTCCACGTTCCGCGACCTGCTGACGCAGTGGAAGGCCGCCGGCCGGGCAGCCAAGGACGTCGACGATGCGCTGTGGAAGCGGTTCAAGGCCGCCCAGGACACCTTCTTCAGCGCCCGCAATGCGATCAACGCGGAGAAGGACGCCGAATTCAACGCCAACTCCGACGCCAAGGCCGAGCTGCTGGCCGAGGCCGAGAAGATCGATATCAGCGACGTCGACGCAGCGCGCGCCGCCTTCCGGGCCATCGGCGACAAGTGGGACGCCATCGGCAAGGCATCGCGCGACCGCACCGCGGAGCTGGAGCGCCGGCTGCGGACCATCGAGAAGAAGATCCGCGACGCCGCGCAGAGCGGCTGGGCCGACCCGGAGGCACAGGCCCGGGCCGATCAGTTCCGCGAGCGGGCCGAGCAGTTCGAGCGGCAGGCCGAAAAGGCCGAAGCGGCAGGCAAATCCAAGGACGCCGAGAAGGCCCGGGCCAGTGCGGCGCAGTGGCGCGAGTGGGCCGACGCAGCGTCAGCGGCGATCAAGAAGTAGTCGCGGCAGGCGCTTAGGCGCTAGCGTCGTCCGGACCGTCGAGCAGCCCGCGCTTCTGCTGCTCGGCGGCCGAATCCCGGCGCTCTGCCTCAGCGGCCAACTGCACGGCGGTGCGTGACCACACCACGCGCGCCCAGTGGAAGGTCAGCATGATCACTGCAAGCCACGCGAGGTACAGCCCGAAACCAGGCCCCGGGTAGGGATGCACGACGGTGTTGCGCGACCAGATGGCGAGCATGCCGATGAAGCACGACACCGCCGAACCGGCCAGCGCGATCCAAGCCAGGCCCCAGCGCCGGGTGAGCAGCGCCAGGATCGAGAAGCCGATGCTGAACACCAGGATCAGCCAGACGAACACTCGGGACGGGATCAGGATTTTCGCGGCGAGCGCGGCCTGATCGCCGAGCAGCACGTCAAAGCCTTTGACGCTGCCGGTGTGTGGCAGCACGAACGACAGCAGGATCAGGAACACGCAGATCGCCACCACCATGGCGCGGCCGCCCGGGTCGATCTCGCGGGCGATGCGCTGCTCAGCGGCGTCGATATCGCCCTTGAACTGGTCGAATTCTCCGTTCGAGCCCTCGTTTGATTTACCGGGCTTTGTGTCGTTCATCGTGAACATCCCTGCTCTACAGGCGTGACGGCGGGCGCGCCGATCTGCGGCATGCCCAGTCCGACGCCAGTGGTCGGTTTACGGCCCGCGGCGTGCGCGTCGCCGGCGCGGGTCCGGCGATGCGACGCGATCGGGGCGTCGGCGATCAGGTGGTGCGGGGCGGCACCGGTGACGGTCGTGGTGACGATGTCGCCGGGGCGGATGTCGGAGTCGCCGGGGGTGAAGTGCACCAACCGGCCGTCGCGGGCGCGGCCCGACATCCGGGCGGTCTCGGTGTCTTTCCGGCCCTCGCCGGTGGCCACCAGCAGCTCGACGTCGCGGCCGACCTGGGCCAGGTTCTCCTCCCAGGAGATGCGCTCCTGCAGCTCGATGAGCCGCATATAGCGCTGCGAGACAACCTCTTTGGGAAGTTGGTCGGGCAGCTCGGCGGCCGGGGTGCCGGGCCGCTTGGAGTACTGGAAGGTGAAGGCGCTGGAGAACCGGGCGCGCTCGACGACGTCGAGGGTGGCCTGGAAGTCCTCTTCGGTCTCCCCCGGGAAACCGACGATGATGTCGGTGGTGATGGCAGCGTGCGGGATCGCGGCACGGACCCGCTCGATGATGCCGAGGTACTTCTCGGCACGGTAGGACCGGCGCATCTCCTTGAGGATGCGGTCGGATCCCGACTGCAGCGGCATGTGCAGCGTCGGGCAGATGTTCGGGGTGGCCGCCATGGCTTCGATCACATCGTCGGTGAACTCGGCGGGGTGCGGCGAGGTGAACCGGACCCGCTCCAGCCCGTCGATCTCGCCGCAGGCGCGCAGCAGTTTGGCGAAGGCGCCGCGGTCGCGCTCGACGTCGCTGCCCTCGCCCATGAGCTCGGCCCAGGCCGCCGGGTCTTCGCGCAAGCGCTCGTCCGAAGCAAAGGAGACGCCGTAGGCGTTGACGTTCTGCCCCAGCAGCGTGATCTCGAGGACGCCTTGGTCCACCAGCGACTGGACTTCGGCCAGGATGTCGCCCGGACGCCGGTCGACCTCCTTACCGCGCAGCGACGGCACGATGCAGAACGTGCAGGTGTTGTTACAGCCCACGGAGATGGAAACCCAAGCCGCATAAGAGGATTCGCGGGTCGCCGGCAGCGCGGACGGGAATTCCTGGAGCGCTTCGACGATCTCGACCTGCGCTTCGCGGTTATGCCGGGCCCGCTCCAGCAGCACCGGCAGCGAGCCGATGTTGTGCGTGCCGAACACCACGTCGACCCACGGCGCCTTGTTCAAGACCGTGTCGCGGTCTTTCTGCGCCAGGCAGCCGCCGACGGCGATCTGCATGTTCGGATCGGCCTCCTTGCGCGGGGCCAGGTGGCTGATGTTGCCGTAGAGCTTGTTGTCGGCGTTCTCCCGGACCGCGCAGGTGTTGAACACCACCACGTCGGCGTCGGCACCCTCGTTAGCGCGCCGGTACCCGGCGTCTTCGAGGAGGCCGGCCAACCGTTCGGAGTCGTGGACGTTCATCTGGCACCCGTAGGTGCGGACCTGATAGGTGCGCCCGGCTCCAGAGCGGGAATCGGCACCGTCCGCCTCCGGCTGGATGTCCGGAGTCGCTGTCGAAATCACCTGCCAATCGTACGGGCGCCGGGGTTTATACCAAATTTCACGAGAGGATTCTGCGATTCTGTGAGAGATCCACGGGCCACCGTCAGCCTGGGTAGTGTCTGTGCGCATGGTCACCGGCGAGCCGTCACCTGCCCACCCGATGATCTCGGTCAAGGGGGTCAATAAGCACTTCGGCGCACTGCATGTGCTGAAGGACATCAATCTCGAAGTCCCCCGCGGCCAAGTGGTCGTGCTGTTGGGTCCGTCAGGTTCGGGCAAGTCGACTTTGTGCCGCACCATCAACCGGTTGGAGACCGTCGACTCCGGGTCCATCCACATCGACGGCGCGCCGCTCCCCGAGGAAGGCCGCAAGCTGGCCAGCCTGCGCTCCGAGGTCGGCATGGTGTTCCAGTCGTTCAATCTGTTCGCGCACAAGACAATTCTGGAAAACGTCACCCTCGCGCCGATGAAGGTCCGCGGCAAGGGCAAGGAAGAGGCCCGGTCGAAGGCCATCGAACTGCTGGAGCGGGTCGGGGTGGCCAGCCAGGCCGACAAGTACCCGTCGCAGCTGTCCGGTGGTCAGCAGCAACGCGTCGCGATCGCCCGATCCCTGGCCATGGGGCCCAAGGTGATGCTGTTCGACGAACCGACCAGCGCGCTCGATCCCGAGATGGTCAACGAGGTGCTGTCGGTGATGACATCCCTGGCGACCGAGGGCATGACGATGGTGGTGGTGACGCACGAGATGGGCTTCGCCCGTCGGGCGTCCAACCGGGTGGTGTTCATGGCCGACGGCACCATCGTCGAAGACGCCGAACCTGACGAGTTCTTCACCGCGCCTAAGTCCAACCGGGCCCGGGATTTCCTGGGCAAGATCCTGGACCACTGATCGTGGAACGATCAATCAGGCCGCGGCCTGTGACACGAATTTTGCGCAGCCTAGCTGCCGTGACGGTCCTGATCGTCGCGATCCTGTCGCTGAGCGCGTGCGGTGCCAGCGGCAAGAAGATCACCATCGGCACCAAGTTCGACCAGCCGGGTCTGGCCATGAAGAAGCCTGACGGGACCCTGGCCGGCTTCGACATCGACGTCGCGACCTACGTTGCCGGGCAATTGGGGTACAAGCCCGACCAGATCGAGTGGAAAGAAGCCCCGTCACCGCAGCGGGAGAACCTGATCCAGAACGGTCAGGTCGACTTCATCGCCGCGACCTACTCGATCACCGACTCCCGCAAGCAGAAGGTGTCCTTCGCCGGGCCGTATCTGATCACCGGCCAGAGCCTGCTGGTGCGCGCCGACAACAACGAGATCACCAGTGTCGAGTCGCTGCAGAACCACAAGAAGCTGTGCTCGGTGGCGGGTTCCACGCCGGCGCAGCGCATCAAGGACAAATATCCGGGTGTCCAGCTGCAGCAGTACGACACCTACTCGGCCTGCCTCGACGCGGTGAAGACCGGCGCCATCGACGCGCTCAGCACCGATGAGGTGATCCTGGCCGGCTATGCCGCGCAGACGCCGGGCGCATTCAAGCTGATCGGCAAGCCGTTCTCGGTGGAGCCGTACGGCGTCGGTCTGCGCAAGGGCAACAAGGATCTGCGCCAGAAGATCAACGACGCCATCGTGAAGATGCAGCAGTCCGGCGAGTGGAAGTCGGCGTTCGACCGCAACCTGGGCCCGGCCGGGCTGTCCGCGCCGGCGCCTCCCCCGTTGGACACGAACATCGACGGCAAGGGCGGCGCGCAACACATCGATCTGTTCGGCAAGTACGGCGGCAAGATTCTGACGGCGTTCTGGACCACGATCCAGCTGACGCTGCTCGCCGCGGCCGGCGCTCTAATCCTGGGGACGGCGCTGGCCGCTATGCGGTTGTCGCCAGTGCCGGTGCTGCGCTGGCTCGGCACCGCATACGTCAACGTGGTTCGCAATACGCCACTAACGCTCATCATCCTGTTCTGCTCGCTGGGTATCGGGAACACGCTGCGGATCACGCTGGTCGATCCGCACTCGCCAACGGCTGTGGTGGACAGCAACTTTCGGCTCGCGGCTCTCGGGTTGATGGTCTACACGGCGTCGTTCGTGTGCGAGACGGTGCGCTCGGGCATCAACACCGTGCCTCTGGGCCAGGCCGAAGCCGCGCGCTCGTTGGGCCTGAGCTTCGGACAGAACCTGCGAATCATCTTGCTGCCGCAGGCTTTTCGCGCGGTGATCAATCCGCTGGGCTCGGTACTGATCGCGCTGGTGAAGAACACCACCATCGCGTCGGCGATCGGCGTGGCCGAGGCGGCGCTGCTGATGAAGGAGATGATCGAGAACACCGCGGCGCTGCTGGCGGTCGGTTCGATCTTCGCTGCTGGTTTCGTGGTTCTGACATTGCCGTTGGGGCTGTTGTTCAGTTGGTTGGGTAAGCGATACGCGGTGATCCGATGACGACATCTTCTGTCCTTTACGACGCCCCGGGGCCGCGCGCGCAGCGCCGCAACCGGCTGTTCGCCGCGGTCATCGTCGCCGTGATCGTCGCGATGGGCGCCTGGGTGTTGTGGCAGTTCGCGTCCAAAGGCCAACTGACCGAAGCAAAGTGGCACCCGTTCCTGACCGCGAACCTGTGGACGACGTACGTGCTGCCCGGCGCAATCGGCACGCTGACGGCCGCTGTCGTCTCGATCGTGCTGGCCCTGGTGCTGGGTCTGGCGTTGGGGATGGGCCGGTTGTCGGAGGCCCGCGCGGTCCGGTGGGCATGCTCGGTGGTGGTCGAGTTCTTCCGCGCCGTCCCAGTGCTGATCATGATGTTGTTCGCGTACTTCCTGTTCGCGCTCTATGACGTCTTCCCGTCACGGCAGTTGGCGCTGGCCGGTGTGATCACCGGGCTGACGTTGTACAACGGCGCGGTGATCGCGGAGATCGTGCGCGCCGGGGTGTACGCACTGCCCCGCGGACAGCGCGAAGCTGCCGTCGCGCTGGGACTGCGACCCGGCCAGACGTTGCGCCTGATCCTGCTCCCCCAGGCCGTCACGTCCATGCTGCCGGTGCTGGTGTCGCAGATGGTCGTCGTGCTCAAGGACACCGCGATCGGCTACCAGATCACCTTCGTCGAGATGGTCCGGCAGGGCACCAATATCGGTGCGGCATATGGCAATTACATCCCGGCGCTGATGGTGATCGCCGCATTGATGATCAGCCTCAACTTCGCGCTGTCGACGCTGGCCACCCGGCTGGAGGCCCGGCTACGCCAGTCTCGGCGCGGTCCCGCTCCGCTGCCGGCGCAAGCCGCGGTTCAGGAGGACGCGCCGGGTACGCCGGCGGTCTGAGGCGTTCCAGGCCAGGCGCGCAGGGCCTGATCGGCGACTGCGTGCAGTTCGTCGCGGTCAGCGCCGCCGTTGGCCTGCACCGCCAGGCCCTGACAGACCGCCCCGATCCAGCGCGCCAACAGCTTCGGATCTGCTCCGGGTAATTCGCCCACCAGCTGGGCGACCCTGAACCGCTCAGCCAGCTCGGCAATGCCGTCCTCACGAAACTGGGCCAGTTCAGCGCGCAACTCTGTTGCCTCATCACCGGCCGCGAGCGCACTCTGCACCAACAGGCATCCGCGCGGACCCGCCGTCCCGGACGACGCATCGACCGCGCCGTGCACCGTGGCGTAGGCGGTATCCCACGCGGTCGGCAGTGCGAGCGCACGTTCTGCGTAGCCGCCGGGCCCAGCCTGGTAGCGCCGCACGGTGGCACGGAAGAGGTCTGCCTTGGAACCGTATTCGGAGTACAGGCTGCGGCGGTTGACGCCGGTTGCATCGGTGAGATCGCTGATGGATACGCCGTCGTAGCCGTGGGCCCAGAACAGCCGCATCGCGGTGTCGAGGACCTGCTCCGGGTCGAATTCGCGGGGCCTGCCGATTGCCATCGACCCTCCTGTTGTGATCCGGGCCACAGTTCGGAATGAACCCTCGCGATAGCCGCTTGTCCTGAGCGTACTTAGTAACCGATCGGTTCGAAAGAATCATTCCACGACTTGGAGAGCTCATGAGCACCACTTCAGACACCGCACTGACAGGCCGGCGCGCACTGGTCACCGGCGGTTCCCGCGGCATCGGCGCCGCGACGGTACGCAGGCTGGCGGCCGACGGCGCGGCGGTCGCCTTCACCTACCAGTCGTCGCCCGATGCCGCGCAGGATCTGGTCGACGAACTCGAGGCAACCGGCGCAACGGTGGTCGCGATCAAGGCCGACAGCACCGATGCGCTGGCCGTCGCAGCCGCCGTGGACGAAACCGTCGAGCGGCTCGGCGGCCTGGACATTCTGGTCAACAACGCCGGTGTCGCCCACGGCGCGCCGATCGAGACGTTCCCGTTGGACGAGTTCGACAGGTTGGTGGCAGTGAACGTCCGCGCGGTATTCGCAGCGATCCAGCGCGCCGTGCCCCATCTGGGCAACGGCGGCCGGATCATCACCATCGGCAGCGTCAACGCCGATCGAGTGCCGAACGCCGGCTTCTCGGTGTACGCGCTGACCAAAGCCGCCGTCGCCGGGCTCACCCGAGGACTGGTGCGCGAACTCGGCCCGCGCGGCATCACCGTCAACACGATTCAGCCGGGCCCCATCGCCACCGACATGAACCCCGACGAGGGCGCATTCGCCGACGAACTGCGCCCACTGATCGCGGTCGGCCACTACGGGCAGCCTGGCGACGTGGCCAGCGCGGTCGCCTATCTGGCCCACCCCGACGCCGGGTTCGTCACCGGTGTCACCTGGAATATCGACGGTGGCTTCGTGATCTGACGCCGTAGGTCGACAGCCGTGCCCGCGAGGTTCACCCCCCAGTGAACCCCGCGGCCGCGCACTTCGTGTCCCTAGTGAGAGGTCTACTCACCTGGGAGGCGTCATGAGTGTCGCGATTCGCCCGTTGTCAGTGATTCCGTCTCCTGCACCGGGCGTCGCCGCCCTGAGCGCCACCTGTCTGGTGCTTGCCTCCGCGGCCATTCCCGCTGCCGCCACTCACCCTTTGACAATCGCATCGGCTGCGCCACCGTCGCCGACAGTCAGCCTCACTGCACTGCCGTTTCCGCTCGACCTGATCAATCAGCAGGTGGTGTTCAACACGGGGCTGTTCGTCGATTGGATCACCACCGGTGCTGCGCTGTTCCAACGCCAGACGCAGGTGCCCGGGAGTTTCGTGGCGGCCATCGGTAGTGGCACACCGCCGCTCACCGCCGCCGCACAAGCCCTGAGCACGGTAGCCGACATCGAGTTCGAAGCCGGACACGATCTGATCGGGTTCGCCCAAGACTTCGCGGACTTCCAGCTCCAGTTCCGGGCCACGACACTGTCGTTGTTCCCGCCATTCAATGCAGGGCCCGGTCAACAGTTTGTCGTCGCCACCACGACATTCGGCCTCAACCTGGTGCAGGGCATCGCTGACTTCGCCAATGCCTTGGTCACGGCGGTGCAGCAGCTCACCCATGGCGCGCTGGGAACGCCACTGCCGGTCGCACCGCTCAAGATCAGCGCCGTTGCCGCCACCAGCATCCCGGTCATCACACCGAAAACGCTACTGGGACAACAACAGTCAACCGTCAACACATTCAGTTCGACGCTGCCCAATGTCGGCAAGCCCATGAGCCAACACCCGCTCGGCGCCGTCACCAACACGGTCACCAGCACCGTGATCAATCCGCCGAAAGGCCATGGCTTCCAGACGCTTTCATTCCAGCCGCAGCAGTCCAACGGCAATGGACATCAAGGCAATGACCATCAGTCCCAGAACCATCAATCCCCGAATAAGGGACCACACCACCACTAGACCGCGCGACGCTGACGTTCCTGCGTGAGCCCCGTGCTGACCACATCGAAGGCCATGCCCTGGCCGTAACCACGACGCGCCAGCATCGCGACCAACCGCCGTGTCACCTTCATCTCATCTTCGAGGTTTTCCCGCCGCAGTTTGTTGGCGACGAGTTCCTCCGCGCGCACCCGCCACTCACCCGCATCGACGCTGTCCAGCGTCTCCGCGATCACCTCTGCATCGATACCCTTGGTCCGCAGCTCAGAAGCCAAGGCGCGCTTGCCTTTTCCTGCATTGGTACGGCGTTCCCGCACCCACTGCTCGGCGAAAGCCGCGTCGTCGACCAGACCGACCTCGGTGAGCCGGTCGAGCACCCGAGCACTGATGTCCTCGGGAAAGCCCCGCTTGGTCAACTGTGCCTCGAGTTCGGCCCGGCTCCGCGCTCGGGTGGTGAGCAGACGCAGGCACACATCCCGCGCCTGCTCCTCACGCCGAGGCGTATCGGCCGGCGTATCGGCCGACTCAGCCTTAGAAGTCGACCGGGGCGGGAAGGACGTCATCAGCCGCACCATCGGTCACCACGGCACCGATACCGAGCTTCTCTTTGATCTTCTTCTCGATCTCGTTGGCGGCATCCGCGTTCTGCAGCAAGTAGTTGCGGGCGTTCTCCTTGCCCTGTCCCAGCTGCTCGCCGTCGTAGGTGAACCACGAACCGGACTTGCGGATGAAGCCGTGCTCGACACCCATGTCGATGAGCGAGCCCTCTTTCGAGATGCCCTTGCCGTAGAGGATGTCGAACTCGGCCTGCTTGAACGGCGGCGCCACCTTGTTCTTCACGATCTTGACCCGGGTGCGGTTACCGACCGCGTCGGTGCCGTCCTTGAGCGTCTCGATGCGGCGCACGTCCAGACGCACCGAGGCGTAGAACTTCAAAGCCTTACCGCCCGTGGTGGTTTCGGGCGAGCCGAACATCACGCCGATCTTCTCGCGCAGCTGGTTGATGAAGATGGCGGTGGTGCCGGAGTTGTTCAGCGCACCGGTCATCTTGCGCAGCGCCTGACTCATCAGGCGGGCCTGCAGACCGACGTGGCTGTCACCCATTTCGCCCTCGATCTCGGCGCGCGGCACCAGCGCGGCCACCGAGTCGATGACCAGGATGTCGATGGCGCCGGAGCGCACCAGCATGTCGGCGATCTCCAGGGCCTGCTCACCGGTGTCGGGCTGGGACACCAGCAAGGCGTCGGTGTCGACGCCGAGCTTCTTGGCGTAGTCGGGGTCCAGCGCATGCTCGGCGTCGATGAACGCCGCGATGCCGCCGGCGGCCTGAGCATTGGCCACCGCATGCAGGGCCACGGTGGTCTTACCCGAGGATTCCGGGCCGTAGATCTCGACGACGCGGCCACGCGGCAGACCGCCGATACCGAGGGCGACATCCAGTGCGATGGACCCGGTCGGGATGACCGAAATCGGTTGGCGGGTCTCCTCTCCCAGCCGCATCACCGAGCCCTTGCCGAAGCTCTTGTCGATCTGTGCGAGCGCGAGTTCGAGTGCCTTCTCGCGATCCGGTGCCTGAGCCATGGGTGATCTCCGTCCTCGTGGGTGTTCGTTGATCGGGTTTCCGATCGGTTGGCCGTGACGCTAGATGAAGCCACCGACAAGTTCCGCGAACTGAGATCAGAATAGCGAACAGATGTTCGACTTCAAGCAGACACGCCGACCAATCGCCCATGGCGCGGCGAGTGATCTCCCGCCTCAGGCCAGGACGGCACAAAGTCGGCGGCCGGTTACAGGGACCGCTGACGCCGCAGGCCCAGCGTTCTCATCAGGGACAGCGCGCGCAGGCCGGCCGCCGGGGCCACGTCGGTGCCGCGCGCGATCAGACCGCGCCACCGCGGCACCACACGGAAAATCTGGTGAGAGGCCATCAGGTCCATGGCGGCTTGGGCGACGTCGTCTGCGGACAGCGGCTTGGGACCCGAAAACAGCAGGGCCGCACCGGGATCGTGGGTCGTCGCCGTGACCATCTGGGTATTCACCACGTCGGGACACAGCGCGCGGGCCCGGATGGGAAGGCCGGCGCTGCGCAATTCACCCTCCAGCGAGGTGGTGTACGACAGCACCGCCGCCTTGCTCGCTGCGTACACCGCCAGCCCGGGCACCGGCGTCAGCGCCGAGATCGAGGCGATATTGAGGATGACGCCGCCGCCGGAACCCATGGCGTTGACCGCCGCTGCACAGCCCGCCATCATCCCGCGGACGTTGACGTCGAGGGTCTGGGTGACGTGCGCGGCCGACTGTTCCCACGAGTTGCCCGGGTGCAGCACACCGGCGTTGTTGACCCACACCGCGATCCGGCCCTGTTCGGCCGCATCAGCGGCGATGGCCTGATGACTCGCGACGTCGCGCACATCCTGGGCCACACCCCACGCACCGCGCCCGACGACCTCGGCGGCCCGCTGCGCGGCGTCCCCGTCGACGTCGGTGATCAGCACGCGGTGCCCTTGTGCGGCAAGGGCTTTGGCGATGGCCAAGCCGATCCCGCGGGCTGCTCCGGTGACGACGGCAATGGTGGTGTTCATCGGCCTCTTCTCTTCGTGGGGTTCCCGAAGGAGGCTATGGGGCGGGGGCGGTGAACGCCATGTCGTCGCCCTACAAACACCGCGGCGCGAATAGTCGCGCGAGAACTAAAGAGCTCTGGTCACCACTGATCGCGCGGGACGTCAAAGTCCGCGCACAACGCCCGCCACACATCGCGGGGTTCGACGCCGGCCTCGATGGCTTGCGCCGGGGTACGTCCGCCGAGGACGGCCAGGACGTGGTCAGATATCAGTGCAGCACCGCGCGCCGCGCCGAACTGATCCTCGATCAGCAGAGAGAATTCGGTCAGTCGCACCGCAACAACCTACTCAGCGCCGACGCCGAGCGCCGCACGGCACACGGCCACCGGGTCGGCGACGTCCGCTCCGCTGCGTCCGGCGCGTTGGGCCGCCGCCCGATAGCCCGGCGTCGACAGCACCTGGTCGACGGCCGCGGTCAGCGACTCTGCAGTCACCGGCCGGATCAATTCACCACTGCCCTGCCGCACAACCCGATTGGCGATCTCCCACTGGTCTCCCCCGCCGGGCACCACTACCAGCGGCACCCCGGCCAGTAGCGTCTTGGACACGATGCCGTGCCCGCTGCCACAGATCATCACGTCAGCGTGCGTCAGCAGTTCGTCCTGGCGGCCGAGCCCCACTGCGGCCCACGGCGGCACCGGACCGTCAGGACCGCGCAGCCGTGAGACCACGACGCGCGCACCGGAAGGCAACGTCTGCCCCGGGATCAATGCCTCCAGCGCCAGCTCGTCGAGGCCCTGCATGCCTGTCGTCGCCGTCGACGGCGCCACCACCACGACCGGCCCCGAGCCCGGCGGCAGGTCCAGCACCGCTGTCGTCGGCTCGAAGTGCAGCGGCCCGACGACCACGGCTTCGGCCGGCCAGTCCGGACGCGGCACCTCCAGCTCGGGCAGCGTTGCGATCAACCGCCGCCCCGGCCCGGGATCGGTTGCGGGCAAGCCGATTCCGACGCGCGCCGCGGACCGCTGCCGATCCCCCTCACGGACCGAACGAGCCGTGAAGAACCGCAGCGTCGCGTCCCGCAGCCTGCCGCGCAGGCCGATCCCCGGCGCCAGGCCGCTGCCCAGCGGCGGCAGCCCTTTCGACGGCAGATACAGCGGATGCGGGGTCAACTCGACCCACGGCAGACCCAGCAGCTCGGCCGCCATACCGCCACACACCGTGATGACGTCCGAGACCACCAGGTCGGGTGCCAGGTCCCGCAGCACCGGCACGTTGAGAACTGCCATCCGCGCGGCTCGCGCGTGAATCTTGGCGCCCGAATCGGCGTCGTCGTCGCCCTCCTCGGGGTCCAGCCCGAGCAACTCCTGCGCATCGATTCCGGCGTCCCGTGCGGTGTCCAGCCACTGCCGACCGGTCAGCAGCACTGGTTCGTCGCCGGCCGCCAGAAAGCGCAGGCACAACGCGATCGCCGGAAAGGCATGGCCGGGATCGGGCCCGGCAACCACGGCGACGCGCATCGGGTCACCCTGTCACACCGGCCCCTGCACACCGGCGGGTAGGCAGATTACGGTGGGGCGTATGACACAGAGCACACCAGCAGTGACTCAGACCAATGCCGAGATCGTCGAAACATTCCTCTACGCCCTGCAGGCCACGGACATGGACACCTTGGAACGCCTGCTGGACGAGAACCTCGTCTACGAGAACGTCGGACTGCCCACCATCCGCGGTCGCGCCCGCGCCTTGAAGCTGTTCCGCCCCATGAAGAAGGGCCCCGTCGGTTTCGAGGTGAAGTTCCACCGCATCGTCGGAGAAGGTTCGACGGTGCTCAACGAACGCACCGACGCCCTGGTCATCGGGCCGGTGCGCCTGCAGTTCTGGGTCTGCGGGGTGTTCGAAGTGCACGACGGCCGGATCACGCTGTGGCGGGACTACTTCGACATGTTCGACATGGTCAAGGCCACGGTGCGCGGCCTGATCGGCGCCGCCATCCCGGCCCTGCGGCCCACCATGTAGCCAGCAGTAAAATTAGCGACCATGGCCAACCAGAATCGCCCGAAGCCGAACGCCTGGCAGTACATCAAGTACAGCTACGGCGGTCGGCTACCCGACACGATGCGCGCCTGGGTGACCGAGGACCTCATCGGCGAGGGTGCAACGCTGCGGATCATCACGCGGATGTTCGTGCCGGCGTTCCTGATCCTGATCCCAGTCTGGTTCCTGCCCGAGCTACTCGGTGTCCACGGGTCAAACGACCTGGTCATCCGCCTCAGCGCGACAGTGCCCATCCTGATCCCGGTGATCTACTTTTCCCACGCGCTGAACAAGATCTGGCGCCGCCACATGCTGGTCAAGCACGGCATCGACCCGAAGCTCCTGGACGAGTCGCTGCGTCAGAAGAACGCCCACATCCACCGGGCTTACGAGGAGCGGTACGGCCGCCGCTCCGATGATGGCCCCGGGTCCACCACGATTTAGGTGTCGGGCCTGCTGAGCTAACCGTCAGGCCTGGCGCAGGCGTCCAAGTTCGTCGAAGGCCTGCGCCCAGGCGCTGAGCCGGTCGGTGGCCGCGACCAGTTCGCTGCGGTAACGCTGCTCAGACATAGCCCGGGCAGAACCCGCGCCACTGCCCGCCGCTGATACCAATTGTGCTGCGGCGGTGGCGATGTCGGCGTACTGCCGCACCCCCGCATCGAGTTGCGCAGCGTATGCCTGAATCGTCGGGGCCAGATGGGCACGGGACTGCGGCACCGAGCTGGCCGCCCGCTCCATAGCGACCAATTCCCCGGCCGTACCGGCCAACGCGGCAGCCGACACATTGGCCGCGGCGGTTACCTCGGCGATCTCTGCTGCGGGCAGCAACTGGCCGCGCTGGATGACACTCAGCAGCGAGTACAGGCCGCGCTCCGCCGCGGCGAGCGTCTCCATGGGACGACGTGCCGCAGAGCCCCTGGGCGGCAGCAGCCGTGACATCCGGGCCGGCGGCAGCGGCTCACCGCGCAGCCAGCGGTAGCGCAGGAAACACAGGGTCGCGAGGAACGCGGCGCCACCGGCGATCGGTCCGGTGATGATGAGCACCCAGAACGGGGTGCTCCACGCGGCGAGCAGCGCCGTCAAGCCAATCCAGAAGGCGCTGGCACCGACGAAGAGCCAGCCCAGGCGCAGCGCCCAGCGCCGCTTGCGCAGCAGCCTGGCCCGCGGGTCGGCGGCCGCGCCCAGTCGCTGGGCCACGAAATCGGACACTTCGGCGGCGGTGTCGATGCTGCGTTGCAGGACCGCCTGCCAGCCCCGGGTCTCCCCGGGACGGCCGGCTGACTGGGCGTTCACCGCTGCCCCCTCACATCTCGAAAGTTACTGCGACAGCGGGTTTTCCGGCGCCGGGTTGACTGCCGGAGTCGCAGGAGTGGCGGGCGCGGCGGCCCCGCCGGCCGGCAGGGAGTTGCCCTGCATCGACGCCCGGATCTGCTCCAGGCGCGAATGCCCGGCCATCTGAACGCTGGCCTGCTGCACCTCCAGCATGCGGCCCTGAACCGAGTTCTGGGCCAGCTCCGCGGAGCCCATCGCGTTGGCGTAGCGCCGCTCGATCTTGTCGCGCACCTCGTCGAGGCTGGGCGTGTTGCCAGGCGCGGCGATCTCGGACATTGAGCGCAGCGAGGCGCTGACCTGCTCCTGCATCTTGGCCTGCTCGAGCTGCGACAGCAGCTTGGTGCGCTCGGCGATCTTCTGCTGCAGCACCATGGCGTTCTGTTCGACGGCCTTCTTGGCCTGCGTGGCGGCCTGCAGCGATTGGTCGTGCAGACCCTTGAGGTCCTCGACGCTCTGCTCGGCGGTCACCAGCTGGGCGGCGAAAGCCTCGGCGGCGTTGTTGTACTCGGTGGCCTTGGCGACGTCACCGGTCGACGTGGCCTGGTCGGCCAGGGTCAGGGCCTGGCGGACGTTGGCCTGCAGCTTCTCGATGTCGGCGAGCTGACGGCTCAGGCGCATCTCCAGCTGCCGCTGGTTACCGATGACCGATGCGGCCTGCTGGGTCAGGGCCTGGTGCTGGCGCTGGGCTTCCTCGATGGCCTGCTGAATCTGCACTTTGGGGTCGGCGTACTCGTCAACCTTGGAGCTGAACAGCGCCATGAGGTACTTCCACGCCTTGGTGAACGGGTTCGCCATGAGATCGGTCCGCCTTCGTGTCGTTCGTGATTCGGGATCGGTTGTCTGGTCGCCGGCCACCGCGGTGCCAGCGCGTCTACAGCCAACCTAGTGGGTCTGGACAGCCGGATGCAGCCCGCATGCAGGATTGCGGCGCAGCGGTGGGTACAGCGGTCAGGCGACTGCCATGGCGAGATGCTGCGGGATGACGACCTTGGTCGCCACGTCGATGTTGGCCAGGGTGCGGTCGGCCTCAGCGAGCTCGGTGTGCAGCATCTGCTCAGCCGCGTTGGCCAGTACCTGCGACAAGGGCACATCGAGCGCACCGCAGATGGCGCCGAGCAATTCGCTCGACGGCTCCTTACGGCCCCGCTCAACCTCGGACAGGTAGCCCAAGCTCACCCGTGCACCGTCGGACACCTCACGCAGCGTGCGCCCCTGCCCGGTACGGGCCTGACGCAGCACGTCGCCGATGACCTCACGCAACAATGTCGTCATCGCGTTTCCCCTTCAGCCTGAGTAACAGCCGCGCAGCCCGGCCGGACCACCCGTTCTACACGGTCTTGTAGGCACCAACGCGGCGACGTACCGCTTTGGTTCCCGGACGGGACGAATCAGGGGCGACGAACCGCGGAGACGGCGTAATCGATGCCGGTCAGCACGGTCAGCACGACCGCGCTGCCCATGAACACCCACGCCGACGTCGTCAGCCAGTGGATTTTCCACTCGGCCAACGGCAGGACAAACAGGCCGATGGCCACGGCCTGCACCAAGGTCTTGAGCTTGCCGCCGCGGCTGGCCGGAATGACACCGCGCCGGATCACCGCGAAGCGCAACAGCGTGACCGCAAGTTCCCGGATCAGGATGACGATGGTGATCCACCACCACAGGTCCCCGAGCATCGACAGACCGATCAGTGCCGACCCGATCAGGGCCTTGTCGGCGATCGGATCGGCCAGCTTCCCGAACTCGGTCACCATGTCGAAATTGCGGGCGATCTCGCCGTCGAACCGGTCGGTGATGACCGCGACTGCGAAGATGACGAAAGCCGCGATGCGCCAACGCGTTTCGTGACCGTCCCCAACAAAGAGGGCTGCCAGGAACACCGGGACCAGCACAATGCGCAGGACGGTCAGCAGATTGGCGATGTTCGCCACACCGGCGCGCGATGCGCGTGGATCGGTATCTGACTGGCCTGACACCGACACAGGATATCCGGTCACCTACCGGGCGATACGCAGCCGATACCCTCCACGTGTGAGCGACGCACCGAAACCCGCCACCACCGGGCTGGCGATTCGCCGCGCCCGGACGTCCGATGTGCCCGGAATCAAGGCGCTCGTGGACATCTACTCGGGAAAGATCCTGCTCGAGAAGAACTTGGTGACCCTCTATGAGGCGGTCCAAGAGTTCTGGGTGGCCGACCTGGACGGTGAGATCGTCGGCTGCGGGGCGCTGCACGTGCTGTGGGCCGACCTCGGCGAGGTGCGTACCGTCGCAGCTCATCCCAAAGTGCGCGGCATGGGTGTCGGACATGCGGTGGTGGCACGGCTGCTCGACGTGGCGCGCGAGCTGGAGCTGCAGCGGGTGTTCGTGCTGACGTTCGAGATCGACTTCTTCACCCGGCACGGCTTCAAGGAGATCGAAGGCACACCAGTGACCGCCGAGGTGTACGAGGAGATGTGCCGGTCCTACGACACCGGTGTGGCGGAGTTCCTGGACCTCTCGTACGTCAAACCCAACACCCTGGGCAACACCCGGATGCTGGTCACGTTGTGAGGCGCGCCCTCGCGATCAAGGCGACCCTTGCCCGGTAGCCGCTAGTCAGCGGCATCGGTCGAGGCGGCCCGGCGCGCGACAATCCGGTCCCGCATGTCCATGATCGCGGCCCTCCGGCGGGACCGGCCACCACGACCGAACGACGGCAGCGTCGGGATCACGTCGATCTTGTCCGATACCCCGATCATCAACTCGGCGATTTCCAGAACCAGTTCGTTCAGCTCGTCGACCTGCTGGCCCATCGCCATGAACGCGCTCAGCGACTCCAGGACCACCCGCGCCACCAGCACGATCGCCACGCAGGTGACCGGGCCGGCGAGGACCAACCAGAACACGCCGAGCAGCGCAGACAGCTCGAACGCCACGACGGCGCCCGCCACATACAGAACCGCCGCACCGGCGATGACGAGCCCGTACAACAGCGGAACCACGTGCTGCGCCGTCGACTTCCGGAATCCGAAGTCGGTGAACGCGGCCAGCGCAGGCCAGCTGCGGCCCCCGGTTTCGAACTCGCTGTCGAGCTCGGCTGCCGACTCAGAGCTGGGCGAAATGTCAACCACGGCAAAGCCTCCTTAGGAGTCCAGCCTCCCACAGTCGGCGCCGACCGCCAGTCACCCAACGTTGTTATCCCTGCCACCGGCCGGTGGCAGTGTTATCCAGGTAACACCGGCGTGCGCCCCTGCATTTTCCTGCCTTCACGGCCGGATCACTGCAGGTCAGAAGCCTGGATCGCCGCCCATCGAGCCGTTGGCGTCCGAGCCACCCTGGATCAGCATCAGCGTGCCCGCCAGCTCGTCGGGCTTGACCAGCACCTCGCGGGCCTTGGAGCCCTCGGACGGTCCGACGATGCCGCGGTTCTCCATCAGATCCATCAACCGGCCGGCCTTGGCAAACCCGACCCGCAGCTTGCGCTGCAGCATCGACGTCGACCCGAACTGGCTCGAGACGACCAGTTCGACGGCCTGCAGGAAGACGTCCATGTCGTCGCCGATGTCACTGTCGATGTCGCGCTTCTCGACGGTCTTTACGGTGACGCCGTCGACGAACTCCGGCTGGGCCTGCTGCTTGGTGAAGGCCACGACGGCCTGGATTTCCTCGTCGCTGACGAAGGCACCCTGCACGCGAATCGGTTTGGGCGCCTCCGACGGCTGGAACAGTGCGTCACCCTTACCGGTGAGCTTCTCGGCGCCGATCTGGTCCAGGATGACGCGCGAGTTGGTCGCGTTGGTCACGCCGAACGCCATGCGCGACGGCACGTTCGCCTTGATCAGACCGGTGACGACTGACACCACGGGCTGCTGGGTGGCCAGCACCAGGTGGATGCCCGCGGCACGGGCCTTCTGGGTGATGCGGACGATCGCGTCCTCGACGTCGCGAGGCGCCTGCATCATCAGGTCGGCCAGCTCGTCGACGACGCACAGGATGTACGGGTAGGTCTTGTAGACCCGTTCGCTGCCCAGCGGGGCGGTGATCTCGCCCGAGCGGACCTTCTTGTTGAAGTCGTCGATGTGCCGGACGCCGCTGGCGCTCATGTCCTGGTAGCGCTGTTCCATCTCCTCGACCAGCCAGGCCAGCGCCGCGGCGGCTTTCTTCGGGTCGATGATCACGGGCGTGATGAGGTGCGGGATGCCCTGGTACGGCGGGAATTCCACCATCTTCGGGTCGACCAGAATCATCCGGACCTCGTCCGGCGTGGCCCGCTGCAACAGCGACACCAGCATCGAGTTGATGAAGCTCGACTTACCCGAACCGGTGGAGCCGGCGACCAGCAGGTGCGGCATCTTGGCCAGGTTGTAGCTGATGAAGTGACCTTCGACATCTTTGCCGATGCCGAACACCATCGGGTGGTGATCCTTGCGGGTGCTCGGTGCATTGAGCACGTCCTTGAGCCGCACCATCTCGCGGTCACTGTTTGGGACCTCGACACCGACCGCGGACTTGCCGGGGATCGGCGCCAGCAGGCGGATGTGCTCGTTGGCCACCGCGTAGGCGAGGTTGCGCTGCAGCTGGGTGAACCGCTCGACGCGAACGCCGGGCCCGAGTTCGATTTCGTACCGGGTGACGGTCGGGCCGCGCTGGAAACCGGTGACGGTGGCGTCGACCTTGAACTGGCTCATCACCTCGGAGATGGCGTTGATGATGCGGTCGTTGTCCCGGCCGACACGCTTGGGCGGCTCGCCGTCGGCCAGCAGCTCCAGCGGCGGCAGCGTGTAGTCGCCCTCGATGACGCGGTCCAGTGACAGGCCGTCATCTTTGGCCGCAGCCTTGACGTCGTCTTGGGCATGTTTGACGGTGTCCAAAGCCTTGGGCTTAGTGGGCACCGGGTCTGCGACGTTCTGGGCCTTCCGGCGGCGCGGCCGGGCCGCCGGTTCGGGCGCGGTTGGCGCCTCGTCCGCCGTCGGAGCGCCCGCATCGCCCAACGGGTAGTTGTCCATCGGGGTGCGGCCGAGCGGCCGGGTCATGGCCGTCGTGGTCTGGTCCGAACCGGGCCAGGCCTCGGGTTCGTCGCGCCGGTAGGTCGGGTCGTCGTAGTAGCCGTCGGCGAAGTCGTCCGCGTAGTCGTCGTCGTAGCCGGCGTGCGCGTCGTCGTAATCCTCGTCGTGGTCGCCGTGGAAACGTCCGGAGACCATGTAGCGCAACGTGTCCGGGAGTTCCCGGATGGTGGTGCCGGTGACCAGCAGCAGCCCGAACAGCACACCCATGATCAGCAGCGGGGTGGCGATCCAGACGGTCAGCCCGTCGGAGAGCGGTCCACCGATGACGAAGCCGACGAAGCCTGCAGCGCCGCGCCGCTCACTCGGGTCGGCGGGCGCACCAGCCCACACGTGCCACAACCCCAGCACGGGGAGCCCGATCATGGCACCGCCGAGGATCAGCCGCGGCCGGGCGTCGGGGTTCGGGTGGCTCCGCATCAGCGTGATAGCCAGCACAACCAGCAACACCGGCAACACCACGACGGCGGAACCGACGACGGTGCGCACGCCGTAGTCGATCCACGCACCGACGGGCCGGGCGGCGTTGAACCAGGAGCTCGCGGCGATCAGGAAGGCCACGCCGAGCAGCGCCAGCGCGACGCCGTCACGGCGGTGTCCGGCATCGAGTTCACGGGCCCGACCGACGGAGCGGGCGGTGTTGCCGGCCCCTTTCGCCAGCATCAACCAGCCGGCTCGGGCGCCGCGACCCACTGCCGCGCCCGCGGTAGCCACCGGTGACGGATGGGGTTCCGGTTTGCGGGCCGGCTTGCGCGCGGGTGATTTCGGGGCGGGCGGACGTGCCGGCCGACTCGACTTTGCACTGCCTGACCTCGCTGAACGCGCCCCCGAACCGGCTGCGCCACGATTCGCCGACCCGGCCTTGGCCCGGTTAGCTGAGCTCGTTGCGGTCTTACTCGCCATGGCTGCCAGCCTAGTCGCAGTTACCCCATCTGCACCATCTACCACACACGTAACGCTTAGGTCACGACCCACGACGCATATCCGCTGGTCATCAGCCGGTGGGAGCCAGGTCACACCCCGTCCAGAGTCCCGGTCTAACGTGGACACCTGTCTAGTCCGTTGCTCAAAGAGGAGTCCGCGTTCATGCCCGTCGTTGTCGTCGCCACCATGAAAGCCAAGCCCGAGTCCGTGGATCTGGTCCGCGCTGCGTGCCTCGAGGCCGTCGAGACTGTGCACGGCGAACCCGGTTGTGAGCTCTACTCGCTGCACGAGGCCGAAGGCGGCACGTTCGTCTTCGTCGAGCAGTGGGCCGACGCCGACGCCATCAAGACCCACAGCACGGCTCCGGCGATCGGCAAGTTGTTCGGCACGGTCGGCGAACACCTCGACGGCGCCCCTGACATCAAGATGCTCGCTCCCGTGGTCGCCGGTGATCCGACGAAGGGACAACTCCGTGGGTGAGCTGAGCGGCAAGGTCGCCTTCATCACCGGCGCGGCCCGCGGTCAGGGCCGCGCCCATGCGGTGAAGCTGTCGTCGATGGGCGCCGACATCATCGCCGTCGACCTGTGCGACCAGATCGCCTCGGTCCCCTACCCCATGGCCACCCCCGACGACCTGGCCGCAACGGTCAAGCTGGTCGAGGACACCGGCGCGAAGATCGTCGCGCAGCAGGCCGACGTCCGCGACCGCGACGCCCTCAAGTCCGCGCTCAAGGCCGGCGTCGAAGAACTCGGCGGGCGGCTGGACATCGTGGTCGCCAACGCCGGAATCGCGCCAATGGGCGGCGACGACGCCTGGCAGGACGTCATCGACGTCAACCTGACCGGCGTCTACCACACGTTGGACGTGTCAATGCGGCCCATGGTCAAGGCCGGCAACGGCGGATCGATCGTGCTGACCAGCTCGGTGGCCGGCCTGGTCGGCCTGGCTTCCCCGATAGCCGGGTCGCTGGGCTACACCGCCGCCAAGCACGGGATCGTCGGACTGATGCGGTCCTATGCGAATCTGCTTGCCTCGCAAAATATCCGGGTCAACTCGGTACATCCGGCCGGGGTGAACACCCCGATGATCGACAACGAGTTCCTCCGGAACTGGCTGGCCGACTTGACCAAGAACCCGGAAACCGCCGCGATGGCCCCGGATCTGACCAACGCCATGCCGGTGCAGACGCTCGAAGCCGAGGACATCGCGAACGCGGTGGCCTGGTTGGTGTCCGACGGTGCGCGGTACGTCACCGGAGTGGCGCTGCCGGTGGATGCCGGATTCGTGAACAAGCGCTGACATGGCCCGGAACGCGGCAGCACAGACGGCTTTCGGGCCGATGGTGCTCGCCGCGATCGAACACCATGAGCCGCCAGGGCGTCGTCTCGTCGACGACGACCTGGCGGTTTCTTTTCTGCCGCGCAGCCTGCAGGCCCTGGTCGCCGCCACCCGGTGGTCTCCCGCGCGGCGCGCCATCATCGCCGCATCGGAGCGGTCAGCCACCGGCATGTGGGCGACCATGGCCTGCCGTAAGCGCTACGCCGACGACAACCTGTTCTCTGTTCTCGACGCCATCGATGCCGTCGTGGTGCTGGGCGCCGGCTTGGATACCCGGGGTTGCCGGCTGGCGCGCCGCAGTGACATCCCGGTGTTCGAGGTAGACCAGCCGATCAATATCGAGCGCAAACGGGCCGTGCTGCACCGGGTTTTCGGCACTCCCCCACCGTCGGTGCATCTGGTTGCCGTCGACTTCGAGCGCGACGACCTGATGGCCACGCTGGCGGCACACGGATACCGGCACGATGCCCGCACGTTCTTCATCTGGGAGGGCGTCACGCAGTACCTCACTGCCGAAGCGGTGAACGCCACCTTCGAGCAGTTGCGCTCCGCGGCCACCGGCAGCCGGCTCGACTTCACCTATGTGCAGCGCGATTTCATCGATGGGGTGGACATCTCCGCCGCGCCGTCGCTGTATCGCAACTTCCGCGAGCGCAGTCAGGTCTGGAAATTCGGACTACGCCCCGACGAGATCGAAGGCTTCCTCGACGGCTACGGCTGGCGACTTCTCGACCAACTGGGACCTGACCAGGTGCGTGACCGGTACGTGCGGCCAACCGGTCGCACGTTGCCCACTTCCAACCTGGAATGGTCGGTTCTGGCTGAAAAGCGCTAGCCTGCTAGACCTCGAGCACCGTCGGCACGATCATCGGCTGACGCCGGTAGGTCTCGCCGACCCACTTTCCGACGGCCCGACGGACCGCCTGGGCGATGCGCGCGTGATCGGTAACCCGCTCGGAGACAAGGGTTTCCAGCGCTGCCTGCGCCTTCTCCGCGGCCGGCTCGAGGGCCTTGGGATCCTCGGAGAAGCCGCGCGAATGCAGATGCACCGGCGCCACCGGTTTACCGGTTTCGCGGCTTACCACCACCGTGATCGCGATGAAACCCGAAGTCAGCGTGAGCCTTTCGCCCAACGTGGCGTCCCCGACGTCACCCAGCACCAGGCCGTCGACGAATACCTTGCCGACCGGCACGGCGCCGGCGATCCGGGCCTGCCCGTTGATCAGGTCGACGCTGACGCCGTTCTCGGCGAGGACGACGTTCTCCTCCGGCACACCGGTGCGCACCGCGAGTTTGGCGTTGGCCCGCAGGTGACGCCAGGTGCCGTGCACCGGCATCACGTTGCGCGGCCGTACGCCGCGGTACAGGAACAGCAGCTCGCCAGCATAGGCGTGACCGGAAACATGCACGCGCGCTTGCTGATTGGTGACGACGCGGGCACCGATCTTGGCCAGCGAGTCGATGACGCCGTAGACGGCTTCCTCGTTGCCGGGGATCAGCGAGCTGGACAGGATGATGAGGTCGCCGGCGGTCAGCGTGATGCTGCGGTGCTCACCGCGCGACATCCGGGACAGTGCCGCCATGGGCTCACCCTGCGTGCCGGTGGTGATCAGCACCACGCGGTCCGCGGGCAGCAGTTCGGCTGCACCGATGTCGATGACGTCGTCGTCGGCGACATTCAGGAAGCCGAGCTCCTTGGCGATGCCCATGTTGCGCACCATCGAGCGGCCGACGAAAGAGACCTTGCGCCCCAGGGCAACTGCGGCGTCGATGATCTGTTGTACCCGGTCGACGTTCGAGGCGAAGCACGCCACGATGACTCGGCCGTCGGCCCCGCGGATCAGGCGGTGCAGGTTGGGGCCGACCTCGCTCTCCGACGGACTGACCCCGGGAATCTCGGCGTTGGTCGAGTCACACAAGAACAGGTCGACGCCCGCCTCTCCCAGCCGGGACATGCCGGGCAGGTCGGTGGGCCGGCCGTCCGGCGGCAGCTGGTCCAGCTTGATGTCACCGGTGTGCAGCACCGTGCCGGCGCCGGTGTGCAAGGCAATGGCGAGCGCATCGGGGATCGAGTGATTGACCGCGAAGTACTGGCATTCGAACACCCCGTGGGTGCTCCGGTCCCCTTCGGCGACGATCTGCATGTTCGGCTTCAGCCGGTGCTCACGGCACTTGGCGGCCAGCAACGCCAGCGTGAAGCGCGAACCCACCACCGGGATGTCCGGCCGCATCTTCAGCAGATATGGGATGGCGCCGATGTGGTCCTCGTGGGCGTGGGTGATCACCAGCGCCTCGATATCGGCCAGCCGGTCCTCGATGTGCCGGATGTCCGGCAGGATCAGGTCGACGGCAGGCTCGTCATGCGTCGGGAACAGCACGCCGCAGTCGATGACTAGCAGCCGGCCCAGATGCTCGAAAACGGTCATGTTGCGACCGATTTCGCCAATGCCGCCCAGGGCTGTCACACGCAGACCGCCCGGCTCCAAAGGGCCGGGCGGTGCGAAGTCGGGTCTGGTCACGCAAGCACCGACGCAGTACGCAGGTCGATCGCCAGCCGATCGAGTTGTTCGGGAGTCGCGGGCACCTGTGGCAGCCGCGGGTCGCCGGCTTCGATACCCAGCATCCGAAGGCCTTCCTTGCTCATGGTGACGCCACCCAGCCGATTCTGCGCCTCGCCGAGCGAATGCAGGCCGACCTGGATCTTGCGCGCGGTCGCGATATCGCCGGAGTTGAACGCCGACAACATGTCCCGCAGTTGGCCCGCGGCGAGGTGGCCCCAGACACTGATAAATCCGGTGGCACCCATGGCCAGCCAGGGCAGGTTGAGGGTGTCGTCGCCGGAGTAGTACGCCACTCCGGTCTCGGCCATGATCTGCGCGCCGCCATTGAGGTCGCCCTTGGCGTCCTTGACCGCGACGATGTTCGGGTGCGCCGCCAGTGTGCGGATGGTGTCCCATTCGATGGCGACCGCTGACCGCGGCGGGATGTCATAGAGCACCACCGGCACGTCAGTGGCATCGGCGACCGCGGTGAAGTGCGCGACGAGACCGGACTGCGGCGGCTTCGAGTAGTACGGGGTCACCACGAGCAGACCGTGCGCGCCGGCAGCGGCGCTGGCCTTGGCCAAGTGGATGGTGTGCGCGGTGTCATAGCTGCCCGCGCCGGCGATGATGCGAGCGCGGTCGCCGACCTCGTCCAGAACCGCCTCAAGCAGGGCGATCTTCTCGTCGTCGGTCGTGGTCGGTGATTCGCCGGTGGTGCCGGACACGACCAAGCCATCGCAGCCGGTGTCGACCAGATGCTTGGCTACCTTCTTCGCACCAGCCAGATCAAGGGAGCCGTCCGGGCCGAACGGCGTCACCATGGCAGTCAGCACGGTGCCCAAGCGTGCGCTGACGTCGATTCCGGTGGTGGTCACGGGCGACAAGATTACTCGCTGGTTCACCAGAGTTTGAACCGCCGCCCGGTGTGGGCGTCGTGAGCACCGCCGGCAGTCGAAATATCCACCGCAGCGACGGCCGCCTCGCACCTCGCTGGACTGATTTGGAATCGAAAAACACTGGGCCACCGTGGCGTTAACGCTCCCGATCTTGTGGCGGCGAAGAATTGCTAAGACAAATTCATGCCATTGGTAGGTTTTTGGGCATTCATTGCCACCCACGACCAGTTCGCCTTTCGCGCCGCCGGTGGCAAACCTTGGGACCTTCCCGCTTTTTCATCCGGCGACCGCGGCTGAAACCGCTCTCGCGCCGGTGCACCGGACTGCCGCGCGACGCGTTTATGACCCAGACCCGATCGGCAGTTGATCGCCGCCATCAGTTCGCGCAGCGGGTCGGTGGCGAGGGGCTGCAAGAGCCGCAGACGTTCCCGCAATATCCGCCGCTCGACATCATGATGTCCTGGCTCGATCCGTTCGGCGTGATGCTGGAAACCTGCTGTGGCCACGACCCGGATTGACCTAATCCGGATCCAGCGGGATATCGAATAATATTGGCGCCGAAGCAATTTGCGCGCTTTTAATATATTTAACGCCGGGCCAGAAAACACGCTCGAAAGAACGCAGGCGCCGGCGTTGCACGGTCAAAACCCGCGGAATGAGGACAACGGGATGCCGTCGCGAACTTTTATCGTTACACTTCCGGCCGAACCCCCTATAAAAGGAGCACATTCGTGGCCGAGCGCATTGTCGTCCAACTTGTCGACGATATTACTGGCGTCGAGATCACCGACGATACCGGCGAGCGGATTAACTTCTCGGTGCGTGGGGTCGATTTCCAGATCGACCTTTCTGCCGCGAACGTGGCGAAATTCGAAAAGGCGTTGGCGCCGTACCTGGACGCCGCAACCCGGGTCGGTGGCCGTCGCGCCCGGACTCAGAAGGCCGCCGAGCCCACCACCCGCTCCGCCAAGGGCGGCACCACACGCGGTCGCGCCAAGAAGGCCGCCAAGGGCGCGTCTTCGAAGGAACAGCTCGCCGCGATCCGTGAATGGGCACAGGACAACGGCTACGACGTCGCGGCCCGCGGCCGCATCAAGGCGGAGATCGTCGAGGCGTACCACGCGGCGAACTAGCCGCAGCTAAATCCGCCGTCCCAGTTCGGCGACCAAATCGCCGCGCTCGCCGACGGTCACCTCGTCGACCCCGAGCCACGACGCCATCGACTGCAGCTCCGGAACCAGCGCGGCAGCGACCCGGGCCCGGTCCTGACCGTCCTCGGTAAATGCGCCGACGACGTGCAGCGCGTCGCCGGTTCGTTTGAGATCGACCCGGGCCACCAACTGGCCGTCAAGCAGGAATGGCCAGACGTAGTAGCCGAATTGGCGTTTGGCCGCGGGCGTGTAGATCTCGATGCGGTAGTGAAAGCCGAATAGGCGCTCGACGCGGGGACGGAAAAAGATCAGCGGGTCGAATGGGCAGAGCAGCGCTGTCCCCCGGTCTCGCCGGGGCACGGTCTGCCCGGCCCGCAGGTACGCCGGAACCCCGTCGATGGTGACCGCCTCCAGTTCGCCGGCAGCCACGAGCGCCGCCAACGCCGGCTTCGCCTGACGCGCACCGAGCCGGAAATAGTCGCGGATATCGGCCTCGGTTCCCACGCCGAGCGCACCAGCCGCCTTGAGCACCAGCTGACAGACCGCCTCGTCGTCCGACACCTCGCGGGCCAGCACGTCGGCCGGCAATACCCGTTCGACGAGGTCGTAGTGCCGAGCGAAGCCGACCCGGGTCGCTGTAGTGAGCACCCCAGACGACCACAGCGCTTCGGCCACCCATTTGGTGTCGCTGCGGCCCCACCAAGGTCCTTTGGCACCGCGCGGCTCGGCTTCCAGATGGGCTTCGACCTGGCCTGCGGTCGACGGCCCGAGCTCTGCGATGGCCGCGACGATTTTCTCGGCCAAGGCGCCATTGCGCTTGACGATTTCCGTGCCCCAGCGGCCGTGTGTGTATTCGCGCATGCGCCAGCGCAGCAGCGGCCAGTCGTCGACCGGGAGCAGCGCCGCCTCGTGCGCCCAGTATTCGATGAACTGCCGCGGTGCCCGTGCACTGTGGCTCCAGGCGGCAGCATCTAGCACGTCCCGGTCATACGCTCCCAGCCGGCTGAATACCGGCGCATAGTGCGCCCGAACCGAGACCGACACCGAATCCAGTTGCAGCACTTGTATTCTGGACAGCAACCGTTTCACGTGCGCCCGGGTGACCGGGCCGGACGGCTTCGGCTCGTGAAGACCCTGAGCCGAGACGGCGATACGACGGGCCTGCGCCGTGGAGAGTGATGCCACGCTGACATCGTGGCGCAGACCACCGACAAACTCGCACACTGATCGGCAACGATGTCGGATCGGCCGCCTACCATTCCTCCGGCACACCTTGTAATGGGAGCGCCCGGAATGCTTCGGACTTCCCGCCCCGGCCCTGATGGAGAGGACCAGCAGTGAGCTACAGCGCTGCGGACATCACCGAACTCGACGATGTCCAACACACCCGCCTGCGGCCTGCGGTGAACCTGGGCCTCGACGTGCTCAACACCGCGCTGCGCGAACTCGTCGACAACGCGATCGAAGAGGTCGCCGTCCCCAGCCACGGCGGGTCCGCCGTCACCATCACCTTGCACGACGACGGCTCGGTCAGCGTCGCCGACGACGGCCGCGGCCTGCCCATCGACTCCGACCCGGTCACCGGCAAGAACGGCATCGTCAAGACTCTCGGCACCGCCCGGGCCGGCGGCAAGTTCTCCGCACACGCCGATGCCGCCAGCACCGGCGCCGGCCTGAATGGAATCGGCGCCGCGGCGGCGGTTTTCATCTCAGCGCGCACCGATGTGACGGTGCGCCGCGCCGGCAAGACCTACCTGCAGAGCTTCGGCCACGGCTACCCCGGCGCGTTCGAAGGCAAAGATTTCGACCCCAACGCTGAGTTCACCCGTGCCGACAACCTGAAACTGCGCGGTGCGGGCAACCGCAAACCTGATGCTCACGGCACCACCGTGCGCATCCTGTTCGACCACGCCGTGGTGCCGGATTCGAGCGTCGATATCGGCGAGGTGCTGCTGCGGGCACACGCCGCAGCGCGGATGTGCCCAGGTGTTCACCTGACCGTCGTCGACGAAGGCTGGCCCGGCGAGGAGGTGCCGGCCGCCCTCTTGCAGCCGTTCAACGGCCCGTGGGGCACCGACTCGCTGCTGGACCTCATGTGTACCTCCGGCGGCACTCCCCTGCCCCCAGTCCGCGCGGTTGTTGAAGGCCGCGGTGAATACACCACCGGGCGCGGTGCCACCCCGTTCCGGTGGTCGTTGAGCGCCGGGCCGGCCGAACCCACCACCGTCGCCGCGTTCTGCAACACCGTGCGCACCCCTGGTGGCGGATCACACCTGACCGCCGCGGTGAAGGGGCTGTCCGAGGCACTGGCCGATCGTGCGTCCCGAATCCGCGACCTGGGTCTGGCCAAGGGTGAAGACGGACCCGAACCCCAAGATTTCGCCGCCGTCACCGCGCTGGCCGTGGACACCCGCGCGCCCGACGTCGGCTGGGACTCCCAGGCCAAGACCTCCGTGTCGTCGCGGTCCCTGAACGTGGCCATGGCCCCCGATGTGGCGCGCAGCGTCAACGTCTGGGCGGCCAACCCGGCCAACGGCGAGACCGTGTCGCTATGGACGAGGCTGGCGCTGGAATCTGCTCGGGCGCGGCGCAGCGCCGAGGGTGCCAAGGCCCGGTCCCGCGCGGCATCGAAAGCCAAAGGCTTGGGCACAAACCTGTCGTTGCCACCGAAGCTTCTACCCAGCCGGGAGACCGGCCGCGGGTCGGGTGCCGAACTGTTCCTGTGCGAGGGCGATTCCGCGCTGGGCACCATCAAGGCGGCGCGCGACGCTACCTTCCAGGCCGCCTTCCCGCTGAAAGGTAAGCCGCCCAACGTCTATGGGTTCACCGTGAGCAAGGCACGGGTCAAGGACGAGTTCGACTCCATCGAACGCATCCTGGGCACTGGCGTACGCGACAACTGCGACCCCGAGGCGTGCCGGTACGACCGCATCCTGTTCGCGTCCGACGCCGACCCCGACGGCGGCAACATCAACTCCAGCCTCATCTCGATGTTCCTGGACTTCTACCGCCCGCTCGTCAAGGCCGGCATGGTGTACGTGACGCTGCCGCCGCTGTTCGTCGTCAAGGACGGCCAGGAGCGCATCTACTGCCAGGACGAGTCCGAGCGCGACGCGGCCGTCGCCCAGATGAAAGCCACCTCGAAACGCAGGGTGGAGGTGCAGCGCAACAAAGGTCTCGGTGAGATGGACGCCGACGACTTCTGGAACACCGTGCTGGATCCGCAGCGGCGCACCGTGATTCGCGTGCACCTCGATGACGCTGATAAGAAGCTGCACCACACCTTGTTCGGCGGGCCGCCCGAGGGCCGGCGCACGTGGATGGCCGATGTGGCCTCGCGCGTCGACACCCTTGCGCTGGACCTGGACTAGGAGAACCACGTGACCGAGATCATCGAACAGAACCCCGACCTCGTTCTCGACCAGAGCGCCGACGACTACTGGAACCACTACCAGCTGACTTTCGCGCTCTACAGCGTCAGCGACCGCGCCATCCCGTCGGCGTTCGACGGTCTCAAGCCGGGCCAGCGCCGCCTGCTCTACCAGATGCATGACTCAAAACTGCTGCCCGGCAACAAGCCGCAGAAGTCGTCGAAGGTGTGCTCGGCCGTCACCGGCAACCTGCACCCCCACGGCGGCGCGTCGATGTACGGCGCTGCCGCGCTGATGGCCGCCGAGTTCCAGCGCGTGAAAGTCATTGACGGACAGGGGGCTTTCCCGCGCATCCAAGGCGATATTCCCGCCGCCGACCGCTACACCGAGATGCGGTTGTCGGCACCCGGTGCGGCGCTGACCGCCGAACTCGACGATCACGCGGTGCCGATGGTGCCGACGTTCGACGGCGAATGGATCGAGCCGACGATGCTGCCGGCGCAGTGGCCGGTGCTGCTGTGCAACGGTGCCGTCGGCATCGCGGAAGGCTGGGCCACGAAGGTTCCGGCGCACAACCCTCGCGAGATCATGGCGGCGTGCCGGGCGCTGCTGAAAACCCCGAACATGACCGACGACAGGTTGGCCAAACTGATTCCCGGCCCCGACTGGGGCTGCGGCTCAACGGTGGTCGGCACCGCCGGGCTGCGGGAGTACCTCACCACCGGCCGCGGCGCATTCACTGTCCGCGGCACCCTGTCGATCGACGGGAAGAACGTCGTCATCACCGAGCTGCCCCCGGGTGTGGCGAGTAACACTGTGCAGGACCGGATTCGGGCGCTGGTCGAGTCCGGCGAACTGGCCGGGGTCGCCGACATGTCGGATCTGACCGACCGCCGCAACGGCCTGCGGATCGTCGTCACCGCCAAACGCGGGCACAATGCCGAAACCATCCGCGACCAACTGCTCGCATTGACCCCACTGGAGTCGACCTTCGCTGCCAGCCTGGTCGCCCTCGACGAGGACCGGGTGCCCCGCTGGTGGTCGGTGCGGGAACTGATCGGCGCGTTCTTGCATCTGCGCGATTCGGTGGTGCTGCACCGCAGCGAGTATCGGCTGGAGAAGGTCACCGCGCGCCGCCATCTGGTGTCCGGCCTGATGAAGATCCACCTCGACATTGATACTGCCGTCGCGATCATCCGCGCGTCCGACAGTGTCGACGACGCGCGGCGGGGGCTGCAGGAACACTTCAAGATCGAGGAAGAGCAGGCCAATTATGTTCTGGCGCTGCAGCTTCGCAGGCTGACCAAGCTCGACGTCATCGAGCTGCAGGCCGAAGCGGACAAGCTGGACGCTGAATTCGCCGAACTGACCGAGCTGGTGTCCAATCCCGATGCGCGCCGGACGGTGATCGACCAGGAGCTGGTGGAGACCGCCAAACTCTTCAAAGGCCCAGAGTTCGACCGCCGCACGGTGCTGGACTTCGAGGGCGTCCCATCCTCGTCGGGCTCCGACGAAGACGGACCCCGGGAACGAAAAGTCAACGCCGGCTGGCGTCTTGACGACCGTGGCGTGTTCTCCGATACCCACGGAGACTTGCTGACCTCGGGCCTGGGGTGGGCGGTCTGGACGGACGGACGGGTCAAGTTCACCACCGGAAATGGCTTGCCGTTCAAGACCCGCGACATTCCGGTGGCACCGGACATCACCGGGCTGTTGCTTTCCGGTGTGCTGACGCCCGGCTACCACCTGGCGCTGGTGACGCGGCGCGGCAAGATTCTGCGCATCGACCCTGCCTCCGTGAATGCGCAAGGTGCGGCGGGCAATGGCGTGGCCGGCGTGAAGCTGACGGCCGGCGACCCCGGTGACGAGGTCATCGCCGCACTGCCGATCAGTTGCGAGAACGGCGAGGCCATCCTCTCGACCTCCGAAAAGGGTTGGAAGGTAACCGAAGTCGCCGATATCCCGGTCAAGGGCCGCGGCGGCGCCGGTGTCGGATTCCACCCGTTCGTGGGTGGCGAGGATGCACTGACGTCGGTGACGATCTCCCGCACCGGGTTTGTGCGTAATGGGAAAGCGGTGCGCGCCGAGAAGCGTGCGAAGGCTTCGGTGAAGGGGACGGGTAGCGACGTATCGCCCGCAGAAGGGTAAGGCCCGATGGAGTTCGACTGGGCCGCATGTGAATCCGAGCTGACCGCGTCCGCTGTCGCGGCGGTGCGCACACTCGTCGCTGCGGCCGCCGGACAACGCCCGTATGCGGTGGCCTTCAGCGAGTTCTACACCGAGACCACCGGGGTGATCTACCTGCCGAACCTGGCGCTGGCCACTGAGGAGTCGGTGCCGGAGCCGTCGTACCGGTTCAGCCCGCCGGACTGGGAATTCCAGGACTACGAGTGGGGCGATACCGACGCCAGCTGGGGTGACCGGCTCAGCGAGGCCGTGACCGGTCTGCCGCGTGGGCAATGGGACGAGGCGTGGGAGCGGTTCGCGCAGGCGATGCTGACCATCGCTGCCGGTGTACGGGCCGCGATGGTCGCCGACGGCACCCTGCCGACCGATGTCGTGGTCTATCTCGATGACGAGGACGGCGAGCTGCTGGTGCGATCGTTGACCACCGACGAGCTGCAGCGGCATTTCCCCGAGTATGTCGCCACCATCGAGGCAGAGCGCGCGGTCCTGGCACTGCCCATCGAGGAGCGCGTAGCGGCGCTCGCGGCGGCTGCCGGGCTGATTCCCGGACCACCCAGCGACCTCGGCCGGGAAAGCGCGCGGGAGCTCCTGCTCGAACTGGGTGAGGCAGCGGTAGCGGTCGCGATTTCGGCACTGGGGCGTCGCGATACCGCCTGGCTGGGCGCCAAGCTGCTCGCTGATCTCGACGTCGCGTCCGCGAAGGTGACGGACGCGTTGTGGGCCGCCTTGCCACTTCCCGGTCCGGGCCATGACTGGGCGGCCACCGCTCTGGGGCGTCTGGGCTGTGGTTTCGAGGTGCTGACCAGCGACCTGCCGCCGGCGAGCCGAGCCGCGGCAGTCAGCGGCCCGTACCGGTCATTCCGCGACCACGGCCGGGGTCACCGACCGATGGACTACACGCTGTTGGCCGGCGGTCTGGCCGACCCGACGGTCGCGGCGCTGGTCGCCGAGGAGCTGGCGCCTGGGCGCGGCTACTGCACCCTGGACTCCACGGACCTGCCGGGCGCCCGGTTGGGACTCGATCACGCCGAGCCGGTGATCCGCCGACACGCGGTCGTCGTCATCGGTGAGTTGATCGGCCCGCTAGGCCCCGAGGGCGTCAACTCCGACGACGTCACGGCCCTGCGCGCCCAGATCACCAAGGCGGCCGCCGAGGACCCCGACGACGAGGTCAGGCGGCTGGCCGGCTACTGCTGACGCCGGTAGCTGCAGAACCGATACCGCAGGCCTGTCTTGCTGGTCAGCCACTCCCCCTGCGTGACGGCCCACGAGTCGTCCAACACCGGCGCGAAGGCGTCACCGCCAGGCACGTCGACGTCGATCTCAGTGACCTCGCAGTCCGTCGCCGACGGCAGGGCCAGCGCGTACAGCTGCGCGCCGCCCATGACCCAGCCGTCGATCTCGGCGGGCACCGACGTCACCACCTCGGCGCCATCTGCGACGTAGCCAGCGTCTCGGCTGACCACGACATTGCGCCGGCCGGGCAGCGGCCGGAACCGGGCGGGCAGTGATTCCCAGGTCAGCCGTCCCATCACGACTGTCCGCCCGAGCGTCAGCTCCTTGAAGCGGGCCATGTCCTCGGGCAACTGCCACGGGATGTCATTGCCGCGACCGATGACGCCGCCATTGCCCTGGGCCCAGATCAGCTTCATACAGCGACGGGTGCCTTGATGGCCGGGTGCGGATCGTAATTGACGATCGCGATGTCCTCGTACTCGTAGTCGAAGATCGAATCACGCGGTGCCAGAACAAGTTCCGGGTACGGGCGGGGTTCCCGGGACAGCTGCAGCTGCACCTGCTCGACGTGGTTGTCGTAGATGTGGCAGTCGCCGCCGGTCCATACGAACTCACCGACCTCAAGGCCCGCCTGGGCAGCCATCATGTGCGTCAGCAGCGCGTAGGAAGCGATGTTGAACGGCACGCCGAGGAACAGATCGGCGCTGCGCTGGTACAGCTGGCAGCTCAGTTTCCCGTCGGCGACGTAGAACTGGAACAACGCGTGGCACGGCGGCAGCGCCATCTGGGCAATCTCGCCGACGTTCCACGCCGAGACGATGTTGCGGCGGCTATCCGGGTTGGTCTTCAGCATGTCGAGCGCCGCACTGATCTGGTCGACGTGCTCACCGGACGGGGTCGGCCAGGACCGCCATTGAACGCCGTAGACGGGCCCCAATTCGCCTGTCTCCGAAGCCCATTCGTCCCAGATGGTGACGCCGCGTTCCTGCAGCCAACGCACGTTCGAGTCGCCGCGCAGGAACCACAGCAGCTCGTAGATGACCGACTTGGTGTGCACCTTCTTCGTCGTCAGCAGCGGGAAGCCGGCGGCCAGGTCGTAGCGCAGCTGATGGCCGAACAGGCTCCGCGTGCCGGTACCGGTGCGATCAGATTTGGGCGTGCCCTGCTCCAACACCAGGCGCAGCAGGTCTTCGTAAGGAGTCGGGATGGGAGTCGGCACAGCCACGCCGCCAGCTTACGTGCGGGGCGATGGGAGTAGAACTTAGCCATGCCCGTAGCCAAGGATGTCATCCCCACCAACGACGGCAGCTGCGATGTCACCATCGCTACCCCCGAGGGCACCGGCCCCTGGCCCGCGGTGGTCATGTACCCCGACGCGGGCGGTCCGCGGCAGACCTTCGACGACATGGCGGCCCGGCTTGCCGCGCTTGGCTACGTCGTCCTGGTGCCGGACATCTACTACCGCGACGCAGGGTGGGCACCATTCGACATGGCCACCGCGTTCTCCGACGAGACCGAGCGGACGCGGCTGTTCGGGCTGATGCGCAAGGTCACCCCGGACATCATGACGGCCGACGCGACCGCGTTCTTCGACTATCTGGCCGCCCGACCCGAGGTCAAAGGCGACACCTTCGGCACCACCGGGTATTGCATGGGCGGACGTACTTCGGTGGTCGTCGCGGGACAGCTCCCTGACCGCGTTGCTGCGGCAATGTCCTTCCATGGCGGCGGGCTGGTCACCGACGCCGAAGACAGCCCGCACCGCAGCGCCGACAAGATGCGCGCCGTTGTCTACGTCGGTGCGGCCGAGAACGACGGGTCTTTCACCGCTGAGCAGGGCGAGATTCTGGACCGCGCATTGACCGACGCCGGCGTCGAGCACACCGTCGAGTTCTACCCGGCCGCACACGGTTTCGCGGTGCCCGACAACGCCGGGGCGTACGACGAAGCAGCTGCGCAGCGGCACTGGGATGCGATGGAGCGGGTGTTCGGCGCGGCCCTGAACTAACCCCCGGGTGCCGGGCCGACTCCCGCTGTGCGGGACGATTGACCTGTGTACGACCAGACCAGCAGCTACGAACCCGACGCCGACGAGCATGGATCCCGGTTGGATCCGGTACTCGCGCGCAGCTGGCTGCTGGTCAACGGTTCGCAGTTCGACCGTTTTTCGCCGGCCACCCGGTCCAGCGCCGACATCGTCATCCTCGACATCGAGGATGCGGTAGCGCCAAAGGACAAGGACTCGGCGCGGGACAACGCAGCGCGTTGGCTGGGCGACGGCAACACCGACTGGATCCGCGTCAACGGCTTCGGCACTCCGTGGTGGGCCGACGATCTGGAGATGCTGTCGAAGACGTCGGTGGGCGGCATCATGCTGGCGATGGTCGAGTCCGTCGACCACGTCACCGAGACCGCCAAGCGGCTGCCCAACGTGCCGATCGTCGCGCTGGTGGAAACCGCACGCGGACTGGAGCGGATCACCGAAATCGCTTCCGCCAAGGGCACTTTCCGGCTGGCATTCGGTATTGGTGACTTCCGGCGCGACACCGGTTTCGGCGACAATCCGGCCACCCTCGCCTACGCCCGGTCCCGGTTCACCATCGCCGCCAAGGCCGCGCACCTGCCCGGCGCCATCGACGGCCCCACCATCGGCTCGAGCGCCCGCAAGCTCAGCGAGGCGACCGCGGTGTCCATCGAGTTCGGCATGACCGGCAAGATCTGCTTGACCCCCGAGCAGTGCTCGACGGTCAACGAAGGATTATCCCCCTCGTTGGACGAAATCGCCTGGGCGCAGGAGTTTTTCGCCGAGTTCCAGCGCGACGGCGGCGAGATCCGCAACGGTTCAGACCTACCGCGCATCGCCCGTGCCAACAAGATCCTGGATCTGGCGAAGGCGTACGGCATTCACGCCTCGTTGTTCGGCGACGACCCCGACCACGTGTCGGCACCGACGGACACGTACCACTACTGAGCGGCGTCCCCGGTCTTCTTCTTGCGGCGCAGGACCGACGCAAACGCCCGGATGATGCCCCGCAGGGCATACCAACCGGCCAGTGCCGTAAAGACGATCAGCGCGACGAACATCGGCAGCCAGCCGGTGCGAGAATGTTTGAGGTTCCACCAGATGATGGTGAACAGCACGGCCATGATGAAGACCAGAATGTCGCGCAGTCGGCCCTCGCGATTGAACGCGTAACCGATCGCCGTCGACTTGAGCTGGCGGCTCCGGTCAATGGCCGAGATGACATCGTCGATCCGCTCGTCGATCACCCGCTGCAATTCGGCGCGGCGCTCGGTCTGCTCTTCTGGAATCCGCGCCAACATCTCCTGGTCGGCCTTGATCGCGGCCCGCACATCAGGCGGCTTCAGGTTGCCGGCAACAGCCCCGAGCAGCGCTCCCCCGGCCAACGGCGCGGCTCCCAACGCCAGGTCCGCGATTCCCATGGTCGACTCCTCACCCGTCTGGCCCTTCCATCGACGACCCTAGCGACTGGCTAGCCTCAATAAACACGGAGGCTTGCACATTGGCACGCCGGTTACCCGCCGGCGCCGTGGTTCGGATTGGTGCAGATGGTGCCTTCACACGGCACATTCGAACCATCACCATTGGGGTTCGGCATTACCGCACCACCATTCTGCTGCGAATCACTTCCCGCCCCATGATTCGGATTCGTACAAATCGAGCCCTCACACGGCACACTCGAACCATCACCATTGGGGTTCGGCATCATCGGCACAGTCGAGGTGGCAGCACTGGCTTCAGACGTCGGCGGAACGGTTGCAGGCGAACCGACCTGGCTGGTGCTGGTCGTCTGGGCAAATGTGGCGGGTTGAACCGGTTGCGCGGGTTCGTTGCCGCACCCAGCGGCGCTGCCCAGGGCTAGTGCAGCGACTACCGTAACCACGATGTGCGAGATGTTCATCATCCGACGGTAACCCAGCCCCGAGAAGATGCGTATGAAATCGGCAGCCTCCATGAGGAATTCGACTGATAATGTCGGCCGTCACACGGATTACCTTGGGGCAGAACACATTCGTCAGCTGCCCATCAAGGTTGCCGCCACTGTCGCCCCCAAGTTCCAGCACGCCTCCAAATCGGCCTTGCTGGGCTTACCCGAAACCACCACGTACTCAGTCACTTTCGTCCAGCCGAGCCCGGTGGTGATGGATGTGACGGCCTTTTCGGCGCCTTCGGTGCCCTCGTTGCCGTGCAGCCACAGCCCGAACGGCCGGCCCCGCGTCGCATCGAGGCACGGGTAGTAAATCTGATCGAACGCGTGCTTCAAGGCGCCCGATATGTAGCCGAGGTTCGCCGGCGAGCCCAGCAGGTAACCGTCGGCTTCCAGCACGTCGGCCGCCGACAACGTCAGCGCCGGTCGGCGCACCACGTCGACGCCCTCGATCTCGGGATCGGTCGCTCCGGCGAGCACCGCCTCGAACATCTCCTGACAGTACGGAGACGGAGTGTGGTGCACGACAAGGAGTTTCATGCTCGCGACGACTTCTCCAGCGCGACGGCCTTACGGATGGTCTCGCGGGCCCGGCTCCGGTCCCCCGCGTAGTCGTAGGCACGAGCAAGCCGGTACCAGCCACGCCAGTCGCTCGGCTCCTGCTCGACTTCGTCACGCACCGTCTCGAACAACGCGTCGGCGGCATCGCGTTCGATCCGGCCCGACGGCCGCTTCGGGAGGTCACTGACGTCGAGTTCGACGCCTTCCTCGTAGGCCAGCCGGGCCAGCCGCTGATGTGCGAAGCCGGCGCGCAGCGTGGCGACCATGGCCCACAGCCCGATCAACGGCAGCACGAAAATCCCGATACCGAGGCCGATCGCGGCCGGCTCACCGGAGCGCATGAGGATCACGCCGGAGCGGCCGAGCATCAGGAAGTAGACCACCATCGCGAGGCACAGAAACACGACTACCAGCTGGACGCGGAATACCTGCGCGCTCGGTTTAGTCATGACGGAACTCGTCACAGCCCCATCAGGGTCTCGATGCCGATGGTCAGCCCGGGGTAGTTGGCCACCTCACGGACGCCGAGCAGCACACCCGGGACGAACGACGTGCGGTCGATGCTGTCGTGCCGGATGGTCAGCGTCTCACCCTGGGTGCCGAACAGCACCTCCTGGTGCGCCACCAGACCACGCAACCGCACCGAATGCACAGGGATCCCGTCGACGTCCGCACCGCGCGCCTCGGGAATGCCGGTACTGGTGGCATCGGGGTTGGGCGGCAGGCCTTTTCGCGCCTCGGCGATCAGCTGGGCGGTGCGGGTGGCGGTACCCGACGGGGCGTCGGCCTTCTGCGGGTGGTGCAGTTCAATGACTTCGACCGATTCGAAGAACCGGGCAGCCTGCTTGGCGAAGTGCATGGACAGCACGGCACCGATGGCGAAGTTCGGCGCGATCAACACGGCGACACCGGGCTTCGCGGCAACCCATTCCCGCACCTGGGCGATGCGCTCGTCGGTAAAGCCGGTGGTCCCAACGACGGCGTGAATGCCGTTGTCGATGAGGAACTTAAGGTTGCCCATCACCACATCGGGGTGAGTGAAGTCGACGACCACCTCGGTGTCGCTGTCAGTGAAGAGGCTCAGGTCATCGCCGGCGTCGACCCCGACGGTGAACGTCAGATCGTCGGCGGCTTGAACGCCGTCAACGATGGTCGCACCGACTTTGCCCTTGGCACCCAGAACTCCGACTCGCATGAGGTCAACCCTAGCGGCCGTCTTACGATCAGCCCTATGCGCGGCGCCAAGATCCTCATCACTGGAGTCACCGGTCAGGTGGCCATTCCGATCGCCACGGCCCTGGCCGCCGACAACGAGGTGTGGGGCATCGCCCGGTTCAACAACCCGACTGCGCGAGAGCACCTGGAACAAGCCGGAGTCCGATGCGAGACGATCAACCTCGCCGTCGGCGACTTCAGCGCTCTGCCAACCGATTTCGATTACGTTGTGAACCTGGCGGTAGCCAAGAGCGGACGCTGGGACAAGGACCTCGCCGCCAATGCCGAGTCGGTCGGTCTACTGATGGCGCACTGCCGCGAGGCGAAAGCCTTCCTGCACACGTCGTCGGCCGCGGTGTACGACCCGCCGGACGACGAGCCGCGCGCCGAGTCGGCAGCGTTGGGCGACAACCACAAACACCTGTTCCCCACCTACTCGATCTCGAAGATCGCGGGTGAGGCGGTCGTCCGCACCATGGCGCGCACGCTGGGGCTGCCGTCGGTCATCGCCAGGTTCAACGTCCCCTATGGCGACAACGGCGGCTGGCCGTACTACCAGATGGAAATGATCCTCGCGGGCATGCCCATCCAGGTGCCGCCGGGCGGTCCGGCGCATTACAACCCGATCCACGAAGACGACATCCTGTCCATGCTGCCCAAGCTGCTCGCCGTCGCGTCGGTGCCCGCCACCACGGTGAACTGGTGTGGTGACCAGACCGTCAGCCTGCAGGAATGGTGCACCTATCTGGGCGAGCTGGTCGGCCGCGAGCCGGTGTTCGTTGAGGACCCTCACGCTCTTCGCGGCGGTCCCACGGACACCACGCGCATGCATGAACTGATCGGCGGCACGTCCGTCGATTGGCGCGACGGCATCCGCCGGATGGTCACCAAGTTTCATCCGGAGTTGGTCGGCGAATAGCCCGTCCCGGCCGTGTCAGCTCCCGACGGGCGCGAAGTAGTGGCCGGCCTTGAGGTCTTCGAGCAGGGTCGGCTGCACGGGGTCCCAGCCGAGCAGGGACCGCGTCCGCTCACTGGATGTCGGGTTGTCCAGCGCAGCGAAGCCCGAGAGGAAACCGAACTGCGCCGGGGCTTCGTCTGACGGAATCTGCTGCACCGGCACACCCAACCCATCGCCGATGGCCTGCGCGATGTCGCGGAAGGCGATGCCCTCTTCAGCCGCCCCGTGCAGCACCGAACCGGCGGGTGCCGACTCCACTGCCAGCCGATAGAGCCGCGCGGCGTCGATGGTGTGCACCGCGGGCCATCGATTCGAACCGTCGCCCTGGTACCCGGATCGTCCTGCCGCACGGGCGAATTCGATGAGGCTGGGGACGAAGCCGTGATGATCAGTGTCCCCGTGCACGGTCGGAGCGAGCCTGATGACCGATGACCGCACGCCCCGTTCGGCCAGCGCAAGGGTCGCACGTTCCGATGGCACCCGGAGGCCCGAGCCGTCGACTTCAGCGTCTTCAGTACCGAGCCGCCCCGGCGCCCCGAAGGCCAGCATCAGCGTGCCCGAGGTGTTCACGAACGGCTTGCCAGAGCCCGCGAGTGCCTCCCCCATGGCCTCGACCGCACGCAGGTCCGTCTGGAGCGAATCGGCGAAATTGGCGAAGTCGTGTTTGAAGGCCAAGTGGATGACGCCGTCGGACTCCGCAGCCGCCGCAGCCAGACCGTCGGGATCGTCGAGCGTGCCGCGGTGCACCTGCGCGCCCGCGGCCGTGAGTGCGCCGGCCGAGGCGTCCGATCTGGCCAGTCCAGTGACCTGATGACCGGCCTGCAGCAGATCGCGCACAACCACGGATCCGATGTGTCCGCTGGCGCCGGTGACGAATACACGCATTGCTATCAACTCCTCGAATGATGTCAGTCCATGACATCATTGACCGTACTCTCGATGTCAGTGGCTGTCATCACTCGTGGTGACAGCCACTGACATCGCCTACAATCCGCCCGTGGGCCGATGGGAACCGAATGCGCAAGGCCGCCTGGAGCAGGCAGCCCTGGAGCTGTACCTGGAGCAGGGCTTCGACGAGACGACGGTGGCCCAGATCGCAGCCCGCGCCGGGCTCACGGAACGCACGTTCTTCCGGCACTTCGCAGACAAACGGGAGGTGCTGTTTCGGGGCCGCGTACTGGCCGAGGCGCTCGAAGCAGCCATCGAAGACGCACCCGCGGCAACCGGGCCACTCGACGCCGTTGCAGCGGCGCTGGAATCACTGTCCGACTTCTTCGCCGAACGTCGCCCACACGCACGCCAACGCCAAACAGTAATCAGCGCAAACCCCAGCCTGCAGGAGCGTGAACTCATCAAGCTCGCATCGCTGGCGACGAGCATCGCCGACGCGTTGCGCCGACGCGGCGTCGCCGACCCCGCGGCCAGCCTGGTCGCCGAGGCCGGCATCGCGGTGTTCAAGGTGGCGTTCGAGCACTGGCTCACCGATCCCGCCGACCGCAGCCTCGCTGAGCACATCCGCGCGGCGCTCGCCGAGTTCAAGGCTGCGACTCAATCCTGAGCCGCGCGACCGACCTACAGCGGCGATGCTCCCCGTAGGTGCTCGAAGATCAGTGAGGTCTGGGTGCCGGCGACGTCAGCATCGGCGTTGAGATTCTCCACCACGAACTCGCGCAGATGCTCGGTATCGCGCACCGCCACGTGCAGGATGAAATCGTCGGCGCCGGCCAGGAAATAGACATCCATGACCTGCGGCAGCTGACAGATCGCCGCAATGAAGTCGCGAATGCGCGCCCGGGCACCCGCCTGCAGGCTCACCGAGATCATCGCTTGCAGGCCCAATCCAATGGCCGCCGGATCGATATCAGCATGGAACCCGCGGATGACGCCGATTTCCTGCAACCGCCGAACCCGACCATGACAGGTCGACGGCGCGATCCCGACCAACTCCGCCAACGCGCTGTTGGGCATGCGGGCGTCAGCGTGCAGCGCAGTCACGATTCGGCGATCGACTTCGTCGAGCTCCGTGGGCTGAAGATCCTTCGGCGACGGGGCCGTAGCAGGCCCAGTTTTCGAAGATTGATCAGATCTTGGTGCCATTCCGAGAATTATATATACAGATATTGCGCAGGTTTCGACGTTTCTTCACACTTTAGTTATCAACTAATCCGCTGAGGAGCCCTAGATGCGCGTCGGTATCCCTACCGAAATCAAGAACAACGAATACCGGGTGGCCATCACCCCAGCCGGTGTCGCCGAGCTGGTCCTTCATGGACACGAAGTGTTGGTGCAGTCCGGGGCCGGCGAGGGTTCTGCCATCTCCGACAACGATTTCAAGGCCGCGGGCGCACACATCATCACCTCTGCCGACGAGGTTTGGGCCGAGTCTGATCTGCTGCTGAAGGTCAAGGAGCCCATCGCGGCCGAGTACCACCGGATGCGCAAGGACCAAACCCTCTTCACCTACCTGCACCTGGCCGCCTCGCGGGACTGCACCGACGCGCTGCTGGCATCGGGCACCACCTCGATCGCGTACGAGACCGTACAGACTTCCGACGGCCGCCTGCCGCTCCTCGCCCCGATGAGTGAAGTGGCAGGCAGGCTGTCGGCCCAGGTTGGCGCCTACCACCTGATGCGCAGCCACGGCGGCCGCGGCGTGCTGATGGGCGGAGTTCCCGGTGTCGCGCCTGCCAACGTCGTCGTCATCGGCGGCGGCACCGCGGGCTTCCACGCTGCGCAGATCGCCAGCGGCATGGGTGCACAGGTCACGGTCTTCGACGTCAACCTGGACACCCTTCGCCGGATCGATGCCGAATTCAACGGCCGCATCCACACCCGGTACTCCTCGAGCCTGGACCTGGAAGACGCCGTCAAGCAGGCCGACCTGGTCATCGGCGCCGTGCTGATCCCCGGCGCCAAGGCCCCGAAGCTGGTCACCAATTCAACTGTGGCCCACATGAAGTCGGGCTCCGTGTTGGTCGATATCGCGATCGATCAGGGTGGCTGCTTCGAGGACTCGAAGCCCACCACGCACGACGATCCGACCTTCGCCGTCCACGATTCGGTCTTCTACTGCGTGGCGAACATGCCGGGCGCCGTGCCACGCACGTCGACCTACGCACTGACCAACGCGACCCTGCCCTACGTGCTCAAGCTCGCCGATCAGGGTTGGCAGCAGGCCTGCGGCAACGACGCGGCACTGGCCAAGGGCCTGTCGACGCACGAGGGCCAGCTACTGAGCCGCGAAGTCGCCGCGGACCTCGATCTGCCGCTCGGCCACATTGCATTCTGAGTGCCGTAAGCCGCACATCTTGACGCCCATCGCCCGGTCAGCGCAGCGTCGCGCTGACCGGGCGATGACTATTACAAGGACCGACCCTCCCATTTTTGACACGTGTCAAGTATCGTCGGGACCATGCTCTTGCAGGAATTGCTGCCGTCTCCGCCGACTACGGCCGCTGACGCGCTCGACATCTTCGATGCCGCGCCGGCCGTCGAGCCCGACTTCATGATCGGCACGTGGCACGGCGCGGAAGTACCCACCGGCCATCCCATGGACGGGCTGCTGGAAGCCAGCGGATGGTGGGGCAAGCAGTTCGTCGACGCCGAAACGGTGCACCCGCTGCTGTTCCCCGATGTCTCGGGCGAGTCATTATGGCCACTCAACCCGGCACTCGCTTTTTCCGGGCTCGGTCTGGTGACTAAAGTGCCGCTGTTGCAGCGACTTCCGGTCGCCAGGTCCATCGCCGCATTACGACCCGTGCTGCAGGCCCGCTCAGCCAAGGCGCGGCTTCGCACCACCCGCTATCGCGGAATCGACACCGCGACAATGATTTACGACCAATTGCCGATCAACGATGTGTTCCGCAAGCTATCCGACGACGCCGTCCTGGGCGCCATGGACTTCCGCGGCGAACCACAGCCGTACTTCTTCGTGCTGCGCCGCGACAACTCGCTCCGCCTCAGTCGCTGATTTCTCTCCCGCGAGCAGACGTAAAACTGTCGATTTCGCCAGGCGAATTCACGGGGTGGTTGCAACAGCTTCCTTTGAGGAGTTGTTGTGCGTCCGTCTCCGTTGTCGTGGCTTGGTCGTCGATTTTGGGAATTGATCCGTGACGGGATGTCTGTGCGAGAGGCAGCGGCCGCCGTCGGTGTGTCACAGCAGTCCGGTGCGAAGTGGTTTGCCGATGCTGGCGGAGTGCGACCACAGTTTCCTGGTGACGAACCTCGCCAGCGTCGGCGGCTGACATTCGAAGAGCGTGAAGAGATCGCCCTGGGTGTCGCGGCCAAAGAGTCGATCCGCTCGATCGCCGGGCGGCTGGGCCGCCAACCCTCGACGATCTCCCGTGAGATCGCCAAAAACGGTGCGTGCCAAGGTGCCTACCGAGCCCACTACCGGTTCGGTGCACCCTGGCGCGGCGGGCATGACCCCCAACCCCGGTACAAGGCCACCACGGCTCACCACCGCAGCGTGGTCCGTGCCCAGCGCCCCAAAGCGCGCAAGATCGATATCCACCCGACCCTGCGTGCGCAGGTGCAGACTCGGTTGACCGACCAGTTCCACAGCCCCCGCCAGATCGCGGCCCGGCTGCGACTGGACTTTCCCGACGATCCGGAGATGTGGGTGTCACACGAGGCCATCTACCAGGCGATATACGTTCAGGGCCGAGGTAGCCTGCGTCGAGATCTGCACACCTTCCTGCGCACCGGGCGCGCCATCCGTCATCCGCGACGCCGTCCCGGCGAGCGCCGGGGCCGCATCCCCGGCATGGTCAATATCAGCGAGCGACCGGCCACGGTCGCCGACCGTGCGATCCCTGGGCACTGGGAGGGTGATCTGATCCTCGGAAGCACCGAATCCGGTTCAGCCATTGGCACTTTGGTCGAACGCACCACCCGGTTCACGATGCTGCTGCACCTGCCCGATGACCACACCGCCGACACCGTCCAAGACGCGATCGTCAACACGATCACCACGCTGCCGGCGACGCTGCGCAAATCGCTGACCTGGGACCAAGGCAAAGAGATGGCCAACCATCTGGCCATTGCCGACGCCGCCAACCTGGACATCTACTTCTGCGATCCGCACTCACCCTGGCAGCGCGGTACCAACGAAAACACCAACGGCCTGCTACGCCAATGGTTTGCCAAAGGCACTGACCTGTCGGTGTTTCCGTCGGACTACCTCGACTATGTCGCGACCAAACTCAACAACCGACCACGCCAGACGCTGGGCTGGAAAACACCCGTCGAAGCCCTCCACGAACTACTGTGCAACCCACCCGATTCACCCACTGTTGCAACCACCCCGTGAATCCGCCCCATGAAAACGACAGTTTTACGTCTGCTCGCGAGGAGAGGTGCGCTGCTGGCGATCGCTAACCGAGGGAACGCAGCTGCTTGGGCAGTGAGCGCTTGGACCGGTGCGGCCCTAGCACTGCGGCGCCGTAGGGGCGCGTCAGCAGGTCGCGGGCAATGGCATTGACCTCTTCGAGCGTCACCGTGTCGATCGCGGCGAGAGTGTCCGAGATCGTCTTGTGGTTGCCGTAGTTCAACTCCGCGCGCCCGATGCGGTGCATGCGGGACCCGGAATCCTCCAGCCCCAGCACCAGTCCACCGCGCATCGAGCCCTTGGCGATGCGCAACTCGTCGGCGGTAATACCTTCGCGCGCAACATCTTCCAGCACCTCGGTGGTCACGCGGGCCACCTCGTCGAAGCGCTCGGGCAGGCACGCCGAGTACACCGACAGCGCGCCGGCGTCGGAGAACGTGTCGATCGTCGAATACACCGAGTAGGCCAGACCCCGGTTCTCCCGGATCTGTTGGAACAGCCGGGAACTCAGCCCACCGCCGAGCGCGGTGTTGAGCACCGCCAGCGCCCACCGGTGTTCCCAGTTGCGGCCCGGAGTACGTACACCGAGGTACATGTGCGCTTGCTCGGAATCACGTTTGACGAACTGCAGCGTCGGCGTCCCGGGTACCCGGGCGCCACCCTTGCGCGGCGGCACGGGCTTGCGACCCCGTACCAGATGCGGCCGAAAGTGCCTGCGCACCAACGACACGACCTCGTCGTGGTCGATGTTTCCGGCCACCGCGACCACCATCCGGTCCGGCGTGTACCGACGAACGTGGAACGAGTGCAGCTGCGAGCGGGTCATCGACGCGATCGACTCGACACTGCCGATCACCGGCCGGCCCACGGGATGCGATCCGAACATCGATCCGAGAAAGATGTCCGCGAGGGTGTCCTCGGGGTCGTCGTCGCGCATGGCGATCTCTTCGAGCACCACGTCGCGTTCCAACTCGACATCGGGTGCGGCACAACGGCCGTTGAGCACGACGTCCGACACCAGGTCGATGGCCAGCTCGAGGTCGCTGTCCAGCACATGCGCGTAGTAGCAGGTGTGCTCGCGCGCGGTGAAGGCGTTCAGTTCACCGCCGACGGCATCCATGGCCTGAGCGATCTCGACCGCACTGCGCGTCGGGGTCGACTTGAACAGCAGGTGCTCGAGGAAGTGCGCGGCACCGGCGACGCTCGGGCCTTCATCGCGCGAGCCGACGCCGACCCACACCCCGACCGACGCCGAATGCACGTGCGGCAGGTGTTCAGTGACGACCCGCAGGCCGCCAGGAAGATTCGTCTTGCGCACCGCGGCCGGGGCCTCCAGCGATGAAGCTGAAGGACCCCGGCCGTTGCGCAGTTTGGGACTAGGAGTTTGCAGTCGCGGCATCTGCCGGCGCAGTCTCCGATTCGGCAGCGGCGGGCTCGGTCGAAGCTGCCGCCGCACCTTCTTCATCCACCAGGATCAGCGAGATCTTCTGACCCTTGCCGCGGTTGTCGGCGGCGATGTCCGCGATCTCCACGCGCAGCTTGTCGCCGACGTTCACGACGTCCTCGACCTTCGCGACGCGCTTGCCCTTGCCGAGCTTGGAGATGTGCACCAGGCCGTCACGGCCCGGCAGCAGCGAGACGAACGCACCGAAGTCGGTCGTCTTCACCACGGTGCCGAGGAACCGCTCACCGATCTTGGGCAGCTGCGGGTTGGCGATGGCGTTGATCTTGTCGATCGCCGCCTGCGCCGCCTCGCCGTTCGAGGCGCCGACGAACACGGTGCCGTCGTCCTCGATGGAGATGCTCGCACCGGTCTCCTCGGTGATCTGGTTGATCACCTTGCCCTTGGGCCCGATCACCTCGCCGATCTTGTCGATCGGCACCTTGATGGTGGTGATGCGCGGCGCGTACGGGCTCATCTCGTCGGGGGTGTCGATGGCCTCGGCCATCACCTCGAGGATGGTCAGACGCGCGTCCTTGGCCTGGGCCAGCGCACCGGCCAGCACCTTGGACGGGATGCCGTCCAGCTTGGTGTCCAGCTGCAGGGCGGTGACGAACTCCTTGGTGCCGGCGACCTTGAAGTCCATGTCACCGAAGGCATCTTCGGCGCCGAGGATGTCGGTCAGCGCAACGTAGCGGGTCTCACCGTCGACCTGGTCGGAGACCAGACCCATGGCGATACCGGCGACCGGGGCCTTCAGCGGCACACCGGCGTTCAGCAGCGCCAGGGTGGAGGCACAGACCGAACCCATCGAGGTGGAACCGTTGGAGCCCAACGCCTCCGAGACCTGGCGGATGGCGTACGGGAACTCCTCGATGCTCGGCAGCACCGGCATCAGGGCCCGCTCGGCCAGTGCGCCGTGGCCGATTTCGCGGCGCTTGGGCGAACCGACGCGGCCGGTCTCACCGGTCGAGAACGGCGGGAAGTTGTAGTGGTGCATGTAGCGCTTGCTGGTCTCGGGTCCCAGCGAGTCGATCTGCTGAGCCATCTTGACCATGTCCAGCGTGGTGACACCCATGATCTGGGTCTCGCCGCGCTCGAACAGCGCGCTGCCGTGCGCCCGCGGGATCACGGCGACCTCGGCGGACAGGGCCCGGATGTCGGTGATGCCACGGCCGTCGATGCGGAAGTGGTCGGTCAGGATGCGCTGGCGCACCAGCTTCTTGGTCAGCGAGCGGAACGCCGCGCCGATCTCCTTCTCGCGGCCGGCGTAAGTCTCGGCCAAGCGCTCGAGCACCTCGACCTTGATCTCGTCGGTCCGATCATCGCGCTCCTGCTTGCCGGCGATGGTCAGCGCCTGGGCCAGGGCGTCGGTGGCCACCGCGGCCACAGCCTGGAAGGCGTCGTCGGCGTAGTCGGGGAACACCGGGTACTCGGCGGTCTCCTTACCGGCGGCGTCGTGCAGCTCCTGCTGCGCCTTGCACAGTGCGGCGATGAAAGGCTTCGCGGCCTCCAGGCCCTCGGCCACCACGGCCTCGGTCGGCGCACCTGCGCCACCGGCGATCAGGTCGATGACGTTGTCGGTGGCTTCGGCCTCGACCATCATGATCGCGACATCGCCCTCGACCACGCGACCGGCGACGACCATGTCGAACACAGCCGTCTCCAGCTGCTCGACGGTCGGGAAGGCGACCCACTGGCCGTCAATGAGGGCGACGCGGACGCCACCCACCGGGCCGGAGAACGGCAGACCCGAGATCTGGGTCGACGCCGATGCGGCGTTGATCGCCAGCACGTCGTACAGATCCTTGGGGTCCAGGCTCAGGACGGTGACGACGACCTGAATCTCGTTGCGCAGGCCGGAGACGAACGACGGGCGCAGCGGCCGGTCGATGAGGCGGCAGGTCAGGATCGCGTCGGTGGAGGGCCGGCCCTCGCGGCGGAAGAACGAGCCGGGGATGCGGCCCGCGGCGTACATGCGCTCTTCGACGTCGATGGTCAACGGGAAGAAGTCGAAGTGATCTTTGGGGTTCTTGCTGGCGGTGGTAGCGCTCAGCAGCATGGTCTCGTCGTCCAGGTAGGCGACGACGGAGCCGGCGGCCTGACGCGCAAGCCGGCCGGTCTCGAAGCGGATGGTGCGGGTGCCGAAGCTCCCGTTGTCGATGACGGCGGTTGCTTCGAACACGCCCTCTTCAATTTCAACTGCAGACATAGATGTCGCAATAACCTCTCTGGGCCCGCCGTATGCGGGATTCCGTATTTCTGGTTCCTCTTTGTTCAGCTGTCGCATCGTCACACGCGAGCACCCAGAAAACCCGAAAACCTTCCCGCAAACTACTGACGGCCGTCGATCGAAGCGGCCGGAGTCATGCCCCGACAGCCACTACCGAAGACCGCCCAACGAGGTCAGGCGGATGCTGCTGTGACGTTCCGACGTCTCGAGCCCTGGGCCCAAAACATTTATATGTTACACCGGGGCCATTTCGCTGCTCAGCCCGGCAAATCGGTGGCTGTGAGGGCTGTGCACGCGGGATCGCGAAATTCCGTACCAGGCCGTCACAGTGACGGGCCCCCGACAACGAAAAAGCCACCGGTCTGCGTTGGCAGACCGGTGGCTGTTTTCTCCGCTTGCGTCAGCGACGCAGGCCGAGACGCTCGATCAGCGAGCGGTAACGCGCGACGTCGACCTGGGCGACGTACTTGAGCAGCCGGCGACGACGGCCGACCAGCAGCAGCAGGCCACGACGGCTGTGGTGGTCGTGCTTGTGCTGCTTGAGGTGCTCGGTCAGGTCCGAGATGCGCTTGGTCAGCATGGCGACCTGAGCCTCCGGCGAACCGGTGTCGGTCTCATGCAGGCCGTACTGGCCCAGGATTTCTTTTTTCTGCTCGGTGGTGAGTGCCACGAAACAACTCCATCAAATTCGGTCCGCGAAGAACAACTAGGGCGCGGCCGCCGCGAACTGCAGCACGCGCGTCGGGCATCTTAACAGCTGGAAACTGCGCTGCACCAATCGCGCAGCACGTTTACTGCGCGGCCAGAATCGTGCGGGCGCGCGCGGTATCGCGGTCCATGGCCACGATGAGGTCGTCCACTGAAGTGAACTTCTCCTGGCCACGGATACGCGAGACGAAATCCACTGCCACGTGCTGGCCGTACAAGTCGGCCTCGGTGTCCAGCACAAAGGCCTCGACGGTGCGGGTACGCCCGGAGAACGTCGGATTGGTGCCCACTGACACTGCAGCCTCGTAACGCTCCCCCGGCGTCACGGTGCCGACGGCAGGGCCGTGCCCCAGCACGGTGAACCAGGCGGCGTAGACGCCGTCGGCCGGGATCGCCGAGTGCATCGGCGGGGCGACGTTCGCGGTCGGGAATCCCAATCCGCGACCCCGGCCGTCACCACGAACGACGACACCCTCGACGCGGTGTGGCCGCCCGAGGGCCTCGGTCGCGGCCACCATGTCGCCTGCGTCGACGCAGGACCGGATGTAGGTGGACGAGAAGGTGACCGTCTCGGCGCGGTGGTGCTCGGCTACCAGCGAGATGCCTTCGACGGCGAACCCGAAGCGTTCCCCGGCTTTGCGCAGCAGCGGCACGTTGCCGCCGGCTTTCTTGCCGAACGTGAAGTTCTCGCCGACCACCACTTCCACGACGTGCAGGCGCTCGACGAGCAGCTCGTGCACGTAGCGATCCGGGGTCAGCTTCATGAAGTCGGTGGTGAACGGCATCACCAGAAAGACGTCGACGCCCAGTTCCTCGACGAGTTCGGCCCGCCGCGTCAACGTCGTCAGCTGCGCCGGGTGGCTACCCGGCAAGACCACTTCCATCGGATGAGGGTCGAACGTCATGAGCACCGTGGGCACCCCGCGGGACCGGCCGGCTTTCACCGCATGGCTGATCAACTCCGCGTGTCCACGGTGCACGCCGTCGAATACCCCGATGGTGACAACACATCGGCCCCAGTCCGTGGGGATCTCGTCCTGCCCACGCCAGCGCTGCACGCCCGTTAGCCTACGGCGCGCCCGGGCAGCAGGCACCGCTAGATCCCCGTATGAGGTGACGATTGCCTAAACTTTGTGCTGTGAGTCCTGCAGAAGACGCTGGCAACCCGCCAGATCTATCCCCGGTCGCCCAGGACTACCTCAAAGTCATCTGGACTGCCCAGGAGTGGTCGCACGAGAAAGTCAGCACAAAGATGCTGGCAGAACGCATCGGAGTGTCGGCGTCGACGGCCTCCGAGTCGATTCGCAAGCTCGCCGATCAGGGCCTGGTGCACCACGAGAAGTACGGCGCCGTGACGCTGACCGACGTTGGGCGGTGCGCCGCGCTCGCCATGGTGCGCCGGCACCGGCTGATGGAGACGTTCCTCGTGCGCGAGCTCGGCTACGGCTGGGACGAGGTGCACGACGAGGCAGAGGTTCTGGAGCACGCCGTCTCGGACCGGATGCTCGACCGCATCGACGCCAAGCTCGGCTTCCCGACCCGTGACCCGCACGGCGACCCGATTCCGGCGGCCGACGGTCGGGTACCGACTCCCCCGGCACGGCAGCTGTCCGTCTGTTCGGACGGCGACGCCGGCACGGTAGCCCGGATCTCAGACCACGACCCCGAGATGCTGCGGTACTTCGACAGCGTCGGCATCACCCTCGACTCGCATCTGCGGGTGGTCGCGCGACGCGACTTCGCCGGGATGATCTCGGTGGCGGTCACGGCTGCGGACGCTGTGGACGACGTGGATGCCGATGCCACCACCGTCGACCTGGGAAACCCTGCGGCCGAAGCGATCTGGGTCGTCGCTTAGCGCGACGTCACCAGACCAGGCTGACCTGCTCAGCCCAGCCCAGTAGGTGCTCGACCCCGATGGTCTGCCCGTCGTCGGTCTTGATGCTGCCGTCGTAGTGGCCGAAACATTGATGCGTGCCCGGTCCCGGCGCGCGATCGTGGAACGGCGTGAAGACCAGATCGATGTCGTCTGCGTCGGGAGTCCGGACGGACCACGGTGCGAGAAAGTCGGTGTACTGCCAGTCCAGTTCCGTGCCGACCTTGGTGAGCCGGCCGTCGACGCAGAGCGCGTTCTCGGTCATGCCGGTGCCCACCGTCCACTTGCCGCCCAGTTGCAGGCCGACGACGTGGCCATCGGTATGTCCAGAGGCCGCACCCCAGTTCCAACGGACCAGCGCCGGCCACCGTCCCCGGCCGTGGTCGAGTACGCCCCAGCCGCCCGTGAAGTCGTACGCCTGATCGCCGAGGTGCACCGTGCCCGACGCCGGTCGGGCGGTGTGTTTCGCGGTGTACTGGAATTTGCGGTCACTCCACGGCACGACGACCCCGAGCGTCTCGTGCCCGGGCGGCAGCCTCACCGTCACGTCGCCGGTCAGCGGGCCGTGAGTGGTCTTGCAGGAGAACTGAATTCGCGTGGTGTCCGGGCCGTCGGTGAGATCGATGCTGACCTTGCCGCGGGCGCTGGTCGGGCCGCCGCCGAGGCTGGTCGGCAGTGTCACCCCGCGGGCCAGCGGCAGCACGCTGTTTCGGTTGACTTCGCACCCACCGTATTCGAGAAAGTAGATGTTGTTGACGCCGAGGTAGTCGAGACTCGAGACAGTGACGGCAACCAGATGGGTCGGCGTCGTGATGCACCAGTGCTCCCAGCGCTTCGCGCGGCCCCAGCCACGTAAATTGCAGCGGTGCAACGGGGTTCGAGTCCAGCCCACTGCATCCGGGTTGAGCCGTCCCGCCGGCGTACAGAGGTCGATCGGCGCAGTGATCTCAGGCTCGTGGGTGGCCATGAGCCGACGCTACAACGTTGGCAGGCGATCAGTTCACGAGTCTGCTGTGGTATCCCGCGCGCACCGCGGGGTCGGTGCGGGTGAACGTGGTGTCGAAATGGGCGGCGTGGGCGATCCAATGCCGGGCACTGCCCGGGAGCGCGCCCAGGATCTTGATCATTGCGCCAAGCGCTTGCGGCACCCCCCACTTTCGATCGAACGGCGCACATCGCGTCCAGCGGCCAACGAACGTCCACAAGTCCCCAGCGCTGCAACACGAGTGCGGCCTCAGCCATGTCGCGCACCTGACGCAGCGGTGATGTCACGACACCCCTTTCATCCCAACCACCAGACGCACCACGGCATCGGGATCATCAAGTTGTGGACAGTGCCCGGACCAAGGCAGGACCACCAACTCGCTGCCCGGAATCTGCTGGTGAAGAATTCGACTCGCATCGACCGGGATGATGCGGTCCTTGGCGCCGTGCACCACGACCGTCGGGCAACTGACCCGGATACCGCAGTGGCCGGAGGCCGTCTCCCGCGCGTACTGCAACGCATAGCGGCCCAGCTCCGCCACGGCCCGCTGAGTGTTGACCGATTGAGCCCAGCGGGTGATCACTTCTTGCTCCGCGGGCTTACCCGGATCAAAGAGCAAGCGGCGCAAGCTCGCTTCGGTCGCCCAGCGCAGAGCGCCGGCAGGCACCGGCGCCCGGGCGACACCGCGCCAGAACCGTACGGGAACGTCGCGGTATCGAGCGAGCCGGGCCAACCAGTTCCGGGAATTGAGCGGATCATCCAGTGCAACCAGGGCTTTCACCATCTCCGGCCGCCGGTCGGCGGCACGGACCGCGGTGGCCGAGCCAAGTGAGTTACCGACCAGGACAGCCGGTCCAGTCTCGTCGAGTAACGCGTCGACGAAGTCGTCGAACTGCGGAAGCAGGGGCCCAGGACCGCGCCGGCCGGCCCGGCCGAAGCCGGGCAGGTCGACCGCAAAGGCCTTGCGCCCCAGCGACTCCAGTCGGGCGAGCACCCCACGCCAGGTGTCGGCACTGTCGCCGTAACCGTGCAACAGCACGACTGGCATGCCGTTACCCGACACCGACAACGCCCGGGTGTCCACGCCGTTGAAGGTCAACCAGGTCTCGGTGATCATCCCGCCATCAGTCCTCTCGATCATGCATGTCGCCTGAACTTCGATACCGCTATTTCCACACCCCGCCACCGGCCGTTTCCGACGTTGACGCCCCGCACCGGTGGTGACCCAAGTCTTGCGTTCGCCGCATCCCCGCGCTACGTTAAGTGAATATTCAATAGTTTGGCAACAGGCGACCTACGGAGGAAGCATTGACCAGGAATGTGCTTGTGGCCGGCGTCGGGATGATTCCCTTCAAAACCCCGAGTCGCACTGCCCCATACCCAGATATGGGCGAAGCAGCGACCCGGGCCGCGCTAGCCGATGCCGGTGTCGACTACCGGACTGTCCAACAGGCCTACGCGGGCTATGTGTATGGCGACTCAACATCAGGACAGGCTGCGCTGTACGGCCTCGGGCAGACCGGTATCCCGATTGTCAACGTCAACAACAACTGTTCGACGGGGTCCACAGCCCTGTGGTTGGCCCGCCAGGCCATCGAGTCCGGAGCCGCAGAATGCGTGTTGGCGGTCGGCTTCGAACAGATGCAGCGCGGCGCCCTGGGATCGATGTGGACAGACCGGCCCAGCCCCTTCGAACGATTCGACGACGTCACCAAGCGGGTGCAGGGATGGGACGAGGTCGCTCCGATGGCCGCCCAGTACTTCGGCGGCGCCGGTCGGCAGTACGCCGAAACCTACGGAACGAAGCCGGAAACCTTCGCCCGCATCGCGGTCAAAGCACGACAGCACGCCAAGAACAACCCCTATGCGGTGTTCCGTGACCCGGTCACCGTCGATGAGGTCATGGCCTCCCCGCAGATCTTCGGGCCACTGACCCGGTTGCAGTGCTGCCCACCGACCTGCGGCGCCGCCGCCGCGGTGCTGATGAGCGACGAGTTTGCGCGCAAGCAGGGGCTGAAGCCCACCGTGGCGATCAAAGCGCAGGCGATGTCCACCGACCTCGTGTCGACGTTCAATTCAGACGACATGCTCAAGGTCGTCGGATACGACATGGCCAAGACGGCCGCCGACCAGGTTTACGAATCGTCCGGCGTGGCACCAGAAGACATCCGGGTCGTCGAACTGCACGATTGCTTCACCGCCAATGAACTGATCACCTACGAAGTTCTGGGCCTGACCCCGGAAGGCACGGCGGAAAAGTTCATCGTTGACGGCGACAACACCTACGGCGGTCGAGTGGTCACCAATCCATCGGGCGGACTCCTGTCCAAGGGCCACCCCCTCGGTGCGACCGGACTGGCGCAGTGCGCAGAACTGGTTTGGCAGCTGCGCGGCCAGGCCGATGCCCGTCAGGTCGAAAACGTAACCGTGGCACTGCAACACAACATCGGCCTCGGCGGCGCGGCCGTGGTCACCCTCTACGAGAAGGTGAGCTGACATGGCGATCGATACCGGTGCCATCGGCACCGAGCTACCCCCGCAGTCATTGACCATCGACCGGGGCCGGCTGCGCTTCTTCGCCAAGGCGATCGGCGAAAACGACCCGGTGTACACCGAAGTCGATGCCGCGAAAGCAGCTGGATACCAGGACCTTCCGGCGCCGCCGACTTTCCTGTTCTCAGTCGAGTTGGAGAACCCGGATCCATTCGTCTTCCTCAGCTCGCTCGGCGTCGACCTGCGCTTTGTACTGCACGGCGAGCAATCGTTCACCTATCACCAAATCGCTTATGCGGGTGACGAACTCGTCGCGCGGCCACGGATCGTCGACATCTACAGCAAGAAGGGCGGCGCGCTGGAGTTCGTTGTGAAGGAAACGGCCATCACCCGCACCGACGGCACGCCGATCGCGGACCTGCGATCAGTGATCGTGGTACAGAATCCAGGAGTTACCGCATGACCACCGCCGAAACCGTCACCGTCGGCACCGAGCTACCGCCCCTTGAGGTCGACGCCATCTCGCGCCTCACCTTGGCCCTGTTCGCCGGATCCTCCGGCGACCACAATCCGATGCATGTCGACGTCGATGCAGCGAAATCTGTTGGTCTGCAAGATGTTTTTGCGCACGGCATGCTGTCGATGGCTTACCTGGGCCGGCTATTGACGGGCTGGGTACCGCAAGAGCACGTCCGCTCCTACCGGGTGCGCTTCGCCGCGATCACGCCTGTGCACGGCGCGCCAACCTGCACCGGCCGCGTCACCGCGATCGCCGACGTCGACGGCGAGCGACGCGCCACCGTCGAACTGGCGGTCCGCCTGGCCGACGGCACCACCACCCTCACCGGCGACGCAGTCGTCGCCGTCTAATCGAAAGGGGCTCAGACACATGGGAAATATGGAAAACAAAGTCGCCATCGTCTCCGGCTCAGGCCGGGGCATCGGTCGCGAGATCGCTCTCAAACTCGCTTCCGAGGGCGCATACGTCGTGGTCAATGACATGGATGCCGAACCGGCAGCCGAAACCATCGCCGCCATCGAAGCATTGGGCGCCAAGGCGGTGCCCTGCATCGGCAGTGTGACCGAGGAGGGCTTCGGCGAGCGATTCGTGGCAACAGCCGTCGATACCTTCGGCGGTCTGGACGTCATCGTCAACAATGCCGGCTACACCTGGGATTCGGTCATCCAGAAGATGACCGACGAACAGTGGGATGCGATTCTCGACGTGCACCTCAAGGCGCCGTTCCACATCCTGCGTGCTGCACAACCTGTCATCAGCGGTTTGGTCAAGCAAGCGAAGGCGGCGGGCGAACCCGTGCCGTGCCGCAAGGTGGTCAACATCTCGTCGCTTGCCGGGGTCGGAGGCAACGGCGGCCAATCGAACTACGCGGCGGCCAAAGCCGGCATCATCGGCCTGACCAAGACACTGGCCAAGGAATGGGGCCGCTACAACGTCACCGTCAACGCGGTCGCCTTCGGCTTGATCAAGACCCGCCTCACCGAGGCACCGGCGGACGGGGACAGCACAATCACGGTGGCCGACAAGCAAATTCAGGTTGGCGTCAACCCTGGGTTGCTCGCTGCGATGGAGCAGATGATTCCGCTGGGCCGCGGCGGGACCCCCGCCGAAGCTGCTGGTGCGGTGTACCTGTTGTGCACGCCCGAGTCCGACTATGTCAGCGCGCAGACCCTGGTCTGCGGCGGCGGATTCAACTTCTAGGCTCGCCATGGTTACCGGATATTGGTCACCGTGGGTCGACGATGAGATCGACGACCTCAAAACGATGGCAACGAAGTTCTTCAACACCGAGGCTCTGCCCCACCGGGAACGCTGGGAGCAGCAGAAGTGCGTCGACCGTGAGTTCTGGCTGGCAGCAGGTCAACTCGGCCTGCTGTGCGCAGCCGTGCCTGAGGAATACGGGGGCGGCGGCGGCACGATAGCGCACGATTTCGCCATCTTGGAAGCGCAAGCGTATTGCGGGGAAAGCGGATTCGGGAATCAGGTCCACAGTGGCCTGGTTGCGCACTACCTGCTGGCCTACGGTTCGCATGAACAGAAACTCCGCTGGCTGCCCAAGATGGCGACCGGTGAGTTGGTGGGCGCCATCGCGATGTCCGAACCGGGCGGTGGCTCGGACCTCAAAGCGCTGCGCACCACTGCGATTCGCGACGGCGATCACTATCTGCTCAACGGTTCCAAAACGTTCATCTCGAACGGCTCCAGTGCCGACATCATCGTGCTGGTGGTCAAAACCGATCCCAGTGCGGGTGCCAAAGGTGTGTCACTGCTGGTGCTGGAAACCGCTGACGCAGAAGGTTTCCGCGTCGGCCGAGTACTGGAAAAGCTCGGAATGAAGGCGCAGGACACCGCCGAGTTGTTCTTCGACAACGTCCGGGTGCCCGCAGAGAACCTGTTGGGCGAAGAGGGAGCCGGCTACGGCTACGCGATGAAACAGCTCGCCCATGAACGATTGGTGGTTGCCGTCTGCGGTCTGGCGACGCTCGAACGCGCGGTCGACGAGACCGTCGCCTATACCCAGACACGGGAAGCGTTCGGTGCACCATTGTTCGAGATGCAGAACACCCGTTTCGAGTTGGCCGATTGCGCGACGATTGCCAGGGTGGCACGGACTTTCGTCGACGACTGCATCGTCAAGCATTTGCGCGGCGGGCTGAACGCCACGACCGCGTCGATGGCCAAGAGCTGGGTGACCGACATGCAATGCCAGGTGATCGATCGTTGCCTGCAGCTGTTCGGCGGATACGGCTACATGCTCGAGTACCCGATCACCCGGATGTTCGCCGACTCGCGCGCGCAGCGGATTTACGCCGGCACCAACGAAGTGATGAAGGAATTGATCGCTCGATCATTGTGACTAGCGGGAGTTTGACATGTATTTGACGCAATCCCTGCATCGGTTGATGCAGCAGCACCCACAGATGCCACTGACGGTGCAGGACGGCCGGCAACGCACCGTCGCCGAATCGGTCGACAGAATCGCTCGACTGGCCGGTGCCCTGACGGTCCTCGGGGTACGGCCCGATGACCGGGTGGCGCTGCTGAGCCTGAACTCCGATCGGTATCACGAATACCTCTACGCCGTGCCATGGGCGCAGGCTGCGGTGAACCCGGTCAACATCCGGTGGAGCCCCGTCGAAATCGCCTATTCGCTTCGGGATTCGCAATCCCAGGTGTTGTTGGTCGACGACGCGTTCGCTGCCGCGGTGCCGGCCATCCGCGCCGCGGGTGCCGAGCTGTCCACCGTCATCTACTGCGGCGACGGGCCGTGTCCAGACGGCATGCTCGACTACGAACAACTCATCGCGGAAGCGGAACCCATCCCCGACGCACGCCGCGGGGGCGATGCGATGTTCGGCATCTTCTACACCGGCGGCACGACCGGGCATCCCAAGGGTGTGGTGCTCAGCCACAACAACGTGCTCACATCGGCGTTGGGCAGCGTGGCCAGCGGTCAGTTCCTCAGCGACGGAGGCCGAATCCTGCACGCGGCACCCCTGTTTCATCTCGCTGCGATCGGCATGTGGATCGCCGGCGGGGTCGCGGGTAGCACCCATGTGATGATCCCCTTCTTCTCGGCGGCCGGGTTAGCACAGGCGGTGACCCAACACCGCGTCAGCGATGTGCTGTTGGTGCCCACGATGATTCAGATGCTGATCGACGACCCCGATACCGCCGACGCTGACCTCAGCTCGCTCCGGCACGTTGTCTACGGCGCCTCGCCGATCTCAGACGCTCTGGTAGAGCGGGCCGAAAAGGCCCTGCCCACAGCAGGTTTCGGCCAGGCGTATGGCATGACCGAGTTGGCACCCGCAGCAACATTCCTGCCCCCTGCCGACCACCATGATCCGACGCTGCGGCGATCGGCGGGACGGGCACTGCCGCATGTCGAGGTACGGGTGGTGGATGCCGACGACAACGAACTGCCGCGCGGAGAGGTCGGTGAGGTGGTGGCGCGCGGTGACAACGTCATGCTCGGCTACTGGAACCGCCCCGACGAAACAGCGGCGGCACTGCGCGGTGGATGGATGCACACCGGGGATATGGGACGGATGGACGACGCCGGGTATCTGTTCGTCATCGACCGTCTCAAGGACATGATCATCACCGGCGGCGAAAACGTGTTCTCCGCCGAGGTGGAGAACGCCCTGGCTAGCCACGCCTCGGTCGCGATGGCTGCGGTGATCGGCGTGCCGGACGCGCGATGGGGCGAGCGGGTACACGCAGTCGTCGTGCTGCAGCCCGGAACGCAAGTCACCGAGGATGAGCTGCGCGAGCACTGCCGGGCCTCGATCGCCGGATACAAACTGCCACGCAGTATGGAGTTCGTCCCCGAACTGCCGATGTCGGGCGCAGGTAAGGTGCTCAAACGTGAACTGCGTGACCGGCAATGGGAAGCCTCCAGCCGCGGCACGTCCTGACGAGCGGCGAGTGGACGCTCGTGGCTGACGGGCCGCCCGTGGCCACCCGCCCTGCGCGGGGCACCCGACCGCGAAACCGTCGGCAGCTGATCGTGGATGCAGCCGCAAGCCTGTTCGCCGATCGTGGGTACAACGACGTCGCGATGAGCGACGTCGCCGAAGCAGTCGCGATCGGCCCATCAGCGCTGTACCGACACTTCCGCGGCAAACACGACCTGTTGACTGCGGTTATCAGCCACGCTGTCGGTCAGGTGGAAACCGCAGTTGCAACATCGGATTCGGCACTGCCCGCAACATTGGCAACCGCGGCGATGGCGCAACGCAATGTCGGGGTGCTCTGGCGCCGCGAAGCGCGCCACCTCACCGCGCACGACCACGAGGCGGTGCGCAAATTGGCCCGCCAAGTCGGCGATCGAGTGGCCGAACGTATTCGCGACCGGCGGCCAGAACTCGGCCCGACGGAAAGTCAGATGCTGGCGTGGTGTGCGCTCGGCGTGGCCAACAGCATTTCTTTCCACGCGGTTTCGCTGCCGGAGCCGGCCTTCACCAGGCTGATGACCAAACTCGTAGCGATACCGCTAGAGGCCCCCGTGGAGTTATCTGGCACCCGGAACGCTTCGCCACCCGGTGCCACTCATTCCCGGCGAGAGACAATCCTGGCCGCAGCCACAGTGCTGTTCGCCGAGCGTGGGTATGCCGGGGTAAGCATCGACGACATCGGCGCGGCGGTGGGAATTGCCGGGCCCAGCGTCTACAACCACTTCACCGCGAAGAGTGACATCTTGTCGGCCGTCGTGTTCCGCGGGAACGAGTGGCTGTGGATGAGATTCAACCAAGCCGCAGCAGTTGCCTCCGAACCCGCAGAGGTGCTGCGTGCGGTGGTCTGCAGCTACCGCGATTTCGCCTTCGACAACCCGCACATCGTCCAGATTCTGCTGTCGGACATGGCGCAGCTACCCGCCGACGACCGCAAACGGAGCAGCGACGCACAACGCGCATACATCGACGAGTGGGTTCATTTGGTGCGACAACTGCAGCCCGACTGGTCAGCGGCCGAGGCCCGAATCAGGGTGCAGGCGTGCCAGATCATGATCAACGACATCGTGGTGACGCGCCGAATGCGCGATCAACCCGGGGTCGCAACGGTGCTGAAAGACATCGGGTTCGCGTTGCTCGCCGTCCAGCAGGACGTCAGCCCACCCTGACACCAGGACCGCCCAACGATCGGTTGAATGCGCAAAGCGCACTGCACATTGATGCTTTCGGCCAACCGCTACAACGTCGCCGGGCGCAGCACCACGACGCTGCTGGTGCGCTTGGGTCCGTCCTCCAGCAGCGCGATCACCCGCCCGTCGGGCGCCGTCGCGGCGTAGGTCCCCTCGACGCCGGCCGGCGCCAATGCCCGGCCGTGCCGAGTGTCCTCGGTCTCGGCGTCGGTCAGGTCGCGGCGCGGGAACCCCAGCAGGCAGGCGGCGTCCAACGAGTAGCTCAGTTCCGCAGCATCGGTCAGCTGTTCCAGCGTGCGCGCCTCGTCCAGCCCGTAACGGCCAACCTTGGTGCGCCGCAACGCCGTCAGGTGCCCGCCAACGCCGAGTGCCGCGCCGACATCACGAGCCAGCGCCCGGATGTAGGTACCCGACGAGCAGTCCACCGTGACGTCCACGTCGACGAAATCCTCAACGCGACGGACGGCCTCAATCGTGAAGCGTTCAATCCGCACCCGGCGGGCCGCCAATTCCGGCACCTTGCCGTCGCGAACCAACTTGTAGGCCCGCTCGCCGTCGACCTTGATGGCGCTGACGGCCGACGGCACCTGGTCGATCTCGCCGCGCAACGCGGCGACCGCGGTCTCGATCTGCTCCTCGGAGACATGGGCCGCTGAAACGGTCTGCAGCACTTCGCCTTCGGCATCCTCGGTGGACGTGGTCTGGCCGAGCCGAATGGTCGCGACGTATGTCTTGTCGGTGGCGGTCAGCAGCCCCAAGATCTTGGTTGCCCGCTCGATGCCCACCACCAGGACGCCGGTGGCCATCGGGTCCAGGGTGCCCGCGTGCCCGACTTTGCGGGTACCGAACAGCCGCCGGCACCGGCCGACGACGTCGTGGCTCGTCATGCCGGCTGGCTTGTCGACGATCACCAGGCCGGGCGGCGGCGCGGGCTTCGCTTCGCGCTTCACAGCGAGATCGCCGTCAGGACAAGGCCATTGGACACGGTGAAGCGCCCGGGCAGTTCGGCCAGCGGCGGCCCGGACTCGGCCGCCGGGTCAATGAGGATCCGGGACAAGAACGTGCCCGAACTCCCACTGGAGTCCAGCGTGAACGTGATGTGCGCGTCCTCGAACCCCAGCCACCGGTGTGTCAGCGGGAACCACGCCTTGTATGTCGCTTCCTTGGCGCAGAACAGGATTCGATCCCAGTGCAGATCTCCCCGCAGCACCGAAATCTCCGTCTGCTCCGCCGGCAGGGCAATGGCACCGAGCACTCCCTTGGGCAGTATCCCGTGCGGTTCGGCGTCGATCCCGACCGAGCGCACCTGCTCAGCCCGCGCCGCCACCGCGCCGCGGAATCCCTCGCAGTGCGTCAGGCTGCCGACGATGCCTGCGGGCCAGCACGGTTCGCCCTTGTCCCCCTTGAGAATCGGAACCGGGCCGACACCGAGCTGGCCCAATGCCTCACGGGCACAGTGCCGGACGGTGATGAACTCGTTGCGGCGCTTGGCCACCGACCGAGCGATCAGCGGTTCTTCCTCCGGCAACGGCATGAGATCGCCTGGATCGGAATACGTTTCGGCAGTCGCCACCACGTCGGGCAGCACTTGCGTCAGCAGGGCGTTCATCACAGCCGCCTCGAATTGATTCGGTCCTGCATCTTCTGGGCGTGCTCCCGCATCTCCTGAGTGATCTCGAAATGGCCACCGAAGTCGTTGAGGTAGCCAGGCGGGTACTTGGGGTCCGGCAGGATTTGGCGCATCCACCGGTAGGGCTTGCGGCGCCGCCATTCCCGCGGATAACCGACCGACACTTCCTCGAAGCGCACCCCGTCGTACCAGGTGGTGCGTGGGATGTGCAGGTGGCCGTACACCGAGCAGAGGGCGTTGTAGCGGGTGTGCCAGTCCGCGGTCGCGGTGGTGCCGCACCACAGCGAGAACTCCGGGTAGAACATCGCGTCGCAAGGTTCCCGGACCAGCGGGAAGTGGTTGACCAGGATCGTCGACTCCATCCAGTCCAGGTCGTCGAGCTTCTTGCGGGTGATGGCCAGCCGGTCGCGGCACCAGGCGTCGCGGGTGGCGTACGGCTCGCTCGACAGCAGGAATTCGTCGGTGCCGACCACGTTCCGCTCTTTGGCCAGCGCCAGACCCTCGGCCTTGGTCGCGGTACCGGCCGGCAGGAAGCTGTAGTCGTACAGCAGGAACATCGGCACGATGGTCGCCGCGCCGCCCGGCCCGGTCCAGACCGGGAACGGGTGCTCGGGCGTGAGGATGCCCATCTGGTCGCACATGTCGACCAGGTAGTCGTAGCGGGCCTTCCCGAAAATCTGCATCGGGTCTTTGTTCGTGGTCCACAGTTCGTGGTTACCGGGCACCCAGATGACCTTGGCAAAGCGCTTACGCAGCAGGTCCAGCGACCACCGAATGTCGTCGGTGCGCTCGGCGACGTCGCCGGCGACGATCAACCAATCGTCCGGCGAGGCCGGGTGCAGCGACTCGGTGACCGGCTTGTTCCCGGTATGCCCGATGTGCAGGTCACTGATTGCCCAAAGGGTCGGCTGGCTCGACACAAAAATTCAGGGTACTTGGGTGGCATCTACCCCCGCTGTGCTGCCATACGTCCCGCGCAGCGGGAGAAACTAGAACATGTTCTCCCATCCTGTCCGGTGTGACCTAGACGACTTGTAGACTCCCCGCAGTATTGCTCGGAGTTAAGGGGTGTCATGGCAGCGATAGCCGGGAAACTGCGTCTGTTGTCGGCGATGTGTGCGCTGGTGACGGCAGGCGTGGTGGTCGCTCAGACCAACCCCTTGACGCCCGCCGGCGGCGACGCCGTGCAACTGCGCTCTACTTCTGCACCGATGAGCGTGACCAGCACCATCAAGTCGCCGATCATCTCGACCACGGACCCGAGCCCGTTCGACCCGTGCGATCAGATCCCGATCGACGTCACCAACGGCATCGGCCTGGGCTTCACCCCTCCCGACCATGAGGACGGCCTGCGCTGCCACTACGACGCTGGGAACTACCAGATCGCCGTCGAGCCCATCGTCTGGCGCACCTACGAGCAGACGCTGCCGGCCGACGCCGTCGAGCTCAATATCGCTGGGCACCGGGCTGCGCAGTACTGGATCATGAAGCCGACCGACTGGAATGACCGGTGGTGGGTCACCTGCATGATCACCTTCAAGACCTCATACGGCCTGATCAACCAGTCGATGTTCTACTCGCCCATCGAGTCGCCAGACCGCCCGGACTGCCTGCAGACCAACCTGCAGCGCGCCAACCAGCTGGTGCCGTTCTACAAGTTCTGATCTCACCGGCCGGCGGTACGGATCGGTACCCTTGCCAATTGTGAGCTCCCGAATCGCCCGTAACGGCTCCCGGTTGCTGAGCCGCGTCCTCGACGTACCGCCGCCCACCACCGACTACCGCGTCAGCCGCATCGTCACCCCGATGCGTGACGGCGTCGAGCTGGTCGGCAACCACTACGCCCCCACCGGTACCGCCAAGGGCACCCTGCTGGTGCGCTGCCCCTATGGACGTGGCTTCCCATTCGGCCCGGTGTTCGGCGCGGCGTATGCTCGCCGCGGCTATCACGTGCTGTTGCAGAGCGTGCGCGGCACATTCGGGTCCGGCGGCGAGTTCGATCCCATGGTCAATGAGATCGCCGACGCGGTCGACACCGCCGCCTGGCTTCGCGACCAGCCGTGGTTCACCGGATCGTTCGCCACCATGGGGCTGTCGTACCTGGGCTTCACCCAGTGGGCGTTGCTCACCGATCCCCCGCCCGAGCTGAAGGCCGCGATCATCAGCGTGGGACCCCACGACTTCGCCGAATCAACTTGGGGCACAGGCGCATTCAAGCTCAATGATTTCCTGGGCTGGAGTGACATGATGGCCCACCAGGAGGGGGCGCGGCTGGCCGTCGGGGTCCGGCAATTCCGTTCACCCCGGCTGGTCGCCCGCACTGCCGACCAGGCGCCGGCCGGGCCTGCTGCCCGTCGGCTGCTGGGTTCCGGCGCGACCTGGTACGAATCGTGGATCAGCCATCCCGACGGCGCCGACCCATTCTGGGAGAACATGGCCCTGGCCGACACGCTGGACAAGGTCGACGTGCCGGTGCTGCTGTTCGGCGGCTGGCAGGACCTGTTCCTGGACCAGACCCTGACCCAGTTCCAGCGTCTGCATGATCGGGGCGTCCCCACCGCCGTCACCATCGGGTCGTGGACGCACACCCAGCTGTTGACGCGCGGCGGCGCCACCGTGCTGCGCGAATCGCTGGCCTGGCTCGATACCCACCTGGCCGAAACCCCGGCACCAGACCGGGCGGCGGTGCGGGTCGAGGTCAACGGGCAAGGCTGGCTGAACATGCCCGACTGGCCGCCGGCGGCCACCGAACTCGAGCTGTATCTGCAGCCGGCTCACCGACTCAGTACCGCCGCACCCGACGACACCGCGCCGCCGTCGCGGTTCACCTTTGATCCGGCCGAGCCAACGCCGACGGTGGGCGGCCGGCTGCTGTCGTCGGCCGCGGGTTACACGGAGGACTCGGCACTGAGCCGGCGGCCCGACGTCGTCGACTTCACCGGTGCGCCGCTGGCCGAAGACCTGTATCTGATCGGCAACCCGGTGATCGAACTGGCGCTGTCGTGTGACAACCCGAATCGGGACGTCTTCGTCCGGCTCAGCGAGGTCGATGTGCAAGGCAGGTCCCGTAACGTCAGCGACGGATTCCGCAGGCTGACAACACCTTTGGGCGATCCCGAGACCGTGCGGCTTGAACTCGACGCCGTCGCGCACCGGATCCCCGCCGGGTCCCGGCTACGGGTGATCGTCGCCGGCGGCTGTCATCCGCGGTACGACCGCAACCTCGGCACCGGCGAACCGGTGGTCTCGGGAGAGCGCATGGCGCCGGCCACGCACAGCGTGCATCACGGCGCAGGCGGGATGTCCCGGTTGTTGCTGCCGACGGTCGCGCTGTCAGCCGACTGAGTCACGAACGCGCTGGGCGATGGAGGCCAGCGCGGCGTCGTTGTACACCGGAGGACCCCAGTCAGCCGTGACGGGCAGGTCGACCCAGCTGCGACAGCCCGCGTAGTCGGGGGTGCGCGCCAACTGGACCGGGGCCGCCAGCGGTTTCGCCTGCACAACCAGCACCGTCAGGCGGTGCCGGGGCCGGAAATCCACACGTTCGTTCTGGACCGAGTCGGCGGTCCAGATGTGCAGATCGGCGATATCTTCGAGGCGCTCCGGACGCTCAACTGCCACGGCCGCAACGACTTTCGCGCCGCCGCGCAGCACCACTTCGGTCTCGGTGCTGTCCCCCGCGGCTTGCTCCAGCAGGTCGCTGAACTCGGGTCGGACGCGCTCGGCGTGGCTGTGCGCGACCGTCGGGAAGAACACGAACTCCGGCGCGGACAGTTCAAACCGTTTCTCGTGGATACCGCCCTTGCGCAGCAGCACGGTCTGCCGCCCGGCCAGCAGCGCCTGCACTGCCGCGCCCCACTCCTTGAGCGCGGGCGAATTCACTTGGCGGCCAACCTCGCTTGCACTTCGGGTCGCCGCAGCGGCGGCACGGTCTTGGGTGGTTGACGACGGGCCGGCAGCTCGGCCAGCAGTCGCTCGGTGACGTCGGTGACCTCGGCGACGGCGGCTTCGAAGGCGTCGACGTTGGCAGCCGTCGGTCGGGTGATCCCGCTGACCTTCCGGATGTACTGACGCGCGGCGGCCTCGATCTCCTCGGTGGTGGCGGCCGGTTCCAGGCCACGCAGTTCGGTGATGTTGCGGCACATGGCCTCCACGATAGGCGCGTCAGGCCCGCAAGTTACGGTGTCGGAGGGTGACCGCCAAGCAAGGAGCCAACGTGACCGACGTCCTACTGATCGACACCACCGACCGGGTTCGCACCCTGACCCTGAACCGGCCGCAGTCGCGTAATGCGCTGTCTTATGAATTGCGTGAGGCGTTCTACAGCGCGCTGCGCCAGGCCGAGGCCGACGACGACGTCGACGTGGTGATCCTGACCGGCGCCGACCCGGTGTTCTGTGCCGGCCTGGATCTCAAGGAACTCGGCGAGGGCGCCGACCTGCCGGACATCTCGCCGCGCTGGCCGAACATGACCAAGCCGGTGATCGGCGCCATCAACGGCGCGGCCGTCACCGGTGGCCTGGAGCTCGCGCTGTACTGCGACATCCTGATCGCCTCGGAGAACGCCAAGTTCGCGGACACCCACGCGCGCGTCGGGCTGCTGCCGACCTGGGGTCTGAGTGTGCGGCTGCCGCAGAAGGCCGGGCTCGGGCTGGCCCGCCGGATGAGCATGACGGGCGACTACCTGTCCGCGGCCGAGGCCCTGCGTGCCGGGCTGATCACCGAAGTGGTGCCGCACGACGAGCTGCTGCCGGCGGCCCGCAAGATTGCCGCCTCGATCGTGGGCAACAACCAGAAGGCCGTCCGCGCGCTGCTGGATTCCTACCACCGGATCGACGGCTCGCAGACCGACGCCGGGCTCTGGATCGAAGCCGCGTCGGCCCGCGACTGGAACAGCGCCGTCGGCAACGACATCGCCGCCAACCGCGACGCCGTCATGCAGCGCGGGCGTACCCAGGTCTAGCAACACCCCTTCCGCGAGCGTGCGTGTCTGTCCGCCGACACGCCGCTACCGAGGTGCCAGAACGTCCCGCTCGCAAGCCGTGAACGGGACGTTTTTGCACGCAACCCACGGCGTGTCTGGTGCAGACGCGCACGCTCGCGGGAGGTGCCCCCAGCACGGCTCGCGCAAAGGGTTTCAGGCCCAGCGGCCGGACAGCGCTCGCCAGCCGACGAAGATCAGCCGCAGCACCAGGAAGGTGCTCAGCCCGGACCAGATGCCGGCGAGCCCCCAGTCGAATGCGAGTGACAGCCAGATCAGCGGCAGGAAGCCGACCAGCCCGCTGATCAGGGTGGCGTTGCGCATGAATTTCGCGTCGCCGGCTCCGAGCAACACCCCATCCAGCGCGAAAACGATTCCGGCGATGGGCAATTGGGCCACCATGAACCACCACGGGATGCCGATCTGAGCCCGCACGGCATGGTCAGAGGTGAACGCTGTCGGCAGCACCCCAGCGCCCAGCGCGAATACCGCGGCCAGAACTCCCGCTGCGGCAGCCGAATACACCGTCACCCGCCACGCCACCGTCTTGGCGTGCTGCGGCTCCCCCGCACCAAGGGCGGCACCGACCAACGACTGGGCTGCGATGGCCAGTGAATCCAGCACCAGCGCAAGGAAATTCCACAGCTGCAGCACCACCTGATGGGCGGCGACAGCGGCCGCGCCGAATCGGGCCGCCACCGCACCGGCGGACAGGAAGCACACCTGGAACGCCAGCGACCGCAGCACCAGGTCGCGCCCCATGGTCAGCTGGGCGCGCAGCACGTCGGACCGCAGGTGCAGCGGCACCCGCTCCGACAGCAGTGCATACCCGAACAACGCCGCGGCGATCCACTGCCCGACCAGATTGGCGACTGCCGAGCCGGTCAGGCCGAGCCGCGGCATTCCGAGCCAACCGAACACCAGCAGCGGGCACAGCACCGCGGAAATCCCCACGCCGATAAGCACATAGCGCAATGGTCGGGCCGTGTCCTGCACGCCGCGTAGCCAGCCGTTGCCAGCCATCGACATCAGAATCGCCGGCACCGCGAGGACCGCGATCCGCAGCCAGGGCAGCGCCGTCTCAGCAATGTGACCACCCGACCCGGCGATGGCCGTCAGCAACATGGGTGCGCATGCCTGCACCACGACCACAATGAGCACGCCGAGGGCCAGCGCCAGCCAGGTGGCCTGCACGCCTTCTCCCACTGCGCCGGCTCGATCACCGGCACCGAAGCTGCGGGCCGACCGCGACGTGGTGCCGTACGACAGGAACGTGAGCTGCGACCCGACCAGACTCAGGATCAGTCCGCCGACCGCGAGGCCCGCCAGCGGCAGCACCCCCAACCGGCCCACCACAGCGGTGTCCAGCAGGAGGTAGATCGGCTCAGCTGCGAGGACCCCGAGTGCTGGGAAGGCCAGAGCCGCGATACGCCGACTGGTGACCCCAGTGGACATGACCGCGTCAGCTCAGCGCGGCGATCAGGGCTGCGACGACGTCGTCGGCGGTTCCGGTCGGCGCG
>NZ_MPKW01000027.1 GCF_009729415.1 Mycolicibacterium sp. CBMA 234
CGCCGCTTCGCTGCACGGGCCCGGCGGGGTGCCGCAGCACCCCGTGGTCAGCGGCGGATTTGGAGTCGGGGGTGGGGGTGGTGATACTCTCTCCCAGTTGTTTGGGGCGAGTGGCGGAATGGCAGACGCGCTGGCTTCAGGTGCCAGTGTCCTTCGGGACGTGGGGGTTCAAGTCCCCCTTCGCCCACTCAACAAAAGCCGCGAATCCGGATCGGATTCGCGGCTTTTGCTTTGTCCGAGCGTGTCGAGCGCGGGTGTGAGGGCTGTGCACGCAAAACAGCCCGAATCCGTGCACAGCACTCACACGCGTGGATTACCCGCGGCGACACTGATGCGCCCGTGGGCGGCACTGTGCGCAAGCCTCATTCACGAGATGGATTGGACACGGGCGGCCAGGGTGGCTGTCCATTCCTTGAGGTACTCGTCGTCCGATGTAGTCGCCGATGGACGATGGAAGAGGTTGGCGGCGAACCGTTGTCCTAGCAGGCCGTTGACGGCGAGCGACGCGAGAACTCTCGTCTGCCCGACAGAGGCGTGCGGCGCCCAGGCGCTGATCCACCCGTTCAGTTCGTCGCACAACCCGTCGACCAGCGCTGCGTACGCGGTATCGAGGTGTTCGGACAGTCCCGCCGGGGTGCGAGCGGCAATCTGCAGCAGTTCGCCCTCCTGGTCGATCACCGTCAGCACGTAACGACCCAACGCAGTCAGCTCACTGTGCAGGTCGCCGAGACCAGCGAAGATGGTGCTGATGGCCTGCATTGCCGCGCGGCGATCCAGCTGCCGGTCGATACCGGCGGCGAGCAAGGCATCTTTCGATTTGAAGTGCCGATACAGCGCTCCCGATCCGCCCGACAAGCCTGCGGCCGCTTCGATCTGCGAGACGCTGGTGGCCTCAAATCCCTTGCTGCTGAACAGCTTCATCGCCTCGGTGACCAGCCGTTCACGGGTTGATGCGGCCGCCATCATTGACCTCCTGCAAGTGATCACTTACTGTGCGTATGAATGCACTTTACTACGGTTCCGACCCGGTAGGAGCGATTCGATGCCAGACCACCACACACCCGTGCCCCAGGGCCGGCTGCGGCGAACGATGCCGCTAGCGGGGTTCATGGCCAGGACCGCCGGAGGCCGCTTGGTCGCTGAACTACGCGAACGCGCCGGCGACGACAGCGCCGTCGAGCGGTTCCATGAACGCTCCGCCGACCGCTACACCGAACTCCTCGGCCACTCCAAGGGCGCGTTGATGAAACTCGGGCAGCTGCTATCAATGGTCGATACCGGGGGGTTGGGCACTGGCGGCTTCGCGCCCTACCAACAGGCCCTGGTGAGGCTTCAGGCCGCGGCCCCGCCGATGGCGGCTGAGCTGGTGCACCAGATCCTCGCCGCCGAACTCGGCGACGCCCGAGCGCAATTCGCCGAGTTCGACGACGAACCGGTCGCCGCCGCGTCAATCGGCCAAGTACACCGCGCGACATTGACCGACGGGGCACAGGTCGCGGTGAAAATCCAGTATCCCGGTGTGGCAGAAGCGATCCGAGCGGATCTAGCCAACACCGAACTGGTAGCCACCTTCATGCGGTTCGCGTCGTCAGCGTCGGGCATGGTGTTCGATCCGCGTCCGGTGGCACGTGAAATGTCCGAGCGGATCACGGAAGAGGTCGATTACCAGCGCGAGGCGGCAATGATCCGCCTATTCGGCGACCTGTATCGGGACCATCCGTTCATCCGGATCCCCGACGTGGTGCCGCAGATGTCGAGCGGCCGCGTGTTGACGATGACCTACCTGGGCGGGATGAACTGGGCCGAAGCTCAATTGGCTGACCAGGATCTGAAGAACACTTGGGCAGAGGTGATCACGCGGTTCACCGATGCCAACTACCGACATGCAAATCTCATGCACAACGACCCGCATCCCGGCAATTACAAGTTCAACAATGACGGAACCGTCGGTGTCGTCGACTTCGGTTGCGTCAAGATCCTTCCCGAACCGATGCGCCAGGCCGCGGTTGCTTTGATGCGCGCGGCCATCGACGGCAACGCGAAGGACATACGCGACTGCATGGTGCGCGCCGGCTTCCTCCCTGCAGGCTCCTCGATGTCGACCGAGGAAGCGCAGCTGTATTGGTCCCAGGTGTTCTATGAGGTCGCTGCTGCGCCGCAGCCGGTGACATACGTCGCCGATAGTTCGGCACGGACCGCACGCTGGGTATTCGGGCTCTTCGATTCGTCGAATCCGCTGATCCGGATGAGCGCTCCCAGCGACCTTGCCTTCGCGCCGCGAGTCCACACCGCCTTGAGCAACGTATGCGCAGGGCTGACGGCCACTCTGCCGGCACGGGCGATCACCGATGACATGGACGGAATCGCTGAGCCGACAACTGAACTCGGCGTGCTGCATCATGCGTGGGTCCGCGAACGGGGATTGCCCGGCGCATTTGATGACCACGCCGCGACGTCACACCCGAGCACCGTGGAGGCACGATGACACCTACGGATAAGCCCGTACCGAATGGGCGGCTTCGCCGCACCATGCCCCTGGCCGGGTTCACCGCGCGCGCCGCGGGGGGTCGGCTGGTCGCGGGACTGCGGGCGCGCGCTGGCGACGAGAACGCCGTGGAGCGGTTCCATGAACGCACCGCTGACCGGTACACCGAGCTGCTCGGCGCGTCGAAAGGCGCGCTGATGAAAGCCGGCCAGATTCTGTCCATGATCGACGCCGACGCCATCGGCAATGCCAACTTCGCCCCGTATCAGAAGGCACTGTCCCGGCTGCGGGCCGACGCTCCCCCTATGCCCGCCGACCTTGTGCACGCGGTCCTCCGCGATGAACTCGGCTCGCGTGCTGACTTTTTCGCCGAATTCGATGGCGCACCGATCGCGGCGGCGTCGATTGGCCAGGTCCACAAGGCCGTGCTGCACGACGGACGAACAGTGGCCGTGAAAATCCAGTATCCCGGTGTGGCGCAGGCTATCCGCGACGATCTGGCCAATACAGAGCTGTTGACTACGTTCATGCGCTTGGGCGCCGCCGCAACCGGCATGACCATCGATATCCGCAGTATGGCTGCCGAGATCACCGCACGAGTGACCGAGGAAGTCGACTACCGACACGAAGCCGCGATGATCACCGCATTCGCGGACCTGCACCACGGCCATCCTTTCATCCGCATCCCCGAAGTTGTCCCGGAGGCATCGGCCGACCGGGTACTGACGATGACCTACCTCGATGGAATGGACTGGACCGAAGCACTGCATGCCGACCAGGACTTGAGGAACACCTGGGCCGAGGTGGTTTTCCGGTTCATCAACAGCGGATCCCGCCACGGCAATCTCGCCCAGGTCGACCCGCACCCCGGAAACTTCCGATTCAACCCCGACGGCACCGTCGGTTGCCTAGATTTCGGCTGCGTGCAGACCCTCGCCGAACGCCCGCGTTGGCTGTTCATCGCGATGATGCACGCAGGTATCGAGGGACGCTACGAAGATTGCCGGGCACTCATGCTTGAGATGGGCCTGATATCGGCTGACGTGAGCCCTGCGGACCAGCGGCGCATGGTCGCGGATATGACCCATGCGACTTCCCAACCACAACCGGTCATCTACACAGCGGAGCAGATGACGCGAAGCCTGCACGCATTGTTCGGCGGCAAGCAGAACAGCCTGCCGGCGGGACAGATGGCAGTAACCCGCGAATTCGTGTTCCTGCCCCGCATGCAGATCGCCTTCGACCACCTCGCCGCCGGCCTGCGAGCAACAGTGCCGGTGCGGGCCATTCTCGAAGATCTCGCGGGTGTCGCCGAGCCCACCACTGAACTGGGCAAGCTGCATCACGCCTGGGTACGCGAACGCGGACTGCCTTGCGGATTGGACCACCATGACCACCCCTAATCTCATGACGCCCCAACTACCCTGGGATGCCGCGGATCCCTACCCGTTCTACGAAGCACGGCGCCGCGACGGCGATGTCGTCTGGGATGACACCGCCCAAGCTTGGTTGATCCTCGGCTACCACGCCGCCCGCGAGGTCCTTTCCGGACTGCACTGGACAAGCGACCCCCGCGCCAACACGGCAGCCGTCGGCGCCACCGAATTCTTCAACTCGGCATTTGTCGAAGCCAGCATGCTGTTCACCGACGGCCCCACCCATGACCGACTGCGCGGCGCAGTGCGGGACGTCTTCGGCCGCTCATTCATCAACCAACTCAGCGACGGAATCGAATCGATCTGCCACGACACCGTTTCCGCGATCGCCGCCGACCAATCCGTCGATGCCATGTCGCAGATCGCGCTCCCCCTACCCATCGCCGTCATCGGCGCATGGCTGGGGCTGGACGCCGACCAATGCGCAGCACTGCGCGAGTACTCGCCCACCATCATCCGAATTCTCGGCGGATTCGCCGACCTAGAAGAACTCGAACACGGAATCGGCGCAGCCGCGGCACTGCTCACACAGATGCTGCCCGCGGCTGCCGACCGGCGCGCCCATCCGCGCGACGATCTGCTCAGTTTCATCGCTGCCGATCCCAGCCTCACCCTCGATGAAGTCGTTATCAACGCAATCCTCATCGCGGTCGCCGGACACGAAACGACCGCAAACCTGCTGGGCGCCAGCCTTATTCGCTTACTCACTCCCAGTAGCGACGGAACCTGCCTGGCAGACGGGATCAACCCAGCCGATCCCGTCGTGCTCACTGAACTGTTGCGCCTCGACAGCCCTGTCCAAGCTGCAGGACGCACCGCCACCGCCGACCAAACGATCGCAGGTATCGACATCCGTTGCGGCGAAACCGTTCTCGCCTGCGTGGCTGCCGCTAACCGCGATCCTGCGGTGTACGCGGAGTCGGATCAATTCCGTCCCGGCCGCCCTGGACCCGCGCCGCTGACCTTTGGGCACGGCGTCCACTTCTGCCTCGGCGCCCCGCTGGCCAGGCTCGAAACCACCGCGGCCCTGCGGCATATCCTGCGCCGCCGACCGGTACTCGTCGGCACCCCGATCTGGCGTGAGACCCCGGCCATCCGGGGACCACTGACCGTCCCGATCACGTTCGGTACATAGAACGTCGTATCGCCGGCACGATTGCCGACACCTACACTGCTGCAATGCCGGTCGGCCCCCGTCCGTCGACGCTTGGCTTGCTTGTTACTTCTTGTCTTGAGGCAATCGACATCCGGTGTAGCCGGAAAGAACCAGGTTGCCTGCGTACGAGATCTTGATGAACAGACGGTGAATCAGGACTCGTGGGTCCAGCCTGACCCAACACCTGATCCCTAGCGAGGGGTCGCGCTGCACTCCCTGACGTCGTCGGCGTCGGAGCGTCTCCGTGCGACCACGGGCCTGCATTACCCTTATTAAAATCACAAAATAGTCTTATTTTTCTTAAAAACGATGTAGGGTCAGTGAGGACACGAAGCGTCGGCCGGGGAGATGCGCACGCAGCGGAGGGGAAGCCCGATGGTCATAATAGGTTCGCACGCAGTGGTTTTGGGGGCCGGCGTTGCTGGGCTGCTGGCGGCGAGGGTGCTGTCAGAGTTCTACGCAACGGTCACGGTGGTGGAGCGTGATGCGCTGCCCCTCAGTGCCGAGCAACGCAAAGGCGCGCCTCAGGGGCGCCATCTGCACAACTTCCTCAGCAGCGGTACGCAGGTGCTCGGTGAGCTGTTCCCAGGCATTCTGGACGAGTTGGCCAGTGCCGGTGCGGTTGTCGATGACAGTGACGATTTGTCACGGGTTTATGCACGTTTCGGGAGCCGCGAGGTCAAGCCAGCCGGGCGGTTGCGTGATCCGGCACCATTGGCCGCCTACCAAGCCAGCCGGCCCTTCATGGAATTTCACATTCGCCGACGCGTGGCCGCGCTGGAGAATGTCACGCTCCTCGACAACCACGACGTGGCCGGACCAGTGATTGACGGCGGAACCATTACCGGTGTGCAAATCATTAACTGCGCCACCGGGATTGCTACATCTCTCGATGCACGACTCGTCGTCGACGCCACGGGTCGTGCTTCGCGTACACAACACTTCCTGGAGGACCACGGCTTTGGGGCCACCGAGGAGAACCGAGTGCCGCCAACCGGGGGCTATTCCAGTCAGCTGCTGCGCATCGCACCGGGACGCATCACCGAACGGATGGCGTTCGTCAACCAAGGCAACATCGCCCCCGGGGCATTGCTGGTGGCCTACGAACATGACACCTGGATGTTGGCGGTTGTACGTCCGATCGAATCCGGTGCTCCTCCAGGCGATTTCGATGAAATGATGGAGGTGTGCGGGCGACTGCTTCCTGCGACAATCATGGCCGGACTTCGCGATGCCGATCCAGTTGGGCCGATCTCGATCTCGCGTAGCACTGACGCTGCATGGCGACGATACGACCGCAATCTGGACCAGCCGACGGGGCTAATCGTCATCGGCGACGCCTTGTGTTACCTCAATCCACTACACGGCCAAGGCATGACGATGGCCGCCTTGCAGGCCGTTGCGTTGCGCGACTGCCTACAAGCCGGCGAGGCCACCCTGCCGAGGCGGTTCTACCGCGCTGCAGCCAAGTGCATCGGGCCCGTGTGGGCGATGAATCGCGCGAATGATCAACCGCCTTCCCTTGACGCATCGCGGACCGTGCGCCACCGAGCCCGCGTCTGGACGCAACACGCCGTCGTGAATGCCGCCGCCGCTGACATCGGCGTGTACGAACGGGTCCTTCGGGTCCGAAACCTCATCGACCCACCAGAGCGTCTCCAGGACCCGAGGCTGTTCGCGCGAATCGTGCTTGCCAACCTTCGGCATCCGCGCCTCAAGCCACAGTCTGCGACCAACCTTTCGCACTCGAGGCCGCTCTCGGGTGCGGCGCTGCGGTACCCCGACGGCCGAGCGGACCATTTCACCTGAAGTGACCGCATGGTAATATTGGTGGCGTCCCGGTGTTCACACCGTTTGGGAGGAAGCCATGTCTATTCGCAACGCTATTCTGGATGTCGTTCAGCGCCGCACACTGCTGCCGGAGCGACTCGATGCTGCGTTGACCGGACCGGGCCGTGATGTCAGCGACCTGACCATCATGGTGACGGGCGCCTCGGCCGGCATAGGGCGACAGGCGGTTTCGCAGCTGAGTGCCCGCGGAGCGACTGTCATCGCCGTCGCCCGTCGCGAGGACGAACTACGGGCCCTGGCCGATGAGACCGGATGCTATTGGCGTACTTGCGATCTCAGCGACCAGGAGGCCACCGCCCGGCTGCTCACGGATCTCGCCGACGAACGCGTCGACGTGTTGGTCAACAACGCGGGCCATTCGATCCGCCGCAGCATCGTCGATGCCACCGACCGACTGCACGACTACCAGCGCACGATGTCCTTGAATTATCTGGCGGCCGTCCAGCTGAGCCTGGGTCTGCTGCCGGGCATGATCGAGCGGGGTCGCGGCCAGGTCATCAACGTATGCACCTGGGGATTGCACGCCAACACTTTTCCGCGGTTCTCGGCGTACGCGGCGTCGAAAAGCGCGCTGGCGATCTTCGGTCGGAGCCTCAACGCGGAACGCCCGCATCCCGGCGTCTGTGCGACCAATGTGTACTTCCCGCTGGTGCGTACCGAAATGATCGCTCCCACAACCGAATACGCTGGTGCCGCAGCGCTGTCGCCAGAAGAGGCGGGACGTTGGATCGTGCGGGCGGTTACCCACCAGCCGGTCGAAGTGAGCCCCGCGGTGCTGCGGGCCGTGCTGCCGACCATCGACCTGTTCTCCCCCGCCACCGCGGACCGCACGATCGCGGCCATCACGTAACCGCAGGCCGCCGCCATCCCGACTCCGACAAGGATCCGATGAAGAAGCACGTGATTTCTCGTGCGCTGTCGCGCGCCGTCATAGACGGCATGCTGCCGCTGGTCGACAGCCGTTTGACGGCATCGCGCCAGCCGTTCGACGCCCCGCAGATCATCCAGCCTCACGACACGTCACGGGCCTGGGGCGTCGCGCATTTCGGGGTATTCGTACCTGATCTGCCCGAGCCGTACCGCTACCTCAACACCATGACGCTGCTGGGTGCGTCGGGCACCGAACTGTTCGACCTCGACCACCTGGCAGCCACCGACGCGCGGGATACCTCCACCGTCTTTTCGTCGACGGCTCACGCGGACCAGCGCTTCTACCGCGCTTACGACATGCACACCGACTGCTCGTTCACCAGCGACGCCCGTCGGCTGCGGTGGGCTGAGGACTTGGCCATCAACGTAGCGTTGCCGCACGTCGTCGTCCGCGGCCGGTACCCGCAGTTCGACGTCGACCTGAAACTCGAAGTCACGGACCAGGTTTCGTACTTCGTCAAAACACCGATCTACGACCACCTGAGCCTGCTCGCGCCCTACAGCGGCACCGTGGACGACGTCGAGGTCAGCGGCCTCGGGACCTTCGAATACGCGAGAATCCGTACGCACCAAGCGCTTACGCGGCGGCCGATGCCAGCCCAACTCAAGCTGCCGCTGGACTTCTTCACCTACCAGATCATCAATCTGGATGAGCGCACGCAGGTGTTGTTGACCGACGTTCGGGCACGCGGCCGCACGGCGTGCCGGCTTGCCCACGTGCGGGTACTGGGTCGGGAGACCGAGGTGTACGACGACGTCCACTTCGCGGTCACCGAATACGGCGAGCCGCTGGTCGACGACCGCGGTAACCCGATGCGCCGCCCCCGCAAGATCAAGTGGTCGGTTCGCGACGGTGGGCGTGAAGTCCTGACCCTGATCGGCGCCCTCGACGCGCCATGGCGGCTGGGCCACGGCCCGGGCTATGCCACCGCGTATTCATATACCGGCACGTGGCGATCCGAACCGGTCAGCGGTAGCGCCTACCTGGAGTGGGTCGACGTCCAGCCACGCTGAATTGACGGACTGCGTAGTCATCTGTCCCAGGGATCGGTCAACAGCCGACCGAAGGTGCTGGTTGCCTGATTAGGCTGGTCCGGTGAGCACGCGCCCCATCAACGGCAGAACCGGCACCAAAGGTGTGCCGCGTGGTGAGCGTGAGCAACTCATCGTCGAGGCTGCCATCGCCGAATTCAGCAGGACTACCTACGCCGGTGCGTCACTGGCCGCCATCGCTGCGCAGGCCGACGTCTCGAAGACCCTCATCATCAGCTATTTCGGGTCCAAGGAAGCGGTCTACGCCGCGTGCGTCGCACGGATCGGCGCTCAGATCGAGGACGCGGTCGCCGACGCGCTGACCACGCCAGATCACCTCGCCGGCTCAGGTGCGGCCGCCGGTGAGCCGGTGCTGGCGGCGATCTTCACGACGTTCGAAGGCCATCCTGGTGATTGGCACGTGTTGTTCGATCGGTCCGTCCCGCACGGGCCGGCCCGCGACGCGGCGCGTGAGCAGCGGACGATTCTGCGCCGACAGGCATTTGCCGGAGTGTCCCGATCGCTCGGCATGGTCGGCCTGACGGATCCAGACGACCTGGTCGCCGCGACCGGGGTGTGGGAGCACATGGTGTCGGCGCTGATGCTGTGGTGGCGGCAGCACCCCGAAGAGCCCGCGGCAGCGATGGTTGCTCGAGCGCACCGAGTGCTCGCGGCCATGGCCGGACGCACGCCCGATGAAAAGCCGGGCGGCTAGGGCAGGATCCGTCCTGCGACCCCGTCGGACAACAGAGCGCGAGGATCTTCGGTGCCGTCCAGGAGCCGGGTGATGCGTTTGACGATCTGCCAGCCATGCAGTGAATCGGCTGCCCGGCTGAGGTGGAAGTAGCTGACCCCAGCCCGCACTGCGTCGTAAGTCGTTCCGCGCCTGAGCAATAGCGTCGATTCGCAGACCGCGACGGCGTCGTCGCCGTGGATGGTGACGACGCCGGGGCTGAGGAAGTGCGTACACCCGGTGGTGATGAAGTCCTGGTGGCCGGACGAGCGGACCATCGCCGCAACATCGTTGCGGCCCTTCATAAGCCAGTTCTCGACGTCGTATACGCCGTCGTCCGCCCAGAGCGCGGCGACGGAGTCCGCGTCGCCGGCGTCGACGAGCGGGCCGTAGGACGCGATCATCCGTTCAATGGCCCGTTCGTCTTCGATGCGCTGCAGCCGCGCCTCGAGCGCGGCGAGTCGTTGCTCGGTCATAGGTGCGAGGTGGTCAGAAGGTTGGTCAGGTCCGCTAGCGCGCCGAGCTGTTCGCAGCAGTGCGCCGCGGATCGAGAGGAGATCACGCAGGTTACGGCCGTCGCGCCGGCATCTTCGAGGGTGCCGAGTGCATCGAGTGTCTGTTGCGGCGCACCCATCGGGTCCAGCGGCGGTGTTGCGAGCACGATGTCGAACAGCGCTGGCACATCCACGGAGGCGAGCATCGCCGAGATCTCGCCGGCGGACAGGCCGAAGGGCATCCAGCCGTCACCGAGTGCGACGGCACGCCGCAGTGACCGCCGGGTCCGGCCGCCCACCCAGATCGGTACGCGTAGTTGGACCGCGCAGGGCTCCATCACGAGTCCGTCGTAGCGGTAGTAATCGCCTTGGTGCACTGGGTAATTGGTGCTCAGCGCACCGCGGAGTGCGCTCATCGCCTCGTCCGCTCGGGCACCGCGATCGTCCCAGGCGGCGTCCAGCAGGTCGAATTCCTCCCGCAGTGAGCCGACGCCGACTCCCAAGATCAGCCGGCCGCCGCTGATCCGATCGAGAGTGCCGTAGCGCTTGGCGATCTCGAGAGGATGGTGATAGCCCAGCACCAGAACCGAGGTCGCCAGCCGAATCTGGGTAGTCCGGCCTGCAATGAAACCCAAGGTGGCCAACGGATCCCAGTACGACGCGCCGCGCTCTCCCGCGGTTTCGGCGGGGACGACGACATGTTCGGAGCAGGTGAGGTAGTCGAAACCCAGTAGGTCGGCGACGGCGGCGATCTCACCGATTTCGTCGGCGCCTGCGCTGGCCTCCCAGGCCGACGCGGTGGTGGGAACTTGAACCACCACCGGCGTCTGCAGTCCTATCCGCATGCGTACGCCCTTCCTTCTTGGCGTCTGGATCGGATACCCTCGGACGCAGAAAAACTAAAATGAATTTTAGATATGGAGTTAGATCTTGTCTAGCACGGACACGCTGCAGGTGCAGCAGTACGGGCCCTGGGCCGTCATCGCGGGCGGGTCGGAAGGCGTAGGCGCCGAGTTCGCGGCATTACTGGCGCAGGCCGGAATCAACCTGGTGTTGGTCGCCCGGAAAGAGGGGCCGCTCCAGGAAACGGCGAGCCGGTGCCGTGACTATGGCGTGGACGTGCGCGAACTGACCGTCGACCTGATCACCGACGAAGGCGTCGAGCAGATCATCAGTGCGACAGCCGATTTGGAGGTCGGGCTGTTCATCTACAACGCGGGGGCCAATACCCACAGCGCCGAATTCCTCGACGGCGACCTGGCCGCGTTCCAGCGCGTCATCGATCTGAACGTCACCACCCCGCTGCGGCTGATCCACCACTTCGGCGGGCTGATGCGCGACCGCAAACACGGCGGGTTGATGTTGGTCGGATCGCTCACCGGCTACATGGGCTCGGCGCGGCACACCGTGTACGGCGGCGTGAAGGCTTTCACCCGGATCTACGCCGAAGGCCTTTGGCTGGAGCTGCGCGAACACAACGTGCACGTTCTGGAACTCGTTCTCGGTCTCACCAGGACGCCGGCCATGGAGCGGGTCGGCCTCAACTTCGACATCCCCGGCATGCCGGTATCCGAGCCGGCTGACGTCGCACGCGAAGGTCTGGCGAATCTCGCCAACGGCCCGGTGCACATCATCTCGACGCACGCCGACAACCCGTCGGTCCATGCCACCCGCGATCGAAGCAAGATCCTGCTGGCGTCCCATGAGATGATCCAGAAGTTGTTGCAGGGCACACCCTCTGGACCGTCAGAGTAGCCATGCCGCGCGCTCCTCTTGACCGGGAACCGGCCATCCCGAGAACAGCCGCGCAGATCGATCGCTGCGATCGCATCCTCGCCACCGCCGCACGTCTCGGGGCTCGGCATGGACTCGAAGAAGTTCGGATGCAGGACGTGGCAGATCAGTCCGCAGTCTCGATAACCACGGTCTACCGCTATTACCCGACGAAGCATCATCTGTTCGCGGCCTTGCTATTTCACTACACCCAGACCGCCGTGCCGCCGCGCCCGACGACGGGTCGTCCCATCGACGATGTCACTGAGCTCATGGTCGGCATTGTTCGCGGAATGTTGGCGCGTCCACAGCTGGCCCGCGCGATGATCACGTCGGTCAATGCTCGGCGCGCTGAGTCGAATGTCAGCGGCGACTACAACCTGAGACGGAACGTCCTCAGTGTCGCCGGAATCGCCGCACCTACCGCTGAAGAAACCCAGATCGCGCTGCTTCTTGAGCAGTGCGCATACGGCATCTTGTCATGGGCCATCACTGGTGAAACCACACCCGAACAGGCCGAGCGCGATATGCGCAGGGCCTGCGAACTGCTCCTCGCGCCGTGGCGCAGACGCGGTCGGTGACGGTGAAATCCGTTGTCTCGCACTACTCGAACAGGAGCGCGCCATGGGCCCCGACATATCCCTGAGCTTCGCTGAGCAAGCGCATGCCATCGAAGCCATCAAACGCACCTTCGCCCGTCGGCTCAGGTGCATGGACACCAAGCGCTGGGAGGTCTACCCGACGCTGCATACCGACGACGTCGTCTCCGAAACGTGGGATGGGTTGCCGGACAACGACAATTGGACGCCCCAAGATGCGGCCGGTAACCGGGTCGTCGGCAAGGAGCCGCTGACGCGCGCAATCCGCTCACTGCTCGACGGCGGCACGTCCGTCACGACGGTGCACCACGGCCACAACCCCGAGATCGAGCTGACCAGCGATACCACCGCCACCGGCATCTGGGCCATGGAGGACCAGTTGTGGTGGACCAACGGGGACACCGAGGAACACCTGCACGGCTACGGCCACTATCACGAGCAATACCGCCTCGGAGACGGCCAGTGGTTGATCAGCTACCGCAAGCTGACGCGACTGCGGGTGGACACCACGCCGCACTTCTTCGATTTCCTCGCCGGACGATAGCGCGCCAGGATCACAGCGTCAGGCACGGCTTGGCGCCGTCGTACACCCCCCGCCGGTAGGCATCGATCCGGTCGGCACCCTGTCCCTGGCGCGCGACGTCACCGTCGCCGCGGAAGATCAACAGCGCGGCGACCGCCTTGTCCAGGTCGCCTGGAGAAAGGCTGTATCTGCTCTCCGGCCGGTTGTGCAACAGGATGCTGGCGGCCCAAGAGCCGGCCAGGCAGTCGGCTCGTAGCGACACCTGCTTGCTGCCGCTGTCCTGACCGAGACGCGTCAAGGCGGCCAGGCCGTATTGTGTCGCGATGAGCGTCGACACCGCGAAATCACCGCCCTGGTCATAGATTTCGGGCATGGCCTCGACATTGTCAAAGCCGACGTAGTCTTCCGGTACGCAGTAGAACAGGACGTAGCCCTTCGTCGGTGTATCGCCACAGTTCGGTGGATTGTTTGGGTCCAGCTTGCGTACCGGCTGCAGCGGGGTCCACGGCTTGCCGATCAACTCGGGAAACAGCGTCGAGTAGTAATCCTCGAGATCCTCTGGGACACCGTCGACTATCGAGTCGTACGGGGCGTTGCCACCGGCTGCTGCGTCGGCCTCGTTGTTGAACGGCAACTCGACCACGACGGGGTTGCCGTTGCGGTAGTCCGCGCAGGCTTGTGGGCCCTTGTCGTACCCAGTGCGGAAGGAATTCACCCGGTCGAACCCACTGCCGTGTGCGCTCGGATCGTGCTTGGCAGAGCCGGGCTCGTCGCGCAGGAACAGGAAGCCGGCGAGGGCGCGGTCGATGTCGGTGGGGCTCGGTTTGAACGTGTCGGCACTGTGTGCGGCCCAGGCCCCCGAGAAGCAGTCGGCCTGTATCTCTTTGGTGACGGTCTCACCCTGGAAGTTCGCGCGGGCCTGGATCGCGTGGCCCCATTCATGCGCTAAGACGACCGGAATGACGAAGTCGCCGAAGCGCTTTCGCAGACTCGGGAGCAGCCCCTCCACATCCCATGCCACATCATCGCTCTTGGCGCAGTAGAACGCGTTGCCGGCGATGTCCTGAGCTGCTTGAGCACACGGCGGCAGTGGTCCCGACGAGGGGTGCACCGCGTAGAAGCCGCCCGTCACCGGCTTGTAGTCCTTCTGGTAGAGCTTGGGAAACTCGGTCTGCCAGTAACTTTGGATATCGCCGATGGCTTTGATCACGATGGCGTTCACCGGATCCGAGGCATCGCCGTGGATCTCCACCGGTGGCGACGCCGGCGCTGATGACGACGACGGCTGTTCCGCTTGCGGTTTCGGATGGGAGCCGCCGCATCCGGCGACGGCCAACACCCAACTGCTTGCGAGTGCGGTTATGCGCCACAGCGCACCGTTGATTCGCATCGCTGACCTTTCGGGCTAGTCGTCAGCCTTCCAGTTGATCTGCCCCTTGTCGTCGACAGACACTGTGATGGCGTGCTTTTCGCCGCTGACGGTGGCGTCACACTTCAACGTGGCGCCGGCTTTGCCCTTGAGGTCGTCCGGGCATGTGACCGAGTCGGGTTTGGCTCCCAACTGCTGCGTCAGCCCGTCGCTGACGTCGGTGGCGATCTCGTCCTTGGGGAAGATTTTCACCATGTCGAAGTTGACCTTGTCTCCGTCGATGCTGCTGACCGTCACGTTGACCGTCCGAGTCTTGTCGCCGTCTTTGAAAGTGCAATTGATCTGCGCGCCAACCTCGCCCTTGAGGTCGTCCGGGCAGCTCACCGATTCGGCTTTCTTGCCATTGGAATCGGTGATCTTGTCACTGATCTGGCTTTGGACATCGCTCTTGGTCACTGACTTCCCGCAACCGGCTGCGCCCGTCACTGCCAGCGCGATCGCGCATGCGAGAAGCAACTTCTTGCCCGTCGAATTAGTCATGTCGCCAACCCCTTTCGCGGACCGACCGCGTTCGGGCGCCAGCAGCCGGCGCCTCACCTATCAAGCAGGACGGCAAAAGTTAGCTCGGTGCAATTGGAATCCGATTGGAACGCCATCAACAAACGCTTACGACGGCCCGCGTTCCAACGGGTCGCCCACGCGGATTCAACTGAATTCCAATCGGTGGCTCTTACGGTGACGCCCCGGGACGACCTTCGTCCGCTACCTACCCGTGAGGAGACACGATGGGGATATCGCATCGACCCGTCATCGCCGTCGTCACTGCGGCCTGCCTGAGCGCCACCCTGGGCGCCTGCGGTGGCAGCGACAACAAGAGCTCGACTAGTTCCAGCTCATCCAGTTCGAGCAGCAGCAGCTCGTCGTCATCGAGTAAGGCAGCCGCCCCAGCGGGCAAGCTCAAGCCCCGCAAGGTCGAGGAAGCCGGGCCGGGCACGGCCAATCCCACAATCGCTGACTACATCCAGCAGCAGCACATCACCGAGACTGAAATCCACCGCACCGATCCGAACGTCCCCAAGGTCGAGATTCAATTCCCGGATGGCTGGCAGAACGCGGGTGACGACACTCCGGACTATGCCTACGGGGCCATCGTGTCCAGTGCGGGACCTGCTCAAGGCTCGGATTACACCCCGAACATCATTGCGCTGGTAGCAAGGCTGGAAGGTCCCGTGGACCCGGACAAGATGCTTCAGCTCGCCGGCGGCGAGGCCAAGAACCTTCCGGGATTCGTTTCGGCCGGTGACGAGACCGGTACGTCGGCGGGATTCCCTGCATACCGGATTGCCGGTACCTACGACATGCAGGGCGGTAAGGCCGCGTTCGGGCAGGAAACTGTGGTGTTCAAGGGCAACGACGGCCTGTACGTGCTGCAGATGAACGCGACCAGTGACGCGGCCCAGAGTGAGGCCCTGTTCGATGCGTTGGGGTCGATCGACAAAACCCTCACGATCACTCCTTGAGATGGCGACAGCGCCACCCCGGACCAAGGCCTATCTGCTCAAGAGCAAGACCAATACCTGGTGGGTGAACGTCGAATTGGAGCTGACGGACACCCGGGTACGGTGCCTGGCGTCCGAATATGCGAAATGGGTCGACGAAGAGTCGGGCCTGACCGACTACAGGGCGAAGCTGTCCGCGGGCGAGGAGGTGGTGATCTTCGACTTTCCGCGGGACGCGGTGAATCTCAAGTGGCTTCGGCAGTTCTATCGCGGCGGCTGTGAGGTCAGTAGTGGCGATTCGCGCAAATGGCTTGTCTCCCTGGTGAATCCGTCCGGCTTCGGCAGCGTGCTGGACTTGATGACAGACCGTGCCATCTGGCGTCAGTGGCGAGAAGCGTTGCCGGACAGCATAGTTAAGGCGTGATTCACACGGTCTGGACCGATAGCACGGCCAGCCGCTCGGCGATCATGTGGTTGTACGCGCGCTCACCGGTGGCGTCAGCCAGGCGGCTGGCCTGCTTCAGCCAGTCCCGGGCGGCCTCGGTCCGGCCGTGATGCAGTTCGATATCCGACAGCAGACTCAGGAAGATCGTGTTCATGGCAGTCGTCCCGTCAGCCGTGTACAGCTGGTACGCCTGATGTGCGACGCTCGGGTCGATGTCTCCGCCGCTGAGGGTCTGGGCCCACACGCTGATGATCCGGGCAGTCGCCGCCCACTGCTGGCCACCGGCCGCACAGAACTCGCGGTCGACGTGGTCGGCCAGTTCGGCGGTGCCGTCGACGACGCCGAGGATGGCGGCACATTCCACGTAGGTCAGCTTGGCGGCCAGGATGTTGAAGACATCACCACGGCTCTGTGCGAGATGTAGTGCGCGACGGTGATATTCGCGCATCGCGTCCTGATCACCGCGTACTGCTTCGGCCAACGCCATCCAGCAGTACACGCGCGGATGGAAGAAGTGCAAAGGGTCGGTCACCGTTTCGGGCGGCGGAAAATTCGTCATCATGTGCTCGCCGGTGGCGATCAGCAGGTCGGCCTCACCGCGCAGTGAGTACACCATGGTGTGCGCGAAGTCGTTGACGACGCCGATGACCGGGTCGCCGGATTTGTCGTACTGGTCCTGCAGACCATTCGCGATGATTTCGGTCTCGTCGATCCTGCCGTGGCAGCACAACATCAGGCATTGCAGGGCGATGGCGCCATAGAAGCTGCGGCCCTTGACTTCCTGACCGATTTCGAAAGCTCGCTGGACCGCGGCGGTAGCCGACTCACTGGCCTGTCCTTCGAGAATCCCGCGTGCGCCGGCGAGGTGCAGCCATAAGGTGGCCTGCCGGTCCAGGTGTTCGGGCTTGGCCGGTAACCGCTCGCAGATCTGCAGCGCATGCTCGGCCAGACCGGCGACATCGTGGTACGCCGACCGATTCAGAGCCCGCGGGATTGACGTCTCGAGAATAGTGAGGGCGACATCCGGGTTCAGCTCGGCTCCAGCTCGCCAGGCGTGATCGGCGGCCGCAATCACGTGCTCATACGCGGCGGTGGCGAGTGTCGGTGTCCTGGTAATGGCGATGGCCGCATGAACGCTGGTGCGATCAGTGGTCGCCAATTGCGCGATGAGCGCATCCCGGACCAAGCCGTGGCTGAACCGGTAGGCCCCCGGCCGCTCGGCCAGTTCGTCGAGCAGCCCCGTCTCGTACGCCGGCCGTAGCCGGCTCTGCACCGCGGAGACCGACAGGTCGACGATGTCGGCCAGGTCCGCGACATCGAATTCCGGGCCGACGACGGCCGCGGCGCTGAGCACTCGGCGACTGGGCCGATCCAGCACATTGAGTCGCCGCCCGACGACGCCGACGACGGCATCCGACAGGGTTGGGTGGTTCCGCTGCGGAGCCCCGTCGGCCCCGAGGGCGCGAGCGAGTTCCTTGATGTAGAACGGGTTTCCACCGGCCTGCTGCCACACCTCGTCGGAGACGCCGGGCGGGATCGCGCGCCCGGCCACCGCGTCGATGAGGTGCGCGGCGGAGGCGCCGTCGATGCCATCGAGGTGCATCGTCACAGCGTCGTTGGACCGGACCAGGCGCTCGAACGACGAGCGGTTCATGGGCCGGTCGGCGCCGAAGAACGTCCAGTTGCCGACCACCTGGATGGGCAGGCGCGGGAATTCCCCCGCCAGCAGGACCAGCGTGTTGATTGATGCGGGATCGGCCCGCTGCAGGTCGTCGATGACCAGGAGCACGGGTGTGATGTGGGAGAGCGCCCGCAGCGCGGTCACAATCCGTTCGACGAGCGTGAAACCGGTTGGGGCGAACCGACTTGCCGACGCCAGGTCATCGTCGCCGTGCCATTCGGGCACCAGTGCGGTGACGACGCCCGGCGCTTCGTGCAGCACTGCCCGGCGCGCGTCGGGTCCGAGCTCGCTGCCCAGCTGCCGCAGCAGCTGGATCCAGGTCCACAGCAAGGGCAGTTTGACGCCGTTCGGATGGCTCGCCCAGGCCACCGTCATACCCGCTGCCGACGCTCGGTCGACCGCGGCCTGCGCCAGCGACGTCTTGCCGATGCCGGTGTCGCCAGTGACCAACGTCAGTCCGCCGGCGCCTGCTGCCGTACGGCGTACCGTGGCGCTGATGCTGCCGAGTTCGGCGTCGCGCCCGACGAACGGTGGCCGGGTGGCGGGGTCAGGATGCGGGTCGGGCACCTGCGGTACCGGTGCCACGTGCAGTTCGGGTGCGCCGTCGCGGATTTTCTCGAACAGGGTCTGGAGGCCTTCGCCGGGCCGGGTGCCGATCTCGCGGTCCAGCGTCGTGCAGGCTCGTTCGAAGGCCTGTATCGCGTCGGCGGTACGGTTCGCACGATGCAGCGCGAGCATCAGGTGTCCCCAAAGCCGCTCCTGTAGAGGATGTTCCGCGAGCGCGGCCTCGATTTCAGGAACCAGCTCTCCGCCGCCACCCAATTGCAGGGCGCCATCGAAGCGCGCCTCTATGGCGGTGGTGCGCAGCGCCGAAAACCGGATGGCCTCGGGGGCGGCGAATTCGTGATACGCGAACTCCCCGAACGGATCTCCGTGCCACAGCGCCAGCGCTTGGGTCAGCATCTCGACCGCGGCGCCGGCGGAGTGCTGAATCAGTGCGTTCCGGCCGTTGGACACGAGGGTCTCGAATCCGAGCAGGTCCACGGAATCGCCTGGGAGCAGATTCAATTGGTAGCCGTGCGGGTATGAGGCGAGCCGTTGGCTTTGGGAGTCGGTGCGGCGGCCATCCTGAGGCTGGTCTGCGATGTCCGCCGCGGGGTCGAGCACGCGACGGAGATTCGCCACATAGGAGCGCACCGAGGCCAGGGCCTTCGCCGGTGGTTCGTCACCCCAGACGGCGTCGATGAGGCGGTCGATGCTGACCACCGTGCCGTGACTCGCTAGCAAGACCGCCAATACACACCGCTGTTTCGGTCCGCCGAGCGCTGCCGGCGTGCCGTCAACCCGGGCCATCACTGCTCCCGAGAGCAAGTACTGGGCCATCTCCCCCGATTCACAGGAAATGTCGAATTGGGGAGACCATACATCTGTGTGTCAGCTGTGGCAGCCCAGATAACCTGGCAATTTGCTGAATAAAACGCCTGCGTCAGGCGATTTCCGGACTGCGTTTACTACCGGCTCGGCTAACAATTCCGAAGCCGCTGCCGACCAACAGGAACGGGGCGCTGATGATGCCGATCAGGGTCGGCAGAAACCACACCTGCCAGTAGGTGTTGATCTGCGCGTCATGCGGGTTGTTCGCGTCGTAGCGAATGTCCACGTGTTCGCCGACGTTGGCCGGCGGCGGATTGCTGCTTACAGGGCTGAGGAAACGGATTTGGGTGCCCGCTTCTGTGGTGAATTCGACGCGGGCCCGGTAGCGGGGACTGCTGCCGCGGCCGCTGGGAACCAGTTCGACGACGGTGCCGTCGGCGTGGCTGTCCCCCGTATTGTCGTGCGCGACAAACACTGCGCAGAAGCCGGCGGCGATGGCCAATGACACGCCCAGCGTCAGGAACACCCTCGCGAGCACCGGTGCGGCAGATGTTTTGGGTTGGGGTTTGGTGCCGAGTTGTGTGCCGGTGGCAGCTGTCGTGCCGGGGGACGTGCGCCGGGCCCGCTTCTTGCGCAGCAGCGCGATGAGGATGACGACGTCCACGATCACGATGGCAGCGATCAACGCCACTACGTACTCGATGCGCATGTGCCCTCCGGAAATTGTCGACACGGAAAGCGTAGGACTGCGCGGTTGGATTCTGGTTGGCGGTGATGTGTCCACATACGCCTGTGAGGGTTATGTACGCATATCTCGGGTTCTGCGTACATAACCCTCACAGGGGTGGAGGGGTCAGGCCTGTGTCTGCCCCAAGGTCACCTGAACCGAGCGCGAGGCGCCGGACGGGTCGGCGAAGGTCACCGTGACGTTGTCGCCGGGTGCCTTGGACCGAATGGCTGCGACGAGGGCTTCGGGCCCGTCGATCGGCTGGTTGTCGACCTTGGTGATCACTGAGCCCTGGGACAGGCCGGCTGCGGCCGCCGGGCCGTCAGCGACGACGCCGGCCACTGCTGCGCCTTGTGCGTTGGTGTTGGCGGCCAGCTTGACGCCCAGCGAGGCGTGCTGCACCGTGCCGGTCGAAACCAGTTCATCGGCAATACGTTTGGCCTGATCGACCGGGATGGCGAAGCCGAGACCGATCGAACCGGGCTGTGCGCCACCGGAATTCTGACCACCACCGAGCGACGCGATGGCCGAGTTCACGCCGATCAAGTTGCCGTTCATGTCGACCAGTGCGCCGCCGGAGTTGCCGGGGTTGATGGCGGCATCGGTCTGGATGGCGCTCATGACCGACTGCTGGCCGGACTGCTCGTCGCCGGTGCTCACCGGGCGGTTCAGCGAGCTGATGATGCCGGTCGTGACAGTGCCTTGCAGGCCCAGCGGCGAACCGACGGCCACCACGTTCTGGCCGACGCGCAGGTCCTTCGAGGACCCGATGCTGATGGGCGTCAGCCCGGACACGCCCTGTGCCTTGACCACTGCGATGTCATCGGCCGGGTCAGCGCCCACCACGGTGAACGGGACCGACCGGCCGTCGGACAGTGTGACGGTGGCCTTGGGTGCCTGGCTCACGCGGCCCGAGGGCGCGGTGGCTGGGCCGCCCAGGCTCGGATCCTGACCGTCGGGACCGTCCTGCGGGCCACCGGGGAGCTGGCCGAACGGGGACATGCCACGGGGCAGGCGTCCGTCGGGCAGGGACTGAGCAGGCGTCGAATCCTGACCTGCGGTCTGGTTGGCCGCGGCCACGACGTGGTTGTTGGTCAGGATCAGGCCGTCGGCGCTCAGGATGATTCCTGAGCCCTCTTCACTCTGCTGGCCGGACTGGATCTGCAGCTTCACCACACTCGGCAGCACCTTGGCGGACACCGCCTCGACGGACCCGGTCGGTGCTGCCACGGCCGGCGTCGACGGCGCGGCTGGCATTGCCTGCGAGTGATTTCCGAGCGCAGCTGTGAGCGGCGCCTGGGCGTTGGGAGCGGTATTGCCGAAGTGGTCGACCGCGACCATGGTGCCGGCGGCACCGGCGGCCATGGCCACGGCAGCGACCCCGAAGGCCAACAGTCCGGACCGGGACCGCTTGGCAGGTTGCGGCGGGACGGGCGCGCCGTAGAACTGCGGGTTCGGCTGGCCGTGCGGCGTCCGCAGCGGCTGGGTTTGTGGGTCGGAAGAGTAGGGGCGCTGGTACCGGTCCTGGCTCCACTGGACAATTTTTTCTTGGTCAGCTGCATACTGACGGGACCAGACGTGCTGGTTGTCCGGTTGGTCTGACGGGTGTCTCATTGGCGTTGACTACTTTCTCGAAACGTCGGTAAGACAGGCGCATTCGCGCTGGATGTCTCCACCGTGCCGTCGCCAACTGAGGCGCTGCTGAGAAAGAGTTCGGGACAGTCCAAGACTTTTCAGCTCATCAACACCTCTATTGGCCGGCTGCGCGCACCCAGGTCGGGGTGTTGCCGCGGCCGACGTAGCTCACTTCCAGCTGGGTGCGGGTGGCATGTAAGGGCACGTAGAACGCGTCATAAGGCTCGCTGGTCCAGTCGCCGACGAACTGGTGCGCGGTGATGGGGCTGCCTGGGCAGACCGCGTCGGCGGGGGCGGCCGACGCGGGGGTGACGGTGGCGGCCATTACGGCGGCTACCAGGACGGCGGCTCCAGTCGCGCCGCGCGGCGATGCGACGTGGCTCATGCGTGGCAGCGTATGGCGCACCGGCGTCGTCGTTGGGCGGACGTGTGAATCTGCTTCTTCGACTCGCGAGAAGGCGGGTGCTGGGTCACCATCGTCAGGTGCGCTCGACCCGACTGACCGCCGCCGGCGAGATCCCCGAGACCGGCATTCCCCAGGCTTTGTCGTCGACGATGACCATCGCCGAGCAGTACGACTGGCATCAGCACTATCTGCGCCGTCATCGCGTATCGCGGCGGAACTTCCTGCGTGGCACCGCAGCCGCCGCGGCGGTCGCCGCCCTGGGGATAGCGCCGTTCGGACGCCGGGCCTACGCACAGGACGCGCCGCTGAGCGTGGCGAATCGCCGGGTCGGGTTCGGCAGTGATGCGACCAACCAGCTGCGACTGGCCGCCCAGCTGTCGCGAAATCCAGGCAGCACCAAGGTGTTCGTCGATCACGGACCTACCGCGCAGCTGGGCGCGACGCGCGAGGCCGAGGTGCGCAACCTCGTCACGCAGATCCCGTCCAGTGACCGCGGAGTGCTGGCGGCCGAGCAGTTCTACGCCCACGTTCCGGTCGACGGGTTGCCCGGCGGCGCCGCGCACTTCTACCGATGGCGCACCGAGGACGGGTTCGTCAGCGACGTGCGGTCGACCAAGACGGCGATGCCCAGCGCGCGAAATGCCGTGGCGCCCTTCCGGTTCACGATGATGGGCGATCAGGGCACCGACGACATCCCGCGCCAGCCGGCGGGGCTTAAGCGCGGCGACTACGACGACAGCTACTACAAGCCGGACAACGAACCCGATGTCCCGCACACCGCCAACGTGTTCAACCAGATCATCGCGTCTCGGCCGGATTTCCATCTGCTGGCCGGCGACATCGCCTATGCCGATCCGTCGGGTGGTGGCAAGCCGCTGTCGTTCGTCGCCTCGGGCGGCAAGCCGGCGCAAGGCTTCGACAAGTACAACCCATTCGTCTGGGACGTCTACCTGGGCTCCATCGAGGCCAGCGCGGCGAGCACGCCGTGGATGTTTGCGACCGGCAACCACGACATGGAAGCCGCGTACCCCAGTCACGGATACGGCGGCCACTTGGCGCGCATAGATTTTCCGGACAACGGTCCGGCGGCCTGTCCTTCGGTCTACTCCTTCGCGTACGGCAACGTCGCGGTGCTGTCTTTGGACGCGAATGACGTCAGCTTTGAAATCCGGTCCAACACAGGCTATTCCGGCGGTGCCCAGAACTCCTGGGTCGAGCGGACGCTGGCCGGCTATCGCGCCGACCCCAACATCGACTTCATCGTGTGCTTCTTCCACCATTGCGCCTACTCGACCACCGACTCGCATGCCAGCGACGGTGGAGTGCGCGCGGCTTGGGGTGAGCTGTTCGACCGCTACCAGGTCGACCTGGTGCTGCAGGGCCACAACCACGTCTACGAGCGCACCGACCCAATCCGCGCTGGTCGTCCCACCGGGGTGGCCGGTGATAACGCGACCGTCTACCCGGAGACCGACGGCACCATCTACTACACGGTGGGCTGCGCCGGCCGACCGCGGTACGGCTTCCAGCCGGGCGAGCGGGAAAGCTACCGCGGCAACGAATCTCCCGACACGTTCGTCCCGAACAGCTACGTCTGGACCGCCAGTGGCGGTAAGCAGGCCGAGGCGGTCGGCTGGTCGCGGGTGCGCTTCCGCAACTATGCGTTCATCCGCGTCGACGTCAGGCCCGGGCAGCTGCTCAGCGAGATGGACGTGACTGCCGTCGACGAACACGGCCGGGAGTTCGACAAAGTCACCTATCGCCGCAGGGTGCGCGCGTAACCAATCCCTGGCAGCGGACGGCGCTGCCTCTTATGGTTAGCCCGTGGATGGGACACCGTTCGGCCGCTACCGGCTGGTGGAGCTGCTGGGCCGAGGCGGCATGGGCGAGGTGTGGAAGGCCTACGACACCACCATGAAGCGCGTCGTCGCCATGAAGGTGCTGCCTCCGACCTTCGCCGACGACGAGCAGTACCAGGTGCGCTTCCGCCGGGAGGCGCACGCGGCCGCCGGACTGGATGAACCGCATATCGTGCCGATCCACGACTTCGGCGAGATCGACGACCGCCTGTACGTGACGATGCGGCTGATCGACGGCAAGACCGTCCAGCAGTTATTGGCTGACGGTCCGTTGGCCCCCGAGCGCGCGGTCTCGATTGTCGAGCAGATGGCCGCGGCACTGGGTGCCGCGCACAATGTCGGGCTCGTGCACCGTGACGTCAAACCCGCCAACATCCTGGTCACGCCAGAAGATTTCGCGTACTTGATCGACTTCGGCATTGCCCGGGCCGCCGGCGAGACCAAGCTGACCCACACGGGCGCCACCATCGGCACCGTTGCGTACATGGCCCCCGAGCGCTTCACCAGCGACCGGTGCGACGCGCGGTCCGATATCTATGCGCTGACGTGCGTGCTGCACGAGTGCCTGACCGGTTCCCCGCCATTTCCTGGCGACAGCATGGAACGCCAAATCACCAGCCACCTGTACTCCGAGCCGCCGAAGCCGTCGACCATGCGGCCGGGGATCTCGCCACAGATGGATCAAGTCATCGCCACCGGCATGGCGAAGGATCCCGAACGACGTTATGCCACAACCAAAGACCTCGCCATCGCTGCTCGCGCGGCACTGGCGGCGCCGGTTCAGCCTGCTCAGCCGGTGCGGCCCGCTCAGCCGCCACCGGCCTGGGCCGCCCCGGTCCCCTACCCCGCGGCAGGCCCGGTTGCCTATTCGGCGCATGCGCACACGCAATATGCCGCCCCACCGCCGCCGGCTCAATGGTCGTCGCCCCAGACATCGAATCCGCAAGCGGCACAACCATGGTGGCGCAACCCGGCGGTGCTGATCGTCGCGGCTTTGGTGGCCGTCATCGTGATCGTAGCCGTTGGCGTCGCTGCGGTGATGTGGTCCGACAGTGGTTCGAGCAACCCGGTCGCCACGAAAGAGCCCAGCGCGCAACAGTTTCCGTCGATGCCAACGCTGCCCGGCGGGTCCAGTGGACAGACGTCGGCGTCCAGCCCGGCGTCCACCGCGGCGTCGACGCCGTCGGGCCCGAGCAAGCTGCACACCGCCGACGGACTGGCCCAGCTGGTCGGAACCATCCGCGCCAAGTTCGGTGACACCATGGGACTCAAGCTCGTGGTCTATCCCGATTACGCGATCATGGACCGGGTCGATCCCAAGAACAGTCACGTCGACCAGAGCTACATGTACCGCGGCGGCAGTTGGAACAAGTGGGCGCCGGATACGACGACCAGCTCGCTGGACTACCTGGCGGATCTCGGGACATTCAACGTCCCGGCGGTGGCTGCCACGTTGGCCGGCGCACCCGCGCAGCTGGGCGCGGAGGCGGGTACCGACACCTACCTGATCGTCGAAGGAGCAGAGGGCGGCGGCCTGGATCTGGCGATTCACTCCACTGCGGCCGGAACCGGATACATGCAGGTCAACCCGGATGGGACGGTCAAGCAGATCTTCCCGCCGTAATCGGCGAGGCCATAACGGAGCGATTGCTCTGTTATGGTGACAGTGTGCCCCGGCCTCGTGTCTACGACCTCGATGCGGTGCTCGACGCCGCCGAGTCGCTGGCTGTCGAGGCCGGACCGGGTGGTGTGACGACGCGTTCGGTGGCGGCTGCGGCCGGCATCTCCAACGGCGCGATCTATCACAACTTCGGGTCGCGAGCCGAGCTCGTCGCCCAGACCTGGCTGCGCGCCGCCCGCCGATTCCTCGACGTACAAACGGAATTGGTCGACGCGGCGCTGGCCGCGAGCGATGCCGACCCGGCCGACGCCGTCGTCGCCGCCGCGCAGGCGCCCGCGGTGTTTTACGAACGTCAGCAGCAGTCAGCTGAATTGGTGTGGCGGGTGCAGCGCGACCAGCTGCTCGGCCCCGATCTGCCGGCGCCCCTGGCGGTGGAACTGAAAGACCTCGACCGTCGGCTGATCGACCTCATGGTGCGGTTGTCGTCGCACTTGTGGGACCGGCGCGACGGCGCGGCGGTGGACGCGATCACTGTGTGCATCGTGGATCTGCCGACGGCAATCATCCTGTCCCGCAACAGAATCAACAACAGCTGGGCTCGGAATCGGTTGTCTGCAGCCGTCCGGGCCGTCCTAGCCGACGAACCCACCCCAACCAGGAGGAAACCCAAGTCATGACCATCGACGTCACCTATCAGGACAAGATCGCCATCCTGAATCTCGGCGATGACGAGAACCGCTTCTCACTGGGGTTCCTCGACGAAATCAACAGTGTCATAGACGATCTCGTCGACAATGGCGCACAGGGCCTGGTCACCACCGGCTCCGGAAAGTTCTACTCCAACGGGCTGGATCTCGACTGGCTGATGGCGCACGGCGACCAGATGCAGTCGTACGTCGGGCGGGTGCATGCCTTGTTCGCGCGGGTGCTCACCCTGCCCATCCCCACGGCCGCCGCGGTCAATGGCCACGCTTTCGGCGCCGGGGCCATGCTCGCGATGGCCCACGACTACCGGACTATGCGTTCGGATCGCGGGTTCTTCTGTTTCCCCGAGGTCGACATCCGCATTCCGTTCACTCCGGGAATGGCCGCGCTGATCCAGGCCAAGCTGACGCCGCAGGCGGCGATCGCCTCGATGACCACCGGCCGCCGCTTCGGCGGCGATGATGCGGCCAAGTACGGCTTGGTCGACGCCGCGGCGACGGAGGATGCGGTGGTGACTGCCGCGGTCGAGCTGGTGATTCCGGTGGCGGGCAAGGATTCCCAGACCATGGCCGCCATCAAGTCGACGATGTTCGGCCCGGCGGTGGCCGCGCTGCGGGCCGAGTAACCGCGGCCAATGACCGCCTGATAGGCATAAGAGCGTGGGACAGAACGAGCGCAAGAAGATCGTCATGACCGACGAGGAGATCGTCGAGTTCATCGATCACAGCCGGACCGCGACCATGGCCACCGTCTTGGCTGACGGCCGCCCGCATCTGGTGGCCATGTGGTACGCCGTCCTCGACGGTGAAATCTGGTTCGAGACCAAGGCCAAGTCGCAGAAGGCGCTCAACCTGCGCCGAGACTCGACCATCACCGTGATGATCGAGGACGGTGACACCTACGGCACCTTGCGCGGTGTGTCGATCGACGGCACTGCTGAGATCGTCGAGGATGCCGACGCTTGTCTGCGCGTGGGGATCAGCGTGTGGGAGCGCTACACCGGCCCCTACACCGACGAGATGCGCCCGTTCGTCGATCAGATGATGAACAACCGCATCGCGGTCCGCGTCGTGCCAAGCCGGCTGCGCAGCTGGGATCACCGCAAGTTGGGTATGCCCGACATGCCGATCAGCGGTTCGACCGCGCAGTACCTGGGCCAGGAATGATCTCGGCGCGCTCCGTATCACTCTCCGATACGGAGCGCGCCCAAATCACTTAGGCCGGATCGACCAGCGGTGCGTATTCGGGGTGCTTGGCGATGTACCCGCTGACCATCGAGCATTCCGGGACGATGCGTAGCCCGGCGGCTCTGGTGGCGTCCAGGGCCTCGGCCACGAGAATCGTGGCCAGCCCGCGGCCGCCGTATGCGGGCTGAACTTCGGTGTGCGGGAAGATGCGTCGGCCGTCGCGGTCGAGGTACTCGATCAACCCAACTGTTGTGCCGTCGACGGCGATGGTGAATCGTCCGTTTTCGGCGGTCACGCTGGTCGGTGCTCCGGTCTTGTCGGTGATGCTCATCCCGCCACGGTAATCCTCGTGCGTAGAACCGCTGCCCGCGCTGCCGCCCCCTCAAACGGCAGCGTGGGCAGCGGGGTACTACGCGACTTCGAGGAAAACGCGGCGCTGACGGCGGACCGGATAGCCGTTGGCTTCGGCCAGGGAACGCAACTGCTTCAGCGCGAACGTCCGTCCGCGGCCCTCGTCGGCCGGGATGACGATGCCGGCCCAGAGGCCTTCGGCGCGCGGCAGTTCGACAGCGTCACGGGCGCACGCCCAACGGCGTGGGCACTGCCGGCAGAGGCTCTTGGCTTCTTCGCTGGCGATCGTCGTCCACTGCTCCGGGCTCCGGGTGCACTCACCGAGCGGCAGGCCGTCCATGGCAATTGCGGTCATCGGGGTACTCCTTTGTTGTTGCGCTGCGACTGTTCCGTCGCGGTTGAGAAGAATCTATAGCACCGGACTGCAGTAACGCAACAGTTAAACCGTAGCGTTATATATATTTGCAGGTCAGAAGCGTGCAAGGGCTCAGAAATCATCCGAATGGTTCGGAATAACATTGGTGAAAGTCCCCATTTGGGGAGGGTGTACGGTCTAACTGAAGCGCTCGAAGCCACACCGATACGGTTCAGTGACTGTCAACGCAATAGTTATGTGGGACGTAACGGGCTAAGCTGTAACGAACTGCTGACGGTGCTCCGGATTTCGTGTTGAGCGCGGGCCGCAAAGCGATGGGGAGGTGACGGCGGGTGCCGAACATCGATCCCGATGACGTCACCGAATACATCGCCCTGCCCGCAGTGGACCCCGGTATGGAGCGCGCCGGCGCGGCCGCCGCAGCGCGCCGCCGCGAACTCGATATCAGTCAACGGAGTCTGGCTGCCGACGGCATCATCAACGCCGGCGCGCTGATCTCCTTCGAAAAGGGCCGCAGCTGGCCGCGCGAGAGAACACGTCTTCGCCTCGAAGAAGTGCTGCAGTGGCCGCCGGGAACCATCGCACGGATTCGCAGCGGTGAACCGGTCCCGATGCAGGGCCCGATGGTGCCTCAGCGTCAGCCCCAGGCCGCGCCTGCGCCGCCATTCACTAGTGCGGGTGAAGTCCCGCTGATCGCCCAAGCTGTCGTCGCCGCGGTGAACACCTTGGGTGCCACCGCCGATGCGCTGCCGGCGGTCGAGGATTCCGAATTCACGCCGTGGGTCACGCAGATCCTGTCCGACCTGCGGCAGCTCGAAGCCGTGGCCGCCAGTGCCGCTCGGCTCGGTCCGGTGTCGCCGCCGCTGATCAAGGCCTTGGGGCTGGTTCGCGCCCGGATCGACGCGCTGACCCTGTTGGGAGCCAAAGCCTCGACGGCGACGCTGGGGCAGCGCCTTTACGCCGCCCGGCGCGGCGCCAACCTCACCATTGCGGAAACGGCCCTTGCGGCCGGTGTCCCCGAGGCTGTCGTGGTCGGCGCTGAAGCCGAAGCATCGGTGTCTGACCAGGACAAACAGTTGGTCGAAGCACTGCTGTTGCAGCTGGTGTAGTCAGTTCCGGTCGCGGTGCCTGTCGTCGCTGGTCGGGAAGTTGGCGGCCAGCGCAGCGGCGATCTCGATGAACCTGCGCCGGGTGGTCGGCGCCATTTCCCGCGTACCCGCGATCACGCCGCCCGGACGCAGGTGTCCGTCGAACGGCACTTCGACGACCGCTTGACCTTGGCCGGCAAACTGCTGGGCCAGCACCGAGCGGGTGCGCTTGTCGGCGTGGCCGTCGGAATCGTTGAGCACCACGATGGTTCGTTGCAGTAGGCCGTTGAGGCCGCGCGCGGCCAGCCAGTCCAGCGTCTGACCGGCGGCGCCGGCACCGTCGACCCACGGCGACGACACCACGACCAGCGCGTCGAGATCCCGCAGCACCTCCTGGGTCACGGGGCTGTCCATGGTGGAGCTGCAGTCGATGATCGAGATGGTGAAATGGCGATCCAGCCGGGCGGCGGCCTCCCGGTAGACCGCGGGATCCAGCACCCGGCGCCGGGCCGGGCTGGCCTCACCGGCCAGCACGAACAAGCCCGCGGCATTGCTGCCGACCCGGTTGCGGATGTCGGCGAAACTCTCGAGGTGCTGGTCGGACGCCAATTCCCAGTACGAGCTCAGGGCCTTGGGATCGACCCGGCTGCCGAGTTTGCCGAAGGCGGTGTCGGCATCGACGGCCACCACGCGGTCCTCCTGGCGGAGCTCGGCAAACAGCGATCCGATCGAGGCGGATACCGTCGTCTTCCCGACGCCGCCTTTGCCCATGACGCCGACCTTGTAGTGACCCGACAGGGCCGACCGGATTCGGCTGATCTGCTGGGCCTCGTAGATCTCGTCGGGTGACGGTCCGAGATTGACCAGCCCGAACGTCGCCGTGAACAAGGTCTTGCGCCAGCCGCGACGCGGCTCGGGCTTGCGTGGCTTGATCAGGTCATCCCGGCGGATGGCGTCGGCGTACGATCCCGGCGGCGCGAACTGTCCCTGCGGCCCCTGTGGCCAAGGCTGGTGTGGGGGACGACCCGGCTGGACCGGGCCGGGCTGCGGCGGATGCCCCGTCCTGCGCTGCAACGGCTCGGTGTGCTGCATACCGGTGGTGGGGTTTCCTGCCGGGTTCGCTCGCGGCCAGGCCGGCGGCGTGTTCTCGGGATGTCTGGCAAATGCGCTCTCGGACGGGTTGTGCTGCGGATCGAAGTGGTCAGTCACCGAATACGCGCTTTCTCTCCTCGGTTCGCTCGACGAAGATGCCAAGACGCAGGTGCCATCAAGTATCGACCACGTCGGCGCTGACGGCAGCCAGGACGGGCCGGATGGCGCCGTCGCCCTGGTCACGGACGTGTTCGGACGGCTGCACCGGATGGCATTGAAGATGTTGTCTGCCAACATGTTTCGATGTGCTGGCGACGGCGTGGTCGGGGCGGCGGCGCCGGCGAATTGGTGCATACCCGTTGTCGGTGCCGCTGGTAGGCTCAGTTCGGGTTGTGGGGAGGCGCTGTGGGGTGGTGTGGGGCCGCTCCGAGCAGGCCAGATGCCGGAACTCGTCAGAGGAGTTTGGCCATCGGCCTGCCGCCCGCGTGGTGGCAGTACCAAGATGGTCTAGGTAGCACAGCGATGCCCGGCGCGTGGCGGCGGGAACAGGGGGATGGAGCTGACATGCAGCGGGTGGACAGGTGTACCAGGTGCGATGCCGGGATGTTGACGCCGTCTGGGCGGCGGTCGTGACCGGCCCGTACACCGCAGCCAGCAGCGCGTCGGGTGGCATCGACGACGTCGTCGCCGTGGAAGTCACCATCGACGGCATGCTGGTGATCGCTGACCAGCTCGGTCTGATGGAGTTCCCGACCAGTCTCGGTATTCGGCCAAACATTCCCCAGTTGGACGTGCGGAACGTTGTCTGGGACCAGGTCCGTCGGGATCTGACGGCGCAGGGCGTCATCGACCTCTACGGCACGCCGCATCCGGAAGTGGCGGCCATGGTCGACACCATGAGTCGAGCCGATCGCACCATCGAGGGGCGTTGGTGGCGCCGCGACGTCGGCGGCAAGATGCTGCGGTTCGTGGTCTGCCGAAAAGGCGAGCGCCACGTCGTCGCAGCTCGTGACGGCGAGATGCTGGTGATTCAGCGTGTTGCCCCGCAGGTGGGTCTGGCCGGCATGGTGAACGCGGTGCTCGGCACGGCCAACCCGGCCAACGTCGAACCGCTGACCGCGTCGACCAGCCGCCTCTCCGATGCCCGCACGCCGGATCAGCTGACTCAATTCGGCGTCAGCCTCAATTCCGCGCGGACCTACTCCGAACTCATCGGCAATCCCGACTCCTGGGTCGAACTCACCGCCAACGAGCGGCACGAGGGCGGCACCTACAGCCAGGCGGACGTGGCCGCAGGCGTCCTCGACTCTCGGTTGGGCCGCATCGTGTCGCTCCCGCGCAAGGTCAGTGGTGAGCTTTACGGCAGCTTCCTGGCCGGGACCGACGAAAACCTGGAGCGCGCGCTCGACGGGCTCATGGAGTTCCTGCCGTCGCGTTCGTGGTTCGACAAGCCCTCCGCGGGTGCTTCCGCCGACGACTACCAGGACTGACGTTGGCAGGCCTCCATCCAGGTGACGGGTTCGATGACGAGGTTTCGGGCGAGCATCTGGGCGACGATCTCGGCAGTGCGCTCGACTTCCTGTACGCCGACGACGAGGTGTCGTCGGACCATGCCGCAGCCGCGGCTGACGGCGCGCCGGCGGACGTCGAACCAATCGGTCTCGGGTACACCGTCGCGAATCCGCCGCAGACGGTCGTCGTCACCGCCCTCATGGACGGCCGGATCCACCAGGTCCGATTGGCGCCGGCGGCTGCCAAGATGACCGAAGTCGAGCTGGCCCAAGAGGTTCTCGTCATTGCCGAACTGGCCCGCCAAGATGGCAGGTCAGCGCAATACGAGGTGATGTACGACGGCCTTGGCGAGCTGGGCCACGACCGCGCCGAGGCGCGGGATTTCCTGTCTCGCAATCTAGATCTGCCGTCGCCCGAGGACGCTGCCGCGACCCGCGCACAAATCTTTGCCACCAGATATTCAGGGGAAACAAATGAGTGACCAACTCGCCGCCATGTTCAACAACGCCGTCGGCATGCTGGACACGGCGCCGGCGCGTTCGATGCAGCTGTTCGCCGAGATCACCTCGGTGGACGAGACGGCGTGTGATGCCTGGATCGGACGGATCCGGTGCGGCGACTCCGACCGGACCACGCTGTTCCGGGCCTGGTACTCGCGCGGCAACCTCGGCATGCTGGCCGGTCAGGCCGAGGTCTCGCTGTCGCAGGTCAATGCCCGGGTGCGGATCGGCGGCGAGCTCGGCGACATCACCTATCCGGTGAACTCGCCTCTGGCGCTGACCCTGGCCTTCGCGGTCAACGAGGCTGCCGAGGGCAACTACGCCGACGCGCTCGAAGCCGTCGAGGGCGCGGCAGCAGCCCCCGGGTCCGAGCATCTGATGGCCTGGGTCAAGGCCGTCATCTACACCGGGGGCCAGCGGTGGACCGACGTCATGGAGGTGCTGCGGGGATCGGAGAGCTGGCCGGACGCCTTCCTGTCCGGGGCGGCGAACGTGGCCCGCGGCGTCGCGGCGGCCAACCTCGGGCTGTTTACCGAGGCCAAGGACCGGCTGACCGAGGCCAACGAATCACCGGCGGGGACGGCGTGTGGCCGGCCGATCGCCTGGTACTTGGCCATGACATTCCGGGATCAGGGCAACGAGGAAGGTGCGCGCCGTCTGCTGGAGTGGTTGCAGGCCAACTTTCCGGAGCCGAAAGTCGCTGCGGCCCTTCGCGATCCGAACTACCGGCTCGAGACCACCACGCCGGAAAAGATTGCCGCCCGGTCCGACAAATGGGATCCGAACAGCATGGTGGCCGACACGTCGGCGCGAGACCGCATGCTCACCGAAGCGCAGGCCGAACTCGACCGGCAGATCGGGCTGGCCAAGGTCAAGGAACAGATCGAGACCTACCGTGCCGCAACGCAAATGGCGAAGATCCGCGCCGCACGCGGCATGAAGGTCGGGCAGCAGTCCAAGCACATGATCTTCACCGGGCCGCCGGGAACGGGCAAGACCACGATCGCGCGCGTGGTCGCGAACATTCTGGCCGGCCTCGGCGTCATCTCCGAGCCCAAGCTGATCGAGACGTCCCGTAAGGACTTCGTCGGTGAGTACCTGGGGCACACGGCAGTCAAGACGTCGAAGGTCATCGACCGGGCCCTGGGCGGTGTGCTGTTCATCGATGAGGCTTACACGCTGATCCAGGACGGGCTACAGGGCGGCGACGCCTTCGGCTCCGAGGCCATCGACACCCTGCTGGCCCGCATGGAGAACGATCGGGACCGCCTGGTCGTCATCATCGCCGGGTACAGCTCGGACATCGATCGGCTGCTCGAAGCCAACGACGGTCTGCGGTCCCGGTTCGCGACCCGCATCGAGTTCGAGTCCTACTCCCCCGACGAGATCGTCGAAATCGCGAAAGTCATTGCCAAGAGCAATGATTCGCTCATCAACGACGAGGCGGCCAAGCAGGTGCTCGAGGCAGCGACCACGCTGGGCCAGCATGAACTCAACGGCAAGCCGGCCATCGATATCGCCGGCAACGGCCGCTACGCGCGCCAGTTGGTGGAGGCCGGTGAGCAGGCCCGCGACATGCGCCTGGCCCGGTCCATGGACATCGAGAGCCTGGGCGTTGAAGCGCTCAGCGAGATCACCGGTGACGACATGGCGTCCGCGATCGGCGGAGTGCACCGACGTCTGAACATCGGCGAATAACCGATGGCAGATTTCCGGCTCACCACCAAGGTTCAGGTCAGCGGCTGGCGCTTCCTGCTTCGCCGTGTCGAGCACGCCATCGTGCGGCGCGACACCCGGATGTTCGACGACCCGCTGCAGTTCTACAGCCGGTCGGTGTCGGCGGGCATCGTCGTCGCGGTGCTGGTCTGCCTCGGCGCCGCGATGATGGCCTATTTCAAACCCCAGGGCAAGCGGGGCGAGGACACGCTGCTGGTCGATCGCAGCACCAACCAGCTGTACGTCGTCATGCCCGGGACGCAGCAGATCCGCCCCGTCTACAACCTGACGTCGGCCCGGCTGGTCCTCGGCCACACCGGCGAGCCGCAGGTGGTCAAGCCGGCCGAACTCGCGCGGATGCCCAAGGGCCAGCCCATCGGCATCCCCGGTGCGCCCTACGCGACGGCGGTCGACGGCACGTCGGGCGCCTGGTCGGTCTGTGACACCGTCACCAAGCCCGAGAGCGTCACCCCAACCGTCGAGACGTCGGTGCTGGTGGAGCCGGCGGTCCTGGGCGCCGGCGTCGCGCCCATCCGTCCGGACCAGGGCGTGCTGGTGAAGTTCCAGGACCGGACCTGGCTGATCACCAAGGACGGTCGCCACTCGATCGATCTCGCCGACCGCGCCCTCACCTCCGCCGTGGGAATTCCCGTCGGGTCCAAGTCGGCACCGATCTCGGAGGGCTTGTTCAACGCACTGCCGAACGTCGGCCCCTGGATGCTGGCCCCGATTCCGGCGGCGGGCGCGCCCAACGGCGTCGGCCTGCCCCCGAACCTGGTGAACGGCACCGTGTTCCAGACGGTCACCGACAACAGCAAGCAGCAGTACGTGGTGCTGCCCGACGGCGTCGCCAAGGTCAACGACACCACTGCTGCCGCGCTCCGGGCCACGAATTCCTACGGGCTGATCTCGCCGCCGTCGGTGGAGTCGAGCGTCGTGGCCAAGATTCCCGAGCAGACCTACACCTCACCGCTGCCGGATAAGCCGATGACCATGTTGTTGCCGCAGGACGATCCGACGGTGTGCTGGTCGTGGCAGCGCGAAGCCGGAGACCAGGGCGCCAAGACCACCGTGATCGTCGGCCGGCACCTGCCGATCCCGGTGACGTCGATGGGCAACGGCATCAAGCAGATCAGCGGCGACGCCACCATCTACATTGACGGCGGCCAGTACATCCGGCTGCAAGCCCCCGACCCGCGCTACGGCGAGGCCCGGTACTACGTCGACGCTCAGGGCATCCGGTACGGCGTGGCCAACGACGACACCGCCAAGGCCCTCGGGCTCAGCGGCGCGTCGACGGCGCCGTGGCAGGTGGTCGGTCTGCTGATGGAAGGCCCGGTGCTGTCGAAGGAGGCGGCGTTGCTCGAGCACGACACGCTGCCATCCGATCCGAAACCGCGGAAGGTGGCCGGCAACAGTGATGGAGTGCCGGCTCCTGCTCATCCGGGAGGTGCGTCATGACGACCAAGAAGTTCACCCCGTCGATGAAGCGGGGGCCGCGCCTGACGCCGGGCGAGATCAACGTGACGCCGCCCGATGACCTGGGGATCGAGATTCCCGCGTCCGGCATGCAGAAGGCCATGCCGTACGTCATGGGTGGCGGCATGCTCGGAATGATCGCGATCATGGTCTTCACCGGCGTCCGTCAGCTGTCGCCGTACATGCTCATGATGCCGCTGATGATGATCATGGGCACCGTTGGTTACATGTCGAGCGGCGGCGGCGGCGGCAAGAAAGTGCCGGAGATCAATGAGGACCGCAAGGAGTACCTGCGCTACCTGGCCGGCCTGCGGACCCGCGTGACGTCCTCGGCCGACGCCCAGGTGACGTTCTTCTCCTATCACGCACCGCACCCCGAGGATCTGTTGTCGATCGTTGGTACGCAGCGGCAGTGGTCGCGCAGCGTCAGTGGCAACAACGCCGATTTCTTCATGGGTGCCAGGCTCGGCATCGGTGCGCAACCGGCAGTGGACCGGCTGCTCAAGCCGAACATCGGGTCGGATCTGGCGGGCCCAATGGCTGCCCCGCAGGCGCATCTGGAGCCGGTCAGCCATATGTGGGTGACCAAGTTCCTGCGCACCCACGGTCTGGTGCACGACTGCCCGAAGCTGGTGATGCTCAAGAGCTATCCGACCATCGCCATCGGCGGTGATCCGGAAGGCTCGCGGGGTCTGCTCGCTTCCATGATCTGCCACCTCGCGGTGTTCCATCCGCCAGACCTGCTGCAGATCAGGGTGCTGATGGAGGATCTCGACGATCCTGATTGGGCCTGGCTCAAGTGGCTGCCGCACGTGCAGAGTCAGACCGAGTTCGACGACGCCGGGCCCAAGCGCATGGTGTTCACGAAGCCGGACGGGCTGGCCGACCTGACCGCCCGCGGTCCACACAACGCGGACGCGGCTCCGGGCGGTCCGTATGCGCTGGTTGTCGATCTGAGCGGCGGCAAGGCGGGCTTCCCGGTCGACGGCCGCGCGGGCGTCACGGTCATCACCAAGGGCAACCACCGGTCGGGCTACCGCATCAAGGTCAACTCCGATGGCTCCAGCGAGGATCGGACGCCGGTCCAGTCGTGGCGTGAGGTGACAACCGCGACCGACACGATCACTGCGGGGTCGGCGGGCCGGCTGGCCCGCAAGCTGGCGGGCTGGTCCATCACCGGGACCATCATCGACAAGGGCACGCGCGTCCAGAAGAAGGTGTCGAGCGAGTGGCATCACCTGGTGGGTGCCCGGTCGGTCGAAGAGATCACGCCGCGACGCTGGCGGATGTATTCGGACCTGGATCAGGAGCGATTGCGGATCCCGTTCGGCCACCAGCTCAAGAACGGCGAGATCATGCATCTCGACATCAAGGAAGGCGCCGAATTCGGCGCCGGCCCGCACGGCATGCTGATCGGTACGACGGGTTCCGGTAAATCGGAATTCCTTCGTACCCTGATCCTTTCGTTGGTCGCGACGCATCATCCGGACCAGATCAACCTGCTGCTGACCGACTTCAAGGGCGGCTCGACCTTCCTCGGCATGGAGAAGCTGCCGCACACCGCGGCCGTCGTCACCAACATGGAAGAGGAGGCCGAACTCGTCGGTCGTATGGGCGAAGTGCTCACCGGTGAGCTGGACCGTCGGCAGAACATTCTTCGTCAGGCCGGTATGCAGGTCGGTGCGGCCGGTGCGTTATCGGGCGTCGCCGAATACGAGAAGTACCGCGAACGCGGAGCTGACTTGCCGCCGTTGCCAACGCTTTTCGTGGTCGTCGACGAGTTCGCCGAGCTGCTGCAGAACCACCCGGACTTCATCGCGCTGTTCGACCGAATCTGTCGCGTGGGCCGGTCGTTGCGTGTGCACCTGCTGCTGGCGACGCAGTCGCTGAACACCGGCGGTGCCCGCATCGACAAGCTGGAGCCAAACCTGACGTACCGGATTGCTTTGCGTACCACCAGTTCCGCTGAATCCAAGGCGGTGATCGGTACGCCGGAGGCGCAGTACATCACCAATAAGGAGAGCGGCGTCGGTTTCCTGCGTGTCGGTATGGAGGACCCGGTGAAGTTCAAGAGCATCTACACCGGCGGCACCTATGTGCCGCAAGTTGTGGACGAGGACGGCGACGATGCACCAAGGGTGGTGGCGCAGAACACCTTCCGTATCCGTCCGTTCACCGCGGCGCCGATGGATGCGGGGGCTTCGCGATGACGAACACTGAGCACCGTGCGCTGCGTGAAGTGGTGCTGAATCAGCTGACGACCGGCGAGAGCCGGGCGTACAAGATGTGGCTGCCGCCGCTGCTGGATCCGGTTCCCGTCAATGAGTTGGTGGAACGAGATCAGCGGGCGCCGTTACGTTTTGGCCTCGGCATCATGGATGAGCCGCGCCGCCACAAGCAGGAAGTGTGGGGTATCGACACGTCCGCAGCCGGTGGCAACGTCGCGGTCGGTGGTGCGCCGCAGACGGGGAAGTCGACGTTCCTGCAGACTCTGGTGCTGTCTGCTGCTGCGACGCACTCGCCTCGGCAGGTGCAGTTCTACTGCGTCGATCTCGGTGGCGGTGGCCTCATCTACCTCGAGGACCTGCCGCACGTCGGCGGCGTCGCTACCCGATCCGAACCCGACCGTGTGATGCGCGTGGTGGCCGAGATGAAAGCTGTTCTGCGGCAACGTGAACAGACGTTCAAAGAACACCGTATCGGCTCCATCGCCAGTTACCGGCAGTTGCGGGAAGACCCGAATCACGCGGCATCACAGGACCCGTTCGGTGACGTCTACCTGGTCATCGACGGTTGGCCTGCTTTCGTCGGTGAGTTTCCGGATCTCGAGCCGGTGGTGCAGGACCTCGCCGGCCAGGGGTTGGCGTTCGGTGTCCACGTCATCATTTCGACGCCGCGCTGGACGGAACTTAAATCCCGTGTCCGTGATTACCTGGGTACCAAGGTCGAGTTCCGCCTTGGTGACGTCAACGAGACGCAGATCGACCGCATCACGCGGGAGATTCCGAGCAACCGCCCCGGGCGGGCGGTGTCGATGGAGAAGCACCACCTGATGATCGGCGTGCCCCGGATGGACGGGGTGCACAGCACGGATGACATCGTGCCGGCCATCACCGCGGCCGTCGACCACATCGCGTCGCTGCACACCGACATGGCACCTCGCGTCCGCGTGCTGCCTGAGCGGATCTACCTGCACGAACTCGACCCCAACCCTCCCGCACCGGAGAACGACTACCGGACCCGCTGGACGGTGCCGGTCGGCGTACGCGAGTCCGACCTCTCGGTGGCCTACAACCACATGTACGACACGCCCCATCAGCTCATCTTCGGTGCGCCGAAGTCCGGCAAGACCACCATTGCGCACGCGGTGGCGGAGGCTATCTGCAAGCGCAACAGCCCAGATCAGGTGCGGTTCATGTTGGCGGACTTCCGCTCAGGTCTGCTCGACGCGGTGCCCGAGACGCATCTGCTCGCGGCGGGTGCCATCAACCGGAACATCGCCGCTTTGGAGGAGTCCATCAAGGCGCTGGCGGTCAACCTGAAGAAGAGGTTGCCGCCGCCAGACCTGACCACGTCGCAGCTGCGCTCGCGGTCGTGGTGGAGTGGTCCGGACGTGGTGCTGCTGGTCGACGACTGGCACATGATCGTCGCCGCCAGCGGTATGGGGTCGCCGATGACGCCGCTTGCTCCGCTATTGCCGGCGGCTGCGGATATCGGTCTGCACATCATCGTGACGTGTCAGATGAGTCAGGCGCATCGCTCCACGATGGACAAGTTCGTCGGTACTGCTTATGGCGCCGGATCGCCGACGATGTTCCTCTCGGGTGAGAAAGCGGAGTTCCCGTCGAGCGAGTTCAAACTCCGCCGCAGGCCTCCTGGCCAGGCACTTCTGGTCTCGCCGGACGGGAAGGAGGTCATCCAGGCGGCCTATGTTGATCCCCCCGCAGAATAAGTGTAGGCGACCCCCCAAAACCGTCGGTAGTATCTGTTTCAGACGTTCAGCAACGGCTAAACGCCCGCTGATCGGCACAGGGGAACGGGGGTTCCGTGGGGGATCTTCAATTCTTATTTGTGCCGTTCGCACAATTCCATACCGCAATCTTTGAATTGGTAAGGAGAAAAGAAATGCAGCCTTTGGAACACAATCCCGGTGCAGTGGGTGTCGGCACTCAGGTGGTGGCCAATGGCGCCCGGGGCCTGGCGACGGGCACCGCAACGCTGTCGGAAGCCGCGGCGCTGGTTCCGGCCGGCGTCGACGAGGTGTCGATGCAGGCAGCCATGGCGTTCGCTGTAGAAAGCGTGGAGACCATGGCGCTTCATTCCTTTGCCCAGGAAGAATTGGCCCGCGGGGGTGCTGCGTATGTGGAAGCTGCGGCGATCTACGAGGCCACCGACACGGCCAACGCCGCGACCTTGATCTAGCAGCTGCAAAACCGAATCGTCTGAGTCCGAGGACAGCGAACTATGGTTGCCCCACCCGCCATGCCGGCGATGTTCTACGGAGCATTCCCGCCAGAACTGAACACCGGGCGGTTGATGGCCGGCGCAGGTGCTTCTCCGATGATCCAGGCAGCGGCCGGATGGGAAGCCCTGGCGATCGCACTGGAGGCACAGGCGGCGGAACTTTCCGCCAGCCTGTCCGCATTGAGCGAGAACTGGTCCGGGATGGCGAGTGAGCGGGCGGTGTCGGCGACAATGCCGATGGTCACCTGGTTGCACACCACCGCGGTACAGGCCCAGAAGCGTGCCATGCAGGCGCTCGCGCAGGCAGATTCATACACGCTGGCCCTCACCACTACTCCGCAGATACCGGAGATCGAAGACAACCACGTCACGCATGCAGTACTGGAAGGGACCAACTTCCTCGGTATCAACACCGTCCCTATCGGCTTCAATGAGGCAGATTACTTACGGATGTGGGCACTGGCGGGCTCCGTCATGGAGACGTATCAGGCGGAGACCAGCATGAATACGCTGTTCGAGCCGATCCTGCCGGCACAGCCGATCGTCATGCCGGGTGTGGCAGCGAGCGCCGCAGCCGCGGCGCTGGCGCAGACCGCTGCTCGAGCGCCTGAAGCGGTGGTGCGCAATTTGATCATGACGCAGGTCACTGGCCAGTCCGCGCTAGAAGATGCTGCGCTGATGATGGGCGGCGGTGCGTCGCAGCTTAGTTTTGCAGCTGGAAGGGCTGAAGAACAGGCGCAACGGTCCGAGGGTGCGGTGCAACAGGCCACCGGTCAGCAGAACCAGGCGCAGCAGGGCACTCAGATGATGATGCAGGTGGCCTCGCAAGTCGGCTCGCAAGTGGCCCAGTTGCCGCAGCAGCTCGGCCAGTTGATCACTCAGCCAGTGCAACAGCTGAGTCAGCCGGTGCAGCAGTTCACGCAGATGTTTACTCAACTCGGCAGCAGTTTCGGTCAAAACAATGGGCCGCAGATCGGCCTCATGGGCGCGAGCCCGTTCTCCAACCATCCGCTGGCCGGTGGCTCGGGGGCGACATCGGGTGCGGGCTTGGTCCGAGCGGCGTCGTTGCCGGGGATGGGCGGTTCGGCACCGCGGACGCCGCTGATGGCCTCGCTGGTCGGCAGCCTCGAAGGTGCCTCGACCGCTTCGTTGGAGGCGGGCGCAGCAGCGGGCGCGTCGGGCACTGGCAAGGCGCCGGTGAGCAGTGCCGGCGGCGCCGGAGCCGGAATGGGCCCTGGTACCAAAGGAGAAAAGGGCGGAGGGACGAGGGAGGCCCTCAAAGCCCCCGGGGTTCTGATACAGGACCTCGACGACGATGACGACGACTGGTGAATTGTCTCATCGCACAAAGACTTTCCGGCCCCGGGGGGTCGGCAAGGACTCGCCATTCCCGTGGTGAGGACACAGGAAAAGAAAAGGTGATCCAACATGACAAGCATGCATACAGATGCCGCGGTCCTCGCCTCGGAGGCCGGACACTTCGACCGCATCGCCGGTGAGCTCCACGGTCACCAAGTTGCAGTGGATGGGATTGCGGCCCAACTCCAAGCATCTCTGAAGGGTGACGCCGGCTCCGCCGCACAGTTGGCTCTGGTTCGATTCAACGAAGCCATGGCCCAGCAGTTGAAGGAGCTGAGCGACATCTCTAACAACATCCAGACCGCCGGTACGCAGTACACCTCGGCCGACGGTGACGCCGCGTCGAACCTCGCAAACCAGATGCATATCTGACACGGTCCAACCCAACCAAACTCAACTCAGGCATAGACCTAACTCAACTCAGGCATAGAAACGGAGAAAGAAATGGATACCCAGGGCGGACAGGTTTGGAATTTCGGAGAAAACCACGGGCATGTGGATGGCCTGGCGGGGCAGAAGGCCGCCATCGACGGCTTGCTCGACGAGGGCAAGGCTTCGCTGGCGAAACTGGCATCAGTGTGGGGCGGCTCTGGTTCGGAGGCGTACCAGGCGGTGCAGCAGCGGTGGGACAACACGGCACTGGAGCTGAACAACGCATTGCTCAGCCTGGCGCATGCAATCGGTTCGTCCAACGACGATATGGCCGGTATCGAGAGTGGCATCACGGGCTCTTTCGGCTAAAGCCGACGCAGCACAGGAGGTGGGCAGGTCGGCGTAGGGTCGACGCTGCCCACCTCATGTGCGCTCAGGTGTAACCCACACACAATCGAGAGGTACTCATGTCCGCCGACTATGACCGGCTCTTCAATAACTCGAGCTCGGGTCAGGCCGACAACGAGGAAGCGACGCGCACCGTAGACCGCGCGACTCTTGCTGCCGCCGCGCAGATGTCGGCCTCCGCGGCCGCGGCCCCGGCTGCAGGGGTCGAAACGCCGTCGGGCCCGCCCGTTGCCGGACAACCGCAGCAGCCGCCCGGTGCCGTCCCGCCACCGCGGCCGTCCGAGGTGACCACTCAAATGCCGCCTGCGCCACCGCAATTCATGCAGAACGGCCTGATGCGCTCGCCGCAGGGCGCGCCGATGGTCGGCGCCCAGTATGAGCAGCCGCAACACGCCCCGATGATGCCGCCGCCGCGCCACATGCAGCCGCCGCCACAGCACTACGCCGCGGATCCGCAGGCCGACATGCAGTGGACCGAGCAGCAGATGCCCGGCCAGACGTCGGCCGCCACCATCGGTGATCACCGCGCCATCGACGCGCTGTCCCACGTCGGTGTGCGGGCTGGGGTGAAGATGCCGTCGCAACGCGGCTGGCGGCACATGCTCTACCTACTGACGCGCATCAACCTGGGGCTGTCACCCGACGAGTTGTACGAGCTGGACCTGTACACCCGGGTTCGGCGCAACGCTCGCGACTCGTACCAGATCGGCGTGCTGGGACTGAAGGGCGGCGTCGGCAAGACGGCCGTGACCGTCACCCTCGGCTCCGTCATGTCGAAGGTGCGCGGCGACCGGATCCTGGCTGTCGACGCCGATCCGGACGGTGGCAACCTGGCCGATCGGGCGGGCCGGCAGTCCGCGGCTACCATCTCGGATCTGTTGTCCGACAAGGAACTTGCGCGCTACAACGACATCCGCGCGTACACCAGCATGAACGCCTCCAACCTCGAGGTGTTGTCGTCGGCCGAATACAGCGTCGCGCGCCGTGACTTCAACGAAGATGACTGGGCCGCCGCGGTCAAGATCGTCTCGCAGTATTACAACCTGGTGCTCGCCGACTGTGGCGCCGGCTTGTTCCACCAAGCCTCCCGCGCAGTGCTGTCGACGGTTTCCGGTTTGGTGATCGTGGCCAGCGCCTCGATCGACGGTGCCCGTCAGGCCGCTGTGACCATGGACTGGTTGCGGCAGAACGGATATCAGGATCTGCTCGGCCGGGCGTGTGTGGTCATCAACCACGTGACGCCGGGCAAGACCAACATCGACGTCGATGATCTGGTGCAGCAGTTCGAGCGGCACGTGCCGGCGGGCCGTGTCGTCGTGCTGCCGTGGGACAAGCACATTGCTACCGGTGCGGATATCCAGTTCGATCTGTTGGGCAAGACGTACCGGCGCCGAATCACCGAGCTCGCCGCGGCGCTGTCCGACGACTTCGATCGGCTCGAGCGCCGGTGACCGCATCGGCCGGCCCCGCAACTGCTGTGGCAGAAGCAGCAGGAGACAACCCGACTCGCCAGTCCACCACCCGGGTCACCATCCTGACCGGACGCCGCATGACCGACCTGGTCCTCCCGGCGTCGACCGCAATCGAGACGTACATCGACGAGACGGTCAACGTCCTGGCCGATCTGCTTGAGGACACCCCGGCTGACGTACTGGCCGGGTTCGATTTCAAGGCGCAGGGCGTCTGGGCTTTTGCACGTCCAGGCTCGCCGCCGTTGAAGTCCACCGAGTCGCTCGACGATGCCGGTGTGGTCGACGGTGCCCTGCTGACTCTGGTGTCGGTGAGTCGGACCGAGCGATACCGACCGCTGGTCGAGGATGTCATCGACGCCATGGCGGTCCTGGAGGAATCGCCTGAGTTCGACGGTCACGCGCTCAAACGACTTGTCGGACTGGCTATCCCGGTGGGGACCATCGCGACTGCCGGCGCGTCGTTGTGGGCATGGTCGCAGTCGGGGCACGACTGGTGGTGGCCGGCCGGGCTGGGCCTGCTGGGTCTGTTGGTGTTGGCCGGCAGCTTCGTCGCGAAGGCGCGATACGACAACGTCGACCTGTCCGAGAGTCTTCTGGTGGCCTCCTTGCCGCTGCTCGGCGGTACGGCGGCGCTGGGCGTGCCACTGCCCCGAGGCGTCAACGGCCTGGGCGCGCCGCAACTAGCAGGCGCGGCCGCGGTCATGCTGATCGTCGTGCTCGCGACCCGCGGTGGCCCACGACAACGTGCTGCCGCGGCGGCGTACTTTGCGGTTCTCGCTGCCGCGGTGACGGGCGCCGCGATCGCCTACGGCTACGGCGGGGCGTCGTGGGTGCCTGCGGGCGCTATTGCCGTCGGCCTCGTCGTGGTCACCAACGCCGCCAAGCTCACCGTGGCGGTGGCGCGGATCGCGCTGCCGCCCATTCCGGCGCCGGGTGAAGTGATCGCCAACGAAGAACTGTTGGATCCCGTTGCTGCGCACGGCAATATCACCGATGAAGAGTCGGCTACCTGGCGCGCGATCATCGATTCGGTACCGGATTCGGCAGCGCGGCTGACAGAGCGCAGCACGTTGGCCCGGCAGCTGCTGATCGGGTTCCTCGGAGCCGGGGTGACGGTGCTGACCTACGGTGCCATCGCGGTCGTCGTGCAGGGGCACTTCTTCGTGCACTCGATGATTGTTGCGGGACTTGTCACCGTCATCTGTGGCTTTCGCTCGCGGTTGTACGCCGAAAGGTGGTGCGGTTGGGCACTATTGGCCGCAACCGTGGCCATTCCGACGGGCGTGATGCTCAAGCTGGCCCTGTGGAATCCGCACGGTGCTTGGCTGGCGATCGTGCTGTATGTGGCGCTCGCATTGGTCGCATTGATCATGGTCGGTGCCACGGACGGTGTTGGCCGGGTATCCCCGGTGACCAAGCGCATCCTGGAGCTCACCGATGGTGCGGCGATAGCTGCGGTGATCCCACTGCTGCTGTGGATTGCTGGTGTCTACGACAACATTCGGAACATCCGCTTCTGACGGGTCCGCGCGGTGGCGCAGCCATGCCGCACCACTGCGCATCCGAGGTGCCCGCGCCCGTACCGTGTTCGAGTAGTCAATTTTTAGGGAGACCACGATATGTCCGAAAGTAACGACGCCGGTTCGGTGAGTGAGCCGCAGCCACCGGTGGCTGGTGATCTCGAGGAGAAGACCCAGTTCGTCGACCGGTCCGCGTTCCAGGTGCCGACTCCAGCAGCAGACCAGACCCAGGTTGTGACTCCGACTCCGGCGGTAGGCGATCCGACGCAGGCTGTGCCGCCGTCGGCAGCCGTACCGTCGTGGCAGCCGCCGCAGGCCCCTGCCGCACCCAATCCTTACGGTCAGGATGCGCCGCCGGCAATGCCGTCGTGGCAGCCGCCTCAGCCCGGCTACCAGCCGCAGGCTCCGCAGCAGCAGTTCGGTCAGCCGGGCGCACCGGTGCCGCCGCAGCCCGCGCAGCCATGGGGCGGCCCGGTCGGTGCGCCGACGCCACAGGCGCCCGGATTCGGCGCACCAGGCTTTGGCGCGCCTGTGCCGCCGCAGCCGGGGTTCGGTACGCCGCCGCCTCCGCCGGGATTCGGTACGGGCGGAGCGCAGGTGCCTCCGGGGTTTGGCGCACCGCAGCCCGGCGGCTATCCCGGCCCGGGTGGTCCGCAGTATGCCGGTCAGCCGGGGCCGCAGCAGACGCCGGTCGACATGGCCAAATCGCTGCTGAACAAGGGTGATTCGTTCATTTTCCGGTTGATGACGCGCGGCGTTCGCGGCGAGCTGATTCAGCAGCCGTGGTTCCAGGGCATGCGGACCAATCCGCAGGGCTCCAGCCAGTTTGTCTACCTCGGCTACGCAGGCGCGGTCCTGCTGGGATTGCTCTTCAGCCTGTTCGGTGCCATCGGTTCGCTCCTCTCGTTTGCGGTCTGGCTGGGCATCGCGTACTGCTTCCTCGCGCTCGGCACCAAGCTGGCTGCGCAGTTCGTGGCATACGGAATTTGCGGTGTCGGGGCAGTGGCCAGCCTGTTGGGCCTGTTGTTCGGCGTCATCGGTCTTGCCGGAGTGAGCAGTAGTCCCTATGTCAGCGGTAGCCTCACCGCGATGCTCGTGTTCGCTGTGGTGATCAACGGCATCGTCGCAGTTGTCTTGGGCTACATCGGGATTCAGGTCCACAAGGGCATCCAGAAGATCGCCACCGGCCAGTTCTGATAGCTCGATCGATGAACGGTGCACCCTGGCCTTGGGGTGCACCGTTCGCTGTTATGAAGCTGCCGGCAGGTCCTAGTCTTGAGGCAACGTCAGGGGGGCTCTATGAAACATGACTTCGGGTTGCGGGGGACGGTGCTGAAGCGTTCCGTGGTTCTGTGCGCTGTGGCGCTGATGACGGGCTGCGCACCGACCGTGACAGGCACCGCGGTGTCGCCGGTCAATGACCCGTTCCACGTGGCTGATCTGCCTGCCAAGGACGGTCCCAGCGGGCTCCGGCCTGACGCCCCGGCGGCGGTGGGCAAGGTGAAGAACACCAACAACAGTGACGTCGACCGACTGGCGCTGCAGGCCATCAACGACATCGCCGAATACTGGCAGCAGGACTACACCGCGTCGGGGTTGAAGGGTTCGTTCACGCCCATCGAGAAATTCGTCTCGTATGACGCCCGTGATCGGAACAGCCCCGTGGTGTGCGACGACGACACCGCCGGCCTGGTGAATGCGTTCTACTGCCCCAGTGAGAAGTTGATGGCCTGGGACCGTGGGGTGATGGTGCCGACCGGGCGGAAGTACTTCGGCGACATTTCGGTGGCCGGGGTGATCGCGCACGAGTACGGCCACGCCATTCAGTACATGGCGAAGGCGGTGACTCGCAGTACGCCGGTGATCGTGCGCGAGCAGCAGGCCGACTGCTTCGCTGGCGCGTACCTGCACTACGTCGGGGCCGGTGATTCCAAGCGATTCATGATGAGCACCGGCGACGGTCTCAATCACGTGTTGGCCGGACTGATCACCATCCGCGACCCAACTCTCGGCCCGCATGACGACGACATGCTCACTGACGGTCACGGCACCGCGCTGGACCGGGTGAGCGCGTTCCAACAGGGCTTTACCTCCGGGCCTAAGTCTTGTGCAGCCATTGATCTGGCGGACGTCAAGCAGCGCCGCAAGGGGCTACCGATGGAACTCCAAGAGCAACCGACGGACAACAAGCACAGATCCTCCGACCTGCCCGTTGACAAGGACACGGTCGGCACCGTGGTCGAATTGCTCAACGCGTTGTACTCGCCGAAGCAGCCTCCGAAGCTGACCTACGGTCCGGCGAAATGTGATGTTGCCCAGGGGGACTCACCTGCCTCGTACTGCCCGTCGACCAACACGATCGCGGTGAACCTTCCCGCGCTGCAACAGCTCGGCGCCCCGGCTGACATGGCTGACAAATCCCTGATCCAGGGGGACAACACGGCATTCTCGATCGTGGTGTCGCGCTACATGTTGGCGCTGGAGAACCAGCGCGGCGCGAAGCTGGACACCCCGACGGCGGCGCTGCGCACGGCCTGCCTCACTGCCCAGGCCCAGCGCAAGATGGCCAAGCCGAAGGACCTGCCCAGCGGTAAGAGCCTGCAGTTGACGGCTGGTGATCTGGATAAGGCGGTGGCAGGACTGCTGATCAACGGCTATGCGGCGACAGCAGTCGACGGTGAGGGCGTACCAGCCGCCTTCACCCGGATCGCCGCATTCCGTGCGGGTTTGGCCACCGATGATGAAGGCTGCTACCAGCGCTACCAGTGAGGAGAGTGCATCCGTGACACGGATGGCCATCCCGCCGTTGATCGTGACGCTCGGCGGCGCCATGTTCACCTTTCCGCCAGGAAAGGAGGTCACTGTCGGCCGTGGTGAGGCGTCCGACGTCAGAATCCCGGATGAGGGTCCAGGTGCCAAGCACGTGGTGTCCCGTCTGCACCTGATCATTCGGGTCGACCCCGGGGTCGGTCAGTGGGTGGCAATCGACAAATCCCGCAACGGCATATTTGCCAACCGGACGCGGGTGCCGTCGGCCGTCATCAGTGACGACCTGGTGCTGGCGATCGGCGCCCTGGATGGTCCGCAGCTCCGTTTCCGCACTGCCACGCAGGTGATACCGGTGGCCCGGCAGAGGCCTTCGCCGGCACCGGCCGCGACGCAACAGCCGTCGCGGCCGCTCCCCAAGCCACCGGCTCCGCAACCACCGCAGGCGTGGGTGCCGCAACGTCCGCCGGCGCCGCAACGACCGTCGGGTCCGCCGGAGGGCGCAGTCACCATCGGGCGGCACTCGACGGCTGCGATCAAGGTCGACGATTCGCTCGCCTCGCGGGTGCATGCCTATCTGCTGGCCGCTCCGACCGGAACGCAGTTGTACGACAACGGTTCCGGTAACGGAACTTTCGTCAACGGGCACCGTGTCCAGGCAGTCACCCTGCGCTCCGGCGACGTCATCACGATCGGCAACACCGACCTGGTCTTCACCGGTGGCACGTCGGTCCAGCCGCGGCAGGCCGTCGCGACGGGTGGCATCGAAGTACGGCAGGTCGGCCTCACGATCGACGACCACCAGCTGCTGACCAACGTCTCATTCGATGCCCGGCCCGGCACGCTCACTGCGGTGATCGGGCCCTCGGGTGCAGGCAAGTCGACCTTGATCAGGCTGCTCGGCGGTGTCACGAAGCCCACGTCGGGACAGGTGACTTTCGACGGACACGACGTGCACGCCCACTACGCGTCGCTCCGATCTCGGATCGGCATGGTGCCGCAGGACGACGTCGTACACCGGCAGCTGACGGTCAGTCAGGCGTTGAACTATGCCGCCGAACTCCGACTGCCTCCGGACACCACCAAGGACGATCGCGACGCGGTGGTCGAGCGGGTGCTCGGCGAACTGGAACTCACCCAGCACCGCGACAAGAGGGTGGACAAGCTCTCGGGTGGGCAGCGCAAGCGGGCATCGGTGGCACTCGAATTGCTTACTGGCCCATCGCTTTTGATCCTCGATGAGCCGACCTCCGGATTGGACCCGGCGCTGGACCGGCAGGTCATGCAGATGTTGCGCAGACTGGCGGACGCCGGACGCACAGTGCTGGTGGTGACGCACTCGCTGACCTACCTCAACATGTGTGACCAGGTGCTGCTGCTCGCTCCCGGAGGCAAGACGGTCTACGCGGGCGCACCGCAGGCCGTCGGGTCGGTGATGGGGACCCAGGACTGGGCTGACATCTTTGCTTGGGTATCCGCCAACCCGGACGCGGCACACGCGGTGTTCCTGCAGAACAATCCCGCGGCTACGCAACCGCCCGCGGCGCCGGAACCGGCGGGTCCGCTGGGTGCGCCGGCCCGGACCAGTACCGGCCGGCAGATGCTCACCGTCGCGCGCAGGCAATTGCGGCTGATCTTCGCGGACCGGATCTATACGAGCTTCTTGTTGTTGCTGCCGTTCATCCTCGGCGCGATGTCGCTGATTGTGCCGGGCGACAGTGGTTTTGGAGTCGCCACGGTGGGCCACTCCCCCAATGAACCAAACCAGTTGCTCATCGTCGCGAACATTGCCGCGGTATTCATGGGTACTGCATTGACGATTCGCGATCTGGTTGGCGAGCGCACCATCTTCCGTCGGGAACAGGCGGTCGGATTGTCCGCGGCGGCGTACTTGTCCGCGAAAATTGTTGTGTACAGCGCTTTTACCGCCATCCAGACGGCGATCGTGACCGCAATCGTGGTGATCGGCAAGGGTGGACCAACGCAAGGTGCGTTGGCGTTGGGCAGTCCGGTGCTCGACCTGTACGTGAGTCTGACTGTGGCAGCGATTGTTTCGGCGATCCTGGGCCTGCTGTTGTCCTCGGTGGCGCGGTCCAGTGAGCAGATTTTGCCCATGCTCGTGGTCGTCATCATGCTGTCGATCGTGTTCTCGGGCGGGATGATTCCCGTCACCGGGCGCGTCGGCCTGGACCAGGCGTCTTGGTTCCTGCCTGGGCGATGGGGGTTTGCGGCCTCGGCCAGCGTTGTTGACTTGCTGAAGATCGCCCCGCTCATGTCCGTCGACGATCAGTTGTGGCACCACGAGCTGCGTTGGTGGGCACTGGATATCGGTGTGCTGTTGCTGCTGGGTGCAGTGGCGGCCGTCGTGGTGTACCGGCGGCTGCGGTTGCCTGGCGACGGTGGTCCGAGCACCGGTTCGTCCAAGGTGATCGTGATCGTGGTGGCGCTGGTTTTGGCGGCAGGCTTCGTGGCCGGAATGACGTACCTGACGCGGGACTCCGGAAACCGGCCAACCCAGACGGCTGGACCGGCGTCGCCGCCCAAGCCCGCGGCTCCGCCAGGGCACCGTACTGACCTGGCGAACTTGCTGCCCGACGGGCAGGCCGTCAGCGCGGTGATGCAGTCGCCGCCGATGGCGACCGCGACGATCGTCACCGCGGAGACCCCGCGCGGTGGGACGGCCGCTCCCCCGCCATGTGCGAGTGTTGCGGACGCCGGAAGCGCCACGACATTCGCGCCAGGATTCACCGGAATGTCAGGTATGGAGTTGCATAACCCGGCGGATCCGAACGTCTGGGTGGTGGCCTATGCCGTTGGATACCCGGGACCGCAAGCGGCCGCACAGATTCCGGCGGCAGCGTCGTGGTCAGGCTGTGCCAATACTGCTGTGACGTTCACGGCCGACGGACAGCCGCCACGGCAGTTGGCCGTTGGCGCGGTAACGGCCGACAAGGGCACGGTCACAGCGGTGTTCACCGAGCCGGGGCGCAGCTGCCAGCACGTTTTGACCAGCAAGAACGATGTTGTGGTGGACGTCGTGGCGTGCAGCCCGGGCGGCGGCATTCAGGCGGCCGACCTGGCCAAACAGATCACCGACAAGATCAACTGACAGAAGGAACTGATGAACCCGAATGCTGGCTGGCGAGCACCATTCGTTGTTGGCGTCGTGGCCCTACTGGTGGCGGGGTGTTCCGCTACGGACCGAAGGGTCTCGGGCACCGCGACCGCTCCAGCCGGTGGCATCACTCAGACGCCGTCGACGTCAGTTGCCCCTCGTCCCGTTGACAATGCCGGCCTGCCGCCGTTGCTGGGTTCCCCGTCTGTGATCAGCGACCTGCTGGGCATCACCGTGACGCCGGAGGGGATTGTCAGGAAGCCCGATACAAAGCTGTCGGTCGAGCCGATTCGCTGCCTCGAAGCTATCCAGGCGGGTCTCAACACGATTTCGCTCATTGGTAGAACGGGTTTCGCGGCGCAGATTCTCCACGGGGATCAACATGCTCAGGTGGTGCAGATGATTGCATCGTTTCCCGCAGATGCGGACGCGTCGGCCTTCCGGGAGATCGTTACTCAGAAGTGGCGGCGATGCCAGAACCAGCAGGCGACGATTACAGACGGTCAGACTTCCTTGACATACACGGTGGACGCGGTTGATCAAGTCAATTCTGTTGCTGCCGTTTCGATGTCGGTGACAGCGGGAGACGGCACCCAAGTTACGTGTCAGCATGCCCTAGGTGCGCGTAGGAACGTAGCGATTGACGTGCGGGTGTGTGCCCCGAATGTGGCGAACAAGGGCCGCGAACTGGTGGCGAAGATCGCCGCCGGCCTGTGAATCAGCGGATAACGCTCATCAACGGAACGAAGTTGTCATTGAGGTACTCCGAAGCCAGGTAACCGCCTGGATCGGCCAATGCCGCTACGGTATTCGGGTCGTCCACGATGATCATTGACCCACGGAAGGCGGCCAACTGGTACGGGAGCCCTGATGCACCGCCGTTGCCGGCGGCCTTGTCGGTCCGCACGACAACCAATACGTCGCTGTGGACGACGTACAGATTCGCCAGGTCCGGCATCGAACGTGTTGATGCCTGGTCACTGGGTTGACGTCGCAGGCTGGGGTCGTAATTCAGGCCGAGGGAACTGAGATAGTCCGCCGCGTTGGATGGTGTCAACGTCTGGGTGACGCCGTCGTCGGACACCCGGATCAGTTGGACACTTTTCCCAGCAGCTTTCGGATTCTGATTCTTCAGGTCGGTCTGTTGCGAGGCCACCTGATTGATCAACTCACTGGCCTTATCGTCACGGCCGACGATCTTGCCGATCCATTTCAGCTGGGTCTGCCAGTTCCATGCTTGCCTGGTGTCTTTCGGCTGAGTCACGGTCGGGGCTATCGCCGTAAGCCGTTGGTACGTCGCGTCGTCGATGTCGCCGGTGGCGATGATGACGTCGGGTTTCGCCGACTGGATGGCACTGGTATCGATGAAACCGACAGTGTCCTTGACCGACGGGCTTCCGGTGATCTTGGACTGCAGCCACGAGGGCAGTGTCGCGCCCGCGCCGGCGATTGCCACCGGCTGCAGGCCGAGCGACAGCACGGCATCGGCGTCACCTGGCCCTAGGGCAGCGATAGCCGTTGGGGCCTTGGTGATTTCGGTGGTGCCGTGCACGTGAGTGAACGACTGCGGCGTGTAGGCAGGCGTGCCAGGTTTACCAAACACCATGATCGAGGCGACGACCACGATGACAGTGACCACGGCGGCAACCCCGGCGCCGATAACCAACCGCCGTTTACGTCCACCGCTCTGCGGCGCGGCCGGAGGTCGGGGTCCCGACATCTGCGGTGGCATTGGTCCAGGCGGTGGGGCGGCCGGGTAGGGGCCGCTGAATTGCCCGCTCGGATAGGTCATCACGCCGCCCGGCGGCGTTGGATGGTGTGGTGTCCAGGACTGCGGACCCGGTGGCGGCGGTAAGTGTCCCGGCGGGGCCTGCACAGGACCGACGCCCGCAACGGCGGCCGTTGCTGCTGCGGCGAATTCCCGTGCGGTCTGGTAGCGCGCGTTGGGGTCTTTCGCCATGCCGCGAGCGATCACTTCGTTCAGCGCCCACGGCAAAGTAGGTACCCGATCGGTGATGCGTGGGATTTCACCCGTTACGTGTGCTGCCGCGATCGCGGCAATGCCGCCAGGCAGCCCCCCATACGGTGTCCGGCCCGTGAGCAGTACAAAGAGGCTGCAGGCCAATGAGTAGACGTCAGCGCGGGAATCCACCGGCAACCCACTGAGGGCCTCAGGTGGGGCATACGCGATGGACGCCATCACCGAGCCGTCGGTGGTCAGGTGCGCGGCGTCGTCGAAGGCGCGAGCAATTCCGAAGTCTGCTAGGAAGACTCGCTCTTCGTCACCTGCGTCTTCGGGTTTGGCCAGCAGGAAGTTCGCGGGCTTGACGTCGCGGTGCATGATGCCGCGCCGGTGCGCGTAGTCCAGCGCCTTGGCAACTTCGGTCGTGATTCGGGCCGCGCGCGCCGGAGACATCCGGCCGGATCGGACTTCCTGGTCGGCATCGGTACCGGCTACGTACTGCATGGCGATCCACAGCTGGCCGCCCTCGGTCTCTCCACGGGAGTAGACCGCCACGATGTTGGGGTGATCAAGCGTCGCGGCGACGTTGGCCTCGCGGAGGAAACGCTCGCGGAACTGACCGTCACCCTGGATGGAGGTGGTAAGGACTTTGAGGGCGTCGCTGCGCGGCAGCTGCGGGTTCTTGGCCTTGTAGACCACGCCCATGCCGCCGACGCCGAGGACGGATTCGATGGTGTAGCCGGCGACGATGTCTCCGGGGTTGAACGTCGAGGTCATTGTTGTCCGATTATTTCGCGGTCAGCAGTAGGTATTGGGATGCCATGCGTTGTGTGGTGTCGAATGGCTGCAACGACTCAGCTGTGTATACCCACCGGTCCAGCGCTGCAGAGCACGCGTAGACCCGTGCGTTCACCTCAGCGTTGTTGATTGCCTGGCACTTCGCCGCGGGTAGGCCGGGCACTGTGGGGCCGGGCTCGGTGGGATTCTTGGCGTCGGGCTCGGCGAATTTCTGCGCGAGCTGTGTCGCGGCGGCGGCATCTTTGGCCCGGTAGAGGGAGGTGCCGCGCACCGAAATGATGTCGACGCCAGCTGCCGTTAACTGCGCGGCCGATCGGAGTGGGTCGTCTTCATAATGAAGAAGGCCACGGGGTCCCCACAGCCCTTGATTGCCTCGATGCTCTTTGGTGGGCATGGTCCGCGGAAGGAGCCCGTCGGGATCGAGTTGCACGGTGGCGAACTGTGCTGGATCTGTCGGGCGAAATCCGTCGATTCGACTTGCCTGGAGATCCAGCGACTTGGAGATGAATTGCGTGGCCGTGTCGACGTTTACGTCAGTCGATGCGTATTGGTACAGGACGTATGGACCGTGTGGCGTATAAGAGGCAACGGTGATCGTTCCATCCGCCTGGGTTGACTCGTGTGCCAGGGCCTCCGGATGCCCGGGAATCGATATTTGTTGATTGGGTGTGGCTCGATCTATGACTGGGGCCTGGGCCGCGAATTGGCTGGCGGCATCGTTGGCCAGGTCCGAAGTGGGGAAGCGCAGCACCAGAATCACCAATCCCTGCTGGTGATCTGCGCCGCGAACCGTTCCGCGGGTGGAGCCGAACCCGTTGATCAGCTGATGGTCTTTGGCGATCTGCTTCATCGGTCCTGGCTCGACGCTGCCCAGGCCTTCCGGATCAAGGATTACGCCTGTGGTGGTCACGCCGAGGTTGATCAACGTGGAGTCGACTTCCCATGGTCCGACGACGAACTCGCCGAGACGTTCCGCGTCGATGAGCCGTCCGCTTTCGGGGCCCGGTTTGAGCGCAGGTCCCGGCTTGGGTGCGGTCGGGTAGTTGCCTGGGTTCAGCAGGCTGACGATGGCGTCGCCCTGCTTGAACGACGGGTCCTTTTGCGCGTCACCTGAGGTGACGTTGGAGCAGCCGGCCAGGAGTGACGCGGCAGCGATCGCTGCGGTCAACCTGGTGATTAACATGCGCCCCATAATCTCCCCTTGTCCACGCGCGGTACGGCGCAGTGGCTTCTCCGCGCACTGTACGCACCCGAGCGTCGGAGTGCGCCAGCCGACAACGCTACTGCGCAGAGGGAGGCGCTCCGGCGGTGATTTCGGCTGCCAATTCGTTGAGCTGTTCGCGATCGGCATTGGTCTGACTGGTCGAGGCTCAATTATTTCGCGGTCAGCAGTAGATATTGGGATGCCATGCGTTGTGTGGCGTCGAATGGCTGCAACGACTCAGCCGCGTATACCCACCGGTCGAGCGCCGCAGAGCACGAGTAGATCCGCGCTTTCACCTCAGCGTTGTTGGTTGCCTGGCATTTCGCCGAGGGTAGGCCGGGCACGGTGGGGCCCGGCTCGGTGGGGTTCTTGGCGTCGGGTTCGGCGAATTTCTGCGCGAGCTGTACTGCTGCGGCGGCGTCTTTGGCTCGGTAGAGGTAGGTGCCGCGCACTGAAATAACGTCTACTCCAGCTGCCGTCAACAGCGGGGCCGATTGGAGGGGGTCGTCTTTGAAATGAAGAATGCCGCGGGGTCCCCACAAGCCCTGATTGCCGATATGTTCCTTTGTGGGAACTGTCTCCCGGAGGATTCCCTCGGGATCGAATTGCATGGTGGCAAACTGGCTCGGATCGGTGGGCTTGAAGCCGTCGATCCTGCCTGCCTGTAGGTCGAATGTCTTGGCTGCCAATTGCATTGAAGCGTCGGCGGTGTCCTGGGTGGTGGCGTACTCGGTGATTACATACGGGCCGTGTGCGGAGATTATTACCGAGGCGAACGTTCCGTCCGAGGACGTAAATTGGAACGCGCGCGCTTCAGGATGGCCCGGAACCGGCACGTCCGGTTTCGCTGAAGGGTCGTGGATAGACGGGTGTTGCGCATAGAACTCCGCCGCTGCGGCGGAAGCTTGGTCGGGATTAGGAAAACGCAGGACCACATTCTGGAGACCGCGATTTTGGTCGGCGCCGCGGGCCGTACCGCGGGCGGATCCGAACCCGTTGATGAACTGATGGTTTTTCGCTACTTGGTCCAACTGTGGCGACAGGACCGAAACGACGCTGAGCAACAGTCCGGTTGAGGTGACATCGAGCTCGAGCAATTGCGGGTCAACCTCCCATGGCCCGACGACGAATTCGCCCATGCGTTCGCCGTCGATGATCCGTCCGGTCTCGGCCTCTTGCTTGAGCGCAGGCCCCGGCTTGGGTGACGTCGGGTAGTTGCCTGGGTTCAGCAGGCTGACGATGGCGTCGCCTTGCTTGAATGACGGGTCCTTTTGCGCGTCACCGGAGGTGACGGTGGAGCAACCGGCCAGGAGTGACGCCGCAGCGATTGCTGCAGCCAGCCTGGTGATCAACCTACCGCTCCCCATCATCTCCCCTTGTTCACGCGCGGTACGGCGCAGTGGCTTCTCCACGCACCGGACGCACTCAGGCATCGGAATGTGCCAGCCGACAACGCTACTGCGCAGTGGGGGGCGCCCCGGCGGTGATCTCGGCGACCAACTCGTTGAGCCGTTCGCGATCGGCATCGATCGACTGGGTGGCCTTTGCAGTCGCGTTGCCCAAGGCTTCGTTGATCCGCGCCTCGACGGTGTCTGCGCCGAGGCGTAGCAGGCCGTCTTCGATGAACAGATCGGTCAGCCAATGGTGCCCGTTGAGGGTGACCTCGACGGTCTTGCCCTCGTCGGTCGCGGTGAAGGTCTCAGTGTTCATCTTGGCGAGCTGCGCGTCCATCACCGATTGCAGGCGCTGCGCCTGTTGGAGAACCGCAGCGACTTCTGGGTGCATCTCCATCACTTGGTTTCCTTCTTGTCGTCAATCTTGGTGCGACGCCGGTGCCCGATCACGCCGTCGGTGAAGGCGCGGTCCTCCTTGTACAGGACCTCGTCAGGCGACAGATTTGCGTTGCGCTTCTTTTCTTTCCCGCCCTCGCGGTTGCCGCCGTGGCCGCCGCCACCCATGCCGCCGCCCATGCCTCCGCCGCCACCGACGGGCGCGCGGCCCGCAGCCTGGCTGGCGCCGCCTGCTTCGGCGCCGCCTGCGCCGCCGATTGCAGGTGCGGTGGCCGCGGGCTGCATGGGCTGACCGCCCAGTCCGCCACCGCCGCCGCCACCGGCCGATCCCCCGCCCGCGCCGCCGGCAGACGCCGGGCTCAGGCCCGGGCCGTCGGGGAGCTTCGGCATCTCCGGCTTTTCGCCCAGGCCGGACGGCGCGCCGCCACCACTCGGCGATCCGCCGCTGGGTGAACCGCCGGACGGTGAGCCACCGGAAGGTGAACCGCCAGAGGGCGACCCACCACCCTCAGGCTTCTGGGATCCCGCGCTGGCGGGGCTGGTGCTCGGCATTTCCGGCGTCGACGGTTTCTCGGGGCTTGGGGTGCCCCCGTCTCCTGTCGACTGGTTGCCGCCGGTGCCAGTGCCGTTACCGTCCTTTTTGTGCGCGACGTCGCCGGGCTTCACGGCGGGCCACGCGTCCTTCCCGAAGTCCTGCAACGGTGGCGTGAAGAGGGAACTAATCGTTGCCTGTTGCGCGTATTTCTTGCGCACTGTGTCGGATTGCTCTTGCTTGGTGGCGTGGCCGGTGAAGAAGTCGAAAGCAGCCTGCCCCGCCGTTGCGAGCACGCTGGCGTTTTCGTAATCCTGCACATCCTGCATGTTGGGGTGCTCGGGCCGCCTGCCGCCGTGGATCGAGGACAGCTCTTGGGCTTGGCCGGCCAGGGTGCTCGCCGCGAAGCCGATCACCTCCAGCCACGTCGCGTAGTTCTTCAGCGCGTCTTCCGCCGCCCGGGCAGCGTCGCCTTCCCACTCGACGCCGGCCATGTTGAACTTTCCGTTCAGCGCGCTCAGTTGCGTTGCCACTGCATTCATTTGCGTGGCGAACGTGCCCAACGAGGCCCCCTGGTCGCCGCCGTTGATCTGCGCAGCGGCTACCTCCCAGTCCATGTCGGGATTACTCGGTTGGTATGTCCTGGATTCGAGCGGGTCGAATATCCAGAGCTCGCTCCCGGCCGGGACTTCCATCTCGGGGGGCAGGTTGGGGGTGATCGGCGCACCCCCGCCTGCGCCCAGTGCGGTGGCGTCGATGCCGGATTTACCGGCGGCGTCGGCCGCGTCATAAGCGGCAGCGGCTGCCTGCAGGCAGGCGGCCAGTCGACGATTCTGGTTTCTCCCTGCCTTGAGTGCGGCGTTGAGTGCCTTCAGGTTGTCTTTGAGAAAGCCCGTGGCGTCTTGCGCGATCGTCAACTCACACGGCGGATTGGGCGCTTCCGGCAGCGTCGGCAGGTCCACGTCGACCTCGGTGGCCTTGGTTCTCAGCGTCTCTGAAGAGACCTTCAGTGTTTCAGGCATCTACCTGCTCCCCCTACTTCTCCAGCGCCATCTGGAATCGACTCTCCTCGCGCGGGTTGATCAGCTGGATGGGCAGCTGACGGTGCCGCGGAGTGTCGATAAAGTTGTGGCGCAGGAGAATTCGCGAAATTCCCGGATGCGGACCGAGGTAGGTGGTCGCATTCGGCCACGCCACCTTGGGGACATTCCCGATCCGGGCGTTGATGAACGCCGCGAATTCCTTGAATTGCGGTGCCAATGTGACGACGGCCCCCGCCGCCGCCGAGCGCACCACGAACTGCGTGAACAGATGCGCGTCACCCAGGTTGATCGTGGCATCGACGTTGTCGAACGGCATGTATACCGGGTAGCGGTCCGAGGTCTCCCCCACCAGCACGCCGGCGGACCCGATCGGCAGCTCGTAGTGCCGGTCGGTGATCGGGCTCAGCCCCTCCAACGCCGCGCGCTGCCCGCCGAACAGGCAGGAGAACCCGCGAGGCGTGGTCGGGGTTGCCAAGGTCGTCAGCAGCACCGTTGCGGTCGGTGCCTCACCCGGCTTGACCCGGACCCGGGTGATCGTGTGGTCGGCCCGGGCCGACCACCACATGTTGGGGCCGCCCGGTGCGGAGTAGGCCGCGGTAAATGTGCTGCGGCCCTTGATGGTTGACCAGGTCTCGTGTTCGAAGCTGATCGCGGTGGCGCGGTCGAACTCGTCGAAGCTACGGGCACAGCGGGCGTCGATGCCGTGGCTGGCCAGTTGGTCGGCGATGCGGGTCGTCGTCGCGACCAGGTAGCTGGCCAGGCCGGACACCCCGGTGCCGCGGCGCATGGCCGAGCGACGGGTCTCATCGGGATTGGCGCGCAACACAATCCAGGTCCGACGGCTGGCCGGCGCCGCGTACGGACCGACAACCTGTTCGTACAGCGCGACGACGCTCGACGGCGCCGTCTTGCCGACCCGGTAGCCGGCCGAGACGATGTCGGCCTCCAGCTCGGGAGCGTGCGCGGTGAGCAGCTGCTCCACCAGCCGGGTGTCCAGGTTGTCGTCAGTGAACGCTTCGCCGTTGACGATGACCGTCGGGGTGAACGACCGCGGCACGAGCTCGACCAGTGACACCAGGTGGTCGCCAAGCCAACGCACGGCCACATGATCACCGGGCATCACCGTCGCTCCGACGGCCGGCTCCGACGGTGCTGGTGGGGCCACCTTGTGCCGGCGTCGCCAGGCGAACAGTACGGCGATCCAGCCCGTCACCCGCCGACCACGAATGGCCAGGACGGAGAACAGTGCGATCAAAACACCGAGCGTGATCCCCAGCCAAAGCAGCCGAAAATGCATGCACGCCAGCACAACTGCCGGCACCAGCGTCGCCGCCCACAGCAGGTGCCCCGTGGTGAAGCGGAACCCGAAGTGCCTCATCGGCGCCTCAGGGCCCGACGGGTCACGACGCCGAGGCCCAGCAGGACGATCAGCGCGGCTCCGGCCACCACCACCATCGTGATGGGTCCGCGGTCGGGCGGCGGGATGTACACCGGCGGCGGGATGCTCTTGACCTGGTACGGCGCCTGCTTGGGGCCGGCAGGTACATCCCAGGTCAGCGCGGCTACCGGGTCAATGACGCCGGCGCCGACGTAGTTGTCCACTCCCCCACCGGGATGCCGCGCGGTCGCGGTGATCCGGGTGACGATCTGGGCGGCGGTCAGATCCGGGAACCGCTGGCGCAGCAGCGCGGCCAGACCCGAGACGTAGGCCGCGGCGAACGACGTGCCGTTGATGGGGATGGGGCCGTCCTGCCCGGACAGCGCGTTGACTGGATTGCCGTCATAGCCCAGCGCGATGTCGTTCTCGGCCGGTGCCGCGGCGCCGACCCACGGGCCGGCCATCGAGAAGTTGCTGGGCTGGCCGGTCTGCCCGATACCGCCGACGGTCAGTACCAGTGGTGAGTACCAGGCCGGAGAAACGATGGTCTGCACCTGCTTCCAGCCACGCGGATCCGATGGCACCCCGGCGTCCGGCGGCGGGTTCTGGGTGCAGTCCTGTCCGGTGTTGCCGGCCGCCACGACGACCACGGCGTTCTTGACGTTGACCGCGTAGGCGATGGCCGAACCGACCGCAGTCTCGTTGATGGCGCGGGTCACCTTGTAGCAGGCGGCTTCCGAGATGTTGATGACCTGGGCGCCGAGGTTCGCCGCATGGACGATGGCGCGCGCCAGACTGCGCAGTGAACCCGCGGTCTGGGTGGTGTTCGGGTCATTCGGATCGCTGCGAGAGTCCTTTGGCTGGAACGCCTCGGACGTCTGACGCAACGAGAGAAGGCGGGCGTCGGGGGCGACGCCGATGAACGCGTCCGTTGGGGCCGGGCGCCCCGCGATGATCGACGCGGTCAGCGTGCCGTGCGCATCGCAGTCGGACAGGCCGTTGCCACCCTTGTCGACGAAGTCGCCGCCGGGCTCGGCGGGCACGCGGGCTGACGCGTTCACGCCGGTATCGATGACCGCGACGGTGACGCCCGCGCCGGTCGCGAACTTCTGCGCCTCAGCCAGGTGCAGATAGTCGGCGGACCACGGCTTGTCGGCAAAGTTCGAGTTTGGCAGCACGGTCGGCGCAGAGCAGATCTTGCGCTGTTCCATGGCCTGATCGGGGCCGGTGTCGTCCGGCGGGACCGCACCCGGGTCGATGGCCGGCGGCTCGATGGCGAGAACTGGCGGGGCGCTGGCGACAGCCAGCAGCAACGCAGCAGCTATGGCGGCTAGACGACGCACGAGCTACCGCCCCCACCATGGGGACGACCGCTCGTGCAGTTCTGAGTCCCCCGTGACATTTTCCCCGCTACGACATCGGCGTGAACCGCGATGCCCTCCCCATACGCATGTAGCACGAATTCATACTAGTGGTGTGTCACGGGGGCTCTGTGCGCTTTCTGTGGTCGCTGTGACGGACCCCGCGCGAACGGGGTCAGGCGTCGAGGTCCTGGGTGACAAGGTCAGCCACAGTGGCCAGCGCCGTTTCGTCGTCGGATGCCACGGTCACCTGGGCTCCGTTGCCCGCCCCGAGGGTCATGATCATCAGTGCCGAACCGGCGTCGACAGGCTCTCCACCGTCGAGCGCCAAGGTGACTTGTGCACCGGAATTGACCACCGCTTCGGAGATGATGGCCGCCGGGCGGGCGTGCAGGCCGATAGTGGAGCCGACGGTGACGATCTTGCTGGGCATGGGTTCTCCTTGTTGTTGGATTGGGTGTGGATCGGGACGGTTTCAGCGGCTAGGCGGGCTGCAGGGACTCGGCGTCGTCGATGAATGCGGCTGGCTTGCCGGCGCTCTTGGCCACGATGACGGCCAGTGCGCTGCAGATGGCGCCGACGAGCACGGCCACCACGAACCAGATCAGGTGGTCGATGGCGAAGAAGACGAAGATGCCGCCGTGCGGTGCCTTGGAGGTCACGTCGAATGTCATCACCAGCGCGCCGGTGACTGCACCGCCGAACATCATGGACGGGATGACCCGCAGGGGGTCGGCCGCGGCGAAGGGGATGGCGCCCTCGGTGATGAAGCATGCGCCGAGAAGCCAAGCGGCCCGGCCGTTTTCCCGCTCGGGTTCGGTGAACAACCCGGGCCGCAGAGTAGAGGCCAGGGCCATGGCCAGTGGCGGCACCATGCCGGCGGCCATGACCGCGGCCATGATCCGCAGCGAGGCGGGGTCGGCCACATTGAGACCGGCGGCGGCGAACGCGTAAGCCGCCTTGTTGACCGGTCCGCCCAGGTCAAAACACATCATCAAGCCGAGGATGATGCCCAGCAGGACCAGTGAGCTGCCGGTCATGCCGCCGAGCCAGTGCGTCAGGCCGGCGGTGAGGGCAGCCAGCGGGCGGCCCAGCAGCAGGAACATGGACAGGCCGACGATCAGCGAGGCTCCGAGCGGGATCACCACCACCGGCATCAGTCCGCGGAACCACTGGGGCACCTTGAACGACCCGATCCACAGTGCGGCGAAACCGGCGATCAATCCACCGACGATGCCGCCGATGAATCCGCCGCCGACGGTCACGGCCACGGCGCCCGCAGTGAAACCCGGTGCGATACCAGGACGATCGGCGATGGCGAACGAGATGTAACCGGCGAGCGCGGGGACCAGGAAGCCGAACGCGAGCCCACCGAGCGTGAACAGCACCGCGCCGAGGTACTGCATGACCCCGCCGGCCGGCAGGTTGGTCAACGAATTGGTCGTGGCGATGATGTGCGCCAGCGAATCCGACTGTCCGGCAGGCTTGTTGGCGATCTCATAGCCGGCGAACAAGAACCCCAGCGCGATCAGCAGGCCACCGGCGGCGACGAACGGGATCATGTAGCTGACGCCGGTCAGCAGGATCTGGCGCAGCCGGGTACCCCAGCCCAGCCCGCCACGGGCATCGGCAGGCGCGGAGGCCGAGGCCTCGCCCTGCACCCGCGCGGCCTGCGGATCTTTCGCCGCCGCAACGGCTTCGGCGATCATCGTGTCGGGTTCGTTGATGGCGCGCTTCACGCCGGAGGCGACCACGGGTTTACCGGCGAAGCGTTGTTTGTCTTTGACCCCGACGTCGGTGGCGAAGATGACGGCGTCGGCCTTGGCGATGGTCTCGGCCGACAGCGGGGTGGAGCCGGATGAGCCCTGGGTTTCGACGCTGAACGTCACCTTGGCACGGTCCGCGGCCAGTTTCAGCGCATCGGCAGCCATGTAGGTGTGCGCAATACCGGTGGGGCAGGCGGTGATTGCGACGATCGAGGTGGTCGGGGCGGGCTCAGCAGCTGGAACCGGGGCCGTGGGGGTGGCCGAGACTGCCGGCGCGGCAGGGGCCGGGTTGACGACGTCCTCGACCAGCGCGACTACATCGGCCGCCGATCCCGCAGCACGCAACTGCTCGACGAAATCCTTGCGCACGAGGGCGCGGGCCAGGCTGGACAGCAGCTTCATGTGCTCGGCGCCACCGGATTCCGGTGCCGCGATCAGAAACGCCAGGTCTGCAGGTCCGTCGGGCGCGCCGAACGGAACCCCGGGAGTAAGGCGCGCGAAACCGATGGTCGGTTCGTCGACATGCGGTGATCGGCAGTGCGGGATCGCTATACCGCCGGGAAGCCCAGTGGCCGACTGGGATTCGCGGGCCAGGGCCGCTTCGACCAGCCCGTCGCGGTTGGTGGCGCGGCCTGCCGCGGCCATCCGATCGGCCAGCAGCTCGATGACTTTCTGCTTGTTTGACCCCGCGTCGACGTCCAGCGCAACGAGGTCGGAAGTGATGATCGGCACGGGTGTTCCTTTGGCTTGACTGTGGATCAGAGGGGGGTCGTCACTGACGTGACAGCCTGTACCCGAACGGCTTTCACGTTGATCTGCCCGGGGGTGGGCAGCGCGGAACCAGGCAGGGCGGCGGCGGCGCTGCCGTAGGCGACGGCCGTCCGGAGCCGTTCCGCGAGTGGGGCGCCGGCGGTCGTCGCCGCGAGATAGCCGGCCAGCGATGCGTCACCGGCCCCGACGGTGCTGCGTGGCACGATGGCCGGGGCGCTGGCCACCCACGCGTCGGCGTGGTCGACCAGGACTGCGCCCGCGCCACCGAGGGTGACCAGTACGGTGTTGGCGCCACGGGCGATGAGCTGGCGTGCGGCCGACACGACGAGCAGCGGATTACCCTGTGCTGCACTGGTTTCCAGTTCCTGCGCGGAGTTTCCGGTGAGCCATGCCAACTCCTCGGAGTTGGGCTTGATCAGTTCCGGCGCCGCAATTGGAAAGCCCTCAGCCAGCGCTGTGAGGGGGCGCTCGGATGTGTCGACCGCGACCTGGCACGGCAGCGGTGCCAGGTGGGCCACGATGTCGGCGTACCAGCGGTCGGGCACCCCTGGTGGGAGCGACCCGGACAGCACCACCCAGGAGGCGCGGGCCGCGTGGTCACTGATCGCAGCGGTCAGGGCCGCAATCGCGGTGTCATCCAGTGTGGCGCCGGGCTCGTTGAGTTTTGTTGTGGTGCCGTCGTTTTCGGTGATGGTGAGGTTACTTCGAACGGCACCCAGGATGTCGATGTTGTGAAACGGGACCCCACGGGCCTGTAGCCCCGACAGGATCGGATCGTGATCGGCGGCCGGCAGCAAGGCGACGGACTCCACGCCGTTCTGCGTCAGCGCGCGAGACACGTTGACGCCCTTGCCTCCTGGTTCGGTGGAGACGGGAGTCAGGCGGTGCACCGCTCCCCTGGTCAACCGTTCGTTGAGGGTGAGCGTGCGGTCCAGGCTCGGGTTGAGGGTCACGGTGACAATCACGAATCCGCCTCCGCGGCGATGACGTCGATGCCGGCGTCGATGAGGTGCTGACGTTCGTGCTCGCCTATCTCGCTGTCGGTGACGACGGTTCTGACTGCCGACAGCGGTGCGAAACTCACCAGGTCCTCGCGGCCGAACTTGCTCGAATCTGCCGTCACCACAACGTGGTTGGCGCACCGAACCATGGCGCTCTTGATGGCGGCCTCGTCGCTGTCCGGGGTCGAGAAGCCATGCCGGATGCTGATGCCGTTGGTGCCGAGGAAGGCGACGTCGACGCGCAGGGAATCCAGCGTCCGTAGGGCCTGCTCGCCGACGACGGCTTGAGTCAGGTTGCGTACCCGGCCGCCCAGTAGTTGCAGGGACACCGCCGGGTTGGACGCCAGCTTCGCGGCTGCGGGGATCGAGTTCGTGATGATCACGAGGTCGCGGTCGGCGGGGATGAGCTCGGCGATGCGTGCGGTGGTGGTGCCGGCGTCGATGAGCACCGAACCGCCGGTGGCGGGCAGCAAGGTGGCCGCAGCGGCGGCGATCGCAGCCTTCTGCTGGGTCTGGGTGGAATCACGCTGGACCACACCTTGCTCGACCAGGTGAAGGGTACGAGCGGGCACCGCTCCCCCGTGCACTCGGCGGATGACCCCGGCTTTGTCCAGCACGTCCAGGTCGCGGCGCACGGTTTCGGTCGTGACGTCGTAGGCCTCGGCCAGATCGTTGACCGAGGCGCGACCATCGGCGAGGACTCGCGCGGCGATGGCTTGCTGCCGTTCTTCCGCGTACATGACCCTCCAAGATTGTGGGAACGCATCCGATTCGATCTTTATATTGTTTGTTTTACGCTTGACTATGTTGACTTGTCAACGGTTCGGAGTAATCTACATCACATGAATCCGACACCTAGCCCGTCGTCACTGGCAGCCGACGTGGAATCCAGCGGCTTTCCGGTGATGCTGCGCGGGGTTCCTGCCGTCGGCGGAGTGCGATACGCGCCGGTGCTCTGGCCGGGGGCACGGCCGGTGCTAGAGGCCGACAACATCCCCGCCGAGCTGGGGGAGGCGCAGCGGCCGGGAGAGCGAGAGCGCTTCGCCGCGGCGTCCGCGACGGTCGCAGATCGACTGCGGAGCCGGGCTGCACGGGCGACCGGAGCGGCGGCGGAGGTGCTGGCGACGACTGCGACGCTTGCGCAGGACAGGGCCTGGGCGTCGGCGACTGACAAACGCATCGCCGACGGTATGCCCGCGGTCCGGGCGGTGGTCGCGACCGCAGATCAATTCGTGGAGATGTTCACCCGGATGGGTGGGCTGATGGCGGAGCGGGTCACGGACCTCAGGGATATCCGGGATCGCGTGATCGCCGAACTGCGTGGACTTCCCGAGCCCGGGGTCCCGGTGCCGGATGTGCCGTCGGTGCTGTGTGCCGAGGACCTCGCCCCGGCGGACACCGCCGGGTTGGACCCCGACCTGGTGGTGGCGTTGGTGACCAGTCTGGGCGGGCCGACCAGCCACACCGCGATCATCGCGCGTCAGCTGGGTATCCCCTGCGTGGTGGCCGTTTTCGGGTTGGAGCAGGTGCAGGCGGGTGAGATGGTGCTCGTGGATGGCACCCGTGGGACGGTGACGGTCGATCCTGACACCGGCACGGCCGTCGAGGCCCTGGCGCGGGCCCGCCGTGATGCCGAACTCGCAGAGGGCTGGCGGGGACCGGGTGCCACCGCCGACGGGCATCGGGTGGCGGTGCTGGCCAATGTGCAGGACGGGGCTGCCGCGGTGGCAGCAGCCGAAACGCCGGCGGAGGGGGTCGGGCTGTTCCGCACCGAACTGTGCTTCCTCAATCGGGACCTCGAACCCGGCGTGGCAGAGCAAGCGCAAATCTATGGCGAGGTGCTGTCGGCGTTCCCGGCGCGAAAAGTGGTGGTACGCACCCTCGATGCGGGTTCGGACAAACCGCTCCGATTCGCCGGGCATGCCGATGAGGCCAATCCGGCATTGGGTGTGCGCGGGATTCGAATCGCCCAGGGGAATCCCGGGCTGCTCACCCGTCAGCTGCAGGCCATCGCGGACGCCGCGAGCGCGACGGGCCAGAGTCCGTGGGTGATGGCCCCGATGATCGCCACGCCAGAGGAAGCGAAAGCCTTTGCGGTGCAGGTTCGTTCATTCGGACTGACGCCGGGCGTGATGATCGAGGTGCCCGCCGCGGCGCTGCTCGCTGATCGGATCCTGCGGCACGTCGACTTCCTATCGATCGGTACCAACGATCTGACGCAGTACACGATGGCAGCCGATCGGATGTCGGCTGACTTGGCAACGCTGAGCGATCCATGGCAACCGGCGGTGCTGGCGTTGGTGCGCGCGGCGGCCAAGGCCGGCGAAGAGCAGGGCAAGCCGGTTGGCGTGTGCGGTGAAGCGGCGGCAGACCCGGCACTCGCGTGCGTGCTGGTCGGATTGGGGGTGACGTCGCTGTCGACGGCGGCGGCAGGGGTGCGCGCCGTCGGCGCCGCGCTGGCGGAGGTGACGCTCGCGCAATGCCGCTCGGCGGCAGAGGCTGCGCTGGTAGCAGAGTCGTCAGCCGAGGCCCGCAGCGCGGCGATGGCGGCGCTGGCCCGCTCGTGACGTCCCGGTGCGAGTGGCGCTGACCAGCACATACGCGCGCCATGGTACGCTCCGGAATTAATCGGACCGCAGTCCGGTTAATAGTGGCATGCCCGCTATCACTGCTGACACGCTCAGCTTGCCGCGTATTGCTCCCGCCGCACCGAGTGACACAGAGCGCCCGGTTCGGTCCATCACCACCGGCCCTCGTGGCTACGAGGGCGAAGGATTCCCGGTGGTCCGTGCCTTCGCCGGGGTTGACCCCGCCGCGCTCGACCCGTTCGTCCACATGGATCAGATGGGCGAGGTCGAGTACGAGCCCGGCGAACCCCGGGGCACCGACTGGCACCCGCACCGTGGGTTCGAGACGGTGACCTACATGCTCGACGGTCGCTTTGCGCACCAGGATTCGCACGGTGGCGGCGGACTGATCACCGATGGCGCCACGCAATGGATGACCGCCGGGTCGGGCATCCTGCACATCGAAACCCCGCCAGCGGAACTCGTCGAAAGCGGCGGCTTGTTCCACGGCATCCAGCTGTGGGTGAACCTGCCCAAGAAGGACAAGTTCGCCGCCCCCAGGTACCAGGCCATCGAGGGCGCCGACGTGACCCTGCTGTCGTCCGACGACGGCGGCGCACTGGTGCGCGTCATCGCCGGAGAGATCGGTGAGGCAACAGGACCGGGCGGTACGCACACGCCAATCACGTTTGCGCACGCCACCATTGAGCCCGGTGCCAAGCTGAACCTGCCGTGGAACCGGAAGTTCAACGCGCTGGTCTACGTGCTGTCCGGACGTGGGACGGTAGGGCCGGTCGGTCATCCCATCCAGCAGGGCCAGCTCGCCGTGTTGGGTCCGGGGGACCGGATTACCGTCGCCGCGGCGGAAGGCCAGGACTCGAATCGGCCTGCCCTCGAGGTGCTGCTGCTGGGCGGTCAACCGATCCGAGAGCCCGTCTTCCACTACGGCCCGTTCGTGATGAATTCGAAGTCCGAGATCATCGAGGCGTTCGAGGACTTTCAATCCGGCAAGTTCGGCACAATTCCGCCGAATGCGCTGAAACCGCACCGAGTTGGGCACTGATCAGACGACCTGATCAGACGACCTGATCAGGAGGGCGCCTTGTCCAGCGAGAGCAGCTCCAACTCACCCAGGCTGGCCGCCACGGTCACCAGCGGGAGAGCGGCCTCGACGGACAAGGTGCCGGCGTCTGGTTCGGCGCGCAGGGCCAGGACGAAGTCGTCGCTGATCGGCGGACGCGGGGTGGCCTCCGCCGGCTCGGTGCCCAAGATCCGCGCGCAGATCGACGCGGTGTGGTCCTCGAGAACCGCGCGGGCGGCGCGATAAGGGGCCAGCGGAGGCGGCACGACGTCAGCGATGAGGTCGGCCGCCGCCCGCAACCGGACGGCCTGGTTGGCCGCCCGGACCACTGGCGCGCGTAATTCCGTCGCGCCGCTGCTCTCCGAAAGAAAGTGGCGCACAGCGTCATCCACCGTCCGGGACGCCGTGAGAGCGTCGAAGCTCAGGGCGTGCACGCGGTCGGTCGCGGCTTCGGACGCGCCGCGCGTCACGCGGCGTACTGCGGCGGTGAGGTACTGCGTGCCCACTGCCCGAGCCGCCTCCAGCGTGCGCTGCACCACCGCCGCCGAACCGCGCGGCCACAACAGCAGCGAAACGACGACGCCCACCGCCGCACCGACCAGGACGTTCTCCAGCCGCACCAGCCCCACCCGCCAGCCGGCCGGACTGATCACGTTGTAGATGGTCAGCACCAGCATGGTGAACATCACCTGGCCCGCGACGAAGGAAAATACGTCGGGCACATAGGCGGAACCGAACGCCACCACCGGCAGGAGCAGCCACAGCAGTACCGGGTTCGCACCGATCAGATGAATGATGACGGTACCGAGCAGAAACCCGATCGCGGTGCCGCCGACGGCGCGCACGACGCGCGTCCCCGTGGTCAGCGCACTGCTGCGCAGTACCGACAACGACGCCATCGCGATCCAGAATCCGTGCTCCAGGGGAAACAGGTGGGTGACGGCGACGGCCACCGCCAGCCCGATACCGGTGCGAAGACTGTTGCGCACCACCACTGCTCGGGTTGCGACGAACCCCGACGGGATGGCCGAGACCGCCTGGGACTCGGACAGCACCCGGTCGAACATGCCGGACGGCGGCAGCCGGCGGCCGAGCACGCGGGCCCACACCGGGCGCGCATCGGCGTCCGCAGCGAACCCGATGATCCTCCCGATCGCCCCGATACATGCGGAGAACGTCCGCAGCCGCAACAGTTTTCGGCCCGTCGCAACGGCCACCGCGTCGTCGGGCTCGCCCTGAATCAATTCGATGTCCTCGCGGTAGCGTCCCTGGGTCGCGGCCCGATGCGCGGTTACGGCCGCGGTCAGGTCGGCGCGGTAGCTGTCGCGGCCTTCGGCTTGCGGCGTGCTGAGTACCCGGGCGCAATCGCCCAGCACCCGGACGGCCGGCGCGCGGGTCTCGGCGAGCAGTGCACCGGTGGCATCCGTGGCGCGGTCGCACAGCCAGCGCAGGTCGTCGACCACCCGCACCAGGGCGCGGCTGCCCGCCGTCAGTCCGACAGGCCGGTAGTCGGCACCCAGGAAGTTGTCGTTCAGGGCGTCCATTGCATCGGAGAGCTCCTGCGCTGTCGCGGCCCCCTCCAGGCGAGCGGCCAGCAGGCGGCACACCTGTGCGGCGTGCTTGCGGAGGTCGTCGTGATGGGTTGGCGGAAACAGGAACAGTGCCGCGGGGATGGCGATGGCGCAGGCCACCGCCCAGCCGAGCAACCGATCGGGGATCGGGCCGGCTGGGGTGCACACCGGGAGCACGAATGTCATCAGGGTGGCGCGCTGACCAGCAGCGACGATCTCGCTGAGCACACCAGAGAACGTCACCAGCACCCCGATGGCGAACATCGCCGGCACCGCCAGCCAGGGATGCGGTGATACCAGCGTGCCCAGGCTGATCAGTACTACGCCGTTGAAGCCGAGGCCGGTGTAGGCGAGGGCCCGTGCTGCCCGGTTACCTGGGAAATCGACCACGACCAACAGGGCCACCGCGCCGAAAATGGCGAACATCGTGGTCTGTGACTGGCTTCCGAAGGTCGCGCCGACGCCCAGACCGACCACCGCGACGATCGGCAGCACCAGGCCGGCGCGTGCGGCCCGGCGGAGGGCGTCATGTTCGGGGTCACTGCTGCGCGGTCGGGCGAGGAGCTGCTCCCACCGCAGCCCCAGCGACTCTCGCGTCAGCACGCCCGTCATGGCGCCTTACCCTAATTTGGCTGACGCCGTTGCGGGCCGGCAACCGAGTGCGTGCCGCGAGTGGGGCGGTGCCCGCTCGTCTCGGGGTGGAGGTAGGCCCTGGCCCGGCCTGTATCCGGGCCGTAATGAGCCCTATAGCTGTGAATCAGGTGTTGACGGACCCGTAGGTTTGCTGGCGGGGATGAATCAGGGCGCTGTGCGTGACATTTGAGCAGGGCCAAGCCGAGATCTGTGGCACAATTTGACGATGCCGTACATCGCCACCCGAGGACCGGGTCGCCCTCCAGCGGCGAAGGCGGCCGAAACTCGTGAACGCATCCTGCGCGCTGCCCGCGAGGTTTTTAGTGAACTCGGGTATGACGCAGCAACATTCCAAGCCATCGCAATCCGCGCGGATTTGACCCGTCCCGCGATCAACCATTACTTCGCGAACAAGCGGGTGCTTTACGGCGAGGTCCTCGATCAGACCAACGCCATGGTGGTTGCCGCGGGACGGCGCCGGGCCGAGGAAGAGACCACTTTCATCAAGCGGTTGTCGTCGTTTTTCGTCGCCGCCATCCAGGCCGACTCCGAGGATCGTTCCGCCGCAGCGTTTCTGGTGACCTCGATTCTGGAGGCGCAGCGGCATCCCGAATTGCGCCAGGAGGAGCACGACGCGCTCGTAGCCTCCCGCGAGTTCGTGACGTGGGCCGTCACCGAGGCCATCGAGCGGGGTGAACTGGCCGTCGACACCGAGGTGTCGACCGTCGTGGAGATGCTGATCGCCGTGATGTGGGGCATGGGCTTCTACGCCGGGTACGTCGGCAGTCACCAGGAGCTGACGGCCGTCATCGGTCGGCTGGAACTATTGCTGGCCAACAAGCTGTGGCAGGTCACTGAGTAGAGCGCCTCAGCTGGTACATCTAGAGGATGAGCAGCGAGCGTTCCGACGACGACACCTGGGATATTGCGAGCAGCGTCGGAGCGACGGCGGTGATGGTGGCCGCCGCGCGCGCCGGCGAAACCGAGCGTGACGACGCACTGATCCGCGATCCGTTCGCCAAGATCCTGGTCGCCGGCGCCGGCACCGGTGTGTGGGAGACGATCCTGGACGCCGATTTCAACAACAGGATGGCCGCAGCAGACCCTGAGGTCGCCGCCGTGCTTGAGCACATGGGCAACTACCAGGCGGTGCGGACGCACTTCTTCGACGCGTACTTCGCTGACGCCGCTGCAGCCGGTATTCGGCAGGTGGTGATCCTGGCGTCGGGGCTGGACTCTCGCGCCTACCGCTTGGAGTGGCCGGCGCGCACGACGGTCTTCGAGATCGACCAGCCGAAGGTGCTCGAATACAAGGACGAGACGTTGAAGGCGCACGGGGCGACGCCCACCGCGGACCTGCGTCAGCTGCCCGTCGACTTGCGTAACGACTGGCCGAAAGCATTGCAGGACGCGGGATTTGACGACAGTGCGCCGACGGCCTGGCTGGCCGAGGGGCTGCTGATGTACCTGCCGGCCGACGCCCAGGACCGGCTTTTCGAGAACATCACCGCGTTGAGTGCCGCGGGGAGTCGCATCTCAGTCGAGACGGTCGGCGAGCATGCTGCCGAGCGGCGCCAGCGGATGCGCGAGCGCTTCGACAAGATGGCCGGGCAATTCGGCATGGGACAGGTCATGAACGTCCAGGACCTCATGTACGAGGACCCGGATCGGGCCGACGTTGCCCACTGGCTTGATGCCCATGGCTGGTCCGCCACGTCGGTGACCTCGCAGGACGAGATGCGCCGGCTGAATCGTTGGGTGCCGGTGGATAACACCGATGACAAGGCGTTTTCTACGTTTGTGACTGCCCGCAAGGGTTGATCCGCACCAGTTGACCCTTCAAACCAACCGGCTGGTTGGTTAGGATTCCGGTGTTGCCTGGCTCACGTAAGGACGTACGTCATGACCACCGAATCCGTCGCACCCACCGCGACCACCGTTGACATCCCGGCGGTCGTCGCCGGCCTCCGCAAGACCTACGCCACCGGTCGCACCCGTGACCTGCAGTGGCGCAAGAAGCAGTTGCTCGCGCTGGCCTTGGCGATGGAGGAGAACGAGACCGCCATCGCCAAGGCGCTGGAGGCCGACCTCGGCCGCAAGCCGTTCGAAGCCTGGCTCGCCGACAGCGTCGGCACCATTGCCGAAGCCAAGGATGCCGCGAAGAACCTGCACAAGTGGGCCAAGCGTCGTTACCGCCTGCTCGAGAAATCGCAGCTGCCCGGCCGCGGCTGGGTCGAGTACGAGCCGTATGGGACAGTGCTGATCATCGGCGCCTGGAACTTCCCGTTCTACCTGACGCTGGGCCCGCTGGTCGGCGCCCTTGCCGCGGGAAACACCGTGGTGCTCAAGCCATCTGAGTTCGCGCCGGCGTCATCGCGACTGATGGCCGAGCTGGTGGAGCGCTACCTGGACACCGACGCCATTGCTGTCGTCGAAGGCGATGGGATGGTCAGCCAGGAGCTGATCGCGCAGGGTCTGGACCGCATCATGTTCACCGGCGGCACCGAGATCGGGAAGAAGATCATGGCAGCGGCCGCGCAGCACCTGACCCCGGTCACGCTCGAACTCGGCGGAAAGAGCCCGGTGATCGTCGCGGCTGACGCCGACGTCGACGTCGCGGCCAAGCGCATCGCCTTCGCCAAGGTCATCAACTCCGGCCAGATCTGCGTGGCGCCGGACTACGTGGTGGCCGAGAAGCCCATCCGCGATCAGCTGGTCACCAAGATCCGCGATGCCATCGAGGCTTTCACCGCCGACGACGCCGACGGCCTGCCGATTGTCACCGAGCGCCAGTTCAACCGGCTCACGAGCTACCTGGGAACTGGTGGCGAGGTGGTCACCGGCGGTGGCACGAACCCGGCCCGGCTGACCATTCAGCCGACCGTGGTGGTGGACCCGCCGCTTGATGCACCGGTGATGACCGAGGAGATTTTCGGGCCGATCCTGCCGGTAATCACGGTCGATTCGCTGGACGACGCGATCGCATTCGTCAACGCGCGGCCCAAGCCGCTGGCTGCCTACCTGTTCACCAAGGCCAAGGCTGTCCGTGAGCGGTTCATCCGCGAGGTGCCCGCCGGCGGCATGCTCGTCAATCACCTGGTCTTCCAGGTCTCGACCGCCCGACTGCCGTTCGGCGGTGTCGGCCCGTCCGGCATGGGTGCGTACCACGGTCGGTACGGCTTCCTGGAGTTCAGCCACGCGAAGTCGGTCATGACCAAGCCGACCCGGCCCGACCTGGGCCAGCTCATCTACCCGCCCTACACCGACCGGGCATGGAAGATCGCGCGCAAGTTCTTCTGAGTTACCCCGGTTGGTCGGTCCGGTTGAAACCGCCGTATACAGAAGGGGAGCCCGCTCATCGGGCGATCCCGATTGCATCGATGCAGTTTTGAGGAAAGGAATCCCATGCCTGGAGTGCAGGATCGAGTCGTCGTCGTCACCGGTGCCGGTGGTGGCCTGGGTCGCGAGTACGCGCTGACACTGGCCCGCGAAGGTGCCTGTGTCGTGGTCAACGACCTCGGTGGCTCCCGTGACGGCACCGGTGCCGGCCACAACATGGCCGACCAGGTCGTCGACGAGATCAAGGCCGCCGGCGGCCGCGCCGTCGCCAACTACGACAGCGTCGCCGAGCCCGAGGGCGGCGAGAACATCGTCAAGACCGCTCTCGAGGCCTTCGGCAAGATCGACGGCGTCGTGTCCAACGCGGGCATCCTGCGCGACGGCACCTTCCACAAGATGACGTTCGAGAACTGGGACGCCGTGCTCAAGGTGCACCTGTACGGCGGCTACAACGTGATTCGCGCCGCCTGGCCGCACTTCCGCGAGCAGAGCTTCGGTCGCATCGTGGTCGCCACCTCCACCAGCGGTCTGTTCGGCAACTTCGGCCAGGCCAACTACGGCGCGGCCAAGCTGGGTCTGGTCGGCTTGATCAACACGCTGGCCCAGGAAGGCGCCAAGTACAACATCAAGTCCAACGCCATCGCGCCGATCGCCGCGACCCGCATGACGCAGGACATCCTCCCGCCTGAGGTGTTCGAGAAGCTGACGCCGGAATACGTGGCGCCGGTGGTGGCCTACCTGTGCACCGAAGAGGTCCCGGACACTGACTCGGTGTTCATCGTCGGTGGCGGCAAGGTGCAGCGCACCGCGCTGTTCCAGAACAACGGCGTGACGTTCGGCAGTGTGCCTTCGGTCGACGACGTCGCCGCCAAGTGGGGCGAGATCACCGATCTGTCTGCCGCGCAGGCCGCTTCGTTCACGCTCGGCTGATAGGTGAAAGCGCTTGTAGCGCAGTCGCTGACCGGCCCGTCGGGCCTTGCCTACGCCGATATCGATGACGCCGCAGACCCTTCGGGCAATGCGGTGGTCATCGATGTCGGTGCGGCCGGCGTCTGCTTTCCTGATCTGCTGCTGATCCGCGGTGAGTACCAGCTCAAGCTGCCGCCGGGGTTCACTCCGGGCATGGAGGTGGCCGGCACCGTTCATTCCGCGCCCGAGGGCTCAGGGTTTGTTGCCGGTCAACGGGTTTCGGCCTTCACCATGATGGGCGGCTACGCCGAGCGGGCGCTGGCCCTGCCGGCGTCGGTGATTCCCACACCGGCAGGTCTGGACGACGCGGCGGCGGTCTGCCTGCTGGGCAACTACTACACCATGTACTTCGCGCTGGCCCGCCGCGGTGGGCTGCTGGCGGGGGAGACGGTGTTGGTGCTCGGCTCGGCGGGCGGTGTCGGGGCCGCGGCCATTCAGATCGCGAAGGCCATGGGCGCCAAGGTGATCGCGATGGTGCACCGCGTCGAGGCCATGGATTTCGTGGCGTCGCTCGGTGCCGATGTGGTGCTGCCGCTGACCGACGGCTGGCGCGACGCCGCGCTGGCGGCCACCGACGGCAGGGGAGTGGACCTGGTCGTGGACCCGGTCGGCGGCGACGCTTTCGACGACGCAATCCGGGTGCTGGCCACCGAAGGTCGGCTGTTGGTGCTGGGTTTCGCTGCGGGACAGGGCATCCCGAACGTCAAGGTGAACCGGCTGCTGCTGCGCAACATCAGCGTGGTGGGCGTCGGGTACGGCGAGTTCATCAACCGGGTGCCGGGTTCGGCCGCGGAGATCGGTGCCGGACTGGCCAAGCTGGTCGAAGCTGGGCTGCGGCCGCCGGAGCCCGTGCGCTTTCCGTTGGCTGACGGCGCCGCGGCCCTGCAGGCGTTGGCGGACGGGAAGATTCACGGCAAGGCGATTCTGGAGCCGTAACCGTGAATACCTTGGGACTGGTGCTGGTGGCGCTGGTCATCGCGATCGGTCTGGGTTTCATCGTGGTGCCAGTGTTGCCCGGCGGCCTGATCGTGTTTCTGGCAATTGCGGTGTGGGCGTTAGTCGTCCACACCGCGGTCGCCTGGGTGGTGCTCGGGGTGGCAGCCTGCTTGTTTCTGGCCGGTGAGGTCATCAAGTATCTGTGGCCGATGCGCCGGATGCGGCAGGCTGACGTGGCCACGCGCAGCCTGATCATCGGCGGAATCCTCGGTATCATAGGCTTTTTCGTGATCCCGGTACTGGGCCTGGCCCTGGGTTTTGTGCTGGGGGTCTACCTGTCCGAACACGCGGCGCTGCGGGACGCGGGCCGGGCCTGGACGTCGACCAAGCACGCCATCAAGGGCGTCGCCCTGGCCATAGGTGTGGAACTGACGGCCGCGCTGCTCTCGACAGTGGCGTGGGTGGTCGGGGTTTTCGCTTAGCCGGTCCCGCTGAGCCGGCTGTTTTCAGCGATCAACTTCTCCACGCGCTCCTCGTCCCGGATGTCTTTGACGTTCGTGGCCTCCTGGTGGTCGCGAATCACCTTGGCCAGGGTGAAGGCGCTGCTGACCAGGAAGAGGCCGGTCATGGCGAGGAACAGGCGCTGCCAAACATCAAGTGGCAGATAGTAGATGCCAATGACCATGCCGAAAAAGCTGGCGCCAAAGGCGATGGCAGCCTGGGCGAAGAAGGCGGCAGTGGTCTTGCTCATGCGGTCGATCGGGTCCATGCGTCGAGCCTGACGGAATCGCCGCGCCGACGGCAGCGTAGAACTACGCAATTGGTGGCCGGAGCGGACTCCACCGAGGAGTCGGCGTGGCCGGGACCTTGCCTAGCCGCGCAGCACACTCCGGAGCCGCGTCAGCTGGTCGTCGGTAACCCCAATGGCGGCAAGGTAATTCGCCGCTGAACCGTACTCGGCGTCTACCACGCCCAGCGCCGTGTCCAGATAGTCCTCGCGTACCCCGAGCACCTCTTCGGTCAGCCGGGCCTCGGCGAACGTGACCACCTCGGCCGTTTGGCCGGCGCGGGTGCGGATGGTCTCGAGGATGCCCTCCCGCAGCTGCGGCACCGCGTTGTTGCTGCGCAGGAAGTCGGTCAGGACCGCATCACGGGAAATTCCGACCGCGCCCAGCACCGTCGCCACCGTGAAACCGGTGCGATCCTTACCGGCGAAGCAGTGCGCGATCACCGGGCGGGAATCGGCGAGCATCGAAATGACCTGGCGCACCGCAAGATGCGCGCCCGGCAGGGTGGGGAAGCGGCGGTACTCCTCGACCATGAACCGGCCGGCGGCTGCCGCGACGTCCTCGTCGGCGGGCTTGTCGGTCATCATCTTTTCGAAGGCGTGCTCGTGCGGCGCCTCGGCTTTGTCGGTCCCGGCCGCGGCCAGTTCGTGGAACGGCAACAGATGGATCGCGACGCCGTCGGGCACCTGGCCGGGACCGCGGCGCTGGACTTCGCTCAGCGACCGAAGGTCCGCCACATCGGTGATGCCATAGCGCTGCAAGGCATTACGGCCGTCGTCGTCCAGTGCGCTCAGCTCGCTGGAGCGGAACAGCCGACCGGGGACGATGCCCGTGTCCTCGGCGACGTCCCGGAAGTTCCAGGCGCCGGCGAGTTCCAAACCCGTTGACCGCATCAGTGGCCCCCGGACGTGGCACACGCGGCCGCCAATGCGGACTTTTCGCGGCCGAGTTCGGCCCGCGCGATGGTGCGCATGTGCACCTCGTCGGGGCCGTCGAACAACCTCATGGCGCGGTGCCACGAGTACAACCGAGCAAGGGGGACGTCGTCGCAGATGCCCGCGGCGCCGTGCACCTGGATGGCCCGGTCGATCACGTCGCACGCGACCTGCGGGGCCACCGACTTGATCTGCGACACCAGCACGTGGGCGGCCCTGTTGCCCTCCTGGTCGATCTTCCAGGCAGCCTTCTCGCACAGCAGCCGGGCCTGGTCGATCTCGTTGCGGGACTTGGCAATCGACTCGCGCACCACGCCCTGCTCGGCCAGCGGCTTGCCGAATGCCACGCGCGTCTGCACCCGGTCGATCATCAAGGCCAGCGCGCGTTCAGCGGCGCCCAGGGCCCGCATGCAGTGATGGATGCGGCCCGGCCCCAGCCGCGCCTGCGCGATCGCGAATCCCGAGCCTTCCTCGTGCAGCAGGTTCTCCACCGGCACCCGGACGTTGTCGAAGACGATCTCGCAGTGCCCGTGCTGGTCCTGCCACCCGAACACCGGCAGCGATCGCTGGATGTCCACGCCGGGGGTATCGACGGGCACCAGGATCATCGACTGCTGCTGATGCGAGGCGGCGTCCGGGTTGGTGCGTCCCATGACGATCAGAATCTTGCAGCGCGGGTCAGCGGCGCCGGTGATCCACCATTTGCGACCGTTGATGACGTAGTCGCTACCGTCGCGCAGCATCGTCGTCTCGATGTTGCGGGCATCGGACGACGCCACCGCAGGTTCAGTCATGGCGAAGGCGCTGCGGATTTCACCGGCCAGCAGCGGTTCCAGCCATTGCTTGCGCTGCTGCTCGTTCGCGAACAGGTGCAGGGTCTCCATGTTCCCGGTATCAGGGGCGGCGCAGTTGATGGCCTCTGGCGCGATCTCCAAGCTCCAGCCGGAGATCTCAGCCAGCGGGGCGTACTCCAGGTTCGTCAGCCCGGACTCGGACGGCAGGAACAGGTTCCACAACCCGCGCTTGCGGGCTTCGATCTTCAATTCCTCGACCACCGGCGGCACCGTGTGGTCCTTGGGGCCCATCTCCTCGCGATAGGCGTGGTAGGACGCCTCCGCCGGCAATACGAGTTCGGTCATGAACTCGGTGAGCCTGTGCTGGTAATCCTGCGCTTTTGCCGACAACGCGAAGTCCATGACCGCCACGATAAGCCACCTGGTTAAACATGTGGAAGGGCGGTCTGTCGCTAGGGAGCCAGGCTCACGTCATTGATGTCGATTGCCACCATCAGTTCGTCGGGCAGCAGGTGACCGTCGGCATCGCAGCGGTAGGCGCGGCGCTTCGACGGCAGCACGATGCCGTTAGCTTCGATGGGGTCGCTGACGTACTGGATGGCCGAGAAGCCGCCGGCCACGTCGACGCGGTAGTCGTGTCGGCGCAACAGGAAGTCGCCGCCGAAATAGAACTCCTGCAGCCGACTGTGGCTGGCGGTGCCGTCGGGGAAGCGCACCTGCAGCCCGCGCCACTGCTCGCCGTGCTCGGAGACGGGGTCGATCTCTGTCACGGACATGCCGGGCAGCGTCATGAAGAACGGCGTCGTCAGATAGGTCCACAACGCATAACCGTTGAAGTAGGCGCGCTGCAAGGGATTCCACGGGGTGGTCAAGATGTGGCCTTCGAAAGTCTCACGTGGGCTGGCCTGTTGCGCCACCACCCGGCCGTCGAACTTCTCGATGGCGACGCGCTCGGGAGTGAAGTCGGTCCGCTGATCAGGCGCCCCGAACGGCTGCACCGACGCCCATTCTCGTTGCAGCGCAACGGACATCCGCCGCGGCATGGGATCCTGCGGTTGTCCCTTGATCTCCCACAACTTGCCGCCGGTGACGATGGTCGCCTCCATGGTGCGGTAACCGCGCCACCTGGCGAGTCCACCGTGGGCCTCCAGTACGGAGTCGAGCAGAGGTGTTGTCATCGTGGACCTTTCGCCGGGGTTGCCTACGGCACAACACCCCGCTAGCTGTGCCGTGTCCCGCTCAAGGTGTCCCCGTCACTACCAGGGGCAGCGGGAACAGGTTGGCAGGTGTAGCACCGGAATTTCCGCGGGCAGCATTCGCGCTGTGCGTACGTGACGACACCGGCGACGGTGACAACCCATACCGAGAGGCTTCCGATGTCCACCATTCGATTCCAAGCGACCACCACACTGACGCCCGAACAGTTCGTGGCAGGACTCACCGACTTCGGGCCGGGCCGCGAGGAGGTGTTTCCGAACAGCGCTGACTCCTACCTCAAGGTGCACTACCTTGCGTCCGGGCGGGCCGACGTCACTGAGGGCTCGGGAGGCATTTGGGAACTGCTGACCTACGACTGGACCGATCCGACCCGGGTGCTGCTGACGACTACCGACTCCAACATGTTCGGCGGCGCCTCCGGGTATGTGTACACCCTGACGAGGCAGGGCGACGGAACGACGCACGTGGACCTCGAGATCGTGCGCGAGGGTAAGAACGTCAAGGGCAAGGCCCTGGCGTGGGTGCTCGGCAGCGTCGGGAAGGGCTCGCTACGCAAGGCTTTCAACAGCAGCATTCGGGGCATCGAAGCGCACAACGGGCTCGCGCTACCGCCGTTCACGGGCTAGCCCGGCATCAGCTCACGGGCGCAGTTGGTGCCTCCGAAGCGCTGACCGGTTCCGGCTTCGGGCGATCGTCGGGCTGTCGGGAAATCCGTTGCGGCCACCAGAACCACGGACCGAGCAGCCGGGCCAGCGGCATCACCAGGAACAAGCGCACGACGAGCATGTCGAAGATCAAGCCGATGCAGATCGTTGTACCGGCTTGACCGATGTTGATCACATCGCTGGCCAGCAGGGCCAGCATGGTGAAGGCGAAGACGAAGGCCGCGGTGAACACCACGCCGCCAGAGCTTCCCATGGTGCGGATCAGTCCCGTCTTGATTCCGGCGCCGATCTCCTCTCGATACCGCGACAACATCAGCAGGTTGTAGTCACAACCCACCGCGACCAGGACGATGAATGCGATCGGCAGTGTGAGCCAATGCAATTGGGTATGGAGCAGCGTCTCCCAGATGAACACCGACAATCCGTATGCCCCGGTGAACGACAGCACCACCGTGATGAGCACGATGATCGCGCCGACCAGCGCCCGGGTGATGGCGAGGACGATGCAGAACACCAGGGCAAAGGTGGCGAGCATCATGATCATGATGTCGTTGAACGAATAGTCTTGAACATCACGGTAATTCGACGCCGCGCCGGCCAAGTAGATTTTCGCGTTCGACAGTGAGGTGCCCTTCAGCGCCTGCTGCGCTGCGTCCGTGACGTTGCGGATCTGCTCGATGCCGGCCGGCGACTGGGCCTCACCCTCGTGGTAGAAGACCATGCGGGCGCCCCTGCCGTCAGGGGTCATGAAGAAGTTCATGCCGACCTTGAAATCGTCGTTCTTCAGGGCATCCGGCGGCAGGAAGAAGAAGTCGTCGTTCTTGGCGTTGTCGAATACCTGAGCCATGTCCACCAACGGATTGATGAAGACATCCAGTTGATCCACAAGCGAATTGAGCGTGCTCTGCAGGGTGAGGGTCAGCGATTGGATGGCCCGCAGGTTCGTCATGGTCGACTGGATCTGCGGGATGATCTGCGGGGTCACCGTGTCGATGATGGAGATGCCCTTGACGGTGTTACCGAGTTCGTCGGTGATGCTGTCGACGGTGTCAATGGAGTCGTAGAGCGAGCGCAGCGCGAAGCAGATCGGGATGTCGTAGCAGCGCGGCTCCCAGTAGAAGTAGTTGCGCATGGGGCGGAAGAAGTCGTCGAAATCAGCCAAATGATCACGGGTTTCCTCGGAGAGCGCCCTGAGCTGTTCGGCGGATTGCCGGGACATGTGCGTGCCGACGACCAACTGCTTGGTGATGTCCTGAATCCGCTGCGTCGATTGCAGAATGCTTCCGGTCTTGTCGGCAAGGGTGCCGATGTCCTTGATCCGATCCTTCAGGAAGCCGAGATTCTCGCCGAGTTTTGTGCCGAGCGATCCGAAGGCGTAGGGCAGTGACGCATGCTCCAGCGGCCGGCCGTTGGGCCGAGTCACGCTTTGCACCAACGCAATTCCGGGGGTGCGGGTTATGGCCTTGGTGATCCGGTCCATCGAGATCATGTCGGTGGTGTTGCGCATGTCGTGATCGGATTTCAGATACACGATGTCGTTGTTGAGCCAGCTCTTGGGAAAGTGCTTGTCGGCGGCGGCGTAACCGGCACTTGCCTCGACGCTGGCCGGCGCGAAATCGCGGTCGTTGTAGCTCACCTTGTACGTGGTCCACCCCAGCATGCACAGCGGAATGATCACGGCGGCAACGGCAATCATCGGGATCGGCCAGCGGGCCATCATGGTGCCGACCTTGCGCCACACCGGATTGGCGCGCTTCTTCCTCGGCTGCAGCCAGCCGATCTTGCTACCGATGGTGAGCAGTGCCGGGCCCAATGTCAATGCGGACAGGACCGCGACAATCATGGACACCGCGCAGGGCGGCCCCAGGGTCCGGAAGTAGTCCAGATGCGTCAGACTCAGGCACAACGTCGCACCGGTGATGGCCGTCCCTGAACCGAGGATGATGTGCGGGACGTTGGCCACGGAGATGTAGTACGAGGATTCTTTGTCTTCGCCTTCTTGGCGCGCTTCCTGGTAGCGGCCGATGTAGAAGATCGCGTAATCCGTTGAGGCGCCGAGGACCAACGAGACGAGCAGATTCGATGCGAACGAGGAGATCTCGATGACGCCCTGCTGCACCAGGAACGCGATGATGCCGCGGGCCGCGGCCAGCGTGGTCAGCACGCCCATCAGCGGGATGATCGCCCGGGTGATCGACCGGTAGGTGATGAGCAGCAGGATCAGGATCAGGATGACCGTGACGATGGTCAGCTTGACCAGGCTGGCGTCGGTGGCGTGCAGCGTGTCAGCGGCCAACGGTGCCGGACCCGTGACGTAAGTGCTGAGCCCTTTGGGTTTCTGCACTTTCGCGATGACATCGCGGATCGCCTCGATCGACTCGTTGGCGCGCGACGAGCCCAGATCACCGGTCGGCCGGATGTTCAGCGTGGTGGCCTGGGCGTCGGCACTCTGCGGACCTGACATCGTGACGGGCTTGCCCCACAGATCCTGTACTGACTGCACATGTTTCGTGTCCGCCAGCAGTCGGCGGACCACCTCGTTGTAGTACTGGTGATCACCCTCATCGAGCTTGCGGCCGTGGGTTTCCAGCAACAGCACGGCAACACTGGTGAAGTCCGATTCTTTGAAATCGTTGCCCATGTGGATCGCGGCCTGTGCCGACGGCGAATCGCGGGCCACCAGAGGGCCGGCGTTGGCCGCGGTGATGTCGTCGAGTGACGGCACCAGCACGTTGGTCAGGACTGCAATTGCCAGCCAGATCAAGATGATCGGAATGGCAAGCGCCCGAAGCATTCTCGCGAGGCAAGGGCGGTGAACCGGAGGCGGCTGGGGAGGTGGGGGCGGCGGCGTGTCAACGATGGGCGCGCTCATGCTGCGATCACCGTGCAAGCCACAGCGGCACTTTCGTGAGTGACTGAATGTTCGTCGCGGACCTGTCCGTCAACGAGAATCCGGCACCCTACCGAGCCGCCCGCCACCTGAGCCACGAGACTCAACGACGCTGACGCTGCCGTCGTGGTCTCTGAATACGACCACGGCAGCGTCGTCAACTCGACTTGGATCGGCTCGCTGTTGAGATTGGCGTACGTGACTTTTCCTGTGCCGCCGAGGCTTCCGAACACCTCGTAGGTGACGTTCTTCGGATTGATCTGCACCACGGTCGGGGGAATAGTGACCGGGTCGGGCGGGTTGGTGATCGCTTGCGAGAGGCCGCGCACGGTGTTGACCCCGTAGGCCACGACTGCGATCACGACGAGAATCACCAAAGGCAGCCAGATTTTGGACATCAGCCCGCTACTCTTCCGTCGCCTGCCTCGCGTGCCCATGCGATCGTCCTCCGACTAGTGCGGGCTGCAGCTACTACCGGAACGTCGCCTGATGATAGCTGTGAGCACGCGGGGTTTGGGTCGAATCTGAGACTGGTTTGGTGAGCCGCTCGGCGCCATCGATCGAGGATTGATATCTAGGACCCCAGGGATAGACATAGGGGTGGTGGCAGGCGGATCGGGTGGCACCGATTCGCGGACGGGCGAGCGAGCTGAAGGAAATCGCGACTCACGATGCCACCGCCACGACAGAGTCGGTGAAGTCGAGGACCATCGCCGCGACCGCCCCAGGATGTTCCACGTGGAGCCAATGGCCGCCCCGGTCGATGACGTGGACGTCGGCACCGGCGAAGCGGGCGGCGATGGCCCTGACCAGGTCTTCGGTGATGAAGCCGTCCGAGTTGCCCCGGATGATCAGCACCGGGCCGTTGAAGGCACTCATGGCAGGAGCGTCGGCGGCGCCGGTGTTCCACAGATTCACGTAGTGAGCGACCACGTCCGGTGCGACCACCGCGCCCATGGCGGCCAGCCGGTCGAGCTGCTCGTCGTCCAGGTGGGGTGACAGTTCGGCCCTAGCCTGGCGCTGCGCGGAACGGTTCCCGCCGACGGCCTGGAATTCCGCGACCACCGCAACGGGCAGTCGGGTGCCGCCGAACGGGACCGGGGTGAGCAGTACCAGCCCGCTGATGCGGTCTTTACGTTGTGCGGCAACCAATTCAGCAATCTGTGTACCCAGGCTCTGGCCGACCACGATCACCGAACCGTCGATGTGGTCGACGATGTCGACGGCCTCAGCTGCAAGAGCTTCGAGGGTGACGCCGAGCGCCGCCGAATTCGTGTCATGGCGCGTGCCAAACCCGGGCAGGTCGTAGCGGACGGTGGCGACTTCGCCGTCGAGTGCGTCGACAAACTGGTCCCAGACGGCAGCGTCGTCGAGGAAGCCGTGAATCAGTAGCAATGTCGCCGCTCCCGGCGAGTCGGCCGCGGTCCGTATCACGCGGAACCCGCTGGGGGAGTTGGTCATTTCGCCAACTCTTTGGTGGAGCCCGACGGTGACCATGCGGTGGTGTCGATGGGTGAGTAGTCGGCCGCGTGCCCATCGAGCCGGCCGGCGCGTAGGGCGGCCAGTTCTTCCACCAGCGGCTCGGGCAGCGGCGTGGTGAAGATGTTGTCGACCATGGTGTATTCCGCGGCGAGCCTTCCGAATATGCCGAGCGCGCCGACGTCGACGCGGCCGCGCGGCAGGTACAGGTCGTCGCGGATGTGGATGCGCTTCACCCGTCCCCACACCACGTGATCCGGCAGTGGTGGCATCGGGATGATGCGGTCCACGACGCACTCGAAAGAGATGGGGGAGTCCGCGATCCGCGGGGCCGAAATCACCTCGGAAGGCGCTTTTTCCAACCCGAGTGCCTCGAATTCATCGACATCGGTGTCGAATTCGAATGCCGAACGGTGGACGGCGTCAGCCTGGCCGATGGTCGTGATGTTCACGACGAACTCGCCGGTATCGCGAATGTTGACGAAGGTGTCTTTGAGCGTCACCCCGTCCGAGCGCGGCTGCATGGTGATGGACAAGATCGGCGGGAACCGGCCGACGACGGTGAAGAACGAAATGGGCGCGATGTTGCCCACTCCGGAGGTCGAGCTGGTGCTGACCCAGGCGATCGCCCGCGGCAGCACGCTGCCGATGAGCAGCTTGTAGGCCGATGTGGGGTCCAGGTCGGCGGTGTCGATGATCATGGCTGTCTCCTTTCGTGTGTGCGTTCAGTGCTGTTGCTGCCAAATGTCTTTCAGCGAATCGCTGGCCGTAGATATGGCCTGGATCCCGATGATCCGCCAACCGTGTGCACCACGGGTCAGCTCGAAATGGGCTGCTATCCTTTCGATTTCGCTGCCATCGGCGCGCAGCCGGGCCCAGATAACCTCGATCGCGGCGCCGTTGTCGTGGTAGACGGTCACCTTCTGGTCGGGTACGGCGGTGTCGGCGTATCCCGCGTCGCGCAGGCGTGTGTGCAGCTGCTTCAACACCGCGACGACGTCGGCGGGCTGCAGAATCCACCGGCTGCCCTGGTCGTCACTCCAATTCAACGGTGCCGACCAGTAGTCGAGGATGAAGTCGGAGGTACGGTCGATGGTGCCGGCGCAGACGCCGATCCAGGTAGGCAGGTAGTCGTCGAAGAACCACTGCTCCGCCTCGCTGACCGGGGCGGCGGGCCCGGATAGCAGGGCCACCGCGGAGTACCAGACCGGGCCGACATTCAGGCGGTCCGGGTACAGCGCAATCATCTGATCGAAATACTCTTGCGGACTGGGCTTTTCGGCCAACAGTCGGCGGGCGTCCAGCAGGTAGTCGCGGGTCTGGTCGATGATCGCGGCGTCGTCGGGCAGCTCTTTGTTCTTGTGCCCCGCGACCACCGCACGAGGCTGCAGAGCAGCGACCTTGTCCAGTGCGGCGAGCCACGCCTCGACGCCACCGTGCGCGCTCTCGAGAAGGTATTGGTGCACACCGTTGTAGGCGACGTCGCCGGCGACGACCAGGCCGATGTCCGGCACGTGCAGGACAGTGGTGTCGTCGGTGTCGGTGTGGCCCACCTCGACTGCGAGAAGCTGATGGCCTTCCAGCATGATGCCCCAAGCAGGGACGGGGTGGTACACGACCGGGCTCGGCGGAATCTGGCCCGGGAAATCGACGTCCCACATCTGGGCGCGCCCCTCAGTACCCTGCTGGTGCATCATCGCGATGGTGCCTTCGGTCGCATACGCGACCGCACCAGGAAACCGTTGTAACAGAAGCTCGGTACCGAACCAGTGATCGCCATGGCCATGCGTGGCGTAGACCGCGACCAGTCGCCGGCCGAAGGACTTGATCCATTCGCCGACGCGATGCACCTGCTCGTAGGTGAACGGCGGGTCGACCAGGACGGCATCATGCTCGCCGTAGATCAGCGTGGTGGAGACCGGTGAGGAGACGATCGGACTGCCGTCGGGCAGCTTCTGCTCGCGGTGGCGCGGCAGACCGTCGTGGACCAGTACGTCGTAATGCAGTTCGGACATGGTGAATTTCCTTCGGGGTCAGAGGGTTTGGAGATGTTCGGTGAACCAGGCGACCGCGGCACCGCTGGCCGCGTCGAATTGCGTCAGGTAGGGGTCGAAGTGGCCGCCGTCGATGGTGACGAGTTTCTTTGGGTGCAAAGCCTTTTCGTAGCCCGCGAGGGCCAGGTCGGTCACGGTGACGGTGTCTTTCATGGCGACCACCATCAGTAGCGGTGTGGGGGAGACGCGGCTGATGAAGGTGCCGGGCTCGTACATCCGCGCCGCGCGGGTCGAGCGCAACGTCACCGCGTTGTCCCAGGTTCCCGGTGGGACCGGCTGGGTGTAGAACGCGACGGCGTCGAGGGCGCGGTAGGCGGCGGGAACGGCGGGGTCCGCGCTCACCACGGCTTGTGTGGCCGGCGCGGCCCCGCCGAATTGCTGCCGTTCGTCTTCGGCGAAAGCTGCTTCCAGCGCCGAAACCTGTTCGGGTGCAACGCGCCGGAGACTCTGCTGGTAACCGCTGATGGTGGGTACCTGGGCGACCACGGCGCGCAGGCGCCGATCGGTCGCGCCCAACACGATGGCGTGACCGCCGGCATAGCTGCTGCCCCACAACCCGATTCGCTCGGCATCGACGAACGGTCGGCTCTCCAGGAACGAGATGGCCCGGCGCCAGTCGGCGATCTGCACCCAAGGATCGATGTCATTGCGCGGTAGGCCATCGCTCGCGCCGAACCCCCGGTGGTCGTGCACCAGCACCACAAATCCGGCGTCGGCGAAGACGCGGGCGAAGCGCTCGAGCCCGTGCTCCTTCACCCCGGCGAACCCGTGGGCCATGGTGATCGCCGGATGCGGACCCGGGCCGTCGGGCACAAACAGCCAGCCCCGTAGCGTCACCCCGCCTTCGGTGCGGAATTCGACGTCCTGTCGCTGCATGATCGTTGCTCCCTTCGACTGCCTCTGAAGGCACAACTTCGACAATGCCGCTGTGCATTGCCGGCGCGGGACACCGCAATAACCCTGGTATTGCCGGGGTCAGGATGAGGACGTCGGCGCCGGAATTGCTTGCGCATTCGCAGCGCTGAGCAGGGCAGAACGAGCACCAGCAGTCAGCAGTGTGATCGGAATCAGCCCGAAAGGAACACCGCCGAGATGAGCACCATGCGGTCAGTGGTCGCCAGCGCCATGGGCGAACCCTCAGAAGTCCTGCAGCTGCAGACCGGCCCTATTCCGCAGCCCGGTCCTGGCCAAGTCCGCATTCGCGTGACGACGGTGCCGGTCCACGCCAGCGATCTGCATACCGTCCGCGGCAGATACGGATTCGTCCCAGAGTTCCCGACGGTGCCCGGCATCGAATCCGTCGGCGTTATCGACGCAATCGGCAGTGGCACAGATGGATTCGCCGTCGGGCAGCGGGTCATCACGGTGGGTGTGCGGGGTACGTGGCAGGAGTACGTCGTCGCTGACGTCGCTCGCGTCATGCCGGTTCCCGCCGGCATGACTGATTCGACCGCCGCCCAGGTCCTCAGCAACCCGCTGACGGCGGTGATCCTCACCGGTGACGAACTCGATGTCCGGCCAGGTGAATGGCTGCTGCAGACGGCGGCCGGTTCGACGGTAGGGCAGTCGGTCATCCAGCTCGGAACGCACCTCGGCTTCAAGACTCTCAACGTGGTCCGTCGTCGCTCTGCGGTGGACGACATCCTCGCCTTGGGCGGCACCGCGGTGATCTCCACCGACGACGAGGATCTGCGCGAGCGTGTGGCTGAAATCGTCGGTGCCGAAGGGGTATCCAAAGCCATCGACAGTGTCAGCGGTCAACTGGGTGCCGACGTGTCGCGGGCCTTGGCGCCAGGCGGTGAGCTGGTCATCTACGGGGCGTTGTCGACCCATCGTCAAACCGACGCCGACAAGCTGACCATTCCGGTTTTCGCACGCTCGCTGATCTACGAGACCAAGACGGTTCGTGGGTTCTGGCTCTTTCGCTGGTTCAACAAGACTCCGAAGGACCGGATGGCCGCGACCATCAACAGGACCATTCAGCTCGTCGACAGCGGCGCCGTGCGCGTGCCGGAGGGACAACCGATCCCTGTCGAAAACTTCAGCGACGCAGTCTATTTGGCTGAAGCACCCGCCCACGGGGCCAAGCCACTGTTGGTATTCAATCCTTAGGATCAGGAGAAAGTGCGATGACCAGGGCACGGTACTCAATGCCGCATTCTGTCCGTATCCGCAGATGCTGGCCATAGGCTGATCGAATGGTCGCGACTGACAATGCCCTCGGCGATTATCTCCGTGCCCGGCGGGCACAGGTGCGTCCCGAAGACGTCGGCCTGCCGCCCGGCGCGCGACGGCGGGTGGCCGGCTTGCGCCGCGAGGAACTGGCGACATTGGCTGGGGTCAGCGCGGAGTACTACCTGCGGCTCGAGCAGGGGCGGGACAAAAACCCGTCAGCGCAGATCCTTGATGCGCTGGCGCGGGCCCTGCGACTGGACGTCAAAGCCACTGAGTATCTGCACCAGCTCGTCGGAACCACGGGGCGGCGGCATGGTCAGCTCAGCCCCAGCGAGGCCATCGACGACGTCGCGACGCTGATCGAGCAATTCCCGATGCCCACCATCGTGGCCAGTAGTTGCCTCGACGTGCTCGCTGCGAATTCCCTTGCCCGAGCGCTGTCTCCCGGCTTTGCCCTGGGCGAGAACTTCCTGCGGTGGCGACTGGTGGAGCCCGCAGCCCGGGAGCTCTACGTGGATTGGGACGAGTCGACTGATGTCGCGGTGAGCGGGCTACGCGAAGCCGCGGCCAGCAACCCTGACGACGCGCGAGTAAGGGCGCTCATCGACGAATTATCTTCCCTCAGTGAGCGGTTCCGGGAGCTGTGGGCACGTGCCGATGTCGGGTACCGGCTGGGTGTCATGCATCTGCGGCACCCGGTCGTCGGCGATCTTTACCTGCACCGCAACAGGTTCAACATCCCGCATTCGGGCGGACAACACATGCTGACCTACCGCGCAGATCCTGGAACGGACACGGTCCGGGCGCTGGTTGAGCTCGCAAAGATCGCCGCGTCGTCACACTGAGGCGCCGTGAACAACAGAGTCCCTCCCCGCGACGACAACGGGAAGGGACTCCGGGTCTAGGAGGCAGTTACGGGGTCCAGCCCGGCTGCAGGGTCGCGACGCGGTAGATGTTGTGGTGCCAGAACACGCCCGGCATCTGCGTGGACGCCGGCGGCGCGAGGGTCCCGGGGCTGGCGACGATGGCCGGCGGGCGGACCTCGGGTCCGAGGGTGGTGGCTCCGGCGGCACCGGCCAGGCCGAGGGCCGAGCCACCGAGGACGCCGGCGGCGATGATCGAGAGGCCGAAGGTGCGAGTGGTCTTGGTCATGTGAATTTCCCTGTCTCGGTTGGCTTTTGGTGTTGAGTGCCGGTGTGTTTCGGCGATGACTTAAGAATGCCGTGGTGCGGCCCCGATGTATGTCCGGCGATCGGCCGGTCCACCGGCGGATTCGGGTGTCCCCTGATCGGGGGAAGAGGGGGGCGCCAATTGGCGATCCCCTTACTTTTTCGTTCGTCGCCGTGCGACGCTGACGGGCATGACCGACGAACGAGTTCGGGTGGTGGTCGGCGACGACCATCCGATGTTTCGCGAGGGCGTCGTCCGCGCGCTGACGGCCAGTGGTGCCATCGAAGTCCTAGCCGAGGCAGACGACGGAACCGCTGCGCTGGAGGCCATCCGGACCCACGCGCCCCAAGTCGCGCTGCTGGACTACCGCATGCCGGGCATGGACGGCGCCGAGGTGGCGGCGGCGGTGCAGCGGGACGGCCTGCCGACGCGGGTGCTGCTGATCTCCGCCCACGACGAAGCCGAAATCGTCTACCGCGCTTTGCAGGAGGGCGCGGCCGGATTCCTGCCGAAGGAGTCGACCCGCAGCGAGCTCGTCAACGCAATCCTGGAATGCGCGAAGGGGCGCGACGTCGTCGCACCCAGCTTGGCCGCCGGACTGGTCGGCGAGATCCGTCGTCGGGCTGAGCCGGAAGGCCCGGTGCTGAGTCCGCGTGAGCGCGAGGTGCTGCAACTGATCGCCAAGGGCGCCAGCATCCCGGCCATGGCCAAGGAGCTGTTCCTGGCCCCGTCCACCGTCAAGACCCACGTGCAGCGGCTGTACGAGAAACTCGGGGTCAGCGACCGGGCGGCCGCCGTCGCCGAGGCGATGCGTCGCAAGCTGTTGGACTGACGTGGGCCCGACGTACCGTCGTGTTGGCGAGTACCTGGCCGCCGAGCCGGTCCGAATCTCCGCTGTGCTGCGCCTGCCGCTGATTGTGCTGATCGGCGTCCTGGTGTGGATCTGGGAAGTCGACCACTGGCTACCTGAGGTGTACGCGGCGATCCTGGGTTTGTACGCGGTTGCGGCGGTGGCCTGGCTGGTGGCGGTGCTGCGCGGACCGGTGCCGCGGTGGGCGGACTGGGCGTCCACCGGTATCGACCTGGTCGTGATCCTGGCGCTGTGTCTGGTGTCCGGCGGCGCCACCGCGGCCCTGCTGCCGGTCTTTTTCCTGCTGCCCATTTCCGTGGCGTTCCAGGACCGACCACTGCTGACCGCGGCCATCGGCACCCTGACCGCGGTGGGCTACCTGTCGGTGTGGGTCTTCTACTCCAAACACGACGACCGCATGGGCATGCCGAACATGGTCTACACACACTTCGGCTTCCTGGTGTGGCTGGCGGTCGCCACCACGGTCCTGTGTTTCGTGTTGGTGCGTCGCCAAGACCGGGTTCAGGCCCTGCAGGCAGTTCGTCGGCAGTTGGTGTCCGAGGCCATGCAGTCCGACGAACGGCACAACCAGGAAATCGCCGAAGGGCTGCATGACGGTCCGCTGCAGACTCTGCTGGCGGCCCGGATGCAGCTGGACGAGGTACGCGAACGCAGCCCGGACCCGGACCTCGACGCGATCTACGAAACCCTGCAGGACACGGCGGCGGCCCTGCGCTCGACCGTCACCGAACTGCACCCGCAGGTGCTGGCGCAGCTGGGCTTGACGCCTGCGCTGCGAGATTTGGTGCGGCAGTTCGAGTCTCGTACGCGGATCGCGGTGCAGGCCGAGCTCGACGACGTGGGCAAGCCCGATTCGCAGCAGTTGCTGTACCGGGCTGCGCGCGAGCTGCTCACCAATGTCAGCAGGCACGCTCAGGCGTCGACAGTGTCGGTGCGACTGGGGCGCATCGGCAATCGGGTGGTTCTGACCGTGGCCGATGACGGCGTCGGCTTCGACCCCGCGGTGGTGCCGCAGTACGTGTCCGACGGGCAGATCGGGCTCGGCTCGCTGCTGGCGCGGTTCGACGCGATGGGCGGCTCGATGCTCGTCGACTCCAGTTCCGGGTCCGGCACCCGCGTGACCGTCACGTCCCCGCCCGAGCAGTCATAAAACTGCCATTCTGGCCCCACAAAACGACAGTTTTGTGTCTGCTCGGCGGAAGACGGAACCCGCGGCGGTAGCGTCCGCGCTATGAAACTGCGGATTCTGCTCGGTGTGCTGCTGGCGGCGGTGGTGGCGCTGGTGGTCAACGCGGTGGTCGTGGTGCACACCGGCCGCGCGGCGGCGCCGTTCGGCGGCGGTCACGTCCTGCAACTTGATGGCCCCGACCTGAATGTTCGCGAGTACGGACCACCCGGCGACCGTGCAGTCGTTCTGCTGCACGGATATTCGGCCTCCATCGAGTGGTGGGAGAAGGTCGCGCCGGCCCTGGCTGCGCACGAGCGAGTTATTGCCGTGGACCTCGTCGGCCACGGTGGATCCGAGGCGCCGACCGATGCCGCGCCGTATCACGCCGACGGGCAGGCCGATGCGGTGCACCGGGCGCTGCAGGCGTTGGGTGTCCGGCATGCGGTGCTGGTCGGGCATTCGATGGGCGGGAAAGTAGCGGCCGCCCTTGCCGCTAAGTACCCGGAAACGGTTGAGCGCGTGGTGGTTTCGGATACACCTGCCGCGGATGACCTGGTCGCCATGCCGCTGCTGGGCAAGATGGTGTGCTGGCCCGTCATCGGGCCCGCGATGGATCGTTTCCGGAGCATTGACGCCATCACCGACAGCGCGCTGCAGACCGGGTTCGCCGCCGACTACCCCGTTCCGCAGTTCGCTTTTCGGTCCTTGAAACAGCTGGACTACGCCGGGGTGTGTGACTCCAAGGAGGCCGGGCCTCCCGCCGCGGAGACGTTGCAGGGGCTGGGTAAACCGGTGTTGGTGCTGTGGGGAGACCGGGATGTTCTGACGCCGACGGCGGCCAACGTCGCGCGTTACACCGCTGCGGGTCTGCCTCCGCACATCATCGAAGGATCAGGGCACAGCCCCATGGTCGAGAAACCGGACCAATTCCTGGCGGCGATCGGCGATTTCGTCCGCTGACGTTCTCGCGAGAGAAAAAAACTGCCCCTCTTCCGAAGAAGAGGGGCAGTTTGTGCTGAAGAACTACAGCGCAGCCAGGATGTCGTTGACGCGGTCGCGGGCGTCGCCGAACAGCATTTGGCTGTTGTCGCGGAAGAACAGCGGGTTCTGGACGCCGGCGTAGCCGGAGGCCATGGAGCGTTTGAACACGATGACGTTGTTGGCGTTCCAGACCGTCAGCACCGGCATGCCGGCGATCGGGCTGCTCGGGTCTTCGCTGGCGGCCGGGTTGACGGTGTCGTTGGCACCGATGACGAGCACGACGTCGGTGTCATCGAAGTCGTCGTTGATCTCGTCCATCTCGAGCACGATGTCGTAGGGGACTTTGGCCTCGGCCAGCAGCACATTCATGTGCCCGGGCAGACGACCGGCGACCGGGTGGATGCCGAAGCGAACGTTGACGCCCTTGTCCCGCAGCTTGCGGGTCAGGTCGGCGACGCCGTACTGGGCTTGGGCCACAGCCATGCCGTAACCGGGGGTGATGATCACCGAACTGGCCGACGAGAGAATCTCGGCGGCGCCTTCGGCGGTGATCTCACGGTGCTCGCCGTAGTCCTTGTCTTCGGCGGGGCCGGCTTCGATACCGAAGCCACCGGCGATGACGGAGATGAACGACCGGTTCATCGCCTTGCACATGATGTACGACAGGTAGGCACCGGAGGAGCCGACGAGGGCGCCGGTGATGATCAGCAGATCATTCGAGAGCAGGAAGCCCGAGGCGGCCGCGGCCCAACCGGAGTAGCTGTTGAGCATCGACACGACGACGGGCATGTCACCGCCGCCGATGGAGGCGACCAGGTGCCAGCCCAGCAGCAGGGCCAGGACGGTGACGCCGACCAGCAGCCACAGGTTCGGGGAGATGCAGAACCACACGGTCAGCGCGATGAACAGCACCAGCGAGCCGACGTTCAGGAAGTTTTTGCCCGGCAGCATGAGCGGCGCGGACTTGATGCGGGCCGACAGCTTCAGGTTGGCGACGATCGAACCGGTGAAGGTCACGGCACCGATGAAGACGCCGATGAACACCTCGGCGGAGTGGATGCCGAGCATGCCCTCCTTGGCCAGCTCAAGGGCACCCTGGCCGTCGAGCTCGTGCTCGACGTGCAGGTAACCGCTCCAGCCGACCAGGACGGCGGCAAGACCGACGAACGAGTGCAACAGCGCGATCAGCTCGGGCATGCCCGTCATCTCGACGATGCGGGCGCGCCACAGGCCGATGGCGGCGCCGACGGCCATGGCGCCGATCAGCAGCCCGAGACCGAGCGGCTCGATCTGCTTGTTGATGGCCAGGACGATGGTGGCGATCAGCGCCACAGCCATGCCCGCCATACCGAAGGCGTTACCGGCCCTGGATGTTTCGTGCTTGGACAGCCCGGCCAGAGCAAGGATGAACAGCAACGCGGCGACGATGTACGCCGCGTTCGCCACGTTGGTGATGGTTTCTGCGTTGAACATGAATCCGTTCCAAAGGTTTCTGGGTAGGCAGGCTCTAGCTGCGGGAGAACATGGCCAGCATGCGGCGGGTCACCGCGAAGCCACCGAAGACGTTGATGCTGGCGAGCAGGATCGCGACGCCGGCCAGGGCGGTGATCGCCGGGTTGTGCTGACCGATCTGCAGCAGGGCGCCGACCACGATGATTCCGGAGATCGCGTTGGTCACCGACATCAGCGGGGTGTGCAGGGCGTGGTGCACATGCCCGATCACGTAGTAGCCGATCACGATCGCGAGGGCGAACACCGTCAGGTGGACCTGCAGGGCGGCGGGGGAGGCCGCGATCAGCGCGAACAGCACGGCCGCGGCACCGAAAGTGATGCCCAGGCGACGCTGGGTGGTCATCGGTGCCTTGGCCTTGGGTGCGACGACGGGCGCGGCGGCGACCGCGGCCGGAGCAGCCGAGACCTGCACCGGTGGCGGCGGCCAGGTGATCTCGCCGTCGCGGACCACGGTCACGCCGCGCTGCACCACGTCGTCCCAGTCGAGGACGGCCTGGCCGTCCTTCTCCGGGGTGAGCAGCTTGATCAGGTTGACCAGGTTGGTGCCGTACAGCTGGGAGGCCTGCGCGGGCAGACGGCCGGCCAGGTCGGTGTAACCGATGATCGTCACACCGTTGTCGGTGAGGATGGCCTGGTCCTTGACGTTGCCCTCGACGTTGCCGCCGTTGGCCGCGGCCATGTCGACGATGACGCTGCCGGACTTCATCGAGGCGACCATCTCGGCGGTGATGATCCGCGGGGCCGGGCGGCCCGGGATCAGGGCCGTGGTGATGATGATGTCGACGTCCTTGCACTGCTCGGCGTACAGCTGCGCCTCGCGGGCCTTGTAGTCGTCGTCCATCTCTTTGGCGTAACCAGTTGCGGAGACCTCGGCCTGCTCGTTCGCGACCGACAGGTACTCGCCACCGAGGGAAGCGACCTGGTCAGCGACCTCGGGACGCGGGTCGGTGGCGCGCACGATGGCGCCCAGGCTGCCGGCGGCACCGATCGCCGCCAGGCCGGCCACACCAGCGCCGACGACGAGAACCTTGGCCGGCGGGACCTTGCCCGCGGCGGTGACCTGGCCGGTGAAGAACCGTCCGAAGGCGTGGGCGGCCTCGACGACGGCGCGGTAACCGGCGATGTTGGCCATCGACGACAGCACGTCCAGGGACTGGGCGCGCGAGATACGCGGCACCGCGTCCATGGCCAGGACCGTGATCGGGCGCGTGGCGAGCTTTTCGACCAGTTCCGGCTTGAGCGCCGGGGAGATCAGGCTGACCAGGGTGGCGCCGTCCTTGACGGCGGCGATCTCACCGTCGTCGGGGGCGTTCACCTTCAGCATGATGTCGGCGGCCCAGGGGGAGCCGATGTCGGCGCCGGCCTCTACATAGGCGCCGTCGGCGAAACTAGAGGCGGCACCAGCGCCGGACTCGACCACTACCGAATAGCCGAGCTTGATCAGCTGCCCGACAGTTGCAGGTGTAGCGGCTACCCGTGTCTCACCAGCCAGAGACTCGCGGGGAATCCCGATGATCATCGAATCCGATCCGATCTGTGTTGGTTTGCTTGCAAGAGTCTCCCCCATCCGGGTACGGACGGTGCCCTTGCCCCCCTATACCTGTTAGCAATCGCTAATAAAACAGGCTGTGCCACTTGCACCGCAAGGCCCGGATATTTGTAGCGCGAGCGGCACGAATTTGGGGACTCCGGGTTCCAGCCGGTGGGATCCTTCCCGGCAAACGTCTGCTGGGTGCCGAGCGTTGTGACTCAACCAGCAGGGCGGTACAGCGAGGAGTGACTCGGCGGTAGCTGTGCGATGTCCCCCTGCGCAGGGATCGCTGGCATATCAACCCGAATAGGAATGTGGGTACGCCCAAATTCCGGCCGGTGGGACGCCGTGCGTCAAAACACCGGTCGGTCGGGTGAAAATCGGGTGGCTACACCGGCGGGTACGCGGGGGGCGGGTAGACGCCACGGATGCCCCAGGGCACCCAGTTGAAGAAGTACTCGATCTCGTCGCTCGCGTCGTAATCCGGGTTCGGATCCATCAGTACCTCCCAACAAGACGCTGTTGCTGGCGAGCCTATCCCGTTGATTGGGAAACCTGACAGGGGATCGGGGCATTCCCAGCGGTTTGTGACCCGGCCTGCGCATAGACTGGCCAACCAGTTGATTGGTTCCGGGCGTGTCCCGGCTGCGTTAGGTGAGTAGTGATGTCCACAGAGTCGTCGGCAAAGGAGTCGACAGCAGCGTCGTCAAACGGTTCGAACGGCTCGTCGCGCCGTGAAGAGCTGCTGGCAGTGGCCGCCAAGCTGTTCGCGGCCCGCGGGTACCACGGCACCCGTATGGACGACGTTGCCGACGCGGTCGGCCTCAACAAGGCGACGGTCTACCACTACTACGCCAGCAAGTCGCTGATCCTCTGGGACATCTACAAGTCGACCGCCGACTTCACCGTCGACGCCCTGCACGACGACCCGACCGCCTCGGCACGGGAGACGATCTTCAATTTCACCCGGCGGCTGCTGACCGGCATCGCCACCGACCTGGAATCCGCCGCGGTGTACTTCCAGGAGGGGCCGTACATCACCGAGTGGTTCACCGAGGAGCAGGTCGCCTACATCCGCAAGGCGGAAACCACCGTTTATGAGCATGTCCGCGACGTCATCGACCGCGGTATCGCCAGCGGCGAGTTCAACGAGTGCGATTCGCATGTGCTCGCGCTGGGCTACATCGGGATGACGCTGGGCGCCTACCGGTGGCTGCGGCCGCACGGCCGGCGCACGGCCTCCGAGATTGCCGTCGAGTTCAGCACCGCCCTGCTGCGGGGGCTGATCCGCGACGAAACCATCCGCACCGAGGATCCCCTCGGCGGCGGCGCATAAAACCGACCAGCGCTATCGGAAGGTGGCTACGGCCCAATGAAATCTCTGCTGCTGTCTCGCCGGGACCTGGACTTCCTGCTGTACGAGTGGCTCAAGGTTGACGAGCTGACGGCCCGCCCGAGGTTCGCCGACCATTCGCGGGAGACCTTTGACGGGGTGCTCGACCTCAGCGAGCAACTGGCCGAGCGCTACTTCGCGCCCCACAACAAGAAGAGCGACGCCAACGAACCCACCTTCAATGGGCAGACCGTGACGCTGGTCCCCGAGGTCAAAGAGGCCTGGGACGCCTTCGTTGCGGCCGACCTCATCGGCATGTCGATGGAGGAGTCGGTCGGCGGAGCACAGCTGCCCGCGGTGGTGGCGCAGGCCGCGTTCGCGTGGATCGCCGCCGCCAATGTGTCGACATCCGGCTACCTGATGCTGACCATCGCCAACGCCAACCTGCTGACCAAGTTCGGGACCCCCGAGCAGATCGAGACCTTCGTCAAACCCATGATGGCGGGCCGCTTTTCGGGCACCATGGCGCTCTCGGAAACCCAGGCCGGGTCGTCGCTGGCCGATGTTGCCACCCGCGCCGAACCGCGCGACGACGGTACCTACCGGCTGTTCGGTTCGAAGATGTGGATTTCGGGCGCCGAGCATGAAATGACGGACAACATCGTCAACCTCGTGCTGGCCAAGCTGCCTGGCGGCCCCCCGGGGACCAAGGGCATCTCGCTGTTCGTCGTGCCCAAGTACCTGGTGAACGCCGACGGCTCCATCGGTGAGCGCAACGACGTCGCCATCGCCGGGCTGAACCACAAGATGGGCCAGCGTGGCGTGACCAACACCGTGCTGAATTTCGGTGATACGCAATTCAATCCGGGCGGTGAGAACGGTGCCGTCGGCTATCTGGTGGGTGAGCCGCACCGCGGCATCGTCTACATGTTCCAGATGATGAACGAGGCCCGGCTGGCGGTCGGCATGGGCGCGGTGTCGCTGGGCTACACCGGCTACCTCAAGTCCGTGCAGTACGCGCGGGAACGGCCGCAAGGCCGCCCGCTGGACGTCAAGGATCCGTCGACGCCCCAGGTGCCCATCGTCGAGCATCCCGACGTCCGGCGAATGCTGTTGGCGCAGAAGGCGTATGTCGAAGGCGGGCTGGCATTGGGCCTGTACTGCTCGCGGCTGGTGGACGTGCAGCACAGCGCGGCCTCGGACGCCGAGGCCGATGAGGCCGGCCTGCTGCTGGACATCCTGACCCCGATCGCTAAGAGCTGGCCGTCACAGTGGTGTCTGGAGGCCAACAACCTGGCCATCCAGGTGCACGGTGGCTACGGCTACACCCGCGAATACGACGTCGAGCAGCACTACCGGGACAACCGGCTGAACCCGATCCATGAGGGCACCAACGGAATTCAGAGCCTCGACCTGTTGGGCCGCAAGGTGACTCAGCGGGGCGGGGCCAGCCTGGCGGCGCTGGGCCAGGCCATCGGGAAGACCGTGGCGGCCGCTGGTGAGCTGGGCGGCGAAGGTGCTGAGTTGGCGGGCGCACTCGATGCGTCCTGGCAGCGGTTGGTTGCCGTCACGGCCGGAATGTTCGGCTCGGGCGACATTCCCGCGGTCATGGCCAACAGCCACGTCTACCTCGAAGCGTTCGGACACGTCGTGGTGGCGTGGCTGTGGCTGGAGCAGTTCGTTGCGTCCGCGGGTAAGGCCGGCGATTTCTACGACGGCAAGCGGCAGGCGGCCCGGTACTTCTTCCGGTTCGAATTGCCCAAGACTGCACCGCAATTGGACCTGCTGGAGTCGCTGGACCGGACCACGTTGGAGATGCGGGATGGCTGGTTCTAGGGTGGCTGAAGCGCGAATGCTGTTGGATGTCAACATGATTTGGCCTACGGTGTTGCGATAGACTAGGCGTTTACCGCCCGTCGGGTACCCAATTGCGCTGGCAGCGAGGCGAATCCGCGGAGGTTGACCAGGCCCCGCCGGTGCGGGGTTGCGGTCAGGTGCAGGTCCGGGAAAGCCTCGAAGAGTGCGCGCAGGGCGGTAGTGCCTTCGATCCGAGCCAGCGCGGCACCCAGGCAGGCGTGGACACCGGACCCGAAGGCCAGATGGTCGCGGGCGTTGCTGCGAGTGATGTCGAACCGAGTGGGTTCGGCGAACACCCGCGGATCGCGATTGGCACCGCCGAGAAACAGCGCGACGGTCTGGCCCCCGGCGATGTGCTCGCCGGCGACCTCCACGTCAGAGCCTGGGGTTCGCGCAGTCATCTGCACCGGGCTGTCGATCCGCAGAATCTCCTCGACGGCGTTCGGCCACAGGTCCGGATCATCGCGCAGCCGGGCCAGTTGGTCGGGGTTCTGCAGTAGCAGCACAACGCCGTTGCCGATCAGGTTCACCGTGGTCTCGAAGCCGGCCCCGATCAAGAGTGCGGCGTTGGCGGTGAATTCCCTTGCGGTGAGTGTGTTGTCGGCGGCTAGCCGGGTGAACGGATTGTCGGCAGCCTCGCCCGCGCGGGCTCGGCGGAAGCGTTCTTGCAGTGTGCGATCGGCGCCGCGAAGGCCGTCGATAGCATCGCGGTAGGTGCGCCAGGGGATGCCGATGTCCAGTAGTGGAGACCCGCAATGCCCCCACTCCAGCAGATCCTGGTGACTGTCGGCCGGCAGGTCGAGGATCTCGGCAATGATCTCCATCGGCAGCCGCGCCGCGAAATCGGCGATCAGGTCGGGCCGGGACGCGTCGGCAAGGCGATCGATGAGCGCGGCCGTTACCTCGGTGACTCGCGTGCCGAGACGGTCGATGGCGCGCGGCGTGAAGCTCTGCGACACCGACTGTCGATACCGCGTGTGGTCCGGAGGGTCGACGACGACCATCGCGGGCGGTTCGACCGGATTGGCCAGCCCCGGGTCGGTCCGCGCGATGACGGCCCGCAGCGGTGCCGGCAGCCCCAGTTGCGTGGGGTCGGTGATGCCGAACCGCCTGTCCCGCAGGATGTCTCGGCAGATGCCGTGATCGACCGTGGACCAGGCGAAGCGCTTGTGCAGCAGCGGGCCGTGGGCGCGGATCTCCTCCATGAAGGGGTATGGGTCGTCCCCGCGGCCGTGAGTGGCGAGCAATCCGGCCATCGGATCGCCGGCCCGCGCCGTCACCGCGAGAAACGCCCGGGGAATGCCGTGCAACGCCAGCCATCGGGACCACAGGCCTGTCCGCATCGCAAGCAACCTTCCGTGAAAGGCGGAGAGAGACAAGCGAGACATTGAGACGCTCATTGTCTCTCTTGGATATGATTCACAGTACGACCGGAAATCCGGACGGGCAAGGAGAAATCGCATGACATCCAGCCGAACGGAAGATTTCGTGCGTCGCCTCGCTGAACCTGACCCCACGGTGGCGGCTCTGGTGGAGCACCCGGACGACATCACCACGCGCATCCTGCGGGCCGCCATCGAGCAGGCGGAGCTGGTCGGCATGCGCCGGTCGACCATGGAGGACGTGGCACGACGCAGCGGGGTCGGCCGGGCCACTCTCTACCGGCGCTTCCCGACCAAGGCCGCACTCAACGACGCCATCGTGCTGTCTGAGGCCCGGCGATTCCTCGACGGCAGCGCCAGGGCGCGCGCCCAGGGGAAGACCTTCGAGGACCGCGTGGTCTACAGCACGGTGTTTACCGTCGCCTTCATGCGGGAACACGCCCTGCTGAAGAAACTGCTGCGCACCGAACCGGAGACGCTGCTACCGAGCTTGACTGTCGATGCCGGTGCCATCATCGATTTCGCCACCGAGTACTCGGCCGCGTTGCTTCGCAGCGAGCTCTACGGCACCGCGCCGATCACCCCTGCCCAGGAACGTCACCTGCGCACCGTCGCAGAGCTGAACACCCGACTCACGCTGTCGTTCATCGTGACACCGCACACCGGCATTAAGCTCACCACCATCGAAGAGACCCGGGCTTACGTTCGGGACTACCTTCTGCCGATGGCCACCGCCGCGATCGATTCGCCTGGGGCATAAGCTAAAACGCGATTATTTGCCGCACTGCATGGCCCGAGGCCAGCGCATCCATGCCGGCGTTGATGTCGTCGAGGGCGATGGTGTCGGACACCAGCTTTTCGACCGGGAGCCGTCCCGATCGCCAGAGGTCGACGAAGCGGGGGATATCCCGCGACGGTACGGCCGACCCGAGATAGCTGCCGATCAGGGACCGACCCTCGGCTACTAAAGCCAACGGGGACACTGTGATTCGTGCATCGGGATGCGGTAGCCCGACGGTGATGGTCTTGCCGCCGGGCGCGGTCATGCCGATGGCGGTCTCCAGTGCGGCCGCGTGGCCGACAGCCTCGATCACCACGTCGGCCTTGATGTCAGCAGAGTCGGTGACGGCCTCGTGCGCACCGAGTTCGCGGGCCCGCTCGAGCTTGTCGGGCAACCTGTCCACCGCGATGACGCGGACATCGTCATGTGCCAGCGCCGTGAGCATGGCGGCCATCCCGACACCACCCATGCCTACGATGGCCACCGTCTGGCCGGGTTTCGGCTGGCCGGCGTTGAGCACCGCACCGCCGCCGGTCAGCACCGCGCAGCCGAGCAACGACGCGACGACCGGCGGGACATCCAAGTCCACCGGCACCACCGACCGTCGGTCGACCACCGCATGTGTCGCGAATGCCGATACTCCGAGATGATGCAGAACCGTTGTGCCGCTTCGGGATAGCCGCGTTGAGCCGGTGAGCAGCGTGCCGGCGCCATTGGTCGCGCTGCCGGGGATGCAGGGGGCAAGGCCGTCGGTTGCGCAGGATCGGCATTCGCCGCAGCGCGGCAGAAAGGTCATGACGACGCGCTGCCCGACGGTCAAATCCGATGTGCCGCCGACCTGTTCGACGATGCCGGCGGCTTCGTGACCGAGCAGCATCGGCAGCGGGCGAACTCGGTTGCCGTCCACCACGGACAGATCGGAGTGGCACAGCCCGGCCGCTTCGATGCGTACCAGCACCTCGCCCTCGCCTGGGGCGTCGAGTTCCAGCTCGCTGACGGTGAGCGGCCGCGATTCAGCGTAGGGGCGAGGCCGCCCGATCTCTTCGAGCACGGCGCCGCGGATCAACATGTCACCAGCCTGACAGACTGGCCAGCATGGAGCAGGCACTGACCGTCGCGGATTTTCCCGTGCACTGGCCCGTCCAGACCCGGTGGACCGACAACGACATGTTCGGTCACCTCAACAACGCGGTCTATTACGAGCTGTTCGACACCGCGATCAACGCGTGGATCAACACGACATGCGACGTCGACCCCGTGGCCGCACCGTGGCTCGGGGTGGTGGCCGAATCGGGCTGCCGATACTTCGCCGAGCTGAAGTTTCCGTCGCAGCTGGTCGTCGGGCTGGCGGTGACCCGGTTGGGCAACAGCAGCGTCACCTACCGGACGGCGTTGTGGGCGGAGGAAACCGAACCCGCCGCTCAGGCCGATACGCGGCTCGCCGCGGTCGGCAGCTGGGTCCATGTCTACGTCGACCGCGACACGCGCCGCCCGGTTCCTATCGCGGCACCCATCCGCGACCTGCTGGCCACGGCCGTCGTCGACTGACCTGCGGGCGGCGTCGGCGGGCCGCAGATCGGCGCTCGATATGCTCTGGCCCATGCCCATCGTGAGCAAGACCGTCGAGGTCGCCGCACCAGCAGCGCAGATTCTGGCGATCGTCGCCGACTTCGAGGCCTACCCGCAGTGGAACGAAGAGGTCACCGGCTGCTGGATCCTGCATCGCTACGACGACGGTCGGCCCAGCCAGCTGCGCCTGGACACGAAGATCCAGGGCATGGACGGCTCCTACATCCAGGCTGTTTACTACCCGGGCGACGGCCAGATTCAGACCGTCATGCAGCAGGGCAACCTGTTTTCCAAGCAGGAGCAGCTGTTCTCGGTCGTCGACATGGGGACCACAGCACTGCTGACCGTTGACATGGACGTCGAGGTCGACATGCCGGGTATCCCGGCGATGATGGTCAAGAAGGTCGTGGGCGACGCACTCGACCACCTGGCCGGCAACCTGAAAAAGCGCGCCGAGCAGCTGGCTTCGGCCTAGCCTGACGTCCACAAGCCGAGCTCATCCAGACGCCTGGTCAGGCGCTGGGCGGCGTCGTCGAACAGGCTTCTGGTGTGTGAGACGACCTCGTCGATGTCTTTGTCTCGCAGGGCCGCAACTACTTTGCGGTGCCCGGCCACCGCGCCGGCGCCCCAGTCCGGGTCGGCGGCATAGATGCGTGGCGGCAGGTACCGGGCTGCATGCAGCAGGAACCACGCCAGTTTGGTCCGGCCCGCGGCGCGGTTGAACACCTTGTGAAACATGAATTCCGCCGCAGCAACCCTGTCGGTGTCGCGGGCCGCGACCGCGGCAGCCTGGTCGTCGATGATCCGAGCGAGTTCGTCGATCTCGGCGTCGGAGATTCGCCGCGCTGCAGAGGCGGCGATCTCGGTGGCGATGGTGGCCTGTAGCCAGAAGATGTCGGCGATGTCGTCGCGCGTGAACGCGGACACCACATAGCCGCGGTTGGGCTCGAGTTGCACCATGCCTTCGCCGCGCAGCGTCCGCAATGCTTCCCGGATCGGGGTGATGCTCACGCCCAACGCCGCGGCCGTCTCGTCGAGGCGGACATAGGTGCCCGGTAGCAGCGTCCCCGACATGATCGCGGTCCGCAGATGGGCCGCCACCTCGTCGGACAACTGTTCCCGCCGGCGCAGGCCGGGCCGCGTTGTCGCCGAGAGGTTCACGGGATTCCTTCTTCTGTGTGGGGCGCTGAGTAGGCCGATAGGGCCCAGCGATAGGGCCTAGGTGTTGTCCGGCAGTTGTCGCCGTCCTATTGTGACGGCGACAACACTATATTTGATCAAATATCAGCATCGCTGGTCGCGATCCCTTGATTTCCACAGCGACGCTGATCGAGACACAGGAGTAGACCGTGTCATCCGCAGCACTTGAGCAGCCCTATCTGGCCCGTCGGCAGAACTGGACCACCCACCTCGCGCGTCATGCCCTGATGCAGCCAAACGACACCGCGCTGCGGTTCGTCGGCCAGACGGTCACCTGGGGTGAACTGGACCGACGCGTCACCAAGCTGGCCGGGGCCCTGAGCCGGCGCGGCGTCGGATTCGGTGACCGGGTGCTGATCCTGATGCTGAACCGTCCCGAATACGTCGAAGCTTTCCTGGCGGCCAACCTCCTCGGCGCCATCGCGGTGCCGGTCAACTTCCGGATGACGCCGCCCGAGATCGCCTACCTGGTCCGCGACTGCGACCCGAAAGCCGTGATCGCCGAGCAGGTGCTGGCCCCGGTTGCCACAGCGGTGCGCCAGCTGGAACCGTCGCTGGGCACCGTGATCGTCGCCGGTGCCGACACTGAGGGTGACGTCCTGGGCTACGAGGATGTGCTCGCCGAGGCCGGCGACCCGCCGGCGCCCGTTGACATCCCCGAGGATTCGCCCGCGCTGATCATGTACACCTCCGGCACCACCGGGTATCCCAAGGGTGCGGTGCTGACGCACGTCAACATCATCGGCCAGGGCATGACCGGCCTGTTCACCATCGCGCCGGACATCAACCACGACGTCGGCTTCATCGGCGTGCCGTTCTTCCACATCGCCGGCATCGGCAACATGATCGGCGGTCTGCTGCTCGGCCGGCCGACGGTCATCCACCCGCTGGGTGCCTTCGATCCAGGAGCCCTGCTCGACGTGCTGGAGGCTGAGGGCGTGACGGGAATCTTCCTGGTTCCGGCGCAGTGGCAGGCGGTGTGCGCGGCGCAGCAGGCGCAGCCGCGCAAGGTGAAACTCCGCGTGTTGTCGTGGGGTGCGGCACCGGCCTCGGACACTCTCCTGAGGGAGATGGCGGCCACGTTCCCCGGTACGCAGATCTTTGCTGCCTTCGGCCAGACCGAAATGTCGCCCGTGACGTGCATGCTGCTCAGTGAGGACGCGCTGCGGAAGCTGGGTTCGGTCGGCCGGGTCATCCCGACCGTCGCCGCGCGGGTCGTCGACGACAACATGAACGACGTTCCGGTCGGCGAAGTAGGGGAGATCGTCTACCGTGCCCCAACTCTCATGGCGGGGTATTGGAACAACCCCACGGCCACCGCCGAGGCATTCGCCGGCGGGTGGTTCCATTCCGGCGACTTGGTTCGCCAGGATGCCGAGGGTTACATCTGGGTCGTCGACCGTAAAAAGGACATGATTATTTCCGGCGGCGAAAATATTTACTGCGCGGAAGTTGAGAACGTTTTGGCCGCGCATCCCGCAATAACGGAGGTCGCGGTGATCGGGCGCCCGCACGAAAAATGGGGTGAAGTGCCCGTGGCGGTGGTTGCTGTCGCGTCAAGTGCGAACGCTGAGATCGAAAGTGCGCTCACCCTAGCGGATCTCGACGAATTCCTAACTGAAAGACTGGCGCGCTACAAGCACCCGAAGGCATTGGAAATCGTCGACGCTCTTCCTCGAAATCCATCCGGCAAGGTTCTTAAAACGGAACTCCGCACGCGGTTCGGTGATACAAGTGTGTCGTAAGCGTGGCAAGTGACGTCGCGCTGAGGAATTCGACCACCTGAGTGGAGGGCGGATGGGCCCATGTTTGGTTTGCTGAAATCGAACGCAATTATCCCTCAGTTGGGTCACGGGGTACGCGGTGTATCGGGTACTCTCCTGTGGTCCGTCTTACTACTCGGGAGTAGCGAGACCGAAATCACTCAGTTTGTGCTAGGGGCTAAGGAGGGGGCGTGCCACGCGTGAAGCCGCGGAACGGCCGTTTTCCGGAAGGGAAGGCTGAGCAGTGACAGCCTCGGACAACTCCCTGGTCGGTTACTTGAAGGACCAGCTGGACAAGCCACTGACCAAGGTGGGTGGCTTCGTCAAGATGTGCATCTTGACCTTCAAGGCGCTGGTCTCCCGACCGTTCCAGTGGAAGGAGTTCACCCTTCAGTGCTGGTTCCTGATCCGGGTGGCGTTCCTGCCCACGCTTGCGGTCTCCATCCCGCTGACGGTGCTCATCATCTTCACGCTGAACATCCTGCTTGCGGAGTTCGGCGCGGCTGACGTCTCCGGCGCCGGTGCCGCCCTGGGTGCTGTCACCCAGCTGGGCCCGCTTGTGACGGTGCTGGTGGTCGCCGGCGCGGGGTCGACGGCCATCTGCGCCGACCTCGGCGCCCGGACCGTCCGTGAAGAGATCGACGCCATGGAGGTGCTCGGCATCGACCCCATCGAGCGCCTGGTGGTGCCCCGTGTGGTCGCCTCCACGTTCGTCGCCTTCATGCTCAACGGCGCGGTCATCATCATCGGTCTGGTCGGTGGCTACTTCTTCGGTGTGTACATCCAGAACGTCAACGCCGGCGCCTATGTCTCCACCCTGACCCTGCTGACCGGCTTCCCCGAGGTCGTGATCTCGGTGCTCAAGGCCACGATCTTCGGTCTGATTGCCGGGCTGGTCGGCTGCTACCGCGGCCTGACCGTCGCGGGCGGCTCGAAGGGTGTCGGCACCGCGGTGAACGAAACGCTGGTGCTCTGTGTCATCGCGCTGTTCGGCGTGAACGTGGTGCTCACCACGATTGGTGTCAAATTCGGAACGCAGGCTGGGTAGCGGTATGAGTACATCGACAGTTCTGCGAGGGCGGTTCCCGCGGGCCTTCTCTAAGGTCGCCGATATCGCCGCGGCGCCGGCCCGCTTGTTCGACAGCCTCGGTCACGTCGCAGTCTTCGTGGTCACGGCCGTCGCGCACATCCCCCACGCGCTCCGCTACTACCGCAAAGAGGTCCTGCGGCTGATCGCTGAGGTCGGCATGGGCACGGGCGCCATGGCCGTCATCGGCGGCACGGTGGCCATCATCGGCTTCGTCACCCTGGCCGCCGGCTCACTGATCGCCATCCAGGGCTTCGCGTCCCTGGGCAACATCGGTGTCGCCGCCTTCACCGGCTTCTTCGCCGCCCTGGCGAACATCCGCGTCGTCGCGCCGGTGGTCACCGGCCAGGCGCTGGCCGCGACCGTCGGCGCCGGCGCCACCGCCGAGCTCGGCGCCATGCGCATCAGCGAGGAAGTCGACGCCCTCGAAGTCATGGGTGTGAAGTCGCTGTCGTTCCTGGTGTCGACGCGGCTGATCGCCGGCATGGTGGTCATCGTCCCGCTGTACGCGATGGCGATCCTGCTCTCGTTCCTGTCCGCGCAGCTGGTCACCACGCTGTTCTACGGCCAGTCGGTGGGTACCTACGAGCACTACTTCCACACGTTCCTGCGCGTCGACGACGTGATGTGGTCCTTCCTCGAGGTCATCATCATGTCCGTGGTCGTCCTCCTCAACCACGCCTACTTCGGCTACTACGCCAGCGGCGGTGCCGTCGGCGTGGGTGAGGCCGTTGGCCGCTCGATGCGTACGTCACTGATCTCGATCGTCACGGTCGTCCTGCTCTTCTCGTTGGCGCTGTACGGCACCGACCCGAACTTCAACCTGACGGTGTAGTGCGATGACGAATTCTGATCAGCCGCCCGTCGCCGAGGGCCAGGTCCACGCCCCCCTCAACCAAGACCGCACCCCGCCGTACAAGATCGCCGGCGCGATCCTTGGGTTGGTCACCGCCGTGGTGTTGGTGCTCGTCTGGGCCCAGTTCCGTGGGTACTTCGACACCAAGGCCCAGCTCTACGTCCTGACCCCGCGGTCCGGGCTGTCCATGGATGTCGGATCGAAGGCCACCTACAACGGCGTGCCCATCGGCCGCGTCAAGGAGATTCAGGTCGTCGGCCATCCGGGCGAGAAGCCGGAAGCCCGGCTGGTGCTCAACGTCGACCCGCAGTACCTGAACCTGCTGCCCAAGAACGTCGACGTGAAGCTGCTGGCCACCACGGCCTTCGGCAACAAGTACGTCTCGTTCACCTCGCCGTCGAACCCGGAGGCGCAGCGCCTGCGGGGCGGCGACCAGATCAACGTCTCGCACTGCTCCCCGCCGACGCCGCCGACCGCGTGTGTCACCACGGAGTTCAACACGCTGTTCGAGACCATCACCGCGATCTCCGAGCAGGTCGACCCGATCAAGCTGAACGAGACGCTGACGGCCGCGGCCCAGGCGCTCGACGGCCTGGGTGACAAGTTCGGTCAGTCGCTGGTCAACGGCAACACGATCCTGACCGATTTGAACCAGCGGATGCCGACGTTCCGGCATGACACGAAGTCGCTCGCCGACCTGACCGAGGTGTACGCCAAGGCGTCCCCCGATCTGTGGGACGGCCTGAAGAACCTCGTGACCACCGAGCACACCCTCAACGATCAGCGCGGCAATATCGACCAGGCGCTGATGTCGGCGGTCGGGTTCGGCAACACCGGTGGCGACATCTTCGAGCGCGGCGGCCCGTACCTGGTCCGCGGCGCGCAGGATCTGCTGCCGACCTCGGCCCTGCTGGACAAGTACAGCCCTGAGCTCGACTGCCTGTTCCGTGGGTTTGCTGCCGGCGCTCCGGCTGCGGCCAAGGGACTCGGTGGTAACGGCTACTCGCTGGTGACCCACACCGAACTCGTCGGTGCGGCAAACCAGTACGTCTACCCGGACAACCTTCCGCGGATCAACGCCTCCGGTGGTCCGATGGGGCGGCCGGGTTGCTGGACGGTCACCAAGGACATCCTCCCGATGCCCTACATGGTGATGGACACGGGCGCGTCGATCGCGCCGTACAACCACTTCGGTCTCGGGTCGCCGTTCGCGTCCGAATACGTCTGGGGTCGTCAAGACGGGGAGAACACGATCAACCCATGAGTATCAAGGGCACGGCGGTCAAACTCGCCATCTTCTCCGCGGTCCTGTTGGCCTTCACGGCAGGCATCTTCATCGTGTTCGGTCAGTTCCGGTTCAGCCGGAACAACGAGTATTACGCGATCTTCAACAACACCAGTGGCCTCAAGGCCGATCAGTTCGTGCGTGCCTTCGGTGTCGAGGTCGGCAAGGTCACCGACGTCGAGCTGATCCCGGGTGGCAAGGTGCGGGTGCATTTCAACGTCGACAAGTCGGTACCGCTGTTTCAGCAGACCTCGGCGCACATCCGCTACCTCGACCTGCTCGGCAACCGGTTCCTGGACCTCGACCGGGGTGACAGCAATCAGATCCTGCCGCCCGGTGGCACCATCCCGGTCGAACGGACCGAGCCCGCGCTGGACCTGGACGCCCTGGTTGGTGGCTTCCGGCCGCTGTTCCGCTCGTTGGATCCGCAGAAGGTCAACACCATCGCCTCGTCGATCGTGACGATCTTCCAGGGCGAGGGCGGCACCATCAACAACATCCTCGACCAGACGGCGCAATTCACGTCGACCGTCGGTGAGCAGGACCAGGCCATCGGCGAGGTGATCAAGAACCTCAACACGGTGCTGGGCACCACGGTCAAGCACCAGAAGCAGTTCGACGACACGATCAAGAACTTCGAGGCGCTGGTCACTGGGCTGAAGAACCGTGCCGACCCGATCGCCGACTCGGTGGCCAACATCAGCAACGCCGCCGGTTCGCTCGGTGACCTGCTGGGTGACAACCGGCCGCTGCTGCACGACACCCTCGGCTACACGGAGACGACGCTCCAGTCGCTGGTCGACCAGAAGGAACAGCTCAACGACACCTTGCAGAAGGTGCCGCAGGCGCTGAAGATTCTCGGCCGCTCTGGCGGTGTTTACGGTGACTTCTTCAACTTCTACGTCTGCGACATCGAGTTGAAGATGAACGGTTTGCAGCCGGGTGGTCCGGTACGCACGGTCAAGCTCACAAACCAGCCGTCCGGAAGGTGCACGCCGAAGTGAGGACCATAGAGGGATCCGACCGGGTCCGCAGGGGCATGATGGGCCTGGCCGCCGTCGCGCTGGTGACAGCGGTCGGCGCGTCCGTCACCACCGTGCCGATGCTCTTCGCGGCGCCGACCTATTACGGCCAGTTCAGTGATACCGGCGGGCTCACCGTCGGCGACTTCGTCCGCATCGACGGTGTGAACGTCGGCCAGGTCAAGACGATGGACATCGACCGCGACAAGGTGATCATCGGTTTCCAGATCGGGCACAACACCATCGGTTCGGACAGCCGCGCGCTGATCAAGACCGAGACCATCCTTGGCCGCAAGGCCATCGAGATCGAGCCCAAGGGCACCCACAAGTTGGCGCCGAAGGGCGTCCTGCCGCTGGGACAGACGTCCACGCCGTACCAGATTTACGACGCGATCTTCGATGTCACCCGCGCCTCGCAGGGCTGGGACACGAAGACCATCAAGGACTCGCTGAACGTGCTGTCCGAGACCGCGGACCAGACGTCGCCGCACCTGACCGCCGCGCTCGAAGGCGTACAGAAGTTGTCGGACACCATCGGCAAGCGTGATGACCAGGTCCGGGCGCTGCTGGGCAACGCCAACAAGATCGCCACGATCCTCGGCGACCGCAGTGGTCAGATCAATGCTCTGCTGGTCAACGCTCAGACGTTGCTGCATGCCCTGAACCAGCGCGGCGAGGCCATCAGCCTGCTGCTGGAGCGGGTCTCCAAGGTGTCGCACCAACTGCAGGCGACCATCGACGAGAACCCGAACATCAACCACGTTCTCGAGCAGCTCAAGACCGTCGGCGACATTCTCGTCGCCCGCAAGCAAGACTTGGCCGACACGCTGGTGTCGGCGGGCAAGTTCGTGGCCTCGCTGTCGGAGGCCATCGCGTCGGGCCCGTACTTCAAGGTCCTGGTCGAGAACATCCTGCCGCCGCAGCTGATGCAGCCGTTCGTGGACGCCGCGTTCAAGAAGCGTGGCCTGAACCCCGAAGACTTCTGGCGCAGCGCTGGTCTGCCCGAGGCGCAATGGCCGGATCCGAACGGTTCCCGGTTCGCCAACGGTGCACCGCCGCCGGCCCCGCCGAAGCTGGAGGGCACCCCGGAGCATCCCGGACCCGCCGTGCCTCCGGGCTCGCCGTGCTCGTACACGCCGGGTGCCGGTGCCGACCCGTCGCCGGCCGACCCGCTGCCGTGTTCACACCTGGGCGTGGGCCCGTTCGGGGACAACCCGTACGGCGACAACTACGGCGCGCCGAATGTTATTGCGTCACAACCGAACCCGGCCGGTGTGCCCACCGGCCCGGGTGTGCCGTCGGCCGCCTTCCCGGGTCAGCCGGCACAGGGCCTGCCCGGTACTCCGGTGCCGCTGCCGCCCGCACCCGTCGGTGCCCGGACGGTTCCGCTGACGCCGCAGCCCGGTGACAACGACATCGCGCCCGGGTTCGCTCCGATTCCCGGCCCGCTGAACGCGCCGCCTGCGCCGCCAGGGCCTGGGCCCGACGCCGGTCCGGTCGGTACGCCGCCGCTGCCGGGCAACCCGCCGTTCCTCCCGCCTGGGTCGCAAGGATAGGGCCGCCACGATGTCGACTGTTTTCAGTATCCGAAACATCAAGAAGCCGAACCTGTCTCGCGGGACACTCATCGGCGGTGCCATTGCGCTTGTGGCGATCATTGCCGTGGGCTTCTTCGGCCTGCAGCTGTACCGCAAGGTCACGACGACGACGGTGACGGCGTACTTCCCTGAGGTGCTCGCGTTGTACCCGGGCGACAAGATCCTGATCATGGGCGTCGAGGTCGGGGCCATCGACACTTTGGAGACGGCGCCCGACGGCAAGATGAAGGTCGTCTTCCATTACTCGAGCAAGTACAAGGTGCCGGAGAACGCGTCGGCATCGGTGCTGAACCCGAGCCTGGTGGCGTCGCGCGTCATCCAGCTGTCCCCGCCGTACACCGGTGGGCCAGTGATGAAGGACGGCGCCGTCATCCCCATCGAGCGGACCCAGATTCCGATCGAGTACGACGAGCTGCGCAACCAGCTGACCCGCATCCTCGCTGAGCTGGGTCCGACCAAGGAACAGCCCAGGGGTCCGTTCGGCGACATCATCAACTCGTTCGCGGACGGTTTCGAGGGCAAGGGCGCGCAGATCAACAAGACCCTCAAGGGTCTGTCCGATGCGGTGAACACCCTGAACCAGGGCCGCGGCGACTTCATCCAGGTGATCAAGAGCCTGGCGGTGTTCGTTACCGCGCTGCACAAGAGCGACCAGCAGTTCATGGCGCTGAACAACGACCTGGCCTCCTTCACCAACAAGTTCACCAACACCGATCAGGAACTGGCGAACGCGCTCAAGGACCTGAACCAGGTGATGGGGACCACCCGCAAGTTCCTGGACAAGAACGGCAGCGTGCTCGCGCACGACATCAACGACGTGTCGGAAGCGACGACGGCCATCCTGCAGCCGGAGCCGCGCGACGGTTTGGAGCGGGCGTTGCACGCCTATCCGAACTTCCTGGCCAACCTGGAGAACATTTATTCGCCGGCCACCGGCGGTCTGATCGCCTCGGGCATCCTGCCGGGTCTGACGAGCTACTCGAACCCGCTGCAGTTCATCTGCAGCTCGATCCAGGCCGGCAGCCGGTTGGGCTACCAGGATTCTGCGGAGCTGTGCGCGCAGTACCTGGCGCCGATCATGGACGCGATCAAGTTCAACTTCCTGCCGTTCGGCATCAACATGGCGACCACCGCCATGACGCTGCCGAAGCTGGTGACCTACTCGGACCCCAGGCTCCAGCCGCCGGCCGGGTTCAAGGACACCACGGTCCCCGGTGTGTTCTCGCGGGATACCCCGTGGTCGCACGGCCAGCACGAAGCGGGCTGGGTCACCGCTCCCGGCATGCAGGGACTCAAGGTCGGTCAGTCGACACAGGACCTGCTGACCCCGGAGTCGCTGGCTGAGCTCATGGGCGGACCGGACATCGTCCCGCCGACGGGTGGCCAGACCATGAGCGGGCCGCCGGATGCCTACAACGAGAACAGCCCGCTGCCCCCGCCGTGGTACGTGCAGCCAGGTCCGGTTTCGCCGCCGCGGCCGGGCAATGACCCGAGCCCGATGGTTGCCATGGCACCTGGGCCTGCCCCCGGGCCCGCACCGGGACCGGCGCCTGCGCCGGCACCTGGACCCGCACTTCCTGCTGAAGTTGGAGGCCAGTGATGACCGGGTCGACGGATCCGAAGCCGAGGAGGTGGGCGCGTAACGCCCGCCGGGTCGGCGTGTTGTCTGCCGCGGCGCTGATCCTCAGCTCCTGTGGCTGGCGCGGCATCGCCAACGTGCCGCTGCCGGGTGGCCCCGGCACCGTGGACGGGCACTCGACGATCTACATCCAGATGCCGCAGACGCTGGGCCTCAACGCCAACAGCCGCGTGCGGGTCGCGGACGTGTTCGTCGGGCGCGTGCGTGCGATCGAGCTGAAGAACTGGATCCCCACCCTCACGGTGGATCTGAACCCGGGCATCCACTTGCCGCGCAACGTGCTGGCCAAGATCGGTCAGACCAGCCTGCTGGGTTCGCAGCACGTCGAACTGGACGAGCCGCCGAACCCGTCGTCGCAGCAGCTGAAAAACGGGGACACCATCGAGTTGAAGAACTCGTCGGCGTTCCCGACCATCGAGCGCACGCTGGCCGGCATCTCCGGCATCCTGACCGGCGGTGGTGTGCCGAACATCGAGAAGATTCAGTCCGAGGTCTACAACATCCTCAACGGGCGCGCGGATCAGATCAAAGACTTCCTGCACAAGCTGGACACCTTCACCGACGAGATCAACCAGCAGCGGGACGACATCACGCGGGCCATCCGGTCGAGTGACACGCTGCTCAAGGTCGTCGCGGATCGCAACGAAACGCTGGACCGGGTGCTGACCGAGACGCCGCCGCTGATCGAACACTTCAACAAGACCCAGGACTTGTTCACCAACGCGGTGCTGGCGCTGGGCCGGTTGTCGAAGGCCGTCGACACGACGTTGTCGGGCAGCAATGCCAACCTGCATACCAACCTCGCGACGTTGCAGCGGGCGCTCAAGCAGATCGCCAAGACGTCGCCGAACCTGGTGCCGGCCATGAAGCTGCTGTTCACGCTGCCGTTCCCGATCGACAACATCCCGAAGGTCATCCGCGGCGACTACATGAACATCTCGCTGCACCTGGACCTGACGCTGAGTGCGATCGACAACGGCATCCTGACCGGCACCGGCGTGTCCGGTTTGGCCCGGGCGCTGGAGCAGTCGTGGGGCCGCGACCCGGCGACGATGATCCCGGATGTCAGGTTCACGCCGAACCCGGCCACCGCACCCGGCGGCCCGCGAGTGGAGAGGGGGAACTAAGCGATGCTGACTCGTTTTCTGAAGATGCAGCTGATCATCTTCAGCATTCTGACGGTGGCCGGCCTGGTTGGGCTGTCCCTGATCTACCTGCAGTTGCCGACGTACCTCGGGGTGGGCATGTACCGGCTGTATGCCGACTTGCCGAACTCCGCCGGTCTGTACAAGACGGCCAACGTCACCTACCACGGCATCACCATCGGCAAGGTGCTGTCGGTCGAGCCGACCGAGGTCGGCGCCCGCGTCAAGATGGATATCGACGACAAGTACAAGATTCCGGTGGATTCGGTCGCCAACGTCCACTCAGTGTCGGCGGTCGGTGAGCAGTTCATCGACCTGGTGTCGCCGGGCAATCCGAATCAGTACTTCAAAGAGGGCCAGACCATCAACAAGGGCACGGTGCCCAAGGAAGTCGGTCCGGCACTGGACGCCGCGGAGAACGGCCTGAAGGCGCTGCCCAAGGAGAAGATCGCGGCTCTGCTCGACTACACCTCGGAGGCAGTCGGCGGGCTGGGCCCGTCGCTGCAGCACTTGGTGGACGGCACCCAGGCCCTGGCCGGCGACTTCAAGGACAACCTGAGTTCGGTCGACGACCTCATTCAGAACTCGGGGCCCATCCTCGACAGCCAGGTGAAGTCCGGCGACGCCATCTCGCGCTGGGCCCGGAACCTGAACGTGCTGGCCAACCAGTCTGCGCAGCAGGACGCCGCGTTGCGTGGCGCTATTCAGCAGGGCGCACCCACAGCTGACCAGCTCAACGCGGTGTTCGGTGAGGTTCGCGACGCACTGCCGCAGTCGCTGGCCAACGTCGAGATCGTCTTGGACATGCTGAAGCGGTACAACAAGGGCCTCGAGCAGGTGCTGGTGGTGCTGCCCATGGCCGGTCCGATCGTCGACTCGCTGACCGCGGTCTACGAAAAGGAACTGCCGATCAACCTGGCCCTGGGCATCAACCAGCCGCCGCCGTGCCTCACCGGCTTCCTGCCGGCGTCGAACTGGCGGTCGCCGGCGGACACGTCCACCGCGCCGTTGGAATCGGGCCTGTACTGCAAGATTCCGAAGGACGCCCAGAACACGGTCCGCGGTTCGCGCAACCTGCCTTGTGTGGACAACCCGCAGAAGCGCGCGGCGAGCCCCATGGAGTGCCGCGACAACAAGCCCTACGAGCCGCTGGGCACCAACCCCTGGTACGGCACGCCGGACCAGATCGTGAACTGCCCGGCTCCGGCCGCCCGCTGTGATCAGCCGGTGGACCCGGGCAAGGTGATCCCGGCGCCGTCGATCAACAATGGGATGAACCCGCTGCCGGCCAACTTGCTGCCGAAACCGGAGCATGCGTCGGCCCCGTCGAGCGACCCGATCAGTGCGCCGGGCATGGGTACTGTCCAGTGCAGCGGGCAGCAACCCAATCCGTGCATCTACACTCCGGCACCAGGACCAGGGGCCACCTACAACCCGCAGAGCGGTCAGGTGGTCGGACCGAACGGTGTGAAGTATTCGGTCAGTAATTCGAGCAACCCAGGAGACGACGGATGGAAGGAGATGCTGGCACCAGCCAGCTGAACCCCACCGATGAGCAGGACGTCACGTCGCAGGACGTGGTGACGACAGAGCTGTCTTCCGAAGTATCGAGCGAGGAGCCGGTAGCGGTCGCAGGCGAGGCATCTGCCACGTCTGCCGATGAGCGGCGCCCGACCCGAATCGGACGGGGCATTGCTGTGGCGGTGTGCGCGGGCCTGGTGGTCCTGGCGGCGGCTGTCGGTGTCGGCGGCTGGTTCGCGATCCAGGAACATCGGGAGAGCGAGACCATCGCGACGAACGAGGCGGCGGCCATCAAAGCCGCCAAGGACTGCGTCACGGCGAGCCAGGCCCCGGATACGACGGCGATGATCGCTGCCCAGACCAAGATCATCGAATGCGCGACGGGTGCCTATGCAACCCAGGCGTCGTTCATGAGCGGCATCACGCTGGAGGCGTACAAGGCTGCCAACGTGCAGGTTCAGATCGGATCGATGCGGGCGGCAGTCGAGAAGCACAACGACGACGGATCCATCGACATCCTGGTTGCTATGCAGGTGAAGATCAGCAACAGCGCTGAGAAGGACAAGCAAGTCGGCTACCGGATGCGCGCACAGATGGCGCCGGTGGACGGGACATACAAAGTGGCCAAGCTCGACCAGGTCACCTCGTGACGGTTGGTCAGGAGACGACGTCTATCGACCCCGAAACCGTAAGCGCCGAGGCTGAGATCGGAGTGACACCGTTGGCGTCGTGGCCGGCGCGGGCCGGTGCCATCGCTCTGGATGTTTTGCTGGGGCTGGCGGTTATCGCCGTGATGGCTTTGCTGGGGTACGCGGCCCGGGAGAGCTGGACGTTGTGGGTGTATGCCTCGGTGGCGACCCTGGCGGCGGCCGGCATCATCGCGAACCGCTGGCTGCTGCCGTCGCTGACCGGATGGAGCGTGGGGCGCGCGCTGTTCGCGATCCGGGTGCAGACGGTTCCTGCCGGCACCCCTGCAGGAATGGGTCGACTCATCCTGCGTGACCTGGCGCATCTGATCGACACGGTCGCGGTGTTGCTGGGCTGGCTGTGGCCGCTATGGGATGTGCGGCACCGGACGTTCGCAGATCTGCTGTTGCACACCGAAGTTCGGGTCGTGCCGGCGCCCGAGCACGACCCCCGCCGGCGGGCTGGGGCGGCACTGGTGGCGGGTGCGCTGGTCTGCGTGGCGGCGGTGGGGCTGAGCTACGGCGTGCAGTTCCGGTATGACCGAGCGGTCAACGAGGCTCGGCATCAGATTTCTGAGCAGGGCCCCAAGATCGTCGAGCACGTCCTGAGCTACGGCATCGACACCTACAAGAATGACTTCAAGACCGCACAGGGGCTGGTCACCGACAGCTACCGCGACCAGTTGGTCAAACAGCAGGAAGTGGCGAGCAAGAAGCCGACGACCAACCAGTACTACGCGGTCAGCAGTGCGGTGCTGAGCGTCGAGGCGAACCGGGCGACCATGCTGCTCGCGCTGCAGGGCCAGCGCGGCGTCGACACCAACTCACTTCGGTTCATCACCGCGACAGTGCAGGTGGACTTCGTCAAGTCGTATGAGGGCAGGTGGCAGTTGTCGAATCTGACGGTGCTCAAGAGCCCGCGGGGAGGACGCTGATGAGCCCGCGCCGCAAGGTTGATTCCGCCGAGCGCTTTTTCGCCGGCGATTACTTCAAGGCCGTGACGGTGGCACCCCGCAGCTGGGCGCTGGCGGTAATCGCCGGTGTTGCAACGCTTTTGGTGGTAGGCGCCATTGCTGCCAGTACGTACCTGATGGTCCGCCATGAACGGGACGTTGAGAGTCAGGCCAAGTCGGCCGCGGTGCTCGGCTACGTCCAGGAGTTCATGAAGGGCTTTACCGCGGTCGACCCCTTCCACGCGAACGCTTACGTCGACCGGATCACCGGGCAGGCTACCGGCGAGTTCGGCAAGCAGTTCAAGGACAAGAGGGACCAGATTCTGCTGCAGGTGGCGCGGGCTCAACCGGCTGAGGGGGCGGTCGAGGCGGTAGGCGTCCAGCGGTGGAACGACGACGGCAGCGCGGATGTGTTGATCGCGATGAAACTGACCACGACGACGCCGGACGGCAAAGCGACGGTCGAGAACGGATCGCGCTGGGTGGTAACGGCTACGCAGGAAGGGCAGCAGTGGAAGATCAGCCGCATGAATCCGGTGATGTGACCCCCGGGGAGTCTGCGGCCGACGCTCCGCAGGCGACGCCGGAAACTCCGCAAGGCAAGGCCGCCCGGCGCCGGCACCGGCTGCCCCGACACCCGGTCGCCGACGCCGCCGCGCCGGACAGCGAAGCTACCGAGGGCGATACCGCGGATGCTGCGGAAGACGCTGCTGCGCAAGAAGATTCGACGAGCGCTGAGGTGACCGCCGAGGACGCTGAGGCGACGAACGCGACCGAAGCTGCAGACGCGACCGAGGCTGTTGAGGCGACCGAAGCGGCAGGCGCGACCGAGGCGCCGGTGACGCTGGTGCCGCACCGTCCGGCCGGACGCAAGTTGGTGGCCGCTGGTGTGGTCGCGGCGGCGCTGTTCGTCGGCGCCACGGCCTTCGCGGGCGCTGCGGTCCAGCCTTACCTGGCCGATCGTGCCTTGGTGGAGGCCAAGTTCGACGTCGCCAAGACCGCTGCCGCGGCGGTGACGGCGTTGTGGTCGTACACCCCGGACGACATGGACAAACTGGCAGACCGGTCGCAGAAGTACCTGGCCGGCGGCTTCGCCGATGAATACCGCAAGTTCGTCGACTCGATCGTCGCGAGCAACAAGCAGGCTCAGGTCACCAACCAAACCAAGGTTATGGGCACAGCGGTTGAAAGTATCGGTGCAAATGAGGCCACTGCGCTCGTCTACACCAACTCGGTGGCAACCAGCCCGTTGACCAAGGGCATCCCGTCGCTGCGGTACCTGTCGTACCGGCTGATCCTGAAGCGCTCCGGCGCTGACTGGAAGGTCAGCCAGATGAACGCGTTGACGAAGCTGGATCTCACGCCGCAGCTATAGCTGACAACGGATGTGGTCGGATTTGCCCAGATGACCGTGACGTAGCTGTCAGCACACTGTGAACGATGTGATTTGAGCTGGCCTGACCGGCTGGCGGGCACGCGTGGCCGCATAGCGGCTATGGCGTGAATCACGTTCAGACCTGCGCATGTTGCGCACCACAGTGGTCGGGCGCGTCAATATTCGGTGCCGTCGGATCACGTTGCAGGATGGTTCGGCAGAGGTTCCAGCAAACTATTTTCGCGACTGGAAAATTAGCTGCCCTCACCGTATGTCCCGCGCCGCGTTAGCGTCGCCGACACAATTGTCAGAACTGGGAAAGGGCCAGGTCAGCAAGCATGTTGGCAGTGGTGATGCGGTAATGTTACCGTCCGGTCGATAACCGATCACGGTGGCTGAGGGGACGGGGCAAATGGCAGTCAAGTATCTCGCTGAGGGCAATCAAGCAAAGCGTGTGGCATTGCTGGGCGCTGCCGCCGCAACAGCCACGGCCATGACGGTGACGGCCTCGGTGCCCAACCCGCCCGCTCCGAGGGTGATTCCGGCCGCCAGCTCGGCCGTCAACCTGTCGTCGTTCACGACGCCGTTCCCCAAGCCGGGTGTGTGGCCCGATATCACGGGCGGCCTCGGCAACGCCGCGTACAACGCGTTCCAGACCGGCGTCGACACCTTGGTGCCCCCGTTCATCCAAGCCCTCAGTGCGGCTGGTGGCTTCAGTGGACTGAACCTCACCAGCCTGCTCAACCAGCTCCCGAAGGGTCTGCTGACGCAGATCCTCAACGCGCTGCCGATCAAGCTGACGCCGCTCCTTAGCGCCGCGCTGGGACCCATCCTCTCGGGTGCGCTGGTCCCGCTGTTGCAGGGTCTCGGCCTCGTGGATAGTGGCGGCAACATTCGGCTCGGTGGGCTGCTGGGGATTCTGGGTATCAACCCCGACAACCTGCTGGACCTCGGCGGACTGTCCATCCCGGGCGTCAAGATCGTCACCGCCGGACCGGTGTTCTCGTTGCTGAAGATCGCCGGCCTGGACCTGGGCTGGACCCCGGGCACCGCGAACGGCATCGCCAACGCGATCAACGGCACGCAGTACCTCGATGTCGGCGCCATGGGCCTGATCGACACCATCCTTGGCAAGGCCTCAGGGCTCCCGGCGCTCGGCGGGCTGGTCACCGCCCTGCAGGTTGCGATCGACACCGTGGGTGGGGCACTCGGCCTGAACAAGCTGGACCTGATCGACGTCCGGGTGCCGCTCACCGTCGGCTTCGGGCTCGGCGCGTTCTCCCTCGGACAGGCGTACTCGAAGGTGCTGGCGGACCTGCCGAACCAGCCGGGCGGCGCCAACCACCAAGGCCCGATTCTGGGCAGCCTGACCGTGCTGCCGATGATCCTGCTGAACAACCTGGGCCGCGCCAACGGCGGCATGTTGGCGCGCTTCTACCCGATCGGCGATCTGCTCGGCATCAACTTCATCACCCCGGATGTGCACGCCGCGAACAGTGGCGGTCTCCCGCTGCTGAGCACCGGCTTGGGAATCGGCGGTGCGAACCTGCTGCCCATCAAGGTCGATGCGACGCTGGAGTACCAGCCGTTCTCGGATCTGGCTGCGTGGCCCAACCCGTTCAGCTTGGCCAACAACTTGGTCGCCGGCACGCTGCCGACGTACCTGCTCCGCGGCATCTCGACCGCGACGCTGACCAGTCAGCTGACCCAGCAGCTGGCCGGCCTCACTGGCGGCCTGCTCACCGGAAATCCGTTGGCGGTCAACATCTATCTGACCATCCCGACGAGCACGCTGCCGTTGATGGAACCGATGTACCTGACCGGCGACGTGCTCAACATGATCAGCTTCGGCACCCTGGGTAACCCCATCTACAAGTTGGCCAACGCGCTGGCGCCGGCCATGACGAGCCTGGTGAACCTGGGCTACACCGACGTGGTGCGCAACGCGGACGGCACCTACAGCCGCACGTTGGACCAGGCTGCGACGCCGACGCCGTTCATGTCGTTCCCGAACGTCAACTGGCAGAACGTGCCGGCGGACATCATGAACTCGCTGGTGGCGGGCTTCAAGAAGGAGTTCTTCAGCAACAACCCGTCGGCGGCGCCGGACAACGCGGTCGAGGCGCTGCTCAAGCTGCTCACCGGCGGCAAGCTCAGTGGCTTCAACCCGCTGGGTGGGTTGGCCGGTACGGTCCAGAATCTGCTCAACGGTGTGCTGGGCACCATCGGCGGTCTCACCAAGGGCGCGACGGTCAACGCGTTGGCCGCCAAGCAGGGTGTCATCAGCCCGGCGCCCGCCACCGACATCCCGTCGACCACACCCAACTTGCAGCCGCTGTCGGCCAAGTTGACCGGCCTGAGTGGCTCGAACCAGAAGGACGGCAAGCAGGCCGCCGACCCGTCGGCAGACGGCAAGGGCAAGACCGCCGAGCCGACGGCCCAGGATCCGAAGGTCGACCCGAAGGCAGAGCCGAAGGTCGACGAAACCAAGACGGATACCAAGACCGAGACGAAGACGGACACCGCGACAGATACCAAGACCGACCCGAAGGCCGATCCCAAGGCGGGCGCCGACCAGACGCCGGGGAAGCACTCGGCTCCCGAGGGCACTCCGTCTACGCCGGACAGCGGCCGGACGCCGAAGCATGCGGCCGACGGCTCGGGCAGCACCGATAGTGGCCCGACCACCGGTACGAAGGCCGAAAAGCCGGGCAAGTCAAAGACGGACAAGCCGGGCACGGACAAGTCGGTCAAGGCCGGCGGTGGCGACAGCTCGACGGGCGGTGACGGCTCGACTCAGACCGGTCCCAAGACCAAGAAGCAGTCGAAAGATGGTGGTGCCAAGGTGAAGTCGGGTGCCGACGGCGGCAGCAGCGCTGGCTCAGCCGCACACGCCGGCTGATACCGCGATAGGAAACGCCCGACGTGAGTCATGTCGGGCGTTTCCTGTTTGTGGTGGTCTGGCACTGCGCCGCGAGCCGCGAGGGTGCGCACAGATCAAGCGAAGCCAAGCCAGCCGGGTAGGGCGCGTTCCCTGGAGTCGCACAAGACGGCCGCGGTGTCGCAGGAGCCGCGCGGCGAGCCGGACCCGGCCCAGCGGCCGCCGGTGTCGCGGCGCAGCACGATGGCGGACGAGCCGCCACCGTCGAGCAGGACGGCGGTGTCGCTGCCGAGGCCCCGGAACAGGTCCTGGATCTGGTCCGGGGTGTAGCTGCCGCCCTGGAAGATGTACATCTCGTCGCGGCTGCGTACGTAGGCCAGCGCGGTACGCGCAGCGCTGGGGCCGCCGTCGTGCAGCTGGCTGGTGTCGCTCGGAGTCAGCAGGCCGATGCCGCTGACCGCGACGAACCGGGCCCCCTGATTGACCAGGTTGTTGATCACTGGCGTGGCGGCGTCGAAATCGTTTGTCCCGCTTGGGGTTATCACGTACGGCGCGCCGTCGGACGGGATGATCATGGTGGTCAGCGCGGTCCAGATTTCATTGCCGCCGGACAGTCCCTGCTTGCCGGCATAGGGGATGGTGCCGGTCACTGCGGCGTTGGCGCGGCCCTGGCCGCGGGTGTTGTCGACGTACGCGCCGAGCGGGGAACTGCATCCCGTGGTGCTCCAGGACCCGCCTTTTTGGCCGCGGATGTCGAAGAAGTTGGCGTTCACCGCGATGGTGGGCCGCCCTAGTGCCTGCCAGGCTTCCAGGGGAGTGAAGATTTCCGACGCCTGCCAGAGTCCTTCGTTGGTGCGGGCCCGGGGATCTCGCTCGCAGCGGGACTGGATGCCGTTGTGGGAGTCGACGAGCAGTCGCGGGTTCATGCGCTTGGACGCCGCTTTGATGACGGTCAGGTGTCCGCCGTTGCCGGACTGGTACCAGTTGCCGGCGGCGCCCCGCAGCGGCGCGGGGTGGTCGCCGCCGAAGTTGTACACCAAAAAGCTGCCTCGGTAGTTGGTGATGGCGTTGACCAATAGGGCGCGGCCGTCGGCGGCGTGGGCCGGCGGTATCCCCGTGCTTCCGGTCAAAGCCACGCTGAGGCCGAGAAGTGTTGTACGCGTGAGGAGTTGCCGTGCGCGGTGGACGACGCCGAGCTTGGACGAGGGTCTGGGAAGCGACATTGTGACCCTCTCTCCGGTCCAATACAACGACCTTCAGCGTAGTCACAGCAAACACACTGTCAACTTTGGTCACGCCCGCATCACGCCGGGATGACGGTTGAATCACCTTGGGGGACAGTGCAATTAGCTCTGCCCCGACCATGGGCCGGGGCAGAGCTAATGCGTGAGGGTTACGAACCGAAGAGGTCGGTGTGCATCTCCCACACCAGGATTTCCGCGGGCGTCGTCGCGGTGATCCGCTGTCCGCCGGATGCGGTGAGTCGCACCGCGTCGCCTTCCTGCAGCGGCCCCGCCCCTTCGAGTGCCACTTCGCCACGTGCCACGAACAGGTGCAGATACTTCGCCGAGGGCAGTTCGATGCTGTCGCCCGGTTCCAGCCGCGCCCCGTGTAGTGCGGCGTTGCGCTGACCGATCGTGATGGCGGTGTCATTGGCGTGGCTGGGCATGCCGGAGGCGATGGTCACGAGCTTGCCGCGCAGCAGTTCGTCGTCGATTTCCAGCTGCTGATAGCCAGGCGTCTTCCCGGCTTCGTCGGGCACTACCCACATCTGCACGAAATGCACTGGCTCACTGTGGGATTCGGTGCCGGTGAGTCGCCAGGAGTCGTTCTTCTCTGAATGAAGGATGCCCCGCCCGGCCGACATTCGTTGGGCCAGTCCGGGATAGATGACGCCGGAGTTGCCGGTCGAGTCCTGGTGGACCAGCGATCCGCGCAGTACCCAGGTGACGATCTCCATGTCGCGGTGTGGATGGGTCTCGAACCCCGATCCCGGTGCGACGCGGTCGTCGTTGTTGACCAGCAGTAGGCCGTGATGGGTGTTGTCCGGGTCGTAGTGGTCAGAGAACGAGAACGAGTGTTTGGAATCCAGCCACGAGATACGGGTCGCGGCGCGGTCGGCGGCGCGACGGATATCGATGGTTTCGGCTTCACGGCCCGTCATGTCAACCCCTGTCGTTGTCGGTGAGCTTAGGTGTCGCTACTGGACGGCACAACATAAATGATGTGTCATATATTTCATGTGGCTGACCGACGACCAGCAGGACCTCTGGCGCGCGTACCTCGCGATGAGCGGCCGACTGCAGGCCGCGCTCAACCGGCAACTGCAGCACGATCACGGGCTGTCGCTGGCCGACTATGACGTGCTCGTGGCCCTCAGTGAACGTCCGGACTGTCGGATGGGTGAGCTCGGCGCGTACCTGAACTGGGAGCAGAGCCGGGTGTCCCATCAGCTGGCGCGCATGCGGGCCCGCGGCCTGATTGAGCGGTCCGGGGCCGTCGACGACCGGCGCGCTGCCGTCGTCACCCTCAGCGAAAGCGGACGCGACGCACTGGAGGCCGCCGCTCCGGCGCACGCCGAACTGGTCCGTTCTGTTGTGTTCGACGGGATGAGCCGAACGCAGGCAACGGCGCTACGGCAGTGGGCCGCCGCCGTGTTGGAGCGACTGGACTGATCCGACGGCGAGAGTCTCAGCGGATTCGCAGCTACAGTAGGACTGTTCGGGTTGCGGGAGGATTCACGTGAAACATTCAGTCGCCGCTGCTGCCATGGCAGGCGCGCTGATCGCCGGGGTGGCGTGGTTGCCCGCCCCGCAGGCGCACGCGGAGGGGTCCTGTGTGCCGTTGGACGGCAGCCCGATGGTGGTCACGCGGAATCCGAACACGGGCATCGGCAAGAAGCTCGATATCGTCCGGACCTACACCTATTCCGACGGCATGGTGAATTGGACCATCCATCAGGACGGCGGGATCAAAGACAACACCGGCCTCGGGTTCGGCGCGACCATCAACCAGATCTACATCCCGGAACTCGACTCCAGCGGGTCCGTGCCCGGCAACCCGGGTGACGTGGTCAACATCGACAGTTGGCACTTCCACACCCACGTACGGGTCTGCGACCAATAGCGTATTCGTTCTGGTCAGCGCGCCCAGGAGCGCAGCCATTTGTTGTCGATGGTCCTTGCGGCGTGGTCGGTTTCGAGGTGGGCCAGCAACGATGCTAATCCCGGATGGGCATTGTCGGTGCGCCAGATGATCCAGAGCGGATAGACCGGGGTCGGGTCGACGATGGGGATGCGCCGCAGGTCGTACTGGGCGGGCCACAAGTATTGAGACCGTTCGCCGACGAGGTTGGCGAGAGTAGGTGAGTCGGCTATCTCGGCGAGCAGAACTTCCGCGCCGAAGGCCGGGCCGAGCACATCGATGGTGAGGCCGAACGCCGCTGCCAGCTCGTCGTAGTAGTTCCTGACTTCGCTATCGGTGGGCAGGCCCGGCATCCAGATCGGATGGCCGGCGAGGTCGGCAGGCGTGATCGTTGCCGCGTTGGCGAGCCGATGCCGCGGGCCGACAAGCAGCTGATGTCTGTCCTCGATGACACGCGCACACGAAAGCCCAGAACCGGCGAGCTGCTTGGCTGGATCAATCAGGCCACGGAACGTGGCATCGAGTGCGCCGGTGGCGACTGCGGTCAACGCCGCTTCGACGTTGTCCTCGGGCAGCACGACGACGTCGAGTTCGAGGTCTGAGTGCTGCTGATAGAAGCCGTGCAGCAGCGTGGCCGGCGCCGTTCGGCGGTTGCGCACGTCGACCCGCAACGCGCGTTGGCCCGGCCGCACTGACGTCAGCGCCCGTTCCTCTGCGCGCAGGAGCTCCCGGGCATGCGGCAGGAAGGCTTGCCCGTCGACGGTGAGCAGTGCACCCTTCGGTGTCCTCGCGATCAGCCGGACTCCCAGTGAGCTTTCCAGCGCGGCGATCCGCTTGGAGACGGCCTGCTGGGTGATCCCGAGCTCGTCACCGGCTGCCTGGAACCCGCCGGTGTCTGCGACTGCGACGAAGGTGTGCACTGCGGCAAGCTCCACGACTCACAACGCTAAGCGACAACTTGAAGTTGTGGCGCACCGATTGTCGGGTTGTTGGGTCCACCACGAGTTCCTCGGTTGGATCGGTGCTCGACAACGCGTGTTTGTCGGAGTCGACAGGGAGGGCGGGCCGGGCTGGTGGGCAACAGGGTTCGGCTGGGTCGCCGATTCGGTTGGCTGTGGGGCGCCTACGCGGTGAGTGCGTACGGAACCGGCTTAGGTTTCGGTGCCTTTTCGTATGTGGCGATCACAGTTCTGCACGCCAACTCCGCCGAAGTCGCAGCGCTCTCGGTCACCGGCTTGGCAGTCGGGGCCGTGCTTGCCCTGCCGCTAGGGCCGTGGGTCGAGTACCGGCGGAAGCGGCCGGTGATGATCACGATGGACGTACTCCGCTTTCTCGCGATGGCGACCGTCCCGATCGCCTATGTCCTGGGCATCCTCAGCTTCGCACAGCTCATCGTGGTCAACGTTGTGGCCGCAACCGCAAAGATCGCGTTCAACGCCGCCAGCGGTAGCTACCTCAAGCACCTCGTCGAACCGCAGCATCTGCTGGCGGCCAGCAGCCGCTTCGAGTCGACGACATGGTCTGCCACCGCCGTCGGTCCCGTACTCGGCGGCGCGGCTATGGGTTTGATCGGGCCGGTCGCCACGATCGTTGCCGATTCGGCCAGCTACTTGCTCTCCGCGGTTGGCGTCGGTGCCATCGGCGGCGACGAGCCGGTACCGCCAAAGAAGTTGGAGCGCAGCCGGTTACGCAATCTGGTCGACGGCTGGTGCTGCATCTGGAACCACGCGACGTTGCGGCGGCTCTTCGTCAATGCCGTCGCCGTCAATGCGCTGATCATGGCCGCCGAACCTCCGTTGACTGTCATGATGCTCGGACAGCTGGGCTTCGCGCCGTGGCAGTACGGGCTCGCGTTCGCCGTGCCATGCCTCGGCGGGCTTGTCGGGTCACGGCTGGCCAGCCGCGTCGTCACGCGGTATGGCCAACCCGCTGTCCTGGTGCGGGTCGGGGCGCTGCGCGCGCTATGGCCGATCGGGCTGGCCTTCATCCAGCCTGGTGTGCCCGGGCTGTTGATCGTGATGGCTGTCGAGCTCGCGCTCATCGGGTGCATCAGCCTCCACAATCCCGTCGTGGCCGCGTACCGGATGGCGAACGTCGACGCGTCCCAGCTGGCCCGCCTGCTGTCCGCATGGTCCATCACCAGTAGCGCCGGCATCGCGATCACTACTGCGTTGTGGGGCGTATTGGCCAATCTCACGAGCCCGCGTCTCGCCATCGCCACTGCCGGAATCCTGCTGCTAGCCACACCGCTTCTCCTCCCGCGACTCGGCCAGGAGCGCGGAGCGAACGAGCGGACAACCCCTTGTCTGGTCAGCCGCGTCTAGGCCGTCCGCGGGCGGTCCGTCGTCCCCGTTTGCGTGATCTCGTCCGAAATTTGTCGGAACAATCAATTCCAGTGAAATAGCTGGTCCCTCGGTGTTAGCGTCCAGCCGTCATCTACAGCGCGGTGAGACGGGCGGAACGACCGCAGGCACCGGGACGAAGCCCGACACCGGGACGACGAGCGGCACCGGGGCGTCGACCGATGCGGGCACGGGTGCCGAAAAGGGTCAAACCAAGGGGCAAAACAAGCCCGGCAAGCCCAAGGGCACAAAGACCACGAAGCCGAAAGATGCTGCCGCGAGCGGAGATTCATCCGTATCGAACGCGGACAGCGACAATAGTGGCTCGGGTCGGCACCGGGCGCCGTCGTCGACCGGCGGTAAGCACCGCGCTCCGGATTCCGGCAGCGGCAAGCACGCCGCCTGAGCATTGCTAGGTCCGTCCCACTCAGTGGTTGGCCTCGCATACGCTGTCGACGTGGATATCAACGGAGCTAGCGCAGTCGTCACCGGCGGCGCGTCAGGAATCGGTGCGGCTGTTGCCCGTCAGTTGGCCGCCAAGGGTGCCCGGGTCGTCATTGCCGACCTTCAGGCCGAAAAGGGCGAGGCGCTCGCCAAGGAGATCGGCGGCGTCTTCGTCTCCGTCGACGTCACCAACACCGAGCAGATCATCGACGCGGTCAAGACCGCCGCTGACCTCGGCCCGCTGCGTGCCCTGGTGAACTCGGCCGGTGTCGGCTGGGCCCAGCGCACCATCGGCAAGGACGGCGAGTTCGAGTCGGCGCACAACCTGGACCTGTACAAGAAGGTCCTCGACATCAACCTGGTCGGCACCTTCGACTGCATCCGCATCGCTGCCACCCAGATGAGCAAGAACGACTTCACCGAGGCCGGTGAGCGTGGCGCCATCGTCAACATGACCAGCGTCGCGGCGTTCGACGGCCAGATCGGCCAGGCTGCGTACTCGTCGTCCAAGGGTGGCGTCGTGGGCCTGACCCTGCCGGTCGCGCGCGACCTGTCGGCAGTCGGCATCCGCGTCAACACCGTGGCCCCCGGCCTGATCGATACCCCGATCTATGGCGAAGGCGAAGCCTCGGAAGCCTTCAAGGCCAAGCTCGGCGAGTCCGTGCTGTTCCCGCACCGCCTGGGCAAGCCCGAGGAACTGGCCTCGATGGTCGTCGAGTTGCTGACCAACTCGTACATGAACGCCGAGGTCGTCCGCGTCGACGGCGGCATCCGGATGCCTCCGAAGTAGTTCTTTCGCGAACAGACGCAAAACTGCCCCTTTTCTTCGGAAGAGGGGCAGTTTTGTGTCTGCTCACCGCACAGCGCCGCCGCGAGCGTGCGCTGAGATCGCGGTTCTGGCGTCTGGCATGGTCTGGCTGCACATTCGCCACGGAAAACCTGTGAACTGCTCGGTACGCTGGGATGGCATGACGCGCAGGCGGTTCCGGCCGATCGCTTTTCTTGCCCTTTTCGTCGCTGCCCTGTGGTTGGTGACCGGCTGCGGCGGCAGCAGTCCCGCGCGCCACGAGTCTTCCGCCCCGACGACGCAGCCGAATGCCCCGGCACCATTGAGCGGTACCGCGGACTTCAAAGGCGGTGCGCCGGAAGCGCCTCCGCCACCTGTCGATCCGGCGCGCGATGTCGTCAAGACTGCGTCGTTGATCCTCACCGCTGCAGATCCGTCGGCAGCGGCGGACAAGGCGACCTCGATCGTCGACAAAGCGGGCGGGCGCGTCGATGAGCGCTCGGACGATGCAGGGTCGACGGCCGGCCGCGCCAGCGTCCACTTGGTGCTGAGAGTTCCCGCCAACGGGCTCGACGCGACGCTGGCCTCACTCAAGGCGCTCGGGACGGTCCAGACCCTCGAGGTGAAGACCGACGACGTCACGACACGGCGCGTCGACCTCGACGCCCGGATCACCGCGCTGAAGACGTCAGTGGACCGGCTGCTGGGGATCATGCGCGACTCCAAGGACCCCGATGCGCTGATCAAAGCTGAGGACGCGTTGTCGTCGCGGCAGGCCGAGCTGCAGAGTCTGCAGGCGCAGCGCGACACCCTCCGTGACCAGATCGCCTACAGCTCGGTCGACGTCCAGATCACAGCCGAGCGCAGCGGCGGCCCCTCCCCAGAGCGCTATCGCGGATTCTTCGGACAGGTCGAACATGGCTGGGACACGTTGTGGGCCTTCGGATCCCATCTCGTCCTGGCCTTCGGGTTCCTGCTGCCGTGGCTGCTGCCACTCGCGGTAACCGGCGGAGCCCTCTACGCGCTCATCCGGTGGACCGGCTCCCGCCGCGATCGAGCCGCAGCGGCAGTTCCTCCGCCGCCCGCGGCCCCGCCGGAGCCGTAACTTCCGCGAACAGACGCAAAACTGCCCCTTCTCCGAGGAAAAGGGGCAGTTTTGGTGGGGGTACCGCCCGTTTGCGGGGGACTGTTCGCGAGAAGCGGTTACCAGTCGGACTCGTCGAAGGTGACGACGCCGCGAATGTTGTTGCCGTCCACCATGTCCTGGTAGCCCTGGTTGATGTCTTCGAGCTTGTAGGTCCGGGTGACCATGTCGTCGATGTTCAGCAGGCCGGACTTGTACAGCGCGGTCAGGCGCGGGGTTTCGACGTGCGAGCTGCCGCCACCGAAGATGTTGCCCTTCAACGTCTTCTGCAGCATGGTGAACAGGAACAGGTTCAGCTTGACGTCGACGTCCATGAGCGAGCCCATGCCGGTGACCACACAGGTGCCGGTCTTGGCGGTCAGGGTCATCGCCTCTTCGAGGTACTCGCCCTTCATCTCACCGACGGCGAGGATGACCTTGTCGGCCATCAGGCCCCAGGTCAGGTCGATCATCGGCCCGATGGCCTCGGCCATGGACGGGAACACGTGCGTCGCACCGAATTTCAGCGCCTGCTCGCGCTTCCACGGGTTCGGGTCGATGGCGATGACGTGCTTGGCGCCGGAGATCACCGCGCCCTGCAGCGCGCTCATGCCGATGCCGCCGACGCCGATGATCGCGACTGACTCACCGGGCTGAACCTGCGCCACGTTGGTGGCCGAGCCGAAGCCGGTCGGCACCGCACAGCCCATCAGGGCGGCGCTCTCGAACGGGATGTCCTTGTCGACCTTGACGACGGAGTCCTTGTGCACCGTCATGTACGGCGCGAAGGTGCCCAGCAGGTTCATGGCCGCGACCTCTTTGCCGCGGGCGTGGATGCGGTTGGTGCCGTCGGCGATCGACTTGCCACCCAGCAGGACGGCGCCGCGGTCGCACAGCGAGCGGAAGCCCTTCAAACACGGCGGGCAGGTGCCACACGCGGGGATGAACGCCAGGATGACGTGGTCGCCCTCTTCGATGCCGGTGACGTTCTTCCCGACCTTGGTGACGACGCCCGCGCCTTCGTGCCCGCCGAGGCAGGGCAGCGGCATCGGGGTGGCGCCGGTGGTCAGGTGGTAGTCGGAGTGGCACATGCCAGCGGCATGCATCCGGATTTGTACTTCGTCGGCAACGGGGTCACCGAGGTCGATTTCCTCGACCTGGAACGGTGAGTTCACTTCCCACAGCAGAGCGCCTTTGGTCTTCATGACGCAGATCATAGCCAGAAAGCGAGAACATGTTCCAGAAAGATGCTATGGCATGGGCTCTACCTGCATAGATGCTACGTCAGAACATGTCATGTAGCGGGATCAAAAACTAGCATCAGTAGTGTCCTGATCCGGGGAACAGGGACAACGAAGCTCAAGCCGGGTGCCGATCTCGGCGCGGTGGCGATGGAGCCGTCAGAGGTGCGGGGCGAGTCCGAACTTCTCGAACAGCCGCGGGTCCATGAACGCGACTACGTGCGAAATGCCGCCGGGCTTGATGTCCAGCACGTGCAGCTGAAATGCCTCGTGCCGGCCGGTCTCCGGGTTGCGCATGTACATGCCCGCCGCGGACTGCCCGTTGGCGGTGGTGACGACGAACCGCATATCGCCGGGCCCCTCAGCCGGGCACTTGAACCGCGACAGCTCGACGATGTCCCGCGGGCCGGAGTACCAGGTGTCGAACGGAGGCATCTCCCACACCGAATCGGCGGTGAACAGCTCGACCAGGGCGTCCATGTCGTAGGACTCGAACGCGTTGACGTACTTCGCCAACAGGTCGCGCGCTTCGTCGGACTCCGGCGCAACCAGGGTGTCGTCTTGGCTCGGGCCGACGGCGTCGAGCTGGGCGCGGGCCCGTTGCAGCAGGCTGTTGACGGCGGCGGTTGACGTCCCCACTGCCTCGCCGACCTCGGCGGCCTTCCATTGCAGCACGTCGCGCAGCACCAGGACGGCGCGTTGCCGTGGTGAAAGGTGTTGCAGCGCAGCGATAAACGCCAGCCGTACAGATTCGCGCGAGCCGACGATGGTCTGTGGATCGCCAGGGGCGTCGTGCACGTCGGGCAGCGGCTCGAGCCAGGCGGTGTCGGCGCGTTCGGTGATCTCGGCCTGGGGATCGGCAGACGGCTGACCGAGACCGGACGGCAGCGGCCGCCGCTGACGGCCCTCCAGCGAGGTCAGGCAGGTGTTGGTGGCGATGCGGTACAGCCAGGTCCGGACCGACGATTTGCCTTCGAAATTGTCGTAGGCCTTCCACGCGCGCAGGTAGGTCTCCTGCACCAGGTCCTCTGCATCGTGCAGAGAGCCGGTCATGCGGTAACAGTGGGCCAGCAGCTCGCGCCGGTGCCGTTGGGCATCTGCCAGGAATGCGTCCCGGGACCGGGACGACGTGTCTGCTGCGTTGGATTCGCTGAGGACACTCACCTGGCCCAGCGTACGCAGCGGGGGTGACAACTACGGTGATCGAGCGTCGCCCCAGATAGTCTTGCCGTCATGGCCACGACCCGCAGCGAACGTAGCTTCGACGGCATTGGCGGCACCAAGATCGTTTACGACGTCTGGGTGCCCAACACGGACCCGACCGGCGTGGTGGTGCTGTCCCACGGCTTCGGTGAGCATGCCCGCCGTTATGACCATGTCGCGCAGCGGTTCGGTGAGGCCGGGCTGATCACCTTCGCGCTGGATCACCGCGGCCACGGTCGGTCGGGAGGCAAGCGCGTCGTCGTCCGGGACATCTCCGAGTACACGGGCGACTTCCATCATCTGGTCGGCATCGCGACCGCCGAATACCCCGAGCTCAAGCGGACGGTGCTCGGCCACAGCATGGGTGGCGGCATCGTCTTCGCCTATGGCACCGAGCACCCCGACGACTACCACCTGATGGTGCTGTCCGGCCCCGCGGTCGACGGCCGGTCCCAGGTGGCGCTGCCCCTGGTGGTCCTGGCGAAGGTGCTCGGCACCGTCGCGCCCGGCCTGCCGGTCGAGAACCTGCCCTTTGACGCGGTGTCGCGCGATCCCGAGGTGGTCGCGGCGTACCAGGCTGATCCGCTGGTCTACCACGGCGGATTCCCGGCCGGCGTGGCCAAGGTGCTGATCGGGGTCGGTGAGACCATGCCGCGGCGTGCGGCGGCGATCACCGCGCCCCTGTTGGTCGTGCATGGCGAAGCGGACAGGCTGGTTCCCGTGGCCGGCAGCCGCAAGCTGGTCGAGTGCGTCGGGTCCTCCGACGTGGCGCTCAAGGTGTACCCGGAGCTGTACCACGAGGTGTTCAACGAGCCTGAGAAGGCGGTTGTACTCGACGACGTGGTGAGCTGGATCGAAGTGCGGCTGTGACCGGAGTGTCTCTGTGAAATGGGCTGTTCGCCTGCTGGTTTGGCTGGCTGTGCTGGCCATCGCGGCTTGCGGTTCGAACAAGGGCGGCGACTGGGTCGATGAGGAAGTCAGCTTCGTCGCCGACGGCCTGACCATCCACGGCAGCTATCGGCACGTGCCCGATGCGGCCAAGGCGCCGTCGGTGCTGCTGATCTCCGAAAGCGGCCAGACTGATCGCAACGGTGACAACGCCGTCGCCGGCAAGGTCGGCAACATGCGGCAGCTGGCCGAATACCTGTCCGGCAAAACCGTCGACAGCCTGCGCTTCGACAAGATCGGCACCGGCAAGACCGGAGTCGGGCCGCACGCGCAGAATCTGCGCGAAGTTGGCAGCGCGGTCTATACCGCGGGAGCCAAGGCGGCGGTGAATTTCCTGTCCGGACAGCCTGGCACCGATACCTCCCGAATCTCGGTGTACGGCTTGGGTGAAGGCACCGTGCATGCGTTGGCAGTGGCCACCGATACCGCGCCGAACGCCCCGAAGATCCACTCGCTGGCGCTGCTGCAGCCGCTGGCGGGCCGGTACCTGGACGTCATCACCAACCGTGTCCGGGCGTCGGGCGACGCCGACGTGAAGGCGGGCGCCAAGACCCGCCAGCAGGCCGACGACGTGCTGAAGACCTGGACCGATGCCGTGGCGTCGACGCGGGCCACCGGCACGCCGCCGGCCAAGCTGCCCGAAGGCCTCAGCGCGATCCTCAATCCCGGCAACGTCAAGGCGGTGCTGGAGGCCGACGCCATCGACCCGCTGGCCTTGGCCGCCAAGGTTCCGAATGGCACCCCGGTGCTGCTCACCTGCTCGGATTCCGACGTACAGGCGTTCTGTGAGGCGGAGCAACCGTTGATCGCCGCGCTGGGCCACACCGCGTTGACCGTGGTCCGGTTGAAGGGCGTCAGCCACGTGCTGCGCGACGACCCCAGCGACAACGTCGCCAACTACGCCAACAAGGCGCCGCTGTCACCGCAGCTGGTCAGCGCGCTGGACGGATTTGTCGGACGGTAGTCATACACTGCCGCCATGGGGGATAACACACACGCTATGTATCTGAAAGTTCTTGTCGGACAAGGTGGTTGGTGCCATGAGTGACGACAAGCTGTTGGCCCGGATCGCGGCTCTGCTGCGCCAGGCCGAGAACACCGACAACCCGCACGAGGCCGAGGCGTTCATGGCGGCCGCGCAGCGGCTGGCCACCACCACGTCGATTGATCTGGCGGTGGCGCGGGCGCATTCGGTCACCCGGACTGCGGCTCAGGCGCCGGTGCAGCGCACCGTCACCATCGGGGAGGCCGGTACCCGCGGGCTGCGGACGTTCGTGCAGTTGTTCGTGCTGATCGCGCGAGCCAACGACGTGAAGTGCGACATCGCGTCCAATTCGACGTTCGTCTACGCCTACGGGTTCACCGAGGACATCGATGCGACCCACGCGCTGTACGCCAGCGTGGTGGTGCAGATGGTCAAGGCGTCCGACGCCTACATCTCCACCGGTGCGCACCGTCCGACGCCGACCATCACCGCCCGGCTGAACTTTCAATTGGCGTTCGGGGCGCGGGTGGGGCAGCGGCTCGGCGATGCGCGGGAGGAAGCCCACCAGGCAGCGACGGTCGAGCGCGCCGATCAGCCGGGAACCGCGGTTGCGTTGCGTAACAAGGACCTTGAGCTGGTCTCGTTCTACCGGAAGACGTCGCAGGCGCGGGGGAGCTGGCGGGCGTCCAGTGCCTCGGCCGGCTATTCGTCGGCGGCGCGGCAGGCCGGGGACCGGGCCGGGCGCCGGGCGCGCTTGGGGCCGAGCCCGGAATTCTCCGGTGCGCGTACTGCCCTAGAGAGGTGACCCGGTGGAGCGATGACCCGGGACACCCAACGGTCTGCGGTGTATGCCGCTGAACAGTTCGTGCGGACGTTGTTCGACCGCGCGGCCGAGCGCGGCAATCTGGCGGTCGAGTTCTTCGGGGCACAGTTGACGCTGCCGCCCGAGGCCCGGTTCGGCTCGGTCGACGCGGTGCGGCGCTACGTCGACCAGGTGGTGACCCTGCCGGCGGTGGCGGCGCGGTGGCCGTCGGCGGGTGTCGTCGCGGTGCGGGCGCGCCGGGGTGCGACGGCCGCGCACTACGAGGTCGGTGCCGGCGGCGCTGTCATCGCGGTACCGGAACGCCAATCAACTTGGGCGCTAAGAGAATTGGTCGTGCTGCACGAGGTGGCCCACCACCTGTCAGCTGCGGTGCCACCGCACGGACCGGCGTTCACCGCGACGTTCTGCGAGCTGGCCGAGCTGGTCATGGGCCCGGAAGTCGGGCACGTCCTGCGGGTGGTCTACGCGAAAGAGGGCGTCCTCTAACTTCCTCCCACTTTCCGCGAGCCGTGCTGGGGGTACCTCCCGCTTGCGGGGGAGTTTGTACGCCAACACGCCGTTGCGGGCGTGCTTTTTGGTCTCACTCGCGGCCTTCGAGCCGTCGCATTGTCAGTGCGGCGGGCCCAGATACGGGAAGACGTCCAGGGTGTCGGTGTGTGGGCTCAGGCCCGATGGCGGGCATTCGCCTTTGGTCAGTGATGCCAGCCGGTAGTCGATCACGTCGTCGGTAAAGACCCGCCCGTTCGGGTACTTCGCGGGCTGAGAGGGGTTGAACGTCAGCATGTCAGGCAGGATGCCCTCGGAGTCGACGGCGGCGACGGCCTCCTCGTCCGAGTAACCGCCGGTGTGCCCCAGCAGGTGGACGAACATCGGCATCCACCGGTCTCGGTCGTGGATCGGCAGGCTGGCGTTGTACTCCTCTTTGGTGTCGTCGGTGTTGAAGAAGCTGCTGACGGACGGATGCCCGGCCCGGTCGACGTGCAGCAGTTGACCTTCGCGCCGAACGCTGCAGCGGCCCCAAATTCGGATGTCCGGAGTGGCACCCAGCTGCGCGGTGGGCAGCTCCATGACCATTGAGCACACGTTGGCTTGAGTGTTGGAATCCACACTTGTCCAAGGGAAATCGCCGCTGAGGTGCAGTGCGGTGAAGTTGCGGCCGCCCCGGATATCGAAGAGGTTCTTGATGCCGTCGAAGTCGAAGAAGAACGCATCGCTGCGGGCGCCGGCGAAGAACCGGTAGCCGTCGGACTCGGCGATCACGGGTTCCCTGCCGAACGATACCTCGACGCCTTCGAAGATCTTGTCGCCCACTGCTTCTGGCGATTCGGCGGCTTCGCCGGTGGCCAGATAGACGTCGACCGTCTGCCGGCCAGAGGCCGGCTCTGAGAAGACGTAACTGAACGCAATGTCATTGAGCAGGTCGCCGTCGTTGTCGATGGCCAGCCGATAGATGGCGTCCGGGTGCAGGGCGTCGGCATTGGGGTTGGCGTTGAGGATGAGCACCGTGCGGGCCGGGTCGGCCGGCGATTGGAAGGCGTAGAGATCGCAGAGGTCGAGGCGCTGGTCGCCCAACGGCGGGCCGAGGCTGAGACCGGTGAAATGATTCGACATAGACGTCATTTAAGCCATCGGCGGCCCGGCGTGAACCGAAATCGATCAATCGCCGAGTGCGGCCCCGGCTAGCCTGGGGCCATGACGCAACCCGATCCGCAGGCTGTCGACGAGATGTTCAACCGGGTGCTGCGCACCGAGGACGACGCGCTCGCCGCGACTCGCCAGTCGGCCGTCGCGGCCGGGATGCCGGCCATCGAAGTGTCGGCTCAGCACGGAAAGTTGTTGTCGCTGTTGGCTACTGCGAGCCGAGCCACGCGGGTGCTGGAGATCGGCACCCTGGCGGGCTACAGCACCATCAACCTGGCGCGGGGCGTCGGCCCGACGGGCAGGGTGATCACGCTGGAGTTCGATCCGCGGCATGCGGAGATCGCGCGGGCCAACTTCCAGGCCGCCGGTGTCGCAGACCGGGTCGACGTGCTGGTCGGTGCGGCGCTGGACACCTTGCCGCTGCTGGCCGAGCGCGATGAGCAGTTCGACTTCTTCTTCATCGACGCCGACAAGGAGAACAACAGCGCCTACGTGGAATGGGCTGTGCGACTGGCGGTTCCGGGCGCCTTGATCGTCGTCGACAACGTCACGCGGATGGGTCGGGTGCTGGACCCCGCGGACGACGACCTGCAGGCCCGCGGCGTGCGCGACATGCTGGAGCTCATGGGCAACCATCCGCGGTTGGAGACCGCGGCCATTCAGACCGTCGGCACCAAAGGCTGGGACGGCTTCGCAGTAGCGCGCGTGGGGACCTAGTCAGGCGAATTCTGCCAAATATTGACACCGGGGACAATCCCGAGTGCTACTTTCCGGTGAGAGTCGACACCGGGGGGTGGGGATGATGTCAGCACGACTGAACATCCAGAACAGCCTGACCATCAAAGTTCGAGTGCTCTTCGCGGTACTCGTCGCGGCGGCGTTGATGATCGGCGGCCTGTCCGCCCCGTCGATGCTCGCCAAATCCAAAGCCCTGGATCTCGCCGCCGTCACCACCGGCCCGCTGTGGCGGATCGCGGATTGGGCCGGCTTCCACAGTATTTCGGTGCCGAACGTACCGGTCCTCGGTGATATCAACCTGGCGCTGAATTACACCGGAAGCGATGCGGTCAACCTCTACAACAAGATCAACGACTACCCCTTCGGCGGGTTCCTGCTGGGTAACTACTACCGCCAGCCGGGTGGCACGCTCGGCACGGCCATCCTGGCATCGTCGGGGATCGCCACACCGAATGCCGTCAAGGCCTACCAGGCACTGCTGGCAAGCGGCGCCGGCAATACTCCGGCCGGGTACACCCCGCTGACGGCGGCGGGGCGGGTCAACTCCCTGACCGGGGTGCCGTGCACCTCTGGCATTGCGTGCGTCCAAGGCACCAACATCACCAACCTGGCGATGCTCTTCGTCAATGATCCCGGGACACCCAACGGCGGCATCTACGCCAGGTTCGGTTCCATCCTGCAACGACTGGGGATGAACCCCGTCACTCCCGGTGGCCAGTCCACGTCCAGCACGGGCATCAAAGTCAACGGTGCGACGGTCGGCATCGGCTTGGGCTACAGCCTCATGTCAGATTTCCCTGAGACGCTCAACCCGTTCTCCTTGGCCAATTCTCTGCTGGCGACGATCCTGCCGACCAACCTGCTGGGCGGGGTCACGCTCGGCGGCGCATCGAGCACCGACATTGCGACCAACCTCGGGCTGCTGGCCACTGTCGGCACCCCGAGTACGACCTACTCCACGCTGGTGCCCAACGACCTGCCGCTGCTGGAGCCGCTGCGGCTGCCGTCGCGGATCATCAACTTTGTGCTGGGCAAGCTCGGGGTGCAAGCCAGGCTGGGGACGCCGCTGGCGAATGCCCTGCAGCCGGCGTTGTCGATCCTGGTGAATACCGGTTACACCGACGTAGTGCTGCCGGGTCAGGGCGGAATCTACAACCGGGCGTACAACGACCAGGGCACGTACACGCAGTTCATGACCAAGCGGATCCTGACTCCTCAGCAGTGGCTGCAGGTCCCCGGCGACGTGGTTCGCGCGTTGATCGTCGGCTTCCAGGACCAGTTCCCGATTCTGCGGTTCGGCCGCCCGGCGCCGACGCTCGTTCCTGACGGCGACCACCTGGCCATCAGCTACGCGCCTGGCGCGCCCATTGCTGCGACGGCTCCCACCGCGACTCAGGCCGTGGCGTCGACGACGCCGCCGAAGACGGCCGTGACGACGCGTTCAGCCGCCAAGCCGGTCGCGGCCGCGCCCGTCACCAAGCCGATCAAGCCGACGCCGCAGCCGGCCGCCAATGTCGTTGACAACGGGACGAATTCGAGCGCGCCCGCCGGATCGAACGACCCCAAGCCGCAGCAGGGGAAGACCACTCCGAAGACAAAGAAGGGCCCCGGCGGCAAGTCGAACCCGAGCAAGTCGAACCCGAGCAAGGCGACTGCGGCCAAGCCAGCTGACTGATTACCTCAGCGCTGAGCTGACACCGTGGCTAGGGTGGCGGCATGCGGGTAGCCACTGTTGTCGGGTTGGTCGGGATCCTGCTGGGCGTGGGTCTCACGCCGACGGCATCAGCTGACCCGGTGCCGCTGCCGGAGGCGCCGGTGTCACCGGGAACAACGTTCGTCGACGATCCAGCGATCGTCGACGCGCACCCGCTGGCGGCGCAGTCGTGGAGCCGCATGGACCCCGAACCTCAGCTTGCGCTGAATTTCGAGATCGGCTCGCCCGAGTGCTACGGGGTGCACGCCACGGTGCAGGAGACCGAGCAAACTGTGGTGGTCACGTTGACCTCCGGGCGGCGGTACCTGAAGACGCACATGGTCTGCACCATGATCATGGTGCCGGGGAAAATCTTTGTGCCGCTGGCAAATCCGGTGGGCGACCGCGCGGTACTGGCGGGCGAGTAGCGCTGGGGGCTATTGACCATCGCCAAATTGACGCATCCGCTGTTTCCTGGTGTTACGTTTCGGTGCGGGTGGTGGTCGAGGCGTGAGGAGTTTCGGTGACAGCTTTGGCCGAGGTCCGACATTTCCGCCGAGGTGGTGCGGGCTATGAAGAGGCGCGCTGCGCAACCGTATGGAATGCGCGTGTGCCGCAACGCTTCCCGGAAATCATCGTGCAGGCCACCACCAGCGTCGACGTGGTGGCGGCGGTCCGGTACGCCCGCTCGAACGGCCTGACGGTCGGTATCCGCTCCGGCGGGCACAGTTGGTCGGCCAATCACCTGCGTGACGGGGGCCTGCTCCTTGATGTGAGCCGGCTCAACGTCTGCCGGGTGGATCGCGACACCATGACCGCCGTCGTGGGCCCAGGCAAGGGCGGCAGCGTGCTGGCGACCGAGTTGGAGCAGCAGGACCTCTTCTTCCCGTCCGGGCATTGCCGGGGTGTGGCGCTCGGCGGCTACCTGCTGCAGGGCGGCTACGGGTGGAACAGCAGGGTGGTGGGGCCCGCGTGCGAAAGCGTGCTGGGCCTCGACGTCGTCACCGCCGACGGTGAACAGATTTACTGCGATGCCGAGCGCCACCCCGACTTGTATTGGGCGGCAAGAGGTTCCGGTCCAGGATTCTTCGGCGTGGTGACGGCCTTCCACTTGCGGCTCTACCCGAAGCCGCCGGTGTGCGGCAGCAGTCTCTACGTCTATCGCTTCGAGGCGGCCGACGAGATCTACCCGTGGGCGCGCGGGATCAGCGCCGCGGTGGACCGTCGAGTGGAACTGCAGATCGTCGCATCCCGCGCCATGCCCAGTTCGGGTTTGGATATGCCGGGCATCGTGCTGGCCTCGCCGATCTTCGCCGACAACGACGACGAGGCGAAAGACGCAGTGGCACTGCTGGACACCTGCCCTGCGCGGGCCGACGCCCTGATGGCCGTCCCGTTCGCGCCGACGAACCTGTCCGCCTGGTACGAGGCGGTGATGAGCAACTATCTAAATGACCACCGCTATGCCGCCGACAACATGTGGACATCGGCATCGGCGGCCGAGCTGTTGCCGGGCGTGCGGCAAATTCTCGAGACCATGCCACCGCACCCATCGCATTTCCTCTGGCTCAACTGGGGGCCGTCGCCCGCTCGGCAGAACATGGCATACAGCCTGGAAGACGAGGTCTATCTCGCGGTCTACTCCGGCTGGGCGGACCCGGCCGATGACGACAAGTACGGCGACTGGCCTCGGTCCAACATGGCCGCGATGTCCCACCTCGCTACCGGAATACAGCTGGCCGACGAGAACCTGGGGGCGCGTCCCGCCCGGTTTGCCACCGATGCGGCCATGGCGCGACTGGATGCGGTGCGCGCAGAATATGACCCGGATGGTCGGTTCTACGCGTGGATGGGACGGACATGAGTCACCTTGGTTATCGCGACGACGACGCCGAGACGGAGTTCGGCAGGTTCTTCAATCCAGAAATGGCGCCGCTGCCACGGCATGTGGTGCGGGCGCTCGACGACGGTCCGCAGGCCGCCCCCGTTCTGCCCGACTTCGAGGATCCATTGACCGCGGAGGGCTATCAGCAGACCGAGACCGGCTACGGCAGCTTGCCGGACGGCGGTTACACCGTGGCCGTCCGCACGGACATGCCCGGCGTGACTCCGGAGATGTGGGAGTGGTGGTTCGGCTGGCATGGTTGCGACCCGCGTCGCTACAAGCTGTGGCATCCCCGGGCGCATGTGTCGGCGCAGTGGCGCGACGGCCGCGATGACATCGCCTATGTCGGACGGACGTCTGTGGTGCAGGAGTACATCGGGTCCGCATTCACCTCGGCCGCAATCCAATTCGCTGAACCAGGCACGTTTGGCCACGCCGGGGCTGCCATCATCGCCCGGCTTGGCTCGCCCGACCTTCCCGTCGACACCGGTTGGTTGGTGCATCAAGTGCGGCCGACGGCAGACGGTGCCCAGATGCGTTCTCGATTCTGGATGGGTGGGCAGCACGTCAACTTTCGCGTCGGTAAGTCCCTGGCGGATCACGCATTTCGGGTGCTCGCCGCTCGTCAGCTGCCCGATGCCAGGGATCTGATGGTGCACTGTGCGCAGGAGATGAACCACCTGGCCGGCTTCCTGCCGGAGCTCTATCGCGTCTGCGGCCCAGCATGAGCTTGTGGTCGAGAAACTGCCGACATCTCGACCAAAAGCTCATGTTCGCGGACGACAATTGGCGGGTAATCTGGATTGTGATGGATGGGTGCGGCAAGGCCGAACCCCTTGCCGCGTAACGGAAGGGGTTAAAAATGACTACGGTCCATTCATCGATCGAACAACATCCCGACATCATGGCGCTGCGGGCCAGCTACGACCGCGTCGCCGAGTCCATGGCAGCCCAGGCGACCTTCGGTCTGACCCTGATGACGGCGGTCTATGTCGCGTTGTCGCCGTGGATCGTGAATTTCTACGCCATGCCCAGGCTGACGTTCAACGCCCTAATCGTCGGTGGCACAGTCGCACTACTGGCCATGTTCTTCGGTTGTGCGCTCGACCGCAGCCACGGTATGACCTGGACGCTGCCGTTCTTCGGTGTGTGGCTGGTCATTTCGCCGTGGATCTACGCCAGCGGGCCGACCACCGGCATGATCTGGTCCCACGTGCTCAGTGGCGCAGTGATCATCGTGCTTGGTTTGTGCGCGGCATATCTCGGGATGCGGGTGCGCAGCTCCGACGAGCACCACGGCTGAATAGGAGGCCGAGGTCAACTGACGGTCCAGCCGGGACTCACGAGACCGGCTGGACGAGTTGTCGTGTGCTGCCGCGACTCGACTAGAACTATCGATCGCTATACGATCGTTGAGTGAATGATAGTTCTGTCGGGTTGCGGCGCCGAGCCACTTGGTTGCGCCGAGCGCTGATTGCGTTCGGATGTGTGGTCGCGCTGGTCTTGCCGGCGGGTATTTGGGTGCTCTACGCCAATGACTTCGCGATCCGTGAGCAACGTGTCACAATCCCCGGTCCGGCGGAACCGCTCGACGGTGTGCTGGCGCTACCGAAGACGGGGAACGGGCCGTTCGGGCTGGTGGTGTTCGTGCACGGCGACGGCCCGGCCGACGCCAGCCGCGACGCGTTCTATCGGCCCATTTGGGAGTCGTTCGCGCGCGCGGGATATGCGTCGCTGTCGTGGAACAAACCGGGCATCGATGGTGCTCCCGGCAATTGGTTGAAGCAGAGCATGCAGGACCGAGCTGCTGAAACGATTGCCGCGATCGACTGGGCCCGTGCGCGTGCTGATATCGACCCGCACCGGATCGGCGCCTGGGGGATCAGTCAGGGTGGCTGGGTCGTGCCCGAGGTCGCGGTGCGGAAGCCGGACTTACAGTTCGCGATTCTGGTTGGCGTGGCCATCAATTGGCAGCGCCAGGGCGAATACAACCTGCGCGCCGAGCTGCGTGCGCAGCAGGCCCCACAGTCGGAACTTGCAAAAGCGTTGGCGCACAGGGAACGGATCAACCAGCTGCTGCACGATGGCGCCACCTACGATGCGTACCGCGCCGCCGGTATCGACGCGCCACCTATGTCCGCTGATCGGTGGGGATTCATCGCCCGCAATTACCACGCTGACGTCAGCGCAACCCTTCCGCGCATCACCGTGCCGGTGCTCCTGGAACTCGGGGCCAGCGATCTGAACGTCGACGTGGCCGAAACCGAAGGTGTCTATCGGCAATTGGTGCGCCGAGATCTGTTGACGGTCCAGACCTATCCGCACGCATCGCACAGCATCGCCAGAGAGGATCTGGACAACAACCCGGACAGCGTAAAGGCATATGCAGTAGCGCTTTTCGCGCCCCGCCAGCTCTATGCGCCGAGCTACCTCGACAACCTGCGGCGCTACGTCCAAGAACTACCGGCTGCGAAGGAGATCCGATGAGAGTTCTCGCCTTGGGTGGGCCAGGTGCCATGGGTGCCGTGGCCGTTCGGCTCGCGGCGCAGATGCCGGGCGTCGATGAGATCGTCGTCGCAGACCGCGACCGCGTGGCGGCTGAGCGGCTGTGCCGACAACTCGAAGGTGCCCCGGTGCCGGTGAGCGCGGCGCAGGTGGACGTCACTGACGTCGCCGCGTTACGCGCGCTGCTCGAGCCGGCCGATCTCGTCGTCAACACGGTGGGTCCCTACTATCGCTTCGGGCTCCCCGTGCTGCGCGCCGCGATTGCCGCGGGGACGCACTACGTCGACATTTGCGACGACTGGGAACCGACGGTGCAGATGCTCGATCTTGACGAAAATGCCCGTGCTGCAGGCATTTGCGCAGTCATCGGCATGGGTGCAAGCCCCGGCGTGAGCAACCTGCTCGCCGCGACCGCCGCCGCTGAACTCGACTCGGTGCGCGATGCGTACACCGCATGGCCGGTCGACGTACCGGGAGCCGGTGGCGAGCGTGACGGTGGTGACGCGCTGCTGGGGCCCGATGGCCGGCCTTCGGCTGCGGCCGTGCACTGGATGCTGCAGAGCAGCGGCAAGATTTGCACAGTGCACGCAGGCGAGCTGACGTTCCAGCGTCCGCTGCGGCCAATCGAGCTGAGCTTGCCGCATGGACGACGGGGCGTCGCGTATTCCATCGGTCATCCGGAGCCGATCACCCTGCAGCGCACCCTCGGATTGACCGGGGATGCCGTCAACCTCATGGTGATTCGGCCGCAGACGCTGGCCTACCTCGACGTGCTGCGCCGCGACATCGACCGGCGGCGGCTGACTCATGAAGCGGCGGCCATGCAATTCGCGAAGCCGAACATGGTGCGCTACTTGCGATCTCTTCCGCACTCTCGGCGATCCAAGGGACCGGGGACGCTGCCGCCGTTCTTCGCTGCGGTGTCTGGCACTGCCTCCGGGCGCGACAGCATGGTGCTCGCCCACCTCGACCTGTCGGGCCCGGACGATACAGGGTTCTTCGGCGACATGGCCCGGGCCACCGGAATCCCACTCGCCCTGGGTATTTCGCAGATCATCGACGGGACTGCACAGCGTCTCGGAGTTCATCCAGCTGACGCCGTCATCGATCGCCAGCGGTTCTTCAAGGAACTCGACCGCCATCTCGATCGGTCCACCGACCGGCCGCTCGTCGTCGTGGAACGGGATGAGCGTGCCTAGACTGGGGAGCCTCGCCCGTCGTGCTGCGGGTGCAAGGAGCTGACCAGTGGAAATCGGACCCGACCAGGCTATCGAGGTGCCCACCCGCACCCTCGTCGAGAGCATGCTGCGGGACGACGCCACCATCGACGCCGGCGCGCTGTACGACGTGGCCAATGAGCTCGGCATGAGCGACCAGCAGGTGCGGCTGTGCATCAAGCGATTGGTCGCCGATGGCCAGTTCGTCCAGGACGGTCGTGGGCGGAAAGCGGTGCTGCGCGCGACCGATGAGCTGCGCAGCACCATCGCGCCGGATCGCGATTACCTCCGGCTCATGTACGCCCAGGACCGGGGCGATGCGCCGTGGGATGGGCGATGGCACGTGGTCGCGTTCGCCGTCCCGGAATCGGTCCGGTCGGCCCGTGATGCCATGCGCGACGCCATCGTGAGACTTGGCGGCGCCGCGGTCCAGGGTGGGCTGTACGTCTCCCCGAACGACTGGGACAGCGAGATCGCCTCAGCGGCAGTGCAATTGGCGATCACAGAGCACGTCACTACCTTGACGACTACCGATCTGTCAGTCGGTGACATCGATGAGCCTCGCGCCGTCGCCAACCGCCTGTGGCCGCTCGACGAAATCGCCGAACGGCACCGACGGTTGCTCGCCTTCGCGGACCGCGCACTGCTCGCGCTGCCGAGCGCATCCCCGACCCCGCGGTTGACCATCGCGATCGAGCTGGCCGCCGAATTCAGCCGTGCGGTCGAACTCGACCCGCTGCTGCCGCCGGAGTTGTTGCCGCAGCCGTGGATCGGCGCGACAGCGCGGGCGAAAGTCGCAGCCTGCTGGACAGAGCTGTCGAAAAGCGATGCCCCGCAACGCATCAAGCTGTTCCAGTGGTACGCCGAGGTGGTCGACGAACTGGTCCGGCCTACCTTCTGATCTCGGCGCGGAGTAGGTCGGCGGCCTCGGTCTGATAGGCGTGTTCGGCCCACTCCAACGGGGTAGAGCCGAACCGCTCATCGGTGATCGATGGATCGGCGCCCACGTCCAGCAGCCTTCGGATCAGCACCAGGTCACCGTTCCACGCGGCGTGGTGCAGCGGTGTCGCGCCTTCCTCGTCGCGGGCGTTCGGATCGTCGAGAAAGACCGGAATGACGACTTCGGCGCTGGACACGTCAATGCCATGACGGGACAGTAAGTCGAGTCGGTCGGTGAACCCGTGTTCGGCCGCCCAGTCGATCTGGCGCTGCCACAACTGTTCTCGGGTTTCCATCGCCTCGCCGAGCCGACGTTCCCACGGGCTCGGCCCGGCATCGGCCAGGCCGTGGGCGAACAGCAGCTCGAAGTGGGAATCGTCGGGGCGGAACATCCGGTTGTACAGCGTCTGCTGATCGACCGGATGCGCGCCACGGCTCAGCAGCAGCTCAGCGAGCTCGGGGGCATGCGGATGGCGCGGCTGACGACGCGGTCCTTGCTCGCCCTCGCCGAAAACCCCTGTCAGTACCGTCAACGGCGTCGACATCCCGCACCACAGATAGCCGGCATTCGGGTCGGCACCGGCATCGAGCAGCAGCGTCGCCGCCGTCAGGGTCTCGTTTGTGCTGCGGCCCAACGGAACACGCGAATAGCAGAGGTACATCAGCGGCACCCAGCCGAAAGGTCCGCCTGCGGTGTTCGCCAGCGCTGGCCGCGTGGCGAGGTGGGCGGCCAGGGCAAGCGGGTCGGTGGCCGTGGCTGCGGCCCAAATGCTGCGGTCCACGATGCCGGGATCAGTGGCGAGCAGCTCGGCGGCGGCCTGCCAGCGGGGTGGGGCGTCGGTGTCGTTGTACCGCAACGACGCCCACGAACAGAACCGGTCTGCCGGATCGACGCTGTTCTCGTCGACAGCACCGGGGTCAACGCTCAGCTCAGCGGCCAGCCGGAGGTAGTGCACCAACGCAGGCCAACCGGTGAATCCGTAGCTGCGGGCGACAGCGAATTGTGCTGCGTGCAGCGCGATGTCATCGGCGCGCTGGAGCCCCCGCGCTTCATCGCGGAGCTTATCCAGTGAAGGATTGTTGGGGAGTCTGCTGGCCATGACGGCCTCCTCTCAGGTGCCCGCGTCCGCGAATCGGGCTGAGAAGAGGTCGGTCACATGGCAATACAAAAGCAGGGAGGCTGAGCCCCTTCGAGCGGACGTCGGGCGTTCCTGCACGCCCGACGTCACGCTACCTCGCTGCAGGAGTTAGGTACAGACTGCGCCGACGGCAGCCGACTGCACCAGCTTGGTGTACTTGGCCAGCACGCCGGTCTTGTAGCGCGGGGGCAGCGGCTCCCAGCCGGCCTTGCGGGACTCGAGCTCGGCCTCATCAACGAGGAGGTCCAGCGTTCCGTTCGCCACGTTCAGCCGAATGCGGTCACCGTCGCGCACGAACGCGATGGGCCCGCCGTCCACCGCCTCAGGCGCGATGTGCCCGACGCACAGGCCCGTCGTCCCGCCGGAGAAGCGGCCGTCGGTCATCAGGAGCACGTCCTTGCCCAGCCCGGCGCCCTTGATCGCACCGGTGATGGCCAGCATCTCGCGCATACCCGGACCACCCTTGGGGCCCTCGTAGCGGATGACGACGACGTCGCCGTGCGTGATGGTGCCGTCCTCCAACGCGTCCAGAGCGGCCCGCTCGCGCTCGAAAACCCTTGCGGTGCCTTCGAACACGTCAGACTCGAAGCCAGCCGACTTCACGACAGCGCCCTCGGGTGCCAGCGAGCCGTGCAGGATGGTGATGCCGCCGGTCGGGTGGATCGGGTTGTTCATGGCCCGCAGCACCTTGCCGTCCGGGTCCGGCGGCGCGATGTGAGCGAGATTCTCCGCCATGGTCTTTCCGGTGACGGTCAGGCAATCACCGTGCAGCAGACCGGCATCCAGCAGCGCGCGCATGACGACGGGCACGCCGCCGATCTCGTCGACGTCCTTCATCACGTGGCGGCCAAAGGGTTTCACGTCGGCCAGGTGCGGCACCTTGGCGCCGATGCGGGTGAAGTCGGCCAGGGTCAGCTCGACCTCGGCCTCGCGGGCGATGGCCAGCAGGTGCAGCACCGCATTGGTGGAACCGCCGAATGCCATGACCACGGCGATGGCGTTCTCGAACGCTTCCTTGGTCAGGATGTCGCGTGCGGTGATGCCGAGCCGCAGCATCTCCACGACCGCCTCGCCGGACTTCCGGGCGTATTCGCCGCGCCGCTTATCGATGGCAACCGGAGATGCGCTGCCCGGCAACGACATTCCGAGTGCTTCGGCTGCCGAGGCCATGGTGTTGGCGGTGTACATGCCGCCGCAGGCACCCTCGCCCGGACAGATGGCGCGCTCGATGATGTCGACGTCCTCGCGGGACATCAGCCCACGGGCGCAGGCCCCGACCGCCTCGAAGGCGTCGATGATGGTGACTTCCTTCTCGGTGCCGTCGGTCAGCTTGGCGACGCCGGGCATGATCGAGCCGTTGTAGAAGAAGACGCTCGCGAGGTTCAGGCGGGCGGCGGCCATCAGCATGCCGGGGATCGACTTGTCGCAGCCGGCCAGCAGCACCGATCCGTCGAGGCGCTCGGCCTGGATCACCGTCTCGACGCTGTCCGCGATGACCTCACGGGACACCAGCGAGAAGTGCATGCCCTCGTGGCCCATTGAGATGCCGTCGGAGACGGAGATGGTGCCGAACTCCAGCGGGTAGCCCCCGGCCTCGTGCACGCCGGCCTTGACGTCCTGTGCCAGCCGCTGCAGCGACATGTTGCACGGGGTGATCTCGTTCCACGACGAGCCGACGCCGATCTGCGGCTTGACCCAGTCGTCGTCGCCCATGCCTACCGCGCGCAGCATGCCGCGGGCTGCGGCTTTTTCCAGACCGTCGGTGACGTCGCGACTGCGGGGCTTCATATCAGGCTGGTCAGAAGACATGCAGGTAAGTATGCCAACCGGCTACAATCGAAATTCTTTTGGATACCCCTAAGGGGTATGCGGTAAGCTGGGACGATGACGACACATGAGTCGGACACGCCTGAGGCGGGCCACGCCGAGGCCCAGCACGGCTACTCGCCGAACAAAGATAACTACGCCAAACGGCTCCGACGCGTAGAGGGCCAGGTCCGCGGCATCGCCAAGATGATCGACGAAGACAAGTACTGCATCGACGTGTTGACGCAGATCAGCGCCGTCAATAGTGCACTGCAGTCGGTCGCGCTGGCGCTGCTGGAAGAGCATCTTGGGCACTGCGTCAGTCATGCGGTGGCGGTCGGTGGCGACGAAGCCGAGCAGAAGCTTGCGGAAGCCTCCGCCGCGATCGCCCGGCTGGTGCGGTCCTGACGCTTCCGGATATTTGCGGCGCAGGTAACAAAGCGCGCCGCGGTACCGATGAGCAACGCAGGTCAGGGCGTATGCCCACCTGACGTACTGCGGCTGCGCCGCAGGTCAGTCCCAGTAGCCGGCCAGATTGCTGTGCAACACTGGGGAAAGTTGTGAACTGGAGGTGGCGGATGCCGCAATGGAAGAACAGCAGACTTCTGACCGCGATCATCGCGGCCGGATTGGTCGCAGGAATGACCGTCGCGACCCCGTCTGCGCTGGCCGATCCGGACTCGCCTGACCCCGGCGTGGCCGCAGGCCCCATCGACCCCGGAGCTCCGATCGAGGCGCCCCTGCCGCCACCGATGCCGCCCGCCGCGGATCCGGGTGTTCCGGCGCCGCCGATGGCACCCGTGCCTGGCGCACTAATCCCGGGCACGCCGGAGCCGATCCCAGCCGGCACCCCGGCTGGCCAGAACCCGACCCCGTTCGTCGGCCAGCCGCCGTTCAACCCGCCGACGTTCAACCCGGTCAACGGGTCCATGGTGGGCGTGGCCAAGCCCATCTACATCAACTTCGCGCGACCCATCGCCAACAAGCAGCTGGCCCAGGACGCCGTGCACATCACGTCGAACCCGCCCGTGGCCGGCATGTTCTATTGGGTGACCGACACCCAGCTGCGGTGGCGCCCCATCGCCTTCTGGCCGGCCAACACCGTCGTCAACATCGACGCGGCGGGCACCAAGTCGACTTTCCGTACCGGTGACTCCCTGGTCGCGACCGCGGACAACGCCACGCACCAGATGGTCGTCTCCCGCAACGGCGTGGTCGAGAAGACCTTCCCGATGTCCATGGGCAAGTCGGGCGACGAGACCAAGAACGGCACCTATTACGTGCTGGAGAAGTTCCCGACCGTGGTGATGGACTCGTCCACCTACGGCGTGCCGGTGGACTCGGCGCAGGGCTACAAGGTGAACGTGCAGAACGCGGTGCGCATCGACAACAGCGGCGCCTTCGTGCACAGCGCGCCGTGGTCGGTGGCCGACCAGGGCAAGCGCAACGTCAGCCACGGCTGTATCAACCTGGCGCCCGACAACGCCAAGTGGTTCTACGACCAGTTCGGCAGCGGTGACCCGATCGTCGTGAAGAACTCGGTGGGTCTGTACAACCAGTCCGACGGCGCCGACGACTGGCAGTGGGGTATGCCCACGCCGACGGCGGCTTCGAGCTCGTCTTCGTCCGCGTCGTCTTCGGGCGGCTCGTCCAGCAGTTCGTCCGGGACTCGTTAACCCGCGAACAGACACAAAACTGCCCCTTTTCCAACGAAAAGGGGCAGTTTTGCGTCTGCTCACCGAGTCCTGGTCAGTCATCCGTCACGAATGTGCGCACAGATCGCCCCAACGCGGTTTTCGCGATCTGTGCGCACGCTCGCGGTGGTGGACCGCGGCGGTGCCCCCCTAGTTCCAGATGCGCACGCGCGCAGCGGGTTCCAGGTACAGCTCGTCGGCCTCGGTGACGTCGAACTCGGTGTAGAACGAGTCGATATTCCGGATGACGCCGTTGCACCGGAACTCCGGCGGCGAGTGCGGGTCGACGGCCAGCCGCCGAATGGCCTCGGCGTCACGGGATTTGGTGCGCCACACCTGAGCCCAGCCGAAGTACACGCGCTGCACGCCGGTCAGTCCGTCGATCACGGGGGCCTCGGCGCCGCCCAGGGACAACTCGTAGGCCAGTAGCGCGATGGACAGGCCACCCAGATCGCCGATGTTCTCGCCAACGGTGAAGGCGCCGTTCACGTGGTGGCCCGAGTCCAGCGCCCGCGGCGTGAAAGCCTCGTACTGCTCGATCAAAGCCTTTGTGCGAACCCCGAATTCGGCCCGGTCGGCGTCGGTCCACCAGTCCACCAGGTTGCCGTCGCCGTCGTACTTGGCGCCCTGGTCGTCGAAGCCGTGGCCGATCTCGTGCCCGATCACCGCGCCGATCCCGCCGTAGTTGGCGGCGTCGTCAGCCTCGGCGTCGAAGAACGGCGGCTGCAAAATGGCTGCGGGGAAGACGATTTCGTTCATCCCCGGGTTGTAGTAGGCGTTCACCGTCTGCGGCGTCATGAACCACTCGTCACGATCGACCGGCCCACCCAGCTTGGCCAGTTCCCGGTCGTGCTCGACGGCCTGGCCGCGCAGGTAGTTGCCATAGAGGTCGGCCGCGTCGATCACGAGCGTCGAATAGTCGCGCCAGCGTGCGGGATAGCCGATCTTCGGGGTGAACTTGTCCAGCTTGGCCAGGGCCCGCTGCCGCGTCTCGGGCGTCATCCACTCGAGGTTGGTGATGCTGACCCGGTAGGCCTCGCGCAGGTTGGCTACCAGCTCGTCCATGCGGGCCTTGTGCGCCGGCGGGAAATGCCGGTCCACGTACAGCTTTCCGACGGCATCGCCCATCAGGCTCTCGACCAGGCCGACGCCGCGCTTCCAGCGGTCCCGGATGGCCTCGGTGCCGGACAGGGTGCGCCCGTAGAACTCGAAGTTCTCCGCCACCAGTGCGTCGGTCAGGATCGGGGCGCGGCCGCTGATCACGCGCCAGCTCAGCCAGGCCTTCCAGTCCTCGAGCGGCTCGGCGGCCCACAGCGCGGCCAACGCAACGAGGTAATCCGGTTGCCGCACAACGACTTCCGTGACAACGTCAGCCGATGCGCCCGCCGCAGAAAGCCAGCCCGCCCAGTCGAAGCCGGATGCTTCGTCGGCCAGCTCGGTGAACCGGCGCAGGTTGTAGCTCAGGTCCGCGTCGCGGCGCTTGACCACATCCCAATGTGCCGCAGCCAGTTTGGTCTCCAGCGCGACGATGCGGGCAGCTGTCTCGGCCTGGTCTCCCCCGAAGACCAGGCTCAACATCCGGGCGATGTGCTCGGGGTAGGCGGCCAGCACCGCGGCGTGCTGCGGGTCGCGGTAATAGGACTCGTCGGGCAGGCCCAGGCCCGACTGCGTGAAGTGCAGTAGGTACCGCGTCGAATCCTTGGAGTCGGTGTCGACGTAGGCGCCGGCGCCACCGCCGACGCCGGCGCGCTGCAGCCCGCCCAGCACTGCGGCCAGGGCATTGGCATCAGAGGCCTCGGAGACCAGAGCCAACTCAGCCCGCAGCGGCGCCAGGCCCACGGCGTCCACGCGCCCGGTGTCCATGAAGCTTGCGTACAGGTCGCCGATGCGCTGGGCATCAGAACCGACAGGCCCTGATGCCGTCGTGATCAGATCGCGCACCTGCTCTTCGGCGCGGTCGGCCAGCAGTCGGAAGGCGCCGTCGGTCGCCCGGTCGGCGGGGATGTCGTAGTCGATCAGCCAGCGGCCGTTGACGTGACCGAACAGGTCGTCCTGGGGGCGGGCGTCAGCGTCGACGTAGCTGAGTTCGATTCCAGATCGGGGGGTGGTGGCTTCTAGGGTCACCTCGCCATCCTGCCATCGCCGCTGCGGTGCGCGCCGGTGCTGCGGGTAGCCTCACGCGCATGCCCGACGAGCGCAGCGAAGACTCCGCCGAAAAAGACACAGTGCAAGACACCGAGACAGCCGGCCCAACTGCGCAAGCCACGGCCAAGGAACCGAGCGTTCAGGCTGATCGAATCTTCAGCCCCTATGGCATCGCCTCGGCAGTGCTGGGGATCGTCGCGGTGGTGGCCGTGGCGGTAGCGACCTGGGTCTGCCTGGGGCACCGCGACACCGATGCGCAGCGGACGCATGAGGCGCAGGCCATGAAGGCCGCCGCCGACTGGGCCGGCCTGCTGATCAACATGACCAAGGACAACGTCGCGGTCAACGTGTCGAAGCTGCACGAAGGCACCGTCGGCCAGCTCAACGCCGATTTCGACGCCACCGTCGCACCGTTCACCCAGCTGGTGCAGAAGCTGCAGAGCCAGACCACCGGGCAGATCGAGTCGGTCGCGCTCGAGACCCTGCATCACGCCCCGCCGGGGGAGCAGGGCAAACCGCAGGTCCAGCCGGAGTTGGCGGCGATCTCCTCGGATACGACGAACGTCATGATCGTCGCGACCTCGGTCAGCCAGAACGCCGGTGGTAAGCCGCAGACCGTGCGCTGGCGGCTGCGCCTCGGCGTGTCCGACATCGGCGGCAAGCTGCTGGTCTCACGATTGGAGTCGCTGCGATGAGGAACGCGTGGCGGGTATTGGTTTTTGACGTCCTGGCGCCGCTGACGCTCCTGGCGAGCCTGATCTACATCGGGCTGGCCTTGGAGCGGCCGTTGTGGTGGGTCGTGGTGGGCACCATCATCGGGCTGCTGGTGCTGCAGGCGGCGGTGGTCAACTTCGTGCTGTTCCGCCGCGACGGGGTGACCATGGGCACCGACGACGACGCCCCGAAGCTGCGGCTGCTCGTCGTCGGCCTGACGACCGTCGCCGTGACGGCGGCCGCGATCGTGGGTTACACCCAGTGGACGGTGCCGGACAACACCACCAGCAACGACATGTCCCAGGTGGTCGGCATCGCCAGCAGTGTCGCGGAAGCGTCGGCGACCTTCACACCGGGCGCGCCGAACGTCTCGATCGACCGCGCGACGTCCTTGATGGCACCGCAGCGCGCCGAGGCCTACCGCAACGAATTCAATGCGGTGGCCAAGGACCTCACCAGCCGCGGTGTGGCCGGTCAGGCCAGCACCATCTCGGCCGGCATCGAGACCATCGGCCCGAACTTCGCCAGTGTCGCGGTGGTCATGCGGGCCAGCCAGAACATCCCCAACAAGCCCAAGCAGGAGACGGTCCTGGGGTTGCGGATCACGCTGACCAAGCAGGACGCGCGCTGGCTGGTCATGGATGTGACGCCGATTTCCTCGCGGTAGGCCGGATTTACCTCTGGCGAAAGGGTCGTTTGCACCGAGCGACCCTTTTGTCGATCTGGGCGCGGCGACTCAGTGCTCAGGGGCGAGCGGAACGCATCCGGGCGAACCGGTCTGACAGCCGCCGCATCCGCACGAACAACGCCGCCGACGGGCTGGTCGAGCCGGTCAGATACTTCGAAAGTTCTTGGGCGCCAACGCCGACGCGGGACGCAAACTCGGTCTCGCTGAGGCCCGAGCGCTCGATCAACAACCGGATCTGACGGGCCACCTCGGCGCACTCGTTGGCTTCGAGCTGCGCGCGGGCGCGGCCGAGTACCTCGGACAACGCCTTGGAGATGCCATACGGATTGGTGGTCGCCAGAATCTCTTCGACCTGACGGGCGGTCCGGCCGAAGGGGTCACGCTTGATGGCAACGACGATGCGCTGCCACACCGCCAGGTCGTCGTTCTCCAGGGCGGCCCGGATCGCCGACGTCGGCCAGAACTCGACAGGCTTTTCGCCTGGCGGCTGAGCCGGAAACGCGACGGTGGACGCCCCGGTGTCGGAACTGTTGCGAGCGGCCGCCGTGGTGGCGGCATGCGGATCGTCGGCACCAGAAGGGGTGTCCCTCACCTCGGATGTCAACGTCACCTCGCCTCCTCCAACATGGCCACCGCAACAGCGAGACAGTGCTGTTTGACGTCGGGCCAATCTGCCGTTTCCTGGTCGTCGAACGGGTGCGGGTCGGCCAACCTGCGGACCAATTGGGTAGCCACCCACTGCTTCTTCGACCGTTCTCCACAGTAATACCCGTCAATTCCCGCGAGTACCGCGGCCGCAGTCCGGATATCCATGCAGGACACCAGATCGACGAGCTCGCTGTAGTCGCGGACGCTGTTGCGGGACATGATCAAGTAGCCCTTGAGCCGCAGCGTTTCGGCGCCCGTAGGAATCTCCAGCCGGTCGCCCGTCGGCAGCAGCACCGTCGTGGTCTCCACGGGACCGTGGCGCTCGATCGATGGGCCCTCGGTATCGCTGAGCGACAACGCATCGAGGGCGACCGATAGGCGCCCGCCCCAGACGGTGACGGGGTGGACGTCTGCCGGGTCGGATGCGGCGCCCGAACCGCCGTGCGAGCGCCGCCGCAGCAGCGCCAGCCCGGTGCGTGACGAATCCTTCGGGGCGGGTGCCGCCGCGATCCGGCGCGGCACGGCGCGGGGGACGTACTGGCCCTCGCCGGTGTCGCCGTCGCTGCCACTGCAGCCGCTGAAGGCCAGTGGATCGGAAACAGTAACCGTCTGTGAGGCAAGGCTTTTCAGCTTCGCCGCGGACTTGACGACGCTGCGCAGTTCGGCGCCGGACGGACCCAGCGCGGAGATATCGTCGGGGATGATGACCAGGCTGCCGGTCGCGGTGGTGGGCAGCGGCTTCTCGAAATCCACGGACGGCAGCAGGCGGTCCAGCCACTTGGGCAGCCACCAGTTCCACTGGTCGAACATCGCCATCAACGCGGGCACCAGAACCAGCCGCACCACGGTCGCGTCGACCGCGATGGCCACCGCGCACGCGACGCCCATCTGGGCCACCAGCGGCATGCCGGCGAACGCGAACCCGATGAACACGGCGATCATGATCAGCGCGGCACTGGTGATGGTCCGGGCGCTGGTGCTGACGCCATACGCAACGGCGTCGCGCGTGTCACCGGACTGCAGGAAACGCTCGCGGATGCGCGTCAGCAGGAAGATCTCGTAGTCCATGGACAGGCCGAACGTCATGGCCAGCACCAGCGGCGGAATGGTGCTGTCCAAGGACTCCAGGGGTTTGAAGCCCAGCGCTTGCAGCCAGCCCCACTCGAAGACCACGACGAGGCTGCCGTAGGCCGCGGCCACAGACAGCACCGTCATGAGGACGCCCTTGAGCGCCAGCACTATCGAGCGGATGGAGATCAGCAGCATCACGAAGGCGATCAGCGACACGAAGACGAAGACCGCGAGCTCGGTGTTCGCGACGCGGTGGTCGAAGTCCATGATCAGGGCCGTCGGGCCGCCGACGTCGACCTTGAGATTTGCGCCGGCCACACCCGGTAGGTGCTGACGGAGCCAGGTGATCGAGTTGCGCGCGACCAGATCGTCGGGGTCGATGGACAGCACGACGGAGAACAAGGCACTGCGGTTGTCGTTGCTGAACACCGCTGGGGACACCTGGGCCACGTCCGGCGCCTGCGTCATGGTGTCGTGCAGCGCCTCGAGCGTGGCGGTGTTCTGGGCGTCGGACGCCGTCGGCTCAGGGAACGCCACCAGCACCCGAATCGGTCCGAGGGCACCGGGGCCCAGCGCTTCGGCCGCGGCGGCCACGCCGGCGCGGATTTCGTGGGTTGGTTCGAACTGGCGCAGCATGCTGTTGCCGAGCTTCATGCCGAACGCGGGAGCGGCCAGGGCGATCAGGAAAGCCGCGGCCAGCAGCGCCGACAGCCACGGCCAGCGCATGGTGCGCTCGGTCCACTGGGTCCAGAACCGTGATTGCCCGACGTCCGGGCGGCGGGTGACGTGCAGCCACGACGAGCGTTTGGCGACGCGCTTGCCGAAGGTGGCCAGCACGGCCGGAATCAGGGTCGTCGAGGTCAGCACCGCGACGGCGACGGCCAGGATCGCGCCGGTGGCCATGGACGACAGGACCGGGGTGCCGATCAGGTAGATGCCTGTGATCGAGGCGATCACGGTGAGCCCGGACAGCAGGACGGCCAGGCCCGACGTCGCCATCGACGCGTCGACGGCCTGCGCGGGGTCGCGGCCGGCGCGCAGTTCCTCGCGGAAGCGCATGAGGATGAACAGCGAATAGTCGACGGCCAGCGCGATACCGAACATCGACAACGTCGTCGTCACGAACACGCTCATGGTGACCCAGATGGACAGGAGGTAGACCACCCCCATCGTCACGATCACCGTGCAGGCGCCGAGCAGCATCGGCATGGCCGCGGCGGCCAGCGAGCCGAACACCGCCAGCAGCACGATCAGCACGATCGGCAGGTTCCACTTCTCGGCCTCGGCGACGTCGTGCTTGGTGGTCTCACTGGCTGCCGCACCGAGCGCGCCCTGCCCGATCACATACAGCCGGACCCTGCCGTCCGCGGTCTGGCCGGGCTTACTGCCCTTGACGCCGACGGCCGTGCGCAGCTTCTTCGCGATGTCGACCGCGCCGCTGTTGTTGAAATCGAGCCGCAGCGTCACGACGTACGGCCTGCCGGCCTGTGGTTCGGGTTGTGTGGGGTCGGGAACGATCTTGATGTTGGAGATGCCCGCGGCGATGCGCTTCAACTCGTCGACAGCGACGGTCATGTCCGCTTCTGACGCGCCCGCGTTCGGCGCTGCCACCAAGGCCAACGGTGACGCGCCCTCGTCGGGGAAGTGGTCCTCGAGCTCGTGCTGGACGTGCAGGGACTGGGAGCTGGCGACTTCGAACCCGCCGCCGCTGAGATTGCCGGACTGGGTTGCCGCCAGATACAGAGACGGCACCATCAGCAGTAGCCAGGTGGCGAAAACCGCCCAGCGCCAACGCCGAAGCTGACCGCTCAGCCGCATCATCAACTGCTGGATGGCGAACCCTCTTCCTGCGGTCATCCCGGTTGCCACCGGAGTGTTTTGATCGGCGTTGCGTGCCGCCGACCCTACCCCAGTATGGGGTAGGGTGACCGGCCCGCGAGCGCCGTTGACCCCCTGGTGGACAACCTTGATGCAACTGCAACCGAGCCCCTCCGGCGGCGGCGCCGGGGCCCGCCAGCAACCATCTGACCGTCGTGGACGGGCCTGGTCTGGCTGAGATAACTGGCCGGTGACCTGGATGTTTGCTGTGCAGATTGGGCATGAACCTCGGCCCGATGGCAAGATGGTGGTAGCCGAATCCCGGATGAGGTCCGGCACTTTGCTACGTGCCACCCCGGGAAAGCAGTGTTTGCCGAGTGTTTACGCGGCCGTCGATGGTCGGTAAACCGTGAGGAGTTGTGCCATGAAGACGACCATTGTGCCGCTGCGCCGTGGACTTGCCGGAGTATTCGCTGTAACTGCACTCGGCGGTGTGTTGGTGACGTCGTTCGGCGCCTCGTCGGCCGAAGCCGGGCAGGATCCGTGCGCGGCCAGCCAGGTCGCCAAGACCATCGGCATGGTGGCTACCTCCACCGGCACATACCTGGACGCGCATCCGACGGCAAACCAGACGCTGACCACCATCTCGCAGCAGCAGCCCGGCCCACAGTCGTTGGCGGCGCTGAAGACCTACTTCGACGCCAACCCGCAGGAGGGTGCCGCGCTGCAGAATCTGCAGGCGCCGTTGGTGACGCTGTCGTCGCAGTGCAAGCTGCCGCTGACGCTTCCCCAGATGATGGGGCTGATGCAGTCGGCGCAGCAGGGCGGCGGGTTGCCGGCCACTCTGCCCGCGATGCCGAGCGTGCCCAGTGCGCCGATTGCACCCGGCAGTGCGCCGTTCACGCCCAGCCTGCCCGGCGTGACGACGGCGACGGGGTCGGTGCCGCCGGCCCAGGCTGTGTCAGCCCACTAGGTTCAGCCGTCAATATCCGGCTCTTCTGCTTATCTTTGAGGGGCCGGTAGCCCCGTCGGGCACCGGCCAATCGGAGTTGAAGGGGTTTGACCACATGATGCTTACCGCTCTGGCCAAGCGACGCGTTCTCACCGGCGTCATCGGCGCCGGCACGATCGCCGGCAGCCTGCTGTTCGGTGCCATTCCGTCGGCCCTTGCCGACGCGCCGCCCAACTGCACCGCTGCGGACCTCGCCGGCGTCAGGGCCGGCGTCGACGCATCGACCTCCGCCTACCTGTTCACCCACCCCGACGTGAACGACTTCTTCACCAGCCTCCGGGGCCAGACGAAGGATCAGGCGCACGCCAAGGTCAAGGCTTACCTCGACGCCAACCCGCAGACCAAGGCGGAGCTGCAGGGTATCCGGCAGCCGCTGAAGGACATCCGCGACCGCTGCGGCACGGGCCGCTAGTCCTGCCCCCGGCGCCGCAGCAGCGCCGCCACCCCGCGCCAGCCGAGCAGGAAAATGGCGGTGACGGTGGAGGCGACGATCACGAAGCTGACTGCGACGCCCTGCGCTGAGGCCTTGCGCAACAGCATGCCGATCACGATGGTGCTGACCCACACCGCCAACCCGGTGGGGATCAGCGCCGTCGGGCGGCGCCAGCCTTGCGACAGTGCCCAGCCGGCCACGGTGCCGGTCAGGAATGGCCAGCTGGTGTGGGCCACCCCGGCCAGGGTGATGCCCTCCGCGTGACTGCGCCGGCCGATGGCGCAGAAGATTACGACCAACACCACATCGGTGAGGAAAGCCCGTGCGGCGCTGCGGGTTTCGGTCTGCTGGTCAGCGGTCATAGGTCATCACGTCCAGATTCAGTGGGCTGACATTGTTTTCGTCGCGGGCGGAAAAGCCCGGCTGTAGCTGCGCCGGCTGGCCGGCTTCGAGGGCGTCGCCGGCCGCCATGTTGGCCAAGCGTCCCGTGAGTTTGAACGACCGGAAGACGAACGGCAGTCCGTCGGACCGCAACGGGTCCGGGGTGCTCATCACGTGGAAATGCAGGTGCGGCCCGGTCGAATTACCGGTATTGCCAACGTGTCCGAGCACCTGGCCGGTGTTCAGCTGATCACCTGGCTTGACCTTGACGCTGCCCGTCTGCAGGTGCGCGTAGAACGCGAAGTTCCCGTTCCCGATGTCTTGCACGACATGGTTGCCGCCGTACTGGGCCAGCGTGAGGCCGGTCGGGTTGTCGCCAGGCACCTGTTCGGGCAGCCCGTCGAGCACCGCCACCACGGGCCCGTCGGCCACCGCGTGTACGTCGGCTCCGAAGTAGGCGTAGCTTTCGTTCTTCGCACGGTCGCCGGTGAACAGCTGCCCGTTTGGCTGTAACTGTTCGTAGTCGATGGCGAATCGCTCTGCGCCCCAGAGCTTTCCGTCGATAGGGTTGAGGGCCATTCGGTGCGGTGTCATGTCGCAGCAGCTGTTGCCGTCGAGCCACCCGGGGCCGCGGAGCGGTGGTTCGAGCACCGCGGGCAAGTGGGCGGACACCGTCACCGGCGCGACGTCCTCGGTCACTACCGGCGGCACGAGCGGCGGTACCGGCTTGGGCACCTTGACGACGACACGATGCGAAAGTTGCTTGGGCACAGCGCTTCCGGTGGGCAGGCCGACATCCAGCCACACCGTCGCGCGCTGGCCGGGGCCCAGGTCGGTGGTGCTGGCCCGGGTTCCCATGGTGCGCGTCCAGTAGGCCAGGCCCGCTCCGGACAGCTGCAAGACGGGGCCGGCCGGCCCCATGACGGACAGCGAGTCGACCGTCACGGACTCGGGCGAGGAATTGGTGAGCAGCAGCTCGTACGCCAGGTGTACGCGGCCATCGGTGGCCGGCACCGGGATCGGTGCGGCCACGACGTCAGCCAACACCGGGGTGACGATGGGCTCGGACTCTGCGGCGGAAGTGCTTGGCGGAGCAGAGGATTCGCCAGATTTAGGTACTGAAGTACAGGAAGTCAGCACGGCGGCGACGAGCACCGCCACACCGATCCGGCTACCCGGAGCCATGGGGAGCACCGGTCTCGGGGGCGTCGGGTTTCGGGGCGTCTGCGCAATCAGGGTCCGCGTCGGGATCGAAGTTGCTCTCGGTCCGGAACAAGAAGAAGAACACCACCCAGCCGATGGTCGAGATGAAGATCCAGCTCACCAGCCGGTAGATCAGCATGGTCGAGATGGCGGAGGCCAGCGTCATACCGCTCGACACCAGGCCGGGCACCAGGACCGCTTCGACCACGAGCAGCCCGCCAGGCATCAGCGGGATCGATCCGACGGCCCGGGCCGCCGCATAGGCGACGGTCAGGCCGGCCAGCGACGGGTGCCCGCCGGTGGCGTAGGCCGCGCAGGCCAGACAGGCCACGTCGGCCACCCAGTTGAACAGCGACCAACTGAAGGCGACGGTCAGGGTCCGACGGCTCAGACTCACCGATTCGAGCTGCTGCAGAATCTTGCGCCAGCCGTCCACGCCGGTGTCGGCAGGCTTGCCGCGCAGCGAGTTGAACCAGGACAGCAGGCGCACCCCGATGCCGTCGATCTGCTGCGGGTTGGCGGCAACGGTCTGGGCCAGCACCAGCAGCGCGATGAAACCGCCGATCGTGAAGATCAGCGACAGCGGGTTCTTGCTCGCGCCGAGCATGACAGCGCCGCCCAACCCCAGCAGCGCGAGCCCCACCACCTGCAGCGCACCGGACATCACCAACTGCCACGACGCGACCAGCGGCGACGCGCCCCACAGCCGCTGCTGCCGGTACACGAAGGTCGCCGAGAGCACCGGCCCGCCCGGCAGCGTCGTCGACAAGGCGTTGCCGGCGTAGAACGCGGCCTCCGAGCGCCACTGTTTGACCTGGACCCCGGCCGATCGGAGCAGGGTGCGCTGAATCTGCGCGAAGCTGTGCATGGACGCGAGCGCCGCGACCGCCGCCGCGAACACCCACCACCACGTCGCCGAGAGCAGGCTGCGCCAGGCCTTGGCCAGCTGCTCCCACACCATCACGATTTCGGCAGTCAGTACGGCGACGGCGATGGCGATGAGAACCCAGCGCAACCACCAGTACTTGCCGCGCGTCCGGCCCGGCTGCGCACGTGCGTCGCCGCGCCGGCGCGCCGTCCATGGGCCCGCTGGGGCGTCGTGCGACACGCCTCTAGCGTATCCGGCGTGTCGTGCGCGGCGCGCCGTGCGCGGTGCGCGCCGCCCCAGGCGCCTCGTGGCGTCACCGGGCGGCGCTACGCTGGCGCCCATGTCACACGCCGACGCAGCGGTTGATCCGGTAGTACGCAAGGCCGCCGCCTGGTCGTGGCGATTGCTGACGATCTTCGCGGCGGTGCTCGCGCTGCTGTGGGTGATCGTCAAGCTCGAGGTCATCGTGGTGCCATTTCTGTTGGCCACCTTGGCAACTGCGTTCCTGCTGCCCGCCGTCGACCTGCTGACCAGCCGGGGGCTGCTGCGTGGTGCCGCCGTCGCGGTGGTGCTGCTGACCGCCATCGTCGGGATGGGCGGCATCATGACGTTCGTCGTCTTCCAGTTCATCGACGGTGCCCCGGCGCTCGTCGAGCAGGTCACCAAGAGCATCGACGGCGCGCGGATCTGGTTGACCGAAGGGCCGATCCTGCATCTGAGCAGCGAGCAGATCAACAACGTCGGTCAGACGGCCATCGATGCCCTCAAGAACAACCAAGCCAAGCTGACCAGTGGCATCTTCTCGACCGCCGGCGCGCTGACCGAGATCATCACCGGGATGCTGCTGGCGCTGTTCACGCTGATCTTCCTGCTGCAGGGCGGTCGCGACATCTACGCGTTCGTCACCAAGATCTTTCCCGCCTCGGTACGGGATCGGGTCCGCGATGCGGGCCGGGCCGGCTTCGGCTCCCTGATCGGGTACGTGCGCGCGACGTTCGTCGTGGCGCTGGTCGACGCCGTCGGTATCGGTACCGGGTTGGCGATCATGGGAGTGCCGCTGGCGCTACCCCTGGCGTCGCTGGTGTTCCTGGGTGCCTTCGTGCCGCTCGTCGGTGCCGTGCTTACCGGCTTTGTGGCCGTGGTGGTGGCGTTGATCGCCAAGGGTTGGGTCTATGCGTTGATCGCGCTCGGCCTGATCATCGCGGTGCAGCAACTGGAAGCTCACGTGTTGCAGCCCATCGTGATGGGCCGCGCGGTGTCGGTGCACCCACTGGCCGTCGTGTTGGCCATCGCCGGCGGCGGTGTCACCGCCGGCATCATCGGTGCGCTGATCGCGGTACCGACCGTCGCCTTCCTGAACAGCGCAGTCCGTGTGCTGGTCGCCGCGGACCCCGCCGCGGCGGAGGCCGAACAGCTGGCCCAAGCTGGCGAGGTCGCCGCAGCAGCGGTATCCGACCCCGATCCAGCCCTGGCTACAGACGGCCCTCCCGGCGCAGCAGATCCTGAGCGCTGACCCCGCCGCCGCTACCGCGACGCTGGGTCTCCCCGGTCTCGAGCTTCTCGGTGGCATCGGGGGATTCGGCCGGCTGCGCGCGGAACGCGGTGGTCGGCTCATTGCCCTCGTCAGGCGCATCTGACGGCGTCTGAATCTGCGGTCCCGAGCCACTGAGGTTGCCCCGGAGCTGGCCGAGCCACGACTCGATCTCCCGGTTGGCCCCGGTGCCGCCCTGGCCGGTGCCACCTTGGCCGGCATCGGCGGGCCGGTTGGCGCCCGGCGCACGGAACGCGGTGGTGGCGGGCTCGGAGGGGCGGAACGCCGTGGTCGCGGGGTCACCGACGGCCGCGGTCGGTGGGTTCGGGTCGCTCTGCGGGCTGACCGCACGGGTCACGTTCGACACCACGTTGCGGAAGGCACCCTTGGCGGCGCTGAAACGCGTCGTCGCCGGCTCAGATGGCGCGGCCTGCGGCGGTTGCGGTGCCTGCGGCTGCGGGGGAGCACTCGGCATCCGGTTGGTCGATGCCTGGCTCGGCGGCTGACCAGGGGCGATCCGGGTCGGGACGGCGCGCTGGCCGGCGGCCGGATGCGTCGGGTCGTGCGGTGGCCGGGCCGGGGCACCGGAACCGACCAGAGCGCGAGGCTCTTCGGGGTCGCGGACGGCGGGACGCTTGCGCTCGTCGGGCAGCTCGGTCTCGCCGAGACCCAGCTTGACCTGGATGCGCTTCATCCACAGCGGGGCCCACCAGCAATCGTCGCCGAGGAGTTTCATCACGGCCGGCACCAGGAACATGCGGATCACGGTGGCGTCCAACAGCAGCGCCATGAGCAGGCCGAACGCCAGGTACTTCATCATTACCAGGTCGGAGAACGCGAAGGCCCCGACGACGACGGCCAGCACCAGCGCGGCGCCGGTGATCAGACGACCCGTCGTCGCAGTACCGATCCGGATGGCCTCGGCGGTGGACATGCCGCGTTCGCGGGCCTCCACCATGCGGGACACCAGGAACACCTCGTAGTCGGTCGACAGACCCCAGATCACCGCGATGATCAGGCCGATCATCGGGGCCATCAGTGGCTGCGGCGTGTAGTTCATCAACCCGGAACCGTGCCCGGCCTCGACGAACATCCAGGTCAGGATGCCCATGGTCGAGCCAAGGGTCAGCATGCTCATCAGGGCGGCCTTGATGGGCAGCACCAGCGAACCGAACGCCAGGAACATCAGCAGGGTCGTGGTGATCACCAGGATCAACCCCATCAACGGAAGCTTGTCGTACAGCGTGCTGATGCTGTCCTGCTCCAGGGCGGGGGTGCCGCCGACCATCACCTTGATGCCGTGCGGCTCCTGCAGCGCGCGCAGCTCGTTGACCTTCTGGGCCGCATCGCCACTGTTGACGAGGCCGTTGGAGAGCACGCGGACGGCCGGGTTCTTGGTGCCGCCGTCCTGGTAGGTCCGCTCGGCCCACATCTTGGACTTGTCGTTGTCGTCCGGCGTCACGAAACCGCTGACGGTGCCGGCGTTGGACCGGACCTGGGCGATCTGCTGGTCGGTGACCGGCTGGCCGTTGTCACTCTTGATGACCAAGGTCAGGGCATTGGTGCGGAAACCCGGGAAGAGCTTGTCGAACTCTTCCTGCGAGGTTCGGACCGCATTGTCCGGCGGCAGGTACTTCTCGCTGATACCTGCCAGCGCCAGCTGGCCCAGCGGGATGACCAGCAAGATCATCGCGATGACGATCGGCAGGGCGAAGGCCAGCGGTCGCTTCATGACGACGTTGACCAGGCGGCCCCAGAAGCCCTTCTCGACCTCTTCGCGGGTCTTGGTCTTCTGCGTCTTCTCCGCGAACCAGTCGATGATCCGGCGCGAGAACGGCCAGTTGGCCAGGAACGGCACCCGCAACAGGGTGCGCACGCCCAAGGCGTCGACGTTCGTGCCCAGAATGCCCAGCACGGCGGGCAGCACGGTGATCGACAGGAACGCGGCCAGCAGCACCGACGCGATGATCGCGTACGTGATGGACCGCAGGAAGCCCAGCGGGATGAGCAGCAGCGGCAGCGACGACGCCACGATGATCACCGCGGAGAACGCGACCGTCCGGCCCGACGTCATCACCGACCGTCTGACCGCAGCTTCGACGTCATAGCCCTCGGCTAGTTCTTCTCGGAACCGGCTCACTATGAAGAGGCCGTAGTCGATGGCGATACCGAAGCCCATCATCGTCACGACGGGCTGGGCGAAGAAGTGGACGGGCCCGAACTCGGCGGTCAGGCGCAGGATGCCGAGCGCGCCGCCGATGGTCAGGCCACCGATGATGGCAGGCAGGGCGGCGGCAATGGCGCCGCCGAACACGAAGAACAGCACGACTGCGACCAGGGGCACGATCGCGATTTCCGCGCGCTTCTGGTCAGTGCCGATGGTGCCGGTCAGCTCGCTGGCCAGCGGTTCCATACCGGCGAGCTTGATATTGCCGCCGTTGACCTTCTGCAGGTCGGGCGCGACGGCCAGGTAGTTCTTGAGGATCGCGTCGTCGTTGTCGCCCTTGAGCGGGACGGTGATGAAGGTGTGCCGCATGTCCTGCGTCGTCATCTTCTTCAGGCCGTCGCTGGGCGCCTTGAGCCAGCCGACCCAGGCGACGACCTTGTCCTTGTGGTCGCTCACAAAGGTGTCCAGCTCGCCGCTGACCTTCTTCTGCCAGGCCGGGTCGGTGATCTTTTTGTCGTCGGGCGGCGTCAGGATCGCCACCACCAGGCTGGTCCGGTCGCGGCCGTAGACCTCGTCACCGAGGACCGACGCGGAGACAGACTCGCTGCCTTCGTTGTAGAAGCCACTTTGTGTGACATGCTCGCCAAGGCTGGACCCGTATACGGCGCCACCCAGGCACATAGCGACCAAGACTCCGATCACTATGTATCGGAATCGGTACACCGTTCGACCCCACCAGGCGAACACGTCAGCTCCTCACGATTATCTGCATAAAGTCCTGCTCAAAGTCATTGCCATTTTTGGCCACCGCACACGTCATCTGTAGTTTTTCCTAAACGCGCGAGCTCAGCAGCGCGGACAAAGGCCGGAAGGGCTGGAGCCACGCGCCCTGATCAGGCAGCGAATCCAAGCCGATTCGCGGCAGTGGCTCCCGGAAGACACCAGGGATGTCTTCCAGGTCGACGAAGTCCAAGGTATCCGACGCTAACGCCCAACTGGCATGTTCGCGAAATCCGACCACGGTCGCCGGAGTGCCGTCGTGGGCGATGTCTTCCAGCGGCTGACGGAACGCCTGACCGTCGGCTGACGCGACATAAATGCCGGCCAGGCCCTCGTTCCGGCGCAGCGCGATGTGGGCCAGCATGTCGCTGTCGACGTCGCTGCCCTCATCGATCTTGGGCTTGGCGAACACTGCGAAGCCAACGTTGCGCAGCGCTTCCACCCACGGCCGCACGACGTCGGCGCTACCAGGGGCGATGTTGGTGAAGACGGTCGCCTCGGGTTCCAGCGACACCGGCGGCTGATCGGGCCGCCGACCACTGGAAATCTCATTGGTGCGGGCCAGCAGCCAGCGGCCCAGCGCGTCGAATCGCGGCCGGTGGGCGGCGGTCGGCCGGCCACCGAGGATTGATCCGAGGCCCATGTCCAGGTTCGGTGCGTCCCAGACCAGCAGGACCCGGTGCGGGCGCGGCCCGGGCGGCGGGGCCTGCGGGAAGGGCTTGGCCTGCGGGATGGCCTGTGGAATGGCCTCAGTGATAGTCACCTACTGCCTTTCCCAGATCAGTTCGGTGATGGGGCTGCCCATGCGCATGCCCCGCGCCTCGTACTTGGTGGTGGGCCGCTCGACCGAGATCGGCAGGTCGGCATCGACCGAGGTCCGGCGCAGTGTCGGCTCGGCGTCGCCCACCTCGGCGATCTGCACCGCATAGTCGGCGTGATCGGTGGCGGCGTGCAGGATGCCGCCGGACTTGAGGCGGCTCGAGATCAGCGCCACGGTCTCAGCCTGCAGCAGCCGACGCTTCTGGTGCCGGGCCTTGGGCCAGGGATCCGGGAAGAACACGCGTACGGCGGTGAGCGTGCCCGGCGCGATCATGTGTTCCAGCACGTCGACGCCGTCGCCGCGGACAAATCTCACATTCGTCAGACCGGCCCGGTCGACACCGCCGAGCAGCTGGGCCATGCCCTTGCGATAAACCTCGACCGCAATAACGTCCAGGTGGGGTTCTTCTTGCGCCATGGCCAGTGTCGAGATGCCGGTGCCGGACCCGATCTCCAGCACCACCGGTGCGGTGCGGCCGAACCAGGCGGTGGTGTCGATCAGCGGTGCCGCGGCGCCGTCGTCGGAGCGGGCGACTTTGCCCAGCTCAGGCCAGCGACGGTCCCACGTGCTCTGCTGGCCGGTCGACAGGGCCGACCGGCGGGACCGGAAACTGGTCACACGGCGGTGCTGGTGCGCCGGGGCGGCGGTTTCTAAGTCGGCCTCGTCGGCCGCTGGGGCGCTGGTCGACGAGGCAGCGTCGTCCTCGCGCTGGGCATACATCTGTCCATGGTCTCTCATCTGCCTGTGAGAGCCCGCATCGCGGTGCAGATTGATACGCAACAGTTGCCTGAAATCAGCGTCGGGCGCACCCGTGCCGAGGTGCGACGATGGCAGTTGGGCCGGCATTTGGGGGACGCGGTGTCAGGGGACATTTGGCAGCGATTCACCGCTGCGCTGGACGAGTTGGCGGCGGACGTTCCCGGGCTGACGCACGTTGTACCTGGGCCGGGTGCGCAGGACGCCGCCGGCCGGTACCGCGACATTCGCCGGGTGCTGAGTGAAATCGCTGTGACCGCAACCGAATTGGACGACGCCCGGGTGCATCGATGGTTGACGTCCGATGCGACGGCAGCCGTGGTCACCTCAGCCGCAACGGAGGCGCTGGAAGCTGACGGCCTCGTCGTCGACCGAGGGATGGACGCCGACGCACATCTACGGCGGGCCCTGCACTGGCGCCGCTACAGTCGCGGCGCCACCGACGACCTGCGGCGCAACTATGCCCGGGACCTCAGCCGTGGCTCGCTGCGGCTCCTCGCCCAATGCGGCGCCGGTCGGGGCGATGCCCGGCTGGAACTGCAGCGCACGCGACTGGAGCTGGCGCGGGACGTGCGTCGACAGTTCGGTGAATTGCAGGCTGACCTGCTGGTCCGGGTGCCGTCTGCCCGCGGTGCGGTGAGCGGTTTCGAGGCCGACGTCCGTCGTGAGCTGGCTGAGACGTGCGGTCGGATCCGCGCGGCCACCGCCGTCGCGCTGGGAACTGCGGAACCCGCCCGGCGGTGGTCACTGTCGGACGTCCCCGCCCCGGTCCTGGCCCAGCGGCCCGACGAGATGTGGCTCGGTGTCGTGCTGGGCGCCGGTTTCGGTCTGGGTTCGGCGTTGGGGCTGGCGCGGATGGCCACCGGATTGGCCGGGATACCCGAACCGATCGGCGCGGTCCTGGGCATGGTGCTGGGGCTGACGCTCACCGTGGCCGTTATCGGCGTCCGCACGCGCCTGCACCGGCGGGCGGTGCTGGATCGGTGGGTCGGGACCGCCGTTGCGGCAGTGCGGCAGGCGAGCGAGGAAGAACTGGCGTACCGGTTAGTCGAAGCGCAGATAGCCGGACGGGCAGATCACAAATCGACAAATTGACCGTTTTGAGAATTACGCCGGCAGCCGCGGCGGCGCTACTGACCGGTAACTGGTGGCGATCCGCCCCGAAACGCGGTACCAGCGGATTCAGGGCCTGAAATTGAACTTTCTGAATCGTTCATGTGAGAGATCGGACAGTCCCGGATTGCCTACTTGTATGTCACTCACGTTAACCTCTAAAGAGGTATAGCTGCGATTTGCGAGCAGGAGAAATTGATGACCTCAGCGACCATTCCCGGTCTCGACGCCGCTCCGACTAATCACGCCGGGCTCCTCGCCTGGGTTCGTGAAGTTGCGGAGCTGACTGAGCCCGACCGGGTGATGTTCGCCGACGGTTCGGACGAAGAGTTCAACCGCCTCGCCGCGCACCTCGTCGAAGCCGGCACCTTCCAGAAGCTCAACGACGAGAAGCAGCCGAATTCTTACCTCGCGCTGTCGGACCCGTCGGACGTCGCCCGCGTCGAGTCGCGGACCTTCATCTGCTCTGAGCGTGAAGAGGACGCCGGCCCCACCAACAACTGGATGGCCCCGGCCGAGATGCGCGGCGTCATGACCGACCTCTACCGCGGTTCGATGCGCGGCCGCACCATGTGGGTCGTGCCCTTCTGCATGGGCCCGCTGGATGCCGAAGACCCCAAGCTTGGCGTCGAGATCACCGACTCGGAGTACGTCGTCGTCTCGATGCGCACCATGACCCGCATGGGCGCCAAGGCCCTCGCCAAGATCGGCGATGACGGCTTCTTCGTCAAGGCGCTGCACTCCATCGGCGCTCCGCTGGAGCCGGGTCAGGCCGACGTGCCGTGGCCGTGCAACGAGACCAAATACATCACCCACTTCCCCGAGACCCGCGAGATCATGAGCTACGGCTCGGGCTACGGCGGCAACGCGCTGCTGGGCAAGAAGTGCTACTCGCTGCGCATCGCCTCGGCCATGGCGCACGACGAGGGCTGGCTCGCCGAGCACATGCTGATCCTCAAGCTCATCTCCCCGGAGAACAAGGCGTACTACATCGCCGCGGCGTTCCCGTCGGCCTGTGGCAAGACCAACCTCGCGATGCTGCAACCCACCATCCCGGGCTGGCGCGCCGAGACCGTCGGCGACGACATCGCCTGGATGCGGTTCGGCAAGGACGGCCAGCTGTACGCCGTCAACCCCGAGTTCGGCTTCTTCGGCGTCGCGCCGGGCACCAACTGGTCGTCGAACCCGAACGCCATGAAGACCATCGCCGCCGGCAACACCGTCTTCACCAACGTCGCCAAGACCGACGACGGCAACGTCTGGTGGGAAGGCCTGGAGGGCGACCCCGACCACCTCATCGACTGGAAGGGTCACGACTGGACCCGCGAGTCCGAAGAGAAGGCCGCGCACCCGAACTCGCGCTACTGCACCCCGATCTCGCAGTGCCCGTCGGTGGCTCCTGAGTGGGACGACCCGCAGGGTGTGCCGATCTCGGCGATCCTGTTCGGCGGCCGTCGCAAGACCACGGTTCCGCTGATCACCCAGGCCCGCGACTGGCAGCACGGCGTGTTCATCGGTGCCACCCTGGGCTCCGAGCAGACCGCCGCCGCGGAGGGCAAGGTCGGCACCGTCCGCCGCGACCCGATGGCCATGCTGCCGTTCCTCGGCTACCACGTCGGTGACTACTTCCAGCACTGGATCAACATCGGCAAGAACGCCGACGAGTCCAAGATGCCGAAGATCTTCTTCGTCAACTGGTTCCGTCGTGGCGACGACGGCCGCTTCCTGTGGCCGGGCTTCGGCGAGAACAGCCGCGTGCTGAAGTGGGCCGTCGAGCGCATCGAGCACAAGGCCGAGGGCAAGAGCACCGCGATCGGTATCGTGCCGACCGCCGCTGACCTGGACCTGAACGGCCTGGACGTGGACGCCGCCGACGTCGACGAGGCGCTGGCCGTCAGCGCTGACGAATGGCGCAACGAGCTCCCGCTGATCGAGGAGTGGTTCGAGTTCGTCGGCGAGAAGCTGCCGACCGGCATCAAGGACGAGTTCGACGCCCTCAAGCACCGCTTGGCCGAAGAGGGCTAACCGCCCCTCGAGCAGACGCGAAAACTGCCCCTTTTCTCACGAAGAAAAGGGGCAGTTTTGCTGGGGGCACCTCCCTCTGGGGGACTGGTCAAGAACTGGCGTGCTGGACCGGAGACGTCCGGTCTAGAGTCCGTGCTTTTCGATCGCGGCGTAGGCGCGGGGGAAATAGCGAACGCGTAGCGGAAGGCGAGGCCACACAGTCCGCACGACCTGCTGGAGAGTTCCGAAGGCAAGTTGGTCACGTCGGGACCAGGACAACCCGAGCAGATCGCGTGCGCGCTGGTCCATCATCGCCGACATGAGCCACGGGCCCGTCTGTCGCACGATCGGTTCAATGACGTTGTCCCACAGCGGTTCCGGAATCGACACCGGCAGTGTCTTCGGAATTGCGATCCGACCGCTGGCCGCGTATTGGGTTGTCTTGTTCGATTCAAGAACGTTGTCGTGCATGTAATTCCAGTACGTACGGAAGTCCGCGTAGTTATCGATGACCGGGCGCATCGACAGCCCGTACCGCTGCCACCAGGTGACTCCCTCTCGGACGACCTGGTCTTTTTCGGCGTCGGTCAGTGGCGTGCCGAAAAACTCCGACACCGTGATTACTGCGTCGATGAACGTGGCGTGCGTCCACCAGAACGTGTCCGGGTCCAGAGCGTGATACCGCTCCCCGTTGGGCAGCCGGCCTTTGACGTCGCGATGGAAATCCCGGACCATGCCGCCGGTTTCTTCGGCGTTGTCGTCGTAGATCACACCCATGATGGGCGGGATGGATCGGACGAACCGGTCCATCGGATCGTCGAAGAAGTTCGACACCTGCTGCAGGGATTGCCCCACGGCCGGGTGCATGTTCTGCAACGTTCCCTCGTACGGGGCGAGCAGCCAGATGAGCCGTTGTCCAAAGAGCTTCCAGGTCAGTGATCCCGGACCGATCGGGGCCTGCCGAAAGTTCGCTGCCTCAGCTTTGGTAACTGGCTCTGCGATGTTCTGGCGCGTGGGTGTCACGAAAATCCTTCTTCCGACGTAGTGATGCCACAATGCAACAAATGTAGATGCACTGTTGCATCACGCGCAATGATCGATCTGTTGCCGCAGCACGAACGCGTACCCTCACTGCATGGCACCCGGGCGCGTACCAGCGGACTCGACCGTGCCGCGCATCCTCGAGGCCTCGCTCGAGCAATTCGCGATCCTCGGCATTTCGCGGACCTCGCTGACCGATATCGCGCGCCGTGCCGGTGTCGACCGCGCCACCATCTACCGTCGCGTGGGCGATCTGGAGACCGTGACCACCGCCGCACTTGCCCTGGAAGGGCAGCGCCTGATCGATCAAATCCGCGCCGATATCGAAACTCTCACCGGTCTTCAGCGCGGCGAACACGCCTTCGTGAGCACTGTGCTGCGGATGCGGAATCATCCGATTCTCACGCGCACGCTCGAAGTCGACAGGGCTGCCGCCCTGCTGGCCATCGCCGACGTAACACCGGTGATGATCAAGGCCGCGTCCGACTTCGTCGTCGATGAAATCCAGCGCGCCGGCTCGCTCGGATATCGACCATCGATACCAGCAGACGCGCTGGCTGAGATGACTGTCCGGCTGGTGCACTCCCTCGTGGTTTTCCCCGATGGACCGCCCGCCCTGGCAACCGCTGAGGAGCTCACCGACTACTTCCGGACCAACATTGCTCCCGTCTGGTCGACTCCGAAGCTCTCCAATGCGGGTTCGGTGTGACGCCCCGCAGGGGGCATCCGGGACGGCGGCCCGACGAGTGTGCGGGTAGATCGCGGATCTGGCGTTTGGGGCGCGCTGTGTGCACACTCGCGGAGCCACACCCACTAGGATCAAGGTTAGCCATACAATCAAGTTAGGGTAGCCGAACTTGAAAGGTTTAGGACTCTGACCAGCAAATCAGTATCGCAGGCTAAGGTAATTCGTAGTAACGCTAAGTTGCTGGCAGGATTTTTGGTGGCTATCGTCTTCAGGTGTGACCAGCCTCCGATCCGCCAGCCCGACCATGCGTCGGCCGCTTGTGCGATCGCTGCTGCTGACCGCTGTGTTCGTCGTCCCGGCAGTGACTTTGCGCCTCACTGGTGTGCACCCCGACCCCGTCGTCTCGCTGCTGGCGTTCGGTGCCGCCGTCGTTGCCGCCAGCTTTGTCCTGGCCTGGGCCGCTGAAGCTGCGCAGGTCGACGTGTCCGGTGGTTTCGCCATCGCCGTGCTGGCCCTCATCGCGGTGCTGCCTGAGTACGCCGTCGACCTGTACTACGCCTACGTCGCCGGCCATGACGCCGACTACGTCCAGTACGCGGCAGCCAATATGACCGGCTCCAACCGACTTCTGATGGGTGTTGGCTGGCCGGTCGTGGTCATCATCGGGTTGTACGTCGCGCAGAAGATGTCCGCAGGCAAGACCGGCGGCGGCAAACCGATGCTGGCGCTGGAGCCGGGCAACCGCGTCGAGCTGGGCTTCCTGCTCATCGCCGGGCTGGTCGCGTTCGTCATTCCGGCGACCGGCCGCATCCACCTGGTGCTGGGCGTCGCGATGCTGGCCTGGTTCGGTTTCTACCTCTACAAACTGACCCGCGGCGAGCCGGAAGAGCCTGATCTCATCGGCACCGCGGCGGCCATCGGTGCGCTGCCGGACCGGGCCCGCCGAATCACGGTCGTGACGTTGTTCCTGGTGTCCGGCGCGGTCATCCTGATGTGCGCCGAGCCGTTCGCGAACAGCCTGATCGACGCCGGTACCGAGCTGGGTATCGACCGCTTCCTGCTGGTGCAGTGGTTGGCGCCGCTGGCCTCGGAGGCGCCCGAGTTCATCATCGCGATCATCTTCGCCTCGCGCGGCAAGAGCACCGCCGCAATCGCCACGCTCATCTCCTCCAAGGTGAACCAGTGGACGCTGTTGGTGGGCTCGCTGCCCATCGCGTATCTGGCCGGTGGTGGCGGGACCGCGTTGGTGCTCAATGGCCGTCAGGTCGAGGAAATGCTGCTGACCGCGACCCAGACCATGATGGGTGTCGCGCTGATCCTGTCGCTGCGGTTCCATCGGGCGACGGCCTGGATGTTGTTGGCGCTGTTCGTGGTTCAGTTCCCGATCACGTCGACCAGTGGGCGGCTGGCGTTGTGCGGCGTCTACGGCGTGTTGACGGTCGTCGGTTTGATCATCAACCGCCGTCACGTCATTGCCACGCTGCGGGCGCCCTTCGGCGCCGGTGACGAGGACGGCAAGGACAGTGACGGTAGGCGGTTCGATGGCTGGGAGCTGTCGATAGCTACTCGCTAGTTGCGCTTGACAGGTGTCAAGTTGCCTGTCGTAGAGTGCCGTCATGCAGATTCGCCAGCACGTGGGCAGTGGTAAACCGGCCGTCATCTTGCACCCGTCGGGCACCGTGGTGACTTTCGACGAACTGGAGGCCCGGGCCAACCGGCTGGCGCATCATTTCCGGGCCAATGGGCTCGTCGAAGGCGACGTCGTTGCGATCCTGATGGAGAACAACGAGCACATGCACGCCGTCATGTGGGCGGCGCGGCGCAGCGGGCTGTACTACGTCCCGATCAACATTCATCTGACGCCGGCCGAGGCGGCGTACATCATCGAGAACAGCGGGGCCACCGCCGTGGTCGGCTCCGCGGCCCTGCGCGACACCTGCGCCGGCCTCGCCGAGCACCTCAGTGTCGGGCTGCCCAAGGTACTGCTGATCGCCGACGGTGATCTGCCCGGCTGGGACCGTTACCCGGAATGTGTTGCGGAACAGCCTGATACGCCTATTGTCGACGAGATCGAAGGCGACCTACTGCAGTACTCGTCGGGCACCACGGGGCGGCCGAAGGGCATCAAGCGCGAGCTGACGCATCTGCCGCCGGCCGAAGTGCCCGGGCTGATGAAGATGCTGATGAGCTTCTGGCTGCCCAAGGACGCCGTCTACCTGAGCCCTGCGCCGCTCTATCACACAGCGCCGTCGGTGTGGTCGATGCAGATTCAGGCCGAGGGCGTCACAACCGTGGTGATGGAGAAGTTCACCGCCGAGGGCTGTCTGGACGCCATTGCGCGGCACGGCATCACCCATGGCCAGTTCGTGCCGGTGATGTTCACCCGGATGCTGAAACTGCCTCAGGACGTACGGGATTCGTACGATCTGTCCACGCTGGCGCGGGTCATGCATGCCGCAGCGCCATGTCCCGTAGAGATCAAGAAGCAGATGATCGACTGGTGGGGTCCGATCGTCGACGAGTACTACGCGTCATCGGAAGCCATTGGCTCGACGCTCATCACCGCCGACGACTGGCTGGCCCGCCCCGGCTCGGTCGGCAGGCCAATGCTCGGTGCGCTGCACATCCTCGATGAGGACGGTAACGAGCAGCCGGCCGGGCAGCCCGGCGAAATCTACTTCGAGGGCGGCAACACCTTCGAGTACCTCGGCGATACCGAAAAGACCGCCGCCTCAAGGGATTCGCACGGCTGGGCGACCGTCGGCGACATTGGCTATCTCGACGAGGACGGCTACCTCTACCTCACCGACCGGCGCCACCACATGATCATCAGCGGCGGCGTGAACATCTACCCGCAGGAAGCGGAGAACATGCTCGTCACGCATCCCAAGGTGATGGATGCGGCGGTGTTCGGCATTCCGGACGCCGAAATGGGGCAGAGCGTGAAAGCTGTAGTGCAGACGGTGAATTCGTCCGACGCCACGGCGGAGTTCGGCACCGAACTGTTGGGCTGGCTGCGCGAGCGGCTGACGCACTACAAGTGCCCGCGGTCCATTTCGTTCGAGGAGCAACTGCCGCGCACCGACACCGGCAAGCTGTACAAGCAGTCGCTGATCGACAAGTACTCGGCTGCGACGGTGTAACGCGGGTTAACGCTTCAGCGCCTGAAAACGCGTTTCCAGGTTGGAGCGTAGGGTCCGCTCAGTCGATGCGACGGCGATCGAGATGAACGGCTCGATTGCCTTCGCGAGTACGCGGCCCGCGAGTCCACCGGGGAACTCGTAGTCGATCGTGGTGTGGATTTCCGTCTGCTCTTCCGAGAGTTCGCGGAACAGCCACGACGATTGATTGACAAAGCCAGAGCGAGATTCGGTGGCGAGCAGACGGTTTGGTTCATGGGCGGTGACCTCGATGGACGACCGTAGGGTAGCGCCGACTTTGATGGCGCCCTGGTACTGGGAACCGACGCCGAACGGGACGTTGTTGAGGCGCCGGATCTCCTGTATGCCGTAAAGCCATTCGGGCATCAGCATGAAATCGGTGACGTAGTCGAAGGCAAAGACTGTCGGTACGGAAATGGTTGAGCTGCTTAGTATTTGAACCATTGATGAACCTCATCAAGTGCGAAAGTGGACGAGTGGGGATGCTGACGCTCGCTGCTGTCAGGCGCGGTTCCAGCCGTTGCGGGCTTCTTCGTGCCAGCGCCAAGACCACGGCACCAGCGGCCACGCTCTGCGGACACCGGCCCGGAAAGTGCGGTACGCGCGATCATCGGTCCGTGTCCAACGGATCTTGAACCGATCTCGAACTGCTTCGGGCAGACCGCCGAATATGGTGAGCCGCATGGGCGGAGCCAGAGCGATCCGTGTCGCGCGCATCGGCAGCAGTCGATCGGTGACCGGATTCAAGCCGGGCGGTGCCGGAAAGTACGGCGACGCCGCCATATCCGGGATCGCTCGTCGATTGATGAACGAAATCAGGTAATCCGAAGCGGGATTCGGCTCCAGCACCTCGGTGCAGTAATGCGTGAATACGGCCTCGAACGCCGCGCGATCAACCGGGACAGGTGCGTCGCTGACACCGTATCGGCCGTACCAGGCGCAGCCTTCACGGTAGAGCTGTTCAGAGTCGGCGTCGGTCAGCTTATAGGTATCCCAGTGGGTGGCGACTCGGTCGACCATGCGTTGAAAGGTGGCGTGCGCCCACCAGTAGGTTTCCGGATTCAGCGCGTGATAGCGCAGGCCATCGGGCATATCGCCCTTGATGGCGCGGTGGTAGTCGCGGACTGCAATGCCCGTGGTTGCACCGTCAGCACGGTAGACAGTGCCGAGAATGCCTGGCAGGGACCGGAATACGCGGTCTACCGGGTCTTCGAAGAAGTTTGAATGTTCGATCAGTCCGTAGCCGATTGCCGGATGCATGGTCTGCATCAGACCGGCAGCGCCGCCTTCGAACGCGATCCGCATGTCCCCGGCCCAACGCCACAGCAGCGAATGGCGATCCAACGGCGTATCGCTGGGCGCGGTCACCGGCCGCCTCCGTGCTGCGGTTTAGGCTGTCCGGCCAGCTGCACCTCGGCCGCCAGCCATTTGCCACCGACCTTGCGCATCGTCAGCGAGACACTGACGAACTCCGTCCGCGGCTGCGGCACCGCGGAACTGGTGACCTCTTGCTTCATCGAAAGCAGGACGTCGACGTCGTTGCCGTGAACGGACTTGACCGCGGCATCGCCGACGGTGCCGGTGGTGTTGACCTTGTTGTCGATCAACATCTTTCGCATCTGTGCGGCGGTCTTGCCATAGATGTCTTTGAAGTCGCCGGTGGCGCCGCCGAGTACGTCGGCGAAGTTCTTGTCGATGGCGTTCTGATCAGTGGAGGTCAAGGTGACCGCGAAACTGCGTGCCGCAGCGAGCGCCTGGGAGGCAGCGGCGTCGCGCGCATGTTGACGCACAAACTGCCAGCCGAGGGTTCCCGTGGCGGCGGCCAGCGAGATGACCACGATGGCGATTGCGAACACCACCGTTCGTCTAGCTAGCGACGTCGGTCGCGGCGCCAGGCGCGCAGCGCTGTCGATCTCGAGCGCGTTGTATTTCCCGTTGCCGGTCACAGCATTTCGACCTTGCTGGCGAGCCAACGTCCGCCGACCAAAGTCATGGTCATCGCGATCCGGTTGCGGTCGATGCGCGGGCTGGGCCTTGCTGCGTTGGTGATCGACTGATCAACGAACAGCAGGATGTCGACGGTGTTGGGGGTCGCCGACTTCACCGCCGCGTCGACGACGACACCTGAGCCGACGGCTTTGTTGTCGATGAGGATCTGGCGCAGCTGTGCCGAACCCTGACTGTAGGCGTCCTTGAATTCACCGGTAGCGCCGTCGAGAGACCGACGGTAGTTGTCATCAATGTTCTTGACGTCCAGGGTCGTCAATAGCGCTGCGTAGTCGCGCGCTGCCTGCAACGCTGATTGGGAGGCTGTTGAAAGTTGGTGGTCGTGATATGCCCGCCAGCCCAGGAAGATCGACGTGCCCAATGACGTCACGAGAATCAGCAGCCCAACGGCTGCGGCCAACGTCCGCGGTCCTGGGCGCCGTGGTCCAGGGGAACCGGGGTGCGGGCCGGGTTCGTCACCGACGAGGTCGAGTACGTCGACGATGTTGTCTAGCTGGGTCATTCACTTCTCCTGGGAACGGTCAGTTCGGCATGCGGGCCGGCATGTCGGGACCGGCGTATGTGGTGGGCAGGGTGTACGGCGGGTAGTTAGGCGTCGCGTCGGTTTGCTTGGTCGGGTCGTAACCCGTTGGGGGGCCGGCGGTGTCGTCGCCGGGCGGGCGGGGCGCATTTCGCGCGCCCCGCACGAGCACCGACGGGTCGGCGTCGCCGCAGTAGGTGTAGCGGTAGGGCTCAGGGAAGTCCGCCTGTGATGGCGGGCGTCGCGGCAGCTTGTAGTCACATCGGTATTTGGGATAGATGTCGCCGACGCCCCAGATGCCGCCGTCCCGAACCACACTCGATACCCGGTCGACGACTGAGTCGCGATCAGGTCTCCACAGATTCTCCAGCGCAGGGATTCGCAGATAAACCAGCTGGGACACCGTGGTCAGGTTGCCCAGGATTTGCACGATGTTCTGCCGGTTGTCGGCGACGAGATTGTCGACGGTGGCCAATTGCGGTTCGCCGCGCTCAACCAGAGTCCGGAATCCGCCGTCCATCTTGTCCACGCCGCCCAGGACCTTGCTGAGCTCGGTTGTCGTGTGACGCAGGCCGAGGCCCAGATCGGCCACCGTGCTGAGCACCACCTTGGTGTTGCGTATCGCACTTACCGTTTGTGGCAGTACGGAATCCAGCGTTGAGGCAAGCAAGCTCGCGCCGTCAAAGATGGCGGCGAGTTTGTCGGGCCCGTCCCGGCTGACGCGCAATTCGCGGAACATCGCCGCGACTTTGGTGGCGTCCAGTTGTGCCAGTGCGCCGCGGCTGTGATCGATGATCTCCGGCAGCGACACCGGAATCGATGTTTGGCTTTCACCGATCACTGCGCCACTGGACAGGAAGGGCCCGCCGTCGTGTTCTGGCCGGAAGTCCAGATACTGCTCACCCGCGGCGGACAGGCCAGACACGCGCACCGGACTATCCGTTGGTATGTGCACCGTGGAATCGATTGTGGCAGTGGCTGCTACGCCGCGGTCGGTGATGTCGATCGACTCGATGCGACCGATGCGGACGCCCCGTAACGTCACGTCCTGGTTGGCAAGCAGTCCACCGGACTCCCGCAGCATCACCTGGACCGTGATCGTCGACCGCAACGGGTTGAGGTGCAGGCCGCTTATGGTGACGTAGCTGAACGCGATGACGGCGGTCAGTGCCAGCCCGAGGCACGCGACGAGAATCCTGCGCCTGGCAAGCGCTCGCGCCACCCGGATTAGCGGGGCCGCAAAGGCGTTCGCGATTCCTATCGTGCTCATGGACGATCCGGCCCATAGATCTTGCCCAGCAACATATTCCACTCGTAACGCAGGCCGCCGATCATCGCGTGCCAGTCGGTTCCGTCCGGGCCGTGGAACCCGGTGTCGCCCGGGTAGTTCTTGTCCGGCAAGGGCACCAGCGCAAGCTGCGACACCTCCAACAACGCGTGTGCGGAGGTGGAGTTGGTCGACTTGATCAGGATGGTGAGTAGTTGGTTGAACGCGGTCAGGGACAGGTTGGGGTCGACCGAAATGTCGTTGAACACAGCGGAAAGGCGGTTGAGGTCGGCGATCGTACTGCGCGTGTCGGTGCCTTGTATCGACGGGAATCGCGAGAGCTGGCTGGTGATGCGCCCGACGGTGTCGACGACGTCGGCGATTCTCGTGGTGTTCTCGGCGATGGCTGCCAGGGCGGGGGCGCCTGAGTCCAGTGCTGCATTCAGGGTGTCCCGATGTGCGGCCAGTTCCGCCGCCATCTGGGCAGTGCTGCGCAACGTCGCATCGAGTTGCTGTGAGCGAGCGGCCATACGGGAGAGGAAGGTTGTGGTTTCGGCGATCAGTTCGGCGAGTTTCTGTCCGCGCCCGCCGACGGCGCGACCGGCCCCGTTGATGTCGGTTGTCAGGGCGCGGATGGCGCCGCCGTTGACGAGCAGGGCCAGTGAGTTGAGGAGCTCTTCGACGGTCGGAGCGGCGGCGGTGGAGCCGAGTGGAATCTCGTCGCCGTCGTGCAGCATCCGGGCCTGGCGGTCGGCGTAGGGGCGAATCTGCACGAACACGTCGCCGAGCGGCGTCGCCGACCTCAGCTCGACGGTGCTGCCTTCGCGAAGTGCGACATCGGATTTGAGCTGCATGACCACGTGGGCGGCGAACTTCTTGGCCCGAATGGCGGTGACTTCGCCGATGTCTGCTCCGAACAGCCGGACCTTCGCTTTGTCGGGCAGGTTCAGGGCGTTCGAGAAGATTGCGGTGAGTCGGTACGTTGGCCCGGATGCCCCCGGTGACGGCAGGGGCACGCTCGCCAGGCCGGTACCGCATGCCGTTAGTAGCGTCGCGATCGCGCCCGCTGCTGCGCCGCGCGCTACCTGCAATGTTTTAAGCCGCGTCATCGTGGCGCCTGCTGAATCCCGTTGGCCATCAGGTCCAGCATTGAGTTCAGGCCGAAGTCCGGCCCGTAGTCCTTCAATGTTCCTGTCGCGCAACCCAACTGCTTGAGACCCATGAGATTGCAGATCTCTTTTGACATCTGGGAGTTGAACAGCATCTTGTCGGTCATCAAGTGCACCCGGATGCTGCCGGCGTTCGGGTCGATCATGTTGTAGATGTTGTCGACGGTCAACGGCGCCACGTCAAGGATTTCTTCGAGTTCGCGGCGGTTGTCTGCCAACGTGGTGGTGATGGTTCGGGCGTCGCTGAACGTGCCGCGTAGTTGGTCGCGATGGCGATCTAGCAGATCGGCCATGCGCTGCAGGATTTCGTTGGCCTTCGCGCCTGTGTCGCCTGAGCCCAGATTCTGGTCGGCCAGAAGATCGCTCAATTGCCGTACGTTGGAGCCGAATTGGCGGATCGCGGCGTCCTTGCCAGCCGCTGAGGCGGTCAGGTCGGCGAGGTTGGTGACGATCTGTTGAATGTTCTTCTGCGTGCGAGTCCCGCCGTCTGGGCCGACTTTGAGCGCCTGCGACAACTCGTCCAATGTCGACTTAATCTCTGTGCCGTTCGCGGTGGTGATCCGCGCGCCGAGGTTCACCAGGTCGCCCAACGGTCCACCGCCTTTGGGGTCACCGCGAAGCGCAGTGCCCAGCTTGTCGATCACTGACAGCGTCTTGTCGAATTCGACTGGGGTACGGGTGTTTCCGAGGCCGACGAGGTCGCCATCGCGCAGTTTGGCGCCGCCCTCATACGGCGGTGTCAGTTCGATGTGGCGGTCGGTGAGCAGCGATGCCGATACCGTGACGGCAGTGACATCCGCGGGAATCGCGGTGTCACGGTCGATCTGAATGGTGACCTCGACGTACTTGGCCTTGGTTTCGACTTTGGTCACCTTGCCCACCGGCATGCCCAGTACTGATACGGCATTGCCTCTATAGAGGCCGACGGCATCTTTGAAGTGCGCCGTGACGGTGATGGGCCCCCGGGCCACCAGCGGCGCGGCGGCCACGAGGGCGGCGACGACCAATGCCGCCAGTGCAGTGGCCCCAATGGCAATCAATATGCGGCGCTTCGTCATTTGCAGTCCTTGAAGTACTCGACGAGGTTGAACTGGCGGGCGCGGCCACTCAGTGCGCACATCCAGGAGTCGACGAGCAGCCCCGCCGGAACGTTGAGGTCGATGGCGTTTCCGCTACCGGTGGCATTGGCCAAGTTGCGTACGGTGATGGGCGCCGTTTGCAGGATGTCGCGTACCAGCGCATCGTGATCGCCCATCATGCGGGCGAAGTCGTGCACGTTGGTGATCAGGGCGTCGAGTTGCGGCTCGTCGCGCAGAATGGTGTGCGCGCGGTCGACGAGCAGGTTGGCGCCGTCGAAGAGCCGCTGCATGCTCGCCCGCCTCGCGGCGATTTCCCCGAGGATCTGGTTGCCCTGCATCACGAGCGTGCCCAGGTCTGCGTTCTGCTGTTGCAGCAGAGACGCCACGGTGTCCGTGTTGGTCAGCAGCGTGCCGAGTTGATCGCGCCGGGCGGCGATGATCGCCGACAGGGAACTAAGGTTGGCGAGCGCCTGCGGAAGCGCATCGGGCAGTCCCTGCAGACTGGTGTTCATTGTCTTGACCGAATCGACGATCCGCTGGGCATCGAGTGGGCCGAGAGTGTTGGTTGCCCCCGCGAGCGTCTTCTGCAGATCGAAGGGCACCTCGGTGTGTGTCAATTCGATGGTGTGCCTGGGCAGTTGGCCTGATCCGGCGGGGACGAGCGCAAGGTAGCGGGAGCCCAGGATGGTCGTGAGTTTGACCGCCGCGTGGGTGTCAATGCCGAGGGCGATGTCGTTCTTGACGGTGAACGTGACAGCCACCCGATTGCCGGCGAGTGCGACCTGTTTGACCGCGCCGACCGGGATCCCGGCGATGGTCACCTGATTGCCGGTGGCGATCCCGGCCGCCTGGACGAAGTACGCGCGGTACCTCGTCGCGCCGAGATCGAGGTTGCTGACGGTGACCACAGTCGCCAGCAGCACGCCGATGACCAGCAGCCCGGCTGCTCCGAGCCGGATGCGACTGTCGGACTCGGCGGGTCGCAGCAGCCGAGTGATTCGCCTGAACATGGTGCCTACCTGCATATCGGTGAGTGCCAAACTTCGTTGCCGTTCCCGGGGGTGGCTGCCACGACGAACGCGCGGAACCAGTTGAACAAGCCGCGCCACAACCCGAAGTCGACGTCACAGGCGTAGGCGTTGATGTAGCCGCCTTCCTGGGTGACGCGGGCCAAACCTTTGAGCAGCAGCGGCACGTTCGCAGCCATGAAGGCGAACCGGGCGCGCCCGTCGGTGAGTCCGTGCTGCAGGAAGCCCGGCTCCCGCTCGATGAATTGCTGCAGATCGGGCGTGATGGCGGCAACGATCCGCGACAGACGTTGCACGGTTGTGGTGATCGATCCCATCGACGCGATCAGTTCCCCACGTCGGCTCGCCAAGGTCGCCAACGCTGATTGCGACTGGTGCAGCATGGATTTCAGGTGCTCGCTCTGGCCGGCGAGGGTGACCATCAGCCGGTCCAGGTTGGTGATGAGTTCACCGAGCACCTGGTCGGGGCCAGCCAGGGTCGAGGCGAGTGTTGAGGCTTGGGTGGTCAGGGCCAGTAGAGAACCTTGATCTCCCTGGAATGCCTGCACCACTGCGTTGGTGAGGTTGTCCACCTGCTGTGGATCGAGTTCGGTGAACAGCGGCTCGAAACCGTTGAGCATGTACGAGATGTCGAACGACGGCGTGGTGCGATCTCGCGGGAGTTCCGCGCCGTCGCGCAACTCCTGACCGGTTCCGGCTCCTTCGGTCAGGCCGACGTAGCGTTGCCCGATGATGTTCTGGTAGGTCACCGAGGCGACGGTGTTGGTGAAGAGGGTTTGGTCGCGCTGCACGCGGAACGTAACTTTGGCTTGTCCCCCGGCCAATTCGATGTTGTCGACTCGGCCGACGCGCACCCCAGCGACGCGCACGTCGTCGCCCTCTTTGAGCCCGGACACATCGGTGAACACCGCGGAGTAGGTGTTGGTCGGGCCGGATACGTTGCGCTGCAAGGTCGCAAAGACCATCCAGGTCACCGTGACCGAGAACGCCGTGAACAATGCCAGTCCGATGACGGCGCCGCGCTGTTTTCTCATGAGCCACCTCCAGGGTGGTCGTTGTCGGAGGCCGGAGCGATGCTCACCGTGGTGCCGCGAGTGACCGGCCCCAGCAGCAGTTGCGTTGCCGCGGTGGCCGGTCCGCCGACGATGGCGCTCAGCTGGTCCTTCTCCTGCTGGCTACCAACAGGTCCGACGTTGCCGCCGAAGGTGATTGGCGGAGAAGCGTCCGGTGCCGCGGGTCCCGGTGCCTCGCCAGGCAGGGGTGGACCCGGCGGTGGCGCGACGAGCGTCGGGTCGGTGTCCGGGGCTCCCCGCGTCGAGTCGCGAGGCGGAGCGAAGTTGGGCCGATTCTCGGTAACCCCGGGAGGAAGCGAAACTCCCATGGATGCCAGGCCGGGACGCAGGTCGGGAGCGGTGGGTATTTCCGGCGCAGTCAGGCAGCTTGGACCCTGCATCGCGCCGTAGTGAGGGCAATCCGCCCGGATATAGGTGCGGGAAGGGGCAAACCCGACAACGGCCTTGATGGTCAGCATCTTCGTGTCGGGATTCCAGGAATCGTTGTTGAATCGGCCCGCCAGGGTCTGCAATCGGGTTGAGACGCCATGAAATTGGTCGGCGTGGTCGGCGAGCACACCGAGCACAGGGCTGAGTTCGGTGCTGACGGCGATCATCCGGTCGGACTGATGGTCGAATGCGTCGCCGAGAGTGGTGGTGGTGCGCAATCCGCCGGCCAAGAAGTTTGTGAGCTCCGTGCGCTTTTCGGCGATGGTGTGCATCGGCTGGATCGAATGGTCCAGTGCATCAAACAGATCCGGCGACGTTGCCTGCAGGCTGTCGGCGGCCTGTTGCAGCGCGGTCAGTGTTGTCGACCCGGAATCGTCGGGACTGACGACTGAGTTCAATTGGGTCAGTACCGCATTGAGATCCCGGCCGGCGTTCGTCAGCGCCGTGCCCCGGCCGTGGGTGGCCTGCGCCAGGGCTGCGAGGATACCGACGCTGTCCTGGTCCGGTGCGTGACCGACTGCGGCGAGCAGCTGGCGAAGTTTGGCGAGCACGTTCTGGAACAGCACCGTGGGCAGCGTCTGGTCTTCGGTGATGACGGCACCCGTGTGCAGGAAACCCGACCCGGGCCCGTTGTCGACCAGCTGGACGGCCGAGACGGCGAACAGGTTGGACGGCACCACCCGCGCGGTCACCGTGTTCGGGATGCGTGCTGCGTAGCGCGGATCCAGGTCGGCGTGCACGACGTTGGGCTGGCCCTGCTCCGACGGTACGACGCCGGAAACGGTGCCGACGAGTACTCCACGGAACTTGACGTCCGAGCGAGTGGGTAGGCCGTCGCCGATATTCACCATCTTGATGTCGACCCGTACCAAGTTATCCAGCAGGCCTTTGGATTTGGCGACCATCAGTGCTGCTGTCAGGGCCGCGATCACCGTGAAGCACAGGCCGACGATCGCCAGTTTCCTGTCGGTGGAGCCGCGCGGATCGTCATCGAAGGAGTTGGTCATCGGTCAGCCACCGAACCGAGCGCCGGACACGACGCCCCACAACGCCATGGTGAGCAACATGTTCACGATCACGACGGTGGTGACGCTGGCCCGCATCGCGCGGCCGGCGGCCACTCCCACGCCGGCCGGGCCTCCGCTCGCGAAGAATCCGTAGTAGCACTGGATGGTTGAGGAGATGAACACGAAGACAACGGATTTGATGGTCGCGTAGATCACGTCGCGGGGCTCGAGGAACATGGAGAAGTAATGCAAGTAGGAGCCGGAGGACTGTCCTGCCACCACACTGACGAGCTGGCAGGCAACGTAGGCCAGGGCGAGCGCGGCCAGAAACAGTGGTACGACGGCCATGATCGAGGCCACCACTCTGGTGCTCACGAGGTAGGGGATGGGGTTGATCGATAGCGACTCCATCGCATCGATTTCGTCGTTGATCCGCATTGCGCCCAGTTGTGCGGTGAACCGGCATCCGGCTTGGGCGATGAACGCCATGGCGATCATCACGGGAGCGAGTTCGCGAGTCGTGGCGAACGAGGAGACCAGCCCGGTGGCAGGGCCGAGGCCGAGTAGGTTCATCGCATTGAAGCCTTCGACCGCGACCAGCGCTCCGGCTGTAATACCCAGCACTGCAGCGACATTGAGGGTGCCGCCACCGACGACGACGGACCCGTTGCCCCACGTGATATCGGCCAGGTGTCGCAGCAGTTCGTGGCGACATCGCAACCACATGGTGGGCAGCGCGACCAGGACCCGGCCGAAGAACTCGACCAGGTGTCCGGTTCTTGCCGCGCTGCCGATGGCACGGTGGCCAATTCGAATGGCCGGTAGGCTGCCCGGCGGTGTGAATGTCGATGGGGCGGCCATGAGTCAGAGCGCTTGCTGCGGGAACACGAGGACGTACAGCTCGCTCATGAGGACATTGACGATCATCATCAACAGGACCGATTCGACCACTGCCGCGTTCACTGAATTGGCGACGCCCGCAGGACCGCCTTTGGTGGCTAATCCCTTGTGGCAGCTGATCACAGCCACGATGACACCGAACACCACGGCCTTGACGATGGCGAGCGCGAGATCGCCGACGGTCGCGAACGACGAGAATGTCGCAATAAATGAACCGGCGGTGCCGTCTTGCAAGTACACGTTGAACAGGTAGCTGGCTACGTAGCCGACGAAGCTGGTGACCCCGGTGAGCAGTACCCCGACGAGCACTAGTGCCGCCAACCGTGGCACGACTAGGCGTCGGATTGGGGAGACCCCCATGACCTCCAACGCCTGGATTTCCTCTCGCATGGTCCGGGCGCCGAGATCGGCGCAGACCGCCGAGCCGACCGCGGTCGCGAGCAGCAGCGACGCGACCAGCGGGGCGCCTTGCCGGATCACCACCATCCCTGTCGCGGCGCCCGACAGTGATGATGCGCCGACCTGCCCGGCCAGCAGTGCGAACTGAATCGACAACGTCACACTGATCGGAATGGTCACCAAAACTGTTGGAGTGAAGGCAGTTCCAGCCATGAATGCGGCTTGGTCGATGAACTCTCCGAGGTGAATTCGACCGCGGACCAGGTCGACGAACAGGTGCCGAAGCGCTTGTGCGCCGAGCAGCAGCTGTTCCCCGACGGTGTTGAGCGAGGCAAGGGGATGGTCCCGGGCATAGCGCCGCAGCCAGCCGACAAACTCACTCGCGGCGCCACGCGGAGGCGTCGCGGCGACTCCCAACCGGGCTAGGTCAGTCACCGGCGCTCCGCCGTCGACATCCAGCCATTTCTACCGCCTCACTAACGTTACAGTGAATCAAAAGTAGTTCATTGACCGTGAATCAAGCAACGATTCAGTGGGCTTGCCCGTCGGTCGGTTACCTAGGGTTGGTGCAGTTAGACAGTCGCCGGCGCGGCATCCACCTGTGAATGCCGGCCTTGGCCGCTATCTGACTCGCGGTCGTGCCGGTACCGTCTCGCCGTCGGCAGATGGAGCGCGGCGACGGCCACGCCGCCATTCAGGATCGAAGAGGCCACTGCGGCAGCCCAGAACACCGGCGTCGATGCTTGCTCTTGGATCGCAAGGAAATTCGGCCAGGTGCAGGACAAGACGTAACCGAGGTAGAGCATCCCGACCGCGAACGGAACGATCGCCCAGCGCCAGCCGCGAAGGTGGGGCACCAGGGCCGCCAGCGCGACGCCGATGACGGCGAACATTCCGGCGTTCTGGACCAGGCTGGGGAGTGGAACACCGAAGATCGCAGCGTGGTTTCCGTAGTAATTCATCACCCCGAAGTGCACGCAGAGCATCTCCATCGGACCCTCGGTCAGGGACATTGCGGCAAACAACCCCAGCGTCTTGGCGGCCGACAACCCGGCGATGACGAACCGATAGCTGATGTACGCGGTGACCCCGATTTGTACCCACGCGAACACGATCATGAGTGCCATCGGTCGTCCCACCACGGTCAGGAGTTGAACGGGTAGGTCGTACGGATACCACGTGGCCATGATGGTGTCGTAGGTCGGTTCGACAGCGAAAGCGCCAAAAGTGGCACCTCCCAGTATCAATAACGTCAGCAGCGGGCTTCGCGTGCGCCATGCATCGATGACCGCGTACACCACCATCGCAATGGTGGCGACACCGAGGAAGATCAGAAAGGTCCAGGCAAAAGACTGGTTCGCGTGCAGATCGACCGGTGGCGGGATGACTCCTGGGCCGGCTGCGATGAGGTGTCGTTGCGGGTAAATGGAAGTCTCCTTGCTGTTTGATGCGGCGGTCAGGCCGGGGTTGCCGATACGGCGTTGGATATCAATGGGTTTCGAACGGACGCTGTCGCAGCACCAGTGCGGTAGCCCTTGGCGATATCGGTGTAGAGCGCGGCGATGGCGACGCCTCCGTTGAGGACGGTGGATATGGCTGCCGCAATCCAGAAGGGGATCGGTGCGAATTGGCCGTGGATGGCATAGAAGCTCGGCATCGTGCAGGCCACAACGTAGGCCATGAAAACCATTGGGGGCACTAACGGAACGATCACCCAGGTCCATCCGTGAAGCTTCGGGACGAGCCAGGCCAGGGCAACGCCGATCAGGACGAACATGCCGGCGTTCTGCACCAGCGTGGACAGCGGAACGCCGAAGACCAGCGCGCGATTGCCGTAGTAGCTCATGAATCCGAAGTGCACGGCGGTCATCTCGATGACGCCCTCGCTGAGCGAAATGACCGCCAGTGCCAGCAGTATTCGTTTCACCGCCATACCGGCAACGATCATCCGGTACCCCACGTAACAAGCGGTGGGTATGCCTGCGGCATAACCGATGACGACGAACCAGGGGATATGCCGGCCGAGGATGGTCGCTGCGATGGCAGGCGTATCCGCCGGGTACCAGGTCGCCAGGATGATGTCCCCGGCGGGCTCGACGAAGAACGGAAACAGCAGCGCTCCGCTGACCAGCAACAGCAGAAAGAGCGGATTTCTATCCCGGCGCGTGATGAACACCGCACCGGCCAGTGTGACAGCGAGGCCGCCCACGACGAGCCAGAGCACGACCCAGCCGGCGGTTTGGTTCACGTGTAAGTCGGTCGGGGAAGGCAGAATTCCGGATTCGCTTGCAGCCAGCATGAGTATGTGTGCTTCCTTGGGGTGTAAGGGTTTACGCGAGCGTGTGACCGTTGTGGCGAACTACGGCGCTGCTACTCCTCGACCGTGATCGCCGCCGCTGGACAGGTCGCCGCGGCTCGGTGCGCCTGTTCGACGTCCACGCTGCCCAGCGCGACCGGGCCCGTCGGGCGATCCCCGGCCAACCGGACGGGTCCCGCGTCATCGAGGACGAACAGGTGGGGGACCAGCCGGGCGCATTGCCCCGCTTCCAGACACAAGTCGGGATCAACGCGGACGGTAGCCATCACACCGGCTGCCGGTGATCACCGAGGTCGGCGGGTTGGCGGTGTCGCAGCCGCACCGGAAGTCCGCCATCGATGGTGCAGGAGAATGTGGAGGCGTGGGTCGGGCGCCAGCCGGGGTCGATATCCACCTGATAGCGCTGATGCAACAGCGTCAGGATGAATATCGCATTCATATAACCCATTTGGGAACCGATGCAGCGGTGCGGACCGGCTCCGAACGGGATATATGCCAATGATGGTCGTGCCGAGGCGATCTCCGGGTCCATGAACCGATTCGGATCGAACTCGTCCGGGTTCTGCCACCAGCGCAGGTCGCGGTGCAGGGCATAGACCGATACCCCGACAATCGTGCCTTTGGGGATGCGGTATCCGCCGATTTCGCTGTCACGCATGGTGATCCGCGGATGAAATGGATGCCCCTGCAGGCGTTGTCCTTCGTCGAAGCAGGCTTTGACCCAGGTGAGGCGTTCCAGGTCGGCGTAGGTCGGCGCCTGTCCGTCGAGTGCGTCGACTTCGTCGTACAGCCGCTGCAGGGCCGCGGGGTTGTCGCGCAGTAGCGCCAATGTCCACGCGGTGGAGGCGACGACGGTTTCGTAGCCGCCGCCGATCAGAATCATCAATTCGGCGACGAGGTCTTTGCGGCTGAGCGGGTTGCCGTCTTCATCGCGCGCATCCAGCAGCACCTGTAGCAGGTCGACCCCATCAATCGGATTAGCAAGGCGCCGTTCAATCTGCGTATTGATCCATCGCCGAGTGCGTCGGTACGCCCGCCAGAGGTTGTCGGGACCGCCGGGGCGGAGGTTGGGTGGTTTGTTGATCAACACCGCGGCGCTCATCATTTTCATGACGGTCCGGATATCGAGGTCGAGCTGGTGGATTTCGTCGTCGGTGACGGTGATCCCGAACATCGCCCGCATGAACGCGGGCATTGTCAGCCAGGCGATCTTGTGTTGTAGATCGACGGTGGTGCCCTGGTCGGCCCACTGTGACCATGCGTCGATCCGGTTGGCGAATTCATCGACGATTGCCGGCGACAGCCCGGCCAGGGAGCTGTTGCGGAACATCGGGGTGATCAAGCGGCGGCGACGGCGGAAGGGCTCACCTTCCATGTAGGGAATCGATGCGCCGACGATGCTGCGGGCCAGCGATTCGAAGGGGCCGATCATGCTGAAGGTGCCGGTGTTGTCGGCCATGATCTGGCCCACGTGGTCAGGGTGATTGATACACACCACGTCCATGCCGGGCAGCGGCACCGAGAAGACGTCGCCGTACTGCTGCGCGCAGTTCCGTAGGTACGTGAACGGATCCCCCTGATACTCCCGCAGTACTCCGGTGAACAGACGGCCGCGCGGTCCCGGCGGTCGATTCGACGCGCGGCCGGACAGGCCCAGCCGGATTTCTCGTATCGGATTGCGGCTGAAATTGGCCAGTTTGTTGGGCACTATCGCTCCATTTACGTTGTTCTAGTTGGTGATTCAGGTATCGCCGGCGAACCCTCAGTGCGCGTGCACACCGCTAGTCGGGTTGTGACGCCGGATCAGCGCGTGGTGATCCGGGTAAAGAGTCGGACGGCCGGAGCAACCGCGGTTGCCGCTCGAATGCCCACCCGCTGGAGGCGTTCACTGTGCACGAGCCCGCCGAGGCCGACGAGTTGGGCGGCGCCGTAGAGCATGTCCCAGTCGGTGTCGATGTGGGTGATCTTGAAATCGTTGGTGAGCGTGTACCGGTCGATGCCTATGAAGTTCAGGCACTGCCCCGTCCCGCGCAGCTTGACGTCCAGGCCTGGCACGACAGTTTCACCGGTCATGCGGCCAATTCCCCGCCACGGGATGGTGATTCGCCACTCCCCATCGAAATAGTCGGCGTACGGCAGCGACCGAATGGTGCCGTCTTGCGGATAGAACGCGAAGTCGGGGAACACCTCAAAGCTGGCCTGGCAATTGTCGATGGTGAACTGCCGGCCTTCCTTGTTCACTTGAAAGGTGGAGCTGTCGATGTAGCTGCACTCGTCGGCGATGCAGTAGTCGATCTTCTTGATGTCCTGCTCGGCCCACGCGTCGAACCATGTGTGTGCGAAATCGATCAAACCCTGTGCGGGAAGGCCGCGTTCGATCGCGAGTTGTTCCTGCCGGGCGACGCGCTCCCAGAACTGGGGGAGCAGTGCTTGGTACTTCGCGTGCTCGGGAGATGGTCCCAGCTCACTGATCTTGGCCATGGTCTTTCCTTTTCGGTCCTGAGGTGGATGTGACGGAAGCTTCGCCGGCTGGACTCAGCGCGCGATCAGGCGGACGGGAAGGCCGCCGGAGAGGCCTGTCGACACTCTGGCCAGATGGCGCGGTGTCCAGCCGTTGCGCACCTGAAAGGTGTAGCGCTGCAGGATGGTTCCCAGCACCAGCGTGCCCTCGATGTAGGCCATCCGGGTGCCCATGCACTTACGTGGGCCAATGCTGAACGGCAGGAAAGCATTCCGATTGGTCTTGTCGGTGAGGAAGCGGTCGGGCCAGAATTCGTCGGGCCGGTTCCAGAATCGCGGATCGCGTTGCAGCGCATACTGGGTGATCACTACCTGTGAACCCTTGGGTATGTGGAATCCACCAATTTCGTCGTCGACGATGGCCGTGCGGATGTTGGCGGGCGCCGCCTGGAACCGCTGCGCTTCGTCGAAGCACGCCCGCAAGTACTTCAGATTCTCCAGATCCGCGTATTCCAAGGGTTTTCCGCCGAGGGCGTCAACTTCGGTGTATGCCTTGCCCAGGGTTCGTGGGTTTCGACACAGCAGCGCTATGGTCCACGCCAAGGCCGCTGCCGTCGTCTCGAATCCGGCGAAAACCAACCCAGAGGCTTCAGAACGACGGCGTCGGTATTGTTCCTCGGGACAACCTTCGAAGTCCATGGCAAGCAACGTCTCGACCAGGTCTGGCGTGCCAGTCGCCGGACAGTCGCGCCGCTCGTCGACAAATCGGTCCAGCATTCCGAACAGTTCCTTTTTGGAGCGTTCGCCCATGCGGTGCAACGGGTTTGGCAGCCATTTGGGCAGGAAGTGGAAACCGACCCGGCTGATCACATAGGTGCCGTAGCGGCGTGCGCCGTCAACCGCGTTGTCGATTTCCTCTGGACTCAGCTCCAGTTTGAACATCGACCGCATCAGGCCGTCCATCACAACAGCGCCGAGTTCGTGCTCGAGATTGACCTCGCGCCCGGTGTCGGCGTAGCCGGCCCACGCGTCAACCCGTTCGGTGATCCCCTCCATCATCAACGGTGTCGCCGCGGCGAGCGCCTTCTCTCCGAAGTACGGGTTGAAGGTGGTTCGGACCCGCTTCCATTCCGCGCCTTCGAGGAGGGGTAGGGCTACCGGCTCACCGGATACCAGTTCATGGGTGGCCTCGTGCTTGGTGTAGCGATCGTGGTGCCGGGTGAATACGTGGTCGACGAAGTCAGGGTGATTGATCAGGGTGAACGTGTATTCCGGACGCTGCGACGTGTACAGCCGCACGACGTCGCCGTAGCGGGCTGCGATTTTCGGCAGTAGCACGTACGGCAGCCGGGCCGGGTCGCCGGCACACGTCGCCGCGAGCTTCACGATGTCACGCCGCGACACCGTTGGTGGCCGCAATTCGGCGCTTGCCGATGCCGCGGCTTTTTCGCTCGGCGCAACCTCGTTGACCACCTTGGCTCCCTTCCGCGACCCTCGGGTCGCGTGATTTGTAACACTGAATCACAGATCGATCATTGATTCAATGTCTTGTTTTTGAAAGGGTCGACTAACATCGGCTGTATGGCAGACCTGTCATCGCTCGCGGGTGCGCTCGCCGCGACAAGTACGCAGCCGACGACCGCAGCGCGTGAGCGGATGTTGGACGCGGCCCGCGCCGAGTTCATCGCTCACGGCATCGCGCGTACCTCGGTGGCGACCATCGCTCAATGTGCCGGCGTATCGCGTCCGACGCTTTACCGGCAGTGTGGCGATAAGGACCAGATAATTGCCGCGGTAGTCCAACGCGACGTCATTGACTTCTTCGCGCGGGCCAAAGGCGCGGTGGACGCGTTCGGCAGCGCCGAGGATCGAGTCACCGAGGCTGTAGTCATGGGCCTGCGCGAGTCGCGCGAACATCCACTTGTTCAGGCCCTCAAAACGTTCGAGACGGACTCGTTCACGGCGCGGCTCGTCGACATGGACACCCCCACCTACCGAGCCATGCTCGCGATCATCGCGACGATGTTCGCCGACGATGAGTACCGGCCGGCGATGCTCGAACGAGCTCTGGACGTCGCCCTGCGAATCATCGCGACGCTCCTGATCACGCCGTCGCCATATGTGCCGACTGATAACGATGACAGCGCCCGAGCCTTCGCCAACCGGTATCTGGTGCCGATTTTGCGCGCGTCGCGTTAGTTCCGCTGCGTCGACTCGACTGGACCTGAGGCGCGAAATCCGTAGGGAGGCAACATGGCACGACAGCTTCCTGAGGGGCGCCTCGCCAGGGGCGGAAAGCTCGGGACCCTGGCCGCGAAACAGGCGGTAAAGGGGGCCGGTACTCGGCTGTCGATGATCGGCCGGTCGGAGCAGGCCAAAACCCTGCTGGCCGAACGGGCCACCATCGAAGCTGCCGAGAGTCTGGTGACCGTGCTGGGCGCCATGAAGGGCGCGGCGATGAAGATCGGGCAGATGCTGTCGGTGATCGAACTCGACTTGGTCCCGGAGTCTCACCGCGAGCAATTCCGCGGGAAGCTTGCCGCCCTGCGGGATCAAGCGCCGCACGTCTCGTTCGACCAGATGCGCAAGGTACTGGAGGCCGATTTAGGCTCGCTGTCAACGGTATTCGCCGACTTCGATGAGTCCCCAGCTGCCGCGGCGTCCATCGGTCAGGTGTATCGCGCCCGCCTGCGCGATGGGCGCGACGTCGCGGTCAAGGTGCAATACCCGGGAATTGATCAGGCCGTGCGGGCCGACGTCCGGAATCTCGCTTTCGTCATGAAATTGGTGCAGACAGTGTTTCCGAGCGCGAACTCGGCAATGCTCGACGAGATCGCCCGGAACTTCGAAAGTGAACTGGATTATCTGAGCGAGGCGAAGACTCAGCACCACGTCGCCGCGCAGTACCAAGGGCATCCGTTCATCGTGGTGCCTGACAGCGTGATCGAGTGCTGCACAAGACGAGTGCTGGTCACCGAATTCCTCGACGGTGCCGGGTTTGAGCACATGCGGGCGTTGCCTAATACCGAGCGCAACCGGATCGGTGAACTGATCTACCGCTTCTACATCGGGTCGCTGTTCACTCTCAATGAGTTCTGCGGCGATCCGCATCCGGGCAACATTCTGCTGGCGCGCGATGGTCGGGTCGGATTCATCGACTTCGGTCTCTACAACCGGATGGACGCGGCGAATGTCGCCTTCGAAAAGGAATGCATCCTGGCCGCCGCTGAGTGCCGGGAGCAAGATTTGTATCAGCTGATGGTCGGCCGTGGCGTCGTGGACGCTGAGTCCGAGGTGACCCCCGAAGATTGTCTCGAGTACGTCAGGGCGGCGAGTGAATGGCACCTGATCGATGAGGAAGTCAGTCTCACCCCCGAATTGGCAACTGGCGCAGTTCTTTCGGCTTTGGATCCGCGACAGGCTCAGTTCGCCGGGATGAGGCGGCAGATGATGCCGCCCGAGCATGCGTTCTCCCGGCGTGCGGACTTTCTGACCTTCGGCACATTGGGGCACTTGCATGCCAGCAACAACTGGCACCGTATTGGCCGCGAGTGGTTCTACGACGAACCGCCATGCACTGACATTGGCAGGGAGATCGCTCGCTGGCAGGCCGGTCGACAGCGAATGAGCTAGGGATTGGCCGCCATGACGTTCGCGAGGTGGGCGTCGAGTTGAGCCACGGTCTGCTCGAGCGGTGTGGTGGATCGTTGGGATCGGCAGAGAATCACGGCACCCTCGATCGACGCGATGACCATGGTCGCGAGACCCTCGGCCGTTGACCGATCGAGACCGTCGCGGGACAGGGCGCCGGTTATCGCGGTATGCCATCGCGTGAAAATTTGGCGCACCGATAGCTGCAGGTCGTTGTCGTCGGGCGCGCCCATCGCGACCGAAACTACGGGACAGCTGTACTGGAAATCTGAGCTCTGGAGTCCCGCCTGCCAGAACTCGCCGAACTGCTTCAGCGCCTGTCGTGACCCGCGAGTGGCGGCCTCGTCGATTACGGCGGCAATCGCATCGCCGGAGAGTCGCAGTGACTCGGCGACCATCTCCGCGCGGCCGCCGGGGAAGTGGTAGTACACCGAACCCTTCGGGGCGTTGCTACGTGCCAGGACGGCGTCAACAGTGGTGCCGGCTGTACCGCGTTCACTCAGTAGTTGCATGGCCGCCGCGAGCATCTTCTGCCTGGTATCGGTGCGTTCTCCCACTGAGGGCCTTCCTTCTCGCAATCCCTAGTCAACGCCCTCCGGCGGTGCACCAAGCGTACGAGGAAGCCCTACCGGTCGGTGATTCCTGCCCCTCGCGGGGCGTTTGGCTAGACGTCAGTCGCATGACCGGCCGCCTGCTTGGCTACCCGATCAAGCCCGCCGAGGACGGTGGAAAAGGTGGCCCGTAGCAGCGGTGCCAGGGCACGTTCCGCGAATGTGGGGCCGTACCGCAGATTGAGCCGATACTTGGTCACCACCACGCCATCGGTTTTCCCGTCGGCTGTGGGCGTGAAGACCATGGACCCGCCCTCATGCGTGAAATCGGGGCTGCTGTCGACAATGACGTAGTCGAACCTGGTCAGCGTGACTTCGACGTAGCGCTCGACGAGCCAGAGGCCGCCAGGCAGAAAGACCTTGCGGATGGTTCCGCGGGACAGCGGGCCGTCCTCTCCGGCTCGTATGACGTCAATGTGCGCAATGCCAGCGACTTTCGCGAACTGTGTGGAATCGGTGAGCGTGCTTATCAGCGCCTCGGGGGACGACTCCAACGTCCGGCGGGCAGTGAGTTCGTAGGTCATGCGAGTCCCGTCTTGAGTAGTCGGTGCACGCCTGGGTGGCCAGACTGCGATGAATCAATTATGGTATGGACCATACCATAATTTCTGCTGGTGAAATCCACATTGCGACCGCTGGCAGACCATCTCTTCGCAGAAAGAAAGCGCACCATGACCAGAGCAGCCGACCTCAAACTCGACACCTTGACCATCGAGCAGGAGGGCGCCGTGGTGACGGCGAGGTTCTCAAGTCCGCCATTCCATTTCGCGACGATCGATTTCGTGCGTGACCTTGACCGGCTGACGGCTGCGGCGGATGAGGATGCCTCGGTACGCGCGGTCATCCTCACCGGAGGTGTCGACGGCAAATTCCTGACGCACGCGGACCCGGCTGCGCTGGGTGATGCGTTTACCGAACCGCTTCCGTCGATGCCGGCAAAGGTGCTGCAGCCGATCTGGAAGCTGACCCGGACGTTGCTGCGCACGCCGAGGGCGCTGGGTGCGACGGATCGGGCCGGTAGTGCGTTCGCGAACGCGATGGCGTGGGGTTATCGCTGGCGCGAGACGATCCTGCGGATGAATCGGTCCAGCGTGATCTACATCGCGGCGATCAATGGCACCACGACAGGCGGCGGTCACGAGATCGCGTTGGCCTGCGATCTGCGATTCGTATCGGATGCCCCGGGCATCGGGCTCGGCCAGATCGAGATCCTGGCCGGCCTTATCCCAGGTGGGGGCGGAACGCAGCGGCTGCCGCGGATGATCGGCACCGCGCGGGCGCTCGAACACATGCTTGAGGGCACGCCGATCACTGCCCAGCAAGCGCTCGAACTCGGCATCGTCAATGCGGTCATCCCGGACGGCGATCTTGTCGCGCACGCGCAGAAAACCGCAGCCCGCCTTGCTCGCCGCTCGTCGGTCGCGGTTCAGGCCATCAAGCAGCTCACCTACTTTGCGACCAGCGAACCCATTGAGAAGAGCCTCGACCTCGAGCTCGCGCACTTTTTGGCAGCTGGACTGCAGAAGGGAAACCAGGACGTGTTCGCGGCCTTCGGTGAAGACCTTGCAGCCCTGCAGGACTCACCGCTGTCAACCGGTAACCCCGCCTGGGTCGACGGTACCCGTATCGACTTTCACAGGTACGGCCAGTCATGACCCGCGACACGGTGCACTTCCCCAGCGGCAAGCTCCGCTGCGAAGCATGGCTCTACCTACCTGACAGTGCGGCCGACGGCCGGGTACCGGTCGTCGTCATGGCCCACGGAGTGGGCGGCACGAAAGAGTTCCGCTTGGACGCGTACGCCGAGCGATTTGCCGCTGCAGGGTACGGATGTCTCGTTTTCGACTACCGGCACTTCGGGGGAAGTGAAGGCCAGCCGCGGCAACTGTTGTCGGTCGACCGGCAGCTCGAAGATTGGACTGCTGCAATCGCTTACGCGCGCAGCCGCCCAGAATTAGATCCCGCCCGCGTCGTCGTTTGGGGCACCTCCTTCGGCGGTGGGCACGCGATCACGATGGCGTCTCGCGACCATGAGCTTGCCGCCGCGATCGCGCAATGCCCGTTCACCGACGGCATCGCATCGGCCATGGCGATCGACACGCTGACCAACGTGCGCTTGATCGGCGTCGCCATCCAAGACGCGATCGGATCGATGCTCAGAAAGGCGCCGGTCTACGTACCGCTCGCCGGCGACCCGGGCACCGTCGCCCTCATGACGGCACCGGACGCGGTATTCGGTCTCGACGCGCTGCGCGCTTCCGCGCCCGACAGCCCATTCGACAACCGTGTCAGTGCGCGTACTGCCTTCGACGTCATCCGATACGCGCCGGGACGACAGGTCGCCAAGGTGGCATGCCCAATCTTGTTCGCAATCTGCGAATCCGACACCGTCGCCCCCGCCAAGTCCGCACGTCAACAGGCAGCCAAAGCGCCCCGGGGTGAGGTGCGCCTGTATCCCGCCGGGCACTTTGACATCTATCTCGGTGACGAGTTCGAGGAAGTCATCACCGACCAACTCGCGTTCCTTGCCAAACACGTCCCCACTGGTGTGGACACTAGCCGCCCGCCCTTGCCGCGAAAGTCGAAGCTGCGTGGCGTGCTGCCACGAATCCTTGGCACGGAAGGGAATACCCGATCGGCCGGCGTTTGGCGGTCGATCGTGTACGCGCGGCACTGACGGCATTTCTCTAAACGCTGTGGGGGGGGGAAATCATGGCAATGAGCACCGAATCGACCAGCACTCAACCGCGGACGGGGGCAGCGTCACCGTCTTGGACCGATCCGAAACGGTATCTGTGGCTGCTGGCCGCGAGCATTCCGGGCATGGTGCCGCTGGCCTGGATGTTGGTGGCAGTCAGCGGATCTGGGGTGTGGTGGTGGATAGGACCGGTCTTGACGTTCGCGGTGATGCCCGCGCTTGACCATCTGGTCGGGACGGATGAGCGCAACCCACCCGACGCGGCGTACGTCGACCTGGATCGCGACCGCTGGTACCGCTGGGCGACCTACGCATATCTGCCCGGACAGTACCTGTCCCTGGTGTTCAGCTGCTGGTTGCTCAGTGGCGGTGGGTGGGTACAGATGTCGTGGGCCGATAAGGCCGGCTTGATGACCACGATTGGCATCGTCGGTGCGATCGCTATCAATGCCGCGCACGAACTAGGACACAAACGCAGCCGACTAGAGAAACGTCTGGCCAAGATCGCGCTGGCTCAAACCACCTACGGGCACTTCTATGTTGAACATAACCACGGCCATCACCTCCGTGTCGCGACACCGCAGGATCCGGCCACGGCGCGGTTGGGCCAGAGCCTCTACCAGTTCATCCCATGGTCGGTCCTCGGCGGTGTCCGGTCAGCATGGCAATTTGAAGTCCTCAGGCTCAAGCGGCTTGGCCGCCCAATCTGGTTGGCGGACAACAATATACTGAACGCCTGGGCGCTCAGTATCGTCCTCTATGCCGTCCTGATCGTCTGGTTCGGCGCCACGGTGCTGCCGTGGCTGTGCGGTCAGGCGGCCATCGGAGGGTGCCTCTTGGAGACCATCAACTACATCGAGCACTACGGACTGTCCCGGCAGAGACGAGCCGATGGTGGCTATGAGCCGGTGGCGCCGCGTCATAGCTGGAACAGCAACACGCTCGTCGCCAACGTCTTTCTCTTTCATCTACAGCGGCACTCCGATCACCACGCGAATCCCCAGCGCCGCTACCAAACACTTCGCACCACGGACGCTGCCCCCGAACTGCCCGGTGGGTACGGAACGATGCTGGTCATCGCGCTGATTCCACCGTTGTGGCACCGAATCATGGACCCCCGGGTGATCGCCCACCACGGCGGACGCATCGAGAGCGTCGCTCAGAAGCGCACTACCGCGCCCAGCCGCACCAGATATTGCGCTTCTCGTAGGTTCAGCCACTGCCCGTTCCGGTTGGCGAAAGTTGGGAGGCCGACGTGATGATCGAGAACCCGCCGACGAGCGGCGGCGAAATCGACTACTCGACGCCGATCGCCACCTCAGTGGACTTGATGAACACCGTGGCGGGCTGACCGGTGGCCAAGCCGAGGTCGGTCGCGGCGTCTTTGGTGATGGACGAGGTGACAACCTGATCGCCGCCGTCGAGCCGGATCTTGACGGTGGCCATCACGGTGCCGAGGTTCACTTCGGTGATGGTTCCGGTCAGCTGGTTACGAGTGGACAGACGCATGACGACTCCTTATGGGTGAGGCGGGCGGGGGGGGGGGGGTTTGGGGG